>NZ_JBHVSA010000001.1:0-1948059 GCF_042885355.1 Nocardia sp. NPDC058058 | reverse complement strand
GCCCCCGCCCTTTCGTATAACCCCCACCCCGACCTTTGGGCCGGGGCCGCGTCCTCTTTGAGCTTTTCTCACCCCCCTGTGGGGGCCCCCGGCGTTACGCGGGCCCCCGACAGTCGTTTTCGCCGCAAGCGGCAGCGTTCGGCCCAAGGCCTGCCGTAGTGCTGTCCGTACCCTGCCCTTGCTCGGATTCGGCTGGGACGCAGTGCAATTGCCTCGTCTACCCTGGAATCCCCGCCAGGGAGCAAGCAGATGAAGCGGTTTCTTTTCTTCCTCATGACGATCGTCGCGGCCGCGTCGACCTACGACTACGCGAAGGCGGCGAACCCCTATCCCGTCATCATCATCGCGGGCGTGGTCGCGGCGCTCTATCTCGCCGAGAAGGTGATCCGCCAGCTCTAGCGGTTCAGGAACGCCAAACACACGGTGCCATTGGCGGTTTCGTCGAACGAGCGCGCTCTGCCGAGCGCCGAGCTGTTCAGCGGCGGGCATTTGGAGGATTCGCCGATGCCGACGATCGCGGTGACGCGATACAGGGCGCGCTCATCCGAGCACGGCACCACATCCTTGCCCGCAACACAATCGCCGATCCTGGCCGCCGCGATATCGATTCGCGGCCTGTCCGGAATCAGCCGCTGTGACACCAGGGTCCCCCCGATGGCGGCGGCCAGGATGATTCCGGCCAGGATGAGCGTCCATCGCAGCCACGGCCGCGAGTCCGTATGAGCGGTCTCCGGGGGATTCACGCGGGCAGCGTAGAACGAATCCCCCCGAAGCACCTGCTCGGCCGATTGGCATATTTCGCCGTCTTCCCCGGCGAGATGCGCTGCGGCTCAGTGTCTTCGGATAGCTCGGTGGTTTCGGTCCTCAGCAGGCCAGCTCGGTGACCCGGGCGCCGTACCGGCTTTCCGCCGCGCGCACCGCGGCCGAGATCGCCACCAGCGGCGGCATCCAGCGCGCCTCATCGGGCCCGATACCCCACTCCGCCGCACCACCGGAAGCGGGCAGCGGCACCGTCGCGCCCTCGGTGTACACCACGGCCCCCGACGCCCGCAGCGCCTCGATCGCCTTGGCCGCCTTGCCCGCACCCACCACGAGATGGATCTCCCGCCGCTGCGCCCCGCGCACCTCGATCACCGGTCCGGACAGATTGTTCGCCCGCAGGAACCGGCGCACGCCGGCCGCCAGCGGCCCGGTGAGTTCGACAGCCGCGATCCGCTCATCGGTCACCAACCGGGGTCCCCCCGAGGTCTCATCGACGTTCCAGCCGCGGTCGCGGTACTCCCGCACAACCTCCGACGAAACTCCCGAGACAGCGATCGAAACCATTGCGGGCACGGTGTTCTCCTCTTCACCAGGTGGATCGAGTTCACGCGGCAAACCTCCGCGACCACCACTTTCACGCCGAACCCTGAGACCCGGATCCGTTGAGCCTGTGAGCTTCCTGCGTAAGCGTGGCCGCCGACCGCACCAGAAATTCTGCGCTGGAGCGACGTTCAATACATCGCTCCGTGGTCGCCTTTCGTATCAACCTCGAGGAGGATCCCGCATGTTCCCGATCACAGGAGATCTCGGGGGACACCCCTAGAGGCAAGGAGCAACCACCACGCAACGCGACTCGCGATGCCCGGGATCGGGGGCGGCGGGCGCGCCTGCGGAGAGCGGCGCGTAGCTGCGCATAGGGTTAACGCCGTCCGCGGGAGCCTCGGTCGCGCCGCAGTGACATCCTGGTTGGTGAGCCCCTTCGGTGGCGGCTGGATCGGAGTCCAATGGAAATGGTTGCGCAGCCTCCTGTTCGGATCAACGTGGTGCCCGGAGCGCGACTGCTGGATCGGCAGTGGCTCGGGGAGCGGATCTCGGATATGGGGATTTCCTGGGGGACCGGGGATTCCCGGGTGTCCGGGACGCTGTGGTGGTGCATGGTGGCGTCATCGCTGGTGGAACCGATCGTGAGCGCGCAGGCCGCCGGGTTGCCGGTGATGGATCCGGCGCTGGCGAGCATCGGATTGGAGATGCGGCCGGACGGGGGAGTCGAGCGGGTGCTGGCCATGTGCGAGCTGGGCTCGGTGGACGGTTCGGGGGTGGGCGCGGGCGAGCCGGACACCGGCGACCCGATCATGTTGGGCGTCGGCGGCGACCCCATTCAGGTGGAACCGGTCGGGCACGCGCTGCGGCATACCTTGTCGGCGGTGATTCCGGTGGTGGCCGAGGTGTCCGGTGCGGGGGTGGCGGCGCTGTGGGCGATCGTGGCCGACGCGATCGGTAATCGCGCGCTCGACGCGGGCGCGCAGGAAGTGGGATCGGCGCTGGCCAGGGAGGTTTCCGGGCGGATGCCGGTACCCCGATTCAGTGATATCGGCGGGCGCACTTTTGTGCGCCGCATCTCGTGCTGCCTGGTGTTCGAGGCCCCCGGCTGTGAGATGTGCACGAGCTGCCCGAAACGTCCTGCGGCACAGCGCGAGGCGCTGCTGGAGGAGTTGGCCGCGCGGGGCTGACACCCCGGCACCAGGTCCATCGGCACGCGGTCACAGGCGTGCCGATAGCATGGACCGGCCAGACATCGCGGGGATTTCCCGCGCTTACGACAATGCCAAGGAGTGCACAGCCGTGACCACCACAGCCCCGAAGAGCCCAGTCGCCCTCGTCCGGGTGTCGGCCGGGACGACGGCGGGTGCCGCGGTGCGCGAGGCCGACCTGCCGAGCAAGGGCCCCGACGCGGTCATCGTCGTCAAGGACGGCGAGGGCAATCTCAAGGATCTGTCCTGGATTCCGGAGACCGACGTCGAGGTCGAGGCCGTCACCGCCGATTCCGAGGACGGCCGCAGCGTGATCCGGCACTCGGCCGCGCACGTGCTGGCCCAGGCCGTGCAGCAGGAGTTCCCGGGCGCAAAGCTCGGCATCGGCCCGTTCATCAAGGACGGCTTCTACTACGACTTCCAGGTCGAGCGCCCCTTCACCCCCGAGGATCTCACCAAGCTGGAATCCCGGATGAAGAAGATCATCAAAGGCGCGCAGCGCTTTTCGCGCCGCGTCACCGATATCGAGGCCGCCCGCGTCGAACTCGCGAACGAGCCGTTCAAGCTGGAACTGATCAACGACAAATCGGGCATCGACGATCCGGAGGTCATGGAGGTCGGCGGCAAAGAGCTGACCATCTACGACAACCTGGACCCGCGCACCGGCGAGAAGCTGTGGGGCGATCTGTGCCGCGGCCCGCACCTGCCCACCACCAAGTACATTCCCGCGTTCAAGCTCACCCGCAGCTCGGCCGCCTACTGGCGCGGTGATCAGAGCCGCGAGGATCTGCAGCGCATCTACGGCACCGCCTGGGAATCCCAGGAAGCCCAGGATGAGTACCTGCACCTGCTCGAAGAGGCCGAGAAGCGCGATCACCGCAAGCTCGGCCTGGAGCTGGACCTGTTCTCCTTCCCCGATGAGCTGGGCTCGGGCCTGCCGGTGTTCCACCCCAAGGGCGGCATCATCCGCAAGGAGCTCGAGGACTACTCGCGCCGCCGCCACACCGCCGCGGGCTACGAATTCGTCAACACCCCGCACGTGACCAAGGGCCACCTCTTCGAGGTCTCCGGCCACCTGGACTGGTACCGCGACGGCATGTTCCCGGCCATGCACCTCGATGCCGAACTCAATGACGACGGCACCGTGCGCAAGCCCGGCCAGGACTACTACGTCAAGCCGATGAACTGCCCGATGCACAACCTGATCTTCCGGGCGCGCGGGCGCTCCTACCGCGAATTGCCGTTGCGGCTCTTCGAATTCGGCTCGGTCTACCGCTACGAGAAGTCCGGTGTCGTACACGGCCTGACCCGCGTCCGGGGTATGACCCAGGACGACGCGCACATCTACTGCACCAAGGAGCAGATGCACGCGGAGCTCACCACCACGCTCCAGTTCGTGCTGTCGCTGCTGCGCGATTACGGCCTCGACGACTTCTACCTCGAGCTCTCCACCAAGGATCCGAAGAAGTTCGTCGGCTCCGATGAGCTGTGGGAAGAAGCCACCGAAACCCTGCGCAAGGTGGCCACCGATTCCGGTCTGGACCTGGTGCCGGATCCGGGCGGCGCGGCCTTCTACGGCCCGAAGATCTCCGTGCAGGCCAAGGACGCGCTCGGGCGCACCTGGCAGATGTCCACCATCCAGCTGGACTTCAACCTGCCCGAGCGTTTCGAGCTCGAGTACACCGGCGCGGACGGCGCCAAGCACCGCCCGGTCATGATCCACCGCGCGCTGTTCGGTTCCATCGAGCGCTTCTTCGGCGTGCTCACCGAGCATTACGCGGGCGCGTTCCCGGCCTGGCTCGCGCCGGTGCAGGTGGTCGGCATCCCGGTCGCCGACGCCTTCGCCGAACACCTGGACGGTGTCATCGACTCGCTGCGCGATCACGGCGTGCGCGCCGAGGTCGACCGCAGCGATGACCGCATGCAGAAGAAGATCTTCAACCACACCGCGCAGAAGGTCCCCTTCATGCTGCTGGCCGGCGCCAAGGATGTGGAGGCGGGCGCGGTCAGCTTCCGCTTCCGCGACGGCACCCAGGTGAACGGCGTACCGGTCGCCGAGGCGGTGGCCGCGGTGGTCGAGTGGATCGCGCACCGCGAGAACGACTCTCCGACGGCGGCGCGTTTCGAGAAGACGAACGGGTAGGGCATGACTGAACGTGCGGCGGGCCTCACCGAAGATACTGCGGGGCTTGGGGATTCGGGTCCGCAGTCGATCGTCGACTGTGGACCGGGGGAGCCGGATCGGTTGCAGCGACTGTGGACGCCGTACCGGATGTCCTACATCACCGGCGCGACCGAGGAGCGAAAGCCGGACGCGCCCAAGAAGACCGGGCATCCCTTCACCGACATCCCGGAGATGGCGGATGAGGACGGCCTGGTCATCGCGCGCGGCGAATGGGTGTACGCGGTGCTGAACCTGTACCCGTACAACCCCGGCCACATGATGGTCGTGCCCTACCGTCGCGTGGCCAACCTCGAGGACCTCACCGTCGAGGAGAGCACCGAACTGATGGCCTTCACCCAGCAGGCGATTCGCGTCATGAAGCGCGTCTCGCGGCCCGAAGGCTTCAATGTCGGGCTGAATCTCGGTGGCGTTGCCGGCGGTTCACTCGCCGATCACCTGCACCAACATATCGTGCCCCGCTGGAGTGGTGACGCCAACTTCATTACCGTCGTCGGCGGAGTGAAGGTGATGCCACAACTGCTGCGGGAGACCCGGGCATTGCTGGCTGGTGCATGGAAGGAATCCGAATAGCGTGCTGAGCTTCTTCGGTCGCGAAACGTTCGCCAAAGCGACTGCGCCCCTGGGCAAAGCACTGGTGAGCACCGGACTGACGCCGGACGCGATGACGCTCATCGGCACCACCGCCTCGATCGCGGCCGCCGTGACGCTGTTCCCGTCCGATCACCTGTTCTGGGGAACGATGGTGATCTGGCTGTTCGTCATGTTCGACATGCTCGACGGCGCGATGGCGCGCGCCCGCGGCGGCGGCACGAAATACGGTGCGGTACTGGACGCCACCTGTGACCGGGTGGCGGACGGCGCCATCTTCGGCGGCCTGGCCTGGTGGGCGGTCTACCACGCGAACTCCAAGATCCTGTTCGCCGCGACGCTGGTGGTACTGGTGACCTCGCAGGTCATCTCCTACGCCAAGGCACGCGCGGAGGCCAGCGGGCTCTCGGCCGACGGCGGCATCATCGAGCGCCCGGACCGCCTGGTCATCGGACTCGTCGGCGCCGGATTCACCGGTATCGGCGGCTATTTCGAGATCGAATGGCTGAGTTACGCGGTGTACGTGGCCATTTACGTGCTCGCGGTGCTGAGCATCGTCACCGTATTCCAGCGCGTGCTGGCCGTGCGTAATTCGCCCGGTGCCCGCGAGATCATCCCCACTGTGCCCAAAGCGCCGGAGGAACCCCAGCGGTGAGCAGCGATTTCACGTCCGCGATGACCGATAAGGCCTACGCGGCCGGGTGGGCGCTGGTGCGCACTCTTCCGGAAGGCTTGGTGCGCAAGGCCTTCGACGCCGGAGCCGATGCCGCCGCGCGCAAGGCCAATCGCAAGTCGCGCGCCGGAGCGCCGAATCAATTGCGGCGCAACCTCGCCCGGGTGATCGGTACGACCCCCGAACAGGTCCCCGACGAACTGGTCCGCGCGAGCATGCGGTCCTACGCCCGCTACTGGCGCGAGGCGTTCCGGCTGCCCGCCATGGATCACGCCGAGATGGTGCGCTCGGGCACGCTGTTCATCAATGAGGTCGAGAACCTGGACGCGGCCCTGGCCGCCGGTCGCGGCGCGGTGCTGGTGCTCCCGCATTCGGGCAACTGGGATATGGCCGGGGTGTGGCTGGTGCAGGCGCACGGCACCTTCGCCACCGTCGCCGAACGGCTGCAACCGGAATCGCTGTTCGAGCGTTTCGTCGAATACCGCGAGAGCCTCGGTTTCGAGGTCTTCCCGCTCACCGGTGGTGAGCAGCCGCCGTTCCCGCAATTGGCGGATCGGCTGCGGCAGAACCGCGCGGTCTGCCTGATGGGCGAGCGCGATCTCACCGGTAAGGGCGTACCGGTGGACTTCTTCGGCGAGCGCACCTGGATGCCCGCCGGTGCGGCCAAACTGGCCATCGAAACCGGTGCGGCACTGATCCCGGTGCACTGCTGGAACACCGTCGACGCGCAGGGCCGCGAAGGCTGGGGATTCAAGACCGAAGCGCCCCTGGACGTCTCGGGCGGCGTGGCCGCGGCGACCCAGTTACTCGCGGATCGCTTCGCCGCCAATATCGCCGCCCACCCCGCGGACTGGCACATGTTGCAGCCACTGTGGGAAAGTGATTTGTCGCAATCGCGACTGGATCGCATCGCCGCGACGCAGCAGCACACGGGGTATCAGCAGCAGCCCGGCGATAAGCAGAACGCCGACGGGCACAGGGGAGACGGCGCGCTATGAGAATCGGCATGGTCTGCCCGTATTCGTTCGACGTTCCGGGCGGGGTGCAGGCGCATGTGGTCGAACTCGCGCAGGTGCTCATCGAGCGCGGGCACAAGGTGAGCGTGCTCGCGCCCGCCGCCGATGACACCCCGCTGCCCGACTATGTGGTGTCCGCCGGTCGCGCGGTCGCCATCCCGTACAACGGGTCGGTCGCCAGGCTCTCCTTCGGCCCCACCGCGTACACCCGGATTCGCCGCTGGATCGCCGAGAACGATTTCGACGTACTGCATATTCACGAGCCGAACGCGCCCAGCCTGTCCATGCTGGCGTTGAAGATCGCCGAGGGGCCGATCGTGGCCACCTTCCACACCTCCACCACGAAATCGCTGGTGCTCAGCACTTTTCAGGGTGTGCTGCGGCCGTACCACGAGAAGATCAGCGGCCGGATCGCGGTATCCGAGCTGGCCCGGCGCTGGCAGGTCGAGGCGCTCGGCGGCGACGCCGTCGAAATCCCCAATGGCGTGGACGTTCCCGCCTTCGCGCACGCCCCGCTGCTGGACGGCTATCCGCGCGCGGGCGGCACCGTACTGTTCCTGGGCCGCTATGACGAACCCCGCAAGGGCATGGACGTGTTGCTCGGCGCGCTGCCCGAACTGGTGCGTCGCCACCCGCGGATCGAAGTGCTGATCGTGGGCCGCGGCGATGAGGAGCGACTGCGCCGCGAAGCCGGTGAAAACGCCTCGCACCTGCGCTTTCTCGGACAGGTCTCGGATCAGGAGAAGGCCTCGGCCATGCGCAGCGCCGATGTGTACTGCGCGCCCAACCTCGGCGGCGAGAGCTTCGGCATCGTGCTGGTGGAGGCCATGGCCGCCGGAACCGCCGTGGTGGCCAGCGATCTGGACGCCTTCCGCCGGGTGCTGCGCGACGGCACCGCGGGCATGCTGGTCCCGGTCGGTGATTCCGATCTGCTGGCCGCGGCCCTCGACAGCGTGCTGACCGATGCCAATCGGCGCGAGGAACTCATCCGCACCGCGAATCAGGTTGTCGGCGAATACGACTGGCCGGTCGTCGCGGAACAGATCCTGCGCGTCTACGAGACCGTCACGGTCGGCGATATGCGCGTGCGGACCGCCGGATGATCACTTTCTCCGCCACCACGATTCTGGTTTTAGCCCTAATCGCGGCCGTTGTCATCACCATTGGCGTCTGGGCGTACACGACCGCCAATCGCCTGGACCGCCTGCATGTGCGCACCGATCAGGCCCGGCACGCCCTGGACGCGGCACTGGCCCGGCGCGCGGTGGTCGCGCGTTCGGTGTCCGCGCTGCTGGGCCCGGACCAGACCGAACAGGCGCGGCGGCTGGCCGCCCTCGCGGGCCGCGCCGAGCGCGCCGACTGGCAGGACCGCGAGCCCATTGAAAACCAGCTGGCCGCAGCGCTTTCCGCGATCGATATCGATCGGCTGCCGCCGCAGATCGTGGCCGAACTGGCCGATGCCGAGGCGCGCGTGCTGATCGCGCGCCGCTTCCACAATGACGCCGTGCGCGACACCCTGGCGCTGCGCACCCGCCGCCTGGTCCGCATCCTGCACCTGGGCGGTACCGCACCGCTGCCGACCTATTTCGAGATCGCCGAACGGGTAACCGCCGCAGCCTCTACCGGACTGGAAGTCGATACCGTCCGGACGTCGGCGCGAGTTGTATTGCTGGACGAAGACAATCGCGTATTGCTGCTGCGCGGTCGCGATCCGAAAGTGCCGGATGTCGAATTCTGGTTCACCATCGGCGGCGGTGTCGATCCGGGGGAATCATTGCGCGAAGCCGCTATCCGCGAGCTATACGAAGAAACGGGTTATCCCGCAGACTCTTCCGCCCTGCGCGGGCCGCTGTGGCGTCGCGTCGCGGTTTTTCCATTCAATGGTGAGCTGATTCGCTCGGAAGAACTTTTCTTCGCGCTCCGGGCGAAGAACTTCGAACCGAATCCGGCGAAACTCGATTTCATCGAGCGGCGTTCCATCACCGGTAATAAATGGTGCACCCCCGCGGATATCGCGGCCATCGACGCGGCGGGTGAGACCGTGTACCCGTATCACCTGGATCAGCTGCTCAGCGAGGCGATCAGCGCCGCGGACGGCGATGTCGATCCGGAAGTCCGCTCCATTCGCTGAATTATCTCCGAAAACGCCGAACGCCACCGTGGATAACCGGGGTTATCCGTGGTGGCGATCGGTCCATGTGTCAGGGGCTTCGATTGTCCTCGAGCCCCTTGCGGGTCTCTGATTCAGATCAGGATACCCAGTCCAGCGAGGAATCCGGCTACAGCGAGAGCAGCGCCGACGCCGAATGCGCCGATGAGTCCGAGCAACATGATTTCTTTCCTTTCGTCTTCCGCTGGATTGCGGATACTCGGTTAATCTCACGCAAACCCGGATGTGTTTCACGAATTTCTGCGAAAAATATAAATAGGTGTTTGACCGGCCCGATGTGAACGGCATCACATCCCGGAATGAGTTCCGAACCCGCGCGGGTCCGCTGGATGGGACGGGTGTGCCGAAACCAACGGCTGGAACAGGCCCGTCGAGCTACCGTGAGCCGGTCAAAGTGAGCGGTGAAGGACTCGGAATGAAGTTGATGTACGCCCTGTGGGGCGCGGATCTGGACGAGCGGCTGCACGCCGCCGAGCTACGGCACCGGCTGGCCGATATCGGGGCCACCGAATTCCAGATCAATGTGCGCGATTCCGATGTGGCCGCGGCACAGGTCAAGCACAGCACCTACGACCGGCCCATCGACGCGATCGTGAGCGTGCGCACCCGCGGCGGGCACGAACCAGTCACCGCCGCACTGGGTTCGGTGGCCGATGAGGTGAACGGCTGGACCGTCGACGAGCGCACCCCGATCGTGCCGCCCAAGGTCGGCAATGGTGAGCGCACCGACGCCCTGGCCAATTTCGCGCTGCTGCGCATCCCGGCCGAGCTGACCCGCGGTGAATGGCTGCATCGCTGGCACGACCTGCACACCCCGGTCGCCATCGACACCCAGGACACCTTCGGTTACGTGCAGAACACCGTGCTGGAGCAGATCACCCCGGGCAAACCGGTCGACGCGCTCGTGGAGGAACTGTTCCCCATGGCGGCCATGACCAGTGTGCACGCCTTCTACGGCGCGGGCGATGACGATGCCGAACTGCAACGCCGCGTCACCCTCATGATGGAGAGCGTGGTCCGTTTCGGCGCGCACCAGAACCTGGATCTGGTCCCGACCAGCCGGTACGTCTACGCCCTGGGCTGATCGCCCACCCCTGCGCCCCTCATCGCATCCGGACACTCCGGACAGTCGATTCGTCACGCGGCAACCATTGAGACAACCATCACTCATACTGCTTCGTGACGATCTCCGTCCTCGTGTGTCTAACTCTGTGAAGCGATGAGGAGGTGCTGGGACCATGCCGGAAGCGGCGCTCACAGGTGTGTCCGACGATGCCACCCTGGCCGCGCGCGTCCGTGACGGCGATATTCGCGCCTTCGAACAGCTAGTTCTCCGCTATGAAGGTGCCATGTTCCGGCTGGCCTCGCGGATGCTGGCGGACCGCTCCGAGGCGCAGGACATCGTGCAGGAGGTCTTCCTGACCGCCTGGCGGCGCATCGCCCAACTCGAGGACGATGCCGCCTTCTCGGGCTGGCTCTACCGCATGACCACCAATCGCTGCCTGAATCTGTTGCGCTCGCGGCAACTTCCGGTGGACGCCGATCCCGATGCCGCCGAATCCCCGCGCGTCGAGACCCGGCCCGAACACGCGGCGCAGGTCAACGGCCAATTGGAGGCGCTGACCGCGGCCCTGGGGGAGCTCACCCCCGAACAACGAGCGTGCTGGCTGTTGCGCGAGGTGCACGGCCGCTCATACGAGGAAATCGGCGAGATCGTCGGCGCGAACGCCACCGCGGTACGCGGTCGCATCGCGCGGGCCCGAGCCCAACTGGCGGAGGTGATGCAGCCATGGCGGTGACAGATACCGATATCGATACCGAACCGGACTACCTGCTGCCCTGCGGCCGGGCATTGGACAGTGTGTGGGATCGGCTCGACACCGTGCAGAACGGCGGCGGCGACGCGCACGAGGCGAGTTGCGCGCACTGCCGGACCGCGCGCGAGAGCCTGCTGGGTCTGCGCACCGCGACCCGCGAACTGATCGACGAACCCGATCCGCCGCCCGCGGATCTGGTGGAGCGCATCATGTCCGCGGTGCGCGCGGAGCGGCGGCGCGGGCAGGTGCTCGGCCTGGCCACCCCGCATCGGGGCACGGTCGCGGTGAGCGAACAGGCCGTCGCGGTGGTGCTGCGCTTCGCCGCGGACAGCGTGGACGGGGTGCGGGCACGGCGCGTGCGGCTGCGGCCGGTCGGGGTCGGCCCCGACGGTGAGACGGTCGTGCACATCTCCATGACCATCGCGGTCGAGGTGAGCGGCGAGGGCGTACAGGGTCTGGTGCCGCGGGTGCGCGAACGCGTCACGGCCGCCGCGTCGGCGCGCACCGGTCTGCTGGTCGGGCGGCTCGATATCGCGATCGTCGATGTCTATCAGGAGGGCGGGCGATGACCAAGAGCGTGCCGACCACCGGGGAAGCGGTCGTGGCGCAGCAGGTGCGCGGGCCGTCCGAAGCGGCGGTCGTGCCGCAGCAGGTGCGCACGCCGTCCGAAGAGGTGGTCGATGAGGTTGGGGCGCAACGAATTCCAGTGGGAGGGTCGATGAGTTCCCGGCGCGCGGAACTGGTGGTGGCCGATCCGGTGGTGGCCGGTGTGGCGGTGCGGGCCGCGCTGGACGTACCCGGGGTGGTGCGGGTCGAGCACGGGCTGCGCGGTCTGGTCGCGGCGTTCAACCGAGCCGGGAAGCAGCTGTGGAGCGGTTATGAGCTCGCCTCCACGAAAGGTGTTCGCGTGCACCGCAATGGCGGGGTGCTCGCGGTCGAGCTGGAACTGTCGATCGCGGCCGGGCAGCATGCCGGTGCGCTCGGTGCCGAGGTGCAGGACGCGGTGATGCGGACCGTGCGCGCGCAGACCGGGGTGCGCGTCGACGAGGTGTCGGTGACCATCATCGATATCGAACCGGAGGCCCGATGAAGGCCCCCGCGGAGCTGGTCGACGCGATCGCCGAAGCGATTTCGGCGCTCGACGGCCTGGAACCGGAACCCTCGATCACCGGCGGCCTGCCCTGGCCGGGCCGCAACACCGCCATCGACTTCATTGCCGGAACCATCGAAATCCGGGTGGTGGCAACAGCTTTGCCACTGCCCGCGCTACTGGACCGACTGTCCGAGGCGGTGCGGCCGCTGCTGGCCGATACCGCCTGGGCCGATGCCACCATCCGCATGGTGGTCACGCGGCTCGCCGCGAGCGCGTTCGAGACCGCATCCCCCTGATTTCCCGTGTGACCCGTTTCAGCACAAGCGAATTGGAGGCAGGCATGACTACCACCGCAACCGATAAGAGCAAGAGCGAAACACCCGCCGACACCGGCAGAAAGCCCGCGTCGACGACCAAGAGCGAACTGCACAGCGATCAGGGCACCACCACCATCGCCGATATCGTGGTGCAGAAGGTGGCCGGTCTGGCCGCGCGCAATGTGCGCGGCGTGCACGATCTGGGCGGCGGCACCGCGCGCGCGTTCGGCGCGATCCGCGATCGCATTCCCGGTGCGTCCGCCAGTGTGGGACAGGGCGTTTCGGTCGAGGTGGGGGAGACCCAGGCCGCGGTCGATCTGGAGATCGTCGTCGAATACGGCGTCGCCATCGCGGAATTGGCGCGTTCCATTCGCCGCAGTGTGATCGCCGCGATCGAGCAGATGACCGGACTCGAAGTGGTCGAGGTCAATATCAATGTCAATGACGTCTACATCCCCGAGGACGACGACACCTCCTCCGCCGCCACCCGCGTCCAATAGTGCCCGCCTCGTTGAGGAGTCGCAGATGAACGCCACATCGATATGCCTGGCCGTCGGCATCGCGCTCGGATTCGCCGCGGCCTTCGGCGGTCTCGGCGCGTTCGCCATCGTGCTGGTGTTCGCCGGGCTGGGACTGCTGGCCGGGCGCTGGCTCGACGGTGAGATAGATCTGTCCGGTTTGCTGCGTTCGGTCCGGGACCGGGGCAGGCGATGACCGACACCGTCGTGCATGAGCCCGCGGGCCGGACGACGGTGAGTGAACGTGCCGTACAGCGCATTGCGGCGCATGCCGCCCGGGAGGTCGACGGGGTGCGGGGCCGGGTCACGGTCGATGCCCGGGTGACCGGTGAGTCGGCGGTGCTGTCGGTGCGCTTGCCGATCCGGTATCCGCTGCCGGTGGCGCGGATCGCGGAGCAATGCCGCGAGCATCTGATCCGGCGCACGGCCGAACTCGCCGGGCTGACGGTGACCGGACTCGATATCTCCGTGTCCGAGATGGTGGTCGAATCGCATTCCACGGCACACGATTCCGTGGACGCGAGGGTGCGATGACGCGCCTGCCGCGCCGGGTTGTACCGGCTGTACTGCTGGCGCTGGTGCTGCTGACCCTGTGCGTCGTCGCGGTGATCTCGCTGTCCGAGCGGCTACTCGGCCGCCGGGAACTGGTGTCTTACGACGCCGTGGCGCGGCGATTGCGCGACACCCATTGGGACGATGCCCTGGTGCTCGGCGCGGGTATCGCGATCGCCGCGGCGGGGCTGGTGTTGCTGCTGGTCGCCGTCGTGCCCGGACGTCCGGTGGTGGTACCGCTGGAAGAACTCGACGGCAGCCCCGCCGGGATATCGCGCCGTGGGCTGCGTGCCGCGCTGCGTCGTGCGGCCGGCGCCGTGCACGGTGTGGAATCTGCCCGGGTCCGCATGGGCGGCAAGCGGATTCACGTCTCGGCGGCAACCGGCCGGGCCGAGACCGATGGCCTCGACAGCGCCATGCGCGATGCCGTGACCGGGGCCCTGGACCGCATCGCACCGGCGTCGCGCGCGCCGGTGCGGACCCGACTGCGATCGCACCGGAAACAGGAGCGATAGATGACCGAACTCAATCGTCCCGCCCGGCTGAACCGGGCAGTGCTCGCGCTCGCGGGTTTGCTGTTGCTGGCCGTGGGCGGCTACGCCATCGCCGCGAATCGCGGCGGTATCGGCTGGATCGATGCGGACGGTGCGCTGGTGCCGGGCACCGGCGCACCACCGGACTGGGTACTGCTGGTCATCGTGCTGTGCGCGGTGGCGCTGGGCGTGCTGTGCCTGCGCTGGCTGCTCGCCCAGGTGTTCCGATTGCCGCGCGCGGTGGAATGGGAGCTGTCGCACGGCAATTCCGCCGGGGCGACGCTGCTGGCGTCCTCGGTCGCGGCCGATGCGATAGCGGCCGATATCGAGCGCTACTCCGAGGTCCGCGAGGTCTCGGCCGTGCTCTCCGGTCCGGGCAGCGCCCCCGACCTGCATCTCATCGTCACCGCCGAACCCGGCGCGGACCTGACCGCGCTGCGCCGCCGTATCTTCGGCGAAGCCGTCCCGCGGCTGCGTCAAGCCCTCGAGGTCGAGATCATTCCGGTCAGCATGGAACTGCGGTTCGCCGAAAAGCCCGCGCGCACACGCTGATTCCTTCGGTGTGCGCCCGGGCCCCGGGTGGTGGCGTGGAGGTGTGTCGAGGATCGCGTTCGCGCCGCACCTGCGATTTGCCTGCGACTACGACTCCGCCTGCGACACGCAATACGCCTGCGGTTCCGATTGAAGGCACGACCGATGTCACGACGAACAATGCGACTCAGGCTACGACGTTAACTCCGCCCGGGTCGCCGCGACATCTCAGCCGAACGATGAACTGCGCACCGGTCCGGGCGAATTGAGCCGGGTGCGGGGGCCGCGCAACCAGGTGTCCCGGGTCGCGGCGACGAACGCGGTGAAATCGGCATCCGTATCGGGCGGGGTGGCGCCGTCGCCGGGATCCGGTGTGCCAACCGCCCGGACGATCTCCGCCACGAGTTCATCCTCGGACCGGGTATCGGGCTCGGCGGGCGCACCGTCGACGCGGAATCCCGGTGACCACGGGTCGTTGACGCGCTGTGCCAGCAACCCGGTGATATCCGCGCTGACGGCGGGCGGCTGAGTCCAGCAGCTGGCGTGTTCGAACAGGATCTGCCCGGCGGTGCGCTCATGCAGGGTGCGCGCCAGATCGTGGTCCAATTCGTTCAGGTCGTAGGCGATCACCAGGGTGTCCACACCGCCAGGTTCGTACGGCTGGGTCGGCAGGGCGAGCAGCTGGGCCGCGGCCATGCCGAGTACGCGGTCGGCTCGGCCCGGCAGCAGCGAAACCCATCGCGGCGTGTGTCCGGTGGCCGACAGGGTCAGCGCCAATCGGTTCAGGCTGTACCGGCATAGCTCCGGACCATCGCCGAGATAGGCCCAGCGCCCGGTCATTCCGGCCGTGAAGCCGTACGGCGACAGCGTGCCGAGGTACCCGCCCGTCAGGGTGAAATGCCAGCCGCGCAGATCGGTCCAGTCGAGCGGGGTGCTGGTCCGGGCATTGTCCGAGCGCTCGAGCATGCGCGCCACGCGGTCGCGGGCGAACAGCCACCGCTCATCCTCCGGCGGCGGCAGCGTCGCGAATTCCGCACGCGCACGGTCGAGATCACCGGACAGGATGGCGTTGTAGATCAGCAGATAGCGATCCGGCCAGGGCCGCAGCGACGCCTCGTGCGCCAGCAGCGTCTCGACGGCTTCGTGGTGCCGGTATTCGTCCTCGAACGCGGTCACGAGTTCATTGAGCGCGAGCGCGGATCCCGGATCGAGTCGCACGGCCTCGCGCAGTACCGGAATCGCCAGGAAGGAGATGCCGCGTTCGATGCACTCGTAGCCGAAAGTGGTGAGCGCCTTCGCATCCGAGGGCAGTTCGATCGCGGCCTCGGCCGCGACGGCGAGATCCTCGAACTCGACGGCGCGAGCCAGTGGGACCACGATATCGGCGAGTTCGCGCAGCGGCGTCCGATCCGCGATGGGGCGCAGCGTGCGCACCGCCCCCGGCACATCGCCTTCCGCGAGTAGCTGCCGGGCCTGTTCCAATTCTTCACTCATCGCCGTTGATCTTGGGGCGTCTCGCCGTCGCGGGCAAACCGATATTTCCGGGGCGGGATATCCGCTGGGGGCGAGGACGGGCGGGCGCTATGGTCGGATCCAGCTAGTCGCACGAGGGGGCGAAACCAGAATCATGACAACGCAAGTCGCAGGGCCGGCAGCAGCGCCCATCGATGACCGATACGACGAATTCCTCGACGCCGTGCGCGCTCGATTCCAGTCGCAGCTCGCCGAGCGCACCGAAGTGTTCACCGTGGCGACCGAGGGATTGTTCGAGGTCTTCCTCGGCGCGTTGCCGCCGGAATTGGCGGCCGAGCACGCGTGCGGCACCTGCCGCGCCTTCGTGCGGCGCTACGGCGGCATGGTGCGCATCGCTGCCGGAGGCGATTCCGAATCCGCACTGTGGGCGATATCAGGCGTACCTCCGGAATTCTCGAAAGCCGTTGCGGCCATGCGGGAGTGGGTTGAGCGGGCCCCGATCACCTCGTTGTTCCGTTCCGAAGGGCGGCAGTGGGGCCGTGCCGAGCGAGGCGGCTGGACCCATCTCGCGCTGACCCCGCCCGAGCACGCGGTGCATGGTCCGACCCCGCTGCAGACCACCCGCCAGTACATCGCCGCCAAGAATGCGGATGCCGAAACCCTGCGGCGCGCACTCGGTGAATTCCCCGAGCCCGTGGTGAAACAGGCCGTGGCGCTGCTGCGCACCGAGCAGCTCTATCGCTCGGACACCATTCTCGGCGTCGCCACCTGGCTGCTGGAATTGCATCGCACGCTCGACGGGGTGCGAGGTCGCGATACCGTCGCGCAGGCGCGGCGCGACAACCTCATTCGATTGGCGGCCGCCACCGCACCGGCCGGATACGCTCACGTCAAGAGCGGCATGATCGGCACCCTGCTCACCGATCTCGCCGAGGGCCTGCCCTTCGACAGCGTGCGGCGCCGCTTCGCCGAGAAGATGGATCCGCTGCGGTATCGCCGCCCCACGGCCGCGCCGACCGCGGCCATGATCGCGCGCGCCGAGCAGGTCATCGGTGAATTGCGGGCCGCCGGATCGCTGGACCGCCGCTTCGCGAAACTCGCCGACGTGCGGCCGATATGGCATGCGCCGCAGCACAATGCGCTGTTCGCCGCGATACTCGCCGCGGGTGCGCCCGCTGCGGGCGCGGCCGCCTCCGCCGACGCCCCGGGTCGAGTGCCCGAGCCCGGAATCGCATCGGCCGATGCGCCCGAGTCACGGTCCGGTGGCGTGTTCGCGCACCTCGTGCCCGCCGGAAAGCGCGGTGGCGCAGTGGATCTCGACACCGATCCGGTGGTGATGACGTGGGAGAAGTTCGCGCGCACCGTACTGCCCACCGCGCAGCGCGTCGAATACCAGGTTCGGGAGGCTGCCACCAGCTACGGCGCGATGGTGACGGCCGCGAATCCCGAAGCGCCGCCGATCATTCAGTGGGATCGTGCCGATCGCCGCAATCCGGTGACCTGGTACGTCTACGTCAAGGGTTCCGTGCCCGCGCGCTGGGGCCTGCGCCCCGGCGAGTTCCGCGAAGTGACGGCGGTCGTCCCGCATCCGGCGAACTGGTACGGGCCCGATCGCACCGGCCGCGAACAGGCGGTGTTGTTCGCGCTGGCCGGTGCGACCGATACCGGGTACAGCGGGGGCGCGGGTTTCTTCCCCGAATACCTGCGCGCCGAGCTGCATGAGATCCGCACAACCTTGGAGGCCCACACCACCGGCGCGGTGGTGGCGGGCCGCGATGCGGCGCAGGTATGCGGCCTGATCCTGTCCAAGGGCGATTCCCGAGGTCATGATTTCCGGGTCACGGCGGATGGAATCCGTACCCGCTACACCATCGATCGCTGGGACTGATCACTCGAGCGCCCGCAACTGGACTGCCGCGGAAGGGCTTCCGGAATTTCCCCCGGATCGGTTGCCGGGGGTTTCCGGTCGCGCGCGATGGGCATTCACAGGATCGGGATGTGGCGATCGCGCATCTCGGTTAGGGTCGAGGCGGTTTGCCGGGTATGAGATTCGGCGAACCGCGTGTGGAAGGTGATGGATTTCGTGTCTTATCTGCTCTACGACTTTCTGGTGCCGTACGTGGGCGAATCCGCGGCGCAATATTGGGCCACCATGCTGGTGATCAACCCGCTGGGCACGACCAGCCCGTAAAGCGTGTCGTCAGGCGCGCGGGGAATGCCCGAGCATGATCTGCCCGGTGAACCGGGTCTGCTTGGCGCGCGGCAGCGGATGGAACAGGCAGCCGTGGATATCGCGGTACCACATTTCCAGCGGACAGCCGCGCGAATACCCCGCGCCGCCAACGGTTTCGATGGCCAGGCGCACCGTCTGCACCAGTGCGTCCGCGGCCACGGTCTTGCGGCTCAGCGTTTTGGCGGCATGGTCATCGGTATTGGCGAAACGCAGATCGTCCGATCCGGTGAACATGGCGTCGATGAGGTCGGCGGCCGTGGTGTACGAATTCATCATCTCGCCCGCGAGTTGCACGGTGTGCGCGTCCGCGCGGCCCGCGACCATATCGGTCGCCAATTCCACCGCGCGGTCCGCGATTCCGAGGTACGCGGCCATCACCAGTGGCATGGCCGCACCGATCACCACATTGAGGATCGGCGGCCACACATCGGCCGGGCGGATCAGCGAGACCGCCGCATCGGGCACGAATACATCCTCGAAGATCACCGTATGTGATCCGCTGGCGCGCAATCCCAGTGTGTCCCAAGTCGTTTCGATGCGCACCCCATCGGCGGTGAACGGCACCGCGAAATGCAGCACCTTGGGGCCCTCGGGTGCCTCATCCCAGCGGATACTGCTCACCGCGATGGTCCCCGCCTCGCATCCGCTGGCCGGAGCCTTGCGCGCGGTCACCCGATAGCCGCCCTCGACGCGCACCGCGCTGCCATTGGAGTCGACCCAGTCCGAGGCCCCGGTGCTGACCAGGATCGCCCCGGCCACCACCTTCTCGAATACCGGCCGCGCGTCGATGCCGTGCTTATGCCGCCACACCTGCGCGGCGACCAGATGCGAATGCATGGCGAAGGCGACCGCGAGGGACGGATCGTGCCGCCCGAGTTCGCGCAGTATCTCGCCCATCTCGCGGTGGGTGGCCCCGCCGCCGCCGAACTCGGCGGGCACCAGCGCCCGGCTGAGCCCGGAGGAACGCAGCAGATCGTAGGCGGCGACGGCGAGCTCGCCGGTGCGGTCGCGTTCGCCGACTCCGTCGAGCAGATCCTCGCCCACGGCGGTGGCGGTGGCGATCCAGTCGCGGGTGGTGGTTTCCGGAACAGTCGATGTCATGTTTCCGAAGTTATGGACCGGCGCGATAACCGAATAGTCCATAAAGTGGACTCCCCGCCGACGATAACGAGGTGCCCCTTGTCGACGATCGCTCCCGCCGGTTACGGCCAGTACTGTCCGATCTCCCGCGCGCTGGATCTGCTCGGTGAGCGCTGGTCACTGCTCATCCTGCGCGATTTACTCACCGGCACTTCACGATTCAATGATCTGGCGCGCGGACTGCCCGGACTCTCGCGCAGTCTGCTGACCCGCCGCCTGCGCCGGTTCGAGCGCGCGGGGCTGGTGTCCAAGACCGAGGACGGTCGCTATCTGCTCACCGATGCCGGATATCAGCTCGAGCCGATCCTGTTCGGATTGGGCGCGTGGGGAGCGCGCTGGACCTTCGGCGAACCCGAACCGGAGGAACTGGACGCCCAGTTGCTGGTGTGGTGGATGCATACCCGGCTGGACACCTCGTCATTCCCCGGCAAACGCCATGTGCTCGGGGTCCGATTCACCGATGATCCGCATCGCTACTGGATCGTGGTGGAGTCCGGGGTGCCCTCGGTCTGCGATTCCGATCCGGGCTATCCGGTGCACGTGACCATTACCTCCGATGTGAGTTCGCTCTATCAGGTGTGGCTGGGCCGGGTGCCCATCCACCATGCGGTGCGCACCGGCCGCCTGGAGTTCGTCGGCCCCTCGACCCTGACCCGCCGGATGGATTCGGTGCTGCGCCTGTCTCCTGTAGCGGCGCGATAGCCCGTAAGCTGTGACCCGGCTAACAGGCTTGACCGCAAGCAGTCCAGTCGTGTCCGACTGGCTATGAAGTGGCCTGATCGCGCCGCCTAGACTCGGAGTGTTCGTTTCCGATTCGATTGGCCCAGATGACACAGGAGTTCGCCGTGACCTCGTCCGACACCACCCCCTCCATCGGCACCGCCCGCGTGAAGCGCGGCATGGCCGAGATGCTGAAGGGCGGTGTGATCATGGATGTCGTCACCCCCGACCAGGCCAAGATCGCCGAAGATGCCGGCGCGGTAGCCGTCATGGCGCTGGAGCGGGTGCCCGCCGATATCCGCGCCCAGGGTGGCGTCTCCCGCATGTCCGATCCGGACATGATCGACGGCATCATCTCCGCGGTCTCCATCCCGGTCATGGCCAAGGCGCGCATCGGCCACTTCGTCGAGGCCCAGGTGCTGCAGTCGCTCGGCGTCGACTACATCGACGAGTCCGAGGTGCTGACCCCGGCCGACTACGCCAACCACATCGACAAGTGGAACTTCACCGTTCCCTTCGTCTGTGGCGCGACCAACCTGGGCGAGGCGCTGCGCCGGATCACCGAGGGCGCGGCCATGATCCGCTCCAAGGGTGAGGCCGGCACCGGTGACGTCTCCAACGCCACCACCCACATGCGCAAGATCCGCGGTGAGCTGCGTCGCCTGAGCACCCTGCCCGAGGACGAGCTGTTCGTCGCCGCCAAGGAACTCCAGGCCCCGTACGAGCTGGTCAAGGAAGTGGCCCAGACCGGCAAGCTGCCCGTGGTGCTGTTCACCGCCGGCGGTATCGCCACCCCCGCCGACGCCGCCATGATGATGCAGCTCGGCGCCGAGGGTGTGTTCGTCGGCTCGGGCATCTTCAAGTCCGGCAACCCGGCCCAGCGTGCCGCCGCCATCGTCAAGGCCACCACGTTCTACGACGACCCGGATGTGCTCGCCAAGGTCTCGCGCGGGCTGGGTGAGGCCATGGTCGGCATCAATGTCGATGAGATCCCGCAGCCGCACCGGCTCGCCGAGCGCGGCTGGTAATCGGCCCCGCTCACCGAATTCGCGCCGCCGGGTGGCCCTTTCGAGGGCCGCCCGGCGGTGTCGTATTACCGGGGCGCGAAAACTCCCGCGACGCGGCCCCGTTCGATTTGCGAGCATATGGTCGTGATGACAGCTCCACCGATATTCCAGGGTGATTTCGAGGCGCACCTGACCGTGCGCGCCGATGACGCGACCAGCCTGGCGGCGCTCGAACGGCACGCCGCCGCACAGGAATTGAAGTTCACCCATATCCGGCTGGCGCGCGGGCGCGTTCGGGATCAGCCGATGCTGACCGCACGGTATTCGGGAACCTTCGCGTCGGTGCGGGATTCGGTGGCCGAGCTGGCGGCGCGCCTGACCGGCGCGGGATTCCCGTTGTGCCGCACGAAGATCGAGTCGACGCCGTGGGCGACGGGGGTGCCCGTCACGGCTGCCGAGGCGCTGGCGCTGGGACCGGGCTACTACTTCGAACATCATGTGAAACTGGTGCTCGACCCACAGGCCGATCCCGCCGCGCTCACCGCGATCGCGGTCGCCCACGCGGCGCATCTGTCCGCGAACGCGCGGCGCGTTCGCTCCGACGGCCGTGCCGAACGCTTCGTCACCCAGCGTTGCCGCTCGGTCGGCGACCCGGTCGCCGACGCCCGGCTGCGCGATCTGCTGACCGCGCTGACCGTCGGGAATTACGAAATACAGTCCGTCGAACGCGAATTCGTCGTCTACGACAGTGATGAATCCATCGACGACGGGTGGATCGACGAGAACGGGGAACCGTCATGACCGCCACTCCGTGGAACGAATTCCGGCACGGCCCGTGGCAGGCCGACCAGGTGGTACCCGCCGAACCGCCGACCGAGCAGGTCCGGGCGGCCAAGGGTCTGCCGCGCACGCTGTCCCCGGTACCGGACGCGGGTGTCGTCCAGCATCCGGTCTTCGATCCCGCGATGGCCGAGTACTCCTTCGGAATGCGTTTGAGCGAACCGCATTTCGCCGATCCCGGCCGTGGCGCGGCCTGGTTCGCGGCGCGCCGCGAAGCCATCGACCACATCCTCGCCGCCGTCGCGGATTCACCGTGGGCGGGGCAGCTGATGCTGCGCGGCAGTGTTCTGCTCGCCGCCTGGTTCGGCGCGGCCGCCAGGGAGCCCGGTGATGTGGATTTCATTGTGCTGCCGATGAAATGGCAGGTCGACGAGCCCGCCACCGACGATATGTTCGCCGATATCGCCCGCCGCGCCGAACTCGTCGCGGCGGCCTCGGACAGCACGGTCCGATTGCGTCCGGAAGATGCGCTCTCCGACTACATCTGGACCTACGATCGCGTTCCCGGTCGCCGCCTGGTACTGCCCTGGACCGCGATCGACGCTGAAATACCTTCCGGCACCGTACAACTCGATTTCGTCTTCAACGAGACGATCCCGCAACCACCGACCTGGTCCGACCTGCCCCGACTGTCGCACCCGGGCCCGTCGTCACACCTGCTGACCGCCACCCCCGAGCTCTCCCTCGCCTGGAAGCTGCCTGGCTGACAACCGACGTCCACCCCGAGGGCAAGGATTTCTACGACGCGGTCCTGCTCGCCGAGAACTGCCGCCTCCCTTACGAATTGCTCGCCACGGTGCTCGGCCAGGACACCGGCGGTGCGTGGTTGCCGCGCCTGCTCGGCGATCTCGACCACAGCGCCGACTGGGAGGAATTCGCCAAGGATCACCCACACCTCGCCGACGCCCAGCAATCCTTCGTCGACCGTCTGCACGCCGCGCTGGCATACCTGAAATCCTGACCTGATCGACTGTGCGGCAGCGGTATTCCAGCAGGTTGCTGTGATCGCTGCCGTCAAGGGCGCAATACGCGTGCGCGAAATGCTTTGTGCGCTGGGTCACACCCCGATTTTCCTGCGAAATTGTGCCCCAGCAAACGCCAGCTACTTTTCCAGTATTGTGCTGCGGCAAATTTACTACCTGGTGCTTCCTCGCTACTGTTCGCCACAGTCGCCGCTGTTTCTGCCGACTCACAGTGATCTGGCAAGGAGCCCGCATGCTGGAAATCGACCAGTTCACCTATGGTTGGTTGACCCCCACGCTCGCGTATCTGATGTCCGTCGTCGGCTCGTTGCTGGCATTGCGCTGTATGGTTCGGGCGCGCAGTCAGGCGGGGCATCGCGGCTGGATCGTCACCGGTGCGGTTGCCTTGGGCGGCACCGGAATCTGGGTCATGCACTTCATCGCCATGCTCGGTTTCTCGGTGCGTGACGCCACCATCCGCTACAACGTCCCGGTCACCGTGTTGAGCGCGGTGATCGCCATGGGCGTTGTGTGGCTTGGTCTTTCGATCGTGGTGCATCGGCGCGGCGGCGAATGGTTCGCGCTGATCACCGGCGGCGCGATCACCGGTCTCGGGGTGGCGGCCATGCACTACGCGGGCATGTACGCCATGAAAACCGATGTGACCGTGCAATACGACCCGTGGATAGTGCTGCTGTCCCTGGTCATCGCCATTGTCGCTGCCATCGCCGCGCTCTGGTTCGCGCTGCACGTGGAGGGCATCGTGGCGACCGTGGGCGCCGCCCTCATCATGGGAATCGCGGTGTGCGGCATGCATTACACCGGCATGTTCGCCATGCGCGCCCACGTCGCCGAACATATGCACGCGCCCGCGGGCGCCCAGGCGAATCAGCTGCTGACGCCGTTGATCATCGCGGTGAGCATGGCCACCATGCTCATGTTCTTCCAGGTCGGCATCACCGATATCGACGAACCGGATCTGAGCCGGATTCGGGGTCAGTACGCCAGCCGGTTCTGGCCGAGCGACCCCGAGGATCCGATACCGCTGCCCAGGTTCCGCGCCGACGACTTTCCGACCGAGCAGTTCAACCCGCGCCCGCTCGATCCCCGCCATCGTCGTTGACCGCCGGAACGCGCGGGGCGAGGTCAGCCGCGCCCGCGCAGGCGCAGATAGGCGCGCAGCAGTGGAGCGCCGAGCCGCTGGGCGCGAATCGCGAAGCGGAAGAGCGGACTTCGCGCCTCGGGCAGCATGCCGATCTGCCGGGCCAGCTCCATCAGATCCGCGACGCTGGTCCAGGTGCGGAGTCGGCCGTCGTGGAGTTCGTAGAGGTCGACCCCGGTGGTGTCGAACGAGCGGCCGGTGGGTGCGAGCCCGAGCGGAGACGGTCCACCGCCGAGATCGCCGCCGAAGGTGCCGCGCGCCCGCCACGGCGCGGCCATGCCGGTGCCGATGAGCGGTAGGTACGGCGTGCCCGCGAGCTCGAAGTGAATATCGGGAAAGGCACGCCAGGTCATCAGCACGTAGTCGCGGAACGCGGCCTTACCCGTGACCGATTCTCCGCAGAGTGCGGGATCGGTGCAGACGATATCGTCGGTGACCAGTGCCAGTACCGCCTCCAGATCCTGGGAGTTCCACGCCCGTAACCAGTCTCGCGACCACCGTTGCAGCTCGGTCGCCAGCGTGGCGGAGCGCGCGGCCGCGTCGGCGGCCAATTCCGGTAGCGCCTCGACGAGTTCGGTATTGGTCATACCGGCGACCAGGGTCGGTTCCGGCGATGCGGTGCTCATGAGGGGGTGCTCTCCCGTGCGGTGAAGGTGTAGTCGTCCAGCGGGAATCGCCGTGCCCGCCACCAGGCTTCGGCCCCGGTGGCGGGCCGGATGAGCGGCACGTCGCCGAACTTGTCGAAGTAGAAGCTGTGCGAGTCGGCGCAATTGGAGGTGTAGAAGATGGAGGTGGACTGCCTGCGCACCATCTCCTCGAAGTACGCGTCGTGCGGTCGCCGGCCGATCTCGACGCGCGTACTCGAGCGCCGCCTTGCCTCGCGCATGCACCGAATGGCATGGCGGGCGGTGTTCTCCACCATCAGGAAGTACGACCCGGTGACCGAATAGGGGCCGAGCACCCAGAAGCCGTTGGGCCAGCCGGGGACGGTCACCCCCTCGTAGGCGGACCAGCGATGGGTCTGGAAATGGTCGCCCATATCGGTGCCCGCGCCATTGACGATCGGGAACGGCGGCGCGGCCCCGCGCTCGTAGATGTAGAACCCGGTGGCCAGTACCAGGGTGTCGATCTCATGGTGCACACCGTCGCCGGTCAGCACGCCGGTCGGGGTGATCCGTTCGATCGGATCGGTGACCAGTTCGACGTTCTCGCGCGCGAAGGTGCGGTAGTACCGATTGGAGAAGGTCGGAAACTTGCAGCCGAAGCGGTAATTCGGGGTGAGCTTGCGGCGGATTTCCCGATCACGCACCTGTCGGCGCATGAGCGCCAGGCCCGCCCATTCCACCATGCGCACCATGGCCGGAATCTTGAATCTGATGCCGAACAGGAAAAAGCTCTCGATCATCAGCACCGAGGCGATGCGGAACGGAATCCAGGCCTGCGGCACCTTCTTCAGGAACCAGCGCAGCGGCCGCGGAATGCGGAAGTCCATGGCGGGCACGGCCCAGATGGGCGTGCGCTGGAAGACGGCGAGCGTGCGGGCCTGCTCGGCCAACTCCGGAATGAGTTGTGCGGCGGACGATCCGGTGCCGATGACCGCCACCCGCTCGCCGCCCGGCGCATAGTCCCGATCCCAGCGCGCGCTGTGCATGGTGGTGCCCGCGAAATCGTCCAGGCCGGGGATATCGGGGCGTTTGGGTATGGTGAGCCCGCCGTAGGCGAAGACGACGTATCGGGCCGTAATCGGCCCCAGCCCTTCGGTATCGACCGTCCAGCGGTGCGTGCCCTCATCGAATTCGGCCTGTTTGACCGTGGTGTTCAGGCGCAGATGCGGTCGCAGGCCGTACTTGTCGGCGCAGTGATCGGCGTACGCCTTCAGTTCGGGCCCCTTGGCGAACCAGTGCCCCCATTCCTGATTCGGCTCGAACGAATAGCAGTAGTTCCATGACGGAACATCAACGCCCGCACCGGGATACACATTGTCCCGCCAGGTGCCGCCGATATCGGCGGCGCGTTCGAGGATGACGAAGTCGTCCATTCCGGCGGCCTTCAGCTCGATCGCCACCCCGAGACCGCCGAAGCCCGCGCCGATGATGATGATCTCGTGATCGGGTCGTTCGGTGTGCTGTGCCGTCACTGTTCTTCCCTCACAGTATTTTTCAGTCGAACCGCGCCGGACCACAGGCTGATCCGCCCGGGCCGGTCCGGGGTGCCGAGGCTCGGCAGCCGGGCGTGCAGGCGCACGAAGGGTGGTGAGCGTTTCCAGCGGGCGGCGGCCTCGAAGAGCGATTCGGTCTCCAGCGCGGTCCACCCGGTGAAGAAGCGCACACCCTCGACCGGGGCGAATTGCCAACGGGCACTGCCCAACTGCTCGCCCATGGTGAGATTCACCGCGCGCCGCATCATCGGCGAGTAGATATCGAGCAGCCACCACTCCACGGCGGGCTGCCGCAGTAGCGCGCCGAGCCCGCGTACCTGTTCCGGGGTCAGATAGGGGAGCAGTCCCTCGGTGATGATCAGCGCGTGCCGCGCGCCGTCGGTGGCCTCGGACAGGAATGCCCGGCAGGCGGTGTCATCGGTGACGTCCACGGCGCGCCGCACCACGGTGCAGCCGGGCGTCTCCTCGGCCAGCAGGCGAGTCTTCTCGGCCACGAGTCCGGGCAGGTCGGCTTCGTACCAGCGCAGTCCCGTGGGCAATTCGAGCCGATAGGGCCGGGTGTCCAGACCCGCGGCGAGATTGATCACGCGGTCGCAGCCCTGCGCCAGCGCGCGGCCGATCAGATCGTCGATGAGTCTGGTGCGCACCACCTGCGGCCAGCCGTTACGACCGCCGCGCGGAGCCACCGGACCGTCCGCGATGGCGTGTCCGCGTGCCCCGGCGAGCCGATCGGCGAGCCGATCGTGGAACAGCGCGTCCGGACGTTCGGATTCGGCGGCCCGATAGGCCGCCACCCAGCGCGCGGTATCGGAGATATCGCCGATCAACGGTTGGTTCATGATTGCTCGGCTTCCAGTACGGCGGGGTCGACGAAGTCCACGAACAGGTCGGCGGTACTGAAGTCCTTGCGCGCGAGCAACTCCAGCATCAAACCGTTGACCAGCGCGGGCGGCGCGAGATGGGCGAAGCGCGCGATCGTGCGCGGATCCATGTACGGCGCGGCGTCCGCGACCACGGCCGGATCGAGCCGGGCCAGCACCAGCAGCGCGCGCTCCATATCCCGGGCGTCCACCACACTGCTGGCCGCGCGCCCGATCAGCCTGGGCGGCAGGATCTTCGCCGCCAGCGGCAGACTCACGCGCAACGGGATGAACCGGCGATAGAGCCGCAGTCGCCGGTGGTCGTCGGCATAGCGATCGGCGAGCGCGATCGTGACGCGCCGGCGCAGTGCGAAGGCGTGTTCGTAACCCAGCTGCGCCAGGTGTTCCACGCGTTCGGGGGGTACGTGCAGGATGTGCGCCAGTCGGTGCAGTTCCTCGGTCAGCGCGTCGCTCACGGGCGCTCCGCTCGGGAGAAGCGCAGTCGCACGGTGCGTTTCCAGCCGTAGGCCATGACGCGGGCCGCGGCCCGGGTACCCCGGGGCAGGGTGGCGAGCTTGGCTTCCACGGCCGCGTCCATGGCGCTGCGCTCGCGATCCGGTGCGGTGCGGATCATGTCGAGCAGGTCCGCGCACTGCGGTTCGGGGAGCAGGTAGAGCGCGGTGAACGGCCCGCCCAATTCCCGTTCGAGTTCATCTCGAGGTGCGGTCATCGATCGGTTCTCCTGTCGGGAACGGTGCTGTGCTCGCGGGCGGCGCGCAGTGCCCGCCCGGCCAGTCGCCGCCCCCAGCTGTCGAGGGCGAAGCGAGAACGGTCCGGGGCGGGCAGAATCCGGCGCGGCAGCGGATCGGGCAGGCCGCGGCGCTGCCATTCGCGCGGATAGCCGAGCGAGACCTCCTCGAAGCGCACCCCGTCGTAGTAGTCGGTGCGCGGTAGGTGCAGATGGCCGTAGACCGCGCAGATCGTGCGGTAGCGCCGGTGCCAGTCGGCGGTCAGGGTGGTGCCGCACCACAGGGCGAATTCGGGTGGGGCCATCAGCAGGGTGGGGTCGCGCACCAGCGGGAAATGGTTGATCAGCACCAGCGGCATCGCCGGGTCCAGGGCGTCCAGTCGTGCGGCGGTATAGCGCACCCGTTCGCGGCACCACTCGGCCTTGGACGCATGGGGTGCGGCGACCAGGAGTTGTTCATCGACGGCGACCACACCGCGCTGTTCGGCGATGCGCAGTCCGTCTCGCGCGGTGGCGGCCCCGGCGGGCAGGAAGGAGTGGTCGTAGAGCAGGAACATGGGCACCAGCACGGCCGGTCCGCCCGCGCCGTCCCAGCGCGGATACTCGTCCTCGGGGGTGAGCACGTCGATCTCGCGGCACAGTTCCACCAGGTGCCGGTATCTGCCCTCGCCGCGCAATTGTTCGGGATCGAGTGCGGTGGTCCACAATTCGTGGTTCCCGGGCACCCAGACGACCTTGGCGAAACGCTCCCGCAGCAGGGTCAGCGCCCAGCGGATATCGGCTGTCTTCTCCGCGACATCACCTGCCACGATCAGCCAGTCGCCGGGATCGTTCGACCGAATACCCTGCACCACTTCACGATTGCCGCGATGCCCCAGGTGCAGATCGCTCACCGCCAGTACGGCGGCGCTCACCGCGCACCGCCGAGCAGCGCCGCGGTGGCCGCGCGCCGCAGTTTGCCCGAGGGCGTCTTGGGCAGCGCGCCCGGCCGCAGCACGGTGACATGGCGGGGTCCGATGCCGATCTCGGCGTAGACGGTGCGGGCGATCTCGGCCCGAATCCGTTCCACCGCTTCGGCATCGGCGTGCAGCCGGGATTCCACCACCACCGCGAACTGTTCGCGATGATCGGCGCGGCGCAGGCCGACCGCGACGGCATTGCCCTGCCGCACCCCGGACACCCGGCAGGCGGCGCGCTCGATATCGGTGGGGAAGATATTGCGTCCGCCGACAATGATCACATCCTTGGTGCGCCCGCACACCACGATCTCCCCGGTCTCGGTGAGATAGCCCAGATCACCTGTGGCCAGCCAGTTCTCGGCGTCCATCGCCGGGACCACGCCCGCGCCGGTGCGATACCCGCGCGTGACCGCCTCACCGCGCACCTGGAGTTCGCCGACCATGCGGGGCGGCAGTCGATCTCCGGAATCGTCGACCACCCGCAGACCCAGGCCGGGCAGCGGCCGGCCCAGGACCGCGAAGTGCCGGGCCTCCGGTTCGGTGCTGATCCGCGCCCGCCCGTCCGCCTCGAGGTCGTGCGCGTCGACACTGTCCACGGTGATCGGCGCGTCGATGGTGGACAGGGAGATGCCCAGGGTTGTCTCGGCCATACCGTAGGCGGCGGTGAGCGCGGACTCGGCCAGACCGAAGCGGCGTCCGGCGGTGCTCACCGCCGCCATGGTCGCCATATCGATGGGTTCGGCCCCATTGCAGGCGATGCGCAGACTGGACAGGTCGTACGCGCCGTCCGGCGCCTCGGCCAGACTGCGCGCCCACAGCGCATAGGCGAAATTCGGTGCGGCGGTGATACTTCCGCGATATCGCGTGATCAGCTCGGCCCACAGCAGCGGATCGGTGAGGAAGTCCGCGGGTGTCACGATCACCGCGTCCAACCCGCCCTGCATGGGCCCCATGAGCAGCCCGATCATGCCGAAATCATGGGAGAACGGCAGCCAGCTCACCATCACATCGCTGTCGGTGAACGCGGCCACGGCGCTGATCGAGCGCCAATTCCGGTCCAGATTGCGATGGGTGATCATGACGGCCTTGGCGGCACCGGTCGAGCCGGAGGTGAGTTGCAACAGCGCGATCGCGTCCTCGTCGGCGTGCACCGGTTCGACGGCCTCGGCCGTGCGCAATTCCGCCATCTCGATCACCGTCACGCCCGCCTCCCGCAGGACCGCGATGGCGGCCTCGAAAGGTGTTGCCACCACGACCGATCGGGTGCCGAGCAGTTCGAGCACGGACAGTGTGTCCGCCAGCCAGGCCGCCAGATCGGTGCGCGGGGTGGGCTGGTGCAGCATGGTGACCGAGGCGGCGCGCATCCACACCGCCTGTACCAGCGGCGCGACATCGGCGGGCTGTCCGGCCAGAATGGCCACCGGACTGCCCGCGCCGATTCCGCGCCCGGCGAGCCCGCCGGCCATGGCACGGGCCGCCCGGTGCACCGCGGCCCAGCTGTGCCGCACCGGCGCGTGCGGGGCACCGGTCACGATGCCCTTGTCGCCCTGCGGAACTCGAACGAACACATCCTCGCTGAAGCGGCTCATCCGACCTCCACCGCGGCGTGCCCGGCGCCCACGCCGAGGCGCTCGAGCGGGCCGGTCAGTCGGGCCAGCAGTTCGGCGGGTATCTCGCGATCGCCGTGCATATCGGCCAGCCGATCGATGAGCATCGCCACCTCCGCCAGGATCGGCCCGGCCAGTTCGGCGTCGGCGGGGGTCACCTGTTCGAGAATGTGCCGGGCGAGCAGGCTCACCGTCGGATACTGGAAGATCACCGAATTGGCCAGCTTGACACCGGTGAGCGCGCGCAGATGGCTGCCCAGTTCGATGGAGCTGAGCGAATCGATGCCCATTTCGGTGAATTCCCGGTCCGGCAGCACGGATTCGGGGGAGGAGTAGCCGAGCACCATGGCGATCGGCACCTTCACCATCTCCACCACCACCGCGTGCTGCTGCTCCGGGCTCATCCCGGACAGTCGTTTGGCCAGCTGCGCGGGATCGTTGAGCTGGGTGGTCGCCTTGGTGCGGGTGTGCAGCAGAGCGCGGAAGAACGGCGGCAGTTCGGCCACCGAGGCGGCCGCGCGCAGCAGCGCGACGTCCAGGCCCACCGGCACCACATACGGTCTGCCCCAGCCCAATCCGGTGTCGAACAGGGTGAGCGCCTCGGCGGTGGGAATCGGCGTGATGCCCATCCGGGCCAGTCGCGCCCGGTCCTTGTCGTCGAGTTGATCGGTATTGGAGGTCTCCTGCTCCCACCAGCCCCAGGCCATCGACACCGCCGGGAGCCCGAGGTGGGCACGATGCTGGGCGAGGGCGTCCAGATAGACGTTCGCGGCCGCGTAGTTCGCCTGGCCCGGAGCGCCGAAAGCGCCCGCGGCGGAGGAGAACAGCACGAACATCGACAGCTCGAGACCGGTGGTCAGCTCGTGCAGATGCCGCGCCCCCAGGGTTTTCGCGTGCAGCACCCGGTCCAGGTGTGCCCGGGTCAGACCGGCGAAGGTGGAATCGGCCAGTGTGGCGGCGATGTGCACCACCGCACCGATCGAATGATTCTGGGGCACAGCGGCGATGAGGTCGCGCACCGCGTCCCGGTCGCCGACATCACAGGCGGCGAAGGTGACCTCAGCGCCGAGTTCGCCCAACTCGGCGGCCAATTCGCGTGCGCCGGGCGCAGCCGGGCCACTGCGACCGGCCAGCAGCAGTCGCCGCGCACCATAGCGGGTCACCAGATGCCTGGCGATGACACCGCCGATCTTGCCGGTGCCACCGGTGATGAGTACGGTGCGCTCGGGATCGAAGTCCGCGGGCCAGGTGAGCACCACCTTGCCGATCTGGCGGGTCTCGGCGATATGGCGCAGCGCCGCGCCCGCTCGCCGAATATCGAAGGCGGTCAAGGGAAGCGGTTCGATCTCGTGCGCCGAGAGCAGGTCGGCGATATCGCGCAGCAGTGTGCCCAGGGTGTCCGATTCCAATGCACCCAGTTCGAAGGTGCGATAGTCGATGCCCGGGAAACGCGCGGTGACCTCCGCCGGATCGCGCACGGCGGCGCGCCCGATTTCGATGAACCGGCCACCGGCGGCCAGGGTGTGCAGGGAGGGATCGGTGAATTCCTCCGGCAGCGTATTCAATACGAGGTCGACCCCGCTCCCGCCGGTGGCGGCGGTGAACTCGGCGGCGAAGCGCGCCGAGCGGGAATCGGCCAGCCGCTCATGCGGTATGCCCAGCTCGCGCAACGCATCCCATTTGTGCGGACGAGCCGTGGCGAACACTTCCAAACCCATCGTCCGGGCCAGCGCGAGGGCGGCCAGGCCGACCCCGCCCGCGCCGCCGTGCACCAGCACCGATTCACCACGGACCGCGGCGGCCTGCTCGCGCAGCGCGTACAGGGCGGTGCCGAAGGCGACCGGCACCGTCGCGGCCTGCTGGAAGGACAGGTGCGCGGGTATCGGCGCGAGCCGCCGCGCGGCGGTCACCGAGGTGGCCGAGATATCGTCGAAGAAGCCGAAAACCCGGTCGCCGGAAGCGAATTCGGTGACCTCGGCGCCGACGGCGACCACCAGGCCCGCCGCCTCGAACGGGCTCGCCGAACGCAGAGCGGTGTTCAGTGCCAGACCGTGCGCGACCTCGCGGTAGCCGAGCCCGGCCGCCCGCAGTCGCACCGCCACCGCGTCCGGTGCCAGATCGTCCAGGTCCGGGGTGATGGCGTCGATCGGGCCCGCGTCCTCGAGGTTGCCCGAGCGGGGGATGTCCAGACGCCAATGCCGTTGCAGCAGAGCGGAGTCGCGGGCGGCGGCATCGACCGCCGGGCGAATCCGGCGACCGTGCAATTCGCCGTCCCGCAGCGCCAGCTCGGGTTCGTCGGCTTGCAGCGCGACGGTGAGGATATCCAATCCGGCGTCGCCGAGGCCGAGGTCGAGCTGGATCAGCCGCCCCTGATTCTCCGATTGCGCACTGCGCAGCAGACCCCATACCGCGGCGCCGGCCAGATCGGAGATGTCCTCACCACCGCGCACCGCCTGGGTGCCGCGCATGAGCACCAGTACCCGGGTGGACACGAATCGCTCATCGGCCAGCCAGGTTTGGATCTGTTCGAGCATGGCGGCCGTACCGTCGGCCACCGCGTCGGCGGGCTGATCCACCCGCGACAGCAGTACCACCGCGGGCGCGTCGTCGCCGCGATCCAGCGCGGCGACCAGCCCCGGCATCGAATCATGCGCGGTGACACCGGCGGTGCGCAGCTCCGATTCCGAAAGGTCCAGTCCCGCAGCCGAACCGACCAGCGTCCACGCGCCCGGCGGCGCGGTGAAGCGCACCCGGGGCGTGGGCACCGGCAGCCAGTCCACCCCGAACAGCGAGTCCTGCTGCTGTGCCAGACCACGTTCGGCGAGTTTGCCCGCCGTGACCGAGCGTACCTGCAGGGTTCCGGTGGCGACGGCCTTGCCATTGGTGTCGGCGAGCAGCCAGCGCATGCGATCCGGACCGGCCGGGCTGAGCCGCACGCGCAGCGCGGCAGCGCCGACCGCGTGCAGGCGCACACCCTCCCAGGCGAAAGGCAGTCGGATCGCGCCGCCCTCGGTCGGCGCCATGGCGGTGAGCGCGGCACCGGTCTGCATGGCGGCGTCCAGCAGCGCCGGATGCAGGCCGTACTCGTCGGCGTCGGTCACCGAATCCGGCAGGGCCACTTCGGCGAAGACCTCCTCACCACGCCGCCACACCGCGCGCATGCCCCGGAAGACCGGACCGTACTGATAGCCGAGCGCGGCCAGACCCGCATAGGCGGTGTCCGGTTCGAGGGCCTGTTCCGCACCGATCGGCGGCCACACCTCGATGGTGTCGGCCTCGTCGAGACCATCGGGCTGACCGAGCTTGCCGTCGGCGTGCAAGCGCCACTGGTTCTCACCGGGTGCGGCGTCCTCCACCTCCGGGCGCGAATAGATCGTCACCGTGCGGCGGCCCTGCCCATCGCGTTCGCCGGCCACGACCTGAACGTGGACAGCGCCCTTGTCCGGCAACGTGATCGGCGAATACATGGTCAGGGTGTCCACGCGCGCGGAGCCGAGTCGCTCACCGGCGTGCAGCGCCAATTCCAGCAGCATGGCCCCGGGCACCAGCACCGTGCCGAACAGGGCGTGGTCGGCGATCCAGCCGTGTGTGGCCTGCGCGAGCCGGGTGGTGAACTGGAATTTGTCCGCACCGGGCACCTCCGCTATCGCGCCGAGCAGTGGGTGGCCCGGAGCCGCCAGGCCCAGGCTGCTCGGTTTACCGCCGTTGACCGCCCCACCCGCGGTCAGCCAGAAGGTCTGACGCTGGAAAGCGTAGGTGGGCAAGTCGATTCGCGGCAGCGCGCGCCCGGCTGTGAGCGTCCGCCACTCGGCGGTGACTCCGGCCACGTGCGCTGCGGCGATGGAGGTGAGCAGCCGGTCCAGTCCGCCGTCATCGCGCTTGAGCGAACCGGTGATGACGCAGTAGTCGGAGAAAGCGCCTACGTGCTCCAGGGATTCGTGCATGGCGGCGGTGAGCACCGGATTGGGGCTCATCTCCAGGAATGCGCTGTACCCGGTCTGGTAGGCGGCCTGGAAGGTGTCCTCGAAGAGCACCCGCTCGCGCAGGTTGCGCACCCAGTAGGTGGCGTCCAGGGTGGCGGTATCGACGGCGTCGGCGGCGACGGTGGAGAAGAACGCGATATCGGTGCCGCGCGGCGCGATCTCGGCGATGGCCGCGAGGATGGTGTCCTCGATGGCGTCGATATGCGCCGAATGCGATGCGTAGTCCACCGGAATATGGCGCGCGCGAATCCCCTGCGCGGCACAGGTTTCGTTGAAGTCCAGCACCGCGGCCGTATCACCGGAAATAACCGTGGTCTGCGGGCCGTTCACCGCGGCCACATCGATACCGGTTGTGCCGGAAAGCCTTTCGCGCACATCATCGACGGGCAGTGCGATCGATGCCATGGTGCCGCGTCCGGCGATGGCGAGCAGCGCCCGACTGCGCAGCGTCACGATGCGCGCGGCGTCCGCGAGCGAGAGCGCCCCCGCGACGCACGCGGCCGCGATCTCGCCCTGCGAATGCCCGATGACCGCGTCCGGGGTGATGCCGAGCGATCCCCACACCGCCGCCAGCGACACCATGATGGCGAACAGCGCGGGCTGCACCACATCCAGGCGATCCAGGCTCGGCGCGCCCGGAGCCCCGCGCAGCACCTCGGTGAGTGACCAGTCCACATGCGGGGCGAATGCCCGCTCGCACTCGGCCATTCGCGCCGCGAAGACCGGTGACTCGGCCAGCAGGCTCACCGCCATACCGGTCCACTGCGCACCCTGGCCGGGGAAGACGAAGACCACCCGGTGCGCGGCATTGGCGTGGCCGCGCGGTGCGCCGCCGGGACGATCCTCCGCCAGGCCCTCGAGGCTTCGCAGCAGCTCGTCGCGGTTGCCGCCCAGTGCGACGGCGCGATGTTCGAATGTGGCGCGCGTGGTGCTCAGCCCATGGCTCACCTCGGCGGGCCGGAATTCCGGATGCGCCCGCAGATGTGCGAGCAGTCGCGCGGCCTGTTCGGTGAGTGCCTCCGGCGAACGAGCGGAGATCGGCCAGGCGAGCAGCTCGGCGGCGGGCTCGGTGGTGCGTTCGGGTCGCGGCCGCACGGGGGCCTGTTCGATGATCACGTGCGCGTTGGTGCCCGCGATTCCGAAGGAGGACACCGCGGCTCGGCGCGGGCGGCCGGGTTCGGGCCACGGGGTGAGTTCGGTGACCACCTTGATGTCACCGGCCGACCAGTCCACGCTGGGCGTCGGCTCGCTCACATGCAAACTGGCCGGGAGCACCCCGTGCCGCATGGATTCGATCATCTTGATCATCCCGGCCGCGCCCGCCGCGGCCTGGGTGTGCCCGAAATTCGATTTGATCGAACCGAGCCGGGCGGGATTGCCGGGTGCGCGGCCCTGTCCGTAGGTGGCCAGCAACGCCTCCAGTTCGATGGGATCGCCCACCGGGGTGCCGGTGCCGTGGCCCTCGATCACATCGACCTCGGCGCCGGTCAATCCGGCGGCGGTGAGCGCGGCGTCGATCAGTTTGAGTTGTGCGGCGGTGCTGGGCACGGTGAGCCCCTTGGACGCGCCATCCTGATTGACCGAACTGCCGCGCAGCACGGCCAGCACCTCGTGCCCGTTCCGTTCGGCATCGGAGAGTCGTTCGAGAATCAGCATCGCCGCGCCCTCGGACATGCAGAAACCGTCCGCATCGGCCGAATACGGTTTGCTGCGACCCTCTTTGGAGATAGCGCCGTGCTGGCCGAGCGCGTAGAAGCCGGTGAGGGTGGACATGATGGAGATGCCCCCGGCCAGCGCGAGCGAACATTCGCCCAGGCGCAGCGCCTGGGCGGCGAGATGACAGGCGACGAGTGAGGACGAGCACGCGGTGTCGACGCTCAGCGTCGGGCCTTCGAGGCCGAGCAGGTAGGCGATGCGGCCGGACAGCACACTCTGGCTGACGCCCAGGGAGATGTAGCCGGGATCGATATCCTTCTGTCCCGGAATGAGATACGCGTAATCGCCGGACATGGCCCCCGCGTAGACGCCGGTATCGCTGCCGCGCAAGGTGTTCGGATCGATTCCGGCGCGTTCGAGCGACTCCCAGGCGACCTCCAGCAGCACGCGCTGTTGCGGATCCATCGCCCGGGCCTCGCGGGGACTGATGCCGAAGAACTCCGGATCGAATCGGCCCGGTTCGTCGATGAAGCCGCCCATGGGTGCGAACGCGGCGATCACCTCGGGGGAGGCCATATCGGCGAGTTCGGTCATGGATCGGTCGTCCGGGAATTTGCTGGATATGTGCTTGCCTTCGATGACGAAGCGCCACAGTGCGTCCGGTGAATCGATTCCGCCGGGAAACCGGCAGGCCATGCCGACAACGGCGATCGGCTCGCGAAGGGAAGAGTCGAACGTCATTTACGCTCCATATTTCATATGGCTGAAGGGGGTGCGGAGAATGGGCTGCCGCAATCATTGGGGCGCCGCAAAATGAGGGATCGCGATGCAGTGTAAGCAGATTGGCGGTCCGTGCAAAAGGGTTTGAAAAATACCGATGTCAGTGTGGCATATGTCACACAAGCACGCGCTGACCTGCTGAATCATGTTGAATTCCAGCAACATTCGGCTGTCGTAGCCGTGTGGATGATCTATGTCCGAAAGGGTTGTATACGCAGGGAACGTGCACGTAGATTTCCCTGGCGCGGTTTGAATTTAGATTTAATTTAGGAGTTTTCATGGCGCATATAGAGGTCACGAAATTGATGAAAGTGAACCCCGCCCGCCTGTATGCGACGATCGCCGACCCCTCCACTTGGGGGCAATGGTTCGCAATGCACGACACCTTCGTGGGGGAGCCGCCCAAGCAGATCGCTGTGAACAGCCGCATGGTGCAGAACGTGCATGTGCTCGGTATGTCGCACCGCGTCGAGCTGACCGTCACCTCCTTCCGGCCGCCCATGCACCTGGTGCTGTCCGGCAGCAGTGCGGCGGGTGTGGCCTGCGAATTCCGCTTCTCGGTGCGGCGGCAGGCGGGCGGTTCGGAACTGACGCTGTCGGGCGATTTCACCGGTCCGGCGTTGACCGGCGGGCTGATGCGGGCCGTGGACACCGATGTGGTCGCCAAACTCGAGGCGTCACTGGACCGGCTCGCGGCGCTCGCCGAGGCGGCCTGATGCTCGAACTCGTCGACGTGGTGCGCGAATACCGCATCGGTGGAGCGCCGGTGCGCGCGCTGGACGGGGTGAGTCTGCGCATCGACACCGGGGGTTTCGTCGCGGTGGTCGGGCCGTCCGGAGCGGGCAAGAGCACGCTGCTGCATCTGCTCGGGGCGCTGGACGTACCGGACAGTGGATCGATTCGCTTCCGGGGCAACGAGATCGGCGATTCGAGCGAGGAGCGGCGGGCCGAATTCCGGCGGCACGAGGTGGGATTCGTCTTCCAGTTCTTCAATCTGCTGCCGACGCTCGCGGCCTGGGAGAACGTCGCCATTCCCAAGCTTTTGGATGGAATCCCGTTGCGGCGGGCGCGAATTCGCGCCCTGGAGCTGCTGGACCTGGTCGGGCTTGGCGATCGGGCCGCCCATCGGCCCGCCGAACTCTCCGGCGGCCAGATGCAGCGGGTGGCGGTCGCGCGAGCGCTCATGATGGACCCGCCGTTGATCCTGGCCGATGAACCGACCGGCAATCTCGACTCCGTGACCGGTGCGGCGGTGCTGGGACTGCTCGCCGAGATCGCGCGCACCGGTGAGCGCGCGGTGGTGATGGTGACCCATGACGCGGAAGCCGCGGCGGCCACCGATCGTGTGATCCGTATGCGGGACGGGCGAATCGACGCCGATCCGGCCGGGGGCGGTGCGGTGCGATGATCGGTGTACTGCTGGATCGAGCGCGACTGTTCGGTCTGCGTGAGGTGCTGGTGCATCGCGGGCGCACGATCGCCTCGATGACCGTGCTGGCGGTGTCGTCGTCATTCCTGGTGGCGGTGCTCGGATTGACCGGATCGCTGACCGGATCGATCAGCGGACTGGCCGAGAGCATTGCCGGCGATGCCGCCATCGAGATCTCCGGCATCACCGATTCCGGTTTCGCACAACCGATCCGGGACGATATCGCGCGGGTGCCCGGTGTCGCGGCAGCGGTGCCGATGGTGCGCGCGGCAGTGCCCGCCGGATCCGGGACGACACTGCTGGTCGGCGCCGACGCGAGCGGGGTCGCGCTGCACAGCGATGTGCAGGATGCGGTGCTCGATCAGCTGCCGCGGCTGCTGTCGGTGCCCGGCGGGGTGCTGATCGGTCCGGGAATGGGCCGCTCCCGGGGGGATTCGCTGCCGCTGGGCTCCGGCACGGTCACCGTGGCCGGGGTGTTGGACGACGGAACGCTGGCCAGGCTCAATGACGGGCATTTCGTGCTGGCCCCACTCGCGTTGGCACAGCGGCTGACCGGGCGCGCCGAACGCTTGGACGCGGTGCTGGTGACACTCGCACCGGGGGCCGATCCGGCGGTCGTGCGGGCGGGAGTCACCGCGGCCGTGGCCGGGCGCGCGGTGATCGGCGATCCGATTCAGCGGGTGGCGCGGACCGGCAATGCGATTCGCATCGTCCGGTATATGACACTCATGGGTGCGACAGCGGCCTTCGTGGTCGCCGCATTCCTCATCTACACCGCCATGAGTATGGCGATAACCCAACGTAGGCAGGCCATTTCGATGCTGCGCGCCATCGGCGGACGGGGGCGGTCACTGGTGGCGGATCTGCTCGTCGAGGCGGCCGTGCTGGGGCTGTGCGGCGGCATCGGGGGTGCGATCATGGGAATCGTCATGGGGCGCGTCGCGGTCCGGAGTCTGCCCAACGTACTCGTGCAAACCGTGGAAACTCGCACGTACTACGTCTTTCCGGTCCTCGCCGTGCCGATCGCCATTGTCATCGCCGTCGGCACCAGTGTGCTGGCTTCGGCGGTGGCCGCGCATCAGGTCTACAAGGTTTCGCCCATCGAGGCGCTGGCACCGGTCGAGGTGTCGCGCGCGGATCTGGTCCCGGGCTGGCTTCGGCTCGGAGCGGCGGGTCAGGTCGTATTCTGTTGCACCGCAACAGCTGTCATCATCGCTTCGGATCAGGAGACGCTGGTGTTCTCGGCCGCGGCGCTGGCGCTGTTCTTCGGCGCCGGCATCGGGTTGTGTTTCGTGGCCGCCGGACCGCTGGTGCGCCTGACGGCGCGCACGGCCGGAATCTTCGGGCCGCCGGGAGCATTGGCCGCCGCCACCGTGGCGCGTGCGCCACGCCGGGTCTGGGCAACGGTCATGACCGTATTCATGGCCGTCGCCATCACGGTGACCATCACCGGATCCAACGCCGATATGATGGCCTCCGCGCGCGGTTCACTGGCCTCGGTATCGGAGGCCGACGCCTGGCTGGCCGCCGCGCCCGCCGATCAGCTGTCCGTCGGCCCGCTGCTCCCGGCGGATCTGGCGGCCAAGGCGGCCGCCGTACCCGGCGTGGAACGAGTTGTGCCGGGGCAGTTGGCTTTCGCGGTTCTCGGCGATACCAAGGTGCTGCTCGATGGACTGGCCGACGGCACCGATCAACCCCTGTTCCAGGGACTCACCGAACCGGTGCGGCGCGATCTGCTGGCCGGTCGCGGGGTGGTGCTGTCCCGGGATCTCGGCAAGAGCTTGAACGTGGGCGTCGGCGACAGTCTGGAATTGCAGACGCCGCACGGCGTGCGGCACACACCCGTACTGGCGCTGGTGCCGTATTTCTCGGTGCTGACCGGAACCGTCGGCATCGCACTGGATCTGATGCGCGAATGGTTCGATCGGCCCGGCGCGACCACCCTGCAGATCGATACCGCGCCCGGCGTGGATACGGCGGCGGTGCTCGACGGTCTGCGCGCCATCACTCCCGCGGGTGTGCACCTTTTCACCGGTGCGCAATCGCTGGCCGGGGTGGAATCGGCGCTGCGGCAGGGTAGTTCGGTCGGCACCGCCATGTGGATCATCGTGGTTCTCATCGCCGCGGTGGCGGTGCTCAACACCCTCACACTGTCGGTGCTCGAACGCCGCCGCGAACTGGGCGTGCTGCGAGCATTGGGAGCGGGCCGTCGCTTCACCCTGCGCACCATCCTGGCCGAGGCCGCGGGTATCGGGGCGATCGGCGGACTGCTAGGGCTGGCGTTCGGTTTGGCGGGTCAGTACTGCTACGACGCGGTGACACCCGGCATTCTGAACTTCGATGTGGCCTACCGTCCCGCGCCGTTCGCCGTCCTGTTCGCCTGTGGCGCACTGGTGCTGAGCCTGGCCGGTGCGATTCCGCCGGCCCTGCGCGCCACCCGGATCCGCATTGTCGACGCCATCGCCGTCGACTGATCGAGAGGACTCGTGATGCCGCACCACCGGACGCCCGCCCTGCTGCTCGTCGCCCTCGCCGTGACCCTCACCGCCTCGTGGGCGGATTCGGACCCCGTGCCCGAACCCGTCCGCACCACAGCGGCGGCCGATCTGCCGCCCATACCCCTGCCCACCGCCGAACTGCTCAATGCGGCCGTACTGGGTCGAATGAATTCGGCCGCACCCGGATCCGGCTCCGCGGTCATCGAGGGCGCGGACGCCGACCCGGGCCTGCTGGAACGGCTCATCCGCACCGCCGCCGCCAACGGTATGACCATGACCATCACCAAGGTCGACTACGCGGGCAACGGCCTGCTCAATGCCTCGGCCACCGTCGTTCTCAACGGCAGAACCCTGGACGGCGACACCGTCATTCCGTTCGTGGCGGCGGACGGCACCTGGAAACTCCAGAAGCAATGGGCCTGCCAGATGCTCGCCAACGCGGGCCAAACCTCGCCCGCCTGCCCGTGACCGCTATTGCGAATCCACCGCCAGCAATCCGAATCGGCTGACGCTGGCGTGGTTGTGGCCGTCCACGCTGGTGATCACCACTTCGGCGGGGTTGGTGAGTGCGATGCAGCAGTAATTGTCACCGTCGCGCTGTACCGCGATGGACAGCAGGCGGAGGTGGTTTTCCCGCTGCCAGGTGTCGATGTCCTCGTAAAGTCCACGCATGGACGGGTTTTCGAAGTAGACGAGGTTGTGCTTGTTGGCGTCCGACATGAAGGTCTCCGTTCCCGACGCGGAGGTTTCCGCCCCATCAACCCTACGTCCGGGTGGGATCCTGGTCGGTTCGTTGCCGGAGGTTCTCGGCGACCTCGGCCTCCCAAGCCTCATTTGCCTTGGCGGTGTCGACCTCGAATTCGAAGCGGCGCACCATTTTCGGGTCGATATCGGCGATGTCAACGTAGAACTGGTCGTACCAGCGGCGGAGTTGGTAGACCGGGCCGTCCTCCTCGGTCAGCAGTGGATTGTCGATCTTGGACTTGTGTTTCCAGATCTCGACGTCCTGCAGGAAGCCCTCGCCGAAACCGTCGGCGGTTTTGCGCGCCAGGCGATCCGCGGTCGCGTCGTCCACGCCCTGCGGTTTGCGCAGCGTGATGCCCCACTGCAACATGAAGGAGTCCTGGCTGATCGGATAGTGGCAGTTGATCAGCACGCTGTCGACGGTGAATCCGCTGTAGCTGTTGGTGAGCGGATTGATCATGTACGACGGACCGTGGTACGCGGCAACGGATTTCAGAAGCGCGTCGCCCGCGTACTTGGTGCCCATGCCGATATCCGGGCGGGCCTTGGTCTCCAGGAACTGGGTCGCGATATGACCCTCGAGGACGTTCTTGAAGTAGGTGGGGTAGGCGAAATGAATGTAGAAGAAGTGCGCCATATCGACCACGTTGTCGATGATCTCGCGACAGTTCGCGCCTTCGATCAGCAGTGAATTCCAGGTCCAGTCGGTCCAGGCGCCGTCGTGCCGGTCGGTGCCCTTGCCGTCGGCATCGGTGTACGGGCCCTCGATGTACGGGATCGTCACCTCGTCCGGCGGCGGATTGCCCTCGTGGTCATGCCAGATGAACAGTTGGCCATTGCGTTCCAGCGTGGTCCACGCGCGGGTGCGGGCCAGCGGCGGTACGCGCCGGGCGTACGGGATGCCGGTGCATTTGCCATTGCCGCCCCAGCGCCAGTCGTGGAACGGGCAGGCGATCGAATCGCCTTTGATCTCACCCATGCTCAGATCGCCGCCGAGATGGCGGCAGTAACCGTCGAGCACCTGTAGCCGTCCGGCGCTGTCGGCGAACACCACCAGTTTGGTGTCGAAGATCTGGATGGCGTGCGGCTGTCCATCGCGGAATGGTTCGGCGAGTCCGAGGCAGTGCCAGCCCCGCGCGAAGCGCGTCGGCGCCGCGCCCACATCGATCTCGCGGATCTTCCCGCCTCGTCCCTGTGCTGTGCCCGTCATGACGATCTCCCTCGGTTCGTGTACTAGAACACGTTACAAAAGATGAGTCGCCGCCGCCACAAAATCACCCGTTCACCTCGAGATAGGCGAACGGGTGATTGGTAGAACAGGTTCTAGAAGGTTGCTACGTATGCGGCGGGAACTGACCGTTCGCGGTGACCTTGCCACCGTTCAGGGTGAAGGTGACGACGCTGGGGCCGCCCTGCGGGCAGCACATCGGATCGCTGTTGTTGAGCCAGTGATACGTCGCCGCGACGCTGCCGCGGTTCTGCTCGGCGACCATCGTGTACATGTACGGCTCGGAGGTCGCGGTGCCGAGATAGGTGCCGTTGGTGAAGAACAGAATGTGCGTGTACGGATGATTCGTATCGGTATTGACGGTCATCCAGGACAGCACGCCCGCGCAGCCCGCGTCGACCGAGGCGTCGCTCGCCTGCCCGACCGACCAGCTGCCGATCGGCGCCGCCCCCAATCTGCTCACCGCGGACTGGGCCAGGGCGGAATTCACATCCAGGCACAGACCGTGCCCGCTGCCCTCCGGCGCCTGCCGCTGCTGCTGCGCCACCGGCTCCGGATTGGGCGATCCGGCCTGTGAGGTCGAACCGCAACCGGCCGCCGACAGGGCGATCCCCGCCGCGAGTAGGGCCGGTACGGTCCGCGCGAATCCCCGCCACATGTGAGTCACATGAATGAGATCGGGCCGGGGCGATCAGGTGTTATCCGATAACCGCAGGCCACGTCCGTGCTCAATGCGGTATGACGCCGGCGGGACGGGGTGCGGGCCGAGACGTGAGATGGGCTTCGATGAGCATCGCGACCTGGTAGGCGTGCTCGGTCGGCTCCAACAGGGGCAGGTATTCGACCGTATCGGCCAGCGCGGGCAGGTCGACGGTCAAATACATTGCCATGAGCGGGTTTACGAATAGTTCGGAGCCCGCGGTGCGGTCGGTGGCGTGTACGTCGCCGAATTCGCCGCGCAGTGCGCTCGCGATCTGTGAATGCACCACCGTCGGTCGTAGCGGGGTTTCGCGCAGGGCGTGGACGACGGCGGCGAAATAGGCCGCGCCCTCGGGACTGTCGGGTGGGATGGAGAGGGCGCCCAGGAACGCGTTCTGCCGTTGCAGGGCGGCGAGGTTCTCCAGGACGTGTGCGTGGCAGACGCCGTGGTAGGCGTCGATGCCGAAACCGACCGAGACCACCAGTCGGGTGAGGTTGTCGAACGATGCGACCGCGGCGAGGCTGGTCATATCCTCCTGCGGGGTGCCGAGTCCGGCCTCGTCGCCGCGCAGCAGGATATCGGTGCCGCCGTCGACCAGTACCAGGGCGTCCACGCCCAGATGTGCGATGAGTTCGGCGTAGGCCGCGCGCAGCGGGCGCACACCGGATTTCGGGAACGCGTACACGAGGGGTTCGCGGCCGGTGCTCGCCAGCCAGCGTGCGAGGGTGCGCTCGGGGAAGTAGTCGTCATTGCCCGGGGTCTCCGGGGTGATGGCGGCGACGCCGGGGAGCAGCCAGTCCTCGAGCGGGGTCTGGCGGAGATCGCTGAAAGACAGGTTCGCCAGGTGTACTCGCTTACCGAGGCCCGTCAGCGCCACCGCGAGCGGCAGACCGCCGTAGATGTCGAATCCGCCGCCCGCACCGGCGATCAGCACGCTGGAAGCGTCCCGCAGCCGGGTGAACAGAGGCGGCTCGGCCAGACTGAACGAAGTCACCCCCGCCATCATGGTCACCGAAATGGTTCGGTGCCAGTGGGATTCGCTCCGGCGGCGGTGGCCGCGTCGGATGGCGCTCCCGCTGGAACCCGCACCGATACGCTCAGTACCTCGGGGCGAGGGCGCGCAGGTAGCGGCGGCGATAACGGCGCTGGGCCACCAGGAGCAGGGGGAACAGGAATCGCCACGGCGGTGTCGCGGCGGGTCGGGTCAGCGAGCGCAGGGTCAGCGATACCGCGCCATTGGGGGAGCGGTGCACGATGAACGCCTCCTCGCCCGAGACCGGGTGGCCGGGCAGGGTGCCGTAGGCGAAGCCGCAGCGGGTGAGGGTGTCCACCACCGCGACCACGCGGGCGGGTTCATGAATCTCGATGGGGCCGAAGGCCGCGGTGATCCGGTAGTCGTTGCCCGCGGTGGCGCGGATATCCGGACCGGAGCCGCATTCGACCCGGAATCCGCTGCGGCGCTTCACCTCCCAGTTCAGCACCGCCTCGCAGGCTGCGCGCCAATCGGCTTCGCCGTGGCCGATGCCGACGGTGTGCTCATAGCGCCGGTATCCGGCCGGGGTATCGGGCCACACGGGATCGGCGGGCCGGGTGCCGCCCACCGGTGCGTAGCTGAGCGCCACGACCGTGGTCGCGGGTTCGTCGTCGGACATATCGCACTCCCTCCCCTCGATGAATCGCCGCGTTCAGGCTATCGAGATCAGGAGTAGTCGCGGAAGGTCATCAGGAAGCCCGCGATCGCGATGACGAACAGGGCTATCCACGCGACGATGCGCACACCGAGCCACGGCAGGTCGCGCACCCACAGTCCGGTGATCATGACGGTGAGCAACATCAGCACGCCGTAGAAGGGTGTGCGCTGGGGATGTTGTCCCAGTTTCATAGTGCCTGGATACGCCTGTTCGCCGGGGCCCGCCACCATCCCCGGTGGCGGCGCTGATCCGCGTCAACTCCGGCTGATCGCGGGCCGGTCGCGATGATCCCAGGCCACCCGCAGACTCGGTTCCTCCAATTGCTGCTGCTCGAGCAAAGCGGGGATGGTGAACTGCGATTCGGCGGCGGTGCGCCGGTGCAGCGCGGCCTCGGACATGCGCAGACCCACCGTGTAGTCGAAGTCGAGGCCGCGCCCGAGCAGCATCGGACCGGCGATCATCAGGATCGTGCCGGGCAGCGCGGTGCGAATCCGCGCGCGAGCCGAGCGATCGGTGCGCTCGTTCCACAGTGCGGGCAGCCACCGTCCGTTGGCCCGAAGTGGTTTGAGCACTTCGCGATTCAATGCCGCGTAATCGAACCATCCGGTGCGATAGGTGTATTCGTCCTCCCGATCGAATTCCAGCCGCACCGAGGCCGGTCGTACGAAATCGTGCAGCGCCACCACCTCGGCGGGACGCCCGGCGGCCCGCAGCAGTTCGGCGACCGCGGTCGCGAAGGACACCGGATCGGCCGCATCCGCACCGTCCACCGCGAGTACGGCGAAGCCGGTCAGCTCGCTCGCCCGGTCCGCGACCAGCCGGGCCAGGGCATCCGGGGTGATGGCGGTGAACTCGGGCACCTGTCCATCATGCTGGATTCGGGGGAGCCGGGATTCGCGCGGGTCATCGATACTCGGCCAGCCGGGGGCGAACACCCAGCCCGATCAGCACGACGATGGCTGCCGCGCCACCGAGCGGCAGCCAGGTATTCCAGCCCGCGAGTGCGGATTCGGCCCTGTCGATCGACGTGTCGAAGGCCCGCTGATTGATATCGATGGTGGCGACCAGCGCCGTGTCATAGGTGGTGAAATCCGCGTTGGACCGACCCGTGCACAGGGTGATGGCCGCGCGCGGATCCGTGCGGGCCAGTGCGCGGATATCGTGATCGTCGTGCTGATACGCCAGGTAGGCACTCAGTGCGCCGGCGGCCGCGGGGCCCTCACCGGGAAAGGTGATGTTGCGCAATTCCTTTCCGAAGAACGAGCCGGGGTTCATCCATATCTCGCCGGTGCGCCGATACGCGGCCACCGCGTTATCGAGCGTGGCGGCGTAGTCGTCGACGCCGTGCGCCGGAATGTCCGTCAGCCGCTGGGACGCGTCGAAGTACGCCTGCTGATGGTCGGCCGCGTGTTCGGGGTCGAGCAGATAGCGACTCTCATCGGCATTGGCGCTGTAGCCGACCGCGCGCGCCTGACGCAGGGCGAGCAGGGAATCGAAGGCGTCATGTTCGGCGATGGTGAGTTGTTGTGCGGCCGTGGCGTTTGCGGCGAAACCACCGGTGAGTAGTGCGGCGGCCAGGACGGTCGCGGCGGCCAGCGCGGGATTGAGGCGGCGGCGCATGCGCACCCGGAGCAGGACTTGCACACCGATCAGGGCCGCGAGCGCGAGCGCACCGAGCAGGCTGATGCGGACCCTGGCGCCGACCGTCGTGGTTTCGGCTGCCCGATAGGAGCTTTCGAGCACCGCGCCGTTGGCGTCGGCCAATTGCTGTGCCCGGGTGAGCAGGTCGGGCACCAGCGCGGTGGCCTCGCGGTAGGCGGCGAGGGTGCGGGCGGACGGTCGGCCCGCCGGACCGGGGTCCAGATTCGACAGCTGAACGGTATTCGCCGCCGATGCGACGTACTGCCCGAAGCGATCGAGCAGCTCCCGAATCTCCGAGGCGGCATCGGCTCCGGTGGCGATGGTCATGGCCTGCTGTAGGTCGGCATCGACCTGCACGCGGCGTTGCCCATAGCCGTTCAGCGCCGCCGACCGGACGGCGGCCAGCGCCGAATCATTACCGGCCAGCAGGATATTCGCCAGCTGTGCGTCCATATCGGCCAGGGCGAAGTAGAGGTCCTCGGTGGCGGTGACCGTCGGCGCGGTGCGGTGGCCGATCACCTCGATATCTCCGCGCGTGGCGTCCGCGTTCGTGGCCAGGAACGCGGACATGAGCACGGTGAGCAGTGCCGCCGGAATGGTGAGATACCGGATCCAACTGGGAATGTCGTCCCGATCGGGGAGTCGCGCGCGGGTGCGGTCGATCGTGCTGCGGATCGGGCTGACCCGGGTCGTGGTTGTCATCGAATCTCGCCTCTCACACCCAGCTCACGGGCCGAATCGCATTGGCCCGGTTGACCAGATCGCGGCGGGTGATCCGATCCGGTGCCAGCCGCGCGAGTTCGCGATACTGTCCTTCGAGGGCGCGCCGCAGCGCGGCTTCCTCACAGCGGCACTCGAGCACCCGGGTGGTCGCGGGCGGTCGCGCCGGCCCGGTCGTGAGCGTGAGTGCCGCGTCCAGCACGGCGATACCGTTGCGCGCCTTCGCTTGCGGGTCCAGGTCCAGGGCATCGAGTCGCCGTCCGGCCGCGATCAGATAGCCCGCGTCGTGCCGCTCGAGACCGCCCGCGATCTGGATGCGCAGCGCCGCGAGCTGGGCGGCGAGGTGGTGGCTGGAGCTGGCGGGAACCGATTCGGCGGCGGCTATCGCACCGTCGATATCCCCGTCCTGCGCCCGGGTGCGGGCCAGGCCGAACGCGGCGCTCGGATAGGCGCGATCGGTGCGCCAGACCTGCTCGTAAAGTCTTGCGGCGGTGCGGGTATCGCCCGCGCATTCGGTGGCGGCCGCGAACGCCAACTGGGCGGAGCGCTCGCCCGGGAGAAGGTAGTAGACGGTATCGAAGAGTTCGCGGGCGGTGGCCGATTCCCCGGCGGCGAGCGCCGCCAGACCCCGGTACCAGGTGATCCGCCAATCCGCCCGTTCGGAGTTCTCCAGCGTCGCCAGATCCGCTGCCGCGTAGTCGAAATGGCCGATCTCGATGCGGGCGCGAACCCGGGCGAGGATGACCTCGGGGGAGGCCGACACCACGGATTCGAGTGCCCGCAACAGCAGTCGCGGATCGGCGACCGTGGTGGTGGCGAGCAGCCCCGCCGCCGGATCGGCCGGATCGACCAGCGGGATCGGCAGGGCCGCCGCGATGACGGCCATCTCGGGGACGGTGGGCCAGGTCGCCGGATCGATGCCGAAAGCGCTTCGCTCACCGCTGAATACGGTCGAGATCGCGGGATGCGGCAGTGCGTCCTGTGCCGCCACGACCTCGCGCAGCACACCGGTCAATTGTTCGCCCATTTCGGCGGCGGTGGCGAAGCGTTCGGCCGGATCGGCGGCGGTGGCGCGGTCCAGCAGCCGGTGGAAGGACGGGAACTGTTCCAACAGTGGCACTTCCGCTGCCGAGGGCAGGGTGTACCGGTGCACGCCGCGATAGTCGAAGTTGAAACTCAGCACCGCCAGCGTGCGTGCCACCGTGAACAGGTCCGATTCCACCGACGCCCCATCGGCTTCCAGTTCGGGCGCGCAGTAGCCGTCGGTCTTGTAGCCCGCGCTGTCCTGATCGTCCATCCGCCGCACCGCGCCCAGATCGATCAGCTTGAGCTGTTCTTCGGTCTGAATCACATTGTCCGGCTTGAAGTCGCAGTACAGCAGGCCCATCGAATGCAGATATCCGAGTGCGGGCAGGATCTCCAGCATGTAGGCCAGTGCCCGCGGCAATGGCAAGGGGCGCAGCGCATTCGACTCGTCCCGCGCCGATCGCAGCTCTTTGAGCGAGGCGCCGCCGATGTACTCCATCACGATGTACCCCACGGGCGCGCCGGTCCGGGGATCGGGATGCCGCACGAAATTGAAGATCTTCACGATATTCGGGTGCTCGACCCCGGCCAGGAATCGCTGTTCGGCCGCGGCGGCCGCCATGGCATCGGCGTCACCGCTGTCCAGCAGGCCCTTGAGCACCACCCAGCGCTCGCTCACATTGTGATCGCGCGCCAGATAGACCCAGCCGAGTCCGCCGTGCGCGAGACAGCCGAGCACTTCGTATTGCCCGGCGACCAGGTCGCCGGGCGCGAGCTTTGGTGTGAACGAATAGCCGGTCCCGCAGCGTCCGCAGAACCCGTCGGCGCGTCCCGGCGCGCCCTCCCGGCCGCGGCCGACGGGTTGGGAACAGTTGCTACAGAACCGATCTCGCTCCGGCACCCGCGGATCGGCCAATACCGCGGTGGCGGGATCCCGGTATGGCACTTCGGGAATCGATACCAGCCCCGCGCCGAGCCGTCCCCGACTCGAACCGGCGGTGCGAGTCGAGCGCGAGGAGGATCGACTCGACCCGCGCCGACTCCGGTGTCCGGACCGCGATCGGGCCGTTCCCACCGCCGACCGCCCGGATTCGGCGCTCAATGGACCGGACGAGATGCCCGCCGATGTCTCGGGCAGCGGCGCGAGTCCGCACGAATCGCAGTATCCGTCCGCGATCGAACCCGAGCAGCCCGGTTGCCCGCAGGATCGCGTCACCGTGGTCATGATCGCGCCCGCGCAACGAACCGGACCAAGGCCGCATCGGCCCCGGCGAATGCCAGCACTGGCCCCCCTGAAAAACGCGAAACCCGGTGGGGCGCATCCCCATCAGTGCTCATGCTGCCACCACTGCCCGTAAACGATTCGTAAGTATTTCCCGGACCGACATTTCCGGCGTTCGGGCAGGTCGCGCGGCTGCCACCGGTGTCCGGTTGTTAGCCTGAGCCGGACAATCCGGAAGGGAACGGTGCATGGCGACGATCGAAGAGGCCCTCGAAATCGAGCGGCTCGAGCGTGACATCTTCCGCGGCGCGTCGACCGAGACGCAGCTGCCCCGCACGTTCGGCGGTCAGGTCGCCGCGCAGGCGCTGGTCTCGGCGGTGCGCACGGTCGATCCGGGATTCCAGGTGCATTCGCTGCACGGGTACTTCCTGCGGCCGGGCAATCCGCTCGAGCCCACCGTGTACCTGGTGGATCGCATTCGGGACGGGCGCTCGTTCGTGACCCGCCGGGTGACCGGCGTGCAGAACGGCGAGGCGATATTCACCATGTCGGCCTCCTTCCACGTCGGTGACGAGGGCCCCGAACATCAGGACGAGATGCCGACGGTGCCCGCCCCGGACGATCTGCCCGACGCGGCGGTCAGCATGAGCCCCGAACGACTGTGGGCCATGCGCGAATGGGAGCACTGGGATATCCGCACCGTCCCGCAGGAGAAGGTGGACCGCCGCGAGGGCCTGGCCGCCCAGCAGCAGGTGTGGTTCCGCTACCGCCATCCGCTGCCCAACGACCCGCTCTTCCACGTCTGCACCCTCGCCTACATGAGCGATATGACCCTGCTCGGCTCCTCCAAGGTCCCGCACCCCGACGAGCCCACCCAGAACGCCTCCCTCGACCACGCCATGTGGTTCCTGCGCCCATTCCAGGCCGATGACTGGCTGCTCTACGACCAGCAGTCCCCGTCGGCGGGCTTCGGCCGCGCCCTGACGGCCGGTCGCATCTGGAATCAGCGCGGCGAACTGGTCGCGGTCGTGGTCCAGGAGGGTCTCATCCGTACGTTCCGGGACAAGAAGGCCGCGTCCTTCCCGCCCGGAACGAACTGAGCGACAGCCGAATCAGGCGGTCTGCACGCGCAGGTGGCAGACGACCGTATCGGGGAGTTTGCGCAGGACGCGTTCGAGTTCATCGCTGCGGTGGCTGGGTAGGACGTGATTCCAGCCTGCCGGGGGTTCCACCTCGGCGATGACGACCACCTTGCGGCGGCCGGGGAAATGGTCGCGGACGTAGTGCGCGACCGGGCCGCCGACCGTGCAGTCGCCGTCTTCCAGGAGTACCAGGCGGACATCGGGATGCCAGGTTTCCCATTCCTTGGTGAAGACGGTGATGTTCTCGCCGGGGAGGCAGACGTGCACGGCGTACACGTCGCGGCCCAATGACATTGCGGCGGAGAGGGCTTCGCGGCTCAGTTCGGAGACCTCGGAGACGGGGACCACGATGGCGGTCTCGGTGGGGCGCGGGGTCTGCGGGACGCCGCCGATTCCCCGGCAGCCGTCGATGCGGTGGTAGGTCCGGCGAATGCGTTCCATGGCGATCACCAGCAGCGGCAGCACCAGCACGATGAGCCACGCGCCCTCGGCGAACTTCATGGTGGTGGTGACGATGGCGGCGACGAAAGTGAGCACCGCGCCGAAACCATTGAGCGCCGTGCGCCATTGCCAGCCCGGCGCGCGGGTGGCCCGCCAGTGCCGCACCATGCCGACCTGGGCGATGGTGAAGCCCACGAAGACGCCGATGGCGAACAACGGCACCAGCGCGTTCATATTGCCGTCGGAGGCCAGCAGCAGCAGCGCCGAGGTGCCGCCCAGCACCAGCACGCCGAAGCGGTAGACCTGACGCGGCGAACTCACCGCGAACCGGTGCGGCAGACAATTGTCATCGGCCAGCAATTTGGTCAGCGTCGGCAGCCCGCCGTAGGAAGTGTTGGCGGCCAAGGCAAGCAGGATCACCGTGGCGAATTGCACCACGTAGTAACCGATTCCGTGCCCGAGCGCGGCCTCGGTCAACTGGGACAGCACGGTGGTGCCCTCGATCGGATGGATCGAGAACTTCTGGATCAGCGTCGCCAGGCCGAGCAGCATCAGACCCAGCAGCGCACCCAGCACCACCTCGGCCCGTTGCGCCCGCTTGACCTTGGGCTGGGCGAAACTCGGCACCGCGTTGGCGATCGCCTCGACACCGGTCAGCGCCGCGCAACCGCTGGAGAAAGCCTTGAGCAGCAACAGGATTCCAATGGCATGCGCATCGGTCGCGACGGCCGCCCCGGTGGCGACGCTCGCGGGTTCGGCGCGCAGTAGGCCGCCGATGATCACCACGAAAATACCCGCCACGAACACGACGGTCGGCGCCATGAATGCCCGCGCGCTCTCCCGAATGCCGTACAGATTCAGCACCGTGATGCCCACCAGCACCGCCAGGCAGATCCACACCGTATAGGGCAGCAACTCCGGGAACGCGGAGGTCAGCGCCGCGACACCCGCCGCGATGGAGACCGCCACATTCAGGATGTAGTCGACGATCAGCGACGCCGCCGCAACCAGACTCGTGCGATGTCCGAGCCGCTCCTTGGCCACCGCGTACGCGCCGCCGCCATTGGGGAACGCGGCGATCACCTGCCGGTAGGAGGCGATCAGCACCGCCAGCAGCACCACGATCGCCGCCGTCACCGGGAGCGTGAACCCCAGTCCGGCCGAACCGGCCGCGGCCAGCACCAGCACGATCGCTTCCGGACCGTAGGACACCGATGCCATGGCATCGAGCGAAAGTCCGGCCAAACCGGTGGAGACGGTCAACCCGCGCTTGGGCGGTGGCGCACTCATTCCACCGTTCGGCCCGGGCAAAGTCTGAGGTAACACGTCAGTCACATCGCGGAGTGTTCACCGAATTCGACAGCTGGACACTCGTCCTAACGAAACCCTGACGCCCGCGGTGATCAGTACAACAGGTTGCCGCCGCTCCTCAGTACGACGTGATGATGTGCCCGGGCGTCCACCAGCCCGAGCGCCGCACCGATTCGACCGAGATCCGGGCGGGCTCGGTGGTCGGATCGAGTGGAATGAAACGTTCGATAGAACCCCAATCGCGATCCCAATCGTTGTTCAGATACGACGGCAGCGCGCGCGAGCTGTACAGCAATTGCGTCCAGCCCAGCGGACCGCCGCCGTCATGTCCCTGCCACAGATTGGTGATGGTCGCGCCATTGCGATCCGGCAGGATGCGATATTCGGGGAGTCCGGCGACGCCCACACGCGTGGGAACCAGTCGCTGACACGGGAAATGCAGTCCTACCGCCCAGTCCAGCAGCACCGGCGTCCGCGATCCGACCAGGGTGTTCAGCGTGGTCGTGCGGGGCACCCGGGGCGGTGTCACCGCGAGCCACTGGTCTTTACCGAGGTCCTTGTCATCGGCCACCAGCCGGACCACATCGGCCTCGCCCGGCAGGGTGTCGAGGGGAACGCGCAGATTCCGCCACAGCGGAGCGGGACCGATATCGATCGGCAGCGTGCGTCCCATGGACGCGACCGACCCATCGGATTGTGTTCTGCCGTACTCCATGTCGAGCTGCTGCCCGGGATGCTCGATACCGTCGGCGTCGATCGAGCGGATGCGCCCGGCCACGGCGATGGCGATGATCTGCCCGCGACTTCCATCGGCCGCGTCCGGCAGCCGGTACCAGCCGGTGGTCAGCGAGGACGGGGTTTGCGCACCATCGCGGTAGCTGCCGAGCACGGGCGTGCTCGCCGGATCGAGCCCGAACGGCAACGGAACGGTGCTGCCGTTGATCCCGCTACCACTCGAGGTATCCGAGCCCGAACCCGCTGATTTGGCGGCGTCACGGAGTTTGTCCTGATCATCGGAGACCGAATTGGCCTGTCCGGTAGTCGATTCGACCTCATCGGAAGTCAATACCGGTGCGACCCCGTTCGCGCCGAAGCCCGCCGAGTCGATGCCCGCGAGCGCCGAACCCGCGTCACCGGACAGCGGGCGCAGCATCGAGGCGTTCGGATCGGTTTCCACCAGCACGTCATCGGCCATACCGCAGCCGTGCGAAAACGCCGCGCTCACATTGGATTGCGCCACCGAGTACGAGGGGTACTGAGCCACAGCGGCTTTGAGGAAGGAACCGACCAGGAAGAGCACCATCAGCGCCGCGGCGACCGCGAGCAGCGGGACGCGGGCGATGCGGCCGGGAAGCGATTCGGGTCGTAGCCGGGTCTGCGGTCGAATATGGAACCATGCGGCCACCAGCAGCGCGAGCACCGCCAAACCGGCTGCGGCGGTGGACAATCCCTTCCCGGCGATGGTCGGCGGCTTATCCCACCAGGGAATTCCCCACGCGGAGACATACCAGTAGCCGTTCGCGCCGACGAAAGTCAGTGCCAGCGCGAAGAACAACGCTGCCGCGAACAGTGCGCGATTGCGCACCGGCCGCATCACCCGCGCACTCACCGCCACCGCCGTGAGCGCCGCCACGCACGTGGCCAGTCCCGCGAAAACGCCGAACTGATGCGTCCATTTGGTGGGGGAGAACATCATCAACACCATCGCGGCGAAGGTGATGCCGATGACCCGGCGCGACGGCCCGACCGCGATACCCGGGATATGGCCGCCACGCCGCAGCATTGTCACCACGCAGACGGCCAGCCCGAGCAGCATCATGAACATGCCGAATCGCCGGGTCAGCCAGCCATCGGCATTGAGCTGCAGGAGATATTGGTAGCGCAGGAATTCGAAGAACCAGGACTCGCCGGGTTTGATCTCCCCGTGCACGTACGCCATTTCGCGGACACCAGCCAGCGTGCGATCGGCGAAAATCACCGTCAGCACGACGAGACCCGAAGCCAGCAGCGGCAATAACTGTGCGAGATAGCCGATCACCTTGGCGCGCTGGGTGATCACCGCGGTGACGGTGCGCGCCCCGGCTGCCAGGGCCCCGAGGCAGATCAATCCGGAGGGCGCGGCGGTCAGGGTCAGCGCGGCGATGATGATGGCCGCGGCCGCGGGGAGCAGCCGCCGGGTGGCAATGGCTCGCTCGATCGAAACCCAGGTCAGCACCACGCCCATCGCCACGAACGGTTCGGCGCGCAGACCATTGTCATACGGCAGCCAGAACGCCAGGAATACCAGCGCGCTGGTCCAGGCGACGATCCGATTATTGCGGGCTGCGACGCCCAGCCGGGGAATGATCTCGCGACTGACCACCCACCAGGTGATCACGGCGGTCGCCATGGTGGGCAGCCGAACCCACGGACTCACCGCGGAGATATGCGTCATCCACGCGATCACATCGGTGTACGGGGTGTAGAAGGGGCCTTCGTCCACGCCGAACCACCGGTAGTAGTTCGACATATAGCCCGAATTCTGCGAATCCCGTGCCATGCCGAGGATGTAGCCGTCATCGGAGGTGTTCGCGCCGATGAAATGCCACATCCCCAATACCGCGAAAACGACCCAGTCCGTTGGGCGTAGCCGCCACCACCGCTCGGGCAGGAACCGTCGCGTCGACCGGCCGTCCCCGCGATCCAGACGATGCAGCGCCACCAGCGAGCACAGCGTCGCGAGCAGGCACAGCACGATCGCGGTCAGTTTGAGCGGGGTCGGCGAGGTCGAGAATCGGGAATCGATATCGGCGCGCACCGCCATCCCATTCGGTGCGGCACCGGTCAGATCGGTGAAGACGCCGACCACCTGTGGCCGGAGATCCGACGACAGCTCCGCGCCGGCACCATCGAGACCGGTCACCGATACGCTCGCCCGCGTCGTCGAAATATCCACGGCCAGTGCGGTATCGCGATCGCGAATCGAATCGAGCGCCACCGACCAGAGCAGGGTGCCGCGCGAGACGATATCGACCCTGCCGGGCCGATCCGCCGCGTCCGGAACGACCTTGACCACGAATCCGTACTTCTCCATATCCGCCGACTGCCGCGGAATGGTCGATACGACGGTGCCGCCGTGGTCCGCGAGCGCTGTCAGCGCCGCATTCGGAATTCGCGCGGAGAGTCGCGTGGGCGCATAGGTGACCAACGGTGCCGCAACACTGTTCAGTGTTTGCGCCTGCGGCCATGCGAGCGTCGCGGCCTCCATGCGCACGGGAAGAAATGGCACGGCTATCGCGAACAACGCACCGAGCAGCCCGGAGATCACCGCGATCAGTCGTATCCGATCACGATGTCCGCCTTGCCGTTCACCATTGCGCCCGGACTCGTCGATGGACGGTCGTCGCGCCCGCACCCCAATGTCAGCCACGGTGCCCGATGCTAGCCGGAGCCATGTGCGTCATTCGAATTCCATTGGCAGGATTAATGGTTCAGCGATCACGACGGAGGGGACGGCATGACAATCCTGGTAACCGGGGCCACCGCGAATATCGGACGCAAGGTTGTCGATCATCTACTGGCATTGGGGGCCACTGATGTTCGGGCGCTCACCAATAGTCCGCGAAAGGCGGCGCTACCCGATGGGGTGCGGGTGGCGCAGGGCCACCTGGGTAAACCCGAGACGCTGCCGGCCGCGTTCGAGGGGGTGGAACGGATCTACCTCGCGCCCGTGCCCGATACCGTCACCGAGGTGCTGGCGCTGGCGCGCGCCGCCGGGGTGCGCCAGATCGTCGACCTGTCCGGTGAACCGGAAAGCTGGTGGGGGAGCGTCAGCAAGGCCGTCGAGGACAGCGGGATGGCGTGGACGCATCTGTGGCCCGCCGATTTCATGGAGAACACGCTGATGTGGTCGCGGCAGATCCACGAGGTCGGCATCATCCGGGAACCGCATCCGGAGGCGGCGAGCGCGCCCATCGCCATGGACGATATCGCCGCGGTGGCGGCGGTCGCCCTGCTCTCCGATGATCATCACGGCCGGGCGCACTCGCTCGGCGGGCCGGAGATTCTCACCCGTGCCGAACTCGCGCGACAGCTCGGCGCGGCACTCGGCCGCGATATCGCCTTCGAACGCTCCTCCCGCGAGGAGGCCATCGCGGCATTGACGCCGACCATGGGCGAGACCGCGACCTGGTATGTCGACAACGCGCTGAGCTCGTTCGACCCGAACCCGGTCGGACTGCCCATCACCAGCGTCGCCGATATCACCGGCCGCCCGGCGACCACCTTCGCCCGGTGGGCCGGCGCTAACGTCGCGCGGTTCGACCTCGACTGATACGGCCGTTCGAGGGTCGCCCGGATGCACCGCGCGGCCCTGCTCCGGCGTCGACGCGGCTCTGCTCCGGCGTCGACGCGATGCTGCCCGAAATGCCGCTTCGGGGTGGTCCGGGGCCGAACACTATGCTCGACGGCGTGACTCCGAGGATTGGTGTGCTGGCATTGCAGGGCGACGTGCGCGAGCACATGCACGCGCTGGCGGCGTGCGGCGCCGAGCCGGTGGCGGTGCGCCGGGAATCGGAATTGGCCTCGGTCGACGGCCTGGTGATTCCCGGTGGCGAATCCACCGCGATCAGCAAGCTGCTGGACATCTTCGAACTCCTCGAACCGCTGCGGCAGCGCCTGCGCGACGGTATGCCCGCCTACGGTTCGTGCGCGGGCATGATCCTGCTGGCGAGTGAGGTGCTCGATACCCGACCGGATATGCACACCCTGAACGGCATCGATATGACGGTGCGCCGCAATGCTTTCGGACGTCAGGTCGATTCTTTCGAAACCGATCTGGAGTTCGCCGGGCTCGATGACGGTCCGGTGCGCGCGGTCTTCATTCGCGCGCCGTGGGTGGAGCGCGCGGGCGCCGATGTCGAGGTGCTGGCGCGGGTGCCCTCGGGTCCGGCGGCGGGCACCGTCGTCGCGGTGCGGCAGGGCAATGTCATGGCTACGTCCTTCCACCCCGAGGTGACCGGAGATCTGCGCGTTCACCGACTGTTCGTGGAAACCCTGGTGCGCCCGCGCGCCGGAGTCTGACCCGGCCCGAGTTCACGTGCTCGCGGCCGTCACGGGCGCGCGCAGTAGACTGGGGCGCTGTCCGTCCGTGGGCCCGTAGTGTCGCTTTGGTGAAACTACTCAGCCCCCTGAACCGAGGAAGTAGGGAATGAGCGGCCACTCCAAATGGGCCACCACCAAGCACAAGAAGGCCGGGATCGACGCGAAGCGCGGCAAGCTCTTCGCCAAGTTGATCAAGAACATCGAGGTGGCGGCCCGCACCGGTGGTAGTGACCCGGACGGCAACCCGACCCTGTACGACGCCATTCAAAAGGCGAAGAAGTCGTCGGTGCCCAATGACAATATCGAGCGCGCCCGCAAGCGCGGCGGTGGTGAAGAGGCCGGCGGCGCCGACTGGCAGACCATCATGTACGAGGGCTACGGCCCCAATGGTGTTGCGGTGCTGATCGAATGCCTCACCGATAACCGCAATCGCGCGGCCGGTGAGGTGCGCGTGGCCATGACCCGCAATGGCGGCAATATGGCCGATCCGGGTTCGGTGTCGTACCTGTTCCACCGCAAGGGCCTGGTCACCATGGAGAAGAACGGCCTGTCCGAGGACGATGTCCTCATGGCCGTGCTCGACGCGGGCGCCGAAGAGGTCAATGACAACGGCGACACCTTCGAGATCATCTCCGAGCCCGGTGACATGATCGCTGTTCGTACCGCTCTCCAGCAGGCCGGTTACGACTACGACTCCGCCGACTCGGGCTTCCAGCCCTCGATGTCGGTCTCGGTGGACGCCGACACCGCCCGCAAGGTGTTCAAACTGGTCGACGCGCTCGAAGACAGCGATGACGTCCAGAACGTCTACACCAACGTGGACATCTCCGACGAGGTCCTCGCCGAACTCGACGACTGAGTCGACGCCGCGGGTTCGAGTCGAAGCACGCGAACGAAGGCCGCCTCCCGAATTCGGAAGGCGGCCTTCGTCGTTCCCGGACCAATCCCGGGCGCGCCACGAAAAACGGATCGAATGTCGCACGGGCGCGGTGGAAGAATCACCGGCATGGTCGAAGTGGTCGCGGTCCGAGGCGATATCACCGAGCAGGTCGTGGACGCCGTGGTGAACGCGGCCAATTCCTCATTGCTCGGCGGCGGGGGAGTGGACGGCGCGATTCATCGCAAGGGCGGTCCGGAAATTCTGGCGGCGTGCCGAGCCCTGCGGGCCTCGCACTACGGACGCGGTCTGGGCACCGGGCAGGCGGTCGCCACCACGGCGGGGCGATTGCCCGCGCGCTGGGTGATTCATACCGTGGGGCCGGTGTGGTCCGATACCGAGGACCGGTCGGAATTGCTGGCGTCCTGCTATCGCGAATCACTGCGGGTGGCAGCCGAATTGGGGGCCGAATCGGTGGCCTTTCCGGCCATCTCGACCGGAATCTTCCGATGGCCCATGGACGATGGGGCGCGGATCGCGATCGAGACGGTGCGCGGTGCGGTCACGACGGTCGCGCAGGTGCGGTTCGTACTCTTCGGAGACGATGCGTACCAGGCATTTCAGGGTCGGCTGGAGTAACCGCGCGGTTCTTGTCGGTGGCCTCTGCAAGGCTGGAGAGGTGACGAATACCGATGAGGCGTTTCGGATCCGAATCGAGGTCAGGCTTTCGGACCTCGATCCTCAACTACATGTGACAGGTGCCGCGTATCAGCAGTACGCGGATCACGCGCGGTTCGAATGCGTTCGCGCGGCGGGTATTTCGGTGGAGGAGTTGGTCGGGGGCGGCCTGGGACCGGTGAATCTGGAGACGGTGATCAAGTATCACCGGGAGTTGCGGGCGGGGGATTGCGTTGACGTGACCTGCGAATGGGTGTGGGGAGAAGGTAAGACCTATCGGGTGGAGCATCGGTTCACCCGGGCCGATGGGGAACTATCGGCGACCATTACGCACGTCAGCGGGTTGATGGATTTGGCGACGCGGCGATTGGTGGCCGATCCCGCACGGGAATGGGCTGTGCGAGCCAAGGATCCGACGCTGCTGGGCGTGGAACCGATGTGCTCCTGAGGGACTCGGCCCGATGCCCGTCGAAATCCGTGTCGGTGGGCGGGGAATCCCCCGTGGTCCGTTAGACTCTCGAACAATTGTTCGTCTGCGGTGAGAGGGGATTTCGTGCGGGTGATGGGCGTCGACCCCGGGCTCACCCGGTGCGGGCTCAGCATGGTCGAAGGCGGGGTCGGGCGCACGGTAACCGCGCTGGCCGTCGACGTGGTGCGCACCCCGCCCGATATGGATCTCGCACAGCGGCTCATGGGCGTCGCCGATGCCGCCGAGCAGTGGATGGACAAATATCTCCCGGAAGCGGTGGCGGTGGAACGGGTGTTCTCCCAGCACAATGTGCGCACCGCCATGGCGACCGCGCAGGCGGGCGGGGTGATCGCGCTGGCGGCGGCGCGGCGCGGCATTCCGGTGCACTTCCACACCCCGAGTCAGGTGAAGGCGGCGGTCACCGGGAACGGTTCGGCGGATAAGGCGCAAGTGACCGCCATGGTGACCCGTATCCTCGGGCTGGCGGTCGCGCCGAAACCCGCGGACGCCGCCGACGCGCTGGCATTGGCCATCTGCCACTGCTGGCGCGCGCCGATGATCGATCGCATGGCCAAGGCCGAGGCCATGGCGGCGGCGCAGCGGCGCATGTACGAGGAAAGGCTTGCCCAGCAACGGAAGGCGGTGTCCGGGTGATCGCGTCGGTACGCGGTGAGGTGCTCGAGATCGGGCTCGACCATGTGGTCCTGGAGGCCGCGGGAGTCGGGTACCGGCTCAATGCCACCCCCGCCACGCTAGCCACGCTCAGCGCCGGTGCGGACGCGCGGCTCTACACGACCATGATCGTGCGCGAGGATTCGATGACCCTGTTCGGGTTCTCCGACACCGAATCCCGCGAACTGTTCGGGTTGCTGCTGACCGTGTCCGGGGTCGGTCCCAAGATCGCCATGGCGGTGCTCGCGGTGCTCGAACCCGAAGCGCTGCGCAAGGCGCTGGCCGAGAGCAATGTGGCCGCGCTGACCCGCGTGCCCGGTATCGGCAAGCGCGGCGCCGAGCGCATGGTGGTGGAATTGCGCGACAAGGTGGATCTGGTTCCGGTGCAATCGGGTCCGCCCGGATCGGGTCCGGCCACGATCGCCACACCGGTGCGCGAACAGGTGGTGGAGGCGCTCATCGGCCTCGGCTTCCCGGTCAAACAGGCCGAACCCGCCGTGGAGGCCGTGCTGGTGCACGATCCGGACCTGGGCACCTCGCAGGCATTGCGGGCCGCGCTGGGGCTGCTGAGCAAGAACCGGTAGGCGCTGATGATCGACGAACCAGACTTCGCCCCGGAACCGGACTTCAGCAGCGAGCCCGACTTCGCTTCCGAATCGGGTTTCGACCCGAACCCGGACTTCGCGGCCGATGCCGACGAATCCGCCGTCATCCCCACCTATCTCGCCTCCGATGGCGAGATCGAGGCCAGCCTGCGCCCGAAATCGCTGGACGATTTCATCGGGCAGCCGCGTGTGCGCGAACAGTTGGCGCTGGTGCTGCGCGGTGCGAAACAGCGCGGCGGGACACCCGATCACGTGCTGCTGTCCGGTCCGCCCGGACTGGGCAAGACCAGTATGGCCATGATCATCGCCGGTGAACTCGGCACCGCGCTGCGCCTGACCTCCGGTCCGGCGCTCGAGCGCGCCGGGGATCTGGCCGCCATGCTCAGCAATCTCGTCGAGGGCGATGTGCTGTTCATCGACGAGATCCACCGCATGGCACGGCCCGCCGAGGAAATGCTCTACCTCGCCATGGAGGATTTCCGGGTCGATGTGGTGGTTGGCAAGGGTCCGGGCGCGACCTCCATCCCCCTCGATATCGCACCCTTCACCCTGGTCGGCGCGACCACCCGCTCGGGTGCGCTCACCGGCCCGCTGCGTGACCGCTTCGGGTTCACCGGGCATATGGATTTCTACGAACCCGATGAGCTGCAACGGATTCTGTTGCGCTCGGCGCGCATTCTCGGTGTTCAGATCGACGAGGAGGCCGCCACCGAGATCGCCGGTCGCTCCCGGGGCACGCCCCGTATCGCCAACCGTCTGCTGCGCCGCGTGCGCGACTACGCCGAGGTCAAGGCCGACGGCATCGTCACCCGCGAGATCGCGCATGCCGCGCTGGCGGTCTACGACGTCGACGTGCTGGGCCTGGACCGGCTCGACCGTGCCGTCCTGACCGCGCTGATCCGCAGCTTCAACGGCGGACCGGTGGGCGTCTCCACGCTCGCGGTCGCCGTGGGTGAGGAAGCCGCCACCGTCGAAGAGGTCTGCGAACCCTTCCTGGTGCGTGCCGGTTTGGTGGCGCGCACCCCGCGCGGGCGCGTCGCCACCGCCGCGGCCTGGGAACACCTCGGCCTGGTGCCGCCCCCGGATCTGGTCTTCGGTTCCATCGAAGTCCGTGCCCGCGAACAACATCCGGGCCTGTTCGACTCGGCCTAACAGGTCCCGAAACGGCGAACGCCCCCGTGACAGCGAATGCTGTGACGGGGGCGCTTCTCCCACAACCTCATTCCCCGTATCGGGTTTCGGGGAGGCGTCGTCCGGCTGCGGGAGGTCGCCGGGGCGGTGCCCACGAATGGGTACTACGCACCCGGCCCGCGAGCGGTTCACTCGACGGTGAGCACCAATTTTCCGACGGTGCGACCGGTTTCGCCGAGGGCGTGCGCCTTGGCGGCATCGGCGAGCGGGAACACACCCGCGATGGTCGGCCGGAGCGTGCCGGATTCGGCGAGTTCGGCCAGCGCGGTCATACCGGCGTGATCGGCCTCGACCAGGATCAGCACGGCGCGCACGCCACGGTCGGCACCCGCCCGCACCAGGGAATCGGCTCCGAGTGCGCGGAGCGAGACCAGAATTCCGTTGGGGCGCAGCGATTTCATGGACTCGATCGCGTGTTCTGCGTCGATCGGGTCGAGGATGACATCCACATCGCGGACCGTTTCGTGCACGTCGACGGCGTGGTAGTCGATGACCTCATCCGCGCCCAGGCCGCGCACGAAGTCGTGATTGGCCGAACTCGCGGTGCCGATGACGTACGCGCCCAGTGATTTCGCGATCTGCACGGCGAAGTGCCCGACACCGCCCGCGGCGGCGTGGATCAGGACCCGCTGTCCCGGTCGCACATCGGCGGCATCGACCAGCGACTGCCAGGCGGTGAGAGCTGCCAGCGGGATCGCCGCGGCTTGAATGTGGTTGAGGTTGGCCGGTTTCCGGGCGAACGCGCGGGTCGGGCCGGTCACGTACTCGGCGGCCGCGCCGTGTCCGTGCGGGTAGGGGAGCATGCCGAAGACCTCGTCACCGGGCTGGAAGAGGGTGACGCCGATGCCGACCGCCACCACCTCGCCCGAGACATCCCAGCCCAGGACGAACGGCGGTTCGGGCAGGAACAGACCGGGGCGGCGGCGATGACCCCAGTCGGTGGGGTTGAGGGCGGTCGCGTGCACGCGGACCAGGATCTCGCTCGGTCCCGGCCGCGGCACCGGGCGTTCGACCTCGCGCAGCACCTCGGGTCCGCCGAGTACATCCTGGCTGATGGCGCGCATGGTCTTGGGGATGTCCTTCTCGCTCATAGCACCGAGCTTGCCGTCGATCGACGCGCAAGGAAATGGCACGATCGCCATTATTCGATAGAATCGTGCCATGCAGAGCGAGGTGATCCGGCCGCATCGCGTGGTCGTATTGGCGCTGGACGGGGTGTACCCGTTCGAACTGGGCATTCCGAACCGGGTGTTCGGCACCGCCGACGGACGCTACGAGGTGTTCACCTGTTCGGTCGATGGCAAGCCGGTGCGCAGCGATTCCGATTTCGATATCGCGGTCGCGCGGGACGCGAGTGCGCTGGAAACCGCCGATACCGTGGTCATACCACCCTGCGATGTGCTCGCCATTCTGAAAGATGTTTTACCGCAGCAGATTTCGGACGCCCTCGCGCGCATCAACCCGGCCGCGCGCCTGGTCTCCATCTGCACCGGTGCCATCGTGGTGGCCGCCGCGGGACTGCTGGATGATCGGCCCGCGACCACACATTGGAATTTCGCCGAGCGGTTCGGTGCGCATTTCCCGCGCATCCGGGTCGACCCGAATGTGCTCTATGTCGACGACGGCGACATTCTGACCTCGGCGGGCGCGAGCGCGGGAGTCGATCTGTGCCTGCACCTGATTCGCCGCGATCACGGCAGTGAGGTCGCCAATATGGTGGCGCGCCGATGTGTCGTGCCGCCGTGGCGCGAGGGCGGCCAGGCGCAATTCATCGAACAGCCCGTCCCGCCGCCGGCCGCCGCGGGCACCGCCGATGCCCGGCAGTGGGCGCTGGAAAACCTGCACAGCCCGCTCACCATGGCCGATCTGGCTGAACGCGCCCGTATGTCCGGCCGCACGTTCGCCCGTCGCTTCCGCGATGAGGTGGGAATCAGCCCCGGCCGCTGGCTCATCCAGCAGCGCGTCTTCCGTGCTCGCGAACTGCTCGAGACCACCGAACTCTCGGTCGATCGCATTGCCGCCGAGGTCGGTTTCGCCACCGGCACCTCGCTGCGCCAGCACCTGCACGAGGCGATCGGCATCGCCCCGCTCGCCTACCGCCGCACCTTCCGCGCCGGAGCTGCGGCCGCACCCTGATCTCGCGACCGACCGCATTCATGCCGCCGAATTCCCCATGGTGACAGCGGTTCTCAGCGGCGGCCGGTGCGCAGGCTGAGTTCGCGGACTTCGCGCAGGTGCTGTTCCATGGCCGCGGCCGCGCTCGCGCCGTCGTGCCGGGTGACCGCCTCGTAGATCAGCCGGTGACCGTCCAGGGAGACGCGGCGGCCGCGTTTGGTGCGGTGCGAGAGGGTGCGGGTGCGGCGGGTCCATTCGGTGGTCATGGTGCACAGGGTGACCAGGAGCGGGTTCTGCGCGGCGTGGGCGAGCAGGGCGTGGAATTCTATGTCCAGGCGCAGGGATTCGTCGGCGGTGAGCGCGTCATGGCTCCGCTCGAGCACGTTCTCCAGTGAGAGCAGGTTGGATTCGACCGCGCGCAACGCCGCCAGATGCGCGATGCGCGGTTCCACCAGATCGCGCAGTTCGCTCGCGTGCCCGAGTTCGATTTCGGTCTCGGCCAGGCTGCCCGCCAATTCCGCTGCCGCATAGGGTATGTCGGCGACGGTGCTGCCCCGGCCCTGCCTGCGCTCGATGAGCTTCTTGGATTCCAGCTCGAACATGGCCTGTCGCAATGACGATCGCGAGACGCTCATATTCGCGGCGAGTTCGCGTTCGGGTGGCAGCCGATCCCCGGCGCGCAGTTCGCCGCTGATGATCAGGCCCTCCAGGTGCGCCGCCACCTCCGCGCTCACACTGCGGGCGCGGCGGCTCAGCGGTGGTATCGAAGCCGTCATCGGCTCAACTCTAAATCCCTTCGTATGCAGGCTATTTCGCGCGCGTAAAGCGCTCGTTACGTTAGGTTGTGAACCCTGTTTCCGCCCGGTCGGCTGTCCTATGGTCGGCAGATCGGATGGTCCGACCAATTGCGGTCGGGTAGGGAAGGTAGTGCGCGTGACGTCGATTGTGCAGGGGTTCGTCCCCGCGTTTCCGGTGCTGCAACAGGGCGAGGGAATCGGCGATACGACGCCCTATATTCCGGCCGAACCGTCGAAGGTGCGGTGGGGGCGGATCCCGTGCGCGGGCGACACTCCGATCGCCACCATCGATCCCGGGCAGACGGTGCTCATCGACACCGTCAGCCACGAAGGCATTCTCGAGGACCAGGGCTCGGATCCGCTCGCCTACTTCGGCAGGCACGGGGTGGACGCGGATCATATCCTCGGGGACACCGTCGACATCGCGGCCTCGCGCAAGCGGGATTCGCTGGCCGGGCCGCATATCGTGACCGGACCGATCGCCGTAACCGGTGCGCGCCCAGGCGATCTGCTGGCCATCCGCATCGACGATCTCACCATGCGCGCGCCATACGGCGTGGTGTCCACCCGGCACAATCGCGGCGTGCTGGCGCATAAGCTCGGCTTCGACGGTGACTACGGCCAGTTCTGCAGCGTGGACTCCCGCGACGGAAAGTGGTTCGGCACCATGCCGATTCACCCCGCTCACCCGCACACCGCCGAATTCCCGCTCGCCCCGTTCCTCGGCCTGATCGGCGTCGCCACCGATACCGATTCGCACCTGTCCTCGGTGCCGCCCGGCCTGCACGGCGGCAATATCGATATCCGCCGCCTCACCCCCGGCGCGACACTCTTCCTCCCCGTACAGGTTCCGGACGCCCTGTTCTACATCGGCGATCCGCACTTCGCGCAGGGCAACGGTGAAGTCGCCCTCACCGCCCTCGAAGCGCCCCTGCGCGCCCGCCTCACCGTGGATCTCGTTCCCGCCGCCGAGGTCAAAGCCGGTCTGGGCCGCCCCATCGGCCCCTTCGCCGCCGCCCACGGCTTCATCATCCCCACCGGCCTCGATCCGGATCTGAACCGGGCACTGGAGGGCTGTGTCCGCAACGCCATCGAAATGGTGGTGGCCCTCTTCGACGCCGACCCCCAGCAGGCCTACCTCTACCTCAGCGCCGCAACAGATTTCAACATCTCTCAGGCCGTCGACCAGGTCCGCGGCGTACACGGCGAAATCCGCGTAGCCGACTTCACCCACCACGCCACCACCGCCCTCGCCCGCCGCATCCTGGAGCGCGCGTAGTGGCCGAGACCACGGCTGAAGCAGGCGCACACGTGGTGCCCGGCAGTGCTGCGGCAGCACCGGGGAGCAGCGACACCGTGTGGCGCGTGAAAGGCGCGCCGCTGATCGTCGCGCCCGGATCCGGCGCGCTCTCCGGCCACACCGTCGCGGTCAAAGATCTCTACGCCGTAGCGGGATTCGCCATCGGCGCGGGTGTGCGCGACCACCTCGGCGACCCGGAACCCCAGCATGCCGCCGCTGTGGCGGCCTTATTGGCAGCCGGTGCCGACATTGCCGGAATCGCGCACACCGACGAATTCGCCTACAGCATCACCGGTTCCAACGGGACCTACGGAATGCCGGTGAATCCCGCTGCCCCACAGCGCATCCCCGGCGGCTCCTCGAGCGGTTCGGCTGTCGCGGTCGCCCGCGGCGAAGCCACCATCGGCCTCGGCACCGATACGGCGGGCTCCATTCGCGTCCCCGCCGCCTACCAGGGCCTGTGGGGCATCCGAACCACCCACGGCCGCATATCCACCCACGGCCTACTCCCACTCGCCCAATCCTTCGACACCGTCGGCTGGATGGCCCGCGACCCCCAAACCCTCGCCGCCGTCGCGAATTGCCTCCTACCGCCCGACTCCGCAGCCTTCGGCGTCGCACCCGATTCCACCATCGACGTGGTGAGCGCCGATCCTGCTCGGTTGGTGGTCGACACCGGGCTCTGCGAGGTCGCGGACGCGCCGCTGGCTGCCGCGGTGCATGCTGCCGCCGACGCCTTGGGCGCAGCGCCGGTGACCCTGGGCGCGGATCTCGAATCCTGGTTCACGGCCTTCCGCACCGTTCAGGCGTATGAGGCCTGGCGCAATCACGGTCCATGGATCACCACCCACCCCGGAGCGCTGACACCCGAAGTGGCGCAACGCTTCGCCTTCGCCGCGACCATCACGCCGGCGGCCGCCGACCAGTCCCGGCGACTACTCGATTCAGCCGCGTCTGAGTTGCCACCCGTGTTCGCCGGTCGAATCCTGTTGCTCCCCAGCACCGCAACGTACCCACCGCTCCGGACCGCGGATCCGGCGGAGCTGGAGGCGGGACGCACCCGCACCCTGCACCTGACCTGTCTGGCCTCGCTCGCGGGCCTGCCCGCCGTCACCCTCCCGCTCGCCGGAACCGACGGCCTCCCAATGGGTCTCTGCCTGATCGGCGCTGCCGGTACCGATCATTCGCTCATTCGAGCGGCCCGGGACGTCGCCGACCGGCTCGGCTGAGCCGTCGCAGTCCGTTCCGGTCCGGTGGCGGCTCCGAGCTACCGCTGTGGGAGGAGTTCGTTGATTCTGGTGGTGCGGGCGACTATTCGGCCCGCCTTGATGACGTAGCAGCGGTCGGGGCGGTCCAGGAGGGCGTGGGATACGCGGTCGGTGGACAGGACTACCAGGTCGGCTCGGGCGCCGGGGTGCAGGCCGTAGGTGTCGGAGATGCCGATTATGCGGGCGGCCTGGGTGGTGGCCATGGATAGGACTCGGGTGAGGTCGGCGGGGCCGGAGAGGTGGGAGGTTTGGGCGAGGAAGAGGCCTATGTCGAGCAGGTCGGCGTTGCCGTAGGGGGTGAAGGCGTTGCGGATGTTGTTGGAGGAGTAGGCGGTTTCCACGCCCGCGGCCCAGAGTTCGCGGATGGGGGCAATGCCGCGGCGGGGGTTGACGGTGTCGGCGCGGCCGCCGAGGTGCATATCGGTGGCGGGGAGGGGGACCACCGCTATGCCCGCTGCCGCGAGACGGGTAAGGGTGTCGTGTCTGCGGGCGGGGTCCTGGCCCGCCAGGGAGGTCATGTGGCCCAGGGTGACTCGGCCGGACATGCCGGTGCGCTCGGTGACCTCGGCGATGTAGTCGGCCATGGCGAAGCGTGGGTCGGTGGCGTCGTCGGCGAAGTCGGCGTGAATGTCCAGGGGGACGGCGTATTCGGCGGCCAGGTCGAAGATGAGGTCGATATGGCGGCGGCAATCGGCGACGGTGGCCTCGTTGTAGGCGCAGCCGCCCAGCACATCCGCACCGCGGCGCAGACTTTCGCGCAGCAGGTCCAGGGTGCCCGGAGCCTGAAGGATGCCTTCCTGTGGGAACGCGACGATTTGCAGGCCGATGCGGTCGCGGTACTCCTCGCGCAGGGCCAGTAGCGCGTCGATGCCGCGCAGCTCGACGATCGGATCCACATCCGGATGAGCGCGGATCATCGTGGTGCCGTTCGTGATTGCCATATCGAGCACCCGGCGGGCACGGGCGGTGATCGATGCCACGGTGAACTCGCGCTTGAGCTCTGCGGTCACCGCGATGGCCCCGGCCAGGGTGCCGTCGGGGTTGGGGCGTTCGGCGTCCAGCAGGGCTTTGTCCAGGTGCACATGCGATTCGATCAGCCCGGGTATGACCACCCGTGCGGCGCAATCGATGTCATCGACAGCGATATCGGGCAACCCGGCCCCGATGGCGCTGATCAGCCCGTCCTCGATGGCGATATCCACCGGTTCGACGGCATCGTCGATGCGGGCATTGCGCAACACCAGATCGGCCATGGATACCTCCGCGAGCACAGCGATGTGAAGAACTGTCCTCGGTTGTATACGACCGACATGTTTCGATCTCGGACGCGCAATGCTGCGCCGAGGTTACGGACTGCGTTGGCGGCCAGTCGATTCCATTGCCGGTCAGTCGCGCTGGCGCAGCCGATAGGCGTAGGTGGCGTGCGCGATATGGTCCGCGACCACGCGCGCGGCGCGCTCGGGATCCCCGGCTTCCAGTGCGGCGCAGATCTCTTCGTGCTCCTGCCAGGAGTCACTGGCGCGCCGCGGCAGTTCGACCGCGTACACCCAGGCGATCTTCCAGCTCAACTGCGTGATCAGCTGTTCCAGCAGCGTGCTGCCGGAAGCCTCGGCCAGTACCTCGTGAAAGCGGCTGTTGAGCCGGGTGAGCTCATCGAGCCGCCCCGCGCGCACGGCGTCCTGCCCGAGCGCGGTCAATTCCTTGAGCCGCCCGAGCTGTTCGGGGGTACGCCGCACCGCCGCGCGCGAGGCGCACAGCGGTTCCAGCCGCGCCCGGATCTCCAGCAGATCCGCCGCCTCGTCCTCGGTCAATTCGGCGACGAACACCCCGGCATACGGCCGTGACGAGGCGAAACCCTCGGCCTCCAGGGTGCGCAGCGCCTCGCGCACGGGAACCCGTGAGACGCCGTAGCTTTCGGCGAGCGATTCCTCGGTCAGCCGCTGTCCGGGGCTGAACACCCCGCGAATGATGTCATCGCGAATGGCACGGCACAGTTGCTGCGGCGTCATGCGCCGCACGGCGTTGCTCACCGCGGGCTCGCGAGGATCACCGCGGCCGCCCGGCGGACGGACGGGGAACGGGGGTTTGCATACGATCCATCCTGACGGTGCCGGATGAGCGCCGCAAATCCACGGCGTGAACTCGTCAGCCCGTTCGGCTCCCGCTGTCGCACCGGCTTTTTCGGTTCGCCGGTGCCGCGAGCTTTGTATACGATGCGCTGCATCCCATTTCGGAAGGGTTTCATGGATCCCGCGCATCTCGTTCTACTGCTCGTCGCCGGTTTCGGTGCGGGCGTCTGCAATGCCGTCGCCGGTGGCGGCAGTCTGTTGTCCTTCCCGGCCCTGTTGGCAACCGGATTGCCCCCGGTGGCGGCGACCGTCACCAATTCGGTCGCGGTGTGGCCGGGGTATCTGGGCGGTGCGGCCGCCCTGCGCAAGCGGCTCGACGAGCATCGGTCGCTGGTGCCGGGGCTGGTGCTCACCGGCGCGCTGGGCGCGGCGCTCGGTGTCGTCGTACTGCTCGCCGCACCGCCCAAGGTGTTCGCCGCGGTGGTGCCGTATCTGATTCTGGCGGCGACGGCGCTGTTCGCGGCGCAGCCGCTGCTGTCCAGGAAGCTCGCGACCCGGCGCGGTGACGGCGATTCGCGGCCGCTGCTGTTCGCCGGGGTCTTCCTGGGCGGTGTGTACGGCGCGTACTTCAACGGCGGTATGGGCATTGTGCTGCTCACCGCGCTGGCGCTCGGCATCGATGCCTCGATCACCGCGCTCAACGGCCTCAAAAGCCTGCTCACCCTGACCGTGTCGACGACCGCGATGATCGCGGTCGCGTTGTTCGGCCCGGTGCAGTGGCTCTCGGTGCTGGTGCTGGCCCCCGCCTGTCTGCTCGGCGGCGTCGCGGGCGCGAAACTCGCGGATCGATTGCGGCCCGGTGCTTTCCGCGCGGTCGTGATCGTCTTCGGTGTCGGCGCGGGCACCGCCATGCTGCTCACCTGATTTCCGTCCCCACGTATCGAAGAGGTGTAAACGATGAACGACCTGCTGCTCCGCGGCGGCCGCCCCTGGACCCCGGGCGCGCCCCTCACCACCGCCGACATCCTGATCAGCGGCGGTCGCATCACCGCGATCGGGCCGGATCTCACCGAAACCGCCACCGAGACCATCGATTTGGCGGGCGCGCTGGTACTGCCGGGCCTGGTGGATTCGCACTGCCATCTCGACAAGACCATGTACGGCGGACCCTGGATCCCCAATAGCGGCGGCCGCACCCTGTCGGGCCGCATCGCGAACGGTGAAGGGCGACGGCGGGAGCTGGGTCTGCCCAGTGCCGAGTATTCCGCGAATCTATTGGCCGCCATGATCTCGCACGGCACCGCGCACGTGCGCAGCCATATCGATATCGATCCCGAGGTCGGGCTGGGCGGGGTGGAAGCGGTACGCGCCGCGGCCGAACGGTATTCGGATCGCGTCGACGTACAACTGGTCGCCTTCCCGCAGGGCGGCCTGATGAATCGCCCCGGTACCGCCGAACTACTGGAGGCCGCCCTCGCCGACGGTGTCGAGGTGATCGGCGGACTGGATCCGGCGGGCTATGACGGCAACCCCACCGGACAGCTCGATCTGCTGTTCGGCCTGGCCGAGAAGTACGGCGCGCGCATCGATATCCACCTGCACGATCGCGGTGCGCTCGGGGCCTGGCAATACGACCTGATCATCGAACGCACCCGCGCCACCGGACTGTCCGGCCGCGTCACCATCAGCCACGCCTACGCCATGGGTGAACTCGCGCCCGAGGAACAGCGCCGCATCGCGGAAGGCCTTGCGGACGCCGGGGTTTCGATGGTCACCTGCGCGGTCGGCGATGCCCCGGTGGTGCCGGTGCGGCTCATGCACGAGACCGGCGCGGGCCTGGCGCTGGGCAATGACGGTATTCGCGATCTGTGGACCCCGTACGGCGACGGTGACATGCTGCGCCGCATCATGACCGTGGCCTTCCGCGGCCGCCTGGTCGCCGACGCCGAGATCGAATTGGCGCTGGCGGCCGGAACCTACGGCGGGGCAAGGGTTCTCGGGATCGACAACTACGGGCTCGGTGTGGGTTCCGCCGCCGATCTGTTCACGGTGACCGCGGAAACCCCTGCGCACGCGGTGGTTTCGGTGCCGACGCGGGAACTGGTGCTCAAGCGCGGTCGAGTGGTGGCGCGTTCCGGCGCGCTCGTAGCCGACTAATCGTATACGAAACAGGGGCGTAATCATGTTGACCGCGAACGGCAATGCGGCCCCGATAGAACTGTGAAGCATGAGCACCACCGCTTCACAAGCCATAACGGACCGAGGCCGGACCGGGGATACCACCGCCGACAGCGACGGCAATGTATACACCGGCCCGGCCTCCAGCGTCCCGGCACTGGCTTTCGATAACGCGAGTTTGGTCTTCGAGAACGGCACCCACGCGCTCGATGGCATCGATATCGCCATTCGCACAGGCGAATTCGTCTCCCTCGTCGGTCCCTCGGGCTGCGGTAAATCCACGCTGCTGCGACTGGCCGCCGGTTTCGACAAACCCACCGCCGGTGGTGTGCGGGTGGCCGGCACCCAACTGGGCTACGTCTTCCAGGAAGCCACCCTGCTGCCGTGGCGGTCCGTGCTGCGCAATGTGGAACTCCCCGCCGAACTGGCGGGCGTCGACAAGGCCGCCCGCCGTGCCGCCGCCCGCGCGGCCATCGAACGGGTGGGCCTGTCCGGCTTCGAAAACCACAAGCCCGCACAGCTTTCCGGCGGTATGCGCATGCGCACCTCGATCGCCCGCGCCCTCACTCGCGCGCCGGAGCTGTTCCTGTTCGACGAGCCCTTCGGCGCACTCGACGAGATCACCCGCCAGCGCCTCAACGAGGAGGTGAGCGGGCTCTACCGGCGCTCCGGATTCACCGGCGTCTTCGTCACCCATTCGGTGGCCGAGGCGGTATTCATGTCCACCCGCGTCATCGTGCTCACCGGGCGGCCCGGCCGGGTCGCCGCCGATATCGCGGTGCCCCTGGACTTTCCGCGCACCCCCGAACTCCGCTACACCCCGGAGTTCGCCGAGATCGCCGCCACCGTCTCGGCCGCCCTGCACGCGGCCGAGAGCACCGAAACCACCGGGAGGGCCGCATGACCGCCGCAACCGCTCGATCGGCCGCCGCCGCGACAATGGTCGCCGCGGCCATGGCGGGGGAGCCGACCCCGGACGATCGTGGTTCGGCTGCCCGGGTACCGGCTGCTCCGGCCGGAACCGCGCCTGTCACCGCGACGACCGACCGGGGGACCGCCACCCCGGAATCACCGTCACCGGCACGTGGAAAAACGCTGTGGCCCTTCGCCATCGCGCCGATTCGGGTATTCGCCCCGGTGACGGTGTTCGTCATCGTCATGGCGGCCTGGTCGGTGGTGAGCCACTACGTGATCGCCGAGGATTCCCGGTTCCTGCTGCCCCCACCGGAATCGGTGCTCGCCAAGGGACTGCTCGACACGACCGCCCGCACCGAGATTTTCACCGCACTCGGCTCGACGGTGCAGATCGCGCTCACCGGATTGGCCATCGCCATCGCGCTCGGCGTCGCCTTCGCGGTGATCATGAGCCAGGCGCGCTGGGCGGAGTATTCCCTCTACCCGTACGCCGTTGTGCTGCAAACCATTCCGGTGCTCGCGGTGGTGCCGCTGTTCGGCTTCTGGTTCGGCTACGAGTTCGGCAGCCGCGTCATCGTCTGCGTCATGGTGTCGCTGTTCCCGGTCATCACCAATACGCTGTTCGGCCTGAAGTCGGTGAATGCCGCCGAGCATGACCTGTTCACCCTGCACGGCGCGTCCCGCCGGCAGCGATTGCTGAAACTGCAACTGCCCGCGGCATTTCCGGCCATGATCACCGGTTTCAAGATCTCCGCCGGAATGGCCATCATCGGATCCATCGTCGCGGACTTCTTCTTCCGCCAGGGCGATCCGGGCATCGGCCGCATGATCGATGTCTACCGGCAGCGCCTGGCCACCGAAGAGCTGCTCACCGCCCTGCTGCTGTCCTCACTCGTCGGCCTGATCCTGTTCTGGATCTTCGACTTCCTCGCCGCCCGCGTCGACCGCGCGCACGGTAAGCGCCGCTGACGAAACCGGCCGCGCCACACAAGTTTCCACCCCGTAGTACCCAACCAAGGAATGCTCGTGAAGAAACGTCTCCTCGCCGCCGCCGCCCTCGCGGGCAGTCTCGGTCTCGTGCTCACGGCCTGCGGCGGTGGCGCCTCGTCGCCCAAGCCGACCGGTCAGGGCGTGCTCGCCGGAATCTGTCCGGCCACCGTCGTCATCCAAACGGATTGGTACGCAACGCCCGAGCGGGCCGCCGCCTACCAGCTCGTCGGCCCGAACGGCACCGTCGACGCCAAGAAGGGCGCGTACGTCGGACCGCTCGGTGACACCGGCGTGAATGTCGAAGTGCGCCTTGGCGGTCCATTCCTGGGCGGGCAGCCGGTGCCGGCGCAGATGTATCAGGACACCAGCATCACCCTGGGCATGGTGCCCACCGACGAACAGGTCCGCGCCGCCGCCAAGACGCCGCTGACCGGCGTCTTCGCCTCCCTCGATATCAACCCGCAGATCATCATGTGGGATCCGGCCACCTATCCGCAGATCAAATCCTGGCCCGATGTGGCGGCCAGCGGTGCGCCGATCCTGTATTCCGAGGGTAAGCCGTACATGGATTTCCTCGTCGCCAACGGCTACGTGAAGAAGGAGCAGCTCGACGCCTCCTACGACGGCACCCCCAGCCGCTTCGTGGCCGAGAAGGGGCGGGTCATGCAGCAGGGCTACGTATCCAATGAGCCCTACCGCTGGGAACATGATGTGAAGGGCTGGCAGAAGCCCACCGCCAGTCTGTTGATCGCCAAATCCGGTTATGAGGCCTATCCGCACGCCTGGTCCGTGCGCACCGGGGAACTCGACAAACTTCGCCCGTGCCTGCAAAAGCTCGTCCCCATGCTGCAGCAGGCCCAAATCGACTACGCCACCAACCCCGAACCCACCAATCAGGCCCTGCTGCGTATCTCGCAGACCATCCCCGACGGCCCGCCCATCAGCGCCGCGGGCAATACCGATTCGGTGAAAGTCCAACTCGCCGAGAAGATCATCGGCAATGGACCCGATAACACCCTGGGCAATTTCGACACCGCCCGCGTCGACCGCGCCATCGCCCAGATCGCGCCCATCCTGAAGGCCCGCAGTCAGCCGGTCCCCGACGGTCTCAAAGCCTCGGATCTGGTCACCAATGAATTCATCGACACCGCGAAGGGCCTGAAAACCCAGGGCTGACTCTGCGAACGCGGTTGGCGCACAACCGCGTTCGATGGCAGCGCCGGTCTTCGGTCACCGTGCGGATTGACCGGCCCGCAGTCCCCACGCGCGGCGCAGATCCCGGTTCGGCAGGATGCGGTCCCACAGGCTCGGCGGGGTGCGTTCGGGGTCCATCAGCTCGTTCTCCGCGAGCGGGCTGTCCTCGTGTTCGACGGTTTCGGGTTCGAATCGCTTCAGGGTGCGGCCGGTGCCGCGCAGCGTTTCCACGGTGCGCAGCAGTGAGGACGTTTCGGCGAGGGTCGCGTCGAAGGTCGCGGTATCGGTGTCGAGGTGTTCGCAGAGCAGTCTGCGGCGCATGCCGAGGATGGTGTCGCGCAGCTGTTCGGCATCGGCCGTCTCGGGGGTGACCTCGACGGCCAGATCGCATTCGGTGTCGAAACCCATCGAACGGTTATTGAGGTTCGACGAGCCGACGCGCAGCAGGCGATCGTCCATGACCAGGACCTTGGCGTGCACGTAGATCGGGGCGTCGCCCGCGGTGACCGGATAGTAGACGCCCAGGCGGTTGCCGGTATCGGCCTGCCAGAGCAGATGCAGCAGGCGGCGGCGAGCGCCGTCCATCGCCAGCTGTTCCAGCCAGCCGTCGGCATTGCGCGGGATGACCAGCACGATCTCCGGGCCGTCCGGTTCGCGCAGTCGGGCGGCGATGGCCTCGGCGAGGGTGCGTGAGGCCAGGTACTGGCTCTCGATGTAGAGCGAACGGGTCGCGCCCGCGATGGCCGCCAGGTACAGCGCCTCGATCTCGCGGACTTCGGTGCGGTCCGCCAGTTCGGGGAGCGTGCGGGCGATACCCACATCCACCGATTGCATGGTCGGGTTCAAACCTTCCGGCCAGGGGGCGTCCCCGTCCAGTGCGCCGACCGGCTCCAATTCCTGTCCCGTCGCGGACTTCCAACGGGCCCTGGCCAATTCGCCGATCGCCGCCGCCGCGTCACCGTCGACCGCGGTGGTCGCGTCATGCCACGGTCCGTAGCGGTTGCCGCTGGGTTCGGTGCGGTAGTGGTTGTCATCGCGATGATCGCCGGTATCCCAGCGGTCGACGGTCATATCGATGCCGCCGCAGAACGCGAGCGCGTCATCGATCACCACGATCTTCTGATGGTGTGCCGAACCGATCGGATGCGCGCCGTCGATCTCGAAGTGCAATCGCTTATCGGTCAGCCAGTTCAGTACGAAGACCGGTGTCATCCCGCGGGTGATCGCCGCGAACGCGCCGATATTCCATTTCAGCAGGTAGATATCGAGATCGGGCCGCTCGCGGGGCAGCCAGGACAGGAACTCGCCCAGCCGATTCGGCCCTTCGAGGGTCGCGCCCTGCGGTTCGAACTTGATCCGGGTGTCGAAATCCCAGCCGATCAGCACGATTCGCTTGCGCGCCTGCAACATCGCCGACTTGGCATGGCGAAAGTAGTCCGCCGCATCGACAATGCACGCCAGCCGTTCGGCCTGCGCTATCTGCCAGCAGGTTTCACCCGGAACGAGGATTCGCGACTCGTCACTCATACGCACTCAACTCTCTCGTCCAGCCACCCACCCGCCCGCACAGACGGACAATTCACCCTACTGCGCCTAATCCTCTGCGCTAGCGTCCCCACCATGGCTTGCAGAATCACCGAACTGGTCATCGACTGCACCGACCCCCAGCGCCTGGCCGACTTCTGGTGCGAAGTCCTCGGTTACACCGAACTCGGCTGGGACGAAGGCACCCTGGAAATCGGCCCGCCCGGCGCCGAATTCGGCGGCCCCCACCCCACCCTGCTCTTCAGCCCCACCACCGACCCCCGGCGCGGCAAACTCCCGCTGCACCTGGACGTGAGCCCCACCGACCGCGACCAGGCCGAGGAACTCGAACGCATCCTCGCCGCCGGTGCGAAGCTCGCCGATATCGGCCAGGGACCCGATGTCTCCTGGCATGTGCTGACCGATCCCGAGGGCAACGAATTCTGTCTGCTGCGCGGCCGGGTGGATCCGCTCATGTGAGCGGCACGATCGAGCGGGGTGTCGATTCGTGCGAACTACTGAGCGCGGGCGCATGTCGGGCTTCCTCGATACGTTGTCAGGGACAGTGTTATCGGGGAGGGAATGTTATGGGAGAGTCGGTCGGCTGGGTCGCGGTGCGCGGCAGGACGTCGGATGAGGTGTGCGGGGCGCTGGGGTTGCGGCGGACGGGGGAGCGGAGTGCTGTTGCGGCGCCGCCGTATTCGGGGGCGATGGGGCGGGGTGGGTGGTATCTCGTGGTGGCCGAGGGAGGTTATGAGGAGATCGAGGAGATCGCGGATCTGCCTCGGCTCTCGGTGGGGTGCGAGGTGATTTCGCTCGAGGTCGAGGAGCTGGCGGGGTGCGCGTCCATCGAGGGGTGGGTCGATGGGGCGCAGCGGTGGCTGGTGGCCTTCGATCCGTATATCGATGACGGTGAGCTCCGGGTGAGCGGTGAGCTGCCACCGCAATACGATTCGGCCCGCCGCCGGTGCGCGGCGGCCGCGGCGAGCCCCTTCGATCTGCCCATGTTCCTGGCCGAGGAGCTGGTGGGCTACAGCTACGATTCGCCCCTCACCACCGGTGCGACGGCGGCCGCGGACTCCGCGACGGCAGCGCCCGATGACACCGTGGAGCCCTTCGAAACACTCGAATCACCCGTCACCGCGGAACTGCTCGGCGGGGTCACCGACCGGCTGACCGCCGCCCTGACCGCGGCCGGTTTCACCGCCGTCGATCCCCTCGACGAGTGGCGCTGCTGGTTCACCAGGGATACCGCGGTGCCGGGAATCACCGCGGCGGTGGCGGCCCATATTCGGCGCAGCCGCTTCGGCGATGTCGAAATCGACGGCTACGCGGTGCTTTTCGATGCCGAGGTGGGCCGATTGGTGGCCGAGCTACCCGAGACCGCGTGGCTGGACCGGGAAGAAGGCGATGATCGCCGATTCGGGGAGATCGACGACCTCGGCTTCGCCGGGAGCGATCGGGGCTGGGATCCGGGGCACGGCTTCCTGCTCGGGCGCGGCGCCGATTTCGACAAAGCGGTGGAATGGTTCATGGGTTATGTGCGCGGTCCGGTCGCGCCCTGGCTGGCGCAGTGGCCCGACGCACAGGCGTTCGTGGACTCGGCTCGCCTGCGCGACAAGGGAATGCGCTTCAACGCCGCCCGGCTGCGCGGTGCGGTCGTCTGGTGTCTGCTCCATGATCAGCCGGTACAGGCCGCGGATCTGATGGGCTGGTATCTACGCCCGTTCCGCCGCCTGCGTGACCCGTTCGGCGCGTTCGATTCGCACGCCCGCGCCACCGCGTTCGATCTCGCACTGCGCGAACGCTTTCCGGACTACGCCCGCGCGCGGAACTGAATCAGCTGGTGGCCTTGGACAATTGCTGCGAGACGAGGTCGAGGAAGGCGTCGACCTCCTCCCGGTGATAGGCGGCGGTACCGGGGGAGGCGGTGTGAAATCTGGTGTGGCGCACATCTTCCGCGGTCAGTCCGTTGGGACCGTCATGTGCCAGGGTCGCCGCGAGCCGATCCAGGAATGCCCCGACCTCCTCGGCGGCATAACCCGATAGCCCGAACGGCGGAGCGGAGAACCGCATCCGCAGCACATCGTCGTGGGTGAGCGGATCCTCCTGCTGCCGCACCGCGATGAGCGGATGCCCGCGCCGCAGATACTCGAGTTCCAGGCAGATCTGATCCAGGAACTCGTCCACCTGCTCGATGTCGTACCCGCGATGCCCGAACGGCGGCCCGTCGAATTCCACCAGCCGGATATCGGCGGCGCTGAGATGATCATGGCCCGACATGGTGTCGGCGATGCGCCCGCAGAAGGCGTCCACCTGGCCGGGGTGATAGCCGTGGTGCCCGAACGGTGCTGTGCCGAAGTGTCTGCGGCGAACGTCCTCGGGGGTCACGCGGTCATTGTGCCAAGGTGCTCATGTCCGAATCGTCGCCGCCCCTTGCGGATCCGCTTTGTCGGAACCTCGGGTCCGGGCCACCCGGCCTCAGTCCTTGCGCACACCGTCGATGATCAACCGCCGAATCGCCTGGGTGAGATCGGCGGTGGTCGCCGCGGAGGGTTGCGGCTGCCGTAGCCCGTGCAGGATCGCGGCCAGCAGCATGCCGGTCACCGCGCGCGAGGTATTGACGGTGTCCAGATCCGCGCGCAAATACCCCTGTTCCACACCGTGTTCCAGATACGCCGTGGTCAGCGCGTCGGCCGTATCGAGCAGTCCGTACAACCGCATGGTCAATTCGGTATCGATACCGGTGGCCTGGAACAGCAGCAGCTGCGCCACCCGGGCATCGGCCAGGAAAATATCGTTGAGCGCGCTGCCGATGCGTTCGAGCTGCGCCCGGTACTCCTCCAGGCTCTCGGCCGCGTCGGGTGCGTTATCGGTGCCCAGCGCCTCGATGATGCGGGCCGCCAGATCGTCGATGACGTGATCGATGATGTCGCGCTTATTCGCGAAGTACCGGTAGAACGTCCCATGCCCGATGCCCAGTTCGGCGGCGATATCGGCGATGCCGGTGGCGTGATAGCCCTTATCGGCGAAGCAGGCGAACGCGGTATCGATGATCTCCTGGCGGAGTTCGGCCTTGCGCCGTTCGATTCTCGAGGATGGCTTCGTCACGACCCCGATGATACGGTGTTCACAAACGGAATGAGATGTCATTCCGTGACATCCGGGTCACATACGGCCTATGGGCCGCAGTTTTACAGGGAGGTTCGTCGTGGCACCTCAGTACGACGCGATCGTGGTCGGTGCGGGTTTCGGCGGGATGGGCGCGGGCATCGAGCTGGATCGGCTCGGCCTGAGCAATTTCGTGATCCTGGAGCGCGAGGACGACCTCGGCGGCACCTGGCACGTCAATCACTATCCGGGCCTGGCGGTGGACATCGCCTCGGTCACCTACTCCTATTCTTTCGAGCCCAACCCGAATTGGTCGCGCCTGTTCGCGCCGGGTGCCGAGCTCAAGAAGTACGCCGAGCACGTCGCCGACAAATACGATCTGCGCCGTCGCATGCGCTTCGGCACGGTCGTCGGGGGCGCGCGCTGGGATGAGGAACAGCAGCACTGGGTCGTCGCCATCGAGAACGGCGAATCGGTCACCGGCCGTTATCTGATGACCGCCACCGGCTTCCTGTCCCAGCCCTACACCCCGCCCTTCCCGGGCATCGACACCTTCGCGGGCAAGATCATTCACACCACCCGGTGGGAGAACGATTTCGACCTGACCGATACCAAGGCCGCCATCATCGGCACCGGCGCGACCGCCGTGCAGCTGATTCCCGAGGTCGCCAAGAAGGCGCGTGCGCTCACCGTCTTCCAGCGCACCCCGATCTGGGTGGTGCCCAAGGTCGACACCGCCATCCCCAAGCCGGTGCAATCGCTGTTCGCGCGAGTTCCGTTGACGCAGAAGGCCGCTCGCATGGTGAACACCACCATGCTGGAAGCGCTCATGGTCGTCGGCGTGCTGCATTTCAAGCAGGCCAAGCCGTTGAACAAGGCCGCCGCCGCACTCGCCAAGGCGCATCTGCGGAATTCGGTGAAGGATCCCGAGACCCGTAAGAAGCTCACGCCCGATTACGATTTCGGCTGCAAGCGCCCCACGTTCTCCAATCACTACTTCAAGACGTTCAACGAACCGCATGTGCGCCTCGAGACCAACTCCATCGATCACATCGAGCCCGACGGCATCGTCACCGCCGACGGTCACAAGACCGAGATCGACACCCTGATCCTGGCCACCGGCTTCAACCTGTGGGATGTGAACTTCCCGGCCATCGAGATCATCGGCCGCGACGGGGTCAACCTCGGAAAGTTCTGGCGGGACAACCGTTTCCAGGCCTACGAGGGCATCACCGTGCCGAAGTTCCCGAACTTCGTCAGCCTGAACAGCCCGTACTCGTACAGCGGCCTGTCCTACTTCACCACCATCGAGGCCCAGATGAAGCATATGGGCCGACTGTTCGGTGAGATGGCGCGTCGCGGCGAAGAGGTCTTCGAGGTCACCGAACAGGCCAATACCGGATTCCTGGATCGCGTCACCGACAAGCTGGACTCCTCGGTGTTCTACGGCGGTCAGTGCTCCACCGCGCGCAGCTACTACTTCAACCAGCACGGTGAGGCGGCGCTGCTGCGCCCCACCAGCACGTTGAACGCGCACCGCGAGGCGGCGAGCTTCCCGCTGGACGATTACACCTACGGCACCCGCTCGGCCTGAGCCCGGTGAGCTCCGTGCCGGGTAGGTCCGGTACGGAGACGCGCGGCCGGAGGGTCGGCTCCGGCCGCGCGGCCAGGTCTACTTCACGACTGCGCGGCTATTTCACGACTTCGAAACGGGCGCAGACGAGTTCGCCGTTCAGTGCCGTCTCGACCGCGCGCAATTCCTGCCGCACCGGGAACATCGGCGCGCCCGATCCGAGGGTGACCGGGGCGAACGAGACGATGATCTCGTCCAGCAGTCCGTGCTCGGCGAATTCCGCCGCCAGTCCGCCACCACCGACCACCCACAGCTTCTTGTCACCGGCCGCGGCTGCCATCTGCTGATGGATCGCCGGAATCGGCGCACTGGTGAAGCGAATATCGTGCTCGGGCCGCGGCTCGAATTCCCGATGCGTCACCACCCAGACCGGCACCGTGTACGGCCACGGGCCGGGCTCATTGTCGAGCAGCCACTGATAGGTGTTGGCCCCCATGACAATCGCGCCTATCTCGGCGATGAACAGCTCATAACCCATCGGTCCCGAACCGTCGTTCTTGCGGGTGAGCAGCCAATCCAGGGAATGCTCCGCATCGGCGATGAAACCGTCCAGACTGCTGGCGGTGTAATAGGTGGTGAATGGCATCTCAACCTCTCCGTCGTAGCCACATGATGGGATCCCCGTGGCCGATTTCCGTTGTCTCATCGGGTGATTCGGCCCGCAGCCAGGCTCGGACGAGCAGTCTGCGATGTGCCGAATAGGTCAGTACATGTGCGATCACGCTGCCCAGTACGAAGCTCTCCGGCGGTTCGCACAGCGCGTCGATGAGGGTGTCGTTCCAGCCACCGCGCCCGTCGATCTCGCGCACGGCGGCGAGCCAGCGCGGGGTGATCTCCTCGAATCGCTCTCGCAGCGCCGCCGGATCGTCGGCCGCCGCGGCCGGGGTGTCCGCACCCTCGATCGCGGCCAGCCAGACCTCCCTGGTCCGGATCAGAGTGGTCAGCACCCCGGCGATGGATTCCTCCACCCCGTCCCACTCCAGCACCGAGAATCCCGGTGCGCGCACGTGCCGATACCGCTCATCGGGCAGTCCCGCCGCCCGTTCCAGCAGCTCCCGGGTGTCATCCACCTCGTGGTGCAGCATGATCGCCGTCGGGTCCATATCGGGCCGTCCCTTCGGTTCGCTCTCCACCCACAGCGACATGGGCGGATGAAAGTGCACACCGTTGACCGCGGGCAGCCAGCGCGCCGCGCGGTCGGTCGTGGTCCCGCTCGGCGGATGTCCATAGGCCCGGCTGTATGCCCGGCTGAACCCTTCGACCGATTCGTATCCCGCCTCGAACGCCACCTCGGTGACGCTCTCCCCGTGACTCAATTGCCAGGCCGCGCGTTCGAGCAGCACCCGCCGCCGCAGCGCCACCGGTGATTCCCCGGTGCCGCGGGTGAATTGCCGGGAAAAATGGAACGGCGACGAGAACGCCTCGGCCGCCATATCTCCCAGCGTCGAATTGTCCTGCGCCAGCACCGCGTCCAGCAGTTCACGAAGTCGATCTCGTCCGATGCGCACTCGACAAGTCTCGCGTGCGGGCCGCCCGGCGCGCTTGACCGATCTTGCTCTGTGTCGGCCATTCGCCGGGCGAGTGCTGTCCGCACGTCCGGCCAACTCATTCGCCCTGGGCGAATCCAATACAGGTCGACGCGCCCTATCTCAGGATCTCCTGGCAGACTGTCGGGGAAACGACCCATTCGACCACTCAAATTAAGGGCTGACTTCGACGATGGACCTTCTGCTGCCGCTGCTGCTGGTTGCTCTGCTCATCCCGATGTTCCTGGGGGTCCGCCGCCAGAAGCGGGAGATGGCCAAGGTGACCGAGATGCAGGAAGCCCTGAAGGTCGGCGACCGGGTGGTCACCACCTCCGGCCTATTCGGCACCGTCGTCGAGGCCGATGATGATTCGGTCGATATCGAGATCGCCGAGGACGTCGTCACCACCTGGCTGCGCGCGAGCATCCGCGAAATCCGCAAGGATGACGCCGCGGTCACCGAGGAGTCGACCGACACCGATACCGAGGCTCCCGCCATCGAATCGGTGTCCGACAGCGTTCCCGCGTCGGAGAACACCGACGCGACCGCCGGGTCGGAGAACTCCGACGCGGCTCCCAAGCTGTCCAAGGACTGACATTCCCGCGCGCCGTCGGCCCGCCGCGATCCGGCGGCCGACGGCGCTGCGGTGTGCCCGCTCGATCCATCACTGATCCGCCTAGGAGATAAGTACTGTGCCACCTTCCCAGGGAACGGCGCATCCGTTGCGCCTGCTCGGCGTCTACGCCGCACTGGTGGCCGTGATGTTCGGCCTGATCTTCTTCACCGGAGACAAAACGGCGAGCCCCAAGCTCGGCATCGACCTACAGGGCGGTACCCGCGTCACGCTGACGCCGCGTACCCCCGACGGCGGCAAGCCCAGCCAGGACAGTCTGCGCAAGGCGCAGAGCATCATCGAGCAGCGCGTCAACGGCCTGGGTGTCTCCGGTTCCGAGGTCGTCATCGAGGGTGACAACCTGGTCATCACGGTTCCGGGCGAGGACGGCGCGCAAGCCAAGGCGCTGGCCACCACCGCCAAGATGTACGTCCGCCCGGTGATCCAGGCCATCGCGCCGCAGGTGAAGAACGGCCAACCGGTCAATCAGCAGCAGCAACAACCGCAGCAGCAACCGGCCGCGCCGCCCGCCTCGGTCTCCCCGAGCGCCCCGGCCGACGCGCCGCCCGCCGCGGATGTCGCGCCGACGACCGAGGCCCCGGCCGCGCAGAACCGGGTGTTCCCGGCACAGGCTCCTACCGCGCCCCCGGCGCAGCCGACCCCGCAGCAGACGCAGAAGGAGATCGCGGACGCGAAGGCCCTGCGCCAGAGCACCGATCAGACGATCCAGCAGACCGCCATGCTCACCATGGACTGCACCAAGCCGGATCCGTTGCAGGGCAACGACGATCCGAACCTGCCGCTGGTGACCTGTGGTGTCGAGGGCAATGAGGTCTACCTGCTCGACAAGAGCCGCCTGGACGGCCAGGAGATCAAGGACGCCTCCGGACAGTACGTCCAGAAGGAATCCAAATGGGTTGTGTCCGTTGACTTCAAGTCCGGCGGCGCCGACACCTGGGGCAAGCTGACCACCGAGTACTACAACAAGCAGCTGGCCTTCGTGCTCGACACCAAGGTCGTCAGCGCGCCCGTGGTGCAGCAGGGCGGCCAGTACGGCGGCAGCACCTCGATCTCGGGCCCGGGTATCAACAAGTCCTCCGCGCAGGAGCTGGGCAATACCCTCAAGTACGGTTCGCTGCCGCTCTCGTTCCAGACCTCGGAGGCCGAAACCGTCTCCGCGACACTGGGTTTGAGCTCGCTGCGGGCCGGTCTGATCGCCGGCGCCATCGGCCTGGTGGCGGTGCTGCTGTACTGCCTGCTCTACTACCGCATGCTCGGCTTCCTGGCCGGTTTCTCACTGGTCGCGGCCGGTGTGGCGGTGTACGCGCTGATCATCCTGCTGGGCCGGTCGATCGGGTTCACCCTCGATCTCGCCGGTATCGCCGGTTTGATCATCGGTATCGGTATGACGGCGGACTCGTTCGTCGTGTTCTTCGAACGCATCAAGGACCAGATGCGCGGCGGGCGCAGTTTCCGCTCCGCGGTCCCGCGCGGCTGGCAGCGCGCACAGCGCACCAACCTCTCGGGTAAGACGGTCTCGCTGATCGCGTCCGCGGTGCTCTACATCCTGGCCGCCGGTCAGGTGAAGGGCTTCGCGTTCACGCTGGGTCTGACCACGGTGCTCGACATCATCGTGCTCTACCTGGTCACCTCGCCGCTGCTGATGCTGGCGTCGCGCTCGGCCTTCTGGGCCAAGCCGTCGGTGAACGGTCTCGGCGCTGTTGCTGAAATTGCCCGGGAGCGCAAAGCGGCGTCCGGCGTCCTGGTGAAGGAGGCGTGATGGCGCGCGACAACAGTTCGGTTCTGGATATCGATTCCGAACTCGACTACGAATCCGAGCGGGCGACGCGTAAGCACAGCCTGTTCGAGCGGTTGTACACCGGCACCGGCGGTTTCGAGATCGTCGGACGGCGCAAGCTGTTCTACGGTCTCGCGGCGCTGCTGCTGCTGATCGCGATCGCCTCCATCGCGGTGCGCGGGTTCACCCTGGGCATCGACTTCGCCGGTGGTTCGCGTATCCAGTTGCCCGCGGGCGACGGGGTCACCACCTCGCAGGTGGAGAAGGTCTACGCCGACACCCTCGGCCATGACGCGGTCGCGGTGCAGAAGGTGGGCTCCGGTTCGGCCGCGGCCATTCAGATCCGGTCCGACAGCCTGGACAAGGATCAGACCGACAAACTGCAGAACGCGCTGTTCAACGCCTTCAAACCGAAGGATTCGAACGGACAGCCCAATATGAACGCCATCTCCACCGCGGAGATCAGCGAGACCTGGGGTGGCGAGGTCACGCACAAGGCGCTGCTGGCGCTGGTGGTGTTCGTCGTATTGACCATGGTGTACATCGCGATTCGCTTCGAACGCGATATGTCCATCGCGGCCATCGGCTCGCTGTTCTTCAATCTCGTTGTGACGGCGGGCATCTACTCGCTCGTCGGTTTCGAGGTGACGCCCGCGGCGGTCATCGGTCTGCTCACCATTCTGGGTTATGTGCTGTACGACAACGTGGTCGTCTTCGACAAGGTCGAGGAGAACACCGAGGGCGTCCTGCATCTGACCAAGCACACCTACGGCGAGAAGGCGAACCTGGCGGCCAACCAGACGCTGATGCGCTCGATCAACACCACCATCATCGGCATCCTGCCGATCATCGGCATGCTGGTGGTCGCGGTATGGCTGCTGGGCGTCGGCACGCTCAAGGACCTCGCCCTGGTGCAGCTGGTCGGCATGATCGTCGGCGCGTACTCCTCGATCTTCTTCGCGGTGCCGCTGCTGGTGACCATCAAGGAGCGCTTCGGCCCGGTGGCCGCGCACACCAAGAAGGTGCTGGCGCGGCGCTCGGGCGCGGTCAGCGGGCGGGCCACCGAGGCCGCCGCGCAGCGTGCGGGCGCGGCCAGCCGTCCGGTGACCGCGGGTGCGGGGCGAGACGGTTCCGCACCGCGTTCGCGCGGGGGCGATGCCCCGCGACCGGGTACTCGACCGACCGGGAAACGAACCAAGAGAAGGCACTGAGCGCAGGGGGTTGCGGCAAGTGATTGGAAACAAAGCTCGCCGCGACGGCTCTGTCGTGGCTCGCGGTTCGGTCATCGTGCTCGCCGGTGTGGTCGCCGCGGGCATGGTGGCGGGCTGCGCCGGGAAGAACCAGGTTCCGTCCATCGGGTATGGCGTCGATACCGCCGTCGCCAGCTATAACGGCGGCAGCACGCTCGGCGCGAACAGCGGTGCGGCCGCGGTGTTCTCGCGGGTGATCACCGGGTTCTTCTACACCGGCCCCGATGGGCAGCCGGTGGCCGATACCGATACCGGCACCGCCAAGGAGGTGCCGGGCGAGGCCCAGACCATCCAGTACCGCCTGAATCCGGACGGTAAGTACTCCGATGGCGCGCCGACCTCCTGTGACGATCTGGTCATGGCATGGGCGGCGCGCAGCGGGCGTTTCACCAAGGCCGGTCCGGGTGGACCGGTGCCGATGTTCGATGCCGCGAGCACGGCCGGATACAGCGATATCGAGCGCGTGGACTGCCAGCCCGGATCCAAGGACGCCACCGTGGTGTTCCGGCCGGGCCGGCACTACACGGCGTGGAAGACGCTGTTCAATGCCTCCGAGCTGATGCCCGCGCATGTGGTCGCCACCGCGGTGAAGGTGCCGAATGTGGTGGCGCCCTTGCAATCCGGTGATCAGGGCGTCGCGGAGCGGATCGCCGATTTCTGGAACAACGGCTGGAAGCTGGCCCCGGGCAAGCTGGACCTGACCGCACTGCCGTCCTCGGGGCCGTACCGGATCGAATCGTTCAGCGATAAGGACGGTCTGGTCCTGGTCAAGAACGAGAAGTGGTGGGGCAATTCCGCCCGGACGCCGCGAATCGTGGTGTGGGACAAGAACACCGACCTCAAGGCCAAGGTCGATGCCAAGGCCGTCGGGGTGCTCGATATCGGTGCGGGCGCGCTCGGTGAGGCCAAGCTGAGCGGGTTCTCCGCGGAGAATCTGCCCGGTCGCGGTGTGGAGCAGCTGGTGCTGAGCACCGGCGGGGTGTTCCAGAATGTGGCCGCGCGCCGGGCGTTCGCGCTCTGCGTGCCGCGCCAGGCGCTGTTCGACAAGCTCGGGCATCCGGGCTACAAGGTCGATGTGGGCCTGGGTGCGGGCATCCTGAATTCCCGTACGGTGCAGCAGGATTCGCTGTACTACCCGGTCATCTCGGGTCCGGGTGACAAGTACGCCAAAGGTGACGGCGGTGCGGCCGGTCAGGCGATGACCTCGGCCGGTCAGGCCAATGCCACCATTCGGATCGGCTATCTGCGTCCCGATGAGCGGCGCGCCCAGACCGTCACCATGATCGCGGATGCCTGCAAGGCCGGTGGCATCACGGTGGTGGACGCGGGCACGCCGGACTTCTCGCCGCAGCAGCTCGTCGACGGCAAGGTGGACGCCATCCTCGGCGGCACCGCCGCCATGCCGGGACCCTCCGGATCGCTCACAGCTACCGATGCGATCGCCGCGCTTCACACAGGTCAGGGGCTCAATTTCAATAGGTTCGGCAATGGCCGCTACGATGCCATCGCGGATCAGCTTGCGGCGGAGGACAACTCGACCACCGTGCTGAACTTGCTCAACGAGCAGGAAAACCTGCTCTGGAGCGAGATGCCGTCCATCCCGTTGTTCGCCTCCCCGCGCACCATCGCGTTCGGGGACGGACTGAAGGACGGGATCGCCAGCCCCACTCGGGCGGGCGCGGGTTGGAATATGGATCGCTGGGTGCTCGAACGGTGAGTGACCGTGGTGGCGAGGTGACGAGGAGTGGGTCTATGAGCAAGCATGGAATCGCGGATACCGCTGAAACGGTGGAGCAGCGCACCGCCAGGGCCGCGGACTCGGTACAGCGGTTGACCCGCTGGCATGACGACTTCCCGACTCCGGGAGTGCGTTTCGCCGATCTCACGCCGGTGTTCGCCGATGCCGAGGGCTTCCGCACGGTGCTGGACTGCTTCGCCGCCTGTGCGCCCGATGCGGATCTGGTCGCGGGCGTGGACGCGCGTGGCTTCCTGCTCGGTGCGGGCGTGGCCGCGATTCTGGGCACCGGTGTGGTGGCGGTGCGCAAGGCGGGCAAGCTGCCGCCGCCGGTCATCAGCCGCGAGTACACCCTCGAATACGGTTCGGCCGCACTGGAAATCCCGGCCGACGGTATCGATCTGAAGGGCCGTCGCGTACTGCTGCTCGACGACGTGCTGGCCACCGGCGGCACCTTGGCCGCGGCGGCCGAACTCTTCCACGCCGCGGGCGCGGAGATCGTCGCCGCGGCAGTGGTGCTCGAACTCGGCTTCCTGGGTGGGCGGGATCGCCAGGGCGATTACCCGCTCACCTCGATCGTCAAGCTCTGAGCCGTTCGTCGCGTTCGAGTCGTCGACGCCCGGGTCACGCCACGACCCGGGCGATCAGACCGGTGACGAACAGCCAGAACACCGCTGCCAGACCGTAATTGATGACGATGTCCAGATTGCCGTTGCCGGTGTGGAACAGGCCGGGGAAGAACAGCGCGAGCGGTTCCGCCCAGCCCTTGATCAGGGTGAAGAAGCGGTTGGCCTGGTCCGCGCCGAAGACCAGCAACAGGATGTAGACGACTTCGATTATCGCGAACAGAGCACCGATGCCGCCGATCAGTCGGGCGGCCATGCTCTCCCGGTAGGTTTGATACATGTAAGGCATGTATGGGCGATTCCCCATGTCAGCCGGTTGAAACGCTGGTTCGGCGCGCGGGTGTTTCCGGTGCGCGGAGTCGATTGTGCGGCCCCGGGTTTGTTCGAATGACAGGATGTAGACCGGTCGGTGTCTTGATTGCCCTGTTGTGTCCCGTTGTGCTGCGCGGGGATTCGTTCGCGCCCACAATATCGAGATGAGTACTGCACCGGGGGAGCAGACACCCTTCACCGAATTCTTCAGTGCGCACCTACCCGAGGTGGCCCGCGAAGTGGTCCACGCGGTGGTGCGCACCGTGCCCGATTACGAACAGTTGCCGACCGAATTGCTGGAACAGGACCTGATTCGCCGCTCGGAGGAGAATCTGCGGCTGTTCCTGCGCCTGGTGAGCGAACACCGGGAACCGCGCGCGGGGGATCTCGACGAGATGATCGAGGTCGCGGTACGCCGTGCGCGCGAAGGCATTCCGCTGGATTCGGTGCTCTCGGTGTATCACCGGGGTGCGTTGGCGGCATGGAATTTCCTGGCCGCCGCGGCGCAGACGCCGGAGCAGCGCGATGAACTCATCGCCGCGGTACCGCAGCTGCTGGGCTATCTGGGCGCGGTGATACCGGGGGTCGCGGCCTCGTATCTGCGCGAGCGCCAGGATCTGCACTGGGAGCAGCGGGAAGTGAAACGCGCTCTGGCGCAAGCGCTGCTACAGGGCAAGCCCGCCGAGATACTGGCCGAGCGCTTCGGCATCACGCTGGGGTCGTATCACGTGCTGGCACTGCGCACCTGCGGCGGCGCGGAGACCGCGGACGGTGCGCGGCCGGCCATGCGCGTGATTCACGGTGAGATCGATACGCTTTCGCCGCACGCGCTCACCGTGCTGGATCGCGCGGGCGGCTGGGTGCTGGTGCCGGCCACCGAATCCTCGGCCCGGCTCGATGCCGCGGTCGCGCGCATCGCCGCCGCCGCGGGTGTCCGGGTGATCGCCGGAACGGCCACCGCCGCACTGGTTTCGGAGATTCCGCCGCGCGCCGAGGAGGCCGGTGAGATCGCCCGGCTCGCACTGGGTTTGGGCAGACCGACCGGTGTGTATCGAATGGCCGATCTGGCATTGCAGTATCAGTTCGCCCGGCCCGGACCCGCGCGCACCTGGTTGGTGGGCCTGCTCGAACCGCTCACCGGACATCCGCATCTGATGGAGGCGCTGCGCGCGTTCCTTACCCACGACCACAATCGGGTGGCGGCGGCGGAGTCGCTGGTGGTGCATCGCAATACGCTCAACTACCGGCTGAACCGGATCGCCACCCTCACCGGTTACGATCCGGGCCGCTCCGAGCACACGCCGCTGTTCGCCGCGGCGCTCACCGCGTTCGATCTGGCCACCGCCGAGCTGTAGCGCATCGGTCAGCGCGCCACCATCCGGGCGACGAAACCGCTGACGACGAGCCAGAAGACCGCCGCCAGACCGTAATTGAGAATGATGTCGATGGTGTCGTTGCCGGTGTGGAACAGTCCCGGGAAGAACAGCGCCAGCGGCTCGGCGAAACCCTTGATGAAGGTGAAGAACCGATTCGACTGATCGGCCTGCAACACCAGCAGCAGGATGTACAGGCCCTCGGTGAGGGCGAACAGTGCCCCGACGCCGCTGATTATGCGGGCGGCGGTGGCCTCATTGCGGGCGACATAAGGCATTGGAGAAGGATGCCCGTTGTGTGCCCTTCGAAAACGCGAACCGGCGGGTCGCGAGCGACGCGCTGGATCGTGAAACCGAATGGCTGGTCCGTGATTCGGCGTGTCCGGCATGGCATGATGACCGAGTGATCACGACGGCCACGGGAAGCGTTCTGGCGTGAAGGCCAAGTACCTCATCGGCGGTGCCGTCGGACTCATTCTGAGCCTGATGACCCTGGTGCTCGTGGTCATCCTGCCCGCCACCGAGTCGACCTGCGGTGCGGGCACTCCCGGAATTCCCGTGGCCACCAGCGCGCGCACCGAACCCAACTGTCCCGCCACCGGATCGGCGGCCGAGGCCGGGTTGCAGGAGGGCGCGCTGCGCGCATTGCGCTGTGTGGTGGCGCGTTTCGGCATGATGGATATGCGCGGGGTGATCGCCGATGACGCGTACCCGGATCATCGCGAGGGCCGCGCGGTGGAATTCATCGTCGGCAATGATCAGGCCAAGGGCGATGCCATCGTGAACTTCCTGCGCGACAGCGCCGCGAACTTCCACGTCGACTATGTGCTGTGGCGCCAGCGCAGTTGGACCCCGGAGGCCTCCAGCGGTATCCAGTGGACGCCTATGGAGGATCGCGGGGACGCGGCGCGCAATCATATGGATCGCGTCCAGGTGACCATCAAGGCCGTCACCGCGACCTCGACGGTGAGCGGCCCGACCGAGGTCTCGCTGGCCGCCATGCCGGGAACGGTGAACGAGGCGGGCAAGCTGACCGGTGCCGGACGCCGCCAATACCCCATGGCCGCAGGCACTTTCACCGTCTCGGATCCGTTCGGCGCGCGCGGTGGCGCTCACCTGGGCGTGGATATGGCGGGTGCGGCGGGCACGCCGATCTACGCCGCCTCGGACGGCCTGGTGGTCGCCTCCGGCCCGGCCTCGGGCTTCGGCGACTGGATCGTCATCGACTCCCTGGACGAGAGCGGCCGCCGCTACTCCACCGTGTACGGCCACATGTACGAGTCCGGCATCTTCGTGCACACCGGTGACATCGTCACCATGGGCCAGCACATCGCCGACGTCGGCTCCAACGGCGAATCCTCCGGCCCCCATTTGCATTTCGAGCTGGTACCCGGTGGTCGCCTGACCGGCGGTCACCAGGTCGACCCGATGGCCTGGCTCTCGGGCTCCTCGCTCCCGACCGCGACCGTTCCCAATAACTGTGAGAACGGATTCGGTTCCGCCGGAGGCAATCTCGCCCCCGGCAAGGTCCCGCCCGAGCTCGAGGTCTGGTATCGCCGCGCGGGCTCGCTGTGCCCGCAGATCAGCTCCTCGCTGCTGGCCGCGCAGGGCGAGGCCGAATCCGGCTTCCGCCGCGGCCTGACCTCACCCGCCGGTGCGGAGGGCCTGGCCCAATTCCTGCCCAGCACAGCGGCTTCGCTGGCCCCGGACGGCCAGCCGTACGTGATAGACGCCGACGGCAACGGTACGGCGAGCCTCTGGGACGACGGTGACGCCATCATGGGCCAGGGCCGGTATATGTGCGCCATCGCCCAGGCCGTGCAGGGCTGGATTGATCAGGGCAAGGTGACCGGTGATGTCACCGCGTTGAGTCTGGCCGCCTACAACGCGGGTGAGGGCGCGGTGCTGGCCTCGGGCGGTATGCCCAATCAGGTACCCGGCCACTTCAGCGAGACCCGCCCCTACGTGGCGAGAATCCTTGCCGCGGAAGCGAACTTCCGCAGCATGGGCAGCTCCGGCCGCTTCACCCCCGACGCGGCGGCCGCCCTCGGCCCGCAGATCGCCGCGGCGGGTCACGAATGGCTCGGTACCCCTTACGTTTTCGGCGGCGGCACCACGTCGGGCCCCAGCGACGGCGGCTTCGACGAGCCCGGCCTGACCGCCGCCGCGGTCTTTTCCGCCAGCAACGGCACCATCACGTTGCCCGGCACCGCCGAACAGCAGTGGGAGATCGGTACCGAGGTGGCGCTGCTCAAGGCCAAATCCGGTGACCTCGTCTTCGGCAACTTCGGCCCCCGCGGCCCGGCCACGGTGGGCATCTACCTGGGCAACGGCCGCATGCTGCACGCCGAACCCGGCGGCAAGGTCGCCGAGGTCCCGCTCCTGAACGGTATGAAGGCCCGCCGCATCGGCCAGTGAGCCCGCTCACGAAATAGACACTTGCACTGGTTCGTTGGGTCTGGTTAGAGTGGCAAACGTTCTTGCCCCGATCGATCGGAGACAATGCGTTGATTTCCTGAGGTAACCGCCGCGTGGCCCGCAGTCCTTGCGCGCCGCATCTCGCGAGTACCTGTGGGAGTCCGCATGTCATTACCCGTTATTTCTATTTCCGATCTCGCATTCACATGGCCGGACGGCACCTCTGTTTTCGACGGTCTCGATGCCCGGCTCGGTCCGGGTCATATCGGCCTGGTCGGGAGCAATGGCGCCGGTAAATCCACTCTTTTCCGCCTGATCACCGGTGAACTTCAACCTGCCCGGGGGTCCGTGACGGTGCCCGGAATGCGCGGGTATCTGCGACAGGATCTCGGTCTGGCCGCGGGACAGCGGGTGGACGCGGTGCTGGGGATCGGTGAGATCCGTAAAGCGTTGCACCGCATCGAATCCGGTGCGGGCGGTACGGCGGATTTCGATCTCGTCGGGTCCGCCTGGGATATCGAGGAACGCGCGCTGGCCCTGCTCGGGCGGCTCGGATTGCATTATGTCGCAGGCGATATCGCACAATTGGATCGGCGGCTCGAGACGCTCTCCGGTGGGGAGACCGTACTGCTGGGACTGGTGGCCGAATTGCTGCGCGAGCCCGAGATCCTCCTACTGGACGAACCGACGAACAATCTCGATCAACTCGCCCGGGAGCGACTCTATGACGTGGTCGGGCAGTTCGACGGCACCGTGCTGACCGTCAGCCACGACCGGGAACTGCTGGAGCGGGTGGACGCCATCGCCGAGTTGCGGCAGGGCGAAATCCGTTTGTTCGGCGGCAATTTCAGCGAGTACGAGCGAATCATCGAGGCCGAGCAGGAGGCCGCGCGGGCCGCGATTCGCGACGCGCGCGGCGATGTGCGCAAACAGGCGCGGGAATTGGTGGAGACCCATATCAAGCTCGATCGGCGTAAGCGGTACGGGCAGAAGATGTGGGATCAGAAGCGCGAACCCAAGATCGTCATGGGCAATCGCAAACGTGAGGCCCAGGTCTCGGCGGGCAAGCTGCGCAATCAGCACATCGGCAAATTGGAGGACGCCAAAGATCACCTCACCGAGGCACAGGAGAAATTGCGTGATGACCGGGAGATCCGGGTTGATCTGCCCGATACCCGGCTCTATCCGGGGCAGGACGTCATCGAATTGGATGAGATCACCCTCGCTTGCGGGCCGACCGTATCGCTGACGGTGATCGGGCCCGAGCGCATCGCGCTCACCGGCCGCAATGGTGTGGGCAAAACCACTCTGCTGCACCGTATTCGGCAGGAATCGCCGAAGGTGCCGTGGCGCATGCTGCCGCAGCGCCTGGACGTCTTCGACGAGAACCTGTCGGTCTTCGAGAATGTGGCCGCGACCGCGCCGCACGCCTCGCCGGAACAGATTCGGGCACAACTGGCCCGCTTCCTGTTCCGGGGGAGTGCCGCGGATGTGCTCGCGAGCGCGCTCTCGGGCGGGGAGCGGCTGCGCGCGGCGCTGGCCATGATCCTGCTGGCCGAACCCGCGCCGCGACTGCTGCTACTGGACGAGCCCACCAATAATCTGGACCTGCCCAGCCTGCGGCATCTCACCCAGGCGCTGGCCGGTTTCCAGGGTGCGCTCATCGTGGTCAGTCACGATCCGCGCTTCTTGGCGGAGATCGGGGTGACGCGCCGCCTCGAGCTCACCGCGGACGGTCTGGCAGACGCCCCGGTCGAATAAGGGATGCGGTTTCGGGACCGGAGCAATCCGGACGCAATGCCGCCGCGAACTGTCGGTGCGGGGGAGTAAGGTTCAACGCTCCGGGCAGGTCCGGTCAGGCGGCGTTCGGCGTTCCGGTCTCGAAACGTTTCCAGGACTAAAGTGGGTGGTCTACGTGGTTGGACGGTCCGGTACGGTGTTCCGATCGAGGCCGGGAGAGGTGGTGGCATGACACAGAATCTGGAGAAGGCGAACGCCGGGCAATCGGAGAATGGCGAGTCCGCCACTCCCGCGCCCGGCGCTCCTGTGCGTCCCGCCTCGGCCGCCGTCCCCACTTCCGCGTCCCGCCGCGTGCGCGCCCGCCTCGCCCGCCGGATGACCGGCCAGCGCGGCATCGCCGCTGTGAAACCGGTGCTAGAGCCCCTGGCCACGGTGCACCGCGAGCTGTACCCGAAGGCGAATCTGGCTCTGCTGCAACGGGCTTTCGACGTCGCCGATGAAAAGCATCAGCATCAGTTCCGTAAGTCCGGCGACCCGTACATCACCCATCCGCTGGCGGTCGCGAACATTCTGGCCGAGCTCGGCATGGACACCACCACGCTGGTGGCCGCGCTGCTGCACGACACCGTCGAGGACACCGGCTACTCCCTCGACGAGCTCACCAATGAGTTCGGCACCGAGGTAGCGCACCTGGTCGACGGCGTCACCAAGCTGGACAAGGTCAATCTGGGCGCGGCCGCCGAGGCCGAGACCATCCGCAAGATGATCATCGCCATGGCCCGCGATCCGCGCGTACTGGTGATCAAGGTCGCGGACCGGCTGCACAATATGCGCACCATGCGCTTCCTGCCGCCGGAGAAGCAGGCCAAGAAGGCGCGCGAAACCCTCGAGGTGATCGCCCCGCTGGCGCATCGCCTGGGTATGGCCACGGTGAAATGGGAGCTGGAGGACCTCGCCTTCGCGATCCTGCACCCCAAGAAGTACGACGAGATCGTGCGCCTGGTCGCCGATCGCGCACCCTCGCGCGATACCTATCTGGCCCGGGTGCGCGATGAGATCGTCAATACGCTCGCCGCGAGCCGCATCAACGCGATCGTCGAGGGCCGCCCCAAGCACTACTGGTCCATCTATCAGAAGATGATCGTCAAGGGCAAAGACTTCGACGATATCCATGATCTGGTCGGTATCCGCATCCTCTGCGATGAGGTGCGGGACTGCTATGCCGCGGTGGGCGTTGTGCATTCGCTGTGGCAGCCGATGGCCGGGCGCTTCAAGGACTACATCGCCCAGCCGCGGTACGGGGTCTACCAGTCGTTGCACACCACCGTCGTCGGCCCGGACGGCAAACCCCTCGAGGTGCAGATCCGCACCCAGGACATGCACCGCACCGCGGAATTCGGCATCGCCGCGCACTGGCGGTACAAGGAGACCAAGGGTAAGCATTCCAACGACTCCACCGAAGTCGACGATATGGCGTGGATGCGCCAGCTCCTGGACTGGCAGCGGGAAGCCGCGGATCCGGCGGAGTTCCTGGAGTCGCTGCGCTTCGACCTGAAATCCCCGGAGATCTTCGTCTTCACCCCCAAGGGCGAGGTCATCACGCTGCCGCAGAAGTCCACCCCGGTGGACTTCGCCTACGCCGTGCACACCGAGGTCGGTCACCGCTGCATCGGCGCGCGCGTCAACGGGCGGCTCGTCGCGCTGGAACGCCAATTGGAGAACGGTGAGGTCGTCGAGATCTTCACCTCCAAGGCGCAGAACGCCGGCCCCTCGCGGGACTGGGCGAATTTCGTGGTCTCCCCGCGCGCCAAGGCCAAGATCCGGCAGTGGTTCGCCAAGGAACGCCGCGAGGAAGCCCTCGAGGCGGGTAAGGACCAGATCTCCAAGGAGGTGCGCCGGTCCGGTCTGCCGCTGCAGCGTCTGATGAGCGCGGACGCCATGACCAGCCTCGCGGCCGAGCTGCACTACGCGGATATCTCCGCGCTGTACACCGCGGTCGGGGAAAGCCAGGTCTCGGCGCACCACGTGGTGCAGCGCCTGATGGCCCAGCTCGGCGGCGTCAGCGATGTCGAGAACGAGCTGGCCGAAAGGTCAACGCCCTCAACGGTTCCCTCGCGCCAGCGGCTCACCGGTGATGCGGGCGTGGAGATTCCGGGCGCGCCCGGCACGGTGTCCAAGCTCGCCAAGTGCTGCACCCCGGTGCCCGGCGACGAGATCATGGGCTTCGTGACCCGGGGCGGCGCGGTCAGCGTGCACCGCACCGACTGCACCAACGCGGATTCGCTTCGGGCGCAACCGGAACGGATCATCGAGGTCAAATGGGCCCCGTCCCCGTCCTCGGTGTTCCTGGTCGCCATCCAGATCGAGGCGCTCGATCGCACCCGGCTGCTCTCCGATGTCACCAAGGTGCTGGCCGATGAGAAGGTCAATATCCTCTCGGCGGCGGTCACCACGTCCGGTGACCGCGTGGCCATTTCGAAGTTCACCTTCGAGATGGGCGATCCGAAGCATCTGGGCCACCTGCTGAACGTGGTCCGCAATGTGGAAGGCGTCTACGACGTCTACCGGGTGACTTCGGCCGCCTGATTCGCACGACCACCGGCGGCGCTTCCCATGCGATGGGAAGCGCCGCTTTTTCTTTCCCGCATCGGGAATCAACTTCGCGTCACTAACTGTTGAAACTCATATAGACGGTTATCGACGTGAAGGAGTCGCGGGTCATGACGGGGCACTATGCGCAGGTGGCGTTCACGCCCGCCGTGCGCGAGCATCAGCGCGAACACGGCAGTCTGCGGGCCTACGAGCGGATGGCGGCGGTGCCCGAGGTGCCCGATCGCCTCGGTCCGAACGAAGCGCTGTTCATCGCCGAACGCGACAGCTTCTACCTCGCCACGGTCGGCGAGACCGGCTGGCCGTACATCCAGCATCGCGGCGGACCGCGCGGATTCCTGAAGGTGATCAATGCCAGCACCCTCGGCTTCGCCGACTTCCGCGGCAATAAGCAGTACATCAGCCGCGGCAACCTCGATCACGACGGTCGCGTCGCGCTGTTCCTGATGGACTACGCCGCCCGAACCCGATTGAAGATCATGGGTCGGGCCAGAGTGGTTGAGGCGCAGCAGGATCCGGACCTCATCGCCGCACTCGGTGACAAGGACTATCCGGCCCGCGTCGAGCGGGCGCTGCTCATCGAGGTCGAGGCCTTCGACTGGAATTGCAGCCAGCACATCCCCGAGCTCTACCCGCGCGAGGAAGTCCTCGAGGCCGTGCAATCGCTACACGACCGCATCGGTGAACTCGAACGCGAGAACGCGCGCCTGCGGGCGACCCCGCCTGGTTCCGATCTTGGTCGGTAGCATCGACCGATGCCACTGATCGAGGTCACCTACGCCGCGCACGTTCCCGAATCCGCCCTGCCCGGGCTGGCTGATGTTCTGCCACATCTGGTTTCGACCGCGGTCGAATGCCCGGAGGAGCCCTACGACGGTGATCTGCAGCCGGGCGATGTCGAGATTCGATTCCGCGCGCTGGGCCCCTTCGATGTGAGCGGGCTCGATGTCGTGATCGAGGTGCGTTCGAAGTTCTTCGAGAGCCGCGCGGTGAACCGGCAGGACCGGGCCGATCGCCTGCACGCCGACCTCGCGACCGCGACCGGTCTGGAGAACTTCGGCGTCTACCTCACCTTCCCGGTCGCGGCCTGGGCGCAGTCGGAATAGCCTCGAACACCGAAAAATGTTGGGTGGCACTACGATCGTCGTGCACGCCGTGCGGAGGCGTGTGAGTGATCGGGGGTCCTATGGCTGGAATGTTCGAACCAGCCCATGCCGTGTGTGGTCGATATCGGCTCGTCGAAGTGCTGGGTTCGGGTGGATTCGGGCGGGTGTGGCGGGCGCACGATGAGGCGCTCAATGTCGAAGTGGCACTGAAGGAAGTGACGTTCGCGCGGATCCTGCCCGATGCGGACCATCAGGAATTGCTGCTGCGCGCCAAACATGAGGCGCGCAATGCCGCTCGGCTGCGCGATCATCCGAATATCGTCGGCGTCTACGACGTGGTCATCGAGCACGGGATTCCGTGGACGGTCATGCAGATCGTCAACGGTCAGTCGCTGGAGCAGCGGGTCAAGACCGGCGGGCCGCTGACGGTCGAGGACACCGCGGGCGTCGCCGACGCGCTGCTGAACGCCCTGGAGGCCGCGCATGACGCGGGCATCGTGCACCGCGATGTGAAGCCCTCCAATGTCATGCTCGCCGCCAGCGGCCGAATCCTGCTGGCGGACTTCGGAATCGCCGTGCACGAATCCGACACCCTGGTCACCAAGACCGGTGTGCTGATCGGCTCGATGGAGTTCATGGCCCCCGAACGCACCGGCGATAAACGCAGTGAACCGCCGAGCGATCTGTTCTCCCTCGGCGCGACCCTGCACTACGCGTGCACCGGTATCTCGCTGTTCCACCGCGACAATGTGACCGCCACGCTCAGCGCCGTACTCTTCGAACCGGTCCCGCCGCTGCCCGCCGCCGGACGCCTGGAACCGCTCATCACCGCCCTGCTGGCGAAGGATCCGAGCGAACGGCCGAGCATAGCCGCCGCTCGCGCCCTGCTGAATCGCCCGCAGGACAGCGTGATTCGGTCCGAACCGGCACCGCGGCCGGTGCGCGGACGCACTCCCGGGCCGCCGGTCGCCGCCGCCGAGTCCCCGCCCGCTGCCGAATCCCGCCCGGCGCGACGGTCTTTCGGCCGCACCCGCCTGCTGCGCACCCTCGCCGCCGCCGTCACAGTGATCATTCTCGGCACGGTCACGGTCATCACCCTCTACCGCAACAGCGTCTGGTTCTCGAGCTTCGCCGATGAGACCTTCGATCTGGCCGACGGCCTGTCGGTGGCGCCCGGTAGCTGTATCCGAAAGCGCGACAGCGCCAATCCGCCCCGCACCGCCATCCCGTGCACCGCCGCCGAAGCCGAATGGCTCATCGTGGACCGCCTCCGCTTCGCCGCACCCCAGCCCACCGATGACGCCGCCAAAACCGATTTCAACCTCCGCTGCGACCACACCGGCGGCGTCTCGTTCACCTACCCCGCGCCCTCCGAGGTCGAACTGTGGTGCCTGCGCCGCCGCTGACCCGGCCGCCGCGCGGCCGGTGACCCGGCCCCCGGTAGGCTGACCTCTCCCAGCGTCACTACCAGGAGAGTTCATGACCGCGTTCGAGAATGTCAGTGTCACCAAGAAGGCGAATGTCTACTTCGACGGCAAGTGCGTCAGCCACAACATCACGTTGGCCGATGGCACCGCGAAGTCGGTCGGCGTCATCCTCCCGGCGACGCTGACCTTCACTACCGGCGCGCCGGAGATCATGGAGCTCATCGAGGGCGAGGCCAAGGTGACGCTGGCGGGGTCGGACGAGACCGTCGTCTACCGCGGTGGCGAGTCGTTCTCGGTGCCCGGTGACAGCAGCTTCCAGATCGAGGTCGTGGAGCCCGTGCACTACGTGTGCCACTTCGGCTGATCGTCGGCCGCGCTCGGCCGAGCGCGCACCGTGCGCCCGTGTCATCCCCGCGATGACACGGGCGTTGTGCTGTCAGTCCAGGTGCTGGGCGTACCAGTCGGTGACGCGCCGCCAGGCCATGATGGCGGCGGTCGGGTTGTAGCGGGGCCCGGTGTCGTTGAAGAAGGCGTGGTCCGCGCCGTCGGCGACGAAGGATTCGTGGGTCGCGCCGATCTTGTCCAGGGCGGCTTCGGCGGCGGGGCGGGAGGCGTCGACACGGGAGTCGAGAGCGCCGTAGACGGCCAGTACCGCAGCCTTGGTCTTGATCTCACCGTTGTCGGGGAAGGGCCCGTAGAACGGGGTGGCGGCCGCCAATTCCGGTGTGCCGGTGGTCAGTAGCAGCCAGACCAGGCCACCGCCGAAACAGAAACCGGTGGCGCCGAGTCGTTTTCCGGGTGTGCGGCGGCCGAGCTCGGCCACACCGGCCTGCAGATCGGCCACGAAACGTTCCTGGGGGAGTTTGCCCAGGGCAGCGGTGGCCGCGGCCGGATCGGTGAAGGTGGCGGTGCCACCCTCCTCCGAGAGCAGGTCCACCGCGAGCGCGTTGTAGCCGATGCCCGCGAAACGCCCTGCGATGGAACGGATGTGATCGGTGAGGCCCTTGTTCTCATGGATCACCAGGACCCCACCGCGCGGCTGGACGGCGGCGGCCCAGGCCGCCTGCAAGGTGCGGCCGTCCGGGCCGGGGAAGGTGACGGCGGTGGTGGGCAGCGCGGTCGCCGATCCCGGTGGCGGACCGGAAGGTGGGGTGCTACCGGTTCCGGTCGCCGATGTCGCGGCGGCGGCGCCGGAGTGGTCGGCCTTATCGGAGCAGGCGGCCAGCAGTGCCACCGCGGCCGGTGCGCCCAGTCCGAGCATGCCCAGGCGGCGCAGCGCCTCGCGGCGACTGAGCAGGCCCTCGACGTGGTCGGTGGCGATTTCCTCTGCGATATAGCGCTGCAGCGGCGTCATGAAGATCAGCCTAGGCGCATAGGGCGGGGGCCGGGGAACACTATGGCCCCGTCTTCGTTATGACTTCACGTCGCTGTAAATCAGGATCTGGAGGTGCCGCATGCGCGGTGTGCGTTTCGAGGAGTTCGGCGGACCGGAGGTACTGCGGGTGGTCGAACTCGATATCCCCGAACCCGCCGCGGGCGAGGTGACCATCGATATCGCCTACATCGGCGTGAATTTCGCGGATCTACAGGCGCGGTCGGTCGGTTACCGGGTGCCCGGGTTGCCGTTCGTACCCGGTCTGGAACTGTCCGGCCGGATTCGCGCGCTCGGCGCGGGCGTCGAAGGATTCCAGGTCGGCCAGCCGGTCGCCGCCATCACCGAGGGTGGCGCGTACGCCGAGGTGGTGCGGGCCAAGGCCGCCACGGTGTTCCCGGTGCCCGAGGGCGTCGATTTGCGCACGGCCGCAACGCTTCCCACCGTGCTGCCCACCGCGTACGCGCTGGTGCACACCGTGGGCCGGGTACAGCCGGGCGAGACCGTGCTGGTGCAGGCGGCCGCGGGCGGCGTCGGCACCGTGGTCGGGCAGGTGGCCAAATTGGCCGGGGCGGGCGCGGTCTACGGCGTGGTTTCCAGTGCGGCCAAAGCGGATTACGCGCGCAAGCTCGGCTACGACGACGCCTTCCTCACCGGAACTTTCGATGACGATGTCCGCGCCGCCACCGACGGCCGCGGCGTGGATCTGGTGCTCGATCCGGTCGGCGGGGAGACCCTGCGCCGCAGTCTGGACGCGCTGGCCCTGTTCGGCCGCCTGGTGTCCTTCGGCAACGCCAGCGGTGAACCAGCCTGGCAGATCGGCCAGCCCGAGCTGTACCCGCGCGGCCGTTCGATCGCGGGCTTCTCGATCCTGAGCCTGACCGCGAGTGAACCGCGGGTGCTGCGCGAAATCGCTTCGCACGCCTTCGAATTGGTGACCAGCGGCAAGGTGGAATTGCCCATCACCGCCGAGTTCCCGCTCGCCGAGGCGGCCGAGGCCCATCGCCTGATGGACAGCCGCACCTCCACCGGCAAACTCATCCTCGCGGTCTGAGTCACGAAACCGGCCGGGAGTCAAGGACTTCCGGCCGGGTCGCGGCTCCGGAGCCATGGCATTCCGGAGCTAGGTCGTTCTTTGGTTACCGGGGCGCCATGCGGATCGCGCCGTCCAGGCGGATGACCTCACCGTTGAGCATCGGGTTCTCCACGATGTGGCGCACCAGCGCCGCGTACTCGGACGGATCGCCGAGGCGGGCCGGATGCGGCACCTGTGCGCCCAATGCCGCGATGGCCGAATCGGGCAGCGTGGCGAAAAGGGGCGTGTGGAACAGGCCCGGAGCGATAGTCATCACGCGAATCTTGAGCGGGGCCAGGTCACGCGCCACCGGCAGGGTCAGGCCCACGATACCGCCCTTGGAGGCGGAGTAGGCGGCCTGCCCGATCTGACCGTCGAACGCCGCCACGGAAGCGGTATTGACAATCACGCCGCGTTCGCCGTCGGCCTCCTCGGTCGCCGAAATGCGTTCGGCGGCCAGGCGAATGACATTGAACGTGCCGATCAGGTTCACGTTGATGATCTTCTTGAACGAGTCGAGCGGGAACGCGCCCTGCTTGCCGACCGTCTTGATCGCATTGCCGATTCCCGCGCAGTTCACCGCGATTCGGAGCGTGCCGAGGCTCTGAGCTGCGTCGAGAGCGGCGGTCACATCCTCTTCACTGGTCACGTCGCCGGGCGAGAACACCACGCGCTCACCGAGTTCCTCGGCCACAGCTTTGCCGTCGGACGAGGGAAGATCGAGGATAACGACCTTCGCGCCGGCCGAGTGCAGTTCACGCACGGTGGCCAGGCCGAGTCCCGACGCGCCACCGGTTACGACCGCGGCGATGTCTGCTGTCTTCACAAAACCTCCAAATATCTGGTCTTGTGAATGTAGATTCTGCTGTGGCGGTGCGGAAAAGCGGGTCCCCGGCGTGGTGCGCACACCATGCTCCCGGGCCTGCTATCGCACGCGCGCGTGGAAAACAGGAGTGCGCTCCGGCGCGTCGACGCGCTGGAATCCTGCACATGCGAAATAATTTCCGACTGGGACCGTCCTGACTGCGACGCACCCGGCGGCGCGGTGACGGCGGGCCGCCGTACGACGATCGATCGTCCCGTCACGACCAACCGCCGAGAGGGTCCGACGATGCAGCAAGACTCGCCTGGCTCCACGGAGACCCGAGCAATGTTGAAGTCGTACAAAAAAGTCTCGCGCTGGTATCCGGCGCTGGAACCGGTGGCCGCCGACGGGAGTCTGCCCGAACCCGCGGATGTCAACGGCGAGACGGCCTTCGACGGCGATGACGGACCCGCGCGTTTCCCGCACTACATCCAGGACACCGAACCCGAGCTGGAAATCCCGCCGGTGCCCGAGTCGGTGCTCAAGCGCACGCACTTCTCCGGCGCGTGGTCCGATTGGATGACCGATCGCGAGACCGTCTCGTACACACCGAAACTCCGTTACCGCGATTCCGCGGTGCTCGAATTCCCCTGGGAGGGTGCGGAAGACGGAGCGCGCCCGGATGTCGCCACGGCACTGCTGGATGCCGTCGGCGCCGATACGGAGGCGACCGCGCGCCCGGCCGCGGTGTCTCCGGCGCAGTTTCGCCGCCGCCGGTTGTACGCACTCGGATTCCTGATCGTTGCCATCCTGTTGCTAGCCGCTGCCGGAGGAGTTGCTCTATATGTGCTCAACTCACACGGCGGCACTTCGCAATCCATCGGCACACTCGGTATGGACTCGCAATCGGGTACGAGCGACCGCCCGGCGGCGTACAACAAAATGACGGCCACCGTGGCGATCGGCGACCATATCCCTACCGCGGGCACACCGGCTGGATAAGAGGGAGAGCTGACAGAGATGGATCAGGACTGGAGCCGCTGGCTCGACGAAGTGCCCGAAGAGGGCGAATCGTCGGACAGTGCCGCGCGTTCCAAGGCTCCGGTGGTGCGGCTGCGCAAGCGCCGCGGCGACTCCGGTGAGCCCGGCCCGGCGCAACGGCCGATTCTGGTGGTCGGCGGATGCGGTGGCGCGGGCGTGACCACGACCGCCCTCGGCATCGCCGGTGAGATCGGTGCCGCGGGTGCGCAAACTGTAGCCGTAGACGCCACTTTCGCGGGCAGCGATCTCGCATTACGTGGCGCCGATGAACATTTGAGCCCGATCAGCCTGCAATCGTGGCTCTACGGCCGCGGTGACGATGAGGCCGCGCCGCTCAAGGAATGCCTCTCCCGCGCCACCTCCGGCATCGGTCTGCTGTGGCGCGATCCGGCCCCGCTGCGCCGCCGCGCCACGTATCTGACGGTCGCGCGCGCCATCAACGAGTCCGGGTACACGCCCGTCTACGACGGCGGCAGCCCGATCGCGAGCCGGCATCTGCGACCGCTGCTCGAGGACGGCGATATCGCTCTGGTGCTTGCGATCCCGGCGCGCGTGGACGCCGCGAACCGGTTGCGGGTCACCCTGGAGTGGCTCGACGATCAGTTCGGCGGGCCCGGCGAGGGGCAGGGCGCGGGAATTGTCGGCGATACCACAATCGTCGTCTCACATCAGTTGCCGGGCAGCGACTCTCGGATCGCTGATCATTTGCGGGAACACCTCGACGGCTGGGTCGGCGATATTCTCGAACTGCCGTACGACCCTCACCTGGCACGCGGAGAACTGGTGCGGCACAGCGACCTCGCCGCCGAGACACGCCGCGCGTATCGCCGCCTGCTTGCTGGGGTGGCATCATGACCGCAGCCATGAAGGAACGCCGATCTTCCTCCGAGACCGCTATGGCGGCGGGCGTGGTGCCGCCCCCGGAGGCCCGCCGAGCACCGATTTGGGACCGACCCGTACCCGGCGGCGGCCGCGCACCCCTGGTGTGGCTGCTCGGCGTGCACGGCGGCGCGGGTGCCAGCACCCTCGCGCATGTGCTTGCCCCGGCGGCGGATTCGTATCGCCGCTGGCCCGGTGTCTTCGACCGCGAATCCCCGTTCGTGGTGCTGGTCGCCCGCGAAACCATTTCCGGGCTCACCCGCGCCCACGACCTGCTGCGCCAGCATCACGCGGGCCTGGCGGGCGACTGCGAGGTGCTGGGCCTGGTGACCGTGGCCGCGCGCCCGGGCCGCATCCCCGCCGAAATCCGCCGCTACCGTGACGTGGTGGGCTCGCTCGCCGGTCAGGTCTGGCAGGTGCCCTGGCATGAGGAATGGACCCTGGTCGAGCCAGATCAACTCCCGGTCTGGTCGCCCGGCGATCAGCCGCCTGTGCAGCGCAAACGCAAACCCGATGCGCTGCAAGAGGTTACAACCGACGTTCGCGAACTGGGCCTGAGCATCGTGTCCGCCGCGCAGGAGGCCCTGGATGCCCCCCGCCCGGACGCTCCGGAAGCCGGGGAGTGATCATTGTGAATAGTGGAAACCATTGCGCGCGAACATGTTCCCGGGCCCCGGGAACGGCGGAACGATTAGCCGAAGAAGGAGTTGCCGGGACATGGCGTGCGTGCGCGCCGGTCGGCGGCGAGATTGTCACTAGCAGTTCGCTTTTGGAGAAGGACAGACAATGAGCATGATCCTCGCCGTACACGACGCGTACGGGCAGTTTCTCGCCCAGGTCGGTAACCCGACCCCGGAGGCGCCGCCCGCGTCCGACAAATTGCTGAAGCTGGTTCGGTACTTCACCTGGTTCGTGCTGTTGTCCGGAATCATGGGAATCACCTACGCGGGCGGCAAGTTCGCCTGGGAGAAGTGGACGGGAGGCGGTTTGGAGTCGCCGAAGATGGTGGCAGGGGCCATGATTGGTGGAATCATCGCCACCAGCGCCGGAACCATCATGAACGCTGTGATCACCTAATGTCCGCCACAGTGGCCGTACTGGCCTACAAACAGATGCCGGCCGACGTACTGCGGCCGATGATGCAGCTGATCGACTGGCTGCTGTGGTGCGTGCTGCTGTTCTGCCTGGCCTGGATGATCCTCTCGGCGGGGCGGCTGTGGTACGCGTTCCGCGACGATCTGGCCGCCAACGACGCGACGCACGGGGTGGTGGTGAGCCTGCTCGGTGCGATCATGGCGAGTTCGGCCAGCGGCATCGCGCTCGCACTGCTCCCGACGTAAGAGTTCAGGCATCGCAATTGTCCAGTGACGAAAAGACTTTGGAGGCGTCGTCATGAGCGAGAAGGAGTCGCCCGAGCGCGACCGCGTCTCGTTCGGCGTCATCGCCTCGGCCGCCGTGGTGGCGCTGATCATCATCGCGGGCGTCGTGGTGTACATCAACCACGGCGACAGCGGCAGCCCCTCGGTGGCGAAACCCGATGGCACGGCGCCCACCACCTCGGAGCCGGGCGCGACCGGTTTCGCCTCACCCGAGGTGGATCTGTTCGGCCGCCGCGTCGACATACCCAATAACGCTGCCGGGCAACCGCTTCCGCAGCAGCCCGGAAAGCAGCGCAAGGCCGCCGATCAGGATTGGCTGACCGCCGCCCCCGAGGGCACCGTCGATCCGCACGGCTGGCAGCGGGTGTACGGGGCGTCGGTGCCGTTCTCCACCTCCGACGGTCCCACCCGTCTGGAAGACGGTCTGGCCGTTGGCTATTCGCACACCCCCCAGGGTGCGGCGCTGGCGGCGGCGCAGATCACCTATCGCCTCAACGCCCGCCCCGCCGACCGTGAGCTCTATGTGCGGCAGGTGCGTGTTTCCGCCCAGCAGGTGTCCGCCTACGACCAGGCGCTCGCGGATCAGCGACTGCCGAAACAGCAGCCGGAGAAGGTGACCCGCTATCTGGTCGCCCCGGACGGTTTCCAGATCGAGAACTACGCCGACGATATGGCCATCGTGCGGCTGGCCGCACGCGGTCCGGTGCTCGACAGCAGACAGACCTGGGCCGCGGTGCGGCTGATCATGGTGTGGGACGCCGGTGACTGGCGGCTCAAACCATCCAGCTCCAAGGCCTCGCAGACCGAATACGTGGACTCCCTGGCCGGGTGGACACGGTGGTAAACGAACGAGTGGTGACCAGTGAAGTGGCCCAGCGACCCATTGAGGGGTGGAACCACATGGTGAGGCGTATCTTTACGATCCTCGCGGTCGTGTTCACCGTCATGATCGCTACGCCGACCGTGGCGTACGGACAGGACTACGGATTCGATCCGGCCTGCAACCAATTACACGACTCGCTCGACGGTCTCGGCATTCCGGGGCTGTCCCTCGGTGACGCCGCCTCGGCCGCGTGCAAGGCGGGCAATGTCGCGACCCATCCGACCGACGCGGCCGCCGCCGTACGCGATAAGGCGTGGGACTCCACCTTCGGCAAGGTGGTCGACTCGCTGATGAACGGCCTGGGCGAGGCGCTGATCCTGGCATTGACGTTCTGGATGAAACTACCCAATGAACGGGTCAGTGATTCCGGATCGCTCTTCACCAAGATCAACGACTACACGTATCAGGTACAGATACTTCTGTTGATGGTGTCCGTAATCCTGTCCGGCGCAAAGCTTGCCGAGGCCAGACGCGGAGCCGCGGTCAGTGAGGCCGCCGAATCGTTCCGAATGTACGCCCGAGTGGTGTTCAGCTCCTGGATGCTGGGCGCGGTGATCGTCGCCGCGACACAGGCCTCGGACAAGTTCTCCGAATGGGTGATCAACGACGCCACCAACGGCCAGGCCAAGGATCTGGCCGAGCTGATGGTGAAAACCTCGAAGCTGCAAGCGTTCTCGCCGGGCCTGGTGTTGATCATCGCTATCGTCGGCCTGCTCGGCGCGCTCGCGCAGATCGTGCTCGCCATCGTGCGCCAGGGTCTGCTGGTGGTGGCGGCGGGCGTATTGCCGCTCGCGGCAGCGGCTTCGGGCACCAATACCGGTAAACAGTCCTATCCCAAGCTGATCAGCTGGATCATCGCGTTCATGCTCTACAAGCCGGTGGCGGCGATCGTCTACATGATCGCCTTCGTGACCGCGGGCAATACCGATGATCTGACCTCGACCGCCGGTCTGCCCGACGCCGATCAGGCGCAGCGCATGCTGGTCGCCATCGTGCTGCTGTGCAGCGCGGCCTTCGTACTCCCGGCGCTCATGCGCCTGGCCACCCCCGCCGTCTCCATCGTGGGCAGCGGTGGTTCGGGTCTGACCGCCACCACCGGCACCCTCGTCGGTGTCGCCGCGGTCGGCGCGGTCGGTACCCGCGCGGTGGCCGTGAAGGCAACGGCCGCACCGGGAGCCGCGGGATATGTCGGACCCGGCCGCGGCGGACGACCGCCGGGCGGTGGTCCGCGCGGTGGCGGCGGAGGTGGCGGTCCGCGACCGCCCGCACCGCGTCCGGCTCCCAGTGGCGGCGGCGCGGCGGCCGCGAATCCTTCCGGTCCGGGGACCTCGGGCGCAGTACCGTCAGGCGCGGCGCGGTCCGCGGCGAACCGGGTCGCCCAGGTCCGAGCGGCCACCGCCAGCCTGAACAAGGCCGATGCCGCCGCCGGTGATCTCGCCGGTGACCGCTGGGCCAACCGCGCACCCGACCTCGGCAGGAGCACCATCCCGCGATGACGATGACCGATACCTACGAGCGCCGGGCCTACGGTCTGTGGCAGAAGCCGCGCAGCGCAGGACTTTTCGGTCTGCGCTGGGGCGAGACCCTGGTCGGTTTCGCCGTCGTGATCAGCGGCCTGCTCACGGCGATGATCTTCGGGCCGATGCCCGCGCTCGTCGTCGCGGTATTCGGTCTGATCGTGATGGTTCCACTGGTGTGGCGGACGGGGGGCCGCTCCGGCTACGAGAACGGATTGATGATGTTCCATTGGTTGCGCGGCCGCAGTAAGGGCGAGCACGTCTACCGCGGCGGCCGGTTCTCCCGGATTCCGGGCGGTGTGACCCGGCTACCCGGGCTGATGGCGCCGTCGCGGCTCTACGAGGGCATCGACGCCGGCGGTTACAGCTTCGGCATGATCCACCTACCCCAATTCGGCCAGTACACGGTCGTTTTGCGGGCTTGGCCGCAGGGGCACGAGGCCGTCGATCAGCCGGTCATCGACCGCTGGGTGTCGGCGTGGGGCACCTTCCTGGCCTCGCTGGGCCAGACCTCGGACATCGTGGCGGTGGTGCCGGTGATCGATACCGTGCCCGAGACCGGAAACCGTTTGCTCACCGAGGTTTCCGCGATCACCCGTCCCGAGGCGCCGGATCTGGCGCAGCAGGTCATGTACGAGCTGGCCACCGAACTGCCGCAGGAGCGGGTGCAGCTGCTGCCGCGCGTGGCCATCACCTTCAAGGCGACCACCGCCGAGCGCCGCAAGAATCCGGCGGAGGAGGCAGTCGAGATCGGCCGCCGCCTGCCCGGTATCTGCGCGGCGCTGGCGGAGGCGGGCGTCCGCGCCCAGCCCATGTCGGCCGACGATGTCATCTCCTTCATCCGGCGCAGCTACGATCCGGCCTCGCAGGCCGATCTCGAGGTGGCGGCGGGCGAACCCGGTGGGCACGGCCTGGATTGGGCCGATGCCGGACCGGTCTCGCACGAGGAGCGCTGGGATCACTTCATTCACGACGGCGGCCGTTCGGTCACCTGGGAGATGGACACCGCACCCGAGGGCGCGGTCGACGAGCGGGTGCTGCAGCGGCTGCTCGCACCGAATCCCGAAGTGCCGCGCAAGCGCGTGACCATCGTGTATCGCCCGCACTCCGCGGGCGACGCCGCCCAGATCGTGGACGACGATTTCAAGAACGCGCTGGTGGCGCAGCAGAGTGAGCGCGGTGTCGTCTCGGCGGCGGCGTCCATTCGGGTCGGGGCCACCCAGCAGGCGCGTGAAGAACAGGCCAGGGGTCACGGCGTGACCCGCTTCGGGGCGCTGGTGACCATCACCGAACCCCTGCGCGGCGATCTGCCGCGCATCGAAGCCATCACCCGCGATCTGTCCACCCAGTCGCGTTTGAAGATCCGGCGCTGCTACCGCTACCAGGCGGCGGCCTTCGCGGCCTCGCTCGGCTGCGGGGTGATCCTGCCGGAACACGCGACAATTCCGAAAGCGCTTGCGGGGTAACCCTTCATGCCACGTGACTTCGAACCCCCGGTCCGGGAGCGCGATACCGCGCCACCCGCCCGCCGTTCCACCCGCCGGGACACGCCCCCGGAACCGGACCTCACCCCCGAGGATCCGGCGCTGCCGGTAACCCGTGTGGCCCGCGACGAGCACCGTCCCCGTCGCGGCACCCTCCCGGACCGTCGCATGCTGCGCCGCGACCCGTTGCCCGACGGTCCGGTGCAACTCGGCCCGGATCCGGAATCGGCGGAGCCGGAACAGCATTCGAGTCCGGAGACGCTCGCGAGCCCGGACGCGCGGAACCGGGACGAGGTCGCGCTCACGCCTCCGGAATCGCGGCCCGAGCCCGAGGTGGTAGCGCCGGAACCGGAGTCCTCGGGCGAGATCGCACCGGAGCCGGATCCGTGGTCCCGGGCCGGGCTCGGCGGAGTCGCCGATAGCGCTGTGCCGGAACTGTTCTCGGAACCGGGGCCCGAACTCTCCGCCGAGGAGGCGCAGGACCGCGCGCGGTCCACCGATGCGTTGCGATCGAGTGCGAGCTGGTCACTCGGCCGCCGGAAGAAATTGCCCAGTCTGGAGCCCGAACCGTATTCGGGGCCGGAAATGGTGTCTCGCACCGAGATCGGTACGTCCGAGGGCGCGAGCGCGCCCGCGGCAGACGCGGCGGGCGGACCGGAATCCGCCGCCGGCTCGAAACAGGTGGAGCGCGAACGCGCGCCCCGCGCGGCGGAGGGGATGCGCCCGCGCGGTTCGGATCGAGTCGAGGGGGACCGTATGGACGAGGATCACACGCGCGGGTTATCGGGTAGTGACACCGCCGCCACGCTGGAGGCGGAAACCGCCGGGCGCGAACAGACTCCGGGATCGGACTCCGGGGCAGCCGCGGTCAGTGCGCGGCGGGCACGCGGTACCGAGGCCGCGACGGCCGAGGGATCGGCGCACGGTGCGGCCGCGGATCCGGCGGTGCGAGGGCGCGAAACGCATCCCGGCCGCGAGGTCGCGCGCCGTGGCGATGCGGGCGAGCGAGCGACGGACCCGGCCGGGCGGGAGCACCGCCGGGGTCCGGGGACCGACCGGGAGGGACGACGCGGCGAAGGCCGGGACGTCCCGCGCGGTGGCGCAACCGAGGGAACGCGCGGGCGTGGCCGTGAGCCGCTCCCGGGTGAGAGCCGCGAGGGTGCGGGTGGCGAGGGCCACGAACGCGGGCATCGCGAGGGTTACGACGCCGCACGCGGTGACGATCGGGAAGCGGGCCGCAGGCGTGCTGACGGTCGTGAGGCCGCCCGCGGGCGCGAGATCCCGCGCGGTGACGGTCGTGCGAGCGGGCGCGGTGAGCGCGGTGAACGTGACGGGCGCGCCGATGCGCGCGAGGGTGCGCGAGATCCGCAGCGCGCCGGAGGAACCGAAGGCCGCAGCGCGGAGGCCCGTAAGCGGCCGACCGATCCGGACCGGGTGCACCTGGGTGGACGAGCCGGTTCGCCGAGCCGCACCCGGCGGCCGCGGCCGGACGGTGAGCCGGGGGAGCGCTCGGGGCGGGAGCGGCGCGGGCGCACCGAACGCGGTGCGGCCGAAGCCCAGGCCCGGGCAGCCGGTGGTAAGGGCAAGGGCGAGACCAGGAGTGAGCGCGCCGAGCGGACCAAGGCCGCCAAATCGGCCGCGGCCAAACGCCGGGCGGCGGCGAAGAAGAAGCAGCGCCAGTCCGGCCCCAAGCTGCTCGACGATTCGACGCGGGCCAAGCTCGAGGTCATCACCCGTGAGCAGAACGGCATCGGTGCGCTGTGGGCGACCTTCCGGCTGCACACCGACGATCTGCGGCGGCGCAACTTCGCGGCGCGCGCGGAGCGCATGGAGTACGGCAGCTTCGACGAATTCGACCGCACCACACAGCAATTGACCGATCGCGGCTATATCGGCGCGGGTGGCGGGCGAATGAACGTGGTAGGGCGGCCGGTGGAGTACCGCGCCACCACCGCGCAGGTCGCGGGCCTGTGGCCGTGGTCGGTGGGCGCGGGCGCACCGCTGATCGGCACCCCGCTGGGTTCGCATCTGCATACCGGCGCACCGGTCTGCTTCGATCCGATGAACTGGTTCATGCGCGGCAGCTTCATCACCGCGCCCAGCCTTTTCGTGCTGGGACTCAACGGTTTCGGTAAATCCTCGCTGGTGCGCCGAATCGTGCTCGGCGGTGTGGCGCAGGGCATCACCCCGCTCATCCTGGCCGACGTCAAACCCGACTACCGCAAGCTGGTGGAGTTGGTCGGCGGCCAGGTCATCGATCTGGGTTACGGCCACGGCAAATTGAATCCGCTGGCCGCGGGCGTGCTCGGCTCCATCGTCCCGATGCTGACCGAACTGCCCGCCCTGCACACCCAGGTCATGCAGGAGTTGCGCGCGCGCCAGGTCACCCTGGTCGCGGGTCTGGTGGAGCTGGTTCGCGGTGCGCGCGTACGGGATTACGAGGAGACCCTGCTCGCCACGGCGTTGCGCATCCTGTACCGCCCGGGCAGCGCGTTCACCCCGGATAAGCCCCCCATCATCGAGGATCTGCTCGAGGTCATCGTGGCGGGCGGCGATGAACTCCAACTCGACGCGGGCGCGGACAATCCCGATGAGTACCAGAACGCCATCAAGGGTCTGCGCCGCTCGCTGCGCGCACTCACCCAGGGTCCGTTCGGCGCGGTGTTCAACGGCCAGACCACAACTCCCATCGACACCACCGCCACCGCGGTCTGCATCGACGTCTCGCATATCCCCAGCGGTGACAAGAAGCTCAAGGCCGCGGTCATGCTGGCCTGCTGGGCGGACGGTTTCGCCTCGGTCGAGGCCGCGCACGTGCTCGCGGACGCCGATCTGGGCCCGCAGCGCTACTTCCAGGTGGTCATGGACGAGCTGTGGCAGGTGCTGGGCCTGGGCGACTTCATGGTCGACCGGGTGGACGAATTGACCCGTCTACAGCGCGGTATCGCGACCTCGCTCATCATGATCAGCCACACCATCAAGGACCTCCAGGCACTGGGTTCCGAAGCCGCCATCGCCAAGGCGCTCGGCTTCCTGGAACGCGCCCGCGCCAAGATCTTCGGCGCGCTGCCCGCCGAGGAGATCGCCCGCCTGGACTCCACCGTCCCGTTCACCTCCGCCGAGGAGGACATGGTCACCAGCTGGTCGGCGCCGCAGGCACTGACCGGTGAGGCGCTCAAACCGGGACAGCAACGCCCACCCGCCCCCGGCACCGGCAAATTCCTGCTCAAGATCGGTGAGGACCGGCGCCCGGGCATTCCGTTCCACATGGAGTTCACGTGGTCCGAGAAGGAAAGCGGAATCCACGACACCAACCAGCGGTTCAGTGAATTCACCGAATCCACCGCCCGCCGCGGCACCGAGGACGGGAGCGCTACCGAATGATGCCGCACAGGTCCTACCGAAGAGTTTCACCGGAAGTGCGCCAGGCCGCGGTCGAGCAGGTCATCGCACTCACCGGAAAGCTGCGCTCGGAATCCGAGGCATGCCGGGTGGTCGCCGAACAGATTGGCGTACACACCAATTCGGTGCGCAACTGGGTCCGGGCCGCCGAAACCCCCGGCCTGGAGCAGATGGACGCCACCAACCTGCGCCGCAAAGTAGCTCTGCTGCAACAGCAGCTGGCCGCCGCCGCGGAAATGAACCGCACCCTGGTGGAAACCCTCTACGACGCCAAGCGGGGCATGTGACCGCGCACCGGGTCACCCGATGACCCCGTATCCGCCGCGCGGACACGCCGAGCCGGGAAACCCGCTGGTATGGCCCGGGTGTCGGTCACAGCGGCTAGCCTGGAAGCAAGGTCCGCAATCGCGCGAACCGCGCGCAGCGGCCGGTGCGGCAACCGTACGAAGGACTGGGCAACGCACGAAACTGGTGGTGATGCTGGTGCTGAGCGTCGCAATGCTGGTGTCCGCGTGCAGTAGTGGCAGTGACGGTGATTCGAAGCCGAGCAGGCTGAATCCGCCGACATCCACCACGCGCCTGCTGCAGAGTGCCCCGGCCCCGGATCCGACGAGCGCGGACGGAGTCGCGGTGGCGGCGCTGCGCGAGATCTTCACCTGGTATCCGGCTACCGAATCCCAGAGTTCGTCGCTGGGCCGGGCGCGGAAATGGCTGGGTCCCACGCTCATCCGTACACTGGACACACCACCCACGAGCGCCGAAATGCCGAAGGCGACGCTGCAGTGGGCCGACTGGGCCAAGGCCGGAGCGCATATAGAGGCGTTCGCCTTCGCTTCGGGTGAGACCGCACCGCCCGGAGCGGATCCCAATCGGGCGCAGTACAAGATCGGTATCGAACAGACGGTCGTCTATCCGGACGGGCGGCGCAGCCCGCTCCCGGCCAGTACGGTCGTCGCTACCGTCGTACGAACCAACGGCACCTGGCAACTCGACGGATTCCGTTGAGCGGCAACGACATACAGGTCATCTGAGGAGGCTGGAGATGGCGAAAGCACCGGTGAAGGATCCGGCCGAAGCGGGCCCGGACCATCAACTGAACATGATCTACGCGGGCTTCGCGGTCTTCGGAACCCTGTGGCTGGCAATCCAATTGGGCAATCTGCTGTCCACGCCGAAGCAGGATGTGCCGATCAACCCGATCGCCATCGGCGTCGCCCTGGCCAAGGGCAAGCTGGAATGGCGCTGGAGCTCGACCGTCATCGTGCTGCTGGTGATCGCCGCCGCGCTCGGATATCAGCTGTACAAGCGGAAGGCCAAGGCGCGCAAGGCCGTCGGACGACTCCCGGTCGACGACAAGGCCGACGTCATGGGCAATGGTGGTGCGATCAAGGCGCTCACCGACGCCGGTGTGCGCGAGAAGGCCGAACAGCTCGGCATGCGCCTGGGCCGCGAGGATATGCCCGGTGTGCCGATCGGCATGTCCGTCGCGGACGGCTGCATGCTGTACGGCTCGTACGAGGATCTGCACATCGACATCTGGGGTCCGCGCCAGGGCAAGACCACTTCACGGGTCATCCCGGCGATTCTCGCCGCCATCGGCCCGGTGCTGGTCACCTCCAACAAGCGCGATGTCGTCGACGCCACCCGAGATGTGCGCGACAGCAAGGGCAGTCCGATCTTCATCTTCGATCCGCAGGACATCGCGGTCGATCCGATGAATCACGATGACCGCGCCCGCACCTGGTTCTGGGATCCGCTGGCCTGGGTCGACGCCCGCAGTGACGGATGCGAAATGCGCGCGGCCCGGCTGGCCGGGCACTTCGCCGACGGTGACGACAGCTCCGGTTCGGTCGCCACCTCCACCGACAGCTTCTTCGATCAGGAAGCCGAGGATCTGCTCGCCGGTCTGTTCCTGGCCGCGGCGGTGGACGAGCGCCCCATCACCCAGGTGTGGGAGTGGGTCACCAACCCGCAGGACACCGAACCCATCGAATTGCTGCGCCGCTCCGGGCGGTTCCACTTCATGGCCTCGGGCCTGGCGCAGCAGTACAACGTCGACGAGCGCACGCGCAGTGGCGTTTTCGGTACCGCCAAGAAGATGGTGCGCTGCCTCAAACTCTCGAACGTGCACCGCTGGATCACCAAGGAATTCGGCGGCCAGCAGTTCGACGAACTCGCCTTCATCCGCGATAACGGCACCCTGTACTGCCTTTCGCTCGAAGGCCGCGGTTCGGCCGCACCACTGGTCAGCGCCCTGACCGAGGCGGTCATCGACGTCGCCACCCGCGAGGCGTCCCGCTCACACGGCGGTCGCCTGGAGATCCCGCTGCTCGCGGTGCTCGACGAGGCCGCGAACGTGGTGCGCTGGAAGGATCTGCCCAAGCAGTACAGCCACTTCGGCTCGCGCGGCATCGTGGTCATGACGGTGCTGCAATCGTGGGCGCAGGGCGCTCGCTGCTGGGGCGCGGACGGTATGGAAGCGCTCTGGGCCGCGGCCAATATCAAGGTGCTCGGCAGCGGTGTGGACGATACGAAGTTCCTCACCGAACGCTCCGAGGCCATCGGCGATCATGACGCCATCTCCCAGTCCGTCTCGGAATCCTCTGGCGGCAAGAGCTATTCGCGCTCGCTGGGCTCCTCGCGCACCTTCAGCGTGAACGGTCTGGCCACGCTGCCGCGCGGACGCGCCATCGTATTCTCCTCCGGCACACCGGCGGTGCTGGTGCGCACCGTGCCGTGGTGGGAGGGTGAATACAACGAAGAGGTGAAGAAGTCGATCACGCATCACGATCCCTCACCTCGCCGCAAGACCGAAATCGTTGATCTGATCGGCGCGCCGTCGCTGATCAAGGCAGAGCCGGCGAGCGACGCCGGGCAGATTGAGGAGGTCCGGCCGCTGTGAACGAACAGCAGGAAACACCGATGGTCTACGCCAGCGTGGTGGAGTTCGTGGAGAACTATCTGAGCCTGGTGTACCGGCGGCAGGTGACCGATATCAGCGATACCGTCTGGTGCCCGGAATGGTGGAAGCACGCCGAGGCGGTGGCGCGCCTGGATGCCATGTGGCGCGCGTGGGAGCACTTCCGCAAGGACGGCAAAACCGGTCTGTCGGTGTGGTTTCTGGATCACGCCGATCCACATATGGCGAAACTGTTCGACCCCAAGGGGCCGTTCAAGTACTGCAGCGTGCGCAACGGTCACAAGGACATGCTCACGCCGCTGCCGTTGAAGTCGCCGGTGGGCGGACTGTTCAGCGATCCCACCATGGGTGATTTCCGGATGTAGCACGCGGATCACCCGGGGCGGACGACCGGCGCGATCACGGTCGCGCTGTCGGAAGCTATGTGGCGGATCGTGTTTCGACGCGATCCGCCGCTTCGCTCTCTCGGATGGAGTGGATCAGGAGCGAACGCGTTCGCGCCCGCGGGCTTCCTGCTCCCGGGCCCGGCGCTGTGCCACCGCGGCCTCCTGCTCCTTGGCGCGCACGGCCTCGGCCGCGGACTGCGCCTGCCCGACCTCCATCAGCATGCGCACCGCCGCCAATTCGGGAGCGATACCCATGCGCGAAAGATGTTGGGCCAGAGCGGTTCGGCGCTCGACGGAGTCGTAGCGCACCAGGGACTTGTTCATCGCGGCCTGGGTCGCGGCCATACGAGTGGCCTCGGCCTGCGCGGCGAACCGGTCCTTCTCGAGAGATACACCCTTGTCCAGCGGCGGCTTTTCGATCATCCGCGCGAGAGCCACGTTGCGCGGATCCTTGGCCTTGGCATCCGCGGCTTCCCGGAGCTGACGCTCACGGGCTTCCTTCTGCCGGGCTTCGGTGACTTTGACGCGGGCTTCCGCCTCTTTCTGGCCACGTTCCCGGGTTCGCAGCGCGACAAGTGTCGCGAGCTGCAACATTTGCCTCATCATCGCCGCGGTTTCGCGGCCGATGTCGTCGAGTTCCTCGGCCATCGCATGCTCCCCGATGCTGCAGTGATCACTATGGATGATTGTGGTGCTTCGTCACGGACATCGCCACACGAACGGTAATTCGGGTAGTCATGTCCCGCCTGCAAACGTGGACACCGAGAGCACTTGGAGGCGTTGGGGTTACTGCCCGTTGGGGGTTGCCCGGTGGGCTGTACTACGCCGCTTCGTACTCCGTTCTACGAGATTACCAGCGAAAACTCGGATACCGCCGTACGCGCGCGTCGCGATACAGCATATATCGCACAATTCCGGCAGTGTGCGGAAAACTCAGGATTTTCTTTGGTTAGGAAAGCCTTACACAGAAGGTTCGGTGGCCGAAACCAGCGTGTTTCGCCGGAAACCAAACGGTCCCGGCGTCATCGGACGCCGGGACCGAAAAACCATGCCGGTCAGTCGTTTTGGGTCGATCAGTCGATCTTGACCGATTGGATGGTCACATCGTCGACCGGTTTACCGTCTCCGCCACCGCCCTGCACGCCCGCCGCGGCGATCTTGTCGAGCGTGGCCAGCCCGGCCTCGTCGACGGTGCCGAACATGGTGTACTGCGGCGGCAGCTTGGAATCGCCGTACACCAGGAAGAACTGGCTACCGTTGGTACCGCCGCCATCGGTCGGATCGGGTCCGGCGTTGGCCATCGCCAGCACGCCGCGCTTGTAATCGATCGGCTGCTGCGCGGCCGGATCCATCGGGCTGTACTTGGTGGTGGGGTACTCGTTGTCGAACTGGTAGCCCGGACCGCCCGAACCCGTCGCGGACGGATCGCCGCACTGCAGCACCTTGAGACCCTCACCGGTGGTCATCCGGTGGCAGCTGGTGCCGTCGAAGAACTTCTGCTTCGCCAGCGACTCGAAACTCGCTACCGTGCAAGGGGATTGGTCCGCGTTCAGCTGCACCGGGATCGGCCCCTGGGTGGTGTCCAGAGTTGCCTTGGCGCTCTTCACATCCGAGGGCTTGTCCACCTTGGGCTTGTCGACCGGGCGCGCCGCGGGGGTCTGCGTGGGGCGGAAATCGCACGCGCTCGCGGTCGTGCTCTTGTCGTCGTCCTTGTCCCGGTTCCAGTAGATGCCGAAACTCACCGCCGCGACCACGACCACTACACCCACCACAGAGCCGGCGATGGTCAACTGCTTGCGCTTGCGCGCCCGCTGGGCCCGACTGGCGACCTGACGCTCCAGCTTCCGTTTCGCCGCAGCGCGTCGCTGTTCATTGCTCGGCACTAGCTAGTCCCTCCGTATCGGTTGCTTCCGGGCTAAGAGTGTGCCATCAGTTCCTGAGACAATCCCTTATAACCGCTGCACGATAACCGGTTGGACTTGCGGAAGCACCATGGGGAAAACTGGACGCCGTGACCAAGACCAGCAGCTTCCGTGCCCCGAAGGGTGTGCCCGACTACCTCCCGCCCGTATCGACGGAGTTCATCGCTGTGCGCGACGCCCTGATGAACACCGCTCGACTGGCCGGATACGGGCATGTGGAGCTGCCTATCTTCGAGGAAACCGCGCTCTTCGCCCGGGGTGTCGGCGAGTCGACCGATGTGGTCTCCAAGGAGATGTGGACCTTCGCCGACCGCAACGGCGAGAGCTTCACGCTGCGGCCCGAAGGCACCGCCGGCGTCATGCGCGCGGTCATCCAGCACGGGCTCGATCGCGGGCAATTGCCGGTGAAACTCGCCTACGCCGGGCCGTTCTTCCGCTACGAGCGCCCGCAGAAGGGCCGCTACCGGCAGTTGCAGCAGGTCGGCGTGGAAGCCATCGGCGTGGATGATCCGGCGCTGGACGCCGAGGTCATCGCCATCGCCGATCGCGGTTTCCGCTCCCTGGGCCTGGACGGGTTCCGGCTGGAACTGACCTCGCTCGGTGACGACTCCTGCCGCCCGCAGTATCGGGAGTTGTTGCAGGAGTTCCTGTTCAAGCTCCCGCTCGATGAGGAGACCCGCCGCCGCGCCGAGATCAACCCGCTGCGCGTGCTCGACGACAAGCGGCCCGAGGTCAAGGAAATGACCGCGGGCGCGCCGCTAATGATCGACCACCTGTCCGAATCGGCCAAGGCGCACTTCGATCTGGTGCTCGGCTACCTGGACGCGCTCGGCGTGCCGTACGTGGTCAATCCGCGCATGGTGCGCGGCCTGGACTACTACACCAAGACCACGTTCGAATTCGTGCACGACGGTCTCGGCGCGCAATCCGGCATCGGCGGCGGCGGCCGCTACGACGGACTGATGGCCGAACTCGGCGGTCAGCCGCTGTCCGGCATCGGCTTCGGCATCGGTGTGGACCGCACCGTGCTGGCGCTGGAGGCCGAGGGCAAATCCGCCACCGACGGCTCCCGCGTCGACGTGTTCGGGGTATCGCTCGGCGATATCGCCAAACAGCGCCTGGTCGTGCTCGCCGCACAGCTGCGAGCGGCCGGTATCCGCACCGACCTCGCCTACGGCGGTCGCGGCGTCAAGGGCGCCATGAAGGCGGCCGACAAGTCCGGCGCCCGTTACGCATTGGTGCTCGGCGACCGCGAGGTCACCGACGGCGAAATCGGCCTCAAGGACCTGAGCAACGGCGAACAGCGCCAGATCCCTCTGGACGAAGCCGTCGCCCAGGTGACCGCGGCCCTTGCGGGCCAACAGGATTGATGATGGAGGGTGTCCGGGGCGGTTGAAAGGCCGCTCCGGACAACGCCGTTGATGAGGGTTGTGACGGCCTCGCGTGACCATCCGGGCTCGCCGGGCGTGGCGAACGCCGCGGGCGCGACCCCATGGTGCGCCGTTACTGGCAGCCGCGTGCGCGGTTATCCTCGGCGCAGCTGACAACCCTCGATCGGGGAGGCTCGTGTGGTGGCCCGCTGTGTGCCCGCGGTACCAGCTGACGCATGGTCGGATTGCCGGTGCCGGTGGTCGGGTTGCCCGGTGGTGGTGGGCTGGATGCCGGGTGGCGGTGGTCGATCTGTGTTGTGCCGGTGAGGATCTGCCCGCGGTGAGCCGGTCGGCCACGTGGGCGTCATCGTTCGGCCTGGGCGGTGTCGGGTGGATACCGTGCGAATCGCGGCCATGAGTCTGGAACGGCTGGTAGCGTCCCGTGCGGCGCGCGGCTGGTGCGCCACGCCCACCGGCGCGCCTCCCGGATGAATGCGCAACCGTGACAGAACAATCCGTACCGGGGCCCGTCGCAGAGATCGGGCTCGATCTGATCGCACCCGAGGTGCTCGCGCCCGCGCTGCGCCGATTGACCGTGGCGGCCATCGGAATCGGGGCCGGGGTGGGATTGCTGGCGGCGGTGCTGGTGAGCTGGCAGGTGGGCATCGCGGTGGGAGCGGTGCTCGGAGCGCCCACCGCGCTCTACGCGATCGCCGTGCAGCGCAGGCGAATTCGGCTGTCCGGTACCGAGGTCCGGGCGCGCACCTGGCGGGGTGAGAAACGGCTCGATCTGGCCGCCGCCACCGGGGTGGAAATCCTGGTGCATCCCGGTCGGCTGAGTCGAATCGTGTTGCGCGCCACCGCCGGACCCGATACCCGCATCGTGCCGCTCGGCATGTACACCGATACCGGTGAAGGGCGCGAACTGCATCCGCTCGGATTGCGCAAACTCGCCGACGCGTTGTCCGCCTGCCCACTTGCCGCGGCCCTGGCGGTGTCCGATGTGCTCATCCTGCAATCGCGGACCGAGGCGCGCGACGCGTTCGCCGAGGAGCGGCCGCTGTACCGGGCCGTGCGGCTGGTGCGGGATCGGGACGCGGTATCCACGATTGTGCTGACCGACGCCGATATCGCCCAGTTGGCCCGCTGATCGCCGCGCACGCTATCGCGCGGATGGACGCTGTTCGGCTGCCGGGAGGCCCAGCGCGCGGTGTCTGATTGCTCACGAACGGGCTCACGGGCGGGGTGTTCGGGCGGTGAGCGGAGTTAGGCTCGAGGCGGAGAATCGACTACCGCGAGGAGTTCGTCGTGAGCACTGCCGCTCGGCCGGAGCCTGTGACCGTCACCGTTACCGGGGCCGCCGGACAGATCGCCTACGGGTTGCTGTTCCGGATCGCGTCCGGGGCGCTGCTCGGAGCCGACACGCCGGTGCGATTGCGACTGCTGGAGATTCCCGCTGCGGTGTCCTCGCTCGAGGGCGTGGCCATGGAGCTGGAGGACGGCGCGTTCCCGCTGCTTTCCGGGATCGATATCTCCGATGATCCGTGGGTCGGGTTCGACGGGGCGAATATCGCGCTGCTGGTCGGTGCGCGCCCGCGCACGGCCGGGATGGAGCGCGGGGATCTGCTCGCCGCGAACGGGCCCATCTTCACCGATCAGGGTGCGGCCATCAATGCCAACGCGGCGCCGGATATCAAGGTGCTGGTGGTCGGAAATCCGGCCAATACCAACGCTTTCATCGCCGCGAGCAACGCTCCCGACGTGCCCGCCGCGCGCTTCACCGCGCTGACCCGGCTGGACCACAATCGCGCCATCGCGCAGGTGGCGAAGAAGACCGGGGCGGCAGCGGCGGAGATCGAGCGAATCGCCATCTGGGGCAATCACTCCGCGACCCAGTATCCGGATCTGAGCTACGCGACCGTCGGCGGTAAGCCCGCGCTCGAGCTGATCGACGATCAGGCGTGGGTGGAGAACGACTTCATTCCGACCGTGCAGCAGCGCGGCACCGCGATCATCAAGGCGCGCGGCGCGTCCTCGGCGGCGAGTGCGGCCAGCGCCGCCATCGATCACATCCACGATTGGGCGCTGGGCACCGCGCCCGGGGAATGGGTGTCGATGGCCGTGCCGTCGGACGGTTCCTACGGTGTGCCCGAGGGGCTCATCAGCTCGTTCCCGGTCATCTGTGCCGACGGCGAGTACAGCATCGTGCAGGGCCTGGAGATCGGCGAATTCTCCCGCGCCCGAATCGATCTGAGCGTCGCGGAGCTGGCGGCCGAGCGCGATGCGGTGATCGAGCTCGGCTTCGCCAAACGCCCCTGACCTAGCGCACCTTGGCGATGATGTTGTCGCCGTACCACTTGATCTTGGTGATCTTCTCTTCGAGGGTTTCCGTATCGTGCTCCTTGGCGTAGGAGTTGCGGAAACCGACGATCAGATCGGTGATGCCCTTCTCCTCGACGCGCTTCACCCCATCCGGGGTGTAGCCGTCGTAGGAGACCGCGTGGATTTCGAACTCGCCGGGATTGTCACGCTCACTGCGCAATTCGTTGATCCGGGCCAGGTACTTGTCCAGCTCCTCGGCATTGCCGCCCGCGTGCATCCAACCGTCGGTCAGGCGCACCGCGCGCTTGAGTGCGGCATCGCTGTGCCCGCCCACCAGGATCGGCAGCGGCTTGGTCGGCGCGGGGGTGAGCTTGATCTTCTGAATATCGTAGAACTCGCCGTGGTACTCGAAGTACTCGCCGGTCGAGAGGCCCTTCACGATCTCGATGCATTCGTCCAGGCGCTTGCCGCGGCGCTCGAACGGCACGCCCATGATCTCGAAATCCTCCGGCCACGGGCTGATGCCCACGCCGAGCGCGAAACGGTTATTGCTCAGGCGCGCAAGCGAACTCGCCTGCTTGGCGACCAGCACCGGCGGGCGGATCGGCAGCTTGAGCACGAACGGGGTCAGCCGCAGCGTGGTGGTGGCCGCCGCGATGGCCGCCGACAGCACGAAGGTCTCGATGAACGGCTTGTCCTCGAGGAATTCGCGGTTGCCGTCGGAGTTGTACGGATACTTCGAGTCCGATTCGGCCGGATAGGCAATGCTGTCCGCCACGGTGATGCTGTCGAACCCGGCCGCCTCGGCCGCCTGAGCGAGGGGGATGTAGTAATCCGGGTTGGTCATCGCCTCCGCATAGGTGAAGCGCATCGGGTTCGTCCTCTCGACAGTGAGCAAGTTCGAAAACTAGAACAGATTCTAGTTGTTGTCGTGATGCTAGCCCGATATCGGCCGCGGCGGCAGATGAACCGGCCGAAACCTGCCACCCGGCCGCGATATCGCTGAGGTGCAGCATCTGTTGTAGCGCAGCCGTAGCCGACCCGCCCGCGGAGGTCTCGATAGCTGAGATGGCCGGTCCGAGGGGGTTGCCTTTCGAATCTGCATCTTGTTCTAATCCAAGGCATGACCATCGCCATCACCGGATCCGGGTCGGGCATCGGAGCGGCCACCGCCGCCGCGCTCACCGCGGCGGGCCACGACATCATCGGCATCGACCTGCGCAATGCCGATGTGACCGCCGACCTCACCGATCCGGCCGCCCGCGCCACCGCCGTCGAGGCGGTGCTGGAGCGCTCCGGCGGTGTGCTCGACGGCCTGATCCTGTGCGCCGGCGTCGGCCCGCACGTGCCGGACCCCAACTTCGTGGTCGAGATCAACTACCGCGCCACCATCGCCTTCCTGGACGCGCTGTTCCCCGCCCTGCAGAAGGGCGAATCCCCTGCGGCCGTGGTGGTTTCGTCGGTGGCCTCCACCCATATCAAGTGGGAGGACAACCCGATCAACAAGGGTACCGAGGCCGAATCCTTCGCCTCCGCGGGCGATTTCGCGGGCCAGTACGCCTACGCCTCCTCCAAGAACGCGGTCACCGTCGCGGTTCGCCAGCGCGCGGTCGAATGGGGTAACGCGCGCGTTCGCCTCAACACAGTCGCCCCCGGCAGCGTCGACACCCCGCTGCTGCAGGCGGGTATGGACGATCCGCGCTACGGCGACGCCATCCGCAACTTCGTCGCCCCCATCGGCCGCAACGGCACTCCCGCCGAAATCGCTTCGCTCATCAAGTTTTTGATCGGTCCCGACGCGGGCTTCATCCACGGCGCGCAGTTCGTAATCGACGGCGGTATCGACGCCCAGGTCCGCCCCTCGGCGGTCTGATCCGGCGCCGGGCGATCCCCGGCCCACGAACGGTGGCCGTCGCCCGCGAGGTGTACAAATCCGCAATCGGTCTCGGCCCCCACGATGCCGCGGTCCCGGAGCAGCTACTCCGGGACCGCGGCATCACTTCGTTCGTCCCCTTGTTCATCGGCAGTCCCGTCACCCCGAATATGCGCTTGGTATCTTTAGGCGAACTGCTGGCTACCTGATCTGCGACGATCCGGTCCGGCGGCACCTGGTGCGACACCCGCGGAGGGGGATATCGGTGACCCTGCTGAAAGCCGACATAGAGCAGATCAACGCACTCGCCACCGTGCTGGACGGCGCGGCGGCCAAGATAGACGCACTCGATGTGCGCGGTGCGTCCACCTCGATCGCTGGAGCATTGCCCGGGACCCCACTCGGGGAGGCGTGTGAGCAGGGCGCCGAATACATCGAAGGTGCCTGGCTGCGGGTCTCACAGCGCATCGCGGAGGTGGCGGGCGCGATGCGGCAGAGCGCCGCGGGGGTGTCGGCCACCGACGAGTCATTTCGGGGCAGGCTGGAGGAACTGAACTTCCGACTGCCCGGCGAGCCGCGATGAGCGGTTGGTCGCTCACCCGGGCCAATGTCCAGGCCTGGAATACCGGCGCGCTCGGTGATCTCGCCACCGCCGTCGGGACGCGGAACGGTCTGTACGAGACCGAAATCGGCACGCCACCAAGGCATCTCGGAGACCTCGGCGACCGCTGGACCGGACGCGCCCGCGATGCGGCATCCGATCGGGTGGCGCAGGACGCACTGCAGGCTCGCAAGGTGAAAGAGGAGGTCGCGGACTTCGGCACCGTGCTCTCCGATGCGGGCGGCCGCCTGTTCTGGGAGCGAGACACCTTGCTGCGCAAGGTCGCCGACGCCGAGGATGGTGCGGGGGCCATCGCGGGGGAAACCTTGAAGGTCGCTGACGATTGGGCCGTCCAGGTCACCTGGCCCGCCGGTGTCACCGCGGATGAGAGGTCGAAGATTCTCGATCGGGCACGTGGTCACCAGGATCTGATCAATGCCGCCTGGATTCAACTCCGCGATGCGGCGCATCAGGTGGACCGGCTCATTCGAGCTGCGGCACAGCAGGTTCGGGATGCGGGCAGCAATTTCGGTGACGGTCTCGACGTGCCGGTGACAGCGGGCACCCGGGACACCCGGGCCGAACTCAGCGGCCGGGACGGAACCGAAGACGGTGCCACCATCGCGGACGGCAAGCTGTCCGCGGACGAGTCCGATCGGATCACCGAGCGACTGCTGCGGGCGCAACTCACCCCGGAACAGTTGGCGGCCATGGCCGATGGCCAGGACATCACCGTCCCGCAATCCACCATGGACTACCTGACCAACCTGTATCGGGAAGCGGGCCGCGACGGACTGCTCGTGCTGTCCCATAAACTCGACGGCAGCGGTGCGCCCGGGGCGCAAGCGCTGCGCGGCTCCCTGGGCAACGGCATGATGATGCTCTCCAATGAGCATGTCGTGGTACGCGATTCGCAAGGGCGCGTCACCGACAAGGGCTCCTACGACAAACTCGCCCCCGAAGTCCGCGAACTCATCGGCACCCGCCCCGCCTTCGGCACCGGCGCGCCCGACGCCAACACCCGCGACGTCCCCGACGACTACCGGCCCGGCCTGTTCACCTCCAAGGACCGCCACGGCGCGCTGGAGGAATACACCCGCGATATCTCCCGGCTGGCGAACTTCATCGACAACGCGGACCCGCGCTATATCCCCGGCCAGCGCCTCGGCGTCGAACTCACCCGCCAATCCGCCCATCAGGCCTGGCTGCTGGAGAACGGCGCGTACACCCACTACGAAGGCCACTCCGAGGACAGCTCCTACTTCTCCCGCCTCACCGAGGCCAGCGCCCACGACTTCCTCGACGCGGGCACCCGCAACCGGGACTCCAACTACGCCCTGCTCACCGGGAACGGCGACGACGAACTCTTCGGAAAGGGCGTCCCCGGACAAACTTTCGACGGCTACCACCGCAACGACGTCATCGCACCGCTGCTGCGCCACGAATGGAACGACGACGGCAAGGCCCTCTCCGGCCTCTACAACTGGATCGGCCAGGACGCCAACGTCACCGATCCGGGCAACCCCGCCCAGATCGCCCGAGCCGAACACGCCGGGCAGGCCGCCTTCGGCCTCTCGCAGATCCTCACCGACAGCAAACTGTACGACACCTTCATGAATGTCCCCGGCCACCACAACGCCTCGATAGGCGAGCTGAATCCTGTTGCGGTGCAGAAACTGTCCACTGCGCTGGCGCCCTTTATCGGAAACATGGCTGGTGCAGATCCGGAATTCCTGTCGACACGGGGATATGGAAATACGGACAACGCATCCGCTACTCATATTTTCTCGATCATGAACTCGAACGATGTGGCATCGAGGGATTTCAACGCTCATGCGTATATTGCGATCGCGGAGTTGGAGTACAAATTTGCCGAAGTGACGATGGATGATCCGGGAAATCCGCGCATTGATATCGGAGCTGCCGCAGGGCGTATTCAAGGAATGGTGGAGAGTGGCTATGCCCTGGAGGCTCACGACAGACAGGACGATGCGAATTCGGCGGCCAAAGACGGCAGTGACCACCGCAAGGATGTTTTCGACTCCGCGCGAGCTCTCATCAAGAATGGTGTGACTTACCTGCCGCTCGGGCCGCTCGAACCTGCCGGTAAATTCAGCAGCGGTCTGATAGATTTGTTCACCAATCCGATCGACCAGACATTGATCGGAAGCGCTGACCCGGTGTCACCCCGCAGCGGCAACGCCGAGCAGCAGGTCGACGCTCATCAGTCATACAACATCGTTCGTGCGCTCCAAGCCCAGGGGCCGTTGCACCCTGACCCCTACCTTGCTCGTTACTTGGATTCGGATGGAAAGCTGCTCGGCTGGGACGACGCGATACGGGTCGACAACCCGACCGGTGACCCTCGGCTGGGACGCGACAAGCTGGGCGGTGTCACCGAGGGCTACTTGGATAAACAAGGTTTTCCGATCGCCAGATTTCTACGAGCAATCAGCAATGGTCGACAGGAGGTGTTGAGCCCGCAATGAGTAGTGGTAACCGTTGGAGAGATTGCTTGACGGTAATCGTCGCTGGGCTGATTGTTTCAGTAGCGACCGGTTGTGGTCACGATGCTGCGGTGTCGAATGAACCCGCGATCGACCGTACTTGTATGTACAATAACCGGGCGCTGCTCGAATATAATCTGCTGGTGCAGGACCGGAAGACGAAGCCGATCGAAGATTCGCATATGCTGCCATATTTGGATTCGAACGGGAATGTCATTCCGTTCGACGCGGCACTGCAGGTAGATAATCCGAGCAAGGACCCGCGGCTGGGAAATGACAAGCTGGCCACTGTTGGTGTGAATTATCTCAACAGTCAGGGTTTTCCGGGATATCAGTTCAATCATGTCTACATGGATCTGCTTGGCGTCGTGACCGATGGGCGTGCGACGGATGGGCGAATCTATTACACGCTGGCCCAGCAACTCCGTTCGGGCACAGACGAATTCGACCGGCCCGCCGACCGGCTGCCCGAATCCGAGGTGCTGCGTCCGTATCTCGACGAACGCGGCGCGCTCGTCGGTTATGACCGGGCGGTGACCATCGCGGGCGGTGATCAGGCGCTGGCGACGGTTTTCGGGCAGTACTTCCGGGATGTCCATATCCCGGCCGATATTTTGGTCTCGACCTACCAGACGACCTACGACTCCTGCCTGAAGCAGAAGTCGTAGCACGGTCGGTCAGTCCGCCATCGGGCCCTGTAGTGACGTGGTCGCCGGGGGAGGGGTGGGCTCCTCGGTGTCGGGCTGACCGATGACCTCGGGGCTGGCCGCGCCGAGGTTGCCGGTGAGTTCGCTTTCGGCGGTGAGGCTTTGGTGGGGTTGGACGGTGCGGGTGGAATCCTGATCGGTGCCGCCGCGCTGGCCCGCGCCCGCCGCCGGGGAGCCCATGAAGCCGGGGTTGGCGGGGCCGCCCATACCGGGGGCTCCCGCGGCTCCGGAGCCGAAGGGGTTGGCCTGGGCGGCGATTCGGCCGCCGGGGATGGAGGAGCCGGGGCCGCCGGGGACCGAGGGGATGCCGCCGCCGAGGCCACCGCCACCGCCCGCGCCGCCACCGCCGGCCGCGCCACCGCCGCCTCCGCCCAGGCCCGCGGCCTTGGTGTCGAGATCGGTGGGGGAATTGGGGTTCGGGCTCGCCGGGGTGGTCGCGGCGGGATTGATCGCGCCCTCCAGCAGGGATTTCGCCTGTTCCAGGATGGGCTGGCCCACATTCTGGGCGAGGGACTGGGCCACCTCGGCGGGGTTGACGCCGGTGCCGTTGCGGCCCAGGAGCTGGCCGATCACGGCGTTGAGTTGGGTTGTGTAGCCGGAGAGTTCGCCGTGGGTCAGATTGACCACCGTGATCGCCGAGCCGAGATGTTCTGTGGCGGAGGCGATCAGGGCGGTCTGGCCCGGGGGAGTGAGCGCTACCGGGGCCAGCGCGGTGGCCTGGGCGGCGAAGGATTGCGCGATGGCGGTGAGCTGGATATTGCCGCGCTGCACCACCGCGGCGGCCTGCTCGGTGAGGGTGGACAGATCGAAACCGCGCTGGGTGGTTTCCTCGCCGTGCGTCTGAGCCTGCTGGCCCGCCGACTGGGCCTTGTCCGAAGCCTGGCCCTTCCACAGCGATTCGACTGTTTTGAGCGCGCCGCTGCCGATCTGCACGGCGCTCTCGATGTATTTGGAGCCCTGGCTCAGCAGCGTGGCCGGATTCAGCGTGCCCAGGACGCCGGTGCCGAAGCTGTTGATCAGGTCCAGGAACGGCTTGAACAGCGCGTCGATCCCCGGAATCGCGGGAACCGATAAACCCTTCATGAGATCGCCGACCGAATCGGCGGGCAGCGCAGGCAATACCGGATTACCGGCGGCCTGGTTGAACGCGGCCTGCGCGGCGCTCAGCGCGGCCGGGACGCTGTTCAACGCCGTATGGGCATTGCCGAGCGCACCCTGGGCATTGCTCAGCACCTGCTGCGCACCTGAAAGCACACCGTGCGCCGAGTCCAGCGCCGGCGCGATCGCGGCGTCCAGCACCGAGGCGGCATGCGTATCCCCGCCGGAGCCACCGGGAAAATGCGGCAGGCCACCCGAGAGCGGGCTGCCTTGCTCGAATTCCTTGCGGGACAGGGCGAATGCGGGCGGTTCGAAGTCGGGGATATCGTCCGGAAGATCACCGAGCGGCAGTGTGGGCAAGGCTCCGGGGTACTCGGTGGGCACCGCCCGCGCCGGATCGACCGCGGCGATGGGATGGTGCAGTCCGATCACTCCGGTATCGAGCGGCCTCATGCCTGCTCACCGATCTGATTCGCCGCACTGCCCAGCCCGCTCGCGAAGGAGCCGTCGGTGGCGTCATAGGTGGCGGCGGAGCCGAAGGCGGTCTGCCCGATATGTGCGAATCTCTCCGAGAGCGCGTTGATGTCTCTGTCATGCAGTAGCTCGGCGACCGCGAAGCTGGCCAGGAAATCCGCGCCGATGAGCCCGAAGACCGGTGTCATGGCGGCAACGTGCGAGGCCGTATCGATGCCGCCGGTGGCGGCGATATCGGCGGCCACGCCGTGCTGTGCGGTAGCGAAGCCGCGAACCGCGTCGGTGTCGACCGAGAGATCGGCCATGGGAGCCCCCCAATCAGCGTGACTGGCATCGAGTTGAAAAGACATGCGGTTGCGAATATAGCCCACTGAGAGTCCAGCTCGGCGTGCCGTTGGTCTCCACGCCGCAGGTAGAAGCGGTTTCCGGATCGTCGCCCGGCCGTTCTTGCAAATTAGAACAAGTTCTATATTCTTCATCACATGAAGGTCGCAGTCACCGGCGCCGCCGGGTTCCTTGGCACCAATTTGCTTCGCCTGCTTACGGATCGCGGTCACGAGGTGACTGCCATCGATCGCGTCCGCCCGTCCACCGATACGCCCGGCGTGACGTGGGTGAGCGGCGATGTGCTCGATCCCGCCTCGATGCGCAAGACCCTCGACGGGGCCGAGGTGGTCTACCACCTGGTGGCGCTCATCACCCTCGCGCACAAGAACGATCTGGCCTGGCGGGTCAACACCGAGGGCGTGCGCGTGGTGGCCGAGGCCGCCCTCGAGGTCGGCGCGCGCCGCATGGTGCACACCAGCTCGATCCACGCGTTCAACCAGTACACCTGCGGCGGCGTCATCAATGAGCGCGCGCCGCGGTCCATCGATCCCGAACTGCCGGTCTACGACCGCTCCAAGTTCCAGGGCGAGATCGAACTGCGCAAGGTCATCGACAAGGGCCTGGACGCGGTCGTCTGTAATCCGACCGGTGTGTACGGTCCGGTCGACCACACCGATTCGCGCATCAACAAGACCCTCTGGGATGCCGCGCGCGGCCGCGTCCCGGTCATGATCAGCGGCGGCTTCGACCTGGTCGACGTGCGCGATGTCGCCAACGGTCTGGTGCTCGCGGGCGAGCGCGGCACCACCGGTGAGAACTACCTGCTCGGCGGCCACTTCACCAATATGTTCGACGCCACCCGGCTCGCGGCCGAGGTGAACGGAAAGATGAAGCCCGCCTTCGCGATTCCGGCCAAGCTGATCAACTCGCTGATGCCGGTGATGGAACCGGTCGCCAAGGCCATGGGCAGCGACCGCATCTCCAAGGCCGCCATGGGCGCGCTGCTGTCGGCCCCGATTGTGGAGCACGACAAGGCAACCGCCGAAATCGGTTACCGGCCGCGGCCTGCCGAGGAGACCATCCGCGATCTCGTCGCGTTCTACAACGGTCAGAATTTCAAGGTCGTCACGCAGAAGATCGCTTGACACCGGCGATGACGCTTGACTTACGCTAGAACAAATGTTCGACTTGGGTGGTGCGGTGGCAGAGCCAGACCTTGGAGGCCGATAACGGCGCGCTGCCCGGGCTCGAACGCGCGGGATTCGTTCGCAGCGTACAGACTCCGGACTTCGAAGGCATCACCTTCCACGAGGTGTTGTGCAAGTCCGCGCTGAACAAGGTGCCCGACGGCGGGAGCCTGCCGTTCAATTGGACGATCAACCCCATGCGCGGCTGCTCGCACGCGTGCACCTACTGCTTCGCACGCGGCACCCACGAATATCTGGATTTGGACGCGGGCGATGATTTCGACCGTCAGATCGTGGTCAAGACCAATGTCGCGGCGGTGCTGCGCCGGGAGCTGCACAAGCGCTCCTGGCATCGCGAAACCGTTGCGCTGGGGTCGAATACGGATCCCTATCAGCGCGCCGAGGGTCGCTACCGGCTGATGCCGGGCATCATCGGCGCGCTCGCCGAATCGGGGACGGGATTCTCCGTTCTCACCAAGGGCACCCTGATGCGCCGGGATCTGCCGCTGCTCACCCAGGCGGCCCAGCAGGTGCCGGTGCATCTCGCTGTTTCCATCGCGATCCTCGATCCGGAACTGCATTCCAGCCTCGAGCCCGGCACGCCCTCACCGCGCGCCCGGCTGGAGTTGGTGCGCGCCCTCGCCGATGCCGGTTTCGCCGTGAATGTCATGGTGGCCCCGATCATTCCGTACCTCACCGACAGCCGCGCCCACCTCGATGAGTTGATCTCCGCCATCGCCGAAGCCGGCGCCGCGAGTGTGGTCGCATTCCCCATGCACCTGCGCGGCAGCACCCGCGGCTGGTTCCTCAATTGGCTCGCCGAACAGCACCCGGCGATGCTGCGCCGATACCGGCAGCTGTATGGTCGCGGTGCTTCGGTGACACCGGAGTACTCCGCATGGCTACGCGGTCGGATCGAGCCACTGCTGGAGAAGCACGGTTTGAACCGCGAACGGCAGGCCGAACCCGAGGTGCGCGCCGCCGTATCGCAGACGCCCGACCCGCAACTGGCCCTGTTCGCCTGACGCCGGTCGCGCAATCTTTGCCTGATTCACCAATCTCTGCCCGTTTCACCGCTCACATCGCGGGCGTGCCGCGAATATAGCGGAGTAGTTTGGCGTTGGTACCTCTCACGGACGAGGAAGTGATGTAGGCGCATGGGAAACAGCGGTGCCCCAGAGAAATTGGAAAAGGTTGTAATTCGGTTCGCTGGTGACTCCGGCGACGGTATGCAGCTCACCGGTGACCGATTCACCCACGAGGCAGCCGCTTTCGGCAATGACCTCGCCACCCAGCCCAGCTTTCCCGCCGAGATCCGCGCGCCCCAGGGCACGCTGCCGGGTGTTTCCTCATTCCAGATCCAGATCGCGGACTATGACATCCTCACCGCCGGTGACCAGCCCGATGTGCTGGTGGCGATGAATCCCGCCGCGCTGAAGGCGAATCTGGAGGATCTGGCGCGCGGGGCGACCTTGATCATCAATACGGACGAATTCACCAAACGTAATCTCGCCAAGGTCGGGTATGCCGGTGATCCGCTCACCGATGACACTTTGACCGATTTCGTGGTGCACAAGGTGCCCATGACTTCACTGACCCTCGGCGCTACCGAACCGACCGGTGTGGGCAAAAAAGACGGTCAGCGCGCCAAGAATATGTTCGCGCTGGGATTGCTGTCCTGGATGTACGGGCGGCCGCTCGGCGGCACCGAACAGTTCATGCGGGAGAAATTCGCCGCCACGCCCGATATCGCCGAAGCGAATATCCTCGCATTCCGGGCAGGGTGGAATTATGGCGAAACCACCGAATCCTTCGCCACCACCTACGAAGTCGCTCCGGCGACGCTGCCCGCGGGCACCTACCGGCAGATCACCGGCAATACCGCGCTCGCCTACGGCATCGTCACCGCCGGGCAGCTGTCCGGGCTGCCGGTCTTCCTGGGGACCTATCCGATCACCCCGGCCTCGGACATCCTGCACGAGCTGAGCAAACATAAGAACTTCGGCGTCACCACCTTCCAAGCCGAGGACGAGATCGCCGGAATCGGTGCGGCACTGGGGGCTTCACTCGGCGGAGCGCTGGGGGTCACCAGCACATCCGGGCCCGGACTGGCGCTCAAGAGCGAGACCATCGGCCTGGCCGTCATGACCGAACTGCCGCTGCTCATCGTCGACGTCCAGCGCGGCGGGCCGTCCACCGGACTGCCGACCAAGACCGAACAGGCCGATCTGTTGCAGGCGCTGTACGGGCGCAATGGCGAATCGCCGGTGGCGGTGGTCGCACCGCGGTCGCCCGCGGACTGTTTCGACGCCGCCGTGGAGGCCGCGCGCATCGCGCTCACCTACCGCACGCCGGTGCTGCTGCTCTCCGACGGCGCTATCGCCAATGGTTCCGAACCGTGGTCGATCCCCGAGGTGAGCGAAATGCCGCGCATCGACCCGGGATTCGAGCCCGGCGGGGATGCGAGCGATCCGTTCGAACCCTATGCCCGCGATCCCGAAACCCTGGCCCGCCCGCTCGCGGTGCCCGGTACGGTCGGGCGCGCGCATCGCATCGGCGGCCTGGAAAAGGCCGACGGCAGCGGCAATATCTCCTACGAGCCCGCCAATCACGAACTGATGGTGCGGCTGCGGCAGGCCAAGATCGACGGCATCACCGTGCCCGATCTCGAGGTCGAGGATCCCAGCGGGCGCGCCGAACTGCTGCTCATCGGCTGGGGCAGCTCCTACGGGCCGATCGGCGAGGCGTGCCGCCGCGCCCGGCGGCGCGGGGTGCCGGTGGCGCAGGCGCATCTGCGGCATCTGAACCCGTTCCCCGCCAACCTCGGTGCGGTGCTGAAGCGCTATCGCACCGTGGTCGCGCCGGAAATGAACGGCGGCCAACTGGCCATGCTGCTGCGCGGCCGCTACCTGGTCGATGTGCAGCCGTGGACCAAGATCGCCGGGCTGGCCTTCTCGGCGCAGGAACTCGTCGGCGTCATCGACGCGGCACTGGACGGATCCATCGCGGAGATGGAACAGGCCAAGGCCTTCGCCGCCCGCGCGCGGGCCACCTACCGCACACCAGGGGGTAACGCATGACCATCCTCGAAAACCCGTTCGTGGGAACCGATCTCGGCCTGACCGGGCTGTCCGGGGTACCGCGCGCGGACGGACCGCAGAAAGCCAAGGACTACACCACCGATCAGGAGGTGCGCTGGTGCCCCGGCTGCGGTGACTACGTCATCCTCGCCACCGTGCGCGGGTTCCTGGCCGATCTCGGACTCGAACGCGAGAACCTCATGTTCGTCTCCGGGATCGGCTGCTCCAGCCGATTCCCGTATTACCTGGAGGCGTACGGGATTCACTCGATTCACGGGCGCGCGCCCGCCATCGCGACCGGGCTCGCGGTCACCCGGCCGGATCTGTCGGTCTGGGTGGTGACCGGTGACGGTGACGCGCTCTCGATCGGCGGTAACCACCTCATTCACGCGCTGCGGCGCAATGTGAATATGACGATCCTGTTGTTCAACAACAGGATCTACGGACTCACCAAGGGGCAGTACTCGCCGACCTCGGAGACCGGCAAGGTCACCAAGTCCACGCCGATGGGGTCGATCGACCATCCGTTCAACACGCTGTCGGTGGCGCTTGGGGCCGAAGCCACCTTCGCCGCACGGGCTTTGGACTCCGACCGGGCCGGGCTCAACGAGGTGCTGCGGGCCGCCGCCGAACATCGCGGCACCTCGTTCGTGGAGATCCTGCAGGACTGCCCGATCTTCAATGACGGGTCCTTCGACGCGCTGCGCCGCGACAACGCCGAATCGCATTTGATCCGGCTGCGGCACGGGGAACCCATCCGATTCGGGGCCGAAAGCGAATTCGCGGTGGTGCGAAGCGGTTTCGGGCTGCGGGTGGCGCGTGCGGACACCGTCGCCGAATCCGAGATCGTGGTGCACGACGCGTACACCGACAATCCGGAATACGCGTACGCGCTCTCGCGGCTCTCCGATCAGGACCTGTCACACGTGGTGACCGGCGTATTCCGCAGCGTCGCGCGCACCACCTACGACGACGGCGTCCGCGCACAGCTCGAAACGGCCGCCGAACGCAAACCGGTACAGGAGAATTCGCTCCAGCACCTGCTCACCGGCCGCGAAACCTGGACGGTCGCCTGAGCTTTCGGTAATCAGGACGCGACAAAGGCGTTCAGCAGGCGCTGATACACATCGGCGAAGCGCTTGCGGGACGCCTTCTGCTCATCGGTGAGCCCATCGGAGAACTCGGGCGCGTACACGATCAGATGCACATCCTGATCAGGCGCTTTCGGCATGAAATCGATGATCATATTGCCCTGATCGGAGACACTCGGGGACCCCATATCGGACAGCGCGAGCGCGCGCACCTCGGTGGTGGCGGCTACCAGCGCATCCGCCGGAATATACCCGTTGATCTCCCTACCGTCCTGCCGCCGCAGCGCGTGCCCGTCGGACTGAACCTCCAGCGCCGGACGGATATCCGGGGTGCTCGCCCACGCGTTCGGCATGGTCGTGAGCATGAACAGCGTGGTCACCGGGACCGGCGCCTGCGGCGTGGTGGTGGATGTGTCGGGGGTCGGCACCGGGACGATCGGCGCGGGCGGCGGAGCTTCGACGGCGGGGACGGTGGTCAGCGGAATCGGCGGCGTCGGCGGCGCGGTGGTCACCGGAACCGGTGGGATCGTGGTCACCGGCGGCACCGTGGTGGCGGGTGCGGGTGGCGGCGGTGAAACTGGCACGGCCGGAGCGGGTTCCACGGCGGGAGCGGTTGCGGTCGGGGGAGTAGCCGCCGGAGCGGCAGGCTCGGCGGAGGGAGTTGCCGGCTCCGCCGACGGCGCGGCGGGCGGAGCCGCCGGATCATCGGCGTTCGCGAAACCTACTGCGCCGGTGAGCAATCCGGCGATCACCGCCGCGATCGCGGCATGCTGCCGCAGTGTGCCGCCGAATCGTGGTGTCGTACCGAGTTTTCGCATGGATGCCCTCCCGAAGTCCCCACCGGGCGTATGCCCGCCGTCGGTGATTCTGCCGGGTGTGCGGTCCGGAGTCACCTTCGGCACTCGGCCGGCCCAATCCCATTGCCTAGGTATATGTACGGTCGTATGCTTACTTTCATGACCGCACTGACTCAACCTCTGACCGAAGACACGGACCCGCACGTCCTGCCGCCCACCGAACTCGCCGCTCTGCTGTTCGACGCACCCTGGCGGCGGTACGCGGTATTCGGCGACAGCCTCTCGGTGGGCGCGGGGGATCCCACCCCGGGGTATCTGGATCTGGGGTGGCCCGCCCGCGTCGAGCGCGTGCTGCGGATGGTGCGCCCGGATCTGGCGTATCTCAATACCGCGCGCATCGGCGCCACCACCGCGCAAGCCCTGGCGGAGCAGGGCGAGCGCATCCACGACTTCGCCCCCGATCTGCTGCATGTGAACAGCGGCGCGAACGATATCGTGCGCCGCGACCCCGACTGGGATGGGATCGAGGGCGGACTGCGCACCATGTACCGCTTCGCCGCCGCCACCCGCGCCCGCATCGCCGTCTACACCCTCGGCCGCGCCTTCGTCATCCCGGTCTTCCCGGATTGGAATGACCGGCGGCGCAGGTTGAACGACCTCACTCGCAAGTTCGCCCGCGAATTCGATGCCGTACTGGTCGATTCCGAGGATCACCCGCTCAATGACCGCCCGAACCTATTGAGCGAGGACCGAATCCACTTCTCCACGTCGGGTCAGGCCATCCTGGCGACGCTCATGGTCCGCGAACTCGCCCATCGCCTGGCATGATCCGGCCCAAAAAATTTTAGGGAAACTAGCTATGGTTGAGTCTAGTCAGACTCTGGTATCGCCACCGGTCCGGGACCGGTCGAATCTCATTCTGCTGGTGCTGTGTTCGGCGGCCTTCATGGCGATGCTGGACACCTTCATCGTCAATGTCGCCTTCACCGCCATCGGCGAGGGGTTCCCGGGATCATCACTCGCGGATCTGAGCTGGGTGCTGAACGCGTACACCATCGTGTACGCGGCGCTGCTCATCCCGGCCGGGCGGCTGGCCGATCGATACGGTCGCAAACGCGGATTCCTCACGGGCCTGGCCCTATTCACGGCGGCGAGCGTGGCGTGCGCCCTCGCGCCGAGTCTGTGGTCGCTGATCGGATTCCGTGCGCTACAGGCCGCGGGGGCGGCGCTGCTCACGCCCACCAGCCTCGGACTGCTGCTGACCACGCTGCCGGTCGAACGCCGCGCGACCGCCGTGAAGATCTGGGCCACCTCCACCTCCCTCGCCGCCGCGATCGGCCCGATCGTCGGCGGGGCACTGGTGCAACTGTCCTGGCAGTGGGTTTTCCTGGTCAACGTCCCGGTCGGGGTGGCCGCCATGGTCGCGGCCGGGTACGTGGTGCCCGAGATCAAAGACGCTGCGGTGGGCCGGATTCCGGATCTGCTGGGCGCGCTGGTCCTGGCGCTCGGGCTCGGCGCGCTGGCATTGGCGCTGGTGAAGGGGCAGGAGTGGGGCTGGTTCGGGGTATCCACGCTCATCGCTTTCGCGCTCGCCGCCGCCGGATTCGTCATGGTGGTCGTGCGGGTGCTGACCCATGCCGCGCCGATCGTGGATCCGGGACTGCTGCGTGTGCGCACCTTCTTCTGGGCGAACATCACCGCGCTGCTGTTCTGCACCGCGTTCGGGGCCGTATTGCCCAGTGCGGTACTGCGATTGGAGACGGGCGCGCATTACAGCGCGCTGACCACCGGTCTGGCACTCGCGCCCGGACCGCTCATGGTGATGGTCTTCGCCGTGGTCGGACAGCGACTCACCCGGCGCGGCTGGCCCGCCAGTCACCTTGTCGCCCTGGGCAATGCGCTGTTCGCGCTGGGCGCGGTGCTGCTGGCTGTGAGCGCGGGCGATGAGGTCGACTACCTCACCCGGGTGCTCCCGGGCTGGATGATCATCGGTGTGGGAGTGGGGTTTTCGCTGCCCAGCCTGCTGGCCGCGGCGACCGTCGGCCTGCCGCCCGCGCATGTGTCGAGCGGCAGCGGTGTGGTCAACACCAGCCGCCAGCTCGGCTACGTCTTCGGCGTCACCATGCTCGTCGCGATCCTCGGCACGCTGAGCGGCGCCACGGATGAGGCCGTCACCGGCTTCACCCGCGCCTGGTGGGCCATCGCCGCGGTGGCACTGCTCAGCATGTTCACCGCGCTCGGCATCACTTCTGCGCGTGCCAAAGCGATTGCCTGACAGGACTGTTCGGAGCTATTTCAGGCCGGGCGGGTTGTTCAGATCGCGCGCCGAATAGGTGTCGCACATCTTGATCTGCCCGGTCTTGTAGCCCGACAGGAACCACTTCTGGCGTTCCTCGGACGAACCGTGGGTCCAGGCTTCGGGATTCACCCGCCCGGTCGAGGCCTTCTGAATGCGGTCGTCACCCACGGCCGAGGCGGCGGACAGACCGTCATTGATGTCGTTGTTGGTCAACGGCTTCAGGAAGGGCTGATCCGAACCGGGCGCGGGCAGCTTATCGGCGTAGTACGCCCACACGCCCGCGTAGCAGTCGGCCTGGAGTTCGGTGCGGACCGCGCCGGACTCCGGACCCTGCGGATCACGCTGGGCGCGATTGATATCGCCGAGCAGATTCTGGATGTGATGGCCGAACTCGTGCGCCACCACGTACTCCTGCGCCAGCGGACCGCCGCTCGCGCCGAAGCGATCCTTGAGCTCCTGGAAGAAGCTGGTGTCGAAGTACGCGGTCTGATCGGCCGGGCAGTAGAACGGGCCGACCGCCGAGGACGCGCGGCCGCAGCCGGTGTTCACCTGACCGGAGAACAGCGTCACCTTCGGGTCGACATATTTCTTGTTCACCTGCTTGGGCAGCTCGGTGCTCCACACCGCGTCCAAACTTTGCACCGTCAGCACCACGCGACAGTCCACGTACTTGTTCGCGTCCGCACCGGTCTTGCAGTGATCGGGGGTCTTCACCGATCCGCTGTTGGCATTGCTGTCCGCGCCGGTGAACTGTCCGAGCACACTGCCCGGATCGCCACCCAACAGCAATGTCGCTATCAGCACGATGATGCCCACGGCACCACCGCCGAGAACCAATCCGCCGCCCATGCCCGGTCCGCCACCGCCGCCGGAAACCCGGTTCGGGTCGATCTGCAGGCCCTCGTTGAAGGTCATACGCACTAGCTTGGCACGGCCGCACGGATATCGGTTTCCACTCGGGAAACGTGTCTCACTACGATGGGAGCGCACCCGGCGGACCCCGTGGTGTTTTCCAGCCCGTCGAAAGGATTCCCGTGCTGCGCACCCACTTGGCTGGTTCGCTGCGAAGCGAGCAGGCCGGTCAGACCGTCACCCTCACCGGATGGGTGGCCCGGCGTCGAGACCACGGTGGCGTGATCTTCATCGATCTGCGTGATGCTTCGGGCGTTTCGCAGGCCGTCTTCCGTGAGGGCGAGCCCGCTGAACAGGCCCATAAGCTGCGCAACGAGTTCTGTGTGAAGGTCACCGGTGTAGTCGAGAATCGGCCCGCCGGCAGTGAGAACCCGAACCTGCCCACCGGCGCGATCGAGGTGAACGTCACCGAACTCGAGGTGCTCAACGAGTCCGCGCCGCTGCCGTTCCAGCTCGATGACGAGCCGGGCGAAGAGGCTCGCCTGAAGTACCGCTACCTGGATCTGCGCCGCGAAGGGCCCGCCAAGGCCATTCGGCTGCGGTCCCAGGTCAGTGCCGCCGCCCGCGAGGTGCTCGGCAAGCACGCGTTCATCGAGGTCGAGACCCCGACCATGACGCGTTCCACGCCCGAGGGCGCGCGCGACTTCCTGGTCCCCGCGCGGTTGCAGCCGGGCAAGTTCTACGCGCTGCCGCAGTCCCCGCAGCTGTTCAAGCAGCTGCTCATGGTCGCGGGCATCGAGCGGTACTACCAGATCGCACGCTGCTACCGCGATGAGGACTTCCGCGCCGACCGTCAGCCCGAGTTCACCCAGCTCGATATCGAGATGAGCTTCGTGACCCAGGAGGATGTGATCCTCCTCGCCGAGGACATCCTGGTCGCGCTGTGGAAGCTGATCGGGCACGAGATCACCACCCCGATCCCGCACATGACCTACGCCGACGCCATGCGCCGGTTCGGTTCGGACAAGCCCGATCTGCGCTTCGGCATCGAGATCACCGAAATGGCGGAGTACTTCAAGGACACCACCTTCCGGGTGTTCCAGGCCCCGTACGTCGGCGCGGTCGTCATGCCGGGCGGTGCGTCGCAGCCGCGGCGTCAGCTCGACGCCTGGCAGGAATGGGCCAAGCAGCGCGGCGCGAAGGGCCTGGCGTACATCCTGATTCAGGAGGACGGCACCCTCGGCGGACCGGTCGCCAAGAACCTGACCGACGCCGAGCGCGAGGGTCTGGCCAAGTACGTCGGCGCGAACCCGGGCGACTGCGTGTTCTTCGCCGCCGGTGAGGCCAAGCCGCAGCGCGCGCTGCTCGGCGCGGCCCGCGGTGAGATCGCGCGCAAGTGCGGCCTCATCGACGAGAACGAATGGGCCTTCGTCTGGATCGTGGACGCCCCCATGTTCGAACCCGCCGCCGACGCCACCGCCAGCGGCGATGTGGCCCTTGGCCATTCGGCCTGGACCGCGGTGCACCACGCCTTCACCTCGCCCAAGCCCGAGCACCTGGCCACCTTCGACACCGATCCCGGTTCGGCGCTGGCCTATGCCTACGACATCGTCTGCAACGGCAATGAGATCGGCGGCGGCTCGATCCGTATTCACCGTAAGGACGTGCAGGAGCGGGTCTTCAAGGTGATGGGCATCAACGACGAGGAGGCGCAGGACAAGTTCGGCTTCCTGCTCGATGCCTTCTCCTACGGCGCTCCGCCCATGGGCGGCATCGCCTTCGGCTGGGACCGCATCACCGCGCTGCTCGCCGGCGTCGATTCCATCCGCGAGGTCATCGCCTTCCCGAAGTCCGGTGGCGGCGTCGACCCGCTCACCGATGCCCCGACCCCGATCACCCCGATCCAGCGTCGCGACGCCGGACTGGACGTGAAGCTCGACGAGAACGGCAACCCGGTCAAGGCCGAGAAGTAGGTCGTACGAAAAACGAAGCACCCGTTGCCGATTACCTCGGCAACGGGTGCTTGGTCGTTCCGGTGGATCAGTACTGCACGACCAGGCGGCCGGTGAGGAAGCGGTACGCGTAGGTGACCGCGATGGCGCTCACCGGACCGGCCAGCAGCAGACCGAGACCGCAGAACAGCGCGCCGACGAAGGTGATGACCAGGACGGTCAGGGCAAGCAGCAGGATCTGCAGCACATTGGCGATCACCAATTGCGCACTGGCCTTGATCGCGTTGATCGGATCCATTTCCTGGTCGATCACGAAGTGCAGCGAGAACATGCACAGGATGCCGACGATCACCACGGGGAAGATGCAGAGCATCGAGGCGATCACGCACGCCACGAAGACGATGAGGGCGGTGAGCAGTACGCTGCCCGCGTTGACGAAGCCGAAGAAGGCCGGGAAATCCGGTGGGGTGCCGTCGGTTTCGTAGAGCGCGCCGCGAATCATGGCCGCCTGCAACAGCCAGACGATCAGCGTCGCCACCGCGAACATGAGCAGCACGCCGGCGAGGGACTGCACATTCACGATATTGATCAGCAGGGTGACCACCAGCCAGGCGATCAAACCGATCAGCACCATGCCGACCCAGGGAACCGGGTTGGCGCGGAAGCGATCCCAGCCGTAGGACACCGCGTGACCGACATCGAGGCGCTCGTACGGGCGCGCCGAGATGGAGTTATCGACCGGTCCGGGCGGGGGAGTGCCATCCGGCCCCAGGGGCACGCTGCCCGGGGGAACACTGCCCGGTCCGGAACCCGGCGGGAAACCACCCTGCTGCGGTGCGCCCGGCTGACCGTATCCCTGGGGTCCGCCCTGCTGCGGATAACCGCCCTGGGGACCGCCCGGACCGAATCCACCCTGCGGCGCACCCTGCGGCCCGAAGCCGCCCTGCGGATTGCCCTGCGGGAAGCCACCTTGCGGATTGCCCTGCTGCTGCGGGAACCCGCCCTGCGGATTACCTTGCTGCGGTGCGAATCCGCCCTGCGGCGGCACGCCTTGCGGTGGATACCCGCCCTGAGGGTTGCCCTGCGGCGGATACCCGCCACTCGGATTGCCTTGTTGCGGTGCGTAACCGCCCTGCTGCGGCGGGAATCCACCGGCGGGATTGCCGTATCCGCCCGGCTGACCCTGGGGTGCGGGCGCGCCCGACTGCGGGGACAGGCGGGGCGGGGGTTCCACGGCCTCGCCGTACTGCGCCGCGCCCGGGCCGTCGAATTGCGGGTAGCCGGCGCGGCCGGGCAATTCGTGCCGCCCGTGTTCGGGTCCGGTGGCGGACGCCGCGGGTTCGGGGTTCTGATGCTGTCCGGAACGGGCGGTCGAGCGCGGTCCGCCTTGGTCGCCGGGAGTGTCGCCGGAGGGATCGTTCGGTGCGGAGGGCGGCGTGCCGGTCATGGTCGCGAGCCTTTCACATTTCCCGGTTTACGGTGTGGCGCACAGCAGTTGAACATGAGACAACTAGACCACCCCGGTTGTGTCAAGCAACCAGCGCCGTGTGGGCAAACCCTTGACCAAGACACGCCGGACGACGCGCGAAAGGTTGCGCAACCGCTCGCTGAAAGTGACCTGGTGCGAGTAACTTGGGACGAGATGACCGCACTATTGGCCGAACGCGCCGCCGAAGTCGTGTCCGCGGCACAACAGTTGCTCACAAAGCGAATGGGTGCTCCGGTAAAGCTGAGTGATCCTATGGAACTCAGCGGTAGTGGTAGGACGACAGTACTTCGCGTGCGTGTTGCGGAGAACGCGTTTTCACTTCCTCGCACACTCATAGTGAAGCAGGTACGTGGCGCCGCACAGGAACGACGCACCGGGGGCATGGCACCCGGTGTGGCCAGCATCGACTCCGCATTCTTGCGCGAGGCGGTGTCCTACCAGTTCACCACCGCGCTGGGGCGTGACCACCGACCGGGGGCGTACCTACTCGGGTACAGCCTCCCCGACCGGCTGCTCATTCTCAGCGATCTGGGCGAGAACACCTCGCTCACCGCGGTGTTGCAGGCGAATGCCGAACCCGCCGGACGCAACTCGCTCATGGCGTTCGCGCAGGCACTGGGCCGCATGCACGCCGCCACCGTCGGCCGCGAGGCCGACTTCGTAGCCCTGCTCCGCCGGGTCGACGTGGTGCATCGGGTCGACGGTATCGCCCAGCAGGCCGAGACCGCCGTTTCCGAAGTGCCGCTCATGCTCCAGCGTGAACTCGGCATCGAGGTGCCCGGCGAGATCGCCGAACGCATCGTGCGCGGTAACCGGCTGTTCTCCGCGGGCCGCTACCGCGCCTTCAGCCCCTCGGATCTGTGCCCCGACAATGTCATTCTCAACGAGGAGGGCGCACGCTTCCTCGACTACGAATGGGGCGGCTTCCGCGATGCCACCCTCGATATCGCGTACGCGCTGGTCTCCTTCCCCGGCTGCCTCTGCGATTTCGAACTCTCCCGCGAACGCGCCCGGCAGATGGTCGAGGCCTGGCGCTCGGAAGTGGTCGCGGTGTGGCCCGCCCTCGCCGATGACGATGTGCTCAACGAGCGCATTCTCGAGGCCCGGCTCATCTGGGTGTGGTTGTCCACCTACTGGTTCCTGCCCGCCGACCACACCCGCATCGCCGCGGCACGCGAACACGGATTGTCGATTCCGCGCTCGGCCGCACTGATCAATCGCTGGGCCGCCCTCGCCGAGGACGCCCGCTGCACCGGTGACGACTCGCTGGGTGACTTCGCCGAACACGTCTCGGCGACCCTCGAAGAGCACTGGGAAGAGTAGAAACATTCGACGCGGAAAGGCCGGATCCCCTTGGGGACCCGGCCTTTCCGCTGTTCAGGGCTGTGTCGGTAGACGGCTCGGCAATCAAACCATCGGGTTCGAGCGTGGCTCGATCCGGCCGCCGCGCCGCACGCCGAAGGAAATGCCGTGGCGGACACCGGTGTTCGGATCGGCCACATCGGTGAGATAGAACCAGTCCATCTGCGCCTGATCGGCGTCCACGTGCAGGACGCCGTACCCGTGCGAATCCAATTCCGCGTAGTGCAGGTGGCGGTTCACCCCGACCAGCGCGGACTCGGCGATGACCGAGGCGGTGCGCGGCGGAGTTTTGGTCATATCGCCCATGCTCTGCGAGGACACCGACGGCACCACGAATTCCACGCCCGCGGTCTGCCCGGCCGGATAGTTCGCGGCGTCGACGGGAATGTCCGCGGCCCACGAGGTGTGGATATCACCGGTCAGGAAGACCACGTCGGCGACCTGGTTATCGGTGATGGCGTGCAACAACTTCTGGCGATCTGCCGTGTATCCGTCCCATTGATCCAGATTGGCTGGAATGCCGGATTCTGGAATGCCGATCAGCTCGGTGAGCGCGGCCGTGGTCGCGGGCTCCAGCGGCGGGAACACCAGCGGGGCGATCATGACCGGATTGCCGATCAACTTCCAGCTCACCGGGGCGGAGGTGATACCGGCCGAGACCCAATCCAATTGATCCTTGCCCGCGATGGTGCGATCCGGACTGTCCACCACCCGCCAGCCCGGTCCCGACTTGGCCTGCTGGCTGCGATAGCTGCGCAGATCCAGCATGGACAGCTCGGCCAGGGTGCCGAAGCGCAAGCGGCGGTACAGCCGCCGATCGCTGCCGGTGCGCACCGGCATCCACTCCAGATACGCCTGCAATGCCGCCGCGCGGCGCGCCTGCCAATCGCCCTCGGTCGCGGGCTGATGATTCTCCGCACCGCCGGACCAGGCGTTATCGGCCGATTCATGATCATCCCAGGTGCAGATGAAGGGCACTCGCGCATGCAGATTCAGCAGATCCGGATCGGTCTTGTACTGCGCGTGCCGAATTCGATAGTCGGCCAGACTGACGATCTCGTGCGCGGGGTCGTGCGGGCGCACCGAACCGTTGCGGCCGCCGTATTCACCGCGCGGGTATTCGTAGATGTAATCCCCGAGATGCACGATGGCATCGAGATCCTCGCGCGCCGCGAGATGCCGGTATGCCCCGAAATAGCCCGCCTCCCAATTGGCGCAGGACACCACGCCGAGCCGCAGGCGGTCGGGCGCGGCAGAGATTTCCGGTGCGGTGCGGGTCCGACCCACCGGCGAGGTCTGGCCCAGAGCCGTGAATCGGTAGAAGTATTCGCGCGCGGGGACCAGCCCGGTGACATCGACCTTGATCGTGTGATCGGATTCCGCTGTCGCGGTATGGGTTCCGGACGCGGCGATCGAACCGAATCCGGCATCGCTGGCAACCTCCCAGCGCACCTGGGTGGGCGCACCCGCACCCGATCCGGGAGTCGCGTCCTCGGACGGTGTGACGCGGGTCCAGACAAGCACTCCGCCCGGCAATGGATCGCCGGAAGCGACCCCGTGCCGGAACACATCCGACTCCGCGCGCGCCGTCCCCGCCCCGAGTAGCGATACCGCGACAGCGGCCCCACCACCCTTCAACGCGGAACGGCGACCGAAGGGCGTTGCGATGATCTCGGTGAGGCGCACGCCCCCGATCAGATCGGATACAGCACCCGATAGGCAAATCTGGACAGATGAACAGTTCATAACAACGCCGTGTGAACGTTCACACACCGCACAGCGATCTTGAATCATGCGTGACTACCGCGAAATGTGTGAGCTCTTCGACGCCAACCACCTTGGCGAACCACCGATTCCGGCCCGATTCCGATCGAAGCTCACGAAGCTCGGTGAATGGGCCTATGCGACCCGCGATATCGATCCGTTGGCGATGTACCTGTTCGATCAATACCCGCACGAAGCCGAGCGGGAACGGGTCGAGGATTACGTCGCGGTCTGTCACGCGGGGCACGGGATCAATTCGTACGCCGTCACCTATCAGCTCACCATCGGTTCGCTCGCCCTGTTCGCACAGGCGGGGTGGGGTGGAATCGATGACGACCGCGTCGCCGGCGCCGCGAAGGTGCGCGACATGTTCAATGCCTGCGCGATGCTCGCCGATATCGCCGAGATGACCCCGGCGTGTCCGAGCCATCAACTCATCCTGACCTACAGCGACTTCCGGTCCTCTCGCTTCCGATGGCACACCCGGCCCGGCGCACCCGAGTGTTCCGTCGGGCCGGACGGCCTCGAACGAGAGCGCGGCAGGCGGGCCGAAGCAAGCCCGCTCCCACTCTTCGCCTTCGCCGCGCATGCGCTCGAAGGCCATCCGGGGCCCGCGGCTCATCCAGTCGAATAGGTCGTCGACCGGCGGCTGGCGCGCCAGAGGACAGCGGTGCGGCGGATCCTGTCGTGGGTGGGCGGTACGGTCGCGGGGTGAGTGACGGGTTGTTCGAGGCGCCGGGGACGGAGGACGTGGACGAGGGGTTCGTGCCGAGTGTGGCACCGATGGGTGAGGGGTTCGCGCCGCTGGCCGTGCGCATGCGGCCGCGGAATCTGGATGAAGTGGTCGGGCAGCAGCATCTGCTGGGACCCGGCTCGCCGCTGCGCAGATTGATCGAAGGCTCCGGGGCGGCCTCGGTGCTGCTGTATGGGCCGCCGGGGACCGGCAAGACGACGCTCGCCTCGCTCATTTCGCAATCCACCGGGCGGCGGTTCGAGGCGCTCTCGGCGTTGTCGGCGGGGGTGAAAGAGGTGCGCGGGGTCATCGAGCTGGCGCGGCGGCGGCTCACCGTGGGTGAGCAGACCGTGCTGTTCATCGATGAGGTGCACCGGTTCTCCAAGACCCAGCAGGACGCGCTGCTCGCGGCGGTGGAGAATCGCATCGTGCTGTTGGTCGCCGCGACCACCGAGAATCCGTCGTTCTCGGTGGTGTCGCCGCTGCTGTCGCGCTCGCTGGTACTACAGCTGACCTCGTTGTCGGAGGCCGATATTCGACAGGTGCTGACCCGTGCCATCGAGGATCCGCGCGGGCTGGCGGGGGAGTACACCGTCAGCGAGGAAGCGATCGAGCACATCGTGCGCATCGCGGGCGGTGATGCCCGGCGCTCACTCACCGCGCTCGAGGCCTCGGCCGAATCCTCGCTGGACGGGAAGGTCGGCGTGGAGCTGGTGGAGGCCAGCGTCGACAAGGCCGCCGTACGCTACGACCGGGCGGGCGATCAGCACTACGACGTCATCAGCGCGTTCATCAAATCGCTGCGCGGTTCCGATGTGGACGCGGCGCTGCACTATCTGGCGCGCATGATCAGCGCGGGTGAGGATCCGCGATTCATCGCCCGCCGCTTGATGATTCAGGCCAGCGAGGAAGTCGGCATGGCCGACCCGACCGCATTGCAGACCGCCGTCGCCGCCGCGCAGGTGGTGCAGCTGGTCGGCATGCCCGAGGCGCAGCTGGCGCTCACCCAGGCCACCATTCATATCGCGACCGCGCCCAAATCCGGTGCGGTGGTGAAGGGTATCGGCGCGGCCATGGCCGATGTGCGCGCGGGCAAGGCGGGCGCGGTACCACCGCACCTGCGCGACGGTCACTACGCCGGTGCGGCGGCGCTGGGCAATGCGCAGGGGTACAAATACCCGCACGATCACCCCGATGGTGTGCTGGGGCAGCAGTATCCGCCCGACGAACTGGTCGGGACGGATTACTACCACCCCACCGATCACGGCTATGAACGCGAAGTCGGTCCCCGAGTCACCAAGCTCCGCCGCATAGTTCGAGGCAAATAGGTCCGGTTACATCGTGCCGCTCAGTGCGATGACCGAGAAGTACGCGCCCTGCGGATCGCCCAGCACCGAGAAGCGCCCGATGGGGATATCGGTCGGCGGAATCGAGACGGTGCCACCGAGTTCGGTCGTCCTGGCCACGATGGCATCGGTATCGGCGACGGCGAAATAGACCATCCAGTGCGCGGGCAGGTCCGCGGGCCAGTTGTCGTCCATCTGCATCATGCCGGCGATGGAATTCCCGCCGACCTTGAATTCGGTGTACGTGGTGCTGCCGAATTCGGCTGTGGCGCTTTCCCATCCGAAGACATCGGCGTAGAAAGCCTTGGCGGCGTCGATATCCCGGCAGTTCAGCTCACTCCAGCAGTAGCTGCCGGGTTCGTTGACGATGCCCGCACCCTTGAAGTTGTACGGCTGCCAGGCGGCGATGACCGCGCCGACCGTATCGGCGAATACGGCCATGCGGCCCTGTTCGGGCACATCCATGGGTTCCATGAAGACCTGGCCGCCGGCCGCCTGCACGGCCTTCACGGTCGCGTCGACATCGAGCACATTGACATAGGTGGTCCAGGAGGGCGGCTGGCCCTCCATCATGATCGGCATGGCCGCGGCCACCTCATTCCCCTCGCTGCCCGCGAGGGTGAACATGGTGTACCCGCCGTACTGCGGATCCGGTGAGGAATTGGCCTGCCAGCCGAACAACTCACCGTAGAAATTCGAAGACGCTGCGATATCGGGGGTGGCGAGATCCACCCAGTTGGGAACTCCCGGATCGTACGAGCTCATCTGCGGCATGGCCGACTCCTCTCGGGCGGGAAAAAGTACCGGCTCATGGGCCGATGAGCCGACACCGCGAGCCTAGAACTCCATGCCCTCGATGTCCGGTTATCCAGCGAACTCGCGTTCCGACCGGGCGTTCTCATTTTCATGCCGTGAACAGCGGGTTTACGGTGCGCCGACACCGGATGGCGCGATGGTGCGAACCGGTTCGGCGGGCGGCTCCGAAATCCTGCGGCGGTAGCGTCGAATGCGCTGAGTGTGCTTCCGCTGTAACGGAATTCGATCGTTGACTCCGGTTGTGGGGCGCTCGTAGGCTGGTCGTGACTCCGGCGAAAGAAGTTGGTATGACCATTCAGTCCGAAGTTCGCGAGTATCCGTTCGGGGAGCCGGTTCGGCTGGACGCGCATCCGCTTTTCGAGACATTGCGGCGTGAGGAACCGGTGTCCCGGGTGCGGTTGCCCTACGGCGGGGAGGGCTGGCTGGTCACGCGGTTCGACGATGTGCGGATGGTGCTCGCCGACGCGCGGTTCAGCCGGGCGGGAGTCGTCGGACGTGAGGATGTGCCGCGGGTGACTCCCGAACCGGCGCGCGGGGATTCGCTGCTCAACTCCGATCCGCCCGAGCACACCCGGCTGCGGAAACTGGTGGCGAAGGCGTTCACCGGGCAGCGGGTGCGAGCGTTGCGCCCGCATGTCCAGGAGATCGTGGACCGCCTGCTCGACGAGATGGAGCGCGGCGGCTCGCCCGCCGATCTCATCCCCGCGCTGGCCCTGCCGCTGCCGGTCACCGTCATTTGCGAAATGCTCGGTGTCCCGCCGCGCGATCAACACCGGTTCCGGGACTTCTCCGACATCGTCATGTCCACCACGGCCGCCACTCGCGAACAGATCGTCGCCGCCCGCGCCGGGCTGGAAACCTATCTGGCCGAACAGGTCTCGGCGCGCCGCGCGCAGCCGCGCGATGATTTGCTCGGTGCGCTGGTCGCCGCGCGCGATGACGGGGACCGGCTCACCGAAGCCGAACTGGTGGGGCTGGGCGTCACCATTCTCATCGCCGGACATGAGACGACCGCGAATCAGATCGCCAACTTCACGTATGTGCTGCTCACCCAGCCGGGGCAGTGGGAATACCTGTGCGCGCGACCGGAACTGGTGCCCACCGCCGTCGAGGAACTGCTGCGCTTCGTCCAATTGGGTTCCGGCGGAGGGTTTCCGCGCATCGCGACCGAGGATGTCGAGTTGTCCGGCACTCGAATTCGCGCCGGTGAGGCGGTATTCATCAATACCCAGGCCGCCAATCGCGATGAATCGGTCTTCACCGCCGCCGATGCCCTCGATCTGACCCGGGAACACAACCCGCACATGGCTTTCGGGCACGGCTTCCACCACTGCCTGGGAGCGCAGCTCGCGCGTATCGAACTTCAGGTGGTGCTCGATACGCTGCTGCGGCGCTTCCCGGCACTGCGGCTTGCCGTGCCCGATACCGAAATCCCTTGGAAGCGCGGCATGCTCGTGCGCGGGCCGACATCGCTCCCGGTCAGCTGGTGATCAGTCCCGGAACAGGCCGTTGTCCCGGGCGATCCGTTCGATCTCCTTCGGGGTGCCGCCCATGATCACGCGTACATGTTCGGTGACCAGTTCGACCGGCCAATCCCACCAGGCGGCGCGCAACAGCAGATCGATCTCCTCGTCCGGGAAGCGCTGCTTCACCGGCTTGGCCGGATTGCCGCCCACGATCGTGTAGGCGGGGACATCGGCTGTCACGACCGAGCCCGTCGCGATGATCGCGCCATCGCCGATCCGCACGCCCGGCATGATCAGCGCGTTGTAGCCGATCCACACGTCATTGCCGACGATGGTGTCGCCCTTGCTCGGAATCGAGGTGAGGATGTCCATGGTGTCCTGCGCCCAGGTGCCGCCGAAGATGGTGAACGGGAAGGTCGACACGCCCGCCGTGGGGTGATTCGCGCCCGCCATGATGAATCGGGTGCCGGTGGCCAGGGCACAGTATTTGCCGATGATCAGCTTCTCCGGCCCGAACGCGTAGAGCACATTCCTGGTCTCGAACTCGGTCGCCGCGTCCGGATCGTCGAAATAGCTGTAGTCGCCGACCTCGATATTCGCCGAGGTGATGTGCGGTTTCAGGAAGACGGTGCGGTCCGTGTGCGGCAGCGGATAGGGCGTCGATGGGTCCGGGATCACAGTCACCTCCGCGATGGTAGCCAGCAGCGGGCGGGGGCTGAAAACCCGCTGGACCGGGACCGGTAGGCTTGACATCTGTGCAGACCCACGAGATTCGCCGACGCTTCCTGGAGCATTTCGTCCGTGCCGGACACACCGAGGTTCCCAGTGCCTCGCTGATCCTGGCCGACCCCAACCTGCTGTTCGTCAACGCGGGCATGGTCCAGTTCGTCCCGTATTTCCTCGGTCAGCAGACCCCGCCCTGGGCGACCGCGACCAGCGTGCAGAAGTGCGTGCGCACCGGCGATATCGAGAATGTCGGCATCACCACCCGGCACAACACCTTCTTCCAGATGGCGGGCAACTTCAGCTTCGGCGACTACTTCAAGCGCGAGGCCATCACCTTCGCCTGGTCGCTGCTCACCAATAGCGTCGAGGACGGCGGCTACGGCTTCGACCCCGAAAAGCTGTGGGCCACGGTCTATCTCGATGACGACGAGGCCGAGCAGATCTGGCTCTCCATCGGTATGCCCGCCGAGCGCATCCAGCGCCGCGGTATGGCCGACAACTACTGGTCCATGGGCATCCCCGGACCCTGTGGCCCGTGCTCGGAGATCTACTACGACCGCGGTCCCGAATTCGGTATCGAGGGCGGCCCCGAGGCCGATGAGGATCGCTACCTCGAAATCTGGAACCTCGTGTTCATGCAGAACGAGCGCGGCGAAGGCCGCGGTAAGGACGATTTCGAGATCCTGGGCCCGCTGCCCAAGAAGAACATCGACACCGGCATGGGCGTCGAGCGCGTCGCCTTCCTGCTGCAGGGCGTCGACAATGTCTACGAAACCGATCTGCTGCGCCCGATCATCAACAAGGCCGAGGAACTGACCGGCCGCAACTACGGTGTCGAGCACACCGACGATGTGCGCTTCCGCGTCATCGCCGATCACGCCCGCACCGGCGCCATGCTCATCGCCGACGGTGTGAACCCGGGCAATGACGGCCGCGGCTATGTGCTGCGCCGCCTGCTGCGCCGCATCGTGCGCTCGGCCCGCCTGCTGGGTGCCGACAAGCCGGTCATGGGCGAGTTCATGAAGGTCGTCAGCGATCTCATGGCCCCCTCGTACCCGGAGCTGGCCACCGATTTCAAGCGCATCGAAACCGTCGCGGTCGGTGAGGAGAGCGCGTTCCTGCGCACCCTGAACACCGGTTCCAAACTGTTCGACGATGCCGCCTCCGAGGTGAAGGCCCAGGGCGGCAGCAAGATCAGCGGCACCGAGGCGTTCACCCTGCACGACACCTACGGCTTCCCGATCGACCTCACCCTGGAAATGGCCGCCGAGGCCGGACTCCAGGTCGATGAGGAGGGCTTCCGCTCGCTCATGGCCGAGCAGCGCGCCCGCGCCAAGGAGGACGCGTACTCGCGCAAGCACGCGCACGCCGACCTCACCGTCTACAAGGAATTCGTCGACCGCGGCGCCACCGAGTTCACCGGTTTCGATGAACTCGCCACCGAGGCAACGGTTCTCGCGCTCATCAAGGATGGCGTGCGGGTGCCGGTGGCCGAAGTGGGCCAGGACGTGGAGATCATTCTGGACCGTTCGCCGCTGTACGCCGAGTCCGGCGGCCAGATCGCCGACCGCGGCACCATCGTGTCCTCGCACGGGCTCAAGGTGCGCGTCAACGATGTGCAGAAGATCGCCAAGACGGTGTGGGTGCACCGGTCCACCGTCGAGGGCGGTCAGCTCACCGAGGGTGACACCGTGCTCGCGCAGGTCGATCCGGCCTGGCGGCACGGCGCGACCCAGGGCCACTCGGGTACCCATATGGTGCACGCCGCGCTGCGACAGGTGCTGGGCCCCAACGCCGTTCAGGCGGGCTCGCTCAACAAGCCGGGCTACCTGCGCTTCGACTTCAACTGGCAGGGCGGGCTTTCCGAGCAGCAGAAGGCCGATATCGAGGCCATCTCCAACAACGCGGTCGCGGACGATTTCGCCGTGAACACCTTCGTCACCGATCTGCCCTCGGCCAAGAAGATGGGCGCGATGGCGCTGTTCGGCGAGAACTACGGCGATGAGGTGCGCGTCGTGGAGATCGGCGGACCGTTCTCCATGGAGCTCTGCGGTGGTACGCACGTGCAGCATTCCTCGCAGATCGGCCCGATCACCCTGCTGGGTGAGTCCTCGGTCGGTTCGGGTGTGCGCCGCGTGGAGGCCTTCGTCGGCCTGGACTCGTACAAGTACCTCGCCAAGGAGCGGGCGTTGCTCGCCGGTGTGGCCTCCTCGCTGAAGGTGCCCTCCGATGAGGTGCCCGCGCGCGTGGAGCAGCTCGTCGAACGCCTCAAGGTTGCCGAAAAAGAGCTGGAGCGCACCAAGATTCAGGCCGTGCTCGCCCAGGCCGGAACTTTCGCCGCGCAGGCGCAGCGCGTGGGCAAGGTACTGCTCGTCGCCGCCGCCGCGCCCGAGGGCGTCGGCGCGGGCGATCTGCGCACCCTGGTCGCCGATATCAAGGGCCGCCTGGGCGCCGAACCGGCCATCGTCGCACTGCTCGGCAATGACGAGGGCAAGGTCCCGTTCGTCGTCGCGGTCAGCAAGCATGCCCAGGATCTGGGTGTGAAGGCGGGCGATCTGGTGCAGTCCTTCGGCCCCAGCATCAATGGCCGCGGTGGCGGCAAGCCGGAGATGGCGCAGGGCGCGGGCTCCGAACCCGCTGGTATCGAGGCCGGACTCGCGGCCTTGCGGGCGCGGGTGGCCGAGCTCGCCGGGTGATGCCCCCTTCCGAACCCTCGGACTCTCCGGGCGTCGACGGCGACGCCCGGACTCACACCGGAACACCGGGATTCGCGGTGGACCGGCCCAGCTTCTCGGATGATCCGGGTCGCGGCAGGCGGATCGCGCTCGATGTGGGCACGGTCCGCATCGGCGTGGCCTCCAGCGATCCGGACGGCCTGCTGGCCACCCCGGTCGAGACCGTGCCCAAGGCGAAGAAGATCGCGCCCGGCACCCTCGCGCCCGACCTTGCCCGAATTGCCGAAATTGTGCGCGAATACGAGGCTGTGGAAGTGATTGTCGGCCTTCCCCGCACCTTGCGCGGAGAGAGCGGCTCGTCGGCTAAGCTGGCGGCCACCTTCGCGGGGCGTTTGCGGTCTTTGATCGCACCGGTGCCGGTGCGGCTTTCCGACGAACGTTTGACTACGGTGTCTGCTGCACGGGCGTTGCGGGACAGTGGAGTTCGCGCGCGCGGGCAGCGGTCCGTCATCGATCAGGCGGCCGCCGTGTCGATCCTGCAGGGTTGGTTGGACGAACGGAGTGCAGCATTGAAGCCGCGCGGTGATGGTGATCTTGCATGACCGACCGCTGGACGCGAGCCGAGGAACGTTACCGGCAGAGCGCTGAACGCCGTTATCGCCGCGACGACCTGGACTGGTCGGAAGTCGACGATTACGAGGACGACACCACCGTCATTCCCCGCTACGAGGATGACGAGGACGACGAACCGATCCTGGAGCCGGAACCCCCGCGCCGCCAGGCGCCCCAGCGCGCCGAGCGCGGTGGCGACCGCGGTCGCGGTGGCAACGGTCGGGGCGGTAATGGGCGCGGTGGTTCGCGTGCCTCGGGCGGCCGCGGCGGACAGCGCCCGCGCCGCTCCCGCGCCGCCTCGCGCAAGGCCGCCGAACGCAAGCGGCGGCGGCGGAACCTGATCGTCATCGGCACCGTATTCGTCGTATTGTTCGTCGGCGCGGCCGGATTCGCGAGCTGGAAGTTCATGAACCGGTTCACCGCCGCCGAGGACTACACCGGCGATCCGGGACCGCTGGCCGTGGTGCAGGTCAAGCCCGGCGATACCGCCACCCAGATCGCGGACACCATGTTCGCCAAGGGTGTGGTTGCCAGCAGCGCCGCGTTCTACGAGGCCGCGGTGCGCAATGACAATATGAGCTCGGTGCAGCCCGGCTACTACGCCATCGCCAGCCACAGCCGCGCCTCCGAAGCCGTTGTCGCGCTGGTGGGCAAGAGCTCGCGGGTCGGCAACGTGGTGATCTCCGAGGGTCGTCAGCTGCACGATTCCACCGATGTCACCACCGGTGCGCGCAAGGACGGCATCTACCGCAAGATCGCCGACGCCAGCTGTGTCGGCACCGGATCCAGCGCCAAATGCGTGACCTACGACCAGCTCGAGGCCGCGGGCGGCAGTGCCGATCCGGGTCTGCTCGGGGTGCCGTCGTGGGCCATGGACCGGGTGCGCCAGGTGCCCGATCGCAGTCGGCAGCTGGAGGGCCTGATCGCCGCGGGCACCCTGGATTTCGATCCGAGTGGTTCGCCCGAGCAGATCCTCAAGCAGTTGGTGACGACGAGCGCCGCCACCTACGAGTCCACCGGGATCATGAATTCCGGTGCCGCCAACGGTCTCTCGCCCTATGACACGCTGATCGGCGCATCGCTGGTGGAGCGTGAGGCGCTGCCGCAGGACATGTCCAAGGTGGCGCGGGTGATCGTGAACCGGCTCAAGGCGGATCAGAAACTGGAGTTCGATTCCACGGTCAACTACGCGCTCCCGGCGACCGAGGTCGCCACCACGGACGCCGACCGCAATAAGAAGACCCCGTGGAACACCTACGCGATGGCGGGTCTGCCCGCGACGCCGATCTCCGCGCCGTCCGTGGATGCCATGCGCGCCATGGAGAAGCCGGAGCCCGGTAACTGGCTGTACTTCGTCACCGTCGACAAACAGGGCACCACCCTGTTCACCGACAGCTACAGCGAACATCTGCGCAATATCGAAAAGGCCAGGCAGAGTGGAATTCTCGACAGTGGACGGTGAGCGCCGCAGGGCAGCCGTACTCGGCAGCCCCATCTCGCATTCGCGCTCGCCGCAACTGCACCTGGCGGCGTACCGCGCCCTGGGCCTGGACTGGACCTATGAGCGCATCGAATGCGATGCCGAACAGCTGCCCGGTCTGGTCGACGGGCTCGGCCCGGAATGGGTCGGCCTGTCGGTGACCATGCCGGGCAAGGTCGCCGCGCTCGACTACGCGACCGAACGCACCGAGCGCGCCGAGTTGGTCGGCTCGGCGAATACGCTGCTGCGCATCGACAATGGCTGGCGCGCCGACTGCACCGACGTCGACGGTGTGCGCGGCGCACTCGAGGGCGCGGGCGTCGAGGAGATCGAGAAGGCCGTGGTCATCGGCGCGGGCGGCACCGCCCGCCCCGCTCTACTGGCCCTGGCCGAACTGGGCGCGCACACCGTCACCATCGTCGCGCGCAGCCCCCGCCGTGCCGCCGACACCCTGGAACTTGCCGAGCGCCTCGGCCTTTCGGCCGAGGTCATCGGCTTCGACCCGGACGGTATCGGCTTCGTCTGCTCCGACGTCGACGCCGTGGTCAGCACCGTCCCCGCGGCCGGAGCCGAACCCATCGCCGACGCGGTGGCCCAGGCCCCCGTAATCCTGGACGCCATCTACAACCCCTGGCCCACCCCGCTCGCCGAGGCCGTCACCCGCGCGGGCCACACCGTGGTCAGCGGCCTCGAAATGCTCCTGAACCAGGCCTACGGCCAGGTGGAACAGTTCACCGGCAAACCGGCCCCCCGCGCGGAAATGGCTGCCGCACTCCAAGACTGACCTCGCCTAGCCGGTCGGCTGCGGTTCGAAGGCGTTTCGGAAGGTGAACGCGTGCGCGGTCGGGCCGTGCGCGCGCAGATGGTCGAGGCGTTCGATCGACTCGGCCAGTGTGGGCGTATATCCGATCGGCACCCACCAGAGCACGGTGATCACCTCCTTGGTGGGGAGGAACCATTCGCGGCGGCGGCGCAGGAATTCCATGTGCTCGCTGCGATAGACGTAGTTGAACATCGCCTCGCGTGATTCCCAGACGCTGAGGTTCACCAGCATGTCCGGATCGGCCGCGTAGGGCCGAACGGATGTGGCGTTATTGGATTCCCCGTCGACCATGCGCCAGACGAATCCGGGGGAGTCGTCGGCGAGGGCGTTGATGCGATCGAGTCCGGCGTAGAACTCGGCGACTCGGGGATCGCCTTCGGGGGCGATCATGCGGCCGATATTGAAGAGCGCGAGGTGCATGACCTGACTATAACTAGTCTGTGTTTGTTTTAGAAAGACTTACGCAGCATCGCCCCGGGGCCGGGTCCATGCGCGCCGTCCAACCCGCCTCGGCGGCAACCCCTTCCAGCAGTGCGAAGTTCAATCCGCAGACCAGCGGCGGGAAGTCGACCGCGAGCCGGTGAAAGGGGCAGTTGCGCAGGCGAATCACTTCGCCGTCCAGGTAGGGCTCATATCCGCGCTCGCGCAGCACCTCGAGCGGGTCGCGGCCCGCCAGGGCGGGACCGTGCTGCGCGGCGGCCTTGGCGATCGCCTCCTCGAATCCGGCGTGTTCGGTGACCTCGGCGAGAATCGTTGCCACCGTGCGGTAGTCGCGGGCGGGCAGGTTGACCGCGAATTCCGCCTCGGCGCGCCGATAGAACTTGGCGGGCCGGCCCGAACCCGGCCCGGTCTTGCCCTCGGGTCGCCGGAACACCGCGTCCAGCAGTCCGGCCTCGGCCAGCTTGTCCAGGTGGAATGCCGCCAGCGGCCGTTTGATCTCGGCGGCCTCGGCGGCTTCGTCCCTGCTCACATCGTGGTTCGCGGCGGCGATGTAGTCGTACAGCCGCCTGCGAATCGGATCCTGCAGCAGGGCGACGGCTTCGATGCTCACCCTGCATTTCTAGCAGCGTGTTCGAGTGGTGAGCGGGGTCGCGGGTACCGTGCGGGATGCCGAATCCGGAAACGGATACAGTTCTAGAACCGGTTTCAGTTCGGCCGGGCCAATTCGCAGGTTAAGGTGATCATCATGAATGCGTGGGTGTTGCGCGCCGTAGGTCTGGGAGCGCTGACCGTTGTGCTGCGAACCTTGCTCGGCTTCGCGATGGTGAACTGGCCGACCAATGGTTCCTGGATGCGGATCTTGTGCCTGATCGTGCTGGTCGGCGCGGTCGTGGCATGGGGCGTGCTGGACGGTCGTCACGATCGTCGCGCCAATCCCGATCCCGATCACGGCGCCGATCTGACCATGCGCTGGCTCAAGGCCGGGCTCGCCGGTGGCCTCGGCGCCGGTCTGGTCGCCTGGATCCTGGACTTCCTGCCCAAGTTCGACCTCGGTGACAACGGCCTGCTCTTCGAGATCTCCTCGGGCGCGTCGTTCATCATCCTGCTCATCTTCATTCCGGCCATGATCGGTGTGGCCCTGGGCCGCTACCTGGTCGGCCGCGAGTCCAAGAAGGGCTCGGCCAACGCGAACACCGTCGTCCTGAACAAGGAAACCGCCGGCGTCTGACGCTTGCACCACGCAGAACGCCCGCGGTCGATATCGACTGCGGGCGTTCGCTGTATGAAACCCGTTGTGGGCGAAGGCTTTCGCGCTACAGCAGGATGGCGGTGCTGCCGCCGGGGGTGGCCTCGCGGGCGATGGCCGAATAGGCCGCGGCCAGCAGGGACGGGTCCGGAGCCTCCAAGCGGCCAGGCTTGGCCAGACCGTCCAGCACCACGAAACGCAGCATGCCCGACCGGGTCTTCTTATCGGTCTGCATGGTGTCCAGCAACTGCGGGAGCGCGTCGGCGTCGTAGGTGGTGGGCAGTCCGACACTGGCAAGCACGTCACGGTGCCGTTCGGCGGTGGCATCGTCGAGGCGACCGGCCAGACGGCCCAGTTCGGCGGCGAAGACCAGGCCGACCGAGACGGCCGCGCCGTGACGCCAGCGGTAGCGCTCGCGGCGCTCGATGGCGTGGCCGAGGGTGTGGCCGTAGTTCAGGATCTCGCGCAGATCCGATTCCTTCAGGTCGGCGGCGACCACATCGGCCTTCACCTGCACCGCGCGCCGAATCAGTTCGGGCAGCACCTCGCCGGTCGGGTCCAGGGCGGCTTCGGGATCGCGTTCGATCAGTTCGAGAATGACCGGGTCGGCGATGAAACCGGCCTTGATGATCTCGGCCATGCCCGCGACGATCTCATTGCGCGGCACCGTTTCCAGGGTGGCGAGGTCGACCATGACCGCGGCCGGTTCGTGGAACGAGCCGACCAGATTCTTGCCCGCCTCGGTATTGATGCCGGTCTTACCGCCGACGGCGGCGTCCACCATGGCCAGCAGTGTGGTGGGCACGTGCACGATGCTCACGCCGCGCATCCAGGTGGCGGCGACGAAGCCCGCGAGATCGGTGGCCGCGCCACCGCCCAGGCTGATGATGACATCCTTGCGGGTCAGCCCGATCCGGCCCAGCACCTCCCAGCAGAATCCGGCCACGGCCAGATCCTTACCGTCCTCGGCGTCCGGGATCTCGATGCGGTGCGCGTCGATTCCACTGTCCGCCAGCGCCTTGCGCACCACCTCGGCGGTCTCGGCGAGCGGCGGCTGATGGAAGATGGCGACGGTGCGCACACCATTGCGCCCGGTCACCTGCTCCACCAGATCACCCAGCAGGCCGCGCCCGATGATCACCGGATACGGATCGGCGGTGCGGACCTCGATACGGGTCGGCTCGCTCATGGATGCTGCTCCGATTCTTCTCGTACGGATAGTTCTGCTTGCTCCCCACGCGCCCGAGCCCGCGCCCGCCGCGCCCTGGCCCGCCGCGACCGCCCCGCCCCCGGCTCCCCAGCCACCGAACCCTGCTGTCCACCAACGGATTCGGCCGTGGCGGTGGTTGAGGTGCCCTCGGTGGCGGATCCACTCGGGGTGGTCCGGTCCCGCCCGGGTGATTCGGCGGAACCGATATGTGGTTCACCGGTCGCGCCGGGTCGGGTGACATCGGTTCCACCGGACCGCTGGTCGGCGCTCGCCGAAGCTTCAGCCGCGGTGGCACGCACGGATTCGGTCGAGACGCTCCCGCGCCTGCGAGACCCTCGACCGCGCCGACGCCCCCTGCTCGAGGCGGCAGTCTCGCCCGATGCGCTGAGTTCACCTGCGGCGGTGGAACTCTCGGCGACCGACGTGCTGCCGTCGGTGTCATTCGCCGCGCCACCACCCGAACGCGGGGCATGGTTCACAGTGCCCACGTTCGGGATTGCCGACTCGGACGGACCGGTGTCCGACGCGGTGGATGATCCCGCGTCGGTGGCATTCGGTGTGGGCGCGGCCGCTGGACCGGCGGGGCGGCGGCTGCGACGGCGCGAACGGCGGTTGCGGCGTGCGGGTTTCGAGTCCTCGGTGGCGACGGGTGAGTCCGGCGCGGTCACGGGGGATTCGGCGGTCGTGCTGTCGCTCGCTACCGAATTAGCTTCGGGCGCGGCGGCATTCGGCTGTGCCTCGGCGGATTTGTCACCGCGTCCACGGCCGCGACGGCGGCGTCGGCGGGACCGGGTGCGGGTCGAATCGCCGGGCTCCACGACCGCGGGCGGGGTGCCGGGGGTGGTTTCCTCCTGCGGCAGTACCGATTCCAGGCCGAGTTTGGCCAGAATCATGCGGACCACGCGGCCCGGGCTACGGCCGTCGGTGCGGACGCGGACCGAGGCCACCTCGCGATAGAGCGGGCGGCGGATCTTCATGAGCTCGCGGTACTTGGCCGCCGGATCGTCGCCGTTCAGCAGCGGACGGTTGGTGCTGGCACCGGTGCGGCGCAGTCCCTCTCCCACACTGATTTCCAGGTAGACCACGGTGCGCCCGCGCAGGATCTCGCGGGTGGCCCCGGACAGCACCGAACCGCCGCCGAGCGAGATGATGCCGTGCCCGGCCAGGACGGCGTCGCGCACCACCTGTTCCTCGATGCGGCGGAATTCGGGTTCGCCATCCTCGGCGAAGATCTCCGGAATGGTGCGCCCGGTCTGCTCCTCGATCCCGGCATCGGTGTCATAGAGGTCCAGCCCCAGTTCACGAGCGAGCTTGCGGCCGATCGTCGACTTACCCGCACCGGGCGGACCGACCAGCACCACACTCAGCGGCTGGCCGGTTTCCCCGGTCACTGTGGTGCGTTGCCCGAGGGCACGTGCGGGCGCGCGTTGATTCGCTTCACGTAGCTGGTGATGTTGTCGACCGTCTCGTTCAGCGAGTCTCCGCCGAACTTCTCCAACACGGCCTGCGCCACCACGAGCGCCACCATGGCCTCGGCGACCACACCGGCGGCGGGCACCGCGCACACATCCGACCGCTGGTGAATGGCGACGGCCTCGTCACCGGTGGTCATATCCACGGTCGAAAGCGCCCGGGGCACGGTCGAAATCGGCTTCATGGCCGCGCGCACGCGCAGCGCCTCACCATTGGTCATACCGCCTTCGAGACCGCCCGCGCGATTGGTCGAGCGCAGCACCCCATCGGGACCGGGCTTCATCTCGTCATGCGCCTGGCTGCCGCGGCGGCGCGCGGTTTCGAAACCGTCGCCCACCTCGACACCCTTGATGGCCTGAATTCCCATGAGCGCGGCCGCGAGTCGCGAATCCAGGCGCGCCTCACCGCTGGTGAACGAGCCCAGGCCGACGGGCAGCCCCTCGATGACGACCTCGACCACACCGCCCAGGGTGTCGCCGTCCTTCTTGGCGGCCTCGATCTCGGCGATCATGGCGGCCTCGGCGTCCTTGTCGAACGAGCGCACCGGGCTCTCGTCGATGGCGGCCAGATCGGTGGCGGTCGGCACGAAACCGGTGGTGTTCGCGGCGGTTCCGATGGACACCACATGCGAGATCACCTCGACCCCGAGCGCCTGCCGCAGGAAGTTCTTGGCCACGGTCCCGGCCGCGACACGCGCGGCGGTCTCACGCGCGCTGGCGCGTTCGAGCACATTGCGGGCGTCGTCGAAGCCGTACTTGAGCATGCCCGAGTAGTCGGCATGCCCGGGGCGGGGCCGGGTGAGCGGTGCGTTGCGCGCCAGCTCGGCGAGTTCGGCCTCGTCCACCGGATCGGCGGACATGACCTGGGTCCACTTGGGCCATTCGGAATTGGCGACCTCGATGGCGATCGGCCCGCCCATGCTGCGGCCGTGGCGCACGCCGCCGACCAGGGTGACCACATCGGCCTCGAACTTCATTCGGGCGCCGCGCCCGTAGCCCAGGCGTCGGCGCGCCAATTGCGCCGCGACATCGGCAGAGCTCACCTCGACACCGGCCACCATCCCCTCGAGGATCGTGACAAGAGCGGGGCCATGGGATTCTCCGGCAGTTATCCAGCGCAACACGGGTTACATCCTTCCATGTCAATGAGCCTGCCCGGACACGTGGTCCGCGCATGATGCGCGTCACGGTGTGGCAAGCAGCGCAACCACACTCGCCGCGCACATGGCCGGGCCGTGTGCGACGGTACCGATCGCGGCACCGGAAAACGTTCCGGCCGGTAGCTTCTGTCCGGCCATATTGCCCGGTCGCACCGCCTGCGCGGCGATCGACCCGACCCCGGCGAGGGCGGTGAGCACCGGCGCGGCCAGTGCCGCCCAGACCCAGCACTGCGCCCCGCCGAGCGCGGTGGCAGCACCGAGTCCTAGGGCGAGTTTCACATCCCCGGCCCCGAGCGCCGCGGGCGCGCAGAGATGTACGAGCAGATACGGAACCGCCAGCAGCAGCGCCCCGAGCACCGCGATTGTGCCGCGCCCGGTGGCGAATCCGTATCCGAGCACCGCCACGGCCCCGGGCAGGGTGAGCAGATTCGGCAGTCGATGCGCGCGCAGATCGACATAGCTGAGCAGCGCGCACCAGAGTGCGAGGACCAACAGCGGCAGCGGGTGCATACTTTCGAGCCTGCTCTTCGAGAGCCCGCCGCGGGCCGCGGAATCGCGAAATGTGGAGAACCGCTTGACATGTGAACAACCGGGCTTTCTCCTGCACCCGCCGATCAACGTGTTGCGTGTCGGTGTTGCGGCGTGTCGGCGGTAGCTTGGACGCATGTCTGCTGCTCCCGATCCGGGCGCGCGCCCCAATTACGCGCAGCGCCGGGCCAACCTGCGCAATCTGCTCGTCGAGAACCGCGTCGATGCCCTACTGGTCACGGATCTGATCAATATCCGCTACCTCACCGGCTTCACCGGATCGAATGCCGCGCTACTGGTCTATGCCTGGAGCAGCGATGCCGACCGCACTGTCATCTGCACCGACGGCCGCTACATCACCCAGGTCGGCGAACAGGTGCCCGATCTGCGCGCCGAGATCAATCGCGCCAGCGCCCGCCGCGTCGTCGAGATAGCGGGGGAGTGGCAGACCGGCCGGGTCGGCTTCGAGAGCCATATCGTCACCTTCGATCAGCATCGCGGTTTCGTCTCCCAGTCCACCGGCCTGGATCTGGTCCCGGTCTCGGGCCTGGTCGAACAGCTGCGCATGGTGAAGGACGCCTTCGAGGTCGGCCGCCTGCAAGCCGCCTGCGATGCCGCCGATGTGGCGCTGGCGACCCTGCTCGAGCGCGGTGGTCTGCGCCCCGGCCGCACCGAACGCCAGGTGGCGCGCGAACTCGAATGGCTCATGTTCGAGCACGGCGCGGACGCGGTCGCCTTCGAGACCATCGTGGCCGCGGGCGCGAATTCGGCCGTCCCGCACCATCGTCCGACCGATGCGGTGCTGGCTCAGGGCGATTTCGTGAAGCTGGACTTCGGTGCGATGGTCGACGGCTATCACTCCGATATGACCCGCACCTACGTGCTCGGCCAGCCCTCGGACTGGCAGCGCGAGATCTACGACCTGGTGTACGCCGCACAGCAGGCGGGCCGCGAGGCCCTCGCCCCCGGTGTCTCCACCCGCGCGGTGGACGCGGCCGCCCGCTCGGTCATCGAGGCCGCGGGTCACGGTGAACTGTTCGTGCACGGCCTCGGACACGGGGTCGGCCTGCAGATTCACGAAGCGCCCGGAATCGCCAAAACCGGCACGGGTACACTTCTCGATGGCGTGGCGGTGACCGTCGAGCCAGGTGTGTATTTCCCCGGCCGCGGCGGAGTCCGGATCGAGGATACGCTCGTGGTTCGCCAGGGGGGCCCGGAGCTGCTCACCCGCACCAGCAAAGACCTGACCGTCGTCGACTGACGCCGGTTGACCGACAAACAGGAGATCGCAGGACAGTGGCGGACACCAGTGACTTCAAGAACGGCCTCGTGCTGAAGATCGACAATCAGCTGCAGCAGATCGTCGAATTCCAGCATGTCAAGCCGGGTAAGGGTCCCGCCTTCGTGCGTACCAAGCTCAAGAACGTCGTCTCGGGCAAGGTCGTCGACAAGACCTTCAACGCGGGCGTCAAGGTGGAGACCGCGACCGTCGACCGTCGCGATATGACCTACCTGTACCACGACGGCTCGGACTTCATCTTCATGGATGGCGAGACCTACGACCAGATTCACCTGCAGGAAGGCACCATCGGCAAGAACGCCGGCTTCCTGCTGGAGAACATGCAGGTGCAGATCGCGATGCACGAGGGTGAGGCGCTGTTCGTCGAGCTCCCCGTCGCCATCGACGTCATCGTCACCCACACCGAGCCGGGCCTGCAGGGCGACCGCTCCAGCGCGGGCACCAAGCCCGCCACCGTGGAGACCGGCGCCGAGATCCAGGTGCCGCTGTTCATCAACCAGGGTGACAAGCTGCGCGTGGATACCCGCGACGGTTCCTACATCAGCCGCGTCAACTCCTGACGCGCGGATAATGGTGACCGTGGCCAACCAACCCCCGGACAAGAAGTCCGCCGGTTTCAAGAAGCTGGGTGCGCGACACAAGGCGCGCCGACGTGCGGTGGATCTGCTTTTCGAAGCCGAAGCCCGCGATATCGACCCGGCCGAACTGCTGTCCGAACGCGTCTCGCTCTCCGTGCGGGACGATTCGGTGGCCCCGGTGAACCCCTACACCCGGGTCCTGGTCGAAGGCGTCGCCGACGATCTGGATCGGGTGGACGGCACCATCGAGTCCTATCTGCAGGATTGGGCGCTGTCCCGGCTGCCCGCCGTGGACCGCGCGATTCTGCGGGTCGCGGTGTGGGAGTTGTTCCATGCCAACGATGTTCCGCCCGTGGTGGCGGTGGATGAGGCGGTCGAGCTCGCCAAGGAGCTCTCCACCGATGATTCCCCCTCGTTCATCAACGGTGTGCTCGGCCAGGTGGTGCAGGTCGCACCGCAGGTCCGGGCGGCCGCGGCGGCGACTCGCGCGCCCCGCGACGACGACAAATAAGTAGGGAGAGGCGCAGGGTGCGCAAGTACTTGGTGCTGGCGATGCGCACCCCGCGCTTCGATCCGGCTGTGGCACAGCCGCATCGGGATTGGCTCGACGGCGTCCGCTGGCGCGGGCAGCTGGTCGAGACCGGCAAATTCACCGATGACAGCGGCGGGGCGTACGTGATCCTCGCCGAAAGCCTCGATGCCGCAAGGGATCTGGTCTTCACCGATCCCATTCATACGACCGGTGCGTCCGAACTCACCGTGTACGAGTGGGAGATCACCGGCTGAGAGCCGCTGCGGCACAGCGAATGAGCGCCTCCGGAATCCGGATGGCGCTCATTGCCGTTAAACGGGGGTGTTCCCGGCGCTAGTGGTCCGCGCCGACGTGATCGTGCTTCTCGACCCAGCTCGAGGTGACCATCTGAACGGCCGCGCCATCCAGATCGGCGAGCTTGGTGGAGGTGAATCCGCGTGCCCACGAGGAGGTTTGCGCCCGGAACGGCGCTTCGTCATCGGTCAGCGCCGCGATGATCGGGACCGCCGCCTGCTCCGGGGTCTGAGCATTGCGGAACGCCTGCTGGGTGCGTTCGATATAGAACTTCAGCGCCGGGGCGTACGGTCCGGCCGCGGCGAGCAGCGCCGGGATATCGATGCCCTGGCTGGCCACGAATTCGCTTGCCACCGCACCGGGTTCGATGACGTGCACCCGCACGCCGACGGTCGCCGCGACCGGTGCGAGGGCCTCCATGAAGCCCTCCACCGCGAACTTGGCGGCGCAGTACGCCTCGTTGAACGGCTGCCCGATCACCCCGCCGACGCTGGACACGGTGATCAGCCGTCCGCCCGTGGCGCGCAGATGCGGCATGGCCGCGTGGGTCACCGCTACCACGCCGAAGTAGTTGACCTCCATGACCTTTCGCACCGGGTCCACGCCGGTCTGCTCGATGGTCCCGACGAATCCGGCTCCGGCGTTATTGATCACCGCGTCCAGTCGTCCGTATTCGGAGATCACCTGCTGCACGCAGTTGGCGACCGAGCCGGAATCGGTGACATCGAGGGCCTCCACTCGGATCAGCCCGGCCACCCCCGCCTCGTTGGCCGCGTCCATGAGCGCCCCCGCGCGCCCCACATCGCGCATGGTGGCCACGGTCTGCCAGCCCGCGCGCGCCGCCGCTATGGCGGTGGCCAGGCCGATACCCGTGGAGGTGCCGGTGATCAGGACGGTTTTCGAGGAGCTCATGGAGTCTCGCTTCCGGTGGGATGCCGCGCCGCTGTCGTCTACGCACTCTATGCGGACCCCGCGCCCGAATCGGAAGGTTTGGCCGGTCTGCGCGCCGGGTCGCCGGACAACCTCAGCGTGTCGATCCCGGCATGTGGCTGCCGCCGGATCTTCCAGGGGGAGTCGCGCACCGGTCGAGTCGGCGCATCGGGCCGACTCGGTTGCGCTGTCCCGGTGCGACTCTCCCGGCTCGGCGGCTAACTCGGTTGCAGCACAATCGTTCCCTTGGCGGCGCGCTGATCGAGCAGCTGGTGGGCCAGGGCGGCCTGATCGAGGGGGAGCACACGATCGACCAGCGGGGTGATCGATCCGGTCACCGCGAGTTCCAGGGCGGCCGCGCGGGAGTTCGCGACACCGGCCAGCCAGGCCGGGCCGGAGCAGCCGATCAGGGTGAGGCCGCGCATGATCAGGTCCATGGCGGTGACCTGCGCGGGTGCGCCGGACAGGAATCCGTAGCTGAGCATGCGACCGGTCAGCGGGGTCATGAGATCCAGTAGCGCGGTGGCGGATTCACCGCCGATGGAATCGAAGACCACGTCGATGGTCGCACCGCCGAGTGCTTCGCGCAGGTGCGCGGGCCATTGCTGATCGAGATGGTCGAGCACCAGGTCCGCGCCGAATTCGCGAGCGCGCTCGGCCTTTTCGGGCCCGCCCGCGGTGGCGATGACGCGCGCGGCCCCGGCCTCCTTGGCGAGCTGGGTCAGATAGCCGCCGATTCCCGTTGCGGCGGCTTCGATCAGCACGGTCTCGGTTCCGGTGAGTTTGGCGGCGGCCAACAGCGGAACGGTCACCGACCCGCTCATGGTCAGCGCCGCGGCGTCGACCGAGGAGAGCGCGTCCGGAATGCGCACCGCGGATTCGGCCGGGACGCACACGAATTCGGCATAGGTGCCGAAGCTGTCACTGGCCACGATCACCCGCTGCCCCAGCAGTGCCGGATCCACCCCGTCCCCGAGTTCCACGATCACGCCGGCGGCCTGTGTGCCGAAGATGAACGGCTTCTCGAGCGGAATGGGAAACGCCCCCGACCGCAGCATGGTCTCCGGATACAACACCGGAATCGCCTCGCTGCGCACGAGCACCTGCCCGGCTCCCGGCCGCGGCGTCGGGACCTCATTCGGCACCAGGACGTCGGGTCCACCGGTGGCGGTCAATAGGATTGCCTGCATCGAAACCTCATAAGTTGACTAGCGGTCCAGTTATGCGTCGCTACGATATGGACCGACGGTCAACTTGTCAACGAAAGTCGAGGAAATGCCAGCTGAGCAGCCCGATCGCCAGCCGCGCCGTGCGACCGAGGGCGTGATCCCGCCGCGACCCGCGTCGAGCGCAGACGCGGCGACGGGGGAGCGCGTTGCGCCGAATCGAGCCGAGGATTCGACAGCACACGGCGATTCGACAGCTCACGGCGCGCCGGGCGACCGCGCATCCTCGACGCAGGCCGGTGCGTCGGCGGAGCGGGCGGTGCCGAGGGAGCGTGCCGATGCCGCTCGTAATCGCCGCTCGATTCTGGACGCCACCCGCCGGCTGCTGGCCGAGCATGGCGCGGACGCGATCACCATGGACCGGGTCGCGGCGGCGGCCGGGGTGGGCAAGGGCACCATCTTTCACCGCTTCGGCAATCGGGCGGGACTGCTGCACGCCCTCGTCGCCGAGCCCGCCGAGGCGCTATTGGCCGCGATCAGCACCGGCCCGCCCCCGCTCGGCCCGGGCGCGTCCGCCGGTGATCGCCTACTCGCCTTCTTCGACGCGATGACGGTCATGATGGCCGAGAACGTCGAACTCATGGCCGCATACACCGGTTCCGCCATCCCCCCGCATCCGCGCACCGCCGAATTCCACGGAACCTGGGATCACCACATCACCACCCTGCTGGCCGAAGCCCGACCCGACCTCGACGCGGAAGCGGCGGGCCGCCTGCTCTTCAGCTCCGTCGGTTCGGAAGTCGCGCGTGCCATGGTCCGGGCGGGGGAGACCGAGCGCCTGCGCAATGCCATTCGTGCACTGGTGAACTCGGTGCTGACGATCACGCACTCGGCCTGATCCCGGAGTGCCGGGCTGGAATCCAAGCGCTCCGGTCTCGAACATACCTAGACGTAGATATGCGCATCTAAATATGTGAATTCCGCGTGTTAGATACACCCGGGGTCACGAAAGCAGCCCGTCCACACCAAAATTCGGTGCTCACGTCATGAAATGCCCTGAGCAGAGCCGGATGTCTACTCGGCCTCGAAGGCCCAGACCGCGGCGGGGCGGCCGGTGGCTTTGACGCGCATGCGGTCGCCGGTGCGGGTGAGGCCGGGGAGGGCGGCGAGGGTGCGGTTGAGGTTTCCGGGGTCGGGGCGGGAGCCTTCGAGGGCGGCGGTGAGTTCCACCGCGCGGGTGGCCGGAAACTGTTCGCCGATCAGGGGGCGGGTGAATCCGAGGTGCTTCCAGAGCATTTCGGCGAAGAGACCGCGGGCGGTGTCGACGATGCGATTGTGGTCGAAGGCCAGGTGTGGCATTCGCTCGAAGTTGGCCCATTCGGCGGTGTCGCCGTCGTGGTCGCCGATGACCGCCCACATGGCGATGGACAGGGTCGGGCCGCGCGGGTCGCGGTTGGGTTCGTCGAAGGTGACCAGCTGGCCGACCGCGCGGATGGCGTCCTCGGGCACACCGAGTTTGGTGTGCACGGCGCGCCGGGCGGCCGCTTCCAGGCGTTCACCTCGCCCGAGCAGGACGCCGGGCAGGGCGAGTTCGCCGGAGAAGGGTTCCCAGCGCCGGGGTGCGACGCCGACCGTGACGGTGGGGTCATCGCGCCCGTAGCGCAGGGCGATCACATCGATGGATACCGCGGATTGTTGCTCCACAAGTGGATAATCATGCCGTAGCCGGGGGAGGATTCGCGTGTTCGGCCCGAGTTGGGCGAAATGACCGATTTGTTGCTGGCCTTCGATCGGCTCGATCGGGGCCGTTCGCGGTGAGCACCACCGGCACGCCGAGTTCGGCCTCGAGGTATCCGGGCACATCGGCGGGCAGGTCGGCCAGCACCGGTGTCGCGCGGTGCAGCAGCTCGGTCAACCGGCGCTGATGCACCAGATCCTGCCAGTCACCGAGATCGAGCCGGTCCACATAGCTCTCGGGCGTGAGATAGCCGGTGGCCGTGCGGATATCGCCGATCGCGTCCAGGTGGTTCACCACCAGCCCGTCCACACCACCGCAGGCGTCCACGGCGTAGCGCAGCAGAATCGGATCCAGGTGCCCGCGCCGGAATTCGCCCTGGTACGTCCCGGTTCCATTGTGCCGCTCCACGATCGAGAGTTCGGCGTCCTCGGTGGGGAACGGTCCCGCCCCGTGCCGGGTGAAGTAGCTGCGGGTGACCCCGAGGACATAGCCGGGCGCGTCGATGCGCGCCAGCATGGCCCGGGCATTGCGCGGCTCCACCGTCGACCAGGTGGTGTACGGGTGCAGCCCGCGCCATTCGTCCAGCAGCGCACCCTGCGCGCCCTCGAACACCAATCGCCCTTGGGCGGCGAACGCCGCCAGTTGATCGCCCGGCAGAATCGCTACGGCCCGGGCGAATTCGGTGTACACCTCGACGAGATCATCGATCGCGTCGTACCCGTGCACACTCCCGCTCAGCAATGGCGCGTAGTGCTCCTCCAGCGCGATCAGCTTGCGCCGCAGCACATCCGGCCGCAGGCAGTCCGCCACCCGCGGTGCGTCGTGTTCGAGCGCGTAGCTCGCGGTCTCCCCGATTCCGATTCCGCACGAACCGTGCCGGGCAGCACCCCTCGTGTCTTCCCGGCAACGGTTGGCGGCCCCGTGGATCGGGGTGGTGAGCAGCGCCCGTCCGTCGACTGACATCAGCGAGAGCGGATCGGCGATCCCGAGCAGTTCCAGCGCCCGCGCCTCGGCGGCCAGGGCGATGGGCTCCACCAGCATGTATCGCGACAGCAGGGTCGGCACCCGGGACAGGGTGCCGGACCCGAACTGCCGGAAGGTGTGGTGCCGCCCGTCGGCGATCACATTGTGCGCGGCCTGCGCGCCGCCGTTGAATCGCACCACCGCGGCCACATCGAGCCCGGTCGCCGGCGCGCAGAGCCAATCCACCGTCGCCCCCTTGCCGGCATCGCCGAACCCGAGGTCGACCACTATCAGGTGGCGATCGCCGAACATGGTTGTCTCCCTTCTAGTTTCCGAAGTCGACGGCATCGTCGCCGGTGGCGGCGGGCAGTGCCCCGGCGCTGCGGGTGCGCCGCGCGGCCCCGATGGGGGCGAGCGCCTTGCCGACCGCATCGGCTTCGTCGATGGAGCCGATATCGCGCAGATCCGCCAGTCCCGCACCGAGATCGATGCGGTCCTCGCCGATGCCGATGGTCAGTGCGATGAGTTCGCACACCGCCGCCGGATCGTCCAGGCGCAGGAATCGCTCGCCGAGCAGTCCGCGCCAGTAGTCCGAGATCTCCGAATCGTTGTAGTAGCTGGACTGATTGGGCAGGATGTAGTGCACGTGCCAGCGGTCGGCCACCTCGCGGAACACCGATTCGACGGTGATATCCCGGTCCACCTTGTCGCCGATCACGCGGCGAATGTGCCGAGATGCCAGGCGCGGCTTGTTCAATTCGTCGCCGACGATGAACAGGTACCCCTTCTGCCCGCGCTTGTCCCAGGCATCGGTGGCGGTGTGCCGGGCGATGAAATACGCGGCCAGTTCATAGCTTTCGGACTTCTGTCCGCCGCCGTTGCCCTCCAGGAAGATGAGCCGCAGCTGCTCGTCCATTCGGTTGTCGGATTCGAACTGCCCGACCTGCAACGGAACTCGGTCCGAGTCCGCGTCGCCGATACCGCCGAACATGATCTGCGGATCCTCGGCATATCCCTTGCGCTGCAACAGTCCGTGCAGTTTGCCGAGCTTCTCCTGCATGATGCGCGGTACCGCGCCCATGGATCCGGTGACATCGAAGAGCACCGCGATGGGCAGCGAGTTCCCGTGATCATCCGAATCGCGGGATTCGCGGAACTTCACCCCCTTGGGATCGAGCGAGGGGTGCGCCTTCCAATCGTTCAACGGCTGCGACCGCATATCCGCGGTGTAGCCGAAATCGTCGAGGCCGCGCGCGGCGCGGAAGGTGCGGGCGGCGTCGTAGGCGGTGTCGTCCCAATTTCCGTAACCCATTGTGATCACTGTCCTTTCGTGAGCTCGAAGGGCCGGAAGCGGCGCTGTCCGTAAAGCCGGTCGAGCAGGTCGTCGAATTCGCCGAGTAGATCGGCGGCGTCGGGGCGCAGCCGTGGATCGGGCTGCATGGATCCGGCGGCGAACGATCGCATCGCCGGGGGAGCGTGGCGGCCGAGCATGGTGAGCATCAGCCGATGTGCGAGATGGACGTCGGTGGCGGGGGAGACCGCATCGCGAATCTCCGGCGGATAGTCGAGCGTGCCGAGCGTCGCGCCGGCGGGTGCGCCGGGGCGGGTGGCGAAGGACCAGCCGACCAGGACGACACCGTGCTGTGCCGGATGGATCAGCACATTGGCCGGGCAGATGGCGGTGTGCACCCATCCGGCCAGTGCGGCCCCGGACAGGCAGCGCAGTAGCCGCCGGTGCATCCACGCGTAATCGCGCGGGTCGAGGCCGTCCGGATATTCGGCGTGGACATCGGCGAGGGTGACGAATCCGTCGGTGAGCGCGTCGAGCACGTTGATGCTCCGCTGTTCGCCGGTATCGGTGTCCAGGTGATCGACGGTATCGATCAGGATCGGGAAGTACGGTCGCAGCCAGTCGTGTTCACCGGTGACGATCGCGATGTCCCGCAACGCGTTTCGTTCGGCGGCGAGCAGTTTGTTGGCCGCGCCGCGCCGGGGGATCTTGACGATTCGGTCGCGGCCGCTGCGGTACAGGTCCGCGACCGAGCCGCGGGCGTGCAGTGCGCCGATCGGATACGTCCCGCGCGTCCCGCGCACCCGCATTCCGCCGTCATCGGTCTGCGACCACTGCCGGTACAGCTCGGTGAGCCGCTCGAATGCCCGGCGCGCCAGGGTGATCTCACCGGGTGTGGCGCGATCGGGATGCACCTGTGCGGCGAGCCGGTGGTAGCGCCGCCGTCCCTCGGCGCGCGTGGCGGAATCGGCTGTGGCAGTACCGAACAGGTCTTCGGGTCGGTTGGCTGCCCGGATCGCCTCCGCTGTGTCTCGCACCGTCGTCATGAGTTTTAGACTAGGAGACTAAAACGATGGGCGCCAGTCTTTTCGGGAAGTATTTTGTCAATGGGACTAAAACGCTAGACGGGAGGCCTGGCTACCCAGCCGGCCACCACGACCGCACCCGTCGGCCGGTGCACCGCCAGGAATCCGAACGGCCGATCGACGGTCACCTCGGTGTATCGGATGGTGTGCCGATCACGCGGGGGCATACCGCCGGGCTGCATGCTGAACGCGGTCACCGCCGCCGCCTCGAAACCGGTCGCGCTGAATTTCGCGTACACATCCTGCGCCCCGGCCTGAATGCACAGCGGCCGGTCGGACATGCCGGGAAAGTGTCCGCGATCCGCGTTCAGTGCCGTGCTGAGCCCGAACAGTCCGGGCTGTTCGCACAGATCGTGCTTGGTGCGAACGGTGAACGGGGGCAGCAGGATTCGTTCGACATCGGATCGGCTGGTGCTCTCGATCTCGCGTACGGTCAGCCCCGGAGCATCGGTTCCCACCGGCAGGTCGGTGCGCGCGTCCACCGTGCCGTCGGTCGCGCCCAGTCCGGCGTCGAGCACTTCGCCGGGGGTGCCGTCACCGAGCAGCAGATGCACATCCAGGTCGCCGGTGCCCGCCACCACGATGCGGGTGACGGGTTGTGCGGTTTCCAGCACGCTCGCATCGCCGCCGCCCGGCGTCGAGCGGTACAGGCCGGTTCCGGCGTAACCGCGCCACGGTCCGTCGGCGATTTCCATGCGGATCTCGGTGAACGCCGACTGCCACCGGGTGCGCGCCACCAATGCGGTGGCCAGCACCAGCAGGGTGTTCGAGTCGATTTGCAAGGGGAATCGCTCGATCAGCCCCTCGGTGTACTTGCTCGCCCACTCGTCCAGTTGGGCTTGATCGCCGAGTACATCGGCGGTCCCCGGCGGCAGGGCGCGCAACCATTGCTCGCGCAGCGGCACATCGCGGCGCACCCACACCCCGAGCGCGGCCGAGACCGAGTCCGCCCGCGTCAGCGTTCGCACCATATCCAGGGCCTGTGCGTGCGCGTTCTCGGGTGAAACTCCGGCCGCCGCAGCGAGTTCCGATCGAGCGGGTTCGTCGGCGGTCGCGGCGAGCAGCGCCAGCAGGGGCCAGACGCCGCATCCGGACAGTACGAAATCGTCCGTGCCCGCGGTCGCGCACCAGCGCGCGGTGAGTCGATTGGCGGCGTGCACGTGGGTGGCGAGCGGTGTCGGCATACCGCCAGCCTAGGGGCGGGGAGCGCGCCGAGGACCTGAGATATTGTGAGTGCGAATCTTTCATCCACTCGGGCAAGGAGGCCGCGGATGGCCATCGGTGAATCGGTATCCAGTGCCACGGCACGCCTGGCGGAGCTGCGCTCGACCGGGTGCACGCCCGAACAGGCCTGGCAATTCTTCGACGGACTGCCCGCCGCCCGCGTGGAGGAGGTGACCGTCGGCCGCTGGCGTGGCGCCGAACTCGACACCGGGCATCCCTGGAAGGACGTGCTGGTCGAATCCGGCTGGTACGGAAAGCAGTTCGACAGCGCCGACGCGGTGCAGCCGCTGCTCTTCAGCACTCCCGACGGCCAGATCTTCCCGGTGGACCCGCGGCGTGTCCCACTCTTCCTGGCGGGCCGGGTACCGGTCGCCACGCTGCGCCCGGTGCGCCGTTCGCTCGGTGTACTGCGCCCGGCCCTGCGCACCAAGGCCCCCCGTGCGCGGCTGCGCAATCTGGAATTCCGTGGAAAGTCCAGCGCCGCAATGATCTACGACGATCTGCCGATCATCGACATCTTCCGCCGGGTGGACGAGGACACCCTGCTGGGGGTGATGGACAAGCGCGGTCTGCGCGATCCGTACTTCTTCATCCTCTACCGGGATCGCTAGATTCAGCCGCCTACCAGCTGTTTCGGGGCTACTCTCGAGCTGACCGATGGTTGTCGCTCGGGAGGGGTGCCCGATGAAGGATACGACCTGTCTCATCGTCGGCGGTGGTCCGGCGGGCATGATTTCCGGATTGCTGCTCGCGCGTGCGGGCGTCGAGGTGACGGTGCTGGAGAAACACGCGGACTTCCTGCGCGATTTCCGCGGTGACACCGTGCACCCCACCACCCTGGAACTACTCGATGAACTCGGCCTGCACGAGCAGTTCGCGAAACTGCCGCAGCGCCGGATGAATTCGGTGCAGATGCCGATCGGCGGGAGCATGCGCACCCTCGCCACCTTCGAACACATCCCGGGCCGGTTCAAGTACATCGCCATGGTGCCGCAGTGGGATCTGCTGGACCTGCTCGCGCATGCCGCCGACGCCGAACCCACCTTCCGGCTGCGGATGAACACCGAGGCGACCGATCTGCTGCGCGAGAACGGCAGGGTCGCCGGGGTGCGCTATCGCACCGAAGACGGTGCCACGGGCGAACTTCGGGCCGATCTCACCATCGCCTGCGACGGCCGCACCTCCACGCTGCGCGCCGCGGCGGGGCTACCGGTGCGCGACTGGCCGACCCCGTTCGACGTGTGGTGGATGCGCGTCGCGCGCCACGACACCGACCCGGCGGGCGCGGTCCCGGTGCTCACCGCCGACCGGTTCGCCATCATGCTCGATCGCGGCGACTACTGGCAGTGCGCCATTCTGTTGGCCAAGGGCAGCGATTCCGCTGTGCGGCAACAGTATCCGGTGACCGATATCCTGCGGGATATGGCCGCGGCCGCCCCGTGGCTGACCGATCGGGTCGGCGCGGTCCAGAGCTGGGACGAGGTCAAACTGCTCGACGTCAAACTCGATCGGCTCGACCGCTGGTTTGCCCCCGGGCTGCTCTGCATCGGCGATGCGGCGCACGCCATGTCACCGGTCGGCGGGGTGGGCATCAACCTGGCCATTCAGGACGGCGTGGCGGCGGCGAGAATTCTTGCCCCGAAACTGATTTCGGGCACCCTCGATACCTCGGACCTGGCCCGGGTGCAGCGCCGCCGCGCCATACCGACCCGGGTCATTCAAGGTATGCAACGTGTGGCGCACGCCCGCGCCATCGCGCCCGCGGTATCCGGCAAGCTCAATATCTCGAACTCCGCGAACACCCCGATGGCCCTGCGTGTCTTCCGTCGACTCCCCGTGCTGCGCAGCCTCCCGCCCTACCTGGTGGCGCGCGGCGTGTTCGCCGAACACGCTCCCGAATTCGCGCGCCGACCCTGAAAGAGGCTGCGGCACGGCATGATCACGCGTCGACGCCCACCGGCGCGATGGCGGAGAGCCGTTCGAACTGCGCATCGGAGAGCTGCACGGCTGCCGCTGCGACGTTCTCTTCCAGGTGTGCGAGGGAGGTGGTGCCCGGAATCGGCAGGATATTGTCCGCACGGCGCAGCAGCCACGCCAGCGATGTCTGTGCGGTTGTCGCGCCGAGCTCGGCGGCCACCGCGGCGAGCGGGCCGTCCGCCGCCGCGTGCGCGCCCATCGCGACCGGGAAGAATGGAATGAACGCGATCCCCTGTGCCGCGGTGTAATCCACCACATCCTCGTGCTGCCGTGCCCCGAGGTTGTACATGTTCTGCACGCTCGCGATGGGCGTGATCTCTTGGGCCGCGCGCAATTCCTCGACGCCTACCTCGGAGAGCCCGATATGGCGCGCCTTGCCCTCGTCCACCAGTTGCCGCAGCGCGCCGATCTGATCTTCGAGCGGCACCTGCGGATCGACGCGATGCAATTGCAGCAGGTCGATATGGTCGAGTTTCAGTCGCCGTAAACCCAATTCGGCCTGCTGCCGCAGATAGGCGGGATGACCGAGCGGTACCCATTCGGTCGGCGACGGGCGCACCACGCCCACCTTGGTGGCGATCACCACATCATCCCGATAGGGGTGCAGCGCCGCCGCGACCAGCTCCTCGTTCTCGCCCAGCGCATAGGAGTCGGCGGTATCGATGAGGTTCACCCCGAGTTCCACCGCGCGCCGCAGCACCGCGATCGCCGCCTCGCGATCAACGGGCGCACGCCAGATATGCCCCATCCCGGCGTCGTATCCGGGTTCCGGCGCGGCCGCCAATCGCATGGTGCCGTAACCGATCCGATTCACCGAAAGCTGGCTACCGAGTTCGAAACTCGCCATATCGCATCACTCCTCGCGCGCTGTCTGCTTGCGCAGCGAATGAACCCGAACCAATCGGTTTCCATTCCACGCGGTTCTAGATCAGGAGTTCAGCGCACGCCGCGCGTGCGGAATTGAATGCTGATGCGCGGCCCCACCGGCCGCCGCGTTTTGGGTATCGCGTGCTCCCAGGTCCGTTGGCACGACCCACCCATCACGATGAGATCCCCGTGCCCCAGCGGATACCGCAGGCTCTCCCCGCCCCCGCGCGGCCGCAACAGCAACGCCCGCGCGGCGCCCACCGACACGATCGCCACCATGGTGTCGTGGGTGGCTCCGCGCCCGGAGGTATCGCCGTGCCAGGCGACACTGTCATCGCCATCGCGGTAGTAGCAGAGCCCGGCCGTGGTGAACGGCTCACCGAGTTCATCGCGGTAATGATCGCTCAAAGCATCGCGCGCCTCATCCAGCACGGGATCCGGTAGCCCCTGCCCCTGTTCATAGAACGCCAACAGCCGGGGCACATCCACCACCCGGTCGTACATGGCACGCCGATCCGCGCGCCACGGCACCTCGGCGGCCAGCCGTTCGAACAGCGTGTCGGCCCCGGTCAGCCAGCCCGGGAGCACATCAATCCAGGCGCCCGCGCTCAGAACGGTGCGCCGGAGCCCATCCAGCGCACCGACTTCGAGCTCGCCGAATCCGTCGAGCAGCGATCCCTGCAATGGCGTCGACATAAGATCGAACATACGTTCTAGCTCGATGATGTTCAAGCGTGCGCGGTGTGACGCGCGGCGAGCGCGGCATCCCGACGCGGTGACTCAGGTCCGCCGGGCGGGTCGGCCCACCAGCCTCAGGGAGCGGTCGGCCAGGGTCAATGCGAGGAACAGGGTCGCGGCGGCGATCATGAAGATCGCGAGGTGGTGCAGTCCGGCGGGGTTGTCGCCGGTGGTCAGGAACGCGCCGCCCGCTGCCGCGGCGATCATCGCGCCGATGTAGTTGAAGGTGCGTAGCAATCCGGCCGAGGATCCGATGCGATCCGGGGTGGATTGGTAGTAGACGGCGTTCTGATTGGCCAGGCTGTTGAGGCCCTGCGGGATGCCCATGACGCAGGCGGCCGTGAGCAGCAGCCAGATGGGGGCGTGGCCGGGCATGAGCAGAAGGACTGTGCAGCCGACGATTTGGGCCGTCGCGCCGACGATCAACTTGCCACGAATCGCCGCGCGGCGACCGGTGATTGCCGAGACCGCGATACCGGTGAGGGAGAGGGGTAACAGGATGAGTCCGGCCGCACCGGGATTCAGGCCGCGACCGGATTCGAGCCACTGGGTGAAGCCGTAGAGGAAGCAGTAGCCGACCGTGCTGGTCAGCATTACCCGGCCGTAGGTGGCCAGCAGCGGGAAATTGCCGCCCAGTACGCGCACGTCGAGAAATGGTGCGGGCGTGTGGAGTTCGCGCAGCACCAGTGCGACCGCCGATGCGATGGCCAGGACCGGCAGATACCAGTGCGCGGCTTGCGGATTCATCAGGAACAGCAGTGCGGTCAGTAGCAGCGCGGTGAACAGGGCGATGCCCGGGATATCGAGTCCGGAGGTCTTCTCCCGCTGCGGCATAGTGGTTTTCGGCAGCCACAGCAGTCCCGCGACCAGGCATGCCACCGCCAGTGGAATATTGATCGCGAAGGTCGCGCGCCAGCCGCCGAGGTGAATCAGCAGGCCGCCCAGCGGTGGTCCGATCACGACGATGGTCTGTGCCGCCACGGCGAGCGCGGTCAGCACGCCCGCCGGACTGTCCTTGCCGGTGCGGTCCGCTTCACCGCGAATCAGGTACATCGCCGCGGGATATCCGGCGCACGTACCGAATCCGAGCACGATTCGCGCTACCACCAGCACCCATAGCGCGGGCGCGAAAGCCCCCAGCACACCGGCGATTCCGGTGAGCGTCGCACCGGCGAGGAACAGCCGCCGCGGCCCGAACAGATCGATGAGCCGCCCGACCACGGGCTGTCCGATGGCGGTGGCCAGATACAGCGCCGACACCAGCCAGGCCGTCTCGGCGGCGGGTGCGCCGAATGCCACCCCGATCGGCACCAGCGATACCGCGATGATCGACGAATTGATCGGATTGAGAATCGTGCCGAGCAGCATCGGGGTGAGCAGGGAGCGGTCGAAACCGTCCCCGGACGTCGCACGCCCGCGCCGGGTGAGAACCGAAGTCATTCCTGCCCAAGTCTTTCCAGCAGCGTGAGGGCTTCGAGCACGATGCGCCGCTCGTCCTCGGTGAACCGGTCCTGCATGACGGTGGCCAGCCACTCGTCTCCGGCGCGCCGCCTGCCCTCGTGGAACTCGCGCCCGGCGGCGCTGAGTGAGACCAATTGCCGCCGCCGGTCCGCCGGATCCGGCCGCCGCTCGATCAGCCCACGTTCCTCGAGAATGTTCAGGGTGGCCGCGACCGCCTGCGGTCGCACCCGTTCGGCGGCGGCGAGATCGCTGGCCGAGCTGTCCGCCCTGCTCAATCGGCTCAGCAGCGATTGCTGCGAGGGGGTGAGCTCGCGACTGTCGGACTGTTCCAGGAATCGCCTGCGCAATCGCCCGACCAGAATCCGCAGGTCACGGGCGGCGCTCGCGGCGGACCGGGACACGGTCGCGGTGGGTTCGGTCATCCCCCCACGGTAGATCGACAACCTGGATTGTTCAATCCAGGTTGTTCAATCCGGATTGTGTAATCGACGGCGTGGTATGGGCGTACCATGACTCCCCATGCCACGTTTGGTCGATCACGAGCAGCGCCGCCGGGAGATCACCACGGCCGCCCGGCGCGTCATTGCCGCCGGGGGGCTGGAGGCGGCGACATTTCAATCGGTGGCGGCCGAGGCCGGAATCTCGGTCCGCCTGATCCAGTACTACTTCGGTGCGAAGCGAGAGTTGCTGCTGGCCACGCACCTCGCGGTGGTGGTGGATTCGGGGGAGCGGTTCGCCGCGCGCATGGGCACGCTGGGACCGGACCCCACCGCGCGCGAGGTGATCGAGGCGGTCTCGCTGGCGCTGCTGCCGCTCGATGACCAGGCCCATGCGGACAGTCTCGTGCTGGCGGCGTATCACGCGGCGGCGCTGAGCAATTCGGAGTTCATCAAACCCGAGGACACCCACGGCGCGCCGCTGTACCTGGTCAATCTCTTCACCGAACAGCTGCGCCGCGATCGCGTGCCCGGCAAGGCTTACGACACCGCGCCGCTGGACGCACAGCTGATCGTCGCCAGCCTCGGTGCCATCACCCAGGGCGTGCTGATCGGCAGTCACACGCGCGAGCAGGTGGTCGAGTTGATCCGCCACCTACTCGATCGCATGCTGGGGGACTGCTAGCCCTCAGGCCACGCTCACATGCGCGCGCACGAAATCGACCACGGCATCGGTGAATTCGTCATTGGCATCACTGGCCGCGGTATGCGCGGCCGCGCCGATCTCGGCGTATTCGGCATGCGGCACCAAGTCGCGGAAGGACCGAACGCCCTCCTCGCTCACCACATCCGAGAGCGCGCCGCGCACCAGCAGTACCGGCATGGTCAGTTGCCGGGCCGCGTCTTCCAAAGCCCTGGTGTGCATATCGATCTGCTCGCCGCGGTCACCGCCCAGCATGGCCGGATCCCAATGCCAGTACCAGCGCCCATCCTCGCGCTGGCGCAGATTGCGTTGCAGCCCTTCGGGATTGCGCGGTCGACGGCGATGCGGCAGATAGGCGGCCACGGCGTCGGCGGCCTCTTCGAGACTGGCGAAGCCCTCGGGATTGCTGCCCAGGAAGCTGATCACCCGCTGTACGCCCGCGACCTCGGGGCGCGGAACCACGTCCACCAGTACCAGTCCGGTGATGCGCTCATGCTGCGGATGCGCGCTGGCGATGAGTCCGGTGAGCCCGCCCATGCTGGCCCCGACCACGAATCCGGGCTTGCCGAGCTGTTCGAGCACCGCCATCAGATCCTCGACCATGGCGGCGCGGGTGTAGTCACCGCCGGGAGCCCACTCGCTGTCCCCGTGCCCGCGCGCGTCCAATAGCACCGCGTGCATCCCGGCCTTGGCCAGCGCCAGGCCGGAATCCTTCCAGGAATGGCGGGTCTGGCCACCGCCGTGCAGGAACACCACCAGTGGTCCGTCCTGGGGTCCCCAGGAGTCACCGGCGAGGGTGATACCGCCGTGGCCGCGGAAGGTGACGCGGGCAGGTTCGGTGAAGTCGGCTTCGTTGCTCACTCTCCGAGCATCGCACAGACCGGTTTACGGTGTATGAAGACCTGCCGCCAAGTGGGACCGGATCCTCGGATCGGTCGCTCGCGCATTGTGAGCTTCCTCCCAGCGGTGAATGGCGGTCGTGAATTTCTGCCAGACCAATCGGTTTGATTCATAGCTGCGGAGTTGCCTGCACTATGTCCGGCTTGCGAGGATTCGGGTTGGAAAACTCGCTGGTGCGGGGCCTATGCGGCCCGATCGCGCCGAACCCGCACCTTGTCCGCAGGTGTGTCACGCGCAACTCGCCGACCTGCCGCGAACCGCTGGTTGCCACAGGGGTGCGGTGGCGGCCCGGGTCGGCGGCGCTGCTAGGCTCGCAACCCGAAAAGACATCCTTTAACGGACCGTCCGGTGAGGCGGGGAAGGAGGTCGGCATGGCTGTGCCCGAAGACCGGGCTGCCAAGTCGAGCGCTGCTGACCACTCGCAGCGACACGATCCCGCTCAGCTGGACGCGGGGCGCGAGCTGCTCTCGGATTCCGATGTCGGCCGCACCATCGCGCGCATGGCGCACCAGATCATCGAGAAGACCGCGCTGGACTCCGGCGATCCCGCCGCCCCGCGCGTGGTCCTGATCGGAATCCCCACGCGCGGAACGACTCTCGCCGCTCGACTGGCGAATCGTATCGAGGAGTTCGCCGGGGTCCGCCCCGCCGTCGGCTCCCTGGACATCACCCTCTACCGCGATGACCTGCGCAGCAAACCGCACCGTCCGCTCGAGCGCACCTCGGTGCCCGAGGGCGGTATCGAGGATGTGCTGGTGGTGCTGGTCGACGATGTGCTGTTCTCCGGCCGCACCGTGCGCTCGGCCCTGGACGGGCTGCGCGATCTGGGCCGCCCGCGCGCGGTCCAGCTGGCCGTGCTCATCGACCGCGGCCATCGCGAACTGCCCATCCGCGCCGACTATGTCGGCAAGAACGTGCCGACCAATCGCAGCGAGGACATCTCGGTGCTGCTGCGCGAGCACGACGGCCGCGACGGTGTGTACCTGCGTCAGGAGGGTGACAAGTGAAGCATCTGCTCTCGGTGACCGATCTGGATCGCGCCGCCGCCACCGAACTGCTCGACGACGCCGAACGCTTCGAACAGGCCCTGCTCGGGCGCGAGGTGAAGAAGCTGCCGACCCTGCGCGGGCGCACGGTCATGACCGTGTTCTTCGAGAACTCCACGCGCACCCGGGTTTCCTTCGAGGTCGCGGGCAAGTGGATGAGCGCGGACGTGATCAACGTCAGCTCGTCGAGCTCCTCGAACTCCAAGGGCGAATCGCTGCGCGATACCGCGCTGACCCTGCACGCGGCGGGCGCGGACGCGCTCATCGTGCGGCATCCGGCCTCGGGCGCGGCGCATCAGATCGCGCACTGGTTCTCCCAGATCCAGGAGCGCAGCGGCGGTTTCACCGGCCCCGGCCCGGCCATCATCAATGCCGGTGACGGCACCCATGAGCACCCCACCCAGGCGCTGCTGGACGCGCTGACCCTGCGTCAGCGCCTCGGCGATCTGGAGGGTAAGCGGATCGTGCTGGTCGGGGACATCCTGCACAGCCGGGTCGCGCGCTCGAACGCCTTCCTGCTCAGCACCCTCGGCGCGGATGTGGTGCTGGTCGCGCCGCAGACGCTGCTGCCGGTGGGTGTGCAGGCCTGGCCGGTGCGGATCTCACATTCGCTCGATGCCGAACTCCCCGGCGCGGACGCGGTCATGATGCTGCGCGTGCAGGCCGAGCGCATGAACGGCGGCTTCTTCCCGTCGGCGCGCGAGTACTCGATCAACTACGGCCTGAGCGAGCGCCGCCTCGGCATGCTCGACGAACATGCGGTGGTACTGCATCCGGGCCCCATGCTGCGCGGCATGGAAATCGCGTCGGCCGTCGCCGATTCCCCCAAAGCGGCTGTGCTGCAACAGGTCAACAACGGAGTCCATATGCGCATGGCGGTGCTCTTCCGCCTGCTGGTAGGAACCGACGAGGTGGTGGCATGAACAACGTCTTGATTCAGAACGTCCGTCTTTACGGTGCAGGCGACCCGGTCGACGTACTGCTCGCAGATGGTGAAATCCGTGAGATCGGCGCGGACCTGAAGGCCGATGACGCCGAAACCATCGACGGCACCGGGCAATTCCTGCTGCCGGGCTTCATCGACCTGCACACGCATCTGCGCGAGCCGGGCCGCGAGGACACCGAGACCATCGAAACCGGTTCCGCCGCAGCGGCTCTGGGCGGTTACACGGCGGTCTTCGCCATGGCCAACACCAGCCCGGTCGCCGATTCGCAGGTCATCACCGACCACGTGTGGCGGCGCGGACAGCAGGTCGGCCTGGTCGACGTGCATCCGGTCGGCGCGGTCACCGTGGGCCTGGAGGGCAAGCAGCTCGCCGAAATGGGCACCATGGCAGCCGGAGTCGGCGCGGTGCGCATGTTCTCCGATGACGGGCACTGCGTCTACGACCCGCTGATCATGCGCCGCGCGCTGGAGTACGCGAACTCGCTCGGCGTCCTCATCGCCCAGCACGCCGAAGAGCCGCGCCTGACCAAGGGCGCCGTGGCGCACGAGGGTCCGAACGCAGCCCGCCTGGGTCTGGCCGGCTGGCCGCGCGCCGCCGAGGAATCCATCGTGGCCCGCGACGCGCTGCTGGCCCGCGATGCCGGTGCGCGCGTGCACATCTGCCACGCCTCCACCGCGGGCACCGTCGAACTGCTCAAATGGGCCAAGTCCCAGGGTATTTCGATCACCGCCGAGGTCACCCCGCATCACCTGCTGCTCGATGATTCGCGCCTGGAGACCTACGACGCGGTCAACCGCGTCAACCCGCCGCTGCGCGAATCCTCCGATGTGACCGCGCTGCGCCAGGCCCTGGCCGACGGCGTCATCGACTGTGTCGCAACCGATCACGCCCCGCACGCCGAACAGGACAAGTGCTGCGAATTCGCGGCCGCCCGCCCCGGCATGCTCGGCCTGGAGACCGCACTCTCGATCATCGTGCGGACGATGGTCCAGCCCGGCCTGCTCGACTGGCGCGGCGTCGCCCGCGTCATGAGCGAGAACCCGGCCCGCATCGTGGGCCTGGACGATCAGGGCCGCCCGCTCGCCGTCGGCGAACCGGCCAACCTGGCCCTGATCGATCCGAACACCGAGTGGACGGTGCGCGCGAAGGAACTCGCCAGCATCGCCCACAACACCCCGTTCGACGAGATGACCCTGCCCGCGAAGGTGACCGCCACCTTCCTGCGCGGCCGTATCACCTCGCGCAACGGAGTTGCCAGCGCCCCGCGCGGTGGCGATGAGGTCTTCGCCGGTGGCGACCGGCGGGTGGGGAACCGAGGAGGACCGTAATGGAGCGAACACTGACGATCGTCGTGCTGCTCGCAGTTTTCGCGCTGTGCCTGTGGGGCATGTACCGGGCCTGGACCGGCCGCGCGAAGAAGCAGGCGGCGTCGATCGGTGACCTGCCGGCCGTGCCCGCCGACTGCGGCGCACAGCTGCTGGAGCCCACCACGGGCCTCTACCTCGGCAGCACCCTGGCTCCGAGCTGGATTCAGCGAGTCACCGTGGGCGACTTGGGTTTCCGCGCCACCGCGGAACTCACCCGATTCGAGCGCGGCATTCTGCTCGAGCGCGACGGCGCGGGCACCATCTGGATTCCGCAGGAGTCGGTGACCGCGGTGCGCACCGAGCGCGGGCATGCGGGCAAAGTGATGACCGAAGGCGGTGTGCTGGTGATTCGCTGGAAGCTGCCGACCGGGACCGAGGTGGATACCGGATTCCGGGGCGATGACAAGACGGTGTACCCGGCCTGGACCGGGACCGTGCAGACAGAGACGACAAAGACGGGAGACGAGGCATGAGCAGCGACAACGTCGCAGTGATGGTGCTCGAGGACGGCCGCGTATTCCGCGGGACGACCTTCGGCGCACAGGGACAGACTTTGGGTGAGGCGGTGTTCTGCACCGCGATGACCGGCTACCAGGAGACCCTCACCGACCCCAGCTACGACCGCCAGATCGTGGTGGCCACCGCGCCCCAGATCGGCAACACCGGCTGGAACGACGAGGACGACGAGTCGAGCAAGATCTGGGTCGCCGGATACGCCGTGCGCGACCCCGCGCGCCGCGCCTCCAACTGGCGCTCCAAGCGCACCCTGCAGGACGAGCTGGAGAACCAGAACATCGTCGGCATCGCGGGCATCGACACCCGAGCCCTGGTGCGGCACTTGCGCACTCGCGGTTCCATGAAGGCGGGCGTCTTCTCCGGCACCGCCCTGGCCGACTACGACGAACTCGTCGCACGGGTCAACGGCCAGCCCTCCATGCTGGGCGCGGACCTGGCCGGTGAGGTCTCCACCGATGAGATGTACACCATCGAACCGGTCGGCGAGCACCGCTTCACCGTGGTCGCGGTCGACCTCGGCATAAAGTCCAACACCCCGCGCATGTTCGCCGAGCGCGGTATGCGGGTGCACGTGGTGCCCTCGAACGTCACCTTCGACCAGATCAAGGAACTGAACCCGAACGGGGTGTTCCTCTCGAACGGCCCCGGTGACCCGGCCACCGCCGACGGCGCGGTCGCGCTGACCCAGCAGGTGCTACAGGCCGATATCCCGCTGTTCGGCATCTGCTTCGGCAACCAGATCCTGGGCCGCGCCTTCGGGCGCAATACCTACAAGATGAAGTTCGGCCACCGCGGCATCAATGTCCCGGTCATCGAACACCACACCGGGCGCATCTCGATCACCGCCCAGAACCACGGCTTCGCCCTCGAAGGTGAGCGCGGCGAGGTCTTCGACACCTCGTTCGGCAAGGCCGAGGTCAGCCATATCTGCGCCAATGACGGTGTCGTGGAAGGTGTTCAGCTGGTCAGCGGCCGTGCCTTCTCGGTGCAGTACCACCCCGAGGCCGCCGCCGGACCGCACGACGCCGCCTACCTGTTCGATCGTTTCGCCGGCCTGATGGAAGGTGCCTGATGCCACGCCGTACCGACCTCAATCACATCCTGGTGATCGGCTCCGGTCCGATCGTCATCGGCCAGGCCTGTGAGTTCGACTATTCCGGAACCCAGGCGTGTCGCGTGCTGCGGTCCGAGGGCCTGCGCGTATCGCTGGTCAACTCCAACCCGGCGACCATCATGACCGACCCGGAGTTCGCCGACGCCACCTACGTCGAACCGATCACCTGGGAGTACGTCGAGAAGGTCATCGCCAAGGAGCGTCCGGACGCGATCCTGGCGACCCTGGGCGGTCAGACCGCGCTGAACTGCGCGGTCGACCTGCACGACAACGGCATTCTGGAGAAGTACAACGTCGAGCTGATCGGCGCGGACTTCGAAGCCATCCAGCGCGGTGAGGACCGGCAGAAGTTCAAGGACATCGTCGCCAAGGTCGGCGGCGAGAGCGCGCGCTCCAAGGTCTGCTACACCATGGACGAGGTCCGGGAGACCGTGCGCGACTTGGGATTCCCGGTCGTGGTGCGCCCGTCCTTCACCATGGGCGGCCTCGGTTCCGGTATGGCCTACAACGATGAGGATCTCGATCGCATCGCCGGTGGCGGCCTGGCCGCCTCGCCGACCGCGAACGTGCTCATCGAGGAATCCATCCTGGGCTGGAAGGAATTCGAGCTCGAGCTCATGCGCGACCGCAATGACAATGTGGTCATCGTCTGCTCGATCGAGAACGTCGACCCGATGGGCGTGCACACCGGTGACTCGGTCACCGTCGCCCCGGCCATGACCCTCACCGACCGCGAATACCAGAAGATGCGCGATCTGGGCATCGACATCCTGCGCGAGGTCGGCGTCGACACCGGCGGCTGCAATATCCAATTCGCGGTGGATCCGGCCGACGGCCGCCTCATCGTCATCGAGATGAACCCGCGCGTCTCGCGCTCGTCCGCATTGGCTTCCAAGGCAACGGGATTCCCGATCGCCAAGATCGCCGCCAAGCTGGCCATCGGCTACACCCTCGATGAGATCGTCAACGACATCACCAAGGAGACCCCGGCCTGCTTCGAGCCCACGCTCGACTACGTCGTGGTCAAGGCCCCGCGCTTCGCCTTCGAGAAGTTCCCGGGCGCCGACCCGACGCTGACCACCACCATGAAGTCGGTCGGCGAGGCAATGTCCATGGGCCGCAACTTCTCCGAGGCCCTGGGCAAGGTGCTGCGCTCGCTCGAGACCAAGGCCGTGGGCTTCTGGACCCAGCCCGACGGCGAGTGGACCGACGTCGAGGCCATCCTCGAGGACCTGCGCACCCCCACCGAGGGGCGCATCTACCAGGTCGAGCGCGCGCTGCGCCTGGGCGCGAGCATCGAGGACACCGCCAAGGCCTCGGGCATCGACCCGTGGTTCGTGGCCGAGGTGGCCGCACTGGTCGAGCTGCGCCAGGAGATCCTGGACGCCGCCGTGCTGGATGAGCCGCTGCTGCGCACCGCCAAGCATTACGGCCTGTCCGATCGCCAGATCGCCGCGCTGCGACCGGAACTCGCGGGTGAGGACGGCGTGCGCGCACTGCGGCACCGCCTGCACATTCGCCCGGTGTTCAAGACCGTCGACACCTGCGCCGCCGAGTTCGAGGCCAAGACCCCGTACCACTACTCGGCCTATGAGCTCGATCCCGCCGCGGAATCCGAAGTGGCGCCGCAGAAGGAACGCGAGAAGGTGCTGATCCTCGGATCGGGCCCGAACCGCATCGGTCAGGGCATCGAGTTCGACTACTCGTGTGTGCATGCGGCGCAGACGCTTTCGGCCGCCGGTTTCGAAACCGTCATGGTCAACTGCAATCCCGAGACCGTCTCGACGGACTACGACACCGCCGACCGCCTCTACTTCGAACCGCTGACCTTCGAGGACGTGCTCGAGGTCTACCACGCGGAAACCGAATCCGGCACCGTCGCGGGCGTCATCTGCCAGCTGGGCGGCCAGACCCCGCTGGGCCTGGCGCAGAAGCTGACCGATGCGGGCGTGCCCGTGGTCGGCACCTCCGCCGCCGCCATCGACCTGGCCGAGGACCGCGCCGAATTCGGCGATGTCCTTGTCGCGGCCGGCCTTCCGGCTCCCAAGTACGGCACCGCCACCACCTTCCCGCAGGCCAAGCGGATCGCCGCCGAGATCGGTTACCCGGTCCTGGTGCGTCCGTCCTACGTGCTCGGCGGTCGCGGCATGGAGATCGTCTACGACGAGGCCACCCTCGAGGGCTACATCTCCCGCGCCACCGATATCTCCCCGAACCGCCCGGTGCTCATCGACCGGTTCCTGGAGGACGCCATCGAAATCGACGTCGACGCCCTGTGCGACGGCGACGAGGTCTACCTGGGCGGCGTCATGGAGCACATCGAGGAAGCCGGTATCCACTCCGGTGACTCCGCGTGCGCCCTGCCCCCGATCACCCTGGGCCGCAGCGATATCGAGGCCGTGCGCCGCTCGACCGTGGCGCTGGCCAAGGGCATCGGCGTCAAGGGCCTGCTGAACGTGCAGTACGCGCTCAAGGACGATGTGCTCTACGTCCTCGAGGCGAACCCGCGCGCCAGCCGTACCGTGCCGTTCGTCTCCAAGGCCACCGCGGTGCCGCTGGCCAAGGCCGCGGCGCGAATCGCCTTGGGCGCCACCATCGCTGAACTCCGCAAGGAGGGCCTGCTCCCGGCCGAGGGCGACGGCGGGCACACCCCGATCGACGCGCCGGTCGCGGTGAAGGAAGCCGTGCTGCCCTTCCACCGCTTCAAGCGGCCCGACGGCAGCGGTATCGATTCGCTGCTCTCGCCGGAGATGAAGTCCACCGGTGAGGTCATGGGCATCGACGCCGACTTCGGTACCGCATTCGCCAAGTCCCAGACCGCTTCCTACGGTTCGCTGCCGACCGAGGGCGCCGCCTTCGTCTCGATCGCCAACCGCGACAAGCGCGCCATGGTGTTCCCGGTCAAGCGCCTGCACGACCTCGGCTTCCGCATCCTGGCCACCGAGGGCACCGCGGAAATGCTGCGCCGCAACGGTATTCCGTGCGAGCAGGTGCGCAAGCATTCGGACGAGGCCACCGATCAGCCCAGCATCGTGGACATGATCAAGGACGGCGAAGTCGATATCGTCTTCAACACCCCGTACGGCAATAACGGTCCGCGCGTAGACGGTTACGAGATCCGCACCGCCGCGGTGAGCGCGAACATCCCGTGCATCACCACCGTCCAGGGTGCGGCCGCGGCCGTACAGGGCATCGAGGCCACCATCAACGGCGGCATCGGCGTGCGGTCCCTGCAGGAACTCCACGCCACCCTGCGGGGCTGACGCGATGACGAGTTTCGGTGTGCGGCTGCGGGATGCGATGCGCAAGCACGGACCCGTCTGTGTTGGCATCGACCCGCATCCGCCGCTGCTGCGGGCGTGGGGCCTGACCGAGGACGCCGCGGGCGTGGCGAAGTTCGCCAATGCCTGCGTGGAGGCGTTCGCCGGTCGGGTGGCGCTGGTCAAACCGCAGGTGGCGTTCTTCGAAACCTACGGTTCGGCCGGAATCATCGTGCTGGAGGAGACGATTCGCGCCCTCCGCGAGGCGGGCACCCTGGTGCTCGCCGATGCCAAGCGCGGCGATATCGGCTCCACCATGGACGCCTACGCGCACGCCTGGCTCGGTGACGGCCCGCTGGCCAGCGATGCGGTGACGGTCTCGCCCTACCTCGGATTCGGTTCGCTCGCACCGGCTCTGGAGCTGGCACGCGCGAACGACCGCGGCGTCTTCGTACTCGCCGCCACCTCCAACCCGGAAGGCGCCGAACTCCAGCGCATCACCGGCGCGGACGGCCGCACCATCGCCCAGCGCATGGTCGACGACGCGGCGGCCATCAACGGGGACACCGAATTCGGTTCCGTCGGTGTGGTCGTCGGCGCGACCCTCACCGAGGCCCCGGACCTGTCCGCCCTCAACGGCCCCATCCTCATGCCGGGTGTGGGCGCGCAGGGCGGGGGAGCGGACTCCATCCGCACCCTGGTCCCCGCAAGTGATCTCGGCGCGGTCCTGCCGAACGTCTCCCGCGAGGTCCTCAAATTCGGCCCCTCGGTCACCGCCCTGCGTGAGCAGGTAGACCGCCTCGCCGAGGAGTTCGCCTTCCTCCAGCGCTGAGAAGCGTCGTGAAAAGGTCCGCCCCCGTATCGATCTCGATACGGGGGCGGTTCCATATTCGACTACGGTTGCGGAACGAGACGGCTGTTCGCACCGAAATTCTGCGGCAACAGCACCGATTCGCGAGTCAATGACGGACGATCCCGCAGTTCCAGCGGCCTGCTGCCGCCATGCCACGGAACAACCTGAACCAATTTCCGGTCTTTGACGAAGATGTAGTAGCCCGACGGTATATCACGGTCGCCCGCGCTCTCCGGAAGATTTCGCCAACATCCGGTGGTACCCGCGTTCGTGTTGAGTTCGGCCTCCGAGATATTGGGGGTGACGTCCGTCATCAGATCCCAGTCATCCGCCAGCCCAGCCGCGCGTGTGATGTCGCCCAGTGCGATCAACTGGATCCCGCTCGCGGCATTGCGCAGTGCGGGCACCAATCCCGCACTCGCCCCGAGATTCTGGATGTCATTGCGAATCTCGAGCCCATTCGGGCACCGTTCCGCATCGTCGTGCGTGGCGTCGGTCGCCGACGTGCATCCACTCACCAGCACCGCCAGCAATACGGCGGGTATCGAGTATCCGGTCTTCATGCTTCCCAATCTGATGATCGACTTGCGAACGGCTCGTCGTCGAATCCCGTAGTCGACCGTTTCGCTACAGTGGTCGTATGTCCGACGCGGTGCCGCCCAATGCTATTCACCATGCTCTGATTCTCGGCGGAGGTGGTGCGCTCGGTATTTGCTGGATGACGGGTTTGGCTGTCGGGTTACGTGAGGCGGGGATCGATCTGTCGCTGGCTGATCGGGTTGTCGGTACCTCCGCTGGGGCGGTGGTGGGGTCGGTTATCACCGGGCACGGTGATCTGCGGCAGTTGGTTTCGATGCCGGTTCCGGATGGTGATGCGCCGCATATTGATCCGGCGGGGTTCGGGGAGATCATGGGGATTCTCGCTACGCCGGGGATCAGTGGGAATGAGGCGCGGCGGCGGGCTGGAGCACGGGCGCTGGAGATGGGGGTCGGGGATCCCGATGATCACATTGCCCGGATAGCCGGTGTCGCAGCGGTTTCCGAGTGGCCGGAGGCGGATTTCATTGTCACCGCGGTGGATATCACCACCGGTGAACTGCAACCGTGGACCCGGGACGGTGTGGCCACGCTGCCGCAGGCGCTGGCGTCGAGTACGTCGGTTCCCGGTGTGTTCCCACCCATTCCGATCGATGGGCGCTATTACATCGACGGGGGTATGCGCTCGCCCATCAATGCCGATCTGGCGGCGGGCGCGGAGTTCATGCTGATCATCGAGCCGCTGGCGCATCTGTTCCCGCATGCGCCGTCGGACGGTGAATTGGGTGGCGCGACAACGCTGTCCATCATTCCGGACGCGGAGACGATCGCCGTCTTCGGCATCGATCTGTTCAACCCCGCCGCCCTGCACCCCTCGTACGAGGCGGGTTATCGCCAGGCCGCCGAGGCCGCGACGCGCCTGAAAGCGGTGTGGCCCACGCGCTGACGGCAATCGCTGAACCCGGCGCGGCGTCGCGGCCGCGCTCGTACGCTGTCGGCATGATGTCCACGGCAGAGGTGCTCGCATTGGCCGGTGTGATCCTGCTCGGTTCCATGTCACCGGGACCGGACTGGATGATCGTCATCCGCAATGCCGCCGTCACCGGCCGTCGTGCCGGAATCGCCTGTGCCGCAGGCGTAGCCGTGGGTGTGTTCACCTGGTCCATCGTCACGGCGGTGGGCATCGCCGGACTGCTCGCGGCCTCCGCGATGGCCTATACGGTCGTCAAGCTCGCGGGCGCGATCTACCTGGGCTACCTGGGAATTCGGGCGCTGCTGGCGGCCCGGCGCGGCGAATACGCGCCCGCCGCGGCCGATTCCGGCCGCGAGCGCGGTATCGGCCTCGCCTTCCGGCAGGGCCTGCTGACCAACCTGTTCAACCCCGAATGCGCGGTCTTCTTCATCGCGCTTGTGCCCCAGTTCCTCCCGGCCGACCCGACCGTGCTCAGCACCCTGGAGTTGGGCATCGTCTGCACCGTGGCGAATCTGTCCTGGTTCGCGGCCCTGGCGATCGGCGTCGGCGCGCTGCGGCACCTGTTCACCCGCCGCCGCGTGCGCCGCGCCCTGGACGCGGTCATGGGATCGGTCATGGTGGCGCTGGGCCTGCGTATCGCGGTGCAGTCCAACTGATTAGGTTTGCCCTGTGTCGAACAACAACCTCGGCCTGCTGTCCTACGGCCAAACACGTGTCCTGGTAGACGATTTCGCGGCGAGCTACCGCTTCTACCGCGATGTTCTCGGGCTGCCGCTCAAACATCGCGACGAGAGCGGCGCGGAACCCGAGAACGGTCCCTACGCCTGCTTCGTCGCCGGTGACGCCGATATCGCGCTGTTCACCCGCGCGTTCATGGAGGCGGCAGTCGGGGCCGAGCACCGCCCGCGCGACGGGGTCGACGCCGTCGTGGTGGTGCTGCGCGTCGCCGATGTCGACGCCGCCGCGAAGACGCTGGAAGCCGGGGGTGTGGCCCTCGCCGCCGGTCCGGTCGACCAGGAAGCCTGGGGTATGCGCGTGGCCCATCTGCGCGCGCCCGAGGGCACCCTGATCGAGCTCTGCCAGTACGAGGATTGATCGATCGCTTGTCCTGCTGCGCCCCTGGCGCTGCGCTGTGGGCGAAACGCCCGGGAAGTCACATCCTTCGGGTTTCACCCGTCTGTGACGGCGTCAGGGGTCAGCGCACCCGGCCGGGGTGGCATTAGGGGGCTGGACCTGCGGCGGGATCGCGTGTTCGAACGGTGTTCGAATGCGTCGCGTGATCCGCGACACGCGGTGCAGTTTCGCGCGACACGCCGGTAAATTCGAAGAAGTTCCAGGTCGGATGATTACAGGTGGGTCACGGTCTGAATCGGACATCGGTAACGCTGTTCCGCTCGGCCGCCGAAACCCGAAAAACCCCTGGCCACAAGGGGATTCGTGCACCTTCCGGGTGCGGTGCCGGACCCGGTCCGACCGGCCACCCGGATGGCCGCATTCCGCCCGGTCGTGCTCGGAATCACGCGCTGACCTGGGGGGCGGGTTCGCAATCGGGAGGCGTCGTGGGTACGGTCGCTGAGACCGCCGGGTTAGAACGGCGGGAGTACATGCAATGAACGATGAGACGGAGGAACCGTGGCCCTTCCCCAGCTGACTGACGAGCAGCGCGCCGCTGCTTTGGAGAAGGCGGCTGCCGCTCGCCGTGCTCGGGCGGAGCTCAAGGAGCGCCTGAAGCGTGGCGGTACCGATCTGAAGACGGTCCTTGCTGATGCCGAGAAGGACGAAGTTCTCGGCAAGATGAAGGTGTCGGCTCTGCTCGAGGCTCTGCCGAAGGTGGGCAAGGTCAAGGCTGCCGAAATCATGAGCGAGCTCGAAATCGCTCCCACTCGCCGCCTGCGCGGACTGGGTGACCGGCAGCGTAAGGCGCTGCTGGCCCGGTTCGACTTCACGGCAGATTAATCCGAGGGTGGTCGAACACACTCGGAAGGGACGACTGGTAGTTCTGGTCGGCCCCTCGGCCGTCGGCAAGTCCACTGTCGTGCGCTGCGTGCGCGAACGACTGCCCGAACTGGTTTTCAGTGTTTCGGCCACCACCCGGGCCCCCCGGCCCGGGGAGGTCGACGGTCGCGACTACCGGTTCGTGTCCCGTGAAGAGTTCGACGCCATGATCACGGCGGACGAACTACTCGAATGGGCCGATATCCACGGTGGACTACAGCGGTCGGGTACCCCGGCCGCACCTGTGCGCGAAGCGCTCGCGACCGGACACCCGGTCCTGATCGAGGTTGACCTCGAAGGAGCGCGCTCGATTCGCAAAGCGATGCCGGAAGCCACTTTGGTCTTCCTGGCCCCGCCCAGCTGGGAGGAATTGGTCTCCCGGCTCACCTCGCGAGGCACTGAATCGCCCGAGGTCATAGAGCGAAGGCTGCTCACCGCCAAGACCGAACTGGCGGCCTGTGACGAGTTCGACATCGTCATAGTGAACGACGAGGTGACGACCGCCTGTGAGCAGTTGGTATCCTTGTTCGTTAGCACAATTTCGAGGTAGTTCTCGAAAGAACGACCGGCTCATCTTCGAAGTGAGCCGGTTTCACCCTTTCAACACCAACCCGCAGGAGCCTTCCTAGTGAGTACGGATCTGAAGACCGTCCCCGCCTACGACACTCCGGTCGGCCTCACCAACCCGCCGATCGACGAACTGCTGGAACGGACCTCGTCCAAGTACGCGCTGGTCATCTACGCAGCCAAGCGGGCCCGGCAGATCAACGACTACTACAACCAGCTCGGCGACGGCATTCTCGAATACGTCGGCCCGCTGGTCGAGCCGGGTCTGCAGGAGAAGCCGCTGTCGGTGGCCATGCGTGAGATCCACGCCGATCTGCTGGAGCACTCCGAGGGCGAATAAGCCCCCGAGAGGGTAAGAGCCAGGCAACTCTCTACGGCGCTGGAGGCGTAGTGACGACAGAATCCACCCGGGACATGCGGTGACCCGGGTCATCGTCGGTGTCGGCGGCGGTATCGCCGCATACAAGAGTTGCGCCCTCGTGCGCCGGTTCACCGAAACCGGGCACGAGGTGCGCGTCATTCCCACCGAGTCGGCGTTGAATTTCGTCGGCAAGGCCACGTTCGAGGCGCTGTCCGGCCATCCCGTGCACACCGGAGTCTTCTCCGATGTGCCCGAGGTGCCGCACGTGCGACTCGGCCAGGAGGCCGAACTGGTGGTCATCGCCCCCGCGACCGCGGATCTCATGGCGCGTGCCGCTTCCGGCCGCGCGGATGATCTGCTCACCGCCACACTTCTCACCGCCCGATGTCCCATCCTGTTCGCGCCCGCGATGCACACCGAGATGTGGGAGCACCCCGCGACGATCGCGAATGTGGCGACATTGCGCGCGCACGGCGCCACCGTGATGGAGCCCGCGCACGGGCGACTCACCGGATCCGATTCCGGCGCAGGGCGTTTGCCCGAACCGGAGGAGATCTACGCGCTCGCCTCGCTGTTGCTCGAGCGCAAGGATGCGATCCCGCGTGATCTCGAGGGTCGTCGCGTCGTGGTGTCCGCCGGTGGCACTCGTGAACCTCTGGACCCGGTGCGGTTCCTCGGCAATCGCAGCTCCGGTAAGCAGGGCTACGCGATCGCCCGGGTGGCCGCGCAGCGCGGTGCCCAGGTGACGCTCATCGCGGGCAACACCATCGGTATGCCCCCGCCCGCCGCGGTCGAGGTCGTGCACATCAATACCGCCGAGCAGTTGAAGGTGGCGGTCGACAAGCATTCCATCGGTGCGGACGCGGTCATCATGGCCGCCGCCGTGGCCGACTTCCGACCGGTGAACGTGGCCGCCGCGAAGATCAAAAAGGGTGCGGACGAACCGAATTCGATCGAACTGACCAAGACCCCGGACATTCTCGCGGGTCTGGTGCAGTCGCGCCGCGACGGTCAGCTGCCGGGTACCGCGATCGTGGGCTTCGCCGCCGAAACCGGTGATGAACACGCCGATGTGCTCACCCACGCGCGTGCCAAACTCGCCCGTAAGGGCTGTGATCTTTTGGTGGTCAACGCAGTTGGTGAAGGCAAAGCCTTCGAAGTAGACCATAATGATGGTTGGCTGCTCGGTGCCGATGGCACCGAGATCGCCTTGGACCACGGATCCAAGGCACTGCTGGCCAGTCGAGTGCTCGATGCGCTCGGCCCCTTGCTCCGCTGAAGCCTCGGCACCGCAGGGTTCGGACGGCTGCCAAATGACGGCAGCTGTCTGAGTCACGATACGTTCGTCACCGGAGCGTCCTCGCGCCTTGTGACGAACTTATTGGCATAACCTGAGACAAAGGGTTGTGCGGTGGTGAACAAGCGCTACCGTGGCAGCCCGATACGAGAAACCCGTTGAGGGAGAGGGAACAACTGTGCGCACGTCTGGCAGCCGCCTATTCACCAGTGAGTCCGTGACCGAAGGTCATCCGGACAAGATCTGTGATGCCATCAGCGATTCCATCCTCGACGCGTTGCTCGCGGCCGATCCGCGCAGCCGTGTCGCGGTGGAAACCCTGGTGACCACGGGTCAGGTGCACGTGGCCGGTGAGGTCACCACGTCGGCCTACGTCGATATCCCGACCATCGTCCGCGAAAAGGTGCTGGAGATCGGATACGACTCCTCCGCAAAGGGTTTCGACGGCGCGTCCTGTGGCGTGAACATCGCCATCGGCGCGCAGTCACCCGATATCGCGCAGGGCGTGGACACCTCGCACGAGGCCCGCGTCGGCGGCGAGGACGATGACATCGCGCGCCAGGGCGCGGGCGATCAGGGTCTGATGTTCGGTTACGCCACCGTCGAGACCCCCGAGCTGATGCCGCTGCCGATCTCGCTGGCGCACAAGCTTTCCCGGCGTCTGACCGAGGTCCGCAAGTCCGGTGTGCTGCCGTACCTGCGTCCCGACGGCAAGACCCAGGTCACCATCGAATACGAGGGCGACATCCCGGTGCGCCTGGACACGGTCGTCATCTCGACCCAGCACGCGGCCGATATCGACCTGGACAACCTGCTCACCCCGGACATCCGCGAGAAGGTCGTCGACTCGGTGCTCGCCGAGCTGTCGCTGCCGAATCCGTTGGACACCTCCAACATTCGACTGCTGGTGAACCCGACCGGCAAGTTCGTGCTCGGTGGTCCGATGGGTGACGCCGGTCTGACCGGTCGCAAGATCATCGTCGACACCTACGGCGGCATGGCTCGCCACGGTGGTGGCGCGTTCTCCGGTAAGGATCCGTCGAAGGTGGACCGTTCGGCCGCCTACGCCATGCGCTGGGTCGCCAAGAATGTCGTCGCCGCCGGTCTGTCCGAGCGCGTCGAGGTTCAGGTCGCCTACGCCATCGGCAAGGCCGCCCCCGTCGGCCTGTTCGTGGAGACCTTCGGCACCGAACTGGTCGATCCGGCCAAGATCTCGGCCGCCATCGGCGAGGTCTTCGACCTGCGTCCCGGCGCGATCATCCGCGATCTGGACCTGCTGCGTCCCATCTACGGACCCACCGCCGCGTACGGCCACTTCGGCCGCACCGATGTGGATCTGCCCTGGGAGCGCACCGACCGCGCGGAGAAGTTGCGCGCCGCCGCCGGTCTGTAATTGGCCGACACGGGACAGGTATCGACGGGAGCGCCGAGCACGGAGACCATCTCCGAGCCCGGCGCTCCCGCCGTCGTAGCCACCCCCCGCCCCATCGCCCGGGTCCTGCCCCTGCTCGAACCCGCCCACCTGGACCGGGATTTCGACTACCTCGTCCCGCCCGACCTCGACGCCGACGCCCAACCCGGCGTCCGAGTCCGAGTCCGCTTCTCCGGCCGCCTCATCGACGGCTACATCCTCGAACGCCTCGAAAAGACCTCCCACACAGGCAAACTCGTCCGCCTCGACCGAGTGGTCTCCCCGGAAAAGGTCCTCACCCCAGAGATCCTGCGCCTCGTCACCGCCGTGGCCGCCCGCTACGCCGGCACCCGAGCCGACGTCCTCCGCTTGGCCATCCCACCCCGCCACGCCAAAGTCGAAGCCGAAGGCACCACCCCCAAACCGGCCACCCCGAAGAAACGCCGGGGCAAGTCCGCTACCGCGAAAGCCACTGCCCCGGAACCCACCCCGATCGACCTCGACGACCCGGCCGACCCGATCCCGGACAGCGATTCCGGCCAACCCGGCGCTCTTTCGCCAACCCCTCCGGTAGAAGTCGAACCGGCACCGGACGCGGGGTTGGGGTCGTCCAACGCTGATCAATCATCGAATACTGTTGCGTCGGAGAACTTTTCACCGGCGACTCGCATTGTGGGAGGATCCGGCGCGGCCGCAGACGGTGCGCAGGGAGAGGTAGCGGGGGCGATCGGTGCGGAGCTTTCCGATCACCCGGAGCCGGGGGCGAGCCCGGTCGGTGGCGCGCCGTCGCAGGTGGCGGGCGTCGACATCTCCGGCAATGAAGCCTCGCTCGAGTCGGGTGCGGCCGAGTCCGGTGCTGGTGCGCCGGATTTGGCCCATGACGACTTGCGGGGCGCGCCCATCGAACCGGCAACGGGGAAGATCGACGTCGACGGTGCGACTGCGGAAGCTGATCCGGGGCAGGGGGTTGCCGACCGATACCCGGGTTGGGGACGGTATGCGCATGGGTATTCCTTCCTCGGTGCGGTGGCGGCTGGGCGGGGGCCGCGGGCGGCTTGGCAAGCGTTGCCCGGGGAGGATTGGGCGCGGCGGTTGGCGGAGTTGGCGGCCACGACCGTGGGGAGTGGGCGCAGTGCGATTCTGATGGTGCCGGACCAGCGGGATTTGGATCGGGTGCTGGCGGAATGTGTTGCGCTGGTGGGGGAGTCGGCGGTGGGGCTGGCAGCCGGGCTGGGGCCTTCGGCACGGTATCGGCGGTGGCTGGCGGCGTTGCGCGGGACGGCGCGCGTGGTGGTGGGGACGCGTAGTTCGGTGTTCGCGCCGGTGAAAGACCTTGGGCTTATCGCTATTTGGGATGACGGGGATGACACCTACGCGGAGCCTCGCTCGCCCTACCCGCATGCGCGGGAAGTGGCGATGCTGCGTGCGCACGAGACCGGAGCGGCGTTTGTCGCGGCCGGTTTCGCGCGCACGGCCGAGGTGCAGGCGATCGTCGAATCCGGTTGGGCCCATGACCTACTCGCCGAACGCAGCCTGCTCCGGCAGGTGATGCCCCGCCTCATCGCGCCCGGCGACACCGATGCCGCCCTGGAACGCGATCCGATGGCGCGAGCGATCCGCATCCCGGCGGCCGCGTTCATGGCCGCCCGCCGCGCCCTAGCAGCGGGCGAACCCGTGCTGGTACAGGTTCCCCGCCGCGGCTACATCCCCGCCCTGTCCTGCTCGAAATGCCGGACCCCGGCCCGCTGCCGCCACTGCAACGGCCCATTGGCACTGCCGGACAACAACATCCGCGCTTCGGCAGCGGGTAAGACCACGACAGAGCGTGGTACTGCCGCTGCGGGCCGAGGTGCCGGTCACGGGCCGACCTCCGATCAGCGCGGTGCGGGTCCGGCTGGACGGAGCCGCGCCACAGGTTCGCCGGGAGCCTCGGGCGCGCAGGGTCGAGGATTCCAGCAGAGCGGCGAGTACGAGCAGCAAGGGCTGAATTTCGAGAACGATTGGGGAGCAGGTGCGCCCGGCCCCGGCGCGCACGGACGCGACAGCGGCGGGCGCGGTCAGGGTGTTGGGGCGCAGGCTCGGGGTGCGCGGGATCGGGTTGATCTCGGTGTGGCGGTGGGGGTTGGGACGCCGCGCGGGGGTGCGGAGGTGGCGCACAGTCCGGCGTGCCGGTGGTGTGGGATCACCGAGGCGGCGTTTCGGTGTGGGGCTTGTGGGTCCAGGGCGTTGCGTGCCGTTGTGATCGGTGCGGCGCGGACGGCGGAGGAGTTGGGGCGGGCCTTTCCGGGTGTGCCGGTGCGGGGGTCGGGTGGGTCGGCCGTATTGAGTTCGGTGCCGGAGGGGCCGCAGGTGGTGGTGTCCACGATCGGGGCGGAACCGTCTGTGCCGGGCGGGTATTCGGTGGCGATGTTGCTCGATGGGTGGGCGCTGCTCGGGCGCGAGGATCTGCGGGCGGCGGAGGACGCCATGCGGCGGTGGATGTCCGCTGCGGCGCTGGTGCGGCCCGGGGGTCAGGTGATCGTTATGGCGGATCCGGCACTCGCGACCGTGCAGGCATTCCTGCGCTGGGATCCGGTTGGGCACGCGCAGTTCGAGCTGGGGGAGCGGATCGATGTGCGGTTCCCGCCCGCCGTTCGGCTGGCCGCCATCGACGGCACCGCCGATTCGATCGCCGAGTTGCTCGCCGAGGCAAAGCTCCCCGATGTGGTCGAGGTACTCGGGCCGGTACCGCTGCCGCCCGGGGCGCGAAAGCCGTTCTCCTCCGGCGATTCTCCCGCCGAAGTGGAGCGGATGATTCTGCGCGTGGACCGCTCGGCCGGATCCTCGCTGTCCAAAGCGCTGAGCATCGCCCAGGCCGTGCGCAGCACCCACAAGTCCGACGACCCGTTGCGCGTGCAGATCGATCCGGTCGATATCGGCTGAGAGCCCGTGTCGGACAGTGGAATACGGCCGCTGCCGCGTTCGGCGCTACTCGCCGGTGACCTCGTGACGTGGAAGCGCGGCCAGCGCGGTCAGCGCGTTGAGGAAGCCACGGCGGTCGGCGGCCGGGATGCGGTCGAGGAGGCGGTCTTCGCGAGCCTGGATATCGGCTTGGGCCGCATCGCGTAGTCGGCGTCCGGCCGGGGTGAGGGCGAGTAGCCGGGCGCGGCGGTCGGCGGGGTCGGGGGTGCGTTCGATGAGGCCGCGGGCTTGCAGATCGTCCAGGACGGCGATGATGCGGGTCTTGTCCGCGCCGATCTCCTGGGCCAGCACCCCTTGCCCGCGCGCGGGTCCCTCGCCCAGGGCGAGCAGCACCACGTACGCCCACATGCTCACCCCGTGTGCCGCCAGGATCGGCTGCTCGGCCGCCATCAGCGCGCGGCCGAGGGGAACGATCATCGCTGCCAGATCCGGGCGGGTTGTCCTCATGCGGACAAGATTATGCGGCGTTGCGGTGCGGCCGTTCGATCGTGTCCGCGGCGCGGGTCAGAATCCGGTCCGCGTCGAAATGATCGGCCTGCCACGAGTCGGTTCCGATGCCGACCCGTCCCCGCCACGCCTTGATGATCTCGGTGTGCACCGGCCAGCGCACGAATCGCCGCATATCGCGTTCGGATTCCCATACCGAGATGGATCCGCCGCGCCGTTCGGCGGGCCTGCCCCACAGCCAGAGTCCGACCGCGCCCTGCATGACGGGCCAGGTGCGCCCCAGGTCGAGGCCGGTTTCGTAGATGCTTCGAACCTCCTCGTCCGACCCCGCCAGGAAGTCGGTCACGCTGACGAAAACGTCACCGGAGATGTCTTGGCGGGGTCCGGGATTCCACGGCATCAGCACGGTGCCGTCGGAGAAGAGGTCAGATTTAGTATGCATATGTAGACGATAAGCGGATACATACTAAATCGGCAAGGGATCGGTTTCAGCGGTACGCCGGGGCGACCCGCTGCGCCCATTCCGCATAGCTGGTCGCCGGTCGGCCGAGCACGCGCTCGACATCCGAGCTGACCTGCTGCTCGGCCTCGGTCGGCTCGCCGAGAATCGAAAGCGTGTGATCCGCAACCGATTCCGGCATGAACCGCAGCATGTTGACCTTGGCCTGATCACGAGTCAACTCGACGAACCGCAGCGGCTCCCCGAGTGCGGCGGCCAACGCCTCCGACTGTTCGCGCGGCGTGATCACCGCGGGTCCGGTCACCGTGTACGCCTGCCCGTGATGCCCGTCCTCGCGCAGCGCGGCCGCCACCACCGCCGCGATATCGCCCGGATCGACCACCGGCAGTCCGACATCCCCGAACGGCGCGGGCACCATGCGCTGGGTCCGTACCGGCTCGATCCAGGCGAAGGTATTGCTGGCGAACGCTCCCGGCCGCACCGAGGTCCACTCCAGATCCGAAGCGGCCAAGGCCTTTTCGAATGCAATGGTGCGGGCGTAGCCCGCGCTCTCGGCCCGCGTCACCGCACCCTGCGAGGACAGGAACACCACTCGCCGAACCCCTTGCGCGGCGAGAGTTTCGAGGATCTCCCTCGGTTCGGGCCCGGACACCAACTGCTCGCCGGTGATGAGCAGGAACAGCGCGTCCGCTCCGGCCGCGACCGCGGCGAGGCTGGCGAGATCGCCCACATCTCCGGTGCGGTGCTCGACGCCCGCGGGCAGTTCCACCGGCTTGGTGCCGCGCGATACCGCGACGACCTTCTCGCCCGCATCGGCGAGGATGCGCACCACGGTGCCGCCGACATTGCCCGTTGCTCCGGTTACCACGATCATGTTCGTTCCTTAGTTAGTTGGCTGACTGAAAAGAACGATAGAGCAGTCGACGGCAGGTTGTCTATAGTGAGTTGTATGACTAACTCAGTAGGTCGTGGCGCGGGTAAGCGCGAGCGGCTGGCCGACGCGGCCGCCAAGGTCTTCCACGAGCAGGGCGTGGAGAAGACCACCATCGCCGATATCGCGCGCGTCGCCGAGGTGCCGGTGGGAAACGTCTACTACTACTTCAAGACCAAGGATCAGCTGGTCCAGGCGGCGATCGGCGCGCACGACCGCACCGCGAAGGAGATCATCGCCGCGCTGGAGCAGTTCGACAGCCCGGCCGAGCGACTCAAGGCGCTGGTGCGCGGCTGGGTCGATCAGCGCGATACCGCCGTCCAATTCGGTTGCCCCTCCGGCAGTCTCGCCACTGAACTGGATAAGCGCGCCGACGGCCTGGATCAGGAACTGGCCGATGTCATGCGCGGCCTGCTGGACTGGATCGAAACCCAGTTCGCGGCAATGGGTCGCAAGGACGCTCGTGAACTCGCGGTCGCGCTCTTCGCGTCGTATCAGGGAATCTCACTGCTCACCAACACCTTCCGCGATCCGGAGATGATGGCGGGGGAGGGTCGGCGGCTGGAGCGCTGGATCGATTCCCTGGCTTGAACGCCCCGCGATTCCCGAGCCTTCGGGATGAGCTGCGGGAGAGTCTGTCTCAGCTCAGCTCAGCTCAGCTCAGCTCAGCGCGGGCTGCGCCGGGCGCACACTCCACCGGCCGTCGGCGCGAATGATGCGCACGGGATGATCGAAAGCGTCGCTGATGTGCTCGGTCGTGACCACCTCGTCGACGGATCCGCTCACCAGCGCGTGACCGTCGCGCAGCAGCATCGCATGTGTGGTCCCCGTCGGCAGTTCCTCCAGATGATGGGTCACCAGCACCGACGCCAAATCGGGGTGCGCCCGCTGAAGCAGGTCGATCCGCTCCAGAAGTTGTTCGCGCCCAGCGAGATCGAGCCCCGTCGCGGGTTCGTCCAACAGCAGCAGTCGCGGTTTCGGCATCAGCGCACGAGCGATGAGCGCCCGCCCGCGCTGCCCCTGCGACAGAATCGGCCAGGGCGCGTCATGTCGGTGCGCGAGACCCAGCATGTCGATCAGTCGATCGGCCTCGGCAAGCTGTTCGGCGCTGGGCTGCCAGCGCGGCACCAGTTCCGCGGTATTGGTAATGCCCGTCAGCACGACCTCGTGCACGGTCAGCGGACTGCGCGGCGTATGCCGCGGGTCGACATGCCCGATGGCGGTACGCAATTCGCGCATATCCACGCGCCCGAGTCGTTTGCCGAGCACTTCCACGCTCCCGCGCGTGGGATGCTCGAAGGCACCCAGCATGCGCAGCAGGGTGGTCTTGCCCGCGCCGTTCGGCCCCAGCAGCGCCCAGTGCTCGCCCGCGCGCACGGTCAATGAAACCGCTTGCAGAATAGCGTTTCCGTCCCGCACGACATCGACCGCGTCGACCTGGAGCACCGGGGAGTCCGTCATCTCTCCACCGTAGCAAACTCCTCAGACAAGTTGAGGAGTGCGAGCAACGCCACAGTTTGCCGGAAACCCGCTGTGTAGGGTGGCGATATGGCGATCGAGGCTGTTCTCTTCGACTTCTCCGGCACCGTATTCCGATTCGAGGAATCGGAATACCAGAACGCAGATCTGACCGACGGCGACGGCCGTCGCCTGGACACCCACGAGGTCGCCGCGATCATGCGCGCCATGACCGCTCCGGTGGGCCAATTCGTCGAACTCGACGAGGAAGGCCAATACGCTTGGGAGCGAAGGGATCTCGACCCCGCCCTGCATCGCATCGCCTATATGCAGACGCTGCTGCGCAAGGGTGTTCCGCAGATTCCCGCCGAACAGATCTACGAGCGCATGCTCGACGCGGTGATGTGGAGTCCCTATCCCGATACCGGTGAGGTGCTGCGCGCGCTGCACGAACGCGGCGTACCGGTGGCCATCGTCAGCAATATCGCCTGGGATATCCGCCCGGCATTCAGCAGCCGGGGCTGGGACCGCTATATCGACGAGTTCACCCTCTCCTTCGAAGTGGGCGCGGTGAAACCGGATCCGCGCATCTTCGAATCCGCTCTCACCAGCCTGGGCGTCGCGCCCGAGCGAGCGCTGATGATCGGTGACAGTGCCGAGGCCGACGGCGGCGCGACGGCTCTCGGCTGCGAGTTCGCCCTGGTAGACCCCGTTTCGGTGCTGGATCGCCCGAGTGCCCTGCGCGATATCGTCGCGTCCCGCGGCCTGATCGCCCGTCCCGCCTAACCAACCAAACCGGCAGGTTCGTGTCCCACGACACACTTGCTGTCGACTGTTTGCCGATATATCGTTGATAGCGTCAAGAACAACGACGAAGCCTGAGGAGGCACACCATGGAACGCATGGAGAACTTTGACAACAGGGGCCGCGGGCCCTGGCGGCGACTGCGCAGCGAAGAGCAGCAGGGCCCCGAACACCCGCGGATGCGACGCGGTGGACGCGGCGAATTCGGCCCGCGTGAGAACGGCCCGCATCGTCACGGTCACGGCCGGGGTTTCGGCCCGGACTTCGGTCCCGGCGGTTTCGGCCCGGGCGGTTTCGGTCCCGGCGGCGGCCCGCACTTCGGTCGTGGACGCGGTCGCGGTGGACGTGGTCGTCGCGGTGATGTCCGCGCCGCCATCCTGCTGCTGCTGCAGGAGCGGCCCATGCACGGCTACGAGCTGATCCAGCAGATCCGCGAGAAGAGCCAGGATGTCTGGCGTCCGAGCCCGGGTTCCATCTACCCCGCGCTCTCGCAGCTCGAGGACGAGGGCCTGGTCATCATCGAGAAGGTGGCCGGTCGCAAGACCGCCAAGCTCACCGAGGCCGGCACCGCGTACCTGGAGGAGAACCGCTCCGAACTGGGCGATCCCTGGCAGGACGTCAAGGACGGCGTCGGCGATCAGGCGCTCGATCTGCGCGCGCTGATCGGTCAGCTCATGGGTGCGGCCGCACAGGTCGCCGCGGCGGGCACGCCGGATCAGGCCGCCAAGGCCGCGGAGGTACTCACCGAGGCGCGCCGGTCGCTCTACCGGATCCTCGCCGAAGACGACACACCCGAAAAGTAGTGGGGTCACAACACCGCAACCCGGTAGGCATTGTGACCCCTCACAAGCGATCATTCCTATATGGGAATTCGGAGGAGCCGGTCGCGAAAGTCGCTGTTGCGCAGCGTCGCACCGGTCGGGGTGATGGTGCTCGGGGTTATCGCGGGCGTGACGGCAATGCCGGTCGAGGCGGCGGCACAACCTTCGGGGCAGCCGGTGGCAGGGACGATCTTCTTTCTGCCGCCGGTGGTGCCGACCGAACCGGGACCGCCGCAGGACGGTCCGCTCGCGGCCGCCAACTATTTGAAGCTGCATCCGAACGCCGCGCCCGAGGGCACGAACAACTTCGGATGCAAGCCGAACGCCGAACATCCGAGACCGGTGGTTCTGGCACACGGCACAGATTCCTCGGCCTATTCGGACTTCTCGGTCATCGGCCCGCAACTCGTACAGGCCGGATTCTGCGTTTTCGCGCTGAACTACGGCGGTAAGCCGGGCGCGAAGACCTTCGGCACCGAGGACGTATGGGCCAGCTCCGCGCAGATCGGTGCGTTCGTCGATCAGGTGCTCGCCGCGACCGGGGCCGCCAAGGTCGATATGGTCGGATTTTCCCAGGGCGCCAGCGTGACTCGCTATTTCATCAACAAACTCGATGGCGCGGCCAAGGTGGATCGATGGGTCGGGGTGGCCTCGCCCAGCTACGGCGGCGTGATGTACGGACTGGTGCCGGTGGCGCAGCAGGTGCCCGCGCTCTACACCGTGGCCGAACTGTTCAGCTCCGTCGCCGCGGTTCAGCAGGCGGCGGGTTCGGCGTTCATCAGTGAGTTGAACGCGGGCGGTGACACCGTCCCCGGCGTGCGCTACACCACAATCGGCAGCCGGGTCGATGAGATGATCCAGCCCTTCGAGAACATCGCGCTGCGTGGTGCGGGCGCGGACAATGTGGTCTTGCAGGACCTGTGCGCGGTCAACAAGACCGGACACTTCCACGAGGTCTACGACCCATACGTGCAGCAATTGGTGCGCAACGCGCTCGATCCCGAACATGCGACGGCACCGTCCTGTGTGCCGGTCGCGCTGGGCACCGGAATCAGCGAAGTGGTGCTGGCGGCACATTCCTGAGGTGGTCGCGGCCCGGTGCGCGGCGTGGCGGTTCGTTCTTATCCGTAAAATGAGACGACCGTATTCGTTCGCACCGGGAGTAGTCCGTGACCATCCAGCCCGTCCGCCTGTTCGGCGATCCGATCCTGCGCGCTCGCGCGGCGGAGGTCGAGACCTTCGATTCCCAGGTGCGTCAGTTGGTGACCGATCTGCTCGACACCATGTACGAGAGCGGCGGGGTCGGGATGGCCGCGCCGCAGATCGGGGTCGGGTTGCGGGTGTTCGTGTACGACACCGGGGACGCGCAGGGGCATCTGATCAATCCGGTGTTCGAGGTCGTCGGTGACGAGACGCAGGTCGGGCCCGAGGGATGTCTGTCGATTCCCGGTGTGCGGGAAGATGTTTCGCGGGCCAATACGGTGATCGCGCGCGGCGTCGACATGGAGGGCGCGGCGGTCGAGTTCCGGGCGGAAGGGCTGCTGGCCCGATGCGTACAGCATGAGACCGATCATCTCGACGGTGTGCTGTTCCTGCAGCGGCTGGATCCGGCCGTGCGTAAGGAGGCGATGCGCACCCTGCGTGAATCGTCTTGGTTCACACAGGGAATCACGGTGCTGGCCGCGTCCGAGCTCGGTGGCGGCCGTCGCACCCGGGAACGGAGTCGTTGATGCGCTTGGTCTTCGCTGGCACGCCCGAACCGGCGGTGCCGTCGCTGCGGCGGCTCATCGAATCGGGACGGCACGAGGTGGTCGGGGTGGTGACCCGGCCGGACGCGGTGGCCGGGCGCGGGCGCAAGGTGACGCGCTCGCCCATCGGACTGCTCGCCGACGAGTACGGGATTCCGGTGTTCACCCCGCGCAAACCGTCCGAACCCGAATTCATCGAGCAATTGACCGAGCTCGCGCCCGATTGCTGCCCGGTGGTGGCGTACGGTGCGCTGCTGCCCGAGCGGGTGCTGGCGATTCCGCGGCACGGGTGGATCAACCTGCATTTCTCGCTGCTGCCCGCCTGGCGTGGCGCGGCTCCGGTGCAGGCGGCGATTCTGGCCGGTGACGAGATCACCGGCGCGTCCACCTTCCTGATCGAGAAGGGCCTCGATACCGGGCCGGTGTTCGGCACCGTCACCGAAAAGGTCCGGGTCACCGATACTTCGGGCGTACTGCTCGAGCGCCTCGCCGAAAGTGGCGCGCACCTTTTGGAATCCACCCTCGACGGGGTGGAAGCCGGTGCGCTGCACTCGGTTCCGCAATCCACCGACGGCGTCTCGTACGCCCCCAAGGTGGAGGTGGAAGCGGGCCGGGTGCGCTGGGATGAGCCGGCCCTGGCCATCAACCGCCGCATTCGCGCGGTCACCCCCAACCCCGGAGCCTGGACGGAGGTCGACGGTAAGCGCATCAAGCTCGGCCCCGTCGAAATGGTGGAGGAAACCCTCCCCGCCCGCGAGATCGAGGTCCGCAAGTCGGGCGTCTTCATCGGCACCGCCACCACAGCCGTCCGCCTCACCGAGGTCCAACCCCAAGGAAAGCGCATGATGCCTGCCCTCGACTGGGCGCGCGGCGCCCGCCTCCAGCCCGGCGCGGTCACCGAATGACCCGCCCCGAGCGGGACGAACCAACCGGCAAATCGCGCAGCCTCCGCCAAAGCGCCAGCCGCGCAGACGGAAACAGCCAGCGCCGCGACAACGGCACTCCCCGCACCGGTGGCACCGATCGCCGCGACAGCGGCGCGGCCCGCACCGGGGGCACCGATCGCCGCGATTCGGGCACAGCTCGTTCCGGCGGCGCGGACCGCCGCGATAACGGCGGCGCTCGTTCCGGCGGCGACCGCCGCGACGACCGCCCCGCCAAGCCCGCGCGCCGCGACTGGCGTCCCCGCGCGGCCAACGCACCGTACGGCAAGCCCGCCACCGCATCCGGCGAGCCGAGCCGCGGCGACAACCCAAGCGGCTCACGCCAATACAAGTCGGCACGCCCCGACAGTGACCCCAAGCGGTCCTACAGCGCGGGCAAGACCGATTCTCCGCGCGGCACCTCCGAACGCCCCGGACGCGGGTCCGATGAGCGCCGCGCCGCCGAATCGACCCGCAAGGACTCGCGCGGGACGGGTGGCAAGCCTGGTACGGCATCATCGGCCGCCTCGCCGAGCGGTAGGAGCGGCGGCGCGGAACGCCCGCGTGGCAAGCGCGAATTCGTTGCGGCACAGGATGATCGACGCCGAGACTCGAATCGTTCCGACCCGAGCCGTAAGGCCGGTTCGGGTGGTCGGGATTCCGGTGCTGCCGGTGCGAAGTCGCGTGCCGGCGGGGGCAAGTCCGGTGGGGCGGGTGGGAAGGCCGCTGCGGTCGTGCACGGGGTGGATCCGGTGCGGGTTGTGGCCCGGGATGTGTTGCGGGCGGTGCGGGAGCGGGATGCCTACGCGAATTTGGTGCTGCCGGGGTTGTTGCGGGAGCGGAAGATCAGTGGGCGGGACGCGGCGCTGGCCACCGAGTTGACCTATGGGGCGGCGCGGTCGCTCGGTCTGCTCGATGCCGTGATCGAGGCCGGGGCGGGGCGGTCGGTCGCGGAGATCGACGGGCCGCTGCTGGATGCGCTGCGGTTGGGGACCTATCAGCTGTTGCGGACCCGGATCGGGGCGCACGCGGCGGTGGACACCTCGGTGGCGTTGGCTCGGGCCGAATATGGCGCCGGGCGTGCGGGATTCGTGAACGCGGTGCTGCGCCGGGTGGCGGAGAAGACGGCCGAGGAATGGGTCGAGCAACTCGCGCCGCAGGACACGCTGGGGAATCTGGCGTTCGAGTACGCGCATCCGGTGTGGATCGCGCAGGCCTTCGCCGATGCCCTCGGTGCGCGGGCGGGTGAGTTGCAGGAGGTGCTCGCGGCCGATGACGCCCGGCCCACCGTGCATCTGGTCGCCCGGCCGGGTGAGATCAGTGCCGAGGAGTTGGCGCTGGTCAGCGGTGGCGAGGAAGGTAAGTGGTCGCCGTACGCCGTCTATCTCGACAGTGGCGATCCGGGCAAGCTGGAGCCGGTGCGCGAGGGTATGGCCGCCGTTCAGGACGAGGGCAGTCAGCTTGTCGCGCTCGCGGTTACGCGCGCACCCCTGCAGGGCCCCGATGGCGGCCGCTGGCTGGATCTGTGTGCCGGACCGGGCGGTAAGACCGCGCTGCTGGGCGCGATCGCCGATATCGACGGCTTCCACATCGATGCCGTCGAGCCCGCCGAACATCGCGCCGATCTGGTGCGGCAGGCGGCGCGTGGGCTGCCGGTCGATATCCATATCGCCGACGGCCGCGAGAGCGGACTCACCCCCGGATACGACCGCATCCTGGTCGACGCCCCGTGCACCGGTCTCGGCGCGCTGCGCCGCCGCCCGGAGGCGCGCTGGCGCAGGCAGCCCTCGGACGTCAAGGATCTGGTCAAGTTGCAGCGCGAATTGCTCAGCGCCGCATGGGATCTGGTCCGCCCCGGTGGCGTGGTCGTGTACTCGACGTGTTCCCCGCACCTCCCGGAAACGGTTTCGGTGGTCGGAGATATGGTCCGGCGCACCGGCGCGGAACAGCTCGACACCCGCGAATTGCTCCCGGGCGTACCGGATCTCGGCGACGGCCCGGGCGCACAGCTGTGGCCGCACCGCCACGGCACCGACGCGATGTTCGTCGCGGCCCTGCGCAAACCGCTCGCCTAATTCGGGCGAAAGCCGCTCGAAAGCCGCGCTGATGCGCGACGTGGCTCGGTCGACTCGGTGTCACGCCCGCGATCGCATCGGACGCGGTCGCGGTGATGCGGCCCGGGTTGCCCGGGCCGCATCGTTGTCAGCGCACGATATTCATTGCCGCGCGGGCGGATTCGGCCGCCACGACACCCACACGCCCGCCCGCGGCGCGCGCCGGCAGCGGATCGCCATCCACTGCGGCCGCTCGGTGTCATCCGGCCCGAGATCGGTGCGCCCGAGCATGCAGCTGCCATCGGAATCCGGTATCAGCTCGATGGTTTCGCCATTCACCTCGAGGAACCGCTGCGGCCGCCCACTGCCGTAGCGCACCACCGAGTTGATGGTCAGGTCCGCGATATGGAAGCAGCACCACCATTGCGGCTGGGTCCGGGTGCGCCGGGTGATGGTGCGCGCCGCCGAGACCGTATGCCGCAGTTCGGCCAGCGCCCGGAATCGATCGGCGGGTGTGAAATCCCCCGGATCATCGGATCCGGGGCACAGCACCGGCGATTGATCATCGGGATATCGATAGCCGGGATCGACCTCACCGCGCCAGCGCATTTCGGCCATTCGCGTGGTGATCGGCAGCCCATGCCATTCCTCATCGCACCAGGGGTGCGGGCAGCGTGGGAAGTCCGGATCACCGTAGTCGTAGCCGGTGCGTGGTTCGCCGTCGGCCAGCTGTTCGTTCACGAGCTGGTCGATCTGATTCACGATGTGTCGATCGCGATACTGCGTCATGGTCCCGCCAGGTTGCGGTGCGTGCCGAGTGGCCTCGATCGTTCCACCGGCGGCGGGCGCAGGCAAGCCCATTGCTTGCCGGGCACTCACTCGCGGGCGGACTGCTCCCGCAGGCGCGCAAGGGTTTTCGCGAGGATGCGAGACACATGCATTTGCGAGATCCCCATCTGCTGGGCGATCTGGGTCTGGGTCATGGATTCGAAGAACCGCATGGTGAGGATGCGCCGTTCGCGTTCGGGCAGTCCGGCGAGCAGCGGCCGGATGGCCACGTACTCCTCGACCCGATCGAACTGGGATTCCTCCTCGCCGAGGGTGTCCAGCAGTGACGCCTCGGTATCGCGACCGACCGAGACCGCGTCGATGGAGCTGGGCTGGTACGCGTTTCCGGCGATGACCGCCTGGGTGACCTCATCGGCGTCGATGCCGAGTTGGGCGGCGATCTCCTTGGCGGTGGGGGAGCGGCCCAGCTGCTGGGAGAGCGCGTCGATGGCCGCGCCGATGCGCAGATGAGTTTCCTTGACCCGCCGCGGAACTCGCATGGCCCAGGTGTTGTCGCGGAAGTATCTGCGAACCTCACCCATGATGGTGGGCACCGCGAAGGACAGGAAGTTGGAGCCGCGCCCGATATCGAAGCGGTCCACCGCGTGCACCAGCCCCACCCGGGCGACCTGGGTGAGATCGTCGAAGGGTTCCCCGCGCCCGCTGAATTTGCGGGCGATGTGATCGGCGAGCGGTATGCACCGGTTGATCAGTTGGCCGCGTAGCGCGGCGCGGCGCGCGGAATTCGGTTCGGTGGCGGCCAATTGCTCGAACAGTGCCGCCACATCGTCGTAGCCGGAGCCGCTGCGCGCGACCTCCTCGGCGACCTCTTCGATCTCCTCGGCGTCGACCGTCTCATCGTTGTCGGCCGCTTCGTTGTTCTCGGCGTCGTCCTCGGTGCCGGTCGCTGCGTCCTGTGCGGCCGCGGCAGCGGAGGCGACGTCTGCCGCCGTGGTGTCCTGCGGGGATTTCGCTGCGGTGGCAGCGGTTTCGGGGGTTCCCGCGCTATCGGGCGCGGGTGTTCCGCTCGCGGCGGACCGCTCGCTCGGCACCCCGTTATTCTGTCTGGAGTCGGCGGCGCTGTGCTCGGAATCGGGCGAATCGGGCTGCGACGCATCGGGCGAGGCGAACACCATGTCCTCGTCGGTCACTACGCCTTCCCCCGGACCCGCCGGAACTCCACCGTCGTCGGGTATCCGGAGATCGCCGGGTCGTACGCGCCCTGGTTGGCTGTCACCTCATCGGCCAGGGTGCGCAGCACATGCCAGCCGAAACTGTGCTGGTTCGGCAAACCTTCCGAACCCGCGATCCCACTGACCCGAATCACCAAATCGCTGTCACCCACGGTGAACACGCACTGCAGCGTCGACCCGGGTACGGCCAGGGCGATGACCGTGGAGGCGGCCTCGTCAACGGCGAGCCGGATATCGGCTACCTCGTCCAGGGTGAATTCACTGAGTAGCACCAGGGTTTCGGCGAGTCCGCGCACGATGGGCAACTGGGAGACGGACGCGGCGACACCGATCTCGACCGGTGTGGCGCGGACCCCTTTTTCCGCCGAAATGTTGATCACCTGCACTAGGCTACCCATTTCCGCGCCCGGCAATCAGCGCAATGGCCCCGATCCACCGCCCGGATGCGTGCCCACCCCGCTGAATCGAGTTCGCCCGCAGTCTGCCACGCGCCCGGATCGATCATGTGCGCCGTCGCCCGGGGAACCGGGCACGTTCACCGGGCGTGGCGGGGTCTGCGGTGTCGTGGTTTCGGGGGTGCGGCGACCGTTAGACTGCCGCGTGTGTGCACCCCTTCCTCTCCTTTCACGCGGCCCGCGCCCATGATCGCGCCGTCCATCCTGTCCGCCGATTTCGCACGCCTCGGGGATGAGGTGAAGGCCATCGCGGGAGCCGATTGGGTGCACGTGGATGTGATGGACAACCACTTCGTGCCGAACCTGACGCTGGGTTTGCCGGTGGTGCAGAGCCTGTTGAAGGCCACGGACATTCCGCTGGACTGCCATCTGATGATCGAGGATCCCGAGCGCTGGGCCCCGGGCTACGCCGAGGCGGGCGCGTACAACGTCACCTTCCACGCCGAGGCGACCGATAATCCGATCGCCGTTGCCCGCGATATCCGCGCGGCCGGTGCGAAGGCGGGGCTCTCGGTGAAGCCGGGCACCCCGATCGAGCCGTACCTGGAGATCCTGCGCGATTTCGACACCCTGCTGGTGATGAGTGTCGAACCCGGTTTCGGCGGCCAGTCGTTCATCGCCGAGGTGCTGGAGAAGGCCCGCATCGTGCGCCGCCTGGTCGATTCCGGTGAGCTGCGCCTGGTGGTGGAGATCGACGGCGGCATCAATATGGACACCATCGAGCAGGCGGCCGAAGCCGGAATCGACTGTTTCGTAGCGGGTTCCGCCGTCTACAACACCGCAGATCCGGCCGCAACGGTGGAAGCCTTGCGGCAGAAGGTGATTGCGGTGGAGGCCTCAGCGGCCCAGTAGGGCCTCGACCACCGCTTCCAGCGGTGGCACCGAGCTGACCGTCTCCGGCGGCTGAATCCAGGTGCGGTAGCCCGTCCGCTCGTCATCGGCGGACGGCAGCACCACCTGGGCTCCGGCGCACGCGACGGTGGCGTACATCCGGAACAGTGCCGCGCCGACCGGCGTGCTCAGCGTCTCCGGGCGGGCCGGACCGGTGATGAAGGTCCAGCGCCGCGCCCGCGGATGGTGCACGACCGGCCCGGCCAGTTCAGCCTGGGTGAGCCGCGCGAGCACGCGTTCGCCTAGTTCGGCGGGCATGGTGACGGCGCCGTAACGGCTGCCTATCTCCAGAAGAATGTGTCGTGACGTGGGATCTATCGATGCCGGGAGATGAAATTCGCGCCGGTACTGCACGCAACGAACTTCGAGGGTGGTATCGAGAAGCGTGGTCACGCTGCACTCCCAATTGTGTTGTAGTCCACCTGGATCCGACCCGCGCGGGGTCCAACCTTCCTTAGGTTCGACGTGGCGAAGATTCACCCGCGCCGAGAACCGGCGGCGGATGCGGGACTGTTCTGCGCTGAACTGCTCGCGAGAGGTAAAACTGAGCGAAGTTGAACTGTAGGAATCAGCTGCATAACAATCTTGCGACCATTTCTTCAGATGCGCAAGATTCTGGTGTAAGCGAGTCGGATTTGGGTACGACGCGCCGACGATCTCGGGACGCAGCTGTCTGAAGTGTGATGTTCCAGCGCGTGAGGCGCTCTGCCCGCTACGACGGGCTGTCGTTAGGCTGGTGGCGGACGCCCGCTCATCGGGGAATATCACCGGTGGTCCGGGCTGTTGGCGCAAGCGTAGGGCCGCCAGTCACGGCCCGCGGCGACTGGGAGAGGTTGGGCATGTTCACTGGCATCGTTGAGGAGCTGGGCGAGATCGTCGCCACCGAGCAGCTGGCCGATGCGGCCCGGCTCACCATTCGGGGTCCGCTGGTGACCTCCGATGCCGGACACGGGGATTCGATCGCGGTCAACGGTGTGTGCCTGACCGTCGTGGATCAGCGGGTCGAAGGCGACACCTTCACCGTCGACGTCATGGCGGAGACCCTCAATCGCTCCAGCATCGGCGGCCTCGCCAATGGCGCGCGGGTCAATCTGGAACGCGCCGCCGCGGTGAACAGCCGCCTCGGCGGGCATATCGTGCAGGGCCATGTCGACGGCACCGGCACCGTGCTCTCCCGCACCCCCTCGGAGAACTGGGAGGTCGTGCGAATCTCGTTGCCCGACAGCATCGCCCGCTACGTGGTGGAGAAGGGTTCGATCACCGTCGACGGCATCTCGCTCACGGTCTCGGGTCTGGGCCTGTCCGATGCGGTCGCCGTGGACGGCAGCAAGGACTGGTTCGAGGTCTCGCTCATCCCGACCACCCGCGAACTCACCACGCTCGGCACCGCCCCGGTGGGCGCCACGGTGAACCTGGAGGTGGACATCATCGCTAAGTACGTGGAGAGGCTCGTTCAGCGCGGCTAGCGCAAGACGACGCCGGAGGCGGCGCAAAACGGACGCTGCCCTACTGTAGGTAGCGGCACCTAATTCGAGATGGAGCACAACAGACGTGACCAGGTTCGACACCATCGAGCGCGCAGTCGCCGACATCGCAGCCGGTAAGGCCGTTGTCGTCGTCGACGACGAGGGCCGGGAGAACGAGGGCGACCTCATCTTCGCGGCGGAGAAGGCAACACCCGAGCTCGTGGCCTTCATGATCCGCTACACCTCCGGTTACATCTGTGTCCCTCTCACGGGTGAAGACTGCGACCGCCTGGGCCTGCCGCCCATGTACGCCGTCAATCAGGACAAGCACGGCACCGCGTACACCGTGTCCGTGGATGCCCGCGAGGGCATCTCGACCGGTATCTCCGCCGCCGACCGCGCCACCACCATGCGGGTGCTGGCCGATCCGCTGGCCAAGTCCGACGACCTGACCCGCCCGGGCCACGTGGTTCCCTTGCGCGCCAAGGACGGTGGCGTGCTGCGCCGCGCCGGGCATACCGAGGCCGCGGTCGACCTATCCCGGATGGCCGGGCTCAGCCCCGCCGGCGTCATCTGCGAGATCGTCAGCCAGAAGAACGAAGGCGATATGGCGCGCACCGAGGAGCTGCGCGTCTTCGCCGACGAACACGATCTGGCGCTCATCTGCATCGCCGACATGATCGCCTGGCGGCGCAAGAACGAGAAGCATGTCCGCCGCGTCGCCGAGGCCCGCATCCCGACCTCGTTCGGTGACTTCAAGGCCATCGGCTACGAGAGCGAATACGACGAGTCCGAGCATGTCGCCCTGGTCATGGGCGATATCGCCGGCGCCGACGGCAAGGGTGAGGACGTGCTGGTGCGCGTGCACTCCGAATGCCTCACCGGCGATGTCTTCGGTTCGCTGCGCTGCGATTGCGGTCCGCAGCTGAACGCGGCCCTGCAGCTGGTGGCCGATGAGGGTCGCGGCGTGGTGCTGTACATGCGCGGGCACGAGGGCCGCGGTATCGGCCTCATGCACAAGTTGCAGGCCTACCAGGTGCAGGACGAGCAGCAGCTGGACACCTACGACGCCAATATCGCCATCGGCCAGCCCGCCGACGCGCGCGATTACGGTACGGGCGCACAGATTCTGGTGGATCTGGGCATCACCTCGATGCGGCTGCTCACCAATAATCCGGATAAGCGCGCCGGGATCGAGGGCTACGGCCTGAGCATCACCGAACGCGTGCAGATGCCGGTGCGCGCCAATTCGCACAATCTGAGCTACCTGCGCACCAAGCGGGATCGCATGGGCCACGACCTGGTCGGCCTGGACGATCTCGACCTGGGCGAAACCGCGAACTGACCGACTGTTCCCGAGCACTGAGAAGGGCGGAAAACCGATGAGCGGCACGGGCGTACCCACGTTCGAGCTCGCCGATGCCAAGGATCTCAAACTTGGCATCGTGGCGTCGCGCTGGCACACCACCATCTGCGACGCGCTGGTCGCGAACGCCGAGCAGACCGCGCGCGCCGCCGGGGTCTCCGATATCACCGTGGTCCGCGTCGCGGGCGCGATGGAACTGCCGGTGGTGGCGCAGGCGCTGGCCCGCAGCCATGACGCCGTCGTCGCGCTGGGCGTGGTGATTCGCGGTGAGACACCGCATTTCGAGTACGTCTGCGATTCGGTCACCGCCGGGCTGACCCGGGTCTCGCTCGATGAGAGCGTGCCGGTCACCAATGGCGTGCTCACGGTGAACACCGAACAGCAGGCCCTGGATCGCGCCGGACTGCCCGGTTCGTTCGAGAACAAGGGCGAGCAGGCCTCCGCCGCGGCCCTGGATGCCGCGCTGACCCTGCGCGAACTCTCGCAGACGGTCTGAGTCATGCCGGTCGTCCGGATCTGGAAGCGCGACGGCGGAGCGGAAGAACCGCCCCGCCGGAACGAGCCGTCCGCGACCGCATCGACGCAGCCGTCGGCAACCTCGTCGACGCAGCCGTCGGCAACCGAATCGAAGGCCGGTGAAACCGAAGTGTCTGGCACCGAAACCGCTGGCGCGCAGTCGAAATCGACCGCGGACGCGGCCGAGGAGAACGAGAACCCCGCGTCATCGGGAGCCGAATGGGATCTCGAGGTGCGTCCGCGGCACGCCATCATGACCGCGCGGATCGTCGCGGCGGCGCTGGCGCTGATCTTCATCATCGCCGGGATCCTGCTGCGTCGCGGTTCGACCGGCGTGAATTTCCGGCTCGCGGACCAATTGGGTCTCGCGGTCTTCGGTCTGCTGCTGGGCGGTGCGGTACTGCTGCTCACCCGTCCCCGGGTGCGCGTCGGTAAGCGCGGCGTCTCGGTGCGGAATATCCTGGGCGACAATGAGTTCCGCTGGCAGGATATTCGCGGCATCTCCTTCGCGGATAAGAAGTCCTGGGCTCGGCTGGAATTGGTGCACGACGAATACGTGCCTATGATGGCCATTCGCACCAATGACAAACTGCGCGCGGCCGGGGCGATGGATCGTTTCCGTGAGCTGGGCGCGAAATACACTGCCGCGAACACCAACTGACTAATTCCGCCCGGCGGCACGGGCATTCATGACATCGTGCGGTAGGCCGACGCCGGCCACCGCGCCCTCGCGAAGCACCACACAGTGATCGGCGTCGAGCGCCTCCGTGCGGTCGTGTGTGGCATGCACGACCGTGACACCGGCGGCCGCGGTCTCCCGTAGCGTTCGCGAGATCTCCTGCTGCGCTTCGATATCCAATCCCGTCGTGGGTTCATCGAGTAGTAGCAGATCCGACTCCTGCGCCAATGCGCGGGCGAGCAGTGTCCGCTGCCGCTGTCCGCCGGACAGATCGGTCAGGCGGCGGTCCGCGAGTGCGGCGATCCCCATGCGGTCCATGCAGTCCCGCACCACCGCTCGGTCACCGCGGGTGAGCCGCTGCCACGGACCCCGATGCGCCCAGCGGCCCATGGCCACCGTCTCCCGCACGGTGATCGGCAGGGTCGCGGGCACCCCGCTGTGCTGCACGACCAGGGCGGGCCGCCGCGCGCCGGAGCGCTCGACAGTGCCTGCGGCCGGGCGGATTACGCCCGCCAGCACCCCGAGCAGAGTGGATTTCCCCGATCCGTTCGGGCCCACCAGCGCCGTCACCCGCCCCGCCGGAATCTCGGCGGTGATCTCGTGCAGCACCGTCTGCGATCGATACCCGGCCGTCAGCGCGTCGAGCCGAACGGCCGGGGTGGGGGAATTGTGCACTGCGTCACCTAACTTGTATTGAAAATCGTTTTCATAATAGCGTGCCGTGCCATGGAGTGGCTGATCGCCCCGTTGGAGGTTTCATTCGTGCAGCGCGCGCTGTGGGGTGGACTGCTCGTCTCGGCCGTGTGCGCGCTGGCCGGGACCTGGGTTGTGGTGCGCGGTATGGCTTTTCTGGGTGAGGCGATGGCGCACGGGCTGCTGCCCGGGGTGGCGATCGCCTCGCTGCTCGGCGGAAATCTGGTGCTGGGCGCGGCATTCAGTGCCGGAGCCATGGCGGCGGGGGTGACGGCCCTGGGTCGCAGTCCGCGGTTCGCCGCCGATACCGCGATCGGACTGCTGTTCGCGGGCATGCTCTCGATCGGCGTGCTCATCGTTTCGCGGTCGCAGTCCTTCGCCGTGGATGTGACCGGGCTGCTGTTCGGTGACGTGCTGGCCATCCGGGAGCGTGATATCGCGTATCTGGCTGTCGCGCTAGGTATTTCGCTCGCCGTCGCGGTGCTCGGCCATCGCGCGTTCGTTGCCCTGACCTTCGATCCGCGCACCGCGCACACCCTCGGTCTGCGACCCCGCTGGGCGCAGGCGGCGCTGCTCGGATTGCTGACGCTCGCGATTGTCGCGTCCTTCCACGTCGTGGGGACGCTGCTGGTGTTCGGACTGCTCATCGCACCGCCCGCCGCCGCGACGTACTGGTCGCATCGGATTCCGGTGATCATGGCCCTGGCCGCCGTACTGGGCGGATTCGCCACCGCCGCCGGACTATTGGTCTCCTGGCATGCCGGAACGGCGGCCGGGGCCACCATTTCCGCCCTCGCGGTCGCGCTGTTCTTCGCCTCGGCGGTGCTGGCGCGCACGCGTGCGCCGATCGCACGATGGACGGCGCGATTTCGGGCGCGAACGCCCGTGCCGAGTGCGAACGGCCTTGTCCTGCTGGCGGTTCTGGCCACCGCGCTGCCGTTGGCCGCATGCGGTGCCGAGCCGGCGGAACAGCCGGTCGCCGAGACTCCGCACGGTTACGTCGCGGGGGCTGAGGAAGCCGACTCGCCCCAGTCCAGACTCGTGGTCGCCGATCCCGGCGGAGCTATTCGGGTGATCGATCTGATCACCGGCCAGGTTGCCGCCGCGGGCAACGCACCCGGAATCATGCGCCTGACCGGTGACGATCGCTTCGGATATCCCGTCAGCGCCGATACCACCCGCATTGTGGACGGCGGTGGCTGGACCGTCGATCACGGCGACCATATGCACTACTACCGCACCACGATTCGCGATATCGGCAGCCTCGGACGCGGCGATGTGACCGGCGTCGTCGGCGACAAGATGATCACCGCCATGGTCCGGGGCTCCGGGGCGGCGGCGCAGACGGTCCTACTGGATCGGGCCGCGCTGGATACCGGCACGGTCACCGAGCACGGCATCGTCGACGGCATCGCGGTCCCGTACGCGGAGCATCTCGTCGTCGCCACCGCGTCCGGGAGCGTGCAGGTCCGGATGCGGGACGGCGGACCGGTGACACCGCTCGCCGAGCAGTGTGCCGAACCGCGATCACCGACCGTGACCCGGCGAGGCGTCGTATTCGGCTGTGCGGATGGAGCTTTGCTGATCACCGCCGATGAGGGCCGATTCGACACCGCGAAGATCGCCTACCCGGACGCGGTTCCCGCCGCCGAACGCGCCACCGAGTTCACCCACCGCGCGACCGGAACCACGCTCGCCGCCCGAGCCGGAGAGCGCGGTGTCTGGGTGCTCGACGTCGATGCTCGCGGTTGGCGTTTCGTAGACACGGGGCCGGTGCTCGCCGTCAACACCGCGGGTTCGGGCAGTTCCCTGCTGACCTTGACCCGAGACGGTGTCCTGCATGCCTACGACATCGCGACGGGAGTGGAAACCGCACGGGCGCAGATACTTACCGAACCTGTTTCGAGTGCGGTTTCGCCGGTGATCGAGATCGATACCAACCGCGCCTACCTCAATGACGCCACCGGGCGCGCGGTCCACGAGATCGACTATCGCGACAATCTGCGCCGCGCGCGCACTTTCGCCCTCGATATCGCCCCCGCGCACATGGTGGAGACCGGCCGATGAGAACCCTGTTCCGGCCCTGCGCGGTCGTCCTGGCCGCCTGCGCGGCACTGCTGCTGGTTTCCGGCTGTTCGTCCTCCGGCACCGACCGGGTTCAAATCGTCGTCACCACGAACATTCTCGGCGATATGACCAGGGCCGTCGTCGGCGATGCCGCGGATGTCCTGGTGCTCATGCCCGCCGGTGCGGACCCACACCAGTTCGCCATCTCGGCCCAGCAGGCGGCGCGCATCGAGCGGGCCGCGCTGCTGATCCACAATGGTCTCGGGTTGGAGACCGGCGTGCAACGACAGGTGAGCGCCGCCGAAGACTCCGGCGTCCCAGCGCTTTCCGTGGGCGAACGGGTCGGCCCGATCAACTATCGAAACAGCGACCGGCCCGATCCGCACTTCTGGACCGATCCGGCCCGCGCCCACCGCGCCGTCGAAGCGATCAGCGCCCGCGTGCTGGAGATTTCGGGAATCGACACCGAGGCGGTGCGCGGCAACAGCGCCCGCTATCTGACCGAGCTCTCGACGCTGGACGCCTGGATGACCCAGCGCTTCGCCACCCTGACACCCGATCAGCGCCGCCTGGTCACCAATCACCATGTATTCGGTTATCTGGCACAGCGTTTCGATTTCCAGGTGATCGGCGCGATCGTCCCCAGCGGTACCGCGCTGGCCTCCCCGAGCGCCTCCGACCTGGCCGAACTCGCCACCGCGGTACGCGATTCCGGGGTGCCCACCATTTTCGCGGACTCCTCCCAGCCGGACCGTCTGGCCCGGGTGCTGGCCGAACAGGCGGGCGTGCACGTGAAAGTCGCCGCCCTGCACACCGAATCGCTGACCGCGCCCGGCGGGGGAGCGGCGACCTACCTGGAAATGATGCGCGCCAATACCGAGGCGATTGTCACCGGTCTGACCCTGCGCTGACCCACCAGCATTGCGCAACACCCGAAGATGATGAGGAGCAATAATGTCGACCCGCACCAGAGTCGCGTCCGCGACGGCGCTCACCGGCCTGCTGGCCTCCGTGGTCGCCCTGAGCGGCTGTAGCGCCGACAGCAAGGACGACCGGCTCGTGATCGCCGAACCGCTCGCGGTGACCTATGACGGCGGTATCTACCTGTTGAACGGTCGAACCCTCACGGTGGCAAAGGATCTCCCGCTGGCGGGGTTCAACCGTGTCAATCCGGCCGGTAACGACACCCACATCATGGTGTCCACCAAGGAGGGCTTCCAGGCACTCGATGCCGTGCGCGGTGAGTTCACCGATGTCAAGTTCCCCGGGGCCAAACCCGGCCATGTGGTGCGGCACGCCGATCGCACCGTGCTGTTCACCGATGGCACCGGTGAGGTCACCATCTTCGATCCGCGCGAGCTCGACCACGGTCAGCCCAAGGCCGAGGTCTACAAATCCGCCGCCCCGCATCACGGCGTCGCCGTCGAACTCGCGAACGGACAGCTGGTCACCACCCTCGGCACCGAGGCAAAGCGCACCGGCATAGTGGTTCTCGATAGGGACCGCCGGGAGATCACGCGCAATGAGGATTGCCCCGGCGTGCACGGCGAATCCACCGTCGCGGGCGAAGCGGTCGTCATCGGCTGCCAGACCGGCGCCCTCGTCTACCGCGACGGTGTCATCACCAAGGTCACCAGCCCGACGCCGTACGGCCGCATCGGCAATCAGGCGGGCAGTGCCGCCTCACCGATCGCCCTCGGTGACTACAAGCAGGACAAGAACGCCGAACTGGAACGCCCGCAACAGGTTTCCCTGATCGACTCGCGCGACGGCAGCATCCGCCTGGTGCCGCTCGGCACCAGCTACACCTTCCGCTCCCTGGCGCGGGGCGCACAGGGCGAGGCCCTGATCCTGGGCACCGACGGCCGCATCCACGTGGTGGATCCGGTGGCGGGCACCGAAACCCGCAGTTTCCCGGTCCTGCGGGCCTGGGAGGAGCCCCTGGAATGGCAGCAGGCCCGCCCGTCGATCTTCGTGCGCGGAGCGAATGTCTTCGTCAGTGATCCCGCCACCAAACAGATTCACCGCATCGACCTCGCGGCGGGCACCATCGCCGCCTCGGTGACCCTGGACCACGCGCCGAATGAACTCAGCGGCGTTGTGGCCCAGGCGCACTGATCATTCAGTTGGGGTCGCCCAGCACCGCGCCTTCCCGGCGCGGGTCGGCTCCACCGACCCAGCCGTTGCCGTCGCGCACCAGGGCGGACAGGCCGCTGGATTGCGGGAGCACCGAAACCTGGTGTCCCAGTTGGCGTAATTGCTGCACGAGCGCGTCGTGATCGCCATTGTCGGCGGCATTGATGGCCGGATGTTCACCGCCCACATTGGTGGTGGGGGAGTTGGCCGCGCCGAATGCCACCATGGACACAGCCTGTTGCGGGTTCAGGCCCCAATCCAGCATGGCCACCAGGGTTTTCACCACGAACTGAATGATCACCGCGCCGCCGGGGGATCCGGTGACATAGGTCAGCTGTCCCCGCGATCCGTCGGCGGCGCGGTCGAAGACCAGGGTCGGGGCCATGGAGCTGCGCGGTCGCTTCCCCGCGTCGATCCGATTCGCCACGGGCAGACCGTCTTTGCCGAGCGGTTCGGCGGCGAAGTCGGTGAGCTGATTGTTCAGCACGAACCCGTCCACGATATGGAAGGAGCCGAAGGCCGATTCCACCGTGGTGGTCATGGACGCGGCATTGCCGTATTCGTCCACGATGGAGATATGGCTGGTGCCGTGCTCGGGCTGCGGTGCGGCGGTGCCGAGCGGCACCGGCCCGAAGTCACCGGGCTGCGCGGTGCCCATGCTGTGATTGCGGTCGATGAGCCCGGCGCGCTGCTTCAGGTAGTCCGGGTTCAACAGCGTCTGCGGCGAATTACCCGGCAGCGGAATGAAATCCGAGTCCGCGATGTACTTGTCGCGATCGGCGTAGGCGAGCCGCTCCGCCTCGGAGATGATGTGCACCGCCTCGGCCGTCGGCTTACCGCCATTGCGGGCGGTGTCATTGTCACCGGTGGTGTCGGTGGGTTTCATGGACGCCAGATCGAAGTTCGACAGAATGCCCAGCGTCGCCTCGACGGTGATCCCGCCCGAGGACGGATTGGGCATCCCGCACACCTCGTGCGTGCGATACGGCGCGCACACCACCGTGCGCTTCTTCGGCTGGTACGCGGCCAGATCGGCGAGCGTGGTCAGACCGGGGGTGCGCCCGCCGGAGGTGGTGTTGATGGCGTCGACGATGTCCTTGGCGATGGCCCCGGTATACAAGGCGTCCGCACCGTCGGTGGCGATCGCATTGAGCGTCTTGGACATCGCCGGATTGGTGAGCGTCGTCCCGGCGGTCTTGGGGCTGCCGTCGGGCTGCAGGAAGTACGCGCTCGCGTTCTCGTCACGCTTGAGATCCGCTGCGCTGTCGGCGATTTGGCCCGCCATGCGCGGACTGATCTGGAAGCCCTGATCCGCCAGGGAAATCGCCGGGGCGAACAGATCACGCCAGGTTTGCTTCCCGTGTTCACGCTGGGCCAGCTCCAGCATGCGCAGCGCGCCCGGGGTGCCGATGGAGCGGCCGCTGGCGCGCGCATTGGGTTGCGGTGTGGTGCGGTCGGTATCGCTTATCCAGCGCAGATAGTCCTGTGTCGCCCCGGCGGGCGCGGTCTCCCGCCCGTCGTAGGCGTCGATTTGCTTGCTCGCCGCGTCGTAGTACAGCAGGAACGCGCCGCCGCCGAGTCCGGAGGCCTGCGGTTCCACCAGACCGAGCACGGTCTGCGCCACGATGAGCGCATCCGCGGCGGTCCCGCCGTCGTGCAGCACCTTGCAGGCCGCCGCGGTCGCGATGGGATTGGCGGTGGATACCGCGAAGGTCTTGGTGTGCACCGGTGTCATGCCGGTCCGGTACCCGGTGGCGATCTCCGGGTGCAGGCTCAGATTCGTGCTGGTGGGGCCGCTACCCGCACTGGCACTGATGGGGGTGCCGTTGGGGGAGGTCTCGCACACGCCCAGTTTCGAGTCCGATTCGGACGAACAGGCCGTGGCCACTCCGAGTAGCAGCAGCAGGGCGGCCGCGGCGCCGCTCCAGGTATGCCGTCGCATGCGCCTCATGGTCGGACTCTAGCCCCGGGCCGCGATGCCGACAGGATTTTGCGTTGCTCGGGTGATATGCCGACTATCGGCGTCGCGCTGGTTATCAGTGATGGGAAGCCCGTCATATCGGCTGAAGTGCCCTGACCATCACTAACTCGCCCAGCTCGGAGCGGCGATGTGGTTCTCAGTTATTTGCAAGGTACTGTCGGACCGCCTCAACACACGATTGCGGAGGGTTAACCGGCATATGACCGAGATCCGGACACAGGCCACAAATCTGACCGCCGAGGACAGCGGCTATCACAAGGCGCTCAAACCTCGGCAGTTGCAGATGATCGCCATCGGCGGCGCCATCGGCACCGGCCTGTTCCTCGGTGCGGGCGGTCGCCTGCACAGCGCGGGGCCGTCGCTGTTCGTGGTGTACCTGGTCTGTGGAGTTTTCGTCTTCTTCATCCTGCGCGCCCTGGGCGAGCTGGTGCTGCATCGCCCGTCCTCGGGCTCGTTCGTCTCCTACGCTCGTGAATTCTTCGGTGAGCGAGCCGCGTTCGTCGCGGGCTGGATGTACTTCCTGAACTGGTCCATGACCGGCATCGTCGACACCACCGCGGTGGCCACCTATCTGCACTACTGGGGCCCGTTCGAGCCTGTGGCGCAATGGATTCTGGCCCTGGGCGCATTGATCATCGTGCTCGGCATCAACCTCGCCTCGGTGAAGTGGTTCGGCGAGATGGAGTTCTGGGCCGCCATGATCAAGGTGCTGGCCCTGGTCACCTTCCTGGTGGTGGGCACGGTGTTCCTGGCCGGGCGTTTCGATGTCGACGGCGCGGCCACCGGATTCCGGATGGTCAGCGATGCGGGCGGCTGGTTCCCGACCGGCGTGCTGCCGCTCATCACCGTCACCTCGGGTGTCGTATTCGCCTACGCCGCTGTCGAAATGGTCGGTATCGCGGCGGGCGAGACGGAGAATCCCGCCAAGATCATGCCGCGCGCCATCAATTCGGTGATCGTGCGTATCGCGGTGTTCTACTGCGGTTCGGTCATTCTGCTGGCACTGCTGCTGCCGTACACCGCGTACAAGGGCGGTGAGAGCCCGTTCGTCACCTTCTTCAGCAAAGTCGGTGTGGCGCACATGGGTTCGATCATGAACTTCGTGGTGCTCACCGCCGCGCTGTCCTCGCTGAACGCCGGTCTCTACTCGACCGGGCGCATTCTGCGGTCGATGGCCATGAACGGCAGCGCGCCCAAGTTCACCGCGCGCATGTCCAGCGCCGGCGTGCCCTACGGCGGCATTCTGCTCACCAGCACCATCGCGCTGTTCGGCATCTGGCTGAACTACATCGTTCCCGAGGACGCCTTCGAGATCGTGCTGAATGTGGCCTCGCTGGGCATCCTGGCCTCCTGGGCCACGATCGTGCTGTGCCAGTTGAAGCTCTGGTACTGGTCGCGTGACGGCCGCGCCGAGCGCCCCGCCTTCCGGATGATCGGTGCGCCCTACACCGGTATCGCCACGCTGGTGTTCCTGTTCGCGGTGCTGGTGCTGATGGCCTTCGACCGGCCGGTGGGCACCTGGACCGTGGCCAGCCTGGTGATCATCGTGCCCGCCTTGATGATCGGGTGGAAGTTCGCCGCACCGCGGGTGCTGGCCATCGCCCAGGAGCGGGCCGGGTACACCGGGGAATTCCCGGTGATTCCGCCGATCCCGATGGACGACAAGTAGTTTCCGGCTTCCGGCGCTATACTGGAGAATCGCTGGAAGACCTGCGCTTACAACGGCCGCACACGCAATTCGTGTGCGGCCGTTATGTGTTCGATATCACTGTTTGCCGCGCTTGCTATCCGCTGTGGCCATGGTCATAACTTCCCGAACTCGATTGTCTCGCAGCAAAACATTTGGTTAGCGTCAGGTTCTGCGCGTTCGCAGGGGGCGCGCAACCAGGGGTTACTCGATGAGGAGTGCTGTGAGTTCGACTTCGGCTGTGGTCGACGAGGTGGACATCTCGCCGACGAGTGCCGGGAACAGTGTTCCTGCCACGATTTTCGAGCGATTGACACAGGTTCTACGAATTATCCGCCGTAATAGTTCCGAGATCGAGCTGCCCGCACAGGTGCGGGAAACGCGGAACGCGGCTTTATTCGCAGCGGGATTCGCGTTTCTGCATGTGCTGCTGGCGGCGACCGACGGTCTCGGCGAGATGCTCGGCAGCGCGGGGCACTTCTTCGCCGCCTGGGTAACCGGCGGTGTCGCACTGTTTTTCGGCATGCGATCGCAGTGGATCTGGATCGCGGCGCTGGGAGTTGCCAGCCTGCAGGCGTTCTTCGGGGTATTCACCCTGGTATCGGCCGAAATGCCCACGGGGGTCGGGCCTTTCACCGTGCTGTTCGGCATCATGGCCTCGGGTGTGGTGCTGGCGCTGCTGCTGCGCCGGGACTGCTACAACTGGTTCGTGACCGCCTGATACGAACGTGCCGCCCACGCATCAGCCTGGGCGGCACGAACTTCCGGTCGATGCGCTACTTCAGGCCGCGGCCCAGCGCCCGTCCGGCCGCGCGGCCGGAGAAGATGCAGCCGCCCAGGAACGTGCCCTCCAGGGCGTTGTAGCCGTGCACACCGCCGCCGCCGAAACCGGCCACCTCACCCGCCGCGTAGAGCCCGGGGAAGGCCGTGCCGTCCGGGCGCATGACCTGCGAGTCGAGGTTGGTCTGCAAGCCGCCCAGCGTTTTACGGGTCAGGATGTTCAACCGCACCGCGATGAGCGGGCCGTGCGCGGGATCGAGGATCTTGTGCGGGGTGGCGACGCGGCCCAGCTTGTCGCCGAGGTAGCGGCGGGCATTGCCGATGGCCATCAGCTGGCCGTCCTTGCTGAACTTGTGTTCGGCATCGCGGTCGCGGGCCACGATCTGGCGTTCGATATCGGCGGCGTCCAGATGCGGGCCGCGGGCGATCTTGTTCATACCCGCGACGAGATCCGAAAGGGTGTCGGCGACAACGAAGTCCACGCCGTGCTGCTTGAAGGCCTCCACCGGACCCGGTGCGCCCTTGGCCACCCGGCTCTTGAGCGTGAGCTTGAGATCCTTACCGGTGATATCGGGATTCTGCTCCGAACCCGAGAGCGCGAACTCCTTCTCGATGATCGACTGATCCAGGATGAACCAGGAGTAGTCGTAGCCGGTCGAGAGGATCTGCTTCATGGTGGCATTGGTGTCGAAGCCCGGGAAACACGGTGCGGGCATGCGCTTTCCATTGGCGTCGAACCACAGTGACGACGGGCCCGGGATGATGCGAATGGCGTGATCGGGCCAGATCGGATCCCAGTTGTGAATGCCTTCGGTGTAGTGCCACATGCGATCCCGGTTCACGATGCGCCCGCCCGCGGCCTCGGTGATGCCGAGCATGCGACCGTCCACGTGCGCGGGCACGCCCGAGATCATGTGCTCCGGGCACGGGCCCAGGCGATCCACCGGCCAGTTGGCGCGAATCAGATCGTGATTGTGGCCGATACCGCCGGAGGTGACGATCACGGCCTTCGCCGCGAGTTCGAAGTCGCTCACCACATTTCGCGATGAGGCCATCCCGCGGGCTTCGTCCGAGGGCTCCAGGACGCTACCGCGAATACCGGTCACCGCGTCATCGGAGACCACCAGTTCGTCCACGCGGTGGCGGAAGGCGAAGCCGACCTGTCCGCGCTGTTCGGCGGCCAGCACCGGCTCCAGGAACACCCGCACCACTTCCGGCCCGGTGCCCCAGGTGAGATGGAAGCGCGGTACGGAATTGCCGTGCCCGTCGGCGAATTCGCCGCCGCGCTCGGCCCAGCCGACCAGTGGCGTCACCCGGAGTCCGAGATCGTGCAGGTACTGCCGCTTCTCACCGGCCGCGAATTCCACGTAGGCGCGCGCCCATTGGCGGCCCCAGTGGTCCTCGTCCTCGCGGTCGAAGCCCGCCGAGCCCAGCCAGTCCTGCATGGCCAGCTCCAGCGAATCCTTCACGCCCAAGCGGCGCTGCTCCGGACTGTCCACGAAGAACAGGCCGCCCAGCGACCAGAACGCCTGCCCGCCCAGATTGGCGCGGTTCTCCTGATCCACCACCAGCACCCGGCGACCCGCCTTGACCAGTTCGTGGGTCGCGACGAGACCGGCCAGACCGGCGCCGACGACGATGACATCCGGGTTCTCGATCATGCCCAATTCCTAGGGTTGTAGAAGTTCGATACACGAGTGTATCGAACTGAGCTGTCGGTGCGGCGTGGCATTGTTCTACTGTGCCGATTTCCTCCAATGGATCTGCTGCTCTGACCGTCGCGGCGGCGCGTCGCATCGCCCTGGGCGCACAGGGCTTCGCCGGCGCCCGCCCGAGCGGTCCGCCCACCCGCCGCACGCTGGCCAAGGTGCTGGACAGCACCAAACTGCTACAGATCGATTCGGTCTCCGCGGTGGTGCGCGCGCACTACGCGCCGGTGTTCAGCCGCATCGGCGCGTACGACCGCGCGCTCCTGGACGAGATGGCCTGGAGCGATACCGCGCGCCGCCCGCGGAAGCTGGTCGAATACTGGGCGCACGAGGCCGCGCTGCTCCCGGTCGAGGATTGGCCGCTGATGCGCTGGCGCATGATCAAATACCGGCACGGCCGCTGGGCGGGCCTGGGCCGCCACCGCGATGAGAAGCTCGCCGACGAGGTGCAGAGCGTGCTGCGCGAATTCGGCCCCAGCACCGCCGGTGAGATCGAGAAGCATCTGGAGCTGGATCGCCCGCGCGCCAAGGACAATTGGGGCTGGAACTACAGCGAGACCAAGGTCGTCTGCGAGCAGCTGTTCGCCTCGGGTGAGCTCTCGGTTCCCAAACGTGTTGGCTTCCAACGTCATTACGACCTCACCGAACGCGTGCTGCCCGCCGAGGTGTGCGCCCGCGAGATCGATGAACCCGACGCCATCCGCGAACTCGTCCGCCGTGCGGCCTCCTCACACGGCATCGGCACCGAGACCGACCTGCGCGACTACTACCGCCTCAAGCGCACCCAAACCGAGCCCGCCATCGCCGACCTCATCGATGCCGGTGAACTCGAACAGGTCTCCGTCGAAGGCTGGGACAAGCCCGCGTACCTGCACACCGCGGCCCGCATGCCACGCCGGGTCACCGGCTCGGCTCTACTGTGCCCCTTCGACCCGCTGATCTTCTTCCGCGACCGCACCGAACGGCTCTTCGACTTCCACTACCGCATCGAGATCTACACCCCCGAACACAAACGCGTGCACGGCTACTACGTCTTCCCGTTCCTGCTGGACGGTGAGATCGTCGCCCGCGTGGACCTGCGCGCCGACCGCACCACCGGAATCCTGCGCGTCCCGGGCGCTTTCCTCGAACCGGGTCACGACCGGACCCGCGTAGCGGTGGAACTCGCTGCGGCCCTTCGCGAAATGGCCGACTGGCTCGAACTCGACACCCTGGAAATCGGCGCCCGAGGCGACCTCGCAACGGCCCTGTCCAAGGCTGGTCGAGTCCGCGTGAGCACGTAATGAGTGTGGATCCCGGCCACAAGCACGCCGGGATGACGGCAAGCTGGTAAGTCGGTATGGCAGGGTAAGGGCTTGCCGGTGTGACGCCGCTCGTCATCCCGGCACGTTTTTGGCCGGGATCCACACCCTCTGCACCGCAACATGTTTCGGCGCAGAGGGGTGCGGCGCCTAGCTGAGCGTCAGAACGGGCCGTCCGTGTAGGCGTTGAGCACGATGCCCTGCTTGCCCTCGCCATTGCACTCGATGGTCATGGGGATCATGGGGCGGGGGGAGTCGCCGACGATGTACGTGGGGGACTGGAACCCGCGTCCGACCTGGCGGGTGCCGAGACATTCGACGACGGCGGCGTACCACATGCCCTCGGGGCAGGTGTAGGTCGCGGTGTCGAGGGTGCGGTCGATCCGGCAGGGCGCGTCGGCCTGGGTGGCCGGGGCGCCGAGGGTGACCAGGGCGGCCGCGCCCAGGCTCAGGGCCGAGCCGGTGGCGAGCGTGCGGAGGTGGGGACGGTTCATCTTCAATACTCTCCCGTTGTTGCGTGGACAGCTGGTCCGATGACAGTGCGCACCCATACTGGCCTCAGTCGGCGGCGGTACGTGGGAGTACGCGCGCGAGCGGTCGGCGTGGCGCGGTTATGCGACGAGCAATGGCGCGGGCGCGGTGAGCACCGGGCCGCCGCAGATGACGACGGTCGATTCGTGAATCAGGTAGTCGCCGTAGACGAATATGGTGCCGTCCGCTGATTCGGCGGCCGCCGGTACGGAGACCGCGACCAGCGCGGCGGCGGCCAGGGTCAGCGCGGCACCTATCGCGAGCGACCGGCGCTGGCGGCGAAGGCGAATCATGGTTCTGCTCTCCTCTGGGTTCGCTGATCAGGCAGTTCGGTGATCTTGCCCGTACCTTCGGAGCCGACGTGTCCGCGGATGAGTCTTCCGGCGTGGCGCGTCCTACATGAGTGTCGTGTCGTGTTCGCCGGATTGGTCGTGACATGGGTGCGGGGGAGCTGTCGGAGGGGCTCGTTAATCTGGGTGCGTGCCAGATCCCGCGACGTACCGGCCCGCGCCGGGGACCATTCCTGTTGAGCCCGGCGTCTACAAGTTCCGGGATGTCCACAAGCGGGTCATCTACGTCGGTAAGGCGAAAAGCCTGCGCAGCAGGCTGAACTCGTACTTCGCCGATATCTCCGGATTGCATCCGCGCACCCGCCAGATGGTCACCACCGCCGCCAGCGTGGAGTGGACCGTGGTGTCCACCGAGGTGGAGGCGCTCCAGCTCGAGTACAACTGGATCAAGGAATTCGATCCGCGCTTCAATGTGCGCTACCGGGACGACAAGTCGTATCCGGTGCTCGCGGTCAGCCTCAATGAGGAGTATCCGCGGGTGTTCGTCTATCGCGGCGCGCGCAAGAAGGGGGTGCGGTACTTCGGCCCGTACGCGCACGCCTGGGCGATTCGCGAAACCCTGGATCTGCTGTTGCGGGTCTTCCCGGTGCGCACCTGTTCGGCGGGAGTCTTCAAGCGGCACAACCAGATCGGCCGTCCCTGCCTGCTCGGCTATATCGATAAATGCTCCGCACCGTGCGTCGGGCGGGTGAGCGCCGATGAGCATCGGCAGATCGTGGACGACTTCTGCGACTTCCTCGCGGGTAAGACCGACCGGTTGGTAAAAGACTTGGAGAAGCGGATGCACGCCGCCTCCGAGGAGCTCGATTTCGAAACCGCCGCGCGCCTGCGCGATGACGTGCAGGCGCTGCGCCGCGCCCTGGAGAAGCAGGCAGTGGTGCTCGGCACCGGCACCGATGCCGACGTAATCGACTTCGCCATAGACGAATTGGAAGTCGCCGTGCAGATCTTCCACGTCCGCAACGGCCGCGTGCGCGGTCAGCGCGGCTGGGTGGTGGACAAATCCGGCGATGCCATCGACGAGGTCGAGGCGGGCGGCGAACTGCCCGCGCTGGTCGAACAGTTCCTCACCCAGTTCTACGGTGAGCAGTCCAATCTGGCCGAGCAGACCGGTGAGGAACAGCCCGGCAATGTGGTGCCGCGCGAAGTCCTGGTCCCCGCTCTGCCCCGGGACGCCGAACAGGTGCAGCAGTGGCTCTCCACCCTGCGCGGCTCCGCGGTGCAGCTCCGCATCCCGCAGCGCGGCGATAAGAAGGCGCTCGCCGAGACCGTGCAGCGCAATGCGCAGGAGGCGCTGCAACAGCACAAGCTAAGGCGCGCAGGCGATCTCACCGCCCGCTCGGCCGCACTCCAGGAGATCCAGGACGCCCTGGATCTGGACAGCGCCCCGCTGCGCATCGAATGCGTCGACATCAGCCACGTACAGGGCACCGATGTGGTGGCCTCGCTGGTCGTGTTCGAGGACGGTCTGGCGCGCAAGTCCGAGTACCGGCACTACGCCATCAAGGAGGCCGCCGGTGACGGCCGCTCCGATGACGTGGCCAGCATCGCCGAGGTCACCCGCCGCCGCTTCGCCAAGCTACGCCGCGATCTGGATGCCGCCGAGGCGGCCGAGCTCGCCGAATCCGATTCGGACGCAATGGAACCCGGCCTGCCCGGAATCGATCCCAAGACCGGCAAACCGCGTCGCTTCGCCTATCCGCCCAACCTGTACGTGGTGGACGGCGGCGCACCCCAGGTGAACGCGGCCGCGGAAATCCTGGACGAACTCGGCATCACCGATGTCGCGGTCATCGGCCTGGCCAAGCGCCTGGAAGAGGTCTGGGTGCCGAACGAACCCGATCCGGTCATCATGCCGCGCACCAGTGAGGCGCTGTATCTGCTGCAACGCGTGCGCGATGAGGCGCACCGTTTCGCCATCACCTTCCATCGCAGCAAACGTTCGCGCCGGATGACCGCCTCGGTGCTCGATACCGTGCCGGGCCTGGGCGAAACCCGGAAAACGGCGCTGGTGACGCACTTCGGATCGGTCGCCAAGCTCAAGGAGGCTACGGTGGAGCAGATCACCGAGGTCCCGGGCATCGGGATGGCTACGGCCAAGGCAGTGCTCGCTGCTTTGCATACCGACTAGTTCATCCCTGGGCAGTAGCGCGACACGCCGAGAGCGAGTCGCGCGACACGCCGACTGTGCAGGTCGGGAGGGAGAATTACATCTGTGTCTCTCCTCGAGCGTGCGCCTGCGCGGCAATCGGGTATCGGTGCAGGATGATCGAGGGACCCTCAGAGACGAACCCGGTAGGACATGACGCGCGTCGAAGCCAGCAGCAATGCGGTCGCAAAATCCAGCAGTACGACCGAGATCGGTGAGCAACCGGTCGAGGTGGTCATCGTCACCGGTTTATCCGGAGCGGGGCGTGGTACCGCTGCGAAGGTGCTCGAGGATTTGGGCTACTACGTGGCCGACAATCTGCCGCCCGAGTTGATCGGCCGCCTGGTCGAACTCGGCGAGAGTGCCGTTCCACCGATTCGCAAGCTCGCCATGGTCATGGATGTGCGCAGCCGTTTCTTCACCGGGAATCTCTCGGCGGTCACCGAACAATTGCGCGCCGCGGGCGTGCCGACCCGCATTCTCTTCCTGGAGGCCTCCGACGATGTTCTGATCCGTCGTTACGGGTTCGCCCGGCGGCGCCATCCGCTGCAGAGCGAGAGCGCCGACGGCACGCTGACCGCGGGCATCGCGGCCGAGCGTGCGCGGCTTTCCTCGGTGAAGACCGCGGCCGACCTGGTCATCGACACCACCGCGCTATCGATTCACCAGCTGCACCGAAAGCTGGAAGAGGCCTACGGCGGGGCCACCCCCACCGCCCTCCAATTAACAATCCAATCGTTCGGTTTCAAGTACGGAGTTCCACTGGACGCCGATATGGTGTTGGATTTGCGTTTCCTGCCCAATCCGCATTGGGTCCCGGAACTCCGCGAACAGACCGGACAGGATGCCCCGGTCAGTGAGTACGTGCTGTCACGTCCGGGTGCCCAGGATTATCTGGGTACCGGCCGCCACCTCATCGATCTCACCACCGAGGGCTACCGCCAAGAGGGGAAGCGATACATGACCGTGGCAGTGGGCTGCACCGGCGGCAAGCACCGCAGTGTGGCGATAGCGGAGGCACTGGGTGAACTACTCGGCGCCGGCGCGAACAACGGATCGGGGGACGTTGTTCGCGTGGTTCATCGGGATTTGGGGCGGGAATGAGTGCGCGCGAAACCAACCCGGCGATTGTCGCGCTGGGCGGTGGACACGGTCTGTACGCGACGCTGACGGCGGTGCGACGGCTGACTCGCAAGATCACGGCGGTGGTGACGGTCGCCGATGACGGTGGGTCCTCCGGACGGCTGCGGGCCGAACTCGGCATGCTACCGCCGGGTGATCTGCGAATGGCGTTGGCGGCCTTGGCCGAAGAGTCCGACGGCGTCTGGGCGCGGACCCTGCAGCATCGCTTCGGCGGCTCCGGCGCACTCGCCGGGCATTCGGTCGGCAACCTGATCCTGGCGGGCCTCACCGAGGAGCTCGGGGATCCCATTGCGGCGCTTGACGAAGCGGGCAAGATCCTGCGGATCACCGGTCGCGTGCTACCCATGTCGCCGATCGCGCTGACCATCGAAGCCGATGTCGCGGGCCTGGAGGGCGACCCCCGGGTGAGCCGTTGCATTCGAGGTCAGGTGGCCGTGGCGACCACGCCCGGCAAGGTGCGGCGGGTGCGGCTGATTCCGTCGGATCCGCCCGCGTGCCCCGAGGCGACCTCGGCAATCGAGCACGCCGACGTGGTGGTGCTGGGCCCGGGCAGTTGGTTCACGAGCGTGATTCCACACGTTCTCGTGCCCGATTTGCACGAAGCTCTACTGCACACTCGGGCGCGGAAAGTGTTGGTGCTCAACCTCGCTGCGGAACCGGGCGAAACGGCCGGATTCTCCGCGGAACGGCATCTCCATGTATTGTCCCAGCACGCACCGGATTTCACGGTCGACCATGTTTTGGTGGATTCCGGATCCGTACCCGAGGGTAGGGAGCGCGAACATGTGGCAAGAGCTGCCGAACAGCTGCGAGCACGAGTAACCTTCGCTGATGTCGCCGAGGCCGGGACAGACCGGCACCACCCCGGAAAGCTTGCCGCCGCACTGGATCAGGTGATCCGGCAACCTCGGCCGGAATCAGCAGGGCTTCGAGTCGAAGGACGGCATATGGGCCAACATGTGCGCACCGGGTTGGGTGGAAAGGAGCGCGTCTCGTGGCGATGACAGCGGAAGTGAAGGACGAGCTGAGCCGGCTCACCATTTCTCAGGTGAGCTCGCGCAAGGCGGAACTGTCCGCGCTACTGCGGTTCGCCGGTGGATTGCACATCGTCGGTGGTCGCGTGATCGTGGAGGCAGAGGTGGACATGGGTTCCATCGCGCGCCGACTGCGACGCGAGATCTTCGAGCTGTATGGATACGGCTCCGATGTGCATGTCCTGGGTGCGGGCGGACTCCGGAAAACCTCCCGGTACGTGGTACGGGTTTCCAAGGAAGGCGAGGCGCTGGCGCGCCAGACCGGCCTACTCGATGTGCGCGGGCGGCCGGTGCGGGGTCTACCCGCGCAGGTGGTCGGCGGCAGCATCGGTGATGCCGAAGCCGCCTGGCGCGGAGCGTTTCTCGCGCACGGTTCGCTCACCGAGCCGGGCCGTTCCTCCGCGCTGGAGGTCAGCTGCCCCGGACCGGAGGCCGCGCTGGCCCTGGTCGGTGCCGCTCGCCGCATGGGCATTTCGGCCAAAGCACGCGAAGTACGCGGTACCGACCGCGTCGTGGTGCGCGATGGTGAGGCCATCGGCGCCCTGCTCACCCGCATGGGTGCGCAGGACACCCGGCTCACCTGGGAGGAACGGCGCATGCGCCGCGAGGTGCGTGCGACGGCGAACCGTCTCGCGAACTTCGACGACGCCAATCTGCGTCGCTCGGCTCGGGCCGCGGTAGCAGCCGCAGCGCGCGTCGAACGCGCGCTGGAAATTCTGGCCGACGACGTGCCCGATCATTTGGCCGCCGCCGGCAAGTTGCGTGTACTGCACCGTCAGGCGTCGCTGGAGGAGCTCGGCCAGCTGGCCGACCCGCCGATGACGAAAGACGCTGTGGCAGGCCGTATCCGGCGACTGCTCTCGATGGCTGACCGGCGCGCCAAGGAACTTGGCATACCGGACACCGAATCCGCTGTTACCGCGGAGTTGTTGGAAGAGGCGTGATCATGTCCTGAAATCGGACATAATGATCCGATGGCGCTGCACCTCGAAAAGGGTGCGGTGCCATCGGTGTTTCAGCGCACCCTCGCAGACCGTTCCGTACGGACGCTGCGACCTGCTCACACCGGGCCATACGGCCGTGAGAGGGGCCTGTCCGTTACATCCGCGTGACGGTCTAGGGTGAGGGTGCAACAGAATAAGTTCCGCGACACAACTGAGGAGCGATAACGTGACTGTCCGGGTAGGTATCAACGGCTTCGGCCGCATCGGACGTAACTTCTTCCGGGCCGTAGAGGCGCTGAAGGCCCTCGGCACCACCGACATCGAGATTGTCGCGGTGAACGACCTGACCGATATCCAGACTCTGGCGACGCTGCTGAAGTACGACTCCATCCTGGGTCGCCTGCCGCAGGACGTCTCGGTCGACGGTGACTTCATCGTTGTCGGTGAGCAGCGCATCAAGGCGCTCGCCATCAAGGAGGGCCCGTCCGCCCTGCCGTGGGCCGAGCTGGGTGTCGACGTGGTCGTCGAGTCCACCGGTATCTTCACCGACTCCGCCAAGGCGAAGGGTCACCTGTCCGCCGGCGCCAAGAAGGTCATCATCTCCGCCCCCGCCTCGGGTGAGGACATCACCATCGTGATGGGCGTGAACGACGACAAGTACGACGGCTCGCAGAACATCATCTCCAACGCCTCGTGCACCACCAACTGCCTGGGCCCGATTGCCAAGGTGCTCAACGACTCCTTCGGCATCGAGCACGGTCTGATGACCACCGTGCACGCGTACACCCAGGACCAGAACCTGCAGGACGCCCCGCACAAGGACCTGCGTCGCGCCCGCGCCGCCGCGCTGAACATCGTGCCCACCGGCACCGGCGCTGCCAAGGCCATCGGCCTGGTGCTCCCCGAACTGCAGGGCAAGCTCAACGGTTACGCGCTGCGCGTGCCGGTTCCGACCGGTTCGCTCACCGACCTGACCGTCGTGCTGAAGAAGGCCGCGACCGTCGACGAGATCAACGCCGCCATGAAGGCCGCCGCCGACGGACCGCTCAAGGGCATCCTGAAGTACAACACCGATCCGATCGTCTCCACCGACATCGTGACCGACCCGCACTCGTCCATCTACGACGCGCCGCTGACCCAGGTCATCGACAACCAGGTCAAGGTCGCCTCGTGGTACGACAACGAGTGGGGCTACTCCAACCGCCTGGCCGACCTCATCGGTCTCGTCGGCAAGTCCCTGTAAGCGCGATGGCGATCAAGACACTCCAGGATCTGCTGAGCGAGGGTGTCGAGGGTCGGGGCGTGCTCGTGCGCTCCGACCTGAACGTTCCCCTCGACGACAACGGTGCTATCACCGATCCGGGCCGCATCATCGCGTCGGCGCCGACCATCAAGGCGCTCGCCGAGGCGGGCGCGAAAGTGGTGGTGACCGCGCATCTGGGCCGCCCGAAGGGTGAGCCGGATCCGAAGCTTTCGCTCGCTCCCGTAGCTGCGCGTCTGGCCGAAGAGCTGGGCCGCAATGTGCAGCTCGCCGGTGACGTGGTGGGGCAGGACGCGCTCGCGCGGTCCGAGGGCCTCACCGACGGTGATGTGTTGCTGCTGGAGAACATTCGCTTCGACGCGCGTGAGACCAGCAAGGACGACGCGCAGCGGGCCAAGCTGGCCGCGGCGCTGGTCGAGCTGGTCGGCGATGACGGTGCGTTCGTTTCCGACGGTTTCGGTGTCGTGCACCGCAAGCAGGCGTCGGTATTCGATGTGGCCAAGCTGCTTCCGCATTACGCGGGCGGGCTGGTCGCGGCCGAGACCGAGGTTCTGAAGAAGCTCACCGAGAACGCGGAGCGGCCGTACGCGGTCGTGCTCGGCGGTTCCAAGGTCTCCGACAAGCTGGCTGTCATCGAGGCGCTCGCGCCGAAGGTCGACACGCTGGTCATCGGCGGCGGTATGTGCTTCACCTTCCTTGCGGCGCAAGGACTTCCGGTTGGCGGTTCGCTGTTGCAGGAAGAGATGATCGACACCTGCAAGGGTCTGCTCGACAAGTACGCCGATGTGATCCACCTGCCGCGCGATATCGTGGTGGCGGATAAGTTCGCCGCCGACGCGGAGTCGAAGGTGGTGCCCGCCAACGAGATTCCCGAAGGCTGGATGGGTCTGGACATCGGTCCGGAGTCCACCGATCGGTTCGGCGCACTGCTGACCGAGGCCAAGACGGTGTTCTGGAACGGGCCCATGGGCGTGTTCGAGTTCGAGAAGTTCTCCGCCGGTACCCGCGGTGTTGCCGAGGCGATCGTGGTCGCCACCGGCAAGGGCGCGTTCACCGTGGTCGGTGGCGGCGATTCGGCCGCGGCCGTGCGCACCCTCGGCCTGCCCGATGACGGTTTCTCGCACATCTCCACCGGTGGCGGCGCGTCGCTGGAGTACCTGGAGGGCAAGGAACTTCCCGGCATCGCGGTACTGGAGGACTGAGCAATGGCACGTAAGCCTCTTATCGCGGGCAACTGGAAGATGAATCTGAACCACCTGGAGTCCATCGCTCTGGTGCAGAAGATCGCCTTCGCCCTGCCCGAGAAGTACTTCGCGAAGGTCGATGTCACGGTCATCCCGCCGTTCACCGATCTGCGCAGCGTGCAAACCCTCATCGAAGGCGACCGCCTCCTGCTCACCTATGGCGCGCAGGATGTCTCGACCCATGACGAGGGTGCCTACACCGGCGAGATCAGCGGTTCCATGCTGGCCAAACTGGGTTGCACCTACGTGGTCGTCGGTCACTCCGAGCGTCGCCAGTACCACCTGGAAGACGACGCGACGGTGCTGGCCAAGGCCAAGCAGGCGCTCAAATACGGCATCACCCCGATCGTCTGCATCGGTGAGGGCCTGGGCGTCCGCGAATCCAAGACCCACGTCCAGTACAACCTGGAACAGCTGCGTGGTTCGCTCAAGGGCCTGACCGCCGAGGAAATCTCCAAGGTCGTCATCGCCTACGAGCCCGTCTGGGCCATCGGCACCGGCAAGGTAGCCACCCCCGCGGACGCGCAAGAGGTCTGCGGCGCCATCCGCAAGGAACTCGCCGACCTGGCGAATCCCGAAGTGGCAGCCGGAGTCCGAGTCCTCTACGGTGGCTCGGTCAACGCCAAGAACGTAGGCGAACTGATCAGCCAAACCGATATCGACGGAGCCCTCGTAGGCGGCGCTTCCCTGAAGGGCGACGAATTCGCCACCCTCTCAGCCATCGCCGCCGGCGGCCCCCTCCCATAACGGTCACACCACCCCACAGGGGCCGGACATCACCAGATGTCCGGCCCCTGCGCCGTTTTCACGGCTCAGTCGGTGCGGTTGAGGGGTTGGGTGGAGCAGCGGAAGGCGCCGCCGAAGGTGCGGGAGATGGTGAAGTCGATGAGTTCTACTGTGATGCCTCGGAATTGGAGGGCGGCGGCTACTCGGTCGAATTCGGGGTCGAGGATGTAGGTGGTGGGGTTGATGGGGAGGCCGTTGGTGGCCATGGCTTCGGCTTCGGTTTCGGAGACGTGGATTTGGTCCCAGTCTTCGAGGGGAGCGGGGAGGCCTTGGGGGAGTCGGTCGGGGCAGCTGATGAGCAGGCCTTCGCGGACCATGCCGAAGGCGCAGTCCAGGTGTAGGACGTGGGCGGGGAGGGGGACGGTGGTGACGATGAAGCCTTGGGGGCGTAGGTATTTGGTGAGCCATTCGATGCCGGCGGCGTTGGTGGCCATTCCGGACGCGCCTACGAAGATGTGTTTGCCGAGGACCAGGATGTCGCCGCCTTCGAGGAAGGGGCCGGGGCCCGCGCCGGTGCCGGGATCCGGGATGGCGGGGGTGGGGAGGGCGACATAGCTTGCGGCGCTCGGGATTACGTGTTCGACGAGCAGTTCGCGGCTGGTGAGGACTTCATTGCGGCGGTGCGGGAATTGCAGGACGCCCTCGATGACGTTGTCGCCGATGGTGAACCAGGGGTCGCGGACGAAGAAGTTGGCGTAGCCGGTGGTCGCGCCCGCGGCCTTCTCGGCATCGGTGAGCAGGCGGGGCCGCAGGACCTCCACGCCGTGCTTGCGGAGCACCGCGGCGAGATTGTCGCGTTCGGCCTCCCAGCGCAGCTGTTCGCGGGGGAAGGCCTCGCCGAAATCGTGGCCCGCGATGGCGGCGACCTCGGCTTGGGCGGAATCGGGGACCGGGGGACGGTGCCCGATAGTTGCCAGATCCTTGGGAGCGCGTACCTCGGAGCGGGATACGACCACCGTTCGCAGGGTCGCGAACTCGCTGTCTACCTGAACTCGCGCATTGTCGAGGGGCATTCTCCAGATATTAGCGAAGCGGTCTCGTTAGTTGCCGCTTAGTGCTTCGAGAGTGCGGTCACCGAGTATCGCGACATGAGAAATAGCTACCTGGCCGGGGCCGTATTGGCCATCGCGGGCTCATCGATCGCCGTCCTCCCGGCGGGCGTCGCGAGCGCCCAGCATCTGTGCCCCGCGGATCGCCCGTGCGTCACCGAGCTGTATCAGAGCGGTTCCACCATCCAGATCGGCTGGGACGGTCATCAGAAGTACGACGCCTATAACGTCCGCTGGAGCCGTCCGGGTCGCGCGGAGGCGCAGTTCGAGGTGTCCGGCGGCAGCCGCGGCCACACCCAGATCACCAACGCGCATTCGCACACCACCTACACCGTCAAGGTCCAGGGCTGCACCACGCACTTCCTGGCATCGTCGACCTGCACCCCGTGGGCGGAGGAGACCATCACCACCAAGTAGCTCTCACTGGTGAATCATGCGGCGCGGCAAGGGAATCAGCGCCCCGACCCGCTGCTGATACTCCCGGTAGTCGGCACCGAAGGTATCGATCAGGATCCGATCCTCCTCGTGCACCCGCCGCACCAGCCACGCGAGTACGAACAGGAACGTCACGATCGAGGCCCCGAAGCCGGCCATCAGCATGAGCCCGGCCATGACCCCGAGAATTCCGGTGTAGATCGGATGCCGCACCAGCTGATATGGCCCGCCGGTGCGCAATTCGTGTTCGGACTGGATCATCGGCCGCCCGGCCCACATATTCCCCAGCGCCAGCCGCGCCCAGATCATCAGCGCGGCCGAGGCGATCACCACCACCGACCCGATCTCGGTCAGGGCGGGATTGCGCCAGCTGATCGGATCCCAGAGCGAGCCGGGCAGCAGGTTCAACACGATGATCAGCGCGACCAGACCGATGATCATCCACGGTTCGGGCAGCAGGGTGCGCGCGAAATGCCAGAGTTTGCCGCGCGTCGTATCCCGGCGCACCGCCGCGAACCAGACGGCCGTGACGAGCCAGACGATCCCGACCGCCTGCACGCTCCAGCTCGCGATATTCGGCAGTAGATGAATGATGACCATGTGTTTCAGCGTGCTCCTCGCGCGCCGTCGCGACCACCACCTCGGGGCCGAACCGTGTCCACCCGGGGGTGGACACGGCGGTGCCGCCTAGGACGAACCGGTGCCCGATCCGCTGCCGCCGGAACCGGTCGAGATATTGGTGGTGGTCTGCAACTTCCAGGTGCCGCACCCGGTGGTGAAGAACGCGATATCGCCGGATTTGACCTCCACGGTCACCTTGCCGTTGATCGCGCCACCGCTCTCCAGCACGGCGCTGAGATCATCGGTGATGGCCGAGAGCCGCGCCCACGCGCAGACGGTGGCGGCCGTGGTGGTGGTGTAGACACCGGGCTTGATATCGACGCCGACCTTGAAGGTGGAGTCGTAGCCCATGGTGTCGGACACGGTGGCGGAGGCGGGCCCGGCCGCGCTCATGAGCGCGGCGGCGGTGAGGGCAATACCATTGACCCACAGGGATTTACGCATGCGGCAGGGTCCTTTCGGCGGATCCGCCAGCACGAAACCCGACGCCTGTCGCGACCCACATCTGATCTGAAATGAAAGCGTTTCGCAGGGTAATCGGCAATGGGCCGCCGGGTGGCGCTTTCACCCGATCTCGCACAGCGACCCGGCGGAACGCTTCGTGGCCGCCTCAGCGCACCCCGACTCGCCGCGCGAGCTCCGCCGTCAGCGGATACGGTCGCTCCGGCGGCAACAGCGCCTTCGCGCGCTCGATATGACCCGCGCGCAGATGCGCGGACATCCGGTGCACCAGCGGCGTCAGATCCCGAATCTCCACGGTCCACTCCTCGACATAGCGCTCGATAATGTGCCGGGACAGCCCCACCTGAATACTGCGATGATCGAGCTTGGCATCGCGCAGCGAGTACTCCGGATCCCATTGCACGTGAACCACCGCGCGCGAGAACGCCTTTCGCCACTCCGTCGAGTCGGCGTACACCCGGCGGTCATGACCGGTGAGCACCGCGTGCCCCAGCGCCTCTTCCCAGCCGTCCCGCGAAATACGCACCGCGAGAATGCGTTCTTGCCCGGGCTTGCGCGCCCAGTTACTGCGATGCATGAGCCACCGGAACGACGGTTTGATCCAGGTCATGCGATTGGTGGAGAACGGCGGCACGAACCGCTGCGCCGCCACCGCGGGCACGGCGATCTGTTCGCGGAATGCCTGGTACACGACAATGCTGTCGCGGTCGTAATCGCCTCTGATCTCGAAGTTGTTCGTCATTGTCTTTCGCTGGATTGTGTTGTGGGGGAGAGGAACCTGTCCTCGAAGGCGGTGCGGTTGGCGGAGACCTCGGCGCGATCCCATACGGCGAACACCACCCGATCGAACGATGCTCCGTATGTATCGAGGGCGTAGTCGAAGGCCGCGGCGACCTCGGCGGGATCATTGCGGAAGACCCCGCACCCCCACGCGCCCAGCACCAGATCACGGATTCCATGCCGAGCCGCGACGGCGATGACCTTGTCCGCGCGCACGTTCAACACATCGCGCACCGAAACGCCCGGGCCCGAACGCGAATTCAGTTGACCGGCATTCGGCGCGGGCGAGGTCAGGAAGGAGATCGAGTACGGATCGGCGCGCAACTCACCGCGCCGATCCCGGATAACCGGCACCCCGGGCGAGAAGATCACCCGGTCGCTGTACCGCAGATCCGTCGAATCACGATGTGCCGCATAGTAATCCGGAGCCTCGAGCAGGCAGCGATACAGCAGCGCGCTGCGACACAGATCCTCCTCCTGTGCCCGCGCGCCCCGCAGGTACCCGCCGCCGGGATTGCGCGCCGACGCGAAGTTCAGCACGCCGATCGTCCGGCCGCCATCCTCGAACAATCGCCGGGCCGCGTCGATACTGCCCTCGGCGGTGACTTCGATCTGCCCGGCGAAGGGTCCGCGCTCGCCCCCGGCGACGGCGTCTTCGGGTGCGTACGAGACGGTTCCGGCCCGCGCCGCCGCCAGGCCCGCCCGAATATCGACCTCGATACCGTCGGTCGTGCGATAGCCGCCCGCGTCCGCGATCGCTTCGTTCCGCGTGGCCATCTCCCTGGGACTGATGCTCATATCCCAGACCGTACGGCGCGCATCTCAGCCCGTCACCCGAATTTTGGTCACCACCACTAAATCGCGGGATTTCCACCCGCACTCCACCCCGGGGTGGTGGGACGCGATCCCTGTGTGCCCGACGCTCGAATCATGAACTTGCAGAACGCGGTAGTCGAGGGCGCGATCATCGTGCTGGTGGTCGGCTGGATCATGCTCCGCCAGACCCGCTGGCAGGACCTGGACCCCATGCGCATGTGGCGCGGCCCGATCATTCTCGGCGTCATCGGATTCGTACAGCTCAAATCCGCGATCCCGGCGGCCGGAATCGGCGGGGTGGCGATCGTCCTGCTGGTGGTGTCGGCGGCGCTGAGCATCGCGGTCGGACTCGCCATGGGCGCGCTGTCGCAGGTGCGCCGATCCGGCGAGCTGTGGCAGGCGCGCACCGGCTGGCTCGGCTCGGCGCTGTGGCTGGTCCTGCTGGCGGTCCGCATCGGCGTCGATATCGGCGCGAAGCAACTGGGCGCGGATGTGGTGGCCTCGGTTGGCGCGATTCTGATCATGCTCGCCCTGAATCGCGCGGGTCGCGGCGTGGTGCTGGCCCGTCGCGCCGCACAGTCGCACCTGGTTACGGCAGACTGATCCGAATGCTGCTCGGAACGCCCCCGACTCGCCTGACCAGGCTCTTCCGCCTGATCGGGCTGGTCGCGGTGATCGCGACCTCCTGGCACGATTCGAGCCTGCATCACCCGTGGGTGGCGGCCGCGGCCGCGGTGTCCTGGATCGGCTGGGTGGGATGGCTGCTCACCCCGTTCACCGCCCGGCGTACGGAGCGAATCTTTCTGTCCGCCATGGCCATCGGTGGCGGCCTGACCGCCGTGCAGCTGACCGGATCGATGATCACGGCCCTGGTGCTGGTGGTCCTGTCGGTGGCGGTGCTGACCGATCCGCTGTGGTTCGGTATCGCCATGGCGGCCGTGACGGTGACCGCCATGTGCGTGTCCGCGGTGCTGGCGGGTTCCAGCGCGACCGGTTACCTGGGCATGGCCATTTCCATCGTCGTCGTTGCCCTGATGGGCTGGAACCGCCGGCAGACCCGCGTCACCAACGAGCAGAATCGACTGCTGGTGGAGCAGAGCCGGGTGATTCGCGCCGAACGCGATCGCGCCGCCGCCCTGGCCGAGCGCGGTCGCATCGCCCGCGATATCCACGATGTCCTCGCGCACACCCTGGGCGGCCTGGTGCTGCAACTCGATGCCGCCGACGCGCTGCTGGAGGCGGGAAAGACCGATCAAGCCGCGGAGCGGGTGAAAGCCTCGCACGCACTGGCGGTTTCGGGCCTGGCCGATGCCCGCCGCGTGGTGGGCACGCTCCGGTCGGAGGATATCGACCTCGGCGTCGAACTGCACCGGCTCGCGGCTGAGCATCGTGCTGCGGGCGGCGTTGTCGAAATGCGAAGCGCGGAAACGCCTTTCGATGAGACCGAGGGTAGCGATCCACCCACGGCGGGAACCACCGCCGTGAGCGAGCAGGTGACGGTGGCGCTGACGCGGGCCGTGCAGGAGGCGCTGACGAACGCGCGCAAACACGCTCCGGGGCAGCCGGTTACGCTCGTGCGGCACGATGCCCCGGCGCAGATCGAGTGGACGGTGTCGAATCCGATCGCCTCCCATCTCGGGACGCTCGCCCGCTCCGGATCGGGTGCGGGTCTGCTCGGTATGCGCGAACGCATCGCGGCGGTCGGCGGCACGGTGACGGCGGGGAAGGAGGACGGTCGATGGACGGTGCGAATCCTGGTGCCGCGCAGGTGATCACGGTGGTGGTCGCCGATGATCAGACCACGGTGCGCGACGGTCTCAGTACGGTGCTGTCCCTGCTCCCCGATGTCGAGGTGGTGGGCGAGGCCCGCGACGGCGCGGAGGCGGTGGAACTGGTGCGTCGCCTCGCACCCCGGGTGGTGCTGATGGATCTGCGCATGCCCGGTATCGACGGCGTCGCCGCGACCGCGACCATTACCGCCACCCATCCGGAAACGGCGGTGCTGGTGCTGACCACCTACGCCGATGACGCCTCCATCGCGGGCGCACTGCGCGCGGGCGCGCGCGGCTACCTCACCAAGGACGCGGGCCGCGCCGAGATCGCCGCCGCGATTCGCTCGGTCGCCAGCGGCCACACCACCCTGGCCGCCGATGTGGGCGCGCGCCTGGTCGCCGCGCTCGACACCCCGGCCGCCCCGGCCGCCGATCTCACCGATCGCGAACTCGATGTGCTGCGCCTGATGGCGAAGGGCCGCAACAACACCGAGATCGCCCGGGAGCTGTTCATCGGTGTGAGCACCGTCAAGAGCCATATCAACTCGCTCTTCGGCAAGCTCGGCGTCCGAGATCGCGGCCAGGCCATCGCGTACGCGCATCGCGCCGGTTTGGCTCGCTGATCGCGCCATCGGTGCCGCGGCCGGACGCTCCGCTCCCGATTGTGCTGTCCCGTATGCACGAATTACCCGGTGCGCGGATGCGGATTCGGTCGGTGCCCGGCTCTACGATGCAGCTATGTCAGCCCGCCAGCGTCTGCGCATAGTCCCGTCCCAATTCGTGGTGGAACATCTGCCGAATTCGACCTTCCCGGAAGACGACGACTGGATCGCGCTGGTGCGAGCGCCGGAGGGGCTCACCGCGATTCGCGAGGCGCCGGGCTGGGTCGAGGGTGAGCGCTGGAAGGGTTTCTACGGCGACGGTCCGCACGCCCTGGACAAACCCGGCATGCTGGCCGCGCTGGTCGGCCCGCTCGCCGATGCCGCCATCCCGGTATTCGTGGTCTCGACCTACCACGCGGATCTGGTGCTGGTCCCGGACCATCGGCTGGTGGAAGCCTCCGAAGTGCTCCGCGAGGCCGGGCACCGCATAGCCGACTAGACACTCCCGCCGGGGTGTTCACTGTCCAGTAGGTGAACCACGGGTGTACATTTCCCGCCCAGTTGCGTGGAATCCCACACGGGTGCACGATACTACTGTCTACGTACGTAGAACGTATGTGAGGGCATACGCTGCGGACCAGTGGACACCGGCTCGAGCAGGTACGGGCGTCCCCCCTATTCCAAGTACCACGCACCAGGACTTCGAGCCCAGGCACGGCGTATGAGGCGTCGTGAGATGAGGAGTGACACGCATGGGTGCGCGAGGTTTCGGCGACCTGGAAGCGGTCGTGATCGAACGGATCTGGGATCGCAATGAGAAGACGACTGTCCGCGAGGTGTTCGACGGCTTGGCCGCCGAGCGCGATATCGCCTACACGACGGTCATGTCGACCATGGACAACCTGCATCGCAAAGGCTGGCTGGAGCGCGAGCGCGCCGGTAAGGCCTACCGGTACTGGCCGACCCTGAGCCGCGAGGAATACAGCGCCCGGCTCATGCGCGAGGCGCTGGGCAGCGGCGGCCGATCCGATTTGGTGCTGGCGCATTTCGTCGAGCAGATGAGCGCCGAGGAGTCCGAGGGCCTGCGCGCGGCGTTGCGCAAGCTGACCCGCGGCAAGCGCTGACACGCCGATCCGCGGCGCGCCGAACGCCACCGTCGGCTAGCTCACACGGTTCCGACTAAGTACGTACGGAGATAGTAGATTGTTTCCGGACGGTGTCGATCATGTCGCCCTGGCGTACGTGATCCCTCGGAACCAGCATCCGGTCAACCGGATTCGAGTCGGGAGGTGGCGTGCGGCGAGCCCGGAGGCGGCCCTCGGTGGTGCTCACGGCACTGCTGGCCGCCGTACTGCTCCTGGTGGCGGTGGTCGCCGACTGCACGCTCTCGCACCGCGACGGCCACCATCACGGCAGCACGCCGCTCGCTGAGGAAGCGATCGCACCGGCGGCCGAATCGGGCGGTACCGCGTCGATAGCCGTTGTGGCGTCGGCAGCCCTGCCGCCGATCCTGCGGGCCGGTGCCGCGACGGTGACCGGCGCGACCGTGGCGGGCGTGCACCGCATGGCCGCGGCGGTCCCGCCACTGGTGGCCGCCGTGATCCCGGGTGAATTCCGGGGTCCGGCAGCGCAAGTCGTGGATTGCGGACCGCATCAGGAGCACTGTCTCAAGGTCTCGCTGCCGGCGACGCCGGAGATTCCGCACTCGCAGTCGCTGCTGCTCATCGCGGCCGCGCTGGCGGTATTCGGCGCGTCCCGTTGCTCCGGCGCGGATTCCGGGCGCGGCCCGCCGAATCCGGTGCCGTCCGTCGTCAGCGGCCGAATGCTGTTGACGCGCCTGTGTATCGCCCGGCGCTGATCGGTCAGCGTCAGGCCGGTGTGTGTTCGCCATCGGCCGGTGTCCGCTGCCCGCGTCCTTCGGCCGCCCCCGGCGGCTCGATACCGAAAGCGATACGCAATGGACAAGATCATGCTCGGCAAGATCGCCGCCCTGGTCGATGAGCAGGTGATCGCCGCGCCCGGCGCGGCGCGCCGCCCGCGCGGCCTGGTCGGCAATACCCCGGTGCTGTGGGTGGGGGAGCCGTTCGCGCCCGGCGGCCGCGGCTTCTGGGCGAAACTCGAGGGCTTCAATCCCGGCGGTATGAAGGATCGCCCGGCATTGCACATGGTGCGGCGCGCCGAACTGCGCGGTGATCTCGCGCCCGGTGCGCGGATCATCGAATCCACCAGCGGGACTTTGGGTCTCGGCCTGGCGCTGGCCGGACTGGTGTACCGGCACCCGGTGACCCTGGTGACCGATCCGGGGCTGGAACCCATCGTCGCGCGCATGCTCACCGCCTACGGCGCGCGCGTGGACATGGTGACGGCCCCGCATCCGATCGGTGGCTGGCAGCAGGCGCGCCGCGATCGCGTCGCCGAACTGCTTGCGGCCGAACCGGATTCGTGGTGCCCGGATCAATACAGCAATCCCGACAATGTCGACGGCTATGAATCCCTGGCCCTCGAGCTCATCGAACAGCTTGGCACCGTCGATGTGCTGGTGTGCGCGGTCGGTACCGGTGGGCATTCGGCGGGTGTGGCGCGGGTGCTGCGCCGGGTCAATCCCGGATTGCGGCTCATCGGCGTGGATACGGTGTCCTCCACCATCTTCGGGCAGCGGGCTGGGACCAGGCTCATGCGCGGACTCGGTTCGAGCATCTATCCGCGCAATGTGGATTACGACGCGTTCGCCGAAATCCATTGGGTCGCACCGTCCGAGGCCGTCTGGGCCTGCCGCACGCTCGCGGCCACCCACCTGGCCAGCGGCGGCTGGAGCGTCGGCGCGGTCGCGCTGGTAGCGGGCTGGGCGGCCCGCACCTACGGTGCGGACGCCACGGTCGCGGCGGTGTTTCCCGATGGCCCGCACCGCTATTTCGACACCGTTTACAACGACGACTACTGCGCCGAACACGGCCTGCTGGACATCACCCCGCCCACTGAACCCGATGTCCTGGCACATCCCGCGCAGCGGCAGGTCGATTCCTGGACGCGCTGTGACACCGTGCTCGATCCCAGCCGATTCACCGTGGAGCGGGTGCGATGAGCGTGCTGTCGAAGTTCCGCGGTTTCGATCGCGCGGCGCAACTGCTCATGGTCAACCAGTTCGGCATCAACCTCGGCTTCTACATGCTGATGCCGTATCTGGCCGGATACCTCGCCGGGCCACTGGGTTTGGCGGCGTGGGCGGTCGGGCTGGTGCTCGGGGTCCGCAATTTCTCCCAGCAGGGCATGTTCCTGCTGGGCGGGACGCTCGCGGATCGGCTCGGCTACAAACCGCTCATCGTGGCCGGATGTCTGCTGCGCACCGGAGGTTTCGCGCTGCTGGCCTTCGCCTCATCGCTCCCCGGACTGTTGATCGCCTCGGCCGCAACGGGATTCGCGGGCGCGCTGTTCAATCCGGCAGTGCGCGCCTATCTGGCGGCGGAGGCGGGGGAGCGGCGCGTCGAAGCATTCGCGGTCTTCAACGTCTTCTACCAGGCGGGTATTCTCGCGGGACCATTGGTGGGACTCGCGTTGTTGGCCTTCGAGTTTCGCGTCACGGCGGCCGCGGCGGCGGTGGTCTTCGCGGCCCTGACGGTGGCACAGCTGTTCGCCCTGCCCACGCGCAAGGCGGCCGCCCCGACCGGAGCCTCGGTACTCCAGGACTGGCGCACGATCATCGGCAATCGCCGTTTCCTGGCCTTCTCGGTGGCCATGATCGGCTCGTATGTGCTCTCGTTCCAGGTGTATCTGGCGTTGCCGTTGCAGGCGGGCTATATCGCCGGTGACAGCGCGCAAATGGTGACCTCGGCGGTGTTCGTCATCTCCGGCGTGGTCGCCGTCGCCGGGCAATTGCGCATCACCGCGTGGCTGCGCGCCCGCTGGGGTTCCGGCCGCAGTCTGGTCGCGGGTATGGCGATGCTGTCGGCGGCTTTCCTGCCGCTTGTAATCGTGCCCGCCGCACAGCCTTTCGGTTCGGTAGCCGCCATCATCGCGCTATTGATCGCAGCGGCCCTGCTGGCCGTCGGCACGGCCGCCGTCTTTCCCTTCGAGATGGATACCGTGGTCTCGCTGTCCGGAGACCGCCTCGTTGCCACCCACTACGGCTTCTACAACACCGTGGTGGGCGTCGGCATCCTGATCGGCAATCTGGCCACCGGCGTCATCGTGGGCGCGGCCCGTACGGCGGGTATGGATCGGGCGGTGTGGATCGGCCTGATCGGGATCGGCGTCATCGCGGCGACCGCGCTGTATCGGCTGGACCGCACCCTCACCCCACCGGCGGGCATATCACCAGGCCCATTACCCCCACACCCACCGCTGCGAGCGGAATCAGCACCGCCGCTCCGGCCGCGGCGGTGAGCGTCACCCGGGCCCGGGTGCGCTGGGCCGGGGCGGCGGGCTCGGCCAGCCGCTCGACCCGCACCGCCAGCCCGACTTCGGCGACACCGAGCGCGCCCGCGGGTCCGTCGGCGATGCCGGAGAGGGTGAGCAGCGCCTGAAGTACGGTGCCGCGGCCGTGAATTCGCGCCGCGGCATCATCGGCGATCATCTCCAGCAGTCGCGCCACCTCGGCCGCGCCGTGCGTGAACAGCTCGATGCGCGGCATGACGGTGGCCAGGCCCCGGGTGAGCGCCAGGATCAGGTGATGCCTGCCCTCCAGGTGCGCGCGTTCATGGCTGAGCACCGCTTCCAGGTGCTCGTCTTCCAGCGCGCTGAGCACGCCGCGACTGACCACGACCGTATGTGGTTTGCCCGCAACGCAATACGCGGCGGGCTGATCGACCTCGAGGATCACCGCGTCCAATCCGGCATGATGCCGCCCCGCCAGGCGGGCCATTCGCGCGTGCTCGTGCGTGGTGCGCCGGGCCTTCATCAGCGTCCGCACCAATCGGGCGGCAACCAGTCCGGCGGCCAGGGCGGCGACTCCGGACAGCAGCAGCAGTCCGGTCTGCACGGGCAGGCCGTAATCGCCGATCACCGCATCGTGCAGGTGCACCAGGCAGCTGTCCATGAAGCGGTGCGGCACACTCGAAACCCGGTGTGTGGCAAGGTCGAGGATGAGAATCGCGAGCGCCACCGCCCAAGCCAGGACGGTCGACGCGATCGAGGACAGCCAGGCGGCCAGGGCCACCCGGGGTGTGGCGCCCCCGTGTTCCACCAGGCGTAGTAGTCGCGGCGCGAGCACCGCGACGGCGAATCCGTAGAGCGCGAGACACGCGGCAACGCTCATCGGACCAACCGCCGTCCATCCGCCCGCATCGAACTCCTCCCGTTGGTCGGCCCGAGTGTACGGACGAAACCTGAGGGAACCCTTACTGTCACACCCGGGTATTGCCATGTAGGACCCTCGTACGGTAATACTATCTACGTACGGAGATAGTAGATAAAGCTTGTGCCGCCCCCTCATCGGCACAGGGGCGCCGACCGGACCGGCGCCGGCAACGAGCGGACGGGGGACCACCCCTCATCGGGCTCGCTCCGCTCGTTGCCACCCTCCGTCACCGAGGAATTCCGACCCGATTCGAGCGCCGTAGCCGTCGATCCGGCGGATCTCAGAGCGCCGCGAGCAACTTATCCGCCGCCGCCTCGATCCGGTCCTCATCCAGCAGCACCGCGTTCGCTGCGGGGCCGAGCGGAATGAAACTGTCTTCGCTGGTCACCCGGGCGATACGGCCGTCGAATCCGGCATCCAGCAGCGCCGTGCACACCGCCTCGGAAACGCCTCCGCTGCGCCTGGTTTCATCGGCGATCAGTACCCGGCCGGTGGCTCGAGCATTGTCGAGCAGATCCTCGACCGGCAGCGGGGCCAGCCAGCGCAGATCCAGTACCCGCGCGTGCACGCCGCGCTCGGCCAGTCGCCGGGCGACCCGCAAACTCATGGGCACGCCATTGGCGAAGCTCACAATCGTGAGATGCGTCCCGGTGCCGTGCACCCGCGCCCGGCCGATCTCGGCATGACGCACCGCCGCGGCCGGAGCCAGCCAGCCGCCGTCACCGCCGCGGTACAGATCGCGGGTGTGATAGAGCGCGATCGGCTCCAGATACACGCACACCCGGCCATCCACCCGCGCCGCGGAGACGCAGGTGCGCAGCATGGCCGCCGCGTCATCGGCGCGGGACGGCGCGGCGATCACCACGCCGGGGATATCCCGCAGTGCCGCAATGGAATTGTCATTGTGGAAGTGACCGCCGAAGCCCTTCTGATAGGCCAATCCCGCGATCCGCACCACCAGCGGATTGCGATACTGACCGTTGGAGAAGTACGACAGCGTCGCCGCCTCACCGCGCAGCTGATCCTCGGCGTTGTGCACGTACGCCAGGTACTGGATCTCCGGAATCGGCACGAAGCCCGCCAGCGCCGCGCCCAGGGCGGTGCCCAGCACGCTCTGCTCATCGAGCAGCGTGTCGAAAACCCTTCGCACACCGAAGGTCTGCTGCAAACCCTTGGTGACGCCGTACACGCCGCCCTTGCGGCCGACATCCTCGCCGAAGACCAGGACATCGGAATCGCGTGCGAGCAACTGCGCGAGGGTGTGATTCACGGCCTGCGCCAACGTCATCGGGGCCCCGGCATCGGTGTCACCGGGCGAACTCGTGGTGCCGCGCAGGGCATCGGTGCGGACGACGGTGGGCCGGGCGGGCGCGAGCGGGGCCATGATCGCGGCGGCGGAGGTGAGTTGTGCTTCGCCCCTGATGCTTTCGGCGGTGGCGGTGACCCGCGAACCGATATCGGAGTACCGGCGCAGCATCTCACCGGGTGTGGCGAAGCCCGCCGTGATGAGCAGTCGCGCGGTGCGCGTCACCGGATCGCCGCGCAGATCGGCCGCCAGTTCGGCGGGCCGCCGGTAGGCCGATTCGACATCGGAGCCCGCGTGTCCGAGCAGGCGCACGGTGCGCAATCGCAGGAATGCCGGTTTGCGATGTGCGCGAACCCAATTCGCCGCCTCGCGGGCGATGGCGAAGGCATCGGTCAGTTCGGCCCCGTCGGCCTCGAAATAGCGCAGTCCGGGCCGCGCGCCGTAGGCCTGTTCGATCCAGGTGCGCGAGGTGGGCACGCTGATGCCGATGCCGTTGTCCTCGCACACGAACAGAATCGGCGCGGGCACGCCCAGTTGCGCGGTGTACACGGCGGTATTGATCGCCCCGGTGGCGGTGGAGTGATTGGCAGACGCGTCACCGAAACTGCACACCACCACCGCGTCCGACGGCCACGGGCAGGCCACCTTCATCTGCGCGGCGCGCTCGAGTGCGAACGCCAGCCCGACCGCGCGCGGCAGATGCGAGGCGATGGTGGAGGTCTGCGGAATGATGTGCGCGGCCTTGCTGCCGAAAACCTTGTGCCGCCCACCGGAAATCGGATCCGCGACCGCAGAGGTGATGCCCAGCAGCACATCGCGGATCGGATCGATGCCGCCGACCTGGCGGGTGCGGTGCGCGAAGAACGCGCCCGAGCGATAGTGCAGCAGTGCGGGGTCGTTGACACGCAATGCCGCGGCTACCGCCGCATTGCCCTCGTGCCCGGAGGATCCGATGCTGTAGTAGCCGACCCCGTCGCGGGCGAGCTGTCGCGCCGCCAGATCCAGATGTCTCGAGGTGGCCTGCGCCTCGAACAATTCGAGCACCTGCGCACCGGTGAGCCCGCTGCCCGGTTCGAGCGATTCCTGTTGTGGCCGTGTGGGTCCCGGTCGCGTCGCCGCGATTTCCGCCCGGAACCAGCCGTCGAGTTCGGCCTCCCGCTCGTTGATGCGACCCACCCTCTCCCGTATGTCCGATATGTCGCGTACGCCGGGCTATCAGAGTAGAGGTGGAATGCGCAGGTCCGGCGCAATTCCGGTGGCCTCGGCTGGTCGCGAACTCCCTCGATTGTGCCGCCTCGGCGAACTTCCGGCGGGCTATTCGGGCCAGCGGTCGCGGTGCATCATGTCCAGGATGAGCGCGGCGATATTCCAGGCGTCATCGCCGCCGCGATGGTGGGTGCCCTCGAGTGGGATATCGGCGGCCTTCAATGCACCCGCCATGCCGAAGCGGTGCCCGGTATCGCGGGATTCGGAGAAGGCGATCTTGGCATTGGTGTGCTTCGATCCGAACGGATAGCGCACTTGGGTTGCGGCGCACTGGCGTTCGAACTGCTGGCGGTCGTACGCGCCCCAGCTGGCCCACGGCCGGGAATCGGAATGGAATTCGGTGCGCAGCAGCTCACAGGCCTCGGCGAAGGATATGCCGGTGGCCACCAGCTCCGGGGTGAGGGTGGTCAGTTGGGTGCAGAACTCGCTCACCGTCGAGCGCTCCGGGCGAACCAGGATACTGTGCTTGGACACGCGCTCGCGGGCCTCGAGGTCGAGCACGCACAGCCCGATCTCGATGATCTCCATCGGCTGTCCGGGCGGATTCGGGCCCTGCCAGCAGGTGGCCTCCACATCCACCACATTGAGGTATCTCGTATGCATAGCGCCGGACGGTACCGCTCCGATACCGTCCGGCGACAACGAATTTCGGCGTGCGCGCCTACTCCGCGCGCAGGTTCAGACCGGTGCCGTTGCCCGTGTTGCGCAGCGTCAAGGTGTCGGAATCGACTGTGGCGGTGGCGTTCCCGTCCAATGCCTGGAGCACCGCCCGTTCCACGTCCATCACCTGCGGATCGCACATCATCTTGGTGGTGGCGATATGGAAGCTGATATCGGAACCGGTGATCTCGGCGCGGCCGGTCATGCGGTTGCAGCCCGCGCTACCGGAGACGCTGCCATCGGGTGCGATGGTCAGGGTCGGGCGCACCTCGTCGAGGGTCTGGGAGCGTTCCACGCCGTTATTGCGAACGAGCGCGTCGACGATCCACGGGGTGCCGGTGAGCGACTTGTCCGGATGCGCGACCTTGCGGTCCAGCATGGTCACCGTATTGCCGTTTCCGGTGAGGGTCAGATCCGAGCCATTGAGCTTCCAGGTGGGGGAGGAGTGCAGCAGTCCCGCCACCCAACCGTCCGCCCCGGCGACATCGCCCGGGCAGGCCATCATCGTGGTCGCGAGTTCGCCGACCTTCAGGGTGTTCCCATCCAGGGTGACCGGTCCGGTGGCGGTATTGCAGCCCGCGTTCGCGGTCACCCGCCCGTCCTGGAAGCGCAGGGTCAAAGGCCCGCCGCCGGGAATGGCGGTGCCTTTGACCTCGGTCGATACGAACGCTCGTCCCATCGGTGTTTCCCGCGGCTGATCACTGGCCTGCTGGGAATTCGTGCATCCGGCCATCGCGCCCGCCGTCAAGACGAGCAGTGCGCACCACCTGCGAGTTGCTGACATGTAGCCGATCGTACGGATTCAGACCGGCATACCGAGCGCGGCCGCGAGCGTGCCGCCGATCGCGTCGGCGAAGGCCGCGACCGCGCCCGGATCCAGGATTTCGGTGGGGACATCGCGCTGATGGCATCCGGTGGGGACCGGGACGCCGTTGAGGCGGTCGTCGAGCCAGAGCACCGCGCTCGCGGTTCCGGCGACGGCGGCGATGCCGTGTTCGCTGAGCAGGTCGCGGGTGTAGGCCACGCGCGCGTTCGGGTCCTGGCAGTAGGTGTCGTAGAGGTTGTTGACCGCGTTGATCGGCATCACCTCATCGAGCGGAGCCTGATAGATGTAGACGGGCGCGCTCGGTGTGCCGCGGCGGCCGAGACCGAGTTCGTCCAGCACCGGCTGCATTTCGGGGGAGCGCATGGGATCGCCCGGATAGTCGAACAGACCCTTGATGTTGATGAACGGGAATCCGGCGAATTGCAGTGCGACGCACTGGCCTTCGTGTACCAGGCGCACGGCTTTGCCGAGCGGGTTCATATGCTGGTCGATGAATTGCGCGACCTGCGGGTACTCGCGGGCGACACCGAACAGGCCGCCCAATACCGCGCCGCCGAAGGTGGAGGTGCCGTTGTTGTAGTCGACGGCCATGCGGATATCGGCCATCAGACCGCCCGTTGCCGAACCGGTGAGGTTCAGTTCCGGCGCGTAGTCGGCCTGGAGTTCGGCCGCGTGCGCGGTGGGGATCGCCCCGCCCGAATATCCCCACAGCGCAACGCGAGTCGCGGTGCCGGGCAGTCCGGCGGGCTCGAAATTCTCGGCGGCGCGAATGCCGTCGAGGGTGATGCGCCCGCCGAGCGGGCCGACCGCGTACGCCGCGTTCGGGCCCTGATGATCCGGGATCACCACAGCGTGCCCGCGCTGCAACATGGCCTGCACTTCGATGAATTCGGCGGAGATGACCGGGTTCAACGGGTTCGGCAGTGAACCCATCTGGAGGGTGTACGAGGGTGCGCAGTTCTGAGACAGCGAATCCTCGGCGAACTGGAAGGAGAGCAGACCGCGCTCACCGCTGGGCGCGGGACGGTGCGGCACGATGACGGTGGCGACGGCGGCGATGGCCTCGCCGCGGGTATTGGTGCTGCGGTAGGACAGCTGCCAGGCGTTCGTATTGAGCGGCAGCAGCCAGAAATTGGCCAGGTTCACCTGCCGGGCGGAGAGGATCTCGCCCGGTCGCGCCGCGGCCACCCGTGCCGGATCGGGTTGGTAGAAGCCCGGATCCAGATACGGCGGAGCGGGCGGCACCGGGAACGGCAGCGCTGGTTCCACCGTAACCGGTTCCGCCGCAGCCGTATTGGTTATCACCGGGCAGATGGTCACCGTCAGTCCCGCCGCTATGGCCAGGGCGGCCTGCGCGATCGTGGTTCGAGTCCCCGCTGTCATATCGAACTCCTTCGTGCCGCCCCTGACGGCAGAGCGCCTCACTCATAGATAGGAAGCGCTTGGTTTCTAAGTTGCGATGCAGACCATATGATGCGGAAATGGAATGTGTCAACGGTCACCCCGGGCCGCTGCTTCGCATGCCGTCACGCGCACGGCAGGATGGTGCGACGTGAGTGAAGTTTCGCGCCCGCGCCGCACCCAACAGGAGCGCCGGGCCACGACGGTGGCCAAGCTGGTCGACGCGACCATCGCCGCGATCGGTGAGGTCGGCTATCAGCGGGCCACCGTGCAGGAGATCTGCGGTCGTGCCGGATTGTCCGCCGGGGCCATGTTCCGGCAGTTCGACACGCGCCTGGATCTGATCGTGCGCACGGCGCAGGAAGCGTTCTCCCGGCAGCTCGACGCCTATCGCGCGACCATGGAACACCTTGGGGCGCAAGAGAATGCCCTCGATGCCGCGCTACGGTTCCTGCGGGCGGCGCAATCGTCGAATCTGATCCACGCGCTGCGCGAGATCTTTCTCGCGGCGCGATCGGACACCGAGCTGCGCGAGCGCATCGCGCCCATTGCCGAGGGGTACTACGGCGATATCGTCGCCACGCTCAATAGCACCGGGCTGCTCGATGATTTCCCCGCTGAGCTGCGTGAACCCATCTTCTTCATGATGCTGCACCTGTTCTCGGGCGAGGCGGTGGTGCGCGGGGTGTATCCGCGGCCCGATCTGGATGTGGCGATCCTCGGGTTGGTCGAGGACATGCTGGCCACGTATGCGGCGCGGGTGCGGACCGCGGCGGAATCGTGATGGGCGTTTCGGGTGGTTGGCGACATGCGGTGGGGAGGCGGCCCGCGTAGACCGACCGGTTGGTTGCTGAGACTAAGCTGATCCGGTGACAGCCGTACGCACCGAGACGCCCGGATCGCCGTGGGCACCGCTGGCGTCCAAGGTCTTCCGCGCGCTGTGGATCGCGCAGCTGGTGTCCAATCTCGGCACCTGGATGCAAACCGTTGGCGCGCAGTGGATTCTGGTCGATCAGCCGAATGCCGCGACTCTGGTCTCGCTGGTGCAGACCGCGACCACGCTGCCGGTCATGCTGCTGTCCATCCCGTCCGGAGTGCTGGCCGATCTGGTGGATCGCCGTCGGCTGCTGATCGTGGCGCAGACCGCCATGGCGATCCTGGCGACGCTGCTGACGGTGTTCACCGCGACCGGCCACACAACCCCGGTGCTGCTGCTCACGCTGTTGTTCCTGCTCGGCTGCGGACAGGCGCTGACCGCTCCCGCCTGGCAGGCGGTGCAACCGGATCTGGTGCCGCGCAGTCAGATTCCCGCCGCTGCCGCGCTGGGCAGTATGAGCAACAATATCGGCCGCGCGGTCGGTCCCGCGATTGCCGGTGTGCTGGTATCGCTTTCGGGTCCGACGCTGGTGTTCGCGTTGAACGCGGTGTCCTTCACCGGAATTCTGATCGTCCTGCTGCGCTGGAAGCGTCCGCGATTGGATGACGATCTCCCCGTCGAACGGCCCATCGCCGCGCTGCTGGCGGGCCTGCGCTTCATCCGCGCCGCTCCTGCCGTGCGCCGAGTGCTGTTGCGCTGCCTGCTCTTTCTCGCCCCGGGCAGTGCGTTGTGGGCGCTGTTGCCCCTGGTCGCCCACGGCCAACTCCAGCTCTCGTCCTCGGGTTACGGTCTGCTGCTGGCCGCTCTCGGTGCGGGTGCGGTCTTCGGCGCGACCCAACTCAGCCGGGTGCGCCGGTTTCTTGCCCCGACCGGCATGCTGGCGGTCGCCGCCCTGGCCTTCGCCGCCGCCACCTTGGGTGCGGCCCTGGTACCGAATATGCCGGCGGTGCTGGCGCTGCTGGTGGTCGGCGGTTTCGGCTGGATGATCGCCATGTCCACCATGAACTCGACCATGCAGCTGCTGCTTCCCGGCTGGGTTCGCGCCCGCGGTCTGTCGGTCTACCAGCTCGTCTTCATGGGCGGCCAAGCCATCGGCTCGCTGGCCTGGGGTCTGGTGGCCGAACGCCACGGCACCGTCACCGCCCTGATCGCGGCCACGGTCCTACTTGTCCTGTGCGCCATCAGCACTCGCTGGTGGCCGGTCCGCATCTCCTCCCTGGACACCACCCCCTCCACCCACTGGCAAGACCCCATCCTCGACTTCGAACCTGCCCCCACCGACGGCCCGGTCCTGGTCCTCGAGACCTACCACGTCCCCGAAGAACTCACCGCCGACTTCACCGCCGCCATGACCCGCGTGGGCCGCTCCCGCCAGCGCACCGGCGCCACCGAATGGCGCCTCTACCGCGATGTCGGCCACGCCGACCGCTTCATCGAAGCCTTCACCGTCCGCTCCTGGTCCGAGCACATGCGCCAGCACCAACTCCGCCTCACCGCCACCGACGCCGCCGCCGAAGCCCGCGTAGCCGAATTCACCCTCGGCGAAGGCCGCACCCTCCACCTCATAGCCGTAACCCCACCCGACCCGGCCCGCTCCTGGTGGCGCACCTGACCCCACCGAATAATCGGTTGCGCCTACCACATTGATTTGCGAGTCTTCTTCTACCGCAAGCCCGCCAGGGCAAAGCGAAATGAATTGCACGCCAAGTCAATTCATACTGGAGGATAAACCGGCCAGGGTGCCGGGACTCGTTGCTAGCGAGATCGAGGCACCGCCTTGGGATTCGACTTCTCTGTCCTCCGCGGCGATGTAGCGCAGCCCGGAAGCGCAACGGACTCATAAGCCGTAGGTCGTCGGTTCGAATCCGACCATCGTCACAATTAGTCGGCCACGCCTGTCGCAGAGGTCGATTCATCGGTGACCTCGTAGATACCCGATGCCAGATCGAGGGTCTGGGCGGTGCGGGCCGCTGCTTCGTCGACGGCGATGCGGGGTGCCGCCGGGAGGGTGTCCGGGTAATACGTTCCGGGGCCGTACAACTGGCCGTATCGCAGGACCACGCCGTTCGCGGCGAGTACCGATTCCTCGAGGAAGTTCTTGGCGGCCAAGCCTTCTCCGGTCATTTCCCAGGCGACGCTCTGGGCGATGAAGCGTTTCGCGCCGGCGGCTCGGGCGGCTGCCAGCAGGTTCGCGGTGCCTTCGCGGCGGATGCGGGCATTGGCGGCGCGCCCTTCGGCGAGGCGGGCGGGGTCGTCGGGGAGGTCGGTGAGTTGATGCATGACCAGGTCGGGGGCGTAGGCGGTGACGGCATCGACGAGACCGTCCGGGTCGAAGGCATCGCAGACGACGGGCTCGGCTCCGGCCGCGGCGAGCAGCTGCGCCTTTTCCGGAGAGCGGGTCATGCCCGCTACCTGGTGGCCTCCCGCGATGAGCAGTGGGACGAGCCGGGCGCCGAGGACGCCGCTGGCGCCTGCCAGAAAGATCCGCATAGTTTTCCAGGCTAAGGGATCGAGAATGGGGTCATGTCTGCCCCCGGAAGAACCCCGGCCATTCTCGATGCGGATTGCCGGTTCTGCGATCGCATCGAACGCGGAGAATACGCGGAACGCGTCAGTGCGCAGGCCGTGCGTTTCGAACCGCTGAACCCCGTCACCCCGGGACACATGCTGATCATCCCGGATTGGCATGCCGAGCATCCGAATCACCTCGCGGTGCGGGCCGCGATGAGTGATGCCGAGGTCTACGCCGGTCGTCAGCGCGTCGACTTCAACCTGATCACCTCATCGGGACCCGCTGCCACGCAGACGATTCCGCACATTCACGTGCACTATGTGCCACGCGCCGCAGGTGATGGACTGCTGCTGCCATGGTCGGGGACGGCGGGATGAGGGCTAGGGATGCGGGAGCATCTCGGGCTGGGCGAGCCGCGTGATGGTTTCCGCGGGATTGGCGACGCCGCGGCCGAACGCGGCATCGAAGTAGGCGAGTAGATAGGCACGCTGGAGGTCGACCGAACGGGTGGCATCGATCGTGCCGATCGCGGTGTCCTTCAGTTCTGGGCTGATGAGTCCCGCGGTGGCCAGCTGCGCCGCGATCACCTGCTCATCGCAGAGCGACATATGCCGGGTGCCCGCGATGCGCAGCGGCAGCTTCACCCCGCTATTGGTCGCCCAATACGGCTCCCACCCGGCGTTTCCGAACCAGGGCGAGGTATCGCTGGCAAGCATCAGCATCGGACGATCGAGACCCTCGGCGGCCACCGAGCCGAGTATCGGCCCGTCCAGGTTGACCCCGGCCGCGATTCGCGGATCGTCGTGCATGGTCTGCGCGGTGGTCGATCCGCCGAGCGAATGGCCGAACATTCCGACCTTCGTCAGGTCCAGATCCTCGGCGAGATGCTGCGGCAGCGCGGCATCGCCCGGGTGCGCCGCCGCGGCCGCGAGCTGATCGAGCACGAATCGCGCATCGGCCACCCGGACGGGAAGCAGCAGATCGGGGAGCACGTTCGGCGGCGAATCCAGCAGCACCACACCACGTTCGGTGCGCCCATCCGGGAACTGCACCGCGAACGACTCATGTGTGTGGTTGATGGCGACCACGACGTAACCGTGGCTGGCGAGATCCTCGGCCTGAGCGGTGCTGAAACCGGTGGTGTCACCCATCCCCGGAGAATTCAGCAGAATCGGAAACCGCCCGCCGACCCGCGCCGACGCACTGTCCCGGCTATGACTCGGCCCCAATTGCCAACTGTCCGCGGCGACCCCGAACTGCCCCAGCCCGAACTGCTGCTCCTGCAGCCCACCCGGCGGCATCCACGCAGCCATAGGCGCACCACCGGCGTCGCCGGCCGGATACCAGATCTGCACCATCAGTTCGCGCCGTCGCGTGGCATCCCACGGGTCGGCGCGCGCATCATCGACGATATGCCATTCCGTCATTCCGACCGCGTTCGCCCCGGTCGGAGCGGGCAGCGAGATCGTGACAACAGGCGTGCCCGGGCTCGCGTCGGCAACACCGACGGCCGCGGTAGCAGCCATCGAAATCGCGGCGGCGGCCAGGATATGCCGCCGTAAACCCTTGTGTTCCAAGATAATTCCCCCGAGTAGGTGTGATCCTCGGTTCGTCACCATACAAGATCGAAAACATGCGTGGGTCACAAATATGGAGTCCTCGGGATGCCGAAGCGACGGTAAAGCCCGCACGGGTGCGCATGGGCGCGTCCGCGGCGCTGGGATCGTCACGTCATCGGAGCTGTCGGTGCGGGGGTCGGCGGTGGGCATGCCCAGGCGAGAGGGCTGATGCGGGGGGATTGAATCCGACCGCATAGGATGTCCGGCATGCGGATGTTCCTCGATATCCTCCTGATCATCACCAGCGTGCTGCTGGTGCTGCTGGTGCTGTTGCACCGCGCCAAGGGCGGAGGTTTGTCGAGCCTTTTCGGTGGTGGCGTGCAGTCGAGCCTTTCCGGGTCGACGGTTGTGGAGAAGAACCTTGATCGGATCACCATCTTTCTCGGGGTGATCTGGTTGATCTCGATTCTGGGTATCGGACTCGAGATCAAGTTCAGCTAGTTCGTTCAGCGCAAAACGCCCGGGTCTCGCTTTCAGCGACGCCCGGGCGACTTGTGCTGTCTGCGTGCATCATGGATCCATGGACGTGGTGAACGCGGTCACACCGAGTCTGGCGGGGCTGTTGCGGCGGGATCTGTTGTGGATGACCTGGAATACCGTATTGGCTTGGGTGCCTGTGGCTCTGGCACTGCTGGTGTTTCGGTCGAACCCGCAGGTGGGCAAGAGATTGCCGGTTTCGCCGGTGTGGTGGGCCGGGGTGGTGCTGTTGATGTTGTTTCTGCCCAACGCGCCCTATGTGGTGACCGATTTGGTGCATTTGCGGGATGACATCAAGGCCATCGGCAATGGGCCGGTGGTCAGTACGGTGCTGCCGGTCTACGGCGTTTTCATCGTCTCGGGATTCGTGGCCTACTACCTGGTTCTCGCCGAGCTACGCGCGTTCCTGGAGCGTTCGGGGCTGGCGTTCTGGCGGGTTCCGGTCATTCTCACCATCCATTTTCTTTGTGCCATAGGCGTTTTCCTGGGTCGCTGGGTGCGGCTGAACAGCTGGGAACCCATGGTCGAACCCCGTGGCGCATTCGAGCGCATGGTGCTGGCGCTCACCTGGGAGTGGGCTCCGATCCTGATCGCCGCCGTATTCGTGGCGACCGCGCTGGGGCATTTCGTCACCCGCGCCGTGGTCGAGGCGAGCGTGGCCAGCGCCCGCCGTGGCGTGCGGGTGGTGCGCGGGGTCCGGCTCACGCCGCCCAGCGCTGACCAGGCCTGAACCACGCGACTGTTTGCCATCCGCGACACCGGGTAACCGGGGGTGTTCGTGTGCGCCCGCCTGGGCGCGCGTTCGCGAGGGTGCGGTTCGCCGCATTCGTGGGTAGGTGAGGGATGGGTATGGGTGCGAGCCTGATGATCGTGGAGGACGACGACCGGGTTCGCGGGGCGCTGCGGCTCGCCATGGAGGACGAGGGCTACGACGTGGCCGAGGCCGAGGCCGCCGAGACCGCGCTCGAGCATCTGCGCGATCACGGAGTGCCCGATGTGATGATCGTGGACCTCATGCTCGGCGAAATGGACGGCTTCACCTGTATCCGCGAGGTGCGCCGCGATCACGATGTGCCGATCATCGTGGTGAGCGCCCGCGATGACACCCATGACGTGGTCGCGGCGCTGGAGGCGGGCGCGGACGATTTCGTCACCAAACCGTTCGAGATCAAGGAGATCACCGCGCGCATGCGGGCCCTGCGCCGCCGCGCCCGACTGGCCAGTGCCCAGGACGAGCCCGCGCCCGAATCGCCCGAGGAAGTGATGCTGGACGCGGATCCGGAAGCCCCGCTGATGCTTTCACCCGACGGTGGCACGGTGCGGCGCGGCGATGAGGAATTGCACCTGACCATCACCGAATTCCGGGTGCTGTGTGAACTGGCCGCCAGTCCCGGCCGCGTGCTCAGCCGCACGGCTCTGCTCGAACGCATCTGGGACCGCGGCTTTTTCGGCGATGAGCGCATTGTCGATGTCCACGTCCGCCGACTACGTACCAAGATCGAACACGATCCCTCGGATCCGCAACTCGTGGTGACCGTGCGCGGTCTGGGCTACCGGCTCGACACCCAGCGCTGATGCTCACCCTGCTGGTCGGCGTGCTCGCGGCCATTCTCGGTGCGGCGGTGGGTGTCTGGGCGACCCGGCGGCGGCTGTCCACCACCGTCGAAGAGTTCAACACCATGGTCGATTCGCTGCAATGCCGGGTCGATCGCGAACGCCGCCTGGTCGGCGATGTCAGCCATGAACTCCGCACCCCGCTGACCACCTTGATCACCAGTGTCGCTGTGCTGAACCGGCATTCGAGCGAAATGCCCGAACGATCGCGCCGTGCGCTCGAATTCGTGAGCGTCGAACTCGAGCATCTGCGTCACATCCTCGACGATATGCTCGAACTGGCCAGGGTCGAAGCCGGTGTGCATCGCGGAGATACCGAACCACTCTGTGCCGCAGAACTTCTCACCCATATGCTGGCCGATCGCGGCTATGCCCCTGATCTGTTGACGGCGCCCGGCGAGATCATCATCTCGGGCCGGAAACTGGAGCTGGAGCGCGCGATCGGCAATCTGCTCGACAATGCCGACCGGCACGGCGGGGGAGTGGTGGCCGTGACCGCAGTCCGAGCGGGCTCGGAAGTGGTGATCACCGTCGATGACGCAGGTCCCGGTGTCCCCGCCGCCGAACGGGAACGCATCTTCGAACGCTTCGCGACCGTGCGCAATGCCCGCCGGGCCGCCAGCGGCACCGGCATCGGCCTGGCATTGGTCGCGGAAACCGTTGCGGCCCATCGTGGCCGGGTGAATTGTGACGAACGTCCCAGCGGCGGAGCACGATTCACCATCAGGTTGCCGAGCGCCACCCGATGACACCGGATCGTCACACGATCGTAATGAAGCGACAAGAAGACCTCAAAGTTCGTTCGGCAATCTGAATTGGGTCATGCAAACCCAATTCATGAAATTCGACGCCCTAGTTCAGCAAATCACTCCGGAACCCCCTACCGCGCTGATTCCCCTGCACTCGGTACGCGGCGAGAATGCGGCGCTCCTTCGTTCTCCGGTCCTGGCCGACGGAGCCCGATTGTGGCAGATCGCCGCGAATTCGGGAGTGCTCGACACCAATTCGAGCTACGCCTATCTGCTGTGGTGCCGCGATTTCGCGGCCACCTCGGCGGTCGTCGAAATCGACGGTGAAGTGGGCGGATTCGTCATCGGCTATGTCCGTCCGGAACAACCCGACATCTTCTTCGTCTGGCAGGTCGCGGTGGATCGCAAACATCGCGGTCAGGGCCTCGGTGTGGCCATGCTCGACTTCCTGATGGAAAACCTGTCCCCGCACGGCGTCTCCATTCTGGAGACCACCATCTCACCGGACAACACCGCGTCGCGGGCCATGTTCGCCTCGCTCGCGGTGCGCCGCGAATGCTGGCTGAGCCACCGCGCGCTGTTCGATCCCAGCCATTTCCCCGACGGCCACGAACCCGAGCATCTGTTCCGTATAACCCCTGACCAGGAGGTTGGATGATGACTACCCTCGATATGAACATCTTCGAACAACTCGAATCGAATGTGCGTGGTTACTGCCGGGCGTGGCCGACGGTTTTCGATACCGCGTCGGGCTCCTGGCTGCGCGATGAGGACGGCCGGGAATATCTGGATTTCTTCGCCGGTGCGGGCGCGCTCAATTACGGGCACAACAATCCGGTGCTCAAGCAGGCGCTCGTCGATTATGTGATGCGCGATGGCATTACGCACGGACTGGATATGTCGACCGTGGCCAAACGACGGCTGCTGGAGACGATTCGGACCACACTGCTCGAGCCGCGTGATCTCGATTACAAGGTGCAGTTTCCCGGGCCGACCGGCGCGAACGCGGTCGAGGCCGCGCTCAAACTGGCGCGCAAGGTGACCGGGCGCACCACGATTCTGAACTTCACCAACGCTTTTCACGGTATGACGCTGGGCGCGCTGGCCGTCACCGGCAATGCCGCCAAGCGGGCCGGTGCGGGTGTGCCGCTGCTGCATGCCACGCCGATGCCGTTCGAAGGCTATCTGCCCGAGGGTGGGGACGACCCGTTCGTGTGGATGGAGACCATCCTGGACGATGCCTCCTCGGGCGTGGACAAGCCCGCCGCGGTGATCGTGGAGACCGTGCAGGGCGAGGGCGGGGTGAATATCGCCAGCGCGGAATGGCTGCGCAGCCTTGCCCAATTGTGCTCCGACCGTGAGATTCTGCTCATCGTCGATGATGTGCAGATGGGTTGCGGGCGCACCGGGCCGTTCTTCTCCTTCGAGGCCGCGGACATCACCCCGGATATCGTGACGCTGTCCAAATCCATTGGTGGCTATGGGCTTCCGATGGCGCTGGTGCTCATGAAGCCCGAGCTCGATCAGTGGGCTCCCGGCGAGCACAATGGCACCTTCCGCGGCAACAACCCCGCCTTCATCACCGCGCAGGTGGCGCTGGAGCACTACTGGTCCGATACCCTGCTGAGCACCGGGACGCTCGCGAAGGGTGAACTGGTGCACCGCAATCTGAGCGGACTCACCGAATCGTTCCAGGGTCTGTCGACGCGCGGTCGCGGTCTGGTGCACGGCCTGGTCTTCGATGAGCCCTCGCAGGCGGGCAAGGTCTGCCAGGCGGCCTTCGAGCGCGGTCTGCTCACCGAGACCTCCGGCGCGTCCGACGAAGTGGTGAAACTGCTTCCGCCGCTGACGATCACCAGCGCGGAACTGGAGCACGGACTGGGCATTCTCGCCGAATCGGTGGGTGTGGTCTGCGAAGGAGCGCACTGACATGATCGTTCGCAGCACCTCGGAGATCACCGGCACCGATCGCGATGTGGCCGAAGCGGGTTGGCGCAGCAAGCGCATCGTGCTCGGTGGTGACGGCGTGGGATTCTCGTTCCACGAGACCACCATCGAAGCCGGGACCGAGCACGAATTCCACTACCGCAATCACGTGGAGGCGGTGTGGCTCGTCGAAGGCGACGGGACCCTGGAAGACCTCGACAACGGCGTCACGTACGACCTGGGTCCCGGCTCGATGTACCTGCTCAATGGCCATGAGAAGCACCGGCTGCGCACCCGCACCCGGATGCGCATGCTGTGCGTGTTCAATCCGCCGGTCACCGGCAAGGAAGTGCACGACGAGCACGGCGTCTATCCGCTCGTCGCCGTCGACTAGCCAAAGTTGGGAGTTCGCAAGGAATGTCGTCGCACGCGTTGATCGACCGATACCCCACCCGCACCGCCGGACCCGCACCCCATCTGGAGCGCATCGATCCCACCGTGTGGGGTGAGATCGGTATTCCGGAGCTGTCGAATTTCGATGCCGATGGTTACGCGATTCTCGACGGTCTGCTCGAGCGCGAGGAGGTCGCCGATGTGGTGGCCGAACTCGGCCGCATGACTCGCGATCCCGAACTCATGCTCGACGAGCGCGTCGTCATCGAGAAGGGCTCGAATCGCGTGCGCTCCATTTTCGAGGTGCACACGCTCAGTAACGTCATCGCGAATCTGGTGCGGGAGAGCCGAATCGCCGGTTTGGCGCGGCAGGTGCTCGGCTCCGAGGTGTACATCCACCAGAGCCGCATCAACTACATGCCCGGTCTGCGCGGCGCGGGTTTCTACTGGCATTCCGACTTCGAGACCTGGCATGCCGAAGACGGAATGCCCGCGCCCCGCGCGGTGAGCGTTTCCATCGCGCTCACCGACAATCACCCCTTCAATGGCAGCCTGATGGTGATGCCCGGCTCGCACCGGACATTCGTGCCCTGCGAAGGGGAGACGCCCGACGCGAATTACCGAAACTCCTTGCGCGAGCAGCAGATCGGCGTCCCGTCCGAAGCCGATATCACCGAACTCGCCAACAAGCACGGTATAGCCCAGTTCACCGGTCGCGCGGGCTCGGCCCTGCTGTTCGATTCGAACATCATGCACGGCTCGTCCAACAACATCACCCCGTTCCCGCGCTCCAACCTGTTCATCGTCTTCAACAGCGTCGAAAACACCCTCACCACCCCGTTCGCCGCTCCCGCTCCCCGCCCGACCCATATCGGCAGCCGCGACTTCCGCCCGATCGCCTGAGTGGTTCCCAGAATGGGGCACATGACCGATACGGCCGGGAACGCTTGACCGGCAACATGGTTCGGGTCCATCCGAGCAACTAGAGGAGTCGGTATTCGATGCGCAACCTTCGGAATGCCCTGCCCGTCACCATCGCCCTGGCCGCCGCCGGTGTCGCCCTGACCGCCCCGCAGGCCTCAGCCGAAATAGGTTCCCAGGTCATCATCGCGGGCGGCGGCCTCAGCAACGGCTACGGCACCGGCTGCACCTACGCGGTAACCGCCAACAGCGCCTCCACCGCTGGCATGGACTTCTACGACAACGGCGCCTGGTTCGCCGCCACCCAGGGCAGCCCCACCCCGAAAACCCACGTAGCCAACTGGACCCCCGCCACCCCCGGCACCCACATCCTCCAAATAGTCCAAAACGGCGACACCAAAACCATCCCCCTCACCGTGGGCACCGGCATCAACGGCGGCAGCTCCTGCCTCGTGATCTAACACCCGCCCCAACGTATTTCGCCGAGCGCCCCGCGGACCTATATGGTCCGCGGGGCGCTCAGTCGCTATCAAGCGCCACCGCGACCGCAACGCCGACAATCGCAACAGCGACGCGCGCGCCTCGTCGGCAGGATCATGAGTTGGGGACGACGCAGATGGTCAGTTTGACTCGGTCGTAGATGACTGCCGGTGAGGAACAGGGGTTGTCGGGGTAGACGTCGTTGAAGACCTGGGTGATTCGTTCGCTGTTGGGTTGGCGGGCAGCGCAATCGAGGCGATAGGGGTTCTTGGTGTCGGTGAGGTCCCAGCAGCTGTCGACCGTCATGTTGTAGGTGAAGCAGTACAGCGCCAGCCGGTAGCCGTCAGCGGTGCGGTGCCGGTAGCGGAAGGTCGCCTCGGGTCCGCAGTCGAGTTCCTGTGTCTCCGGCGTCAATTGGACCTGTTCGATCAGGCGGTATTTCGCCAGCGGTGTGTCGCAATCGGCGGGTCCGGCGGTATTGCTCGCCTGGTCCCAATACGCGCAACCGCCGACGGGCAGGCCCTCGTACTGATTCGGATACGCCCCCGCCACCGATGACGCGCACAGCCCCATAACCATCGCCGCCCCGAATGACATGGCGACGCCCAGTGTTCTCATTGTCGATCTCCCCGGAAAGTATTGGAACAGAACACAATACAGAAGAACCCGACCACCGTGCTCGAGGTGTCGTTTGTGGGGCGCAGCCGAATATATGGGCTCGGGACGAGGCAAGCCCCGCCGGTAGTCTGTGAAGACTGCCGGCGGGGCTTGTGGTCGGTACGTGTCAGGCCAGGCCGAGGCGTTCGGCGGCGAGGATGCGGATGTTCTTCTTGTCGGGCTTGCCGAGGCCGGTGAGGGGGAGTTCCTCGATGATGATGACGTGCTTGGGGACCTGGACCGAGCCCTTGCGCTGCTTCACGGCGGCCTGGATTTCGGCGGTGACCGTTTCGATCGCGGCGGGGTCGGCGGCGGTGGCCGGGTCCAGGACGATTACGGCGGTGACCGCTTCGCCGTAGTAGGCGTCGGGGACGCCGACCACTGCCACGTTCAGGACCTTGGGGTGTTCGGAGACAACGTCTTCCACCTCGCGGGGGAAGACGTTGAACCCGCCGGTGACGACCATGTCCTTGCTGCGGCCAACGATGAACAGGAAGCCGTCCTCGTCCTGGCGGGCGAGGTCGCCGGTGTGCAGCCAGCCGTTGGTGAAGGTTTCGGCGGTCACCTCGGGCAGGTTGAGGTAGCCACCGGCCAGCAACGGTCCGGAGACGCAGATTTCGCCGACTTCGCCCTGCGGGACCTGGTTGCCTTCCTTGTCCAGCAACGCGACTCGGATGGCGGTGGAGGGACGGCCGCAGGAGGTGAGGCGTTCCTTGTCGTGCTCCTCCTTACCGAGGTAGCTGATCGCCATGGGCGCCTCGGACTGACCGAAGTACTGGGCGAAGATCGGGCCGAACCGATCGATGGCCTCCTGCAACCGATTCGGGTCGATGGCGGCCGCGCCGTAGTAGACCGTCTCCAGCGAGGACAGGTCGCGGGTCTTGGAATCGGGGTGATCCAGCAGCGCGTAGAGCATGGACGGCACCAGCATGGTGGCGCTGATCTTGTGCTCTTCAATGGCTTTGAGCACCTCACCGGGCTCGAAGCGCGGCACCACCACGCACTGCCCACCGAGCAGCACCACGGGCAGGAAGAACGCCGCGCCCGCATGCGAAAGCGGTGTGCAGATAAGGAATTTCGGCCGCGTCGGCCATTCCCACTCCGAGAGCTGAATCTGCGTCATGGTGGCCATGGCCTGCGCGGTGCCGATGACACCCTTGGGCTTACCGGTGGTGCCACCGGTGTACGCGATGGAGATGACATCATCGGGCAGCAGTTCCACGGCCTCGACCGGCCGCGGCTCGTACTTGTCCGCTGCCGCGAGCAGATCCACGCCCACATCGGCGAGCTCCTCGGGCACGGGCCCGAGCGTCAGCACGCGGTTCAGCCCCTCGACGCGGTCCACCAGCTCGCGCGCCCGCTTGACGAACGCGGGTACCGGATCCAGGATCAGCGTCGTAATCCCGGCGTCCGCAAGCACATACGCGTGATCGTCCAGCCCGCCGATGGGATGCAGCGCGGTACGCCGCGAACCCACGATCTGACCCGCACCGATGGTGAACAGCACCTCGGGCCGGTTCAGCGCCAGCACGCCCACGGGCGTCCCGGTGCCGACGCCGTATTCCTCGAACGCCGCGATATACCGGCTCACGGCGTCCAAAACCTCACCGCCGGTGAGGATATGGTCGCCGAGCGTGAGCACCGGCCGGTTCTTGTGCCGCCGCAGCCCCGCCACCAGGGCGTGCCCATTGTGCACCGGCAGCCGCAGCAGGGTGTCGGGATCGATTGCAGTCATAGGGATCTCACTCCGTCCGGAATCAGAGGGTGTTGGCGGCGTACAGGGTGACAACCACCGCGCCGCCGAGGCCGAGGTTGTGCGCCAGCGCGGTGCGTGCGCCCGGCACCTGCCGGTCGCCCGCGAGTCCGCGCAGATGCCAGGACAATTCGGTGGCCTGCGCCAGGCCGGTCGCACCGAGCGGATGCCCCTTGGAGATGAGCCCGCCGGACGGATTCACCACCCAGGTACCGCCGTAGGTGGTCGCACCGGATTCGATCAGCGCACCGGACTCGCCTTCACCGCACAGTCCGAGCGCCTCATAGGTGATGAGCTCGTTGATGGTGAAGCAGTCGTGCAGCTCGATCACATCGACGTCATTCACGCCGATTCCGGCGGTGGCGAACACCTTCGAGGCCGCCGCGCGCGTCATGGGCGCACCCACCACATCGATCATGGACCCGGTCGAGAACGAGGTCCCGTCATCGGTGGCCAGCTCCTGCGCCAGGATCTCGATGGCCTGCGCCTCGAGCCCGTGTGCCCGCACGTACTCCTCGCTGACCACCACCGCGGCCGCCGCGCCATCGGACATGGGCGAGCACTGCGAACGCGTCAGCGGCCCGTGCACCGGCTTATCGCCGAGCACCTGCTCCAGCGTGTAGGCGTCCTGGAACTGCGCCAGCGGATTCCGCGTCGAATGCTCATGATTCTTGACCGCGACCGCCGCCAATTGCTCGGGTGTGGTGCCGTACTGCTTCATATGCTCGATGGCGGCATTGCCGAAGAACTGCGTGGTGATCGGCGCCTGGCTGAACTCGTACTGCCCGCGCATCACACCCAGGTGGTGGTCGACGGTGGTGGCCTTGGGTCGAGTCGCCGGACCCGCCATGGCCTCCTTGGTCATCTGCTCGAACCCGACCGCCAGTGCCACATCGACGATCCCGCTGCCGACCCATTCGCGCGCCAGCATCAGCGCGGTGGATCCGGTGGCGCAGTTGTTGTTCACGTTGACCACCGGAATCCCGGTCAGGCCCACGTCGTACAGCGCGCGCTGACCGGCGGCCGACGGCTGGAACACGTATCCCACGGCGGCGCGCTGCACCTGGTCATAGCCGACACCCGCATCGCCGAGTGCCCCGCGCACGGCCTCACCGACCATTTCGGGGTAGGTCCACTCGCGGGACCCGATCTTGACGAACGGGGTCATGTTGACACCGACGACGAAAACGCGACGCATAACTTGCTGTACTCCTCTTGTCCGGGAACGTTTTTCGGTTGTGACTAGTCCGCGCGCGGTACGCGGCCGTCGATATCTGTGAAGCCGTACGCCTCGGCGAGGTCGGCGACCTTCCAGGCTTTCCCGCCGCGCGCCTTGCGATTCGGATCCGCGGCCAGTGCGGCGACGGCGCGACCCGGGAAGCGCGGGGATTCGGCGTCATTGAGATCGAAGCTGCCCTCTCCGGGCAGGGTGACGATGCGATTGCCGTTCGCGTCCGCCGGAACCATTTGCAGCAGTTCGGTATCCACGATGCCCGGCCACAGCGAGACCGCGGTCGCCCCGGTCTCGGCGAGATCGTGCGCCAGATCGACGGTGAGCCGATCCAGTGCGGTCTTGCCGACGCCGTAGACGGCATTGTGCATGTACCGCACCGCGCCCGGCGAGGAAACGTTCACGATCAACCCGCCGGATTCGATCAGCAGCGGCGCGGCGAAAACGCTTGCCACATAGTGCGATCGCACCCCGATATCGAAGGTCTCATCCCACGCCTTGGCGGGTACCTCCCAGAATTTGCGGCCCAGCCAGCGCGCGGCGGCGGGGGAGTTGTAGACATTGTTCACCAGCACGTCGAGGCGGCCCTGTTCGTCACGCACCTGCGCGAACAGCTTCTCCACCGCCCCGTCGTCCTTGTGATCGCAGACCACCGGCACACCGACGCCGCCGAGCGCGTCGATCTCGGCGGCGGTGCCCGCCACCGTGCCGGGCAGGTGTCCGGGCGTAGTGGTGCGGCCGGTGACGTACACGGTCGCACCGGCCGCGCCCAGCTCCAGGGCGATGCCCTTGCCGATGCCACGGCTGGCTCCGGTCACCACGGCGACCGTTCCGGCGAGAATCTTGGGTATTTCGCTCACGACCTCTGGACACTACCTTGAAATAAGAACGTGTTCTAGAAATTGGAGGCGGTAGTGGAGCTGACGCATCGGACGGTGGATACCGGGGAGATCCGTATGCACGTGGCAGAGCAGGGTGAGGGGTATCCGGTCATCTTCTGCCACGGGTTCCCGCACACCTGGTTCATGTGGCACAACCAGCTGGAAGCGGTGGCCGCGGCCGGCTACCGCGCCATCGCGCCGGACCTGCGCGGGTACGGTCGCACCGACGCGCCCGCCGGGCTGGAGTCGTACACCAATGAGGCCGTGATCGGCGATCTGCTCTTCCTGCTCGACGATATCGGCGCGGACAAGGCCGTCTTCGTCGGCCTGGACTTCGGCGCGCAATTGGTCTGGGAGCTGTCCCTGCGCGCGCCCGAACGGGTCGCGGCGGTGGCGGTGCTGAACAATCCGTTCAGCCCGCGCCCGCCCCGCGCGCCCTCGGCCTTCTGGACCCGGGCGGCCGAGAAGCACTTCCTGCACCTGTCGTACTTCCAGACCCCCGGCATCGCCGATGCCGAACTCGCGGCCGATACCCGCGGTTTCCTGGCCCGGGTGTACTACTCGCTCAGCGGCGAGTACCACTACCTGGACACCTGGAAGAACCCGCCCGGCCTGGGCTACCTGGATGTGCTGCCCGAGGCTCCGCCGCTGCCCTGGGCCTGGCTCTCGCAGGAGGAATTCGACACGCTGGTGGCCGATTTCGAACGCACCGGATTCACCGGCGGCCTGAACTGGTACCGCAATCTGGACCGCAACTGGGAACTCACCGAGGCGTTCGCGGACGCCGAGGTCTCGGTTCCGGCCTTCTTCCTCTACGGCGAGAAGGATCCGGATATGGAGGGCTTCAGCGGTCGCGATCCACTGGCGACCATGCGCGCGGGTGTGCCCGATCTGCGCACGGTGACCGAGGTTCCGGCGGCGGGCCACCTGGTCCAGCTGGAACGCCCCGACGCCGTGAACGCCTTCCTGATCGACACCCTGCAATCGTTGGGCGTACCCGCGGCCGTCAACTCCTAGCGCCGATGGTGGCCCGCGCAACGGGTACGCGGGCCACCGATTCGCCGCCGAGAACTCGAATCGATCGCGAAATCGGTCCTGTACCAAGAGAAATCGGCCGCGTCGAGGCCCGATATCGGCCTGCGGCGCGGCGATTCTTCTATCGTCTCCAGGTATGGACAGCACTGCGCTGCGCAAGGAAATCGATCGCCGCCTCGAACCGTGGTCGGCACAACTGGGCCCCGATCGAATCGCCTACACCAACCACGTCATCCGGGTCATCGCACTCAGTGACCTGATCGCCCGGGGGCCGGGCCCCGCGCCGAGCGATCGGCCGGAGTTCCTGGCGGCGGGCGTATTTCACGACCTCGGCATCTGGACCGCCGGCACCTTCGACTACCTCGCCCCGTCCGAGGAACTCGCCGGGCACTGGCTCGAGGGCAACGGCCAGAGCGAACTCACCCCGCTGGTCACCCGGATGATCGACCAGCACCACAAACTCCGGTCGGCGGGCGAGGATGACGACCCGGTGGAGATCTTCCGCCGGGCCGACGCCGTCGATGTGGAAATGGCGGTGCTGGGCCGCTTCGGCGTGCGGCGAGCCGCCTACCGGGAACTGACCGAGGAGTTCCCGGACGCCGGATTCCACCGCCGTCTACTCCAGCTCGGCGCGGAACGCATTCGCACACACCCGCTTTCCCCGCTGCCCGTGCTCAAGTGGTGAGTGGTCCGAGAGCGAGGAGTCGACGCCGCGCCGAGTCGCCGATCAGGCCGGACGGGTCGCACGGAAATAGGTGACCCGGCTGACGTGCCGGTAGACCTTGGAATCCACCTCCTGGCAATCGAATCCGGCCTTGCGGAGCAGGCTGGGAATGCCGTCGCCGAGATTGGCGGCCACGTGCGGGTTCTTCAGCATGCGACGGGCGCTGAACCCATCGGCGGCGGTGAGGTTACCGCCGATATCCACCAGGTGCAGCTGCCCGCCGGGGCGCAGCACGCGGAAGACTTCGGCCGCCGTGGCCTCCTTCACCTCGGGGTCGAGGTGATGCAGCATGAAGGCCGACAGCACGTGGTCGAAACCGCCGTCCGGGAAAGGCAGTGCCTGACTGTAGGCGCGTTCGTAGCGAAGTCCATTGCGGCCTTTGCTCTTACGCTCGGCGCGAGCCAGCGCCAGCGGATCCGGATCGGTGCCGATCAGCTCCGCGCCGGGCTGAGCATTCTTGGCGGCAATGGTGAGATTTCCGGTACCGCAGCCGATTTCGAGGACGCGGTCCCCGGGTGCGAGGCTCGCCTGCCGCAGTAGCGCGCTGTGCACCTTACCGGCACCCAGCGCCCTGGTCAGTATGTCGTAGTACGGCAGCATGGCATCGCGCCCGGCGGCGGGGAGATAGTCGTGGTCATTGCCCATGGCCTGCGAAAGCGGAGTATTTTTCGTCATGTGCTCCATGCTCGTCGCCTTGCGGCCACAGCAATTGGGGGATTTTCGGTAGAACTGGGATTATCTTTGGTTCATGTCCGAACGCATGCACCCCATCCGATATCAGGCGGGTGTGCCGGTGTACCGCTACGCCACCGACCCGGCGGTGCCACCGCTCTCGGTCATGCGCTTCACCGGCGATATGCGGCCCGCGCACGGGGTACCGCACATTCACGACTTTCCGGTGCTCATGTACATCGCCGCCGGAACCGATGACGACGACCCGGCCTCGCGCACCGGTGATCTCTACGTCGTCGCGCCCGGTGCGGTCATCGACGCGGCCGGAATGCGAATGGGCAGCGCGGTCGGCGTGCTCTTCGACCCGGCCGCGCTCGGTGACGACACCGGCACGCCGTGGCCCGCCTGGCGCGGACATCCGCTGCTGTTCCCCTTCCTGCACGGCACCTCCACGGGCCTGCTGCGACTGCGGGTGCCGCCGGAACGGCAACCGGTGTGGGAGAGCACGCTCGCCGCGATCGAGGAGGAACTGGCCGCGCGCCGCACCGGATTCCGGCAGGCCGCCGCCGCACATCTGACCCTGCTGCTGGTCGATGTCGCGCGCCTGGCCGTCGATGTGGTGGGCGATCTGCGGCGCAGCAATGAGACCGTACTGGCCGAGGTATTCGAGGTGATCGAACAGCGCTTCGCCGAACAGATCTCGCTGCGCGATGTGGCGAAATCGGTCGGCATGACCCCCGCCTACCTCACCACGCTGGTGCGCCGCCGCACCGGGCGCACCGTACAGGACTGGCTCATCGATCGCCGGATGTCCGAGGCGCGCCGCCTGCTCGCCGAATCGGAGTTGCCCATCAACGATATCGCCAGGCGCGTAGGCGTTTTCGATCCCGGCTACTTCACCCGCCGCTTCCGCCGCGAACACGGAATGACCCCGCGGGCGTGGCGTGAACGCCTGGATCCCGCGGGGTCATTCGGCTGAGGGTCAGGAATTATTGCGCAGGAACGACACCGCGTTCGCCGCACCCGCCACGGTGATATCGGGCTTACCGTCGCCGTTGAAATCGGCGATCACCGGCGTTTGCGGCTGCCCGGTCACCGGATAGCTGTTGGCGATGGTGAGGGTGCCGTCGCCATTTCCGTTGAACACCACGATCTTCGAGCTCAATACCGCCGACATCGCGGCATCCAGGGTGCCGTTGTGATCGAAATCCGCGACCGCGATACTGGTCGGGCCGAGGCCGGACAGATTCACCCGATTGGTTTTCTTGAAGCCGCCCTGACCGTCCGAGATCAGCACGGTGGTGCTGAACGAGAACGAATCCGCGGTGACGATATCGTCGATGCCGTCACCGTTGAAATCACCCGCCCGGACATCCTCGGTGATCAATCCGCTGGTGCTGGCGCCACGGCGGGTGAACCCGCCATCGCCATTACCGGTGAACACCTCCACCTGTTGCAGCAGATCATTGTTCACGGCGATATCGATCTTATTGTCGCTGTTGAACTTTCCGGTGGTGAACGCCGCCGCCGGACCGGCGATGAGCGCGGACGGACCCGACTTCAACGTCCCGTCGCCCTGCCCCAGCCAGGTCTGCACCCCGGTCGGAATCAGGCTCAGCACATCGGCTTTCCCGTCCCCATTGGCATCGGCGACGATGACCTCCTGCTGTGCGCCTTCGAGGGTGGTGTACTTCTTGCCCACCTTGAAGGTGCCGTCGCCATTGTTCAAAAAGACAACGATCTGGGTCCAGGCCTGCGCGACCACATCGGGCTTACCGTCGCCATTGAGATCACCCGCCCCGATGGCGCCGAATCCGATGCCCACCGAACCGACGCGCTTTCCGGGCGAGAAGGTGCCATCGCCCTTGCCCGCCATGATAATCGGGCCATCGCCCTGAAAATCGGCGGCGACGATATCGGGCACCCCGTCCCCGGTGAAATCCGCCCCCACCATTCCGATCGGCGACGGCCCCGGCCCCCAGGACGGAAACGACCCGCCCGAAGGCGAGTCGACCGATGCCGCGAATTGAATACTGCCCGCCGCCCAGGCCGCTCCCGGTAGCACGAGAACAATGGCCGAGGCGGCGGCGGAAATGGCGAGGAAGGCGCGCAAAGTGCGAAGTTGCATAGGTGTTCCTGATTCGCAGTAGCACCACCGTGCGGTGGTGGCCACGGACTCTAGGACACCCGCAACCGGCATTCTCACGGCTTCAACGCTTTTCGGCCGATTGCCGGACTCGCGCGGATTTCCTGGTGCAATCCGCCAAAGACGCGGCCTCGCCTCACAGCACGCGGCGCAACGCCTCCGGGGTCAGATCCGCGAGGGTGGGATATCCGTCGACGGCCATGATGAGATCGGCCTCGGCGAGCAGCGTGCGCAGCACATGCACGATGCCCTCGGTACCGCCGAGCGCCAAGCCGTAGGCGTACGGACGGCCGATGCCGACCGCGGTGGCCCCGAGCGCCAGCGCCTTGACGATGTCCGCGCCCGAGCGAATACCGGAGTCGAACAGCACCGGCAGCCCGTCGGCCGCCGCCACCACATCCGGGAGCAGATCGATGGCCGGAATACCGCCATTGGCCTGCCGCCCACCGTGATTGGAGCAGTAGATGCCGTCCACGCCGCCATCGCGGGCGCGCCGGGCGTCATCGGGATGCGAGATGCCCTTCACGATCAACGGCAGCGTGGTGAGCGAGCGCAGCCACGGCAGATCGGCCCAGGTGAGCGGGTTTCCGAAAAGCTGGATCCAGCGCAGGATCGCCGTCTGCGGATCCTCGGCGGGTGACTTCGCCAGACTCTTCAGGAAGACCGGATCGCTGAAGTAGTTCGCCAGGCAGTGCCCGCGCAGCTGCGGGAAATTGCCGGTGGACAGATCGCGCGGCCGCCACCCCGTGACCCAGGTGTCCAGAGTGACCACGATGCCCTTGTAGCCCGCCTTTTCGGCGCGCTCCACGAGGCTGGCCGCGAGATCGCGATCGGTGGGGGTGTAGAGCTGGAAAAAGCCCGGGGTATCACCGAATTCGGCCGCCACCTCCTCGAGCGGATCGACGGTGAGCGTGGAGGCGACCATGGGCACCCCGGTGCGGGCGGCGGCGCGGGCCGTGGCCAGATCGCCGTGCCCGTCCCGATCGCAGATGCCGATCACGCCGATGGGCGCCATGAAAACCGGTGCGGGCAAGGTCATTCCGAACAGCTCGACCGAGAGATCGCGCTGCGCCGCGCCGACGAACATGCGCGGGATGAGCCCCCAGTGGTCGAAGGCGCTGACATTGGCGCGCTGGGTGCGCTCATCGCCCGCGCCGCCGGCGACATAGGACCACACCGAGGGCGGCATGGCGGTCTGGGCGCGGGCTTCGAGCTCGCCGAAGCTCACCGGGAACGTGGGCACCACGCCGCGCAGGCCATTGAAGTAGATCTCGTTCTGATAGTCACCGAACGCCATGCCGCAGTCTCCAGCTCTCTCCGCATCGAGGGTCGTATCGATTGTGCGAGACTGAACGATGCGGGCGGGTATTTCGCAGGATGTCGCCAGGAAGTCGGGTCGCAATGCAGGATGATGCCAGGCGGTTGAGTGAGGACGACCTCGCGCTCATTCACGCCCTGCAACTGCGCCCGCGCGCCTCCTGGACCGAACTCGGGGCGGTACTGGGCGTCGACCCGGTGACCGTGGCGCGGCGCTGGCAGCGGCTCGGTGAGCGCGGTGAGGCCTGGGTGTGCATGTCACCGGGCCCGGCGCTCTACGATCACGTCTGCGCGGCCTACGTCGATATCGATTGCGCCGCAGGGGAAACCGCGAGCGTGGTGGCCGCGCTCGCCCGGCATCCGCATATGCTCACCCTGGAACGCGCCGGTGGCAGCAATCGCGTCTTCGCCACGGTCGCGACGCGGGACTTCGACCAGATGGCGCGCTACACCCTGGACCAACTCCCGGCCATCGCGCATATCGCCGCCGTGCGCACCCAGATCGTCACGCACTGGTTCGCCGAGGGCGGCAGCTGGCGTATCGACGCCCTCGCCCCGGAGCAGCGCCAACGCTTGCGCGCGCCCGCGATAGCCGCCACCCGTGCCCACGATCGCCGGATCAGCGCGGCCGATCGCGACATGATGGCGGAACTCTCGCGCGATGGCCGGGCCTCGCATCGCGCGGTCGCGGCCGCCCTGGGCATCAGCGGGGCCACCGTCAAGCGGCGCATCGATGAACTCACCCGGCTGGGCATGCTGAAGTTCCGCTGCGATTTCGCGCGCCCGCTGGGCGGGTGGCCGGTGGCGGTCACCTATCGGGCCACCGCGCCCACCGCCGCGCTGCCCGAGATCGGTTACGCCCTCATCCGGCTACCGCAGACCCGCAATTGCGCCGCCGTCAGTGGCACCCACAATCTCGTGCTGCAGGCCGGGCTGCATTCGGTCGCCGAGGTGACGCGTTTCGAAAACCAGCTCACCACAGCCCATCCGGGACTGCTCGTCGCCGAACGCACCGTGACGCTGCGGCATGAGAAGCTGCTCGGTCGAATTCTGGACTCGCACGGCCGATCCCGCGCCGTCGTGCCGCCCGATATCTGGGCCGATACGACTCAGTAGTTCGCGTTCAGATAGTCCGCGGCGTGCGTGGTCCACAGCACGCCGGTGCCGGGCATGGTGTGCCCGGAATAACGCACATGCTCGCCGTCCGGCCACGGGGTGAGGTAGCCGAGCAGTCCGCGCACCGCCTCGGAATACCGGTCGATATTGGCGATCGGGTTCTGCAGCAGGAAGTTCAGCAGTTCCTGGAACAGCGGTGCGGTGAGGTTCCCGATGCGCGCGCCCTCGATCAGCGAGAACGGAGAGATGGTGGTATCGATGAACCGCAGCGGCGAATCCGCGGGCGCGGACGTGATGATGTCATTGGGATTGGCGTACTCCCGCACATCGATCCCCGCCGGCCAGGCGTTGCGTTTGCCGTGCAGGCCGAAAGTGCCGGAACCGCAGAGATTTCCGACGGACTGACCGGGCCTGCGCATCGGGTTGGCGATGTTCACCACGAACGCGATCTCCAGCGGAGATCCGTCGGTATTGGTGTAGAGCCCGGTCCGCACGCCCGCCAGAATGGTGCTCGCGACAATGCCGCCCAGCGAATAGCTCAGCAGCCCACAGATATTCGGTGAATCCTGAATGGCCTTGACCCCCGCCGCCACGCCCTTGCGCACCGAGGTCTCCAACGACGGCCCCCATACCGCCGGCTCCGGGCCGATGGACGCGGGCCAATCCGGTTCGAAACAGTCGAATTTCGCGGGATCCAGCAATTTGGCCACATCGTGCAGCATGCCCGCCGGGGTGCCGTCCGTGCTGCGCTGCTCGCCGGTGCCGCGCAGGGTGATTACGTCGATCATGATCGTCCCCTCCTGCGGCGAACCGTTCGCCGCCGAGATGACGTTAGAACTGGTCAGCGCATGAAACGCGAGTAGCGCACTACCCGAAATCGCGGACCGCGCCAGGTTCCGTCTCGCGCCCGATTCCGGCGACACACCGAATTGCGCGGGCGGCGGTCGGTAGGGTCGAAGGTTCCACCAGCATTCGAACTCGAAAGGCGTCGCTCATGCTCGCCGACCGATATGCCGCCGCATTCCACTCCGTTGATACGACCGCACTCTGTGATGCCGACAAGTCATTACGGGTGATGGACAGTGCGATTCGACCGCGTTCGGCGGGTATCGGAATCCTGGGACCCGCCTTCACCGTTCGCTGTCAGGACGACTTCTTCGGGGCATTGCGCGCCATCGAGGCCGCCGCGCCCGGCGATGTAGTCATCATCGACGGGGGCAGCAGTGAAATCGCCCTGGCCGGTGAGCTTTTCGCGCGTGGTGCGCTGGTGCGCGGACTCGGCGGCATCATCGTCGACGGCGGGTACCGCGATATCGGTTATGTGCGCGAATGCGAACTGCCCATCTACAGCCGCTTCATCACGCCGATGTCCGGTTCCACCACCGAACTCGGGGAACTCCAGGTGCGGGTCACCTGCGGTGGCGTGCCGGTGAGTCCCGGCGATGTGGTGCTGGCCGATCAGGAGGGCATCGTGGTGGTGGACCCGGCCGCGCTGGACGGGCTGCTGGCCGCCGCGACCGCGGTCAAACAGGCCGAATCCCGGGTCATCGCGAAACTCGATGCGGGAGCGACCCTGAGCGACTGCCTCAATATCGCCGCGCACACCGAGGCGCTGGAGAACGATGCGGAATCCGCGCTGACCTTCCTGGTCTGATCGGCCCGCCTACCGGGTCACCGCCCCCGAATCCGGTACCCTGCCTCCGGTTCGATGATCTGTCCACGATTGGTCCGGAAATCCGAAAGACGGGGCACGATGAGCGGATTGGAAGTTTCGCGCGGCATAGCCGGTACGGCGGTCGCGGCAGCATGTCTGGCGGTGACGGTGGCCGTCATCGCACCGCAGGCGGGCGCGGCGGCGACGCCCAACCTGTCGGTCTCCATGTCGGGGGCGCCGATCGGGCCGGTCAAGGTGGCCTCGGTGGGCTGCGGGCAGACCGCGATCGCCTCGGTGAAAATGGCGGACGGCACCCCGGTCTCGCGCGGGTTCGTCGAATTCACCAGCCACCTGCCGAATATGGGCGGCAATGTGGTGGGCACCGTGCCGGTCACCGATGGCACCGCCAGCATCTTCTGGGTGCCGGGTGTCGAGGGCACGCATACGGTGAGCGCGTTCTACTTCGACGATTCGTCGGATATGCGTCCCGCGGTCGGTCAGACCACCATCAACGCCGTGAACCTGAACGGTATGTGCGTCTGATTCGTACGACGGTTGCTCCGGCCCGAGTCACTGTGGGCCGGAGCGCTTTTCAACTCGTGTACAGGCCGATCACCGGTTTCCGGGACGGTTGCAGGGTGGCCAGCAGGGTGCGCACCACATCCTCGGAGACGGCCACGCAGCCCGCCGTGGGCCTGCCGATATCGCCGTGTACGAAGAACGCCGAACCCGCGCCGGGTTCCGCCGGAAAACGGTTGTAATCGATGACCAGCGCGTGGTTGTACTGCGGATCGGTCCGGCCCAGATTCTCGCTCAGCGAGGTGTCGAACGGGCAGTCCGGGGATGCGCAGCGGAAACTCCGGTTGTACAGCGGACTTTCCACATCCGAGACCCACCACCAGGTATTGGATCGGTCGATCGCGATGTACGGCAGTCGCGCGGCCGGATCGGGAATGCGGCCGAATCCCTCGGTCAATGCGAAAGTGCCCTTGGGCGTGAAGGACCGGCCCTCCGCGGCGAGTTCGGAGATGCCCTCCGAGCCGACCCACGCGGGTGTCGCGAAGCTGCGCTTCCAGTCGCGCAGGCGATTTCGCTGCCACAACTCCAGGGTGCCGCGCGCCTCACCCGCGGGTGCGGTCACCCACACCACCTGGGTGCCGGGGACCGAATCGGGATCGAATGGCGGTTTGTCCGTACTGACGCGCGGCAAAAGCGCAACGCCGAGCCCAACGACGAATACCGCCATGATCCACCGCCCTGCTGTTAGAACGCCGATATCAGCCAATCTCACTAGAGTCCCCGGCGGTATCGGCCGTCGCTGTCCAGCCTGACACGCCGAAATGCTCACCGCGCCGAAACAGATCCAATCCGGCATTTGTATAGCGGACCGTGTCCGGCGGAATCTCGTCGAACCCGAACCAGCGCAGATCGGAGCACTTGTCCGGCTCGGCATTGAAGGGTTCGCCGGACCAGCGGTCGGCGTGAAAGAAGAATCCGACCCGGGCCTGGCCATCGGGCGGCAGATAGTGCACCGCGGCGGCCATGCGAATGTCCTTGCGGCGGAGCGCTATACCGATCTCCTCGGCGGCCTCGCGAATCATTCCGGCTTCCAGATCCTCACCGGCTTCCAGCTTGCCGGACGGCAGATTCCACAATCCGTCCGAATAGCCGGTATTCGCTCGTCGCGCGAGCAGCACCTCATTGCCGCGCGTCAGAATGAGCAGCACATCGACGTAGCTCGTATACGGCACGGGTAACTCCGTTCACGGCGCGACTCGGGGCTCGAGCGCGAAGCGGTGCAGTAGCTCATCGACCGCCGCGGCCGGTGCGGGCATGCGGGCAATCTCCGAGCGAATGCGTTCGGCGGCACTACGATACGCGTCCTCGGTGAGCAGCAGGCGAACTTCCTCGGCAACGGCGGCGGGGGTGACGCGGTCCGGCGGCAGCACGCGCGCCGCACCCGCGTGCCGGACGGCGGCGGCCGTGGGGAACTGATCCGCGCCGCGCGGGGACAGCAGCAGGGGAATTCCGTGCGTCAACGCCGCCAGGGTGGTGCCCGCACCGGCGTGGCAGAGCACCACATCGCAGCGGGGGAGCAGTGCGGCCAGCGACAACCACTGTGCGACATGAATATTGCCGGGTTGCGGGCCGATCGCCGTGGGGTCCGTCTCGGTGCCGACGGTGACGATGATGTCGGCGTCGAGGTGGGCGAGTCCGCGCAGCAGCGGTTCGAAGGCCGCGGGCTGATTGAAGATCGGCACGGTGCCGAGGGATACGTACACCACCGGACGGCCGCCCAGTCCGGTTGCCCAGTCCGGGAGTTCGTCGTCGTGCTGTCCGGAGACCGCCGGGCGGATCGGCAGTGCGATGGCCCGCGCCGGTCCGAGATCCGGTCGCAGGCTCGGCGGGATCGGATCGAGGTAGCCGTGGCGGTACAGTCCGGCGTGGTCATCGGGCTCCAGGCCGGACGAATGCCACAGTGGGGCAACCCATTCCGCCATCGCGGCGATCAATTCCGGTTCGAGTGGCAGTCCGGTGCCGTAGGTGACCGATGGGACGCCGATTTCGGCCGCCAGGATCGGCGCGGCCAGATCCACCGGTGCGTGCAACACCAGATCCGGGGCGAAATCCTTTGCGATCTCGCGCAACTCGGGCAGTTTGGCCGGTGCCATGACTCGGCTGAACATCACCGCTCCGATTCGCCACGGCTGTGCACCGGCGCGGAACTCCGGCAATCCGACCGCCTGGGCGGCCGCGTCCGGCGCGTTCAGGCCCGCCTGCGCGAACGGCAAGCCGGCCGCCTCGACGCGGGATCGCAATTGCGGCGCGGTCGCCACCAGCAGCTCATGCCCGCGGGCGCGCAATGCTCGCGCGAGCGGGACCGCGGGGGCGAAGACGCCCTCCATCGGGGTTGTCGAACACAGGACTCGCATATCGCCGAACCTCCCTCAGCTATAGTGCGCTATATAGTGAACTATAGATAGGATGGCGAGCATGTCAACCGCACCCCGTCACAGCGATCGGCGCACCCGGACGCGTCGTCGCATAGCTGAGGCGGCTGCCACCCTGTTCGCCGAACGCGGGTATGCGGCAACCACCCTGCAAGCCATCGCCGATGCGGCGGGGGTGCATGTGCAGACCATCTACCAGGCGTTCGGGACCAAGGTGGCGGTGCTCGCCGAGACGGCGGCCGTGCTGGTGGCGGGGCCGGACGAGGAGTCCTCGACACCGCCGCCCGAACGCGAATGGGTCCGCGAGCTGTTCGCCGAACCAGACGCCCGGCGTCAACTCGCCTTGTACGCGGCTCATATGCGGACGGTCTCCGAGCGGTACATATCCCTGCTCGACGTGATGCGCGTGACCGCGGCCGCCGATCCCGAAGTGGGGGCGTTCCTGGCCGCCTCCGAACGCGGGCGGTACGACGGCCCCGCGCACATCACGCCCGAACTGGCGGCCAAAGGCGCGCTGCGGCAAGATCTCGACGCCGAACGCGCGGCCGACATCATGTACGCGCTCACGGCCTATGACGTCTACCGCTCGCTCATGGTCGACCGCGGCTGGTCCGCCACCGATACCGAACGGTGGGTGGCGGAAACCCTCGTCGCGGCTCTGCTCGCGCCTGTCGCGCAGCCGCCTGTCGTTCAGTAGGGCAGGGGTTTGTTCGCCTCGACCCAGCCGCGTTCGGTATCCGTACCGGGCAGCGGCGGGAATTGACCCGCGATCATCCAGGTGTCGCGGGGGACCTCGGTGACATTGAATTCGAGATGTAGTCCGCGATCGTGGGTGTACGGGGCGATCAGATCGTGCAGACGTTCGGTCATCCGTTTGCGCATCACCGGATCGTCGAGTTGTCGCGCCAGATGATCGATCGTGATCCGCACCGCCGGAATCGCAACGCCGCCAACGTAAAACGAGTCGGCCGGAACCTCGTGGAAGAGTGCCACCGCGTAGAACTCCGGCAGCCCGAACCGCGCGTAATAGTCGGTGATGTCCTTGGCGAAGCTCTGCTTGTCCGCGGCCGTGAAAGTATCGGCCGTATGGTAGATGTGCCACAGCGGCATAGTGAATTCCTTTGAACGAAGCGGATTTTCAGCGCCTGAACGGCAATGCGAGCCCCTCCACCGGCCCCGTCAGCGCAGCCTTCACGCCCCTGGTGAACTCATCCACCAGCACCTCTGCGGCCCCCTGCTCCAGCCCGTCGGCCACCGCCCTCGCCACCTGCGCGGGACTGAGCTTCGGCAGTTCGATCGCCTTGACCATATCGGTGTCCGCGAATCCCAAATGCACCCCGACCACCTGAGTCCCCTGCCCCGCCAACTCGATCCGCAGCGAATTGGTAATCGACCACAGCGCCGCCTTCGACGCCCCATACGCCCCCGCCCCCGAACTCCACGACAGCACCGAATGAATATCCACCAGCGCCCCACCCCCATTCGCGGCGAGTATCGGCGCGAACGCCCGCGCGATCAGCAACGGCCCGAAAACATTCGTCTCGAACGTCTCACGCACATCCGCGATCTCACCCCGCAACAGCGATCCGGACCGCAGCACCCCCGCATTGTTCACCACGATGCTCACATCGCCCGCCCGATCCGCCACCGCCGCAATCGAATCCGAATCAGTCACCTCCAACTCCACCGGCACGATGCGCGGATCCGCACTCACCTCCGGCTTCCGCGCAGTCACATACACCTTCCCCGCACCCCGCTCCAGAAACTCCTGCGCGAACGCCCGCCCCAGCCCCCGCTGCCCGCCGGTCACCAACACGGTCGCACCCTCGATCGCGGTCATATTTGCCTCTCTCATCCGCTCATTCACAGTCTGACTATATAAAACTATAGCCAAACTGCGCGAGCGACGCACCCACTTGATTCATTTCACTGATCAAGCGGATACGCCGCACGAGCGTCAGCCGAGAACCCCCGGTGGCGACCCGATCTATCCCACGCACACAACAGTCGGCCCGGGGAACAGGCAATTCAGCACATTCCCGAGATCCTGTGCACTACCGCTCAAAACAGGAGCGCTGCTCCCGGCCAACAAACCCGCCAGCGAATGCGCACTACCGGACAGCACTCCCGTCCCCGACCCCGTCAGCGCCTGCGCCGACCCCAGATTCACCGGCACATCCGCCGACCCCAGCGGCAGCGCCGACGCCGACCCGGCTCCGGCGGCGGAAATGCTTGCGGCACAAGCGAGAACAGTCAATGTCTTCTTCATCATGACCAGCGACGGTAGCGACCCCCACCGCGATCCGGTGGCCCCTACTTGCTGGGGCGGGAAGACTACGGGCAGCCATTGTTGTCGGACCCGCGCGCGATGCTGTCGTGCATGGGTGAGGCTGATGGGAGGGCGCAGCCACCTCGGTTGCCGGGGGAGCTGATCGTGCGTTTGGTCGAGGCGCACCTTCGCGGGTCGACACATCTGCCGATGTGTCACGCGGACGATGTGCTACCGCTGTTGCGGGGCGATGATCGCGAATATCGGGCGGCGGCAGCGCTATTGGATGCTGAGAGGGTCTTCTATCCGGAGGGGTTCGAGTCGTGAGGTGGGTCAGCGCTGTCGGCGGGTTCGATGGAAATGGTAGGTCGTAACCGCTGCGGCGGTGAGGACCGCAGCTATGGCGGTGAAGAGGATTTGGGGGTGGTCGAGGGTGTTGTCGCCTGCGAGGAGACAGGTGGCGAGGTTGATGAGCCAGTGGCCGATTGCGGCGGTCAGGACTCGTTGCGGGAAGGTGCCGGTGCTGAGGTAGCCGAGGATGGTGGCGAAGGCCAGGACGCCGATGAAGAAGCTGAGGGCGGTTATCGGGCCCGCGGTGAAGGCTTGGACGTGCCAGAGGGCCCAGGTGGTTCCGGTGATCGCGATGGCGGTGAGTTTGGTGAGGCGGGATTCCAGGACGGGTTGCATCAGGCCGCGCCAGCCGATCTCCTCGCCGACGGCGCCGATCAGTTGCAGGGGGATGAAGACCGCGAAAGGGACGCCTCCGACTGGGGCAGGGCCTGTCAGGGTGGTGTTCGTGAGGAGGGCGGCAGCGGTGATCAGCAGGCCGAAAAGTACGCAGGCTGTGACTGTCACGAGCAGATTCACGCTCAGGAGGCGGGCGGAGATCGCCGGGGGTAGCGCCTGGGCGATGGTTTTCCGAAACGCCAGCCAGGTTGTCAGGGCTCCGAGTGCGGGGGCGAACTGCACCAGGGACAGGGCGGCGGCATCAATGCCCGAATGGGGTTGCACCGCAAGGAGAGCGACAGAAGCCGCGAGGGTCGACAGGATGTAGACGCCGAGGGCTAACCACAGCTTCGATGCGGTTGGTGCGTGTGGCGCGCGGGCGGGGCCGGGCTCCGCGTTGCTGATACCGGTGGGGCTCACAGGAATCACACTGGCAGGCGATTTTCCATTTGCGGATCACCCTGGAGTACTGGATTCGCTGTGAAACGCGAAAGCCGAGCCGTCCGAAGACGACTCGGCTTCGCGAGGGCTAGCGAGGGAGATCCGCCGCGGCCGCCTCGTCGAGCAGCCAGGTGGTGGATTCGGTGCCGATGGCACCGGCCGCCGGGATGTCCAGGGGGGAAGCGCCATTCAGGGCCGCCGCGACCGCCGCGGCCTTGGCTTCGCCCGCCGTGATGATCATGACGTGACGGGATTTGCGGATGGCCGGGAGCGTCAAGGTGATGCGCGAGGCCGGGGGCTTGGGCGAATGGGTTTCCGCCACAACGAGATCGTGTTCCTCGCGGGTGGCGGCGGTGTGCGGGAAGAGGGAGTTGATGTGGCCTTCGCCGCCCATGCCGAGCAGGTGCAGGTCGAAGGCGCCGTGTTCGGCGAGATGCGCGTGCACCGTCGCGGAGTACTCGCCGGTGGCCTCGAGAATGTCCGGGTAGTCGCCGCTGGAGGTCTCGGTGGGGTGCACGCGGGACGGGTCCACCGGGACATGGTCCAGCAGCGCCTGACGGGCCTGCAGGTCGTTTCGCTCGGAATCGCCGGTGGGGACGAAACGCTCATCGCCCCAGAAGATGTCGAGCTTGGACCAGTCGATATCACCGGGCGCCTTGCGGACCCATTCGAGCAGGCCGATACCGGTCCCGCCGCCGGTGAGAATCACCGAGGCGGAGCCGCGCAGCCGCTGCGCCTCGACGACCTGAACCACGAAGCGGGCCGCGGCGGCCTGCACGAGTTCGTCGGGGCCGCTGAAGGTTTCCACGGTGGGCTTACTCATAGTTCACCTTCTCGATTCCGGTCAGCGCCTCGGCGTAGATCTCATCGGCGTCCAGATGCCGCAGTTCCTCGGCGAGGCAATCGCGAGTCTCCCTGCGTGCCAAGGCGAATCGCTGATCCGGTTCGCCCGTGCGGGTCAGGGTGGCGGTACGGCCGTGCTGCGGCCGGGCGATGGAGATCGAGACGGTCGAACGACGCATCTCCACCTTCAGCTCACCGGTCTTGCGCACCACCGGGCAATCCAGCCGGGCGGCGAGCCATCCCGCGAGCATGTCCAGCGCGGGCTCATCGCGCAGACCCGAAATCGTGACGGACTCAACGGCTTCGAACGGCGCTTCATCGAGCGCCGCCGCCAGCAACGCCCGCCAATACGTGATCCGGCTCCACGCCAGATCGGTATCGCCGGTCGCGTAGGAGCCGCGCCGCTTCTTGATGGTCTCCTGCGGATCCGGCGCGAACGTCGCATCGGTGATGCGCCGAGTCGCCAAGCGCCCCACCGAATCCTTGGACGGGAACTCCGGAGCCCCACGCGGCCACCACGCCACCACCGGGGTGTCGGGCAGCAGGAACGGCACCACCACACTGCTCTCGTGCGCCACCAGATCGCCCTGCAACCGCAGCACGATCACCTCGGCCGCACCGGCGTCCCCGCCGACACGGATCTGGGCATCCAAGCGCGTGCCCGCATTGCGGTCACCGCGTGCGAGAACTATTACCCGGCAAGGATGTTCACGCGAGGCGTCATTGGCCGCGTCGATCGCGTCCTCCGCCTCGGAGCTGTCCAGGGTGCACACCACCAGCGTCAGCACCCGGCCCACGGTCACGACGCCATTGGCCTCGCGCAGCTGAATCAGCCGCTTGGATACCTCGCGGGTATCGGTATCGGGCATATCGATGATCACGGTCGCCGCCATTCCCGCCCGCTGCGCGCGAGCATCTCGTCAGCGGATTCCGGGCCCCAGGTCCCGGCCTCGTACGGATCGGGCTTCCCGGTCGATGCCCAGTGGTCGAGCACGGGATCGAGGATGTTCCAGGACAATTCGACTTCCTCATTGACGGGGAAGAGCGACGGAACACCGAGCAGCACATCGAGAATCAGCCGCTCGTACGCCTCGGGGGAGTCCTCGGTGAACGCTTCGCCGTAGCTGAAGTCCATATTCACATCGCGGACCTCCATGCTGGACCCGGGCACCTTGGACCCGAATCGCATGGTGATGCCCTCATCCGGCTGCACCCGAATCACCAGGGCGTTCTGCCCGAGCTCCTCGGTCATGGTCTGATCGAACGGCAGATGCGGCGCGCGCTTGAACACCACCGCGATCTCGGTTACCCGGCGGCCCAGGCGTTTTCCGGTGCGCAGATAGAACGGCACCCCCGCCCAGCGCCGCGTCTCCACGGCCAGCGTGATCGCCGCGTAGGTCTCGGTGCGCGAATTCGGGTCGAAACCCTCCTCCTGCAACAGCCCCACCACCGGCTCACTGCCCTGCCACCCGGAGGTGTACTGCCCGCGCGCGGTCGTCACATCGAGCGGTTCGGCGAGTTTGGTCGCCGAGAGCACCTTGATCTTCTCGATCTGCAATTGCTTGGGCTGGAAGGACACCGGCTCTTCCATCGCCGTCAGCGCCAGCAGTTGCAGCAGATGGTTCTGAATCACATCGCGGGCCGCGCCGATACCGTCGTAATACCCTGCGCGCCCGCCCAATCCGATGTCCTCGGCCATGGTGATCTGCACATGGTCGACGTAATTGGCGTTCCAGATCGGATCCCACAGCTGGTTCGCGAAGCGCAGCGCCAGAATATTCTGCACCGTCTCCTTGCCCAGGTAGTGGTCGATGCGGAATACCGACGACTCCGGGAAAACCCGATTGACCAGCGCGTTCAGATCGCGTGCACTCTCCAGATCGTGCCCGAACGGCTTCTCGATCACCACGCGCCGCCAGGCCGGAGCCTGCTCGGCCTGCGCCGCATTCGGTTGCGCCAGACCGTTCTTGGAGAGCCCGTCCAACACGATCGGGAACTCGGTCGGCGGAATCGCCAGGTAGAAGGCGTGATTGCCGCCCGTCCCGCGATCCCGGTCCAGATCCTTCAACGTGGTGGCCAGCCGATGGAATGCGGCGTCGTCCTCGAAAGTGCCTTGGACGAACCGCAATCCCTCGCGCAGCTGCTCCCACACTTCCTCGCGGAAGGGGGTGCGCGCCGACGAGCTGACCGAATCCTTCACCAGGGCCGCGAATTCCTCATCGGAGAATCCGCGCCGGGCGAACCCGACCAGGGCGAAACCGGGGGGCAGCAGCCCCCGGTTCGCCAGGTCATAGATGGCCGGCAGCAGTTTGCGCCGCGACAGGTCACCGGTTACCCCGAAAATCACCATGCTGCACGGTCCGGCGATGCGGGGAACCCGGCTGTCCCGCCCATCGCGGAGCGGGTTCCCCTTCGTGACCGTTGTCGCCGCGCGGGCTGCCACCGTCAGTTTCCTCCGGCTACCCGGAGCTGCTCGGTCGTGGCGACCAGCAGTTCCTCCCAGGATTTCACGAATTTATCGACGCCCTCGACCTCGAGCACACCGAAGACCTCGTCCAGGTTGACGCCCGCGGCGGCCACCTGATCGAAGATCTCCTGCGCGGCCGGACCGGTACCGGACAGCGTGTCCCCGGTGATCTCGGCGTGATCGGCGGCGGCCTGAAGCGTCTTCTCCGGCAACGTGTTCACCGTGTTCGGACCCACCAGCTCGGTCACGTACATGGTGTCCGGGTATTCCGGATTCTTCACACCGGTCGAGGCCCACAGCGCCCGCTGAGCGTTCGCGCCACCGGAAGCCCGCAGCCGCGCGAACACCGAAGTGTGTGCGCCACCGTCGAATACATCCTGGTACGCGGCATAGGCCAAGCGCGCGTTGGCGATTCCGGCCTTACCGCGCAGCGCCAGGGCCTCGGCGGTGCCGATGTCCTCGAGGCGCTTGTCGATCTCGGAGTCCACCCGGGACACGAAGAACGAAGCGACGGAATGGATCTTGGCCAGATCGTGCCCGGCGGTCAGCGCGTTGGTCAGACCGTCCAGGTACGCGCCCATGACCGAGCGGTAGCGCTCGACCGAGAAGATCAGCGTCACATTCACGCTGATGCCCTCGGAGATCACCCGCGTGATGGCCGGAATACCGGCCTCGGTCGCCGGAATCTTGATGAGCAGGTTCGGCCGGTCGACGATCTTCCACAGCTCGATGGCCTGGGCCACCGTGCCGTCGGTGTCGAACGCCAGACGCGGATCGACCTCGATGGAGACGCGGCCGTCCTTACCGTTCGAGGCCGCGAACACGTCGGCGAAGATATCGCAGGCCGCGCGCACGTCATCGGTGGTGATGGTGCGAATCGCGGAATCCACATCGGCGCCGCGGGCGGCGAGTTCGCGCACCTGAGCGTCGTAGTCGTGGCCCTGCGAGAGCGCGCCCTGGAAAATGGTCGGGTTGGTGGTGACACCGACGACACTGCGGGTATCGATCAGATCCTGGAGGTTCCCGGACTTGATGCGATCACGCGAGAGATCGTCGAGCCACACCGAGACCCCGGCGGCCGACAGGGCCGCGAGGTTGGTGTTCTGAGTCATGGTGGCTTATCCCTTCACCTTGGTGAGCGAGCGGTTGGCGGCGTCGACCACAGCTTCGGTGGTGATGCCGAACTCGCGGAACAGCGTCTTGTAATCGGCCGAGGCGCCGAAGTGCTCGATGGACACGTTCTCACCGGCATCACCGGTGAATCGGTGCCACGGCATCGCGATCCCGGCCTCGACGGTGACCCGCGCCCGCACCGACGGCGGCAGCACCTGATCCCGGTAGGCCTGATCCTGCGCGTCGAACCACTCCACACACGGCATGGACACCACGCGGGTGCCGACACCCTGTGCCTCGAGCGTAGCGCGGGCATCCACGGCGAGCTGGAGTTCGGAACCGGTGGCGATGAGGATCACCTGCGGTGTGGCGGTGGATGATTCGGCCAGCACGTAACCGCCCTTGCGGACACCCTCGTAGCTGGTGCCCTCCTGGATCGGCAGATCCTGACGGGTCAGCGCCAGCGCGGACGGACCGTCCTGATGCGGGGCGTCGGCCGGCACGAAATGCGAATGCCGTTCCGCGGAGTCACGTTCGAGGATGGTGCGCCAGGCGTACGCGGTCTCATTGGCGTCACCCGGGCGCACCACGTTCAGGCCCGGGATGGCGCGCAGCGCGGCCAGATGCTCGATCGGCTGATGCGTGGGACCGTCCTCGCCCAGGCCGATGGAGTCGTGCGTCCACACGTAGGTGACCGGGGTGCGCATGAGCGCGCCCAGGCGCACCGCGGGGCGCATGTAATCGGAGAACACCAGGAAGGTGCCGCCGTACGGACGCGTCGGACCGTGCAGCGCAATGCCATTGAGGATCGAGCCCATAGCGTGCTCGCGCACACCGAAGTGCAGCGTGCGGCCGTACGGGTTGGCCTTCCACATACCGGTGGAGATGTCCTCCGGGCCGAAGCTCGGGGTGTTCGGCATGGTGGTGTTGTTGGATTCGGCGAGGTCGGCCGAACCGCCCCACAGTTCCGGCAGCACCGGCGCGAGCGCGGCGAGCACCGCACCGGACGCCTTACGGGTGGCCATACCCTTCGGATCGGCGGGCCACGACGGCAGCGTCTCGGCCCAGCCCTGCGGCAGCGAGCGGGTCTGCAGGCGGTCGAAGAGCGCCTTGTTCTCCGGGTTGGCGGCGGCCCACGCGTCGAACTGATCCTGCCAAGCGGCCTTGGCGGCCTTGGCGCGATCGGCGACCTGGCTGCGGGTGTGCGCGATGACCGACTCGTCGACCTCGAAGTTCTGCTCCGGATCGAAACCCAGGATCTTCTTGGTGGCGGCGACCTCGTCCTTGCCCAGCGCCGCGCCGTGCGCGCCACCGGTGTTCATCTTGGTCGGAGCCGGGAAGCCGATGATGGTGCGCAGCACGATGATCGACGGCTTATCGGTGACGGCCTGCGCGGCGGTGACGGCCTCTTCGATACCGGTCACATTCTCGCCACCCTCGACGACCTGCACATGCCAGTCGTAGGCGCGGTAGCGCGCGGCGACATCCTCGGTGAACGCGATGCGGGTGTCATCCTCGATGGAGATGCGGTTGTCGTCGTAGAAGACGATCAGGTTGCCCAGCTGCTGGGTGCCCGCGAGCGAGGACGCCTCGGAGGTGACGCCCTCTTCCAGATCGCCGTCGGAGGCGATGACGTAGACGAAGTGGTCGAACGCGCTCTCGCCCTGTGCCGCAGCCGGATCGAACAGACCGCGCTCACGCCGCGAGGCCATCGACATGCCGACCGCCGACGCCAGACCCTGACCCAGCGGGCCGGTGGTGATCTCCACACCGTTGGTGTGCCGGTACTCCGGGTGACCCGGGGTGAGCGAGCCCCACTTGCGCAGGTTCACCAGGTCATCGAGCTCCAGACCGAAACCGGCCAGGTACAGCTGCACGTACTGAGTGAGGCTGGAGTGACCGCAGGACAGCACGAAACGGTCGCGCCCCACCCACTCCGGATCGCTCGGATCGATGCGCATCACACGCTGAAACAGCGTGTACGCCAACGGCGCCAGGCTCATCGCCGTGCCGGGATGGCCGTTTCCGGCGTTCTGCACCGCGTCCGCGGCGAGGACACGCGCCGTATCAACGGCTCTGGTGTCCACTTCGGACCAGTCGGTGGGGTGATGCGGCTGAGTGAGGGCGCGGATGTCGTCTGTGACTGACACGACCGAGGTTCTCCTGACCTTCTCGTGAACACTGAGGTTGTCGGCGGGCTCGCTGGCGGGGGCGTGCGCGATGCGCCGACTCAATCATCCGACAGCGCACCGGACTAGCCACCACCCTAGAGGTGGCGGTTTCCGCTCCACGCGGGAACCCGCGTTCACCGGGCGACGTGTCGATGTTCGTGTCCTCCCGCAGACCCTTTCGTGATCCCTCCTAGACCCGATTTCAAACCTCGTTCGGTGCGCCCGGGCCGGACCTGGGCGAGAGCACGGTCGCCGTGGGTCTACCATGCTCTGTAGTAGTAGCCGCGCCGGCACAGCCTTGTCTCCAAGGGGGATAGCAGAGCGCGCTGCTTTCCAGACCGGATCAAGTGCACGGCGTGCGAGGAGAAACAGTGCGGATTGGGCAACAGCCGGGTGGCGCTCACGGCTCCTCCGGGACGGTGCTGGCCGACCGCGTCACGGGTAGTGGACCGCTTGCCGCGGGTACCCGGCGCGTGCTGGCGTACATCGCGCTCACCAAGCCCCGCGTGATCGAGTTGTTGCTGGTGGCAACGATTCCCACCATGCTGCTGGCCGATCGCGGGCATGCGGATCTGCGGCTCATCCTGGCCACGCTGTTCGGCGGGTGGATGGGCGCGGCCTCGGCCAACACGCTGAACTGCGTGGCGGATGCCGATATCGACAAGGTGATGAAGCGGACATCCAAGCGTCCGCTGGCGCGGGAGGCGGTGCCGACGCGGAACGCCGCGGTGTTCGGCATCGTGCTCGGGCTCGGGTCGTTCGCGTGGCTGTGGTGGCAGGCCAACCTGCTCAGCGGTGTGCTGGTGGTGGCGACGATTCTGTTCTACGTCTTCGTCTACACCCTGGGCCTCAAGCGGCGGACCTCACAGAACGTCATCTGGGGTGGCGCGGCCGGATGCATGCCCGCGCTCGTGGGCTGGTCCGCGGTCACCGGCAATATCGGCTGGCCCGCCATCGTGCTGTTCCTGATCATCTTCTTCTGGACGCCGCCGCACACCTGGGCGCTCGCCATGCGCTACAAGGAGGATTACAAGGCGGCCGGCGTGCCGATGCTGCCGGTGGTCGCCACCGAGCAGGTCGTCACCAAGCAGATCGTGATCTACACCTGGCTGACCGTGCTGGCGACGCTGGCGCTGGTTCCGGCGGCCGGAGCCATCTACGCGGCCGTGGCCATCGCGGCGGGCGCGTGGTTCCTGCTGATGGCGCACCAGCTCTACTCCGGTGTTCGCCGTGGCGAGCCGGTGAAGCCGCTGCGTCTGTTCCTCCAGTCGAACAACTACCTCGCCGTGGTCTTCTGCGGCTTGGCGGTCGACTCGGTCATGGGCTGGAACACCCTGGGCCACATCGCCTTCGGCTGACCCGCAGCAGCTCGAAACAGCACCGCCGCCGGACCCCGTGTCCGGCGGCGGTTTTCGTTATTCGACGGCTTGGCGCTCGGCGATCGAATTGAGGTATTTCAGCTCGGCTTTGAGTTCGGCGACCTCGGCGGCGCGCTCATCGCGGACCTCCTCCTGCTCGCGCAGGCTGATCCGCAGACTTTCGATCACATCGTTCACCGTGCTCAGCTTGCGATCGGCGCCGGACAGCAGCCATTCCACGACATCGCGCCGATCGACCTCCCCGCTCACATCGGACACCCACCGCACCGCGTACTCCACCCACTCCTGCGGTTTGGGCATCTTCTCCGCATCCCAGCCCTTGCGCAGCGCGGTCTTGGTGGACAGGATCTTCTCCCCGTCCCCGCCCTTGACCAGCGAATTCACGTGCACCAGGCTGATTTTCCCCGCACTGGTCACCACCACCAGCAGCCGATACTTGCCCGCCAAATGCATCCGCAACTCCGCGGCCCCGCGCCCATCGGCATCCATGGCCCCCAGCCACGGCCCCTCGGCGGCCTCGATAATCGACTCCAGAATCCCCAACTGCCCGATACCCCTGCGCAACCGCGTCGCCCGCTTACGCAAATCCTCCGGCGTATCTCTCATCTGATCCCAGTGCATCGAACCCGCTCTCTCCTCACCCAGCCCAAACCCCGCACCAATGAAGATATATGCGGATTGCCTCTCAACCCGACAGCGACGGCTGTCGGGAAGCGGGTATCGGAGATTCGGTCGCGCTACTTCGGCGGGAACTGGCCGTTGGCCTGAACCGTGGTGCCGTTGAGAGTGAAGGTGACCGTGCTGGGGCCGCCTTCGGGGCAGCACAGGGCTTCATTGCCTTTGAGCCAGCGGTAGTCGACGGAGACCGCGGTGCGGGTTTTGCCGGTGACGCTGGTGTAGCCGTAGGGCTGGGAGGTGGCGGTGCCCAGGTAGGTGCCGTTGGTGAAGAAGAGGATGTGGGTGTACGGGTGGATGTTGCCCGAGGTGGCTACCAGGTAGGACAGGACGCCCGTGCAGCCGTCCGCTATCGCGTCGTTGCTGCCCGACTCGACCTGCCAGGGGCCGGAAGCGGTTGCGGCGAGCCGGTTCAGGGATGTGTTGGCGAGTGCTGAGTTGACGTCGAAGCAGAGGCCGTGGCCGCTGCCGTTCGGGGCGGCGACGGTGGTCGCGGGCGGGTTGGTGGGTGCGGGGCTTTCGGTGATGGCGGTGCCGGGCGCGGTTTCGGTGCTGACGGGGGTCTGCTGACCGGGCTGTTGGGACTGGTCGGCCGGTTGTGTCGCCTTGGTGGTCGGGGCCGCCGCGGACGTGGAGACCGCACGTGAGGTGGTGCTCGCACCGCTGGAGTCCGTTGTGGTGGAACCGCATCCGCTCAGCACCAGCGCCAGACCTGCCGCGAGCACGGCCGTGGTGGTTTTCATGTGATCCCCTCGAAGTTGGTCCGGCAATCATCCGGAAAACAGCGTCCTCGCCGCATATGCCAACTCTGCCGGTGGCATTCGGATTGTGATCTCGATAATCGGGAGAACTACTTGGTCATCGGACCGGCAACTTGTCCTGTTATCCGCATGACCCCGGCGGGTCTGCCCAAAGATCCTGTGCCCCAAGAAGCATGGGCACAACGCGGAGATCGGGCGACACTTCGGCAATGCCAGCTGAACGCTTGGTTGAGAACCGCCTGGTCTGCGATTCCCTTCCGCTGGAACCCGACTCGCCGCACCAGGAGTACACCCGTAGCAAACACCATGAGGGACAATGCGTTATCCAGCGGCGTGACCGAAACCAGTGACCGATGAGGGTTGGGAACCGAAACCTTGGGCGTGACGTACGAACAGGCGCGGCAGACCATTCAGGCGTTCTTCGAGTCCGATTGGCGTTGGGGCACATTCTGTCTCGACGACCGGACCATCACCGAGAACGATGAGATGTACGTGTTCAACGTGGGTGCGCGCGAATACCTAGTCGAGCGAGATCGCGCCTACGCCATCCTGGCCGGTATGCCCGTGGTCTACAAAGCGGACGGGCGCTTGGGCGCGTGCGCTTCCGCGCAGGTAGCCACCGATGCCACGGTGCGATCGCGCCCCAACCCCAATCCGACCCTGACGGTCACCGTCGAATCCTGATCAGGAGGCAGTGAGCAGGGCGTGGAGTTCCGCCGCGCCCGCCAGCAACGCTCTGGACCGCGTGCGAATGGTCGCCTCCCGAGCCTCCAGGCCTTCGAGGACATCGCCGGGCGCACCGGACAGTTCCGGCATCAATCCCTGCAACAGCGTGATCCCGTACCCGGCCAATCGCAGCTGATGCACGATCCGTGCCGCCCGCACATCCTCGGGGGAGTAGGTGCGCGCCCGGGTGCCACCTCGCCCCGGATTCACCAAACCCATTGCGTCCCAATGTCGCAGGGTCGACGGCCGAATCCCGAGCGCCTCCGCCAACTCGGAGATCGTCATCGCATCCGAGGCGCGCACCCCCGTAACCGGCTCCGCGCTGATATGCCGCACCGCCGCCTTCGCGGACTCCAGATCCCGCCGCTCCCGATCGAGCCCGGCATGCGCCGCGTCCACCATCGCCAGCAATGTCCCCTCGGGATCCGAGTGCGCCGCCCGCATGATCCGCTTCGCCTCGACCGGCCCCGTCCCCGCCGCGAACGCCCGATACGCTCGCGCCGACACCACATGCGCCCGGCCATAAACCCGATACCCGGCCGCGGTCCGCCCCGCAGGCGGCAACACACCATCACGCTCGAGATTGCGCACCTGCTGCACGGAATATCCCGCCAACCGCCCCACATCGGCAGTGCGAAGAACCTCCGAATGGAGACCCGTCATACGCTCACCTGCCAATTCACGTGTCAACCCTCCACAAGCACATGAATGTAACGCTAGAACCCATGACCATCGAAGAAATCATCGCCCTACTGGATTCCCTCCCCGGCACCCTCCGCCTCTCACCCACCCCCGGCGACCCCACCTACCCCGAAATAGCCTGGGGCGACTCCTTCATCTACTACGCCCCCGACGGCAAAATCCCCACCACCGTCCAACCCTTCACCACCGTCGTCACCAAGGACTATCCCGACGACAAATCCTCGAACCTGAACCGCCCCAACACCTTCCGCCTCAACATCCACGCGGGCAAAGACTCCTTCACCACCCACCTGGGCTACCCACCGCGTGACTCATCCGCCCACCCCGCCGACCCGAGCGCCCTCGACACCCTCATCCCACACCCCACCTACGCAAGTGCGGGCTGGCTGTCGATAGTCAATCCCGGTCCCCAGTCCGAACCGGTGATCGCCGACCTGTTGCACACGGCCTACGACCGTGCGCGCACCCGCTACAACCGCAACTCACCCGAATAAGCCCCGGCCCCACCGTTTTTCGCCTGCTCCCGTTACCGGCGGCCAATGATCGCCATTTCCCGCTCGACGATCGAGAAGTCGGCGTCCGGGTTCAATTTCTGTACTACCGCGCGTGAGATCGGAGCCCCGTCCATAATCGCCTGCACCGCACCCTGATCAGGTTCGGAATGGACTCGGAAAGCCGCGCCGAGAGCTCCTGCGTTCCAGTCGAGCAGTGCGTCGAACAGCCGGGCGGAACCGTCGACAGCCGAGGTTCTTGCACCGCCATCGACGGCCCGACCGGCCTGCCACCCGCTCTCACCCGCCCGGTACCAGACGCACAGGGTCATCGCGGGCGCACCGTCGGCGAACTGGAACTCCGGCTCGGTGACATACCTGGTAAACCGATTCGGCAGGCCATCGGTGATCCCCGGCAACGGCGATACCGTCGAGTCATACCCCCGCACATACACACCGGCGGCACAGAACACGATCGAATACTCGTCCCCCGCACCATTACGCATCGACGCCAGCGATATCGCCGCCCGCCACCGATCGACGAACCGATACCGCCGCAGCGGATCTGAATGCACCAGCCCAGTCAGAACGCAGTCGAGCAGTGCCACTATCCGCGCCCGTCGCCTCAGTTCCTGCGGTGGCGGGATGGTGTGCAGCAATCCCGAAGCGACCATGCGCCAATCCTATCGGGCGAGTTCGGCTGCATCGCAAACCATCTCGTGGGCGGTAATGGCGTGCGCGGTGTCGGTGAGGGTGGCTAGGTTGGGGGAGTGGGAGGGGAGAGATTGATCGACTATCGCTGGGAGCGATTGCTCGAGGAGATGCCGCGGTATATGTCGTTCGGGTATCCGCATGAACCCGATGGTGAGGTGATTCAGCTTCGGGATGCGGAGACCGGGTGTCGGGTGGTTTTTCAGCGCAGCGGAGGGTTCGTTGTCAAGGTGCCGATCCCGGCGGATCCGGTGGTGGCGCACCGGGCGATCGAGGTGTTGCGCGGGCATCGGACGACGAACACTCGCTTGAACTATTCGCCCTCGGGTGAGGTCGTTCGGGCGCGGGATCGCCCGATGTGGAGTCCTGCGGCGATATTCGACGAGTCGGCGGCGGAGTCGGTGCGGCAGGTCGAGACCGATTGGTTGGACAACGATCGATTCCGTCGGGAAGTGGCGGCGGCCGTGATCGAGGTGCTGCGGGACGGGTTCGGTGCGACTCCCGAGCGATTGCGGTACACCGTGGCGGGAGATTCCGGTCCGATGGATGCGTTGTGCGAGGCAGAGGAGGAGTTGACCGCAGTTGCCCCGGATCGTCCATCGCATCGTGGCGCACCCGAAATATGTACGGAGTGGCGGGATTTCGCTGATCGACTGGAATGGTCGCTGTCGACATTGCCACGGGGCGGCGCCATGAATTTGCGAATCGCGGAGGGAAGCGATGTCGTGGCCATTCAGTTCGTGAACCGGTCCACGATCCACAACCAATGCTTCCCGGGGAACGACGCTGCCGCCGATCCCCATGCGCAACACACGAAGATGGTCGGACTCGGTTGGCATTGGGCCCCAGTGGATATGGAGAGTTTCGAGTGTCCGTTGTGGCTCGGCCCCGTCGTGCGTGGTCCGCGCCTGCACACACTCGGCGATCTTGTTCCGCGCACGATCGCGACTTTTCGTGAGGTCTTCGGTGTTCGGAGTCCTCAGGATCTGTGTTTCTACGCCGGGCACGAGGAAGAGATGGATCAGGGGTTGTTCTACCTGAATGCCGAACTGGGCATCGCACGTGCGTAACGGTGAATTCATCGATGAAAGGCATTGGCATGGAAGCTGATCCGCAGGCCGTCGCGCAGGCGTTCGCGACGAAAGCGCAGGACGGGCAGCTGTATGGTTCGCGCCCGTGTACGTGTCACCTCGCTGCCGTCGGGTCGGTGCCGCACGAATTCGGTGTCATCTGAACCGAGTTCGGGGCAACGCGGTGCGGTCAGCTGTTTTGCAGGGCGGGGATCGGGAGGGTGCTTGCCCAGTCGCGGGCCATGTCTCGGGGGCGGATTTCGGTGGAGGAGTCGTGGCGGGCGTGCTCGCCGATCTGGATCGCGCCGAGGGCGGTCAGCTTCTCGGCGGCTATTTCGCCGCCGCGGTTGAAGGTGTCGCCGTAGATGATGTCGCCGAGGCCGAAGACGGCGAAGCGCAGGCCGGTCAGGTCGGGGGTGGTGGCGTCGAGGGTGTTGAAGAAGGGTTCGGCGCCGGTGGGGAGTTCGCCGTCGCCGTAGGTGGAGCAGACGATGATGTGGAAGTCGGCGGCGTCGAGATCGGCCGGGTCGAAATCGGTCATATCGTAGACCGAGACATCATGGCTGGTCAGCTCGTCCGCGATGGCTTCCGCGGCGTTCTCGGCCGTGCCCATTTCGGATCCGAACAGAATGACTACGCGCACGCAAAGACTCCCTTCGAAGAGTATGTAAGCGTAGCCTAACCTACATTGCTGTGAAGGGAAGTGATCAGCAACCCGGCTGCATCGGGAAGCACGGGGGAGCGATGGTGGTCTTGGGGATGGTCGGATCGGTGGTCGTGGTCGCGCCGCCGCTGCTGCTCGACGGGCGATGCACCGTCGAGGTCTGCTGACCCGGGGCGGGCTTCTCCTCGGTGTGGGTGGTGCGACCGGTGCACATGGCGGCCACCGCGAGCACCAGCACGACCAGGATCAGGCCGAGCAACACCGGGAGATCCTTGCGACGGCGCGGCCGCGGCGCGACCTGATTCTGCTGATTCGGCCAGAGCGGGAAACCGGGGGCCGCCGGTTGCGACGGCGCGGCGGAATAGCTTGCCTGCGGATTGGATTGGGCCGGGGGCGGACCCTGCTGAACCTGCTGCTGACGCGGCGGCGGAGCGCCCTGCGGACCCGCCGGTTGCGGTCGCGGCTGTTGCGGTGGCGGACCCTGCGGTGCGCCCTGCGGCACAGTGGAACGCGGCTCGTGTGGTTCGGACGATCCCGTGACGGCACGGTAGGCGGCCGCGGCCGCTGCCGCGCCGGCGACACCCGCGCCCGCCGCGGCGACCTTGCCCGCGCGGGACGATCGCTGTGCGGGCTCGGCGGATCCCGGACCACTTGGCGCACCGGATTCGGTACTCGCACCGGAGGTTCCGGCCGCCGCCCCCGCCGCCGCACCACCGGCGATCGCCGGGCCCGCACCCCGACCACTCGCGCCAGGTCCGCCCGGTTGGTCACCACTTTCGCGCGATCCCGATCCGGAAGTGCCGGGGCCGCTGGGTGTTTGGATCCCGGATGCCCCAGCGACCCGCTTGGGCAGCGCGGCCGGAGCCTCGGTCTGCACCGGCACCGAGGGCACCACCACCGTCGGCGCGGCCGACATCGGAAGCGCCGAACTGCGCGCCGACTCCGGCGGCGGGAACCCCTCCGATACCAGATCGGAATAGGTTGCGGCGGCGGCGAATCCGAGCGCGCCGAGCGCCTGGCCCACCTGTGCGGCATCCCAGGACGGCGTCGCGCCCTCGGCGATGGTGGTGAAGTAGCTGCGCAGCGAGGACGGCCCATCCCCGATGAGCACGTCGATACCCGCCGGGAGCGTGCCCTTTTCGAGCTTCACCCGGCTGCCCAGCTGCGGCACCAGCAGTACCAGCCCGCTGACCGGAACGTTCTCCCGCCCGGGCGCGGAGCGCAGCTGACGGGCCAGATCCATGGTCTGCCGCCGCACGCGTTCGAGCGGATCGGCGTCACCGTCGATGGGCGCGGGTTTGCCGTCGATCGTCCAGGGTTCGTCCTCGGCGCAGGTGAGCGTTCCGGTGACGCGCTCGGCGAAGGCGTGCACACCCAGCACCACACTGGTCTGCGGCGTCCACACCACGATGTCGGCGTCCTGGCACTGCACGATCGCGATTCCGGGTACCGCGTGCGGACCGCTCCAGGATTTGAGCCAGTTCACCACGGTGCGTTCGGTGCCCGACAGCCGCGACGGGTCGTCGTTGCGGACCTTCACCAACATCCAAGACCACCTCTGACCGATGCCTTCACCTGCCGGCCGCCCGAACGGTCGCCGCGACTACCTTACGGTGTTCCGCCAGGGGGTCGCGATGAATCGTCTTGCGCGGCAGCAAGATCATTCTGCATGGTTCGCGATATCGCCGCTCCCGGGGCGGCCTACCGGCCGGTTCCGGACCAATAGGACCAACCGCCCAGGATGTGGCGGGCCCCTCAGTGATTCAGTGCCGCGACATAACCGTCGGGCCTGATCAGCACCCGCGCGGCCGCGCCGACGCCGTACGCGCGATGCGCGTGACCGTCGACATCGATCACCGCGAGCCCCATCCCGGCGGGTGCTTCCGAGTCCGCGCCGGGCCGGGTTTCGAGAGCCGCCCCGCCCGGTCGCGACACCGGAACGATCCGCGCTCGCACCCCGAACGCCTCGAGAGTGGCGATCTCCCGCGCCATCGCCGCATCGGGCGTGCCGTCACCGCCGAAAACCAGCAGCGTCGCGTGCGGCCCCCGGAAAACCTCGAACAGGCTGACCGCGTGCCCATCGGCATCGATCAGCGGCGCGTCCGGCGCACGATCCCCGGCGACCAGCTCGCGCACCGTGCGATCACCGGAGTCATTGCCCGCGACCACATCCCGATAGCTGATATCGAGCTGCTGCGTCCCCTCGCGATCCATGGCGTCCGGATCACCCTTGACGGTCTTGTCCAGCAGCGCCGCACTCAAGCCGAGCACCCGCGCCGCCACCGAACGACGCTCGGTCTCATAGGAATCCAGCAGCGCCTCACTCTCGGCGCCCGGATCACGCAGCGCCGCAGCGAGTTTCCAGCCCAGGTTGTAGGCATCCTGCACCCCGGTGTTCAACCCCTGCCCGCCGGTCGGCGGATGCACATGCGCGGCGTCCCCGGCAATGAATACCCGGCCCACCCGAAAGCGCTCGGCCAGCCGGATATTCGGCCGCCACACCGTCGACCAGGTGAGTTCCGACAACACCAGATCCGTACGCCCGGACCGCGATTCCAGCAGCTTCTGCAACGCTGCCAGATCGGTATCCGAATCCTGTTCCAGGGGTGCGCCGAACTGGAACTTGCGCCCGCCGGGCAGCGGCGTCATGGCGATTCCGTTCATCGGATTCTCCGCGTCCGCGAACCAGTACCCGAACTCGTGATCGAGCGCATCGGCCCGCACATCCCCGAGCAGCATGCGAATCGATTCATCGGTGGTGCCCTCGAACGCGATGCCGAGCGTCTTGCGGACGGTGCTCTTCCCGCCGTCCGCGCCCACCAGATAGTCCACCCGCACGGTCTCGGTCACGCCGTCGTGCGCCAGTGTGACGCTCACCCCGTCGGCATCGGCGGCGAAATCGACCACGCCCGTGCCGAGTTCGACCCGGACCCCGAATTCCGCGAGCCGATCGCGCAGCAGCCCCTCTGTATCGGACTGCCCCAGCACCCACGGATTCGGGTGCGGCACATCGGGTGTGGCCTCCCGGATCGGCGTCATGCGCCGCTCCATCACGAATTCCCCGCCCATATGCACTCGCATCAGCGCCTGCGGCATTCCGGCCGCCAGTACCGCGTCCAGCACGCCCAGATCGTCGAAAACCTCGAGGGTGCGCGGCTGGATGCCGTCCCCGCGCGATCCGTCGAAGAACGTCTCGGCGTGATCGACGATGCGCACGGCCACGCCGCGGCGCGCCAGATCGATGGCGAGGGTGAGTCCGGTCGGACCGGCTCCGGCAATGAGTACCTGCGAAGACATCACAACTCCAATTACTGAATCGAGATTCACTGAATGTGGATTCAGTATTGTGGGTGGTAGTTTCCGCTGTCAAGGAGGTGGTCGAAGAAAATGGCAGGGCGACGTCAGGAACGGTCGACCGAGACCGAGCAGGCGCTCAAGGCGGCCGCGCGGCGCGTGTTCGCCGAACGCGGATACCTCAACACCAAGATCACCGACATCACCGCGGCGGCCGGGCGCGCGGCGGGCTCGTTCTACAACCACTTCGCGAGCAAGGAGGAACTACTCCAGTCCCTGCTCGAAGACCTTGTGGTGGAAGGTGATTCCTCGGCGGAAGCGCCCGAGCACAAATCGGATTTCACCGATCCCGAAGCGGTCCGGTATCACGTCGAGCAGTACTGGAATTTCGCCCGGCGCAACTGGCCGGTGCTGCGCGCCATGAATCAGGCCGCACTGGTCAACGACCAATTCGCCCAGATGGTGGCCGGTTACGGCGCGGAACAGCGCGCCGATATCGCCGATCACCTGGACGGATTTCCGGCCGCCGGGCTCACCCTGCCCGGCACCGTCGACGCCAGCCTGGCCATGATGTTCATGGCGACCACGGGCGTATTGCAGGCCATCGAGGAGGGCGGCCTGGAACTGACCGATGCCCAGGCCGTCGATTCGCTGACCCTGTTCATTTATCGCGGTCTCACCGGCCGCGATATGCCCTGACTCAGGGCAGCAGCACGACCGATCCGGTCGTCTTGCGCGCCTCCAGATCCCGATGCGCCTGCTCGGCATGGGCCAGCGGGTAACTCGCGCCGACCCGCACATTCAGCGATCCATCGGCGATGGCGTTCATGATATCGCCTGAGCGCCACAGCAATTCGTCGCGATCGCGGATGTAGTGCGCCAGCGTCGGCCGCGTCACGAACAGCGATCCGGCCGGATTGAGCCGTTGCAGATCGAACGGCGGCACCGGCCCGCTGGCCGCGCCGTACAGCGCGAGCATGCCCCGCACTCGGACCGAGGCCAGACTGGCCTCGAAAGTGCTCTTGCCGACACCGTCATAAGCGGCCGCCACGCCCGCCCCGGCTGTGAGTTCCCTTACCCGCGCGGCGATCTCGTCGTCATAGCGCAGCACCTCGGCCGCGCCCGCGTCCCGGGACAACTTCTCCTTGTCATCGGTCGACACGGTCGTGATCACCCGCACCCCGCGATGCGCCAGCAGCTGGGTCAGGATCAGCCCGACCCCGCCCGCCCCGGCGTGCACGAGCACGGTCTCACCCGGCTCCGGCTTGTAGATCGACTCGATCAGATAGTGCGCCGTCATCCCCTGCAACAGCGCCGACGCCGCGACCGGCGCGGCCACCCCGGCGGGCACCGGAACCGCGAATGCGGCTGGCACCAGCACCTTTTCGGCATAGCTGCCCGGCGCGGTGGCCCACGCCACCCGATCGCCGACCTGGAAATCGCTCACGCCCGCCCCGAGCGCGGTCACCACACCCGTGCCCTCGGCCCCCGGAATGTAGGGCAGCGGCGTCGGATAGAACCCGGTCCGGATGTAGGTGTCGATGAAGTTCACACCGATCGCCTCGGTCTCCACCAGCAGCTGTCCCGGCCCGGCCTGCGGGTCCGGAACCTCGGTGAGCCGCAGTGCTTCGGGACCGCCGTTTTCGGAAACCTGAATGGCGCGCATCGTCTGTTTGTACACCCGCGCCACTGTGAGCTGTACGGCGGCTCATCGACTCCGTTTTACCGATGGGTAAACTCCTGGGCATGAGCGCTACCACTGCCGAGGCACCCGCCAAGCTGTCGCCGTCCGTCGTGGATTCCGTCAAGGGATTCCTGGCTGAGCACGGTGGCTCCGCCACCGCGGTGCTGCAGCCCATCGGCCGCGTCGGCGTCCGTGTCACCCTGGTCGGCGCCGACGGCGTGCTCGGCGATCGGGTCGTCGGCGATCTGGCGACCGCCAAGGCCCTGGTCGAGACCGTCGACGGGCTCACCGAGGCCGATGAGTGGAACCGCGAGCTGGTCTCGGTCGTCACCCCGGCCAAGGGCCACTGGGCCAAGATGGCGGGCTGGGTCGCCAAGCAGAAGCGATTCCCCAAGGCGCGCAACGAGAAGTAGGTCAATGAGCCCGCAATCCGCGGGGGACGTACGCACCCAGAGGACGATGTGTCGGTCCGAGTGACGAAACAGGCGCAGCTGCGCTCCGCGCTGACCACCCTGTGCGCGCAGTTGCGTCCCGGTGAGATGCTGCCCAGCGAACGCCAGCTCTGCGATGACTATCGGGTCAGCCGCATGACGGTGCGAGAAGTGCTGGGGCAGCTCGAAACCGAGGGCGTCATCACCCGTATCCCGGGTAAGGGCACCTTCGTCGCCGAACGGGTGGCGCGTTCGCGACTGCATATGGCGTCCTTCAGCGATGACATGCGCAGGCTCGGCCGCACGCCCAGCACCGTGGTGCTGCACACCGAATTCACTGTGCCGCCGCCCGCTTCGATCAACGCGCTCGCAATCGGGGCCAGCGAGAAGGCTTTTCACCTGGTGCGGCTCCGATTGGCCGACGGGCTGCCGATTTCCATCGATGACGGCTGGTACCGGGCCGATCTGCTGCCCGGACTGCTCGAACACGATCTGACGCAATCGCTGTATTCGCTGCTGGAGAAGCAGTACGACTGCCCGATCGATCGCGCCGATCAGACGGTGCGCGCGGTGGCGGCCGATGAGCGCGGCGCGGGCTGGCTCGGCACCGATGTGGGGTCGCCGCTACTGGCCTTCGACCGCATGTCCTATTCGCGGGACCGCTGTATCGAGCACGCGCACTCCTGGTACCGGGCGGACCGCTACCAGGTCTACATGACCGTCTCCGCGGCCGACTAGTACGCCGACGCGACTGAGCCCCAGCCTGATTCGGGCCGGGGCTCAGTTCGTTTCCGCCGGATGGGTCAGATGGCGAAAAGCTTGTCGCCGACAGCGACCGCACCGATGACGGTGTCCTGCGCCGATCCGGGCGCGGTATCCATCACCACGACCGGGACGGCGGCGCTGAGCCCCAGTCGTCGAACGGCATTTGGCGAGAAGATAACCAGAGGTTCGCCCACCTCGATGCGCTCACCTTCGACGGCCTTGACCTGAAACAAATCGGGCTTGCCGACGGTATCGATGCCCACGTGCAACAGCACCCCGAGACCGTCATCGGAAACGATGACCGCGGCATGCGGATGCAGCTTCACGATCGATCCGGAAATGGGTGCGACGACCGTGATCGGCTCATCGGTATCGGGCGGTTCGATGGCGATGCCGGAGCCGACCATCTCCGCCGAGAACACCGGATCCGGGACTTCGGACAGCGGGATGGCGGTGCCCGGCAGGGGCGCGAGAATCTGCGTGCTCATGGCGATCAGAGCAGATCGTTGATGTCTTCGGCCAGGGCATCGGCGGTCGGCCCGACCACGACCTGAACGGCCGCGCCCGCCTTGACCACGCCGTGCGCGCCGGCGGCCTTGAGATCCTTGTCGTTCACCAGGGAAGCGTCCTTGACCTCGACGCGAAGCCGGGTGATACACCCTTCGACCTCGACGATATTGCCGAGACCGCCGAGACCGGCGACGATTTGATCGACTTTCGACATCTTTCCTCCGTGCGTGTCGAGTGGACAAAGCTGGTTATAACCAGTTTACTGTGGTTATAACCAGTCACCATACCTCCGGGTGACCCTATTCACAGACTGAGGACCACCGCTATGGCCGATGCCGCCCAGAGCGCGCGCAAGAAAATCGACCTGTCCGGACTGCAGAAGCTCGGCCGCAGCTTGATGCTGCCGATTGCCACGCTACCTGCCGCTGGCCTGTTGCTACGACTAGGCCAGGACGACATGCTCGGCCGGTGGTCGGCGCTCAAAACCGTCGCAAACGTCCTCGCCGGAGCCGGCGGCGCGCTCATCGACAATCTGCCGCTGCTGTTCGCGGTCGGCATCGCCATCGGCTGGGCCAAGAAGGCCGACGGATCCACGGCCTTGGCCGCGGTCGTCGGATACCTCGCCCTCGGTGGCGTTTTCAAAGCCATGTCCCCGGTGGTGCTCGACGGCAAGGTCGACGCCAAGGGCGGACAGCTGATGATCAACTTCGGTGTCCTCGGGGGCATCGTCATCGGCATCACCGCGGCCGTGCTGTGGACGCGCTTCCACCGCACGCAGCTGCCCGATTACCTCGGCTTCTTCTCCGGCCGCCGCATGGTCCCGATCCTGACCGCGTGCGCCGCCGTCGTCATCGGCGTGATCATGGCGTTCATCTACCCGGCCTTCAACTCCGGCCTGACCTGGCTCGGAAACACCGTGGCGGACAACGCCGTCGCCGGTGGCGGGGTGTTCGGCTTCGCCAACCGCATGCTGCTGCCGCTGGGCCTGCACCACATCCTGAACTCGGTCGTCTGGTTCGTGATCGGCGATTACAACGGCGTGCACGGCGATATCCCGCGCTTCCTGGCCGGTGACCCGAACGCCGGCACCTTCATGACCGGCTTCTTCCCGATCATGATGTTCGGCCTGCCCGCCGCCGCCCTGGCCATCTGGCGCAATGCCAAGCCGGAGAACCGCAAGATGATCGGCGGCATCATGCTGTCCACCGGTCTGACCGCCTTCGTCACCGGTATCACCGAACCGCTGGAATTCGCGTTCATCTTCGTGGCGTGGCCGCTGCTGCTCATCCACGCGGTGTTCACCGGTTCCGCACTGGCGCTGACCAATTGGCTCGGCATCCACGACGGCTTCACCTTCTCCGCCGGAGCCATCGACTATCTGCTGAACTTCGGCAAGGCCACGCATCCGCTGCTGCTGATCCCCATCGGCCTGGGGTACGCGGTGCTGTACTACGTCACCTTCAGCTTCATCATTCGACGCTGGAACCTGCCCACCCCGGGTCGCGAACCCGACGAAGAAGAGATCGAGAAGGAGAACGTCGCGTAATGATCAATCGCACCGCTGTAGTCGCCTCGAAGACCGGTCTGCACGCCCGCCCGGCCGCCATGTTCGCCCAGGCCGCCGCCAAATCGCCCGCGCCGGTGACCATTTCGGCCGACGGTAAGCCGCCGGTCGCCGCCGGGAGCCTGCTCCAGGTCATGACCCTGGGCGTCAAACAGGGCGACGAGGTCATCCTCTACACCGAGGAAGGTAACGAGGACACCCTCGACCAGCTGGTCAAGCTGCTGGAGACCGATCTTGACGCATGAGGTGCGCGGCGTCGCCGCCGCTCCCGGAATCGCCGTCGGACCGGTGAAGTGGCTGGCGTCCGCGCCCGCCACCAGCGCCTCCGACGCGCCCGGCAGCGATGTCGACGCCGAAATCTCCCGTGTCGAAACGGCTTTCGAGGCGGTGGCGGCGCGGTACTCCGCGCAGGCCCTCGACGCCAAGGGGCCGGCCGCGGACATCCTGTTCATGACATCGGCGCTGGCCGCCGATCCGGCGCTGCTGGATCAGGTGCGCGCGGGCATCCGCGCGGGCGGTCCCACCGCGCATTCGGTCACCGATGCGGTGCGGCATTTCGCCGATCAGCTGACGGCCCTGGGCGGCATGATGGCCGAACGCGCCTCCGATCTGCGGGACGTCGGTCAGCGCGTGGTGGCCGAGCTGCTCGGCGTGGATCCGCCCGGAATCCCGGACAGCACCGAGCCTTTCGTGCTCGCCGCGCATGATCTCGCGCCCGCCGATACCGCGACGCTGGATCCGGCCGTCGTGGTCGGATTGCTCACAGTCGCGGGCGGACCCACCTCGCATACCGCGATTCTGGCCAAGGCCCTGGGGATTCCGGCCGTGGTCGCCGCTCCCGGAGCGGTCGAGATCGCGGAGCACACCGTCGTCGTGGTCGACGGGACGAACGGTGTGGTCGAACTCGAACCGGATGCGGCGCGTCGCGAGGAAGTGCTTGCCGTGCGCGCACGACAGGCAGACGCGCCCACCGGTCCCGGCCGCACCGCCGACGGGCATGCGGTCCCGCTGCTCGCCAATGTGGGCAGCGTCGCCGACGCCCAGCTCGCCGTGGAACTCGGCGCGGAGGGCGTGGGCCTGTTCCGCACCGAATTCCTTTTCCTGGGCAGGCAATCCGCGCCCACGGTGGCCGAGCAGACCGAGCAATACGCGGATATCTTCCGCGCCCTGGGCGAACGGCCGATCACCGTGCGCACCCTGGACGCGGGCTCGGATAAGCCGCTGCCCTTCCTCAACCTGCCGGATGAGGAGAACCCCGCGCTGGGCGTGCGCGGGCTGCGGTTGAGCAGCGTCGATGAGGGGACGCTGCTCGATCAGCTCACCGCGATCGAGGCCGCGCGCGCGGCCACCGGGGCTACGGTGAATGTCATGGCTCCCATGGTCGGCACGGTCGAGGAGGCGAACTACTTCGCCGCCCGCGCCCGCGCGGCCGGGGTGCGCTCACCCGGGGTGATGATCGAGATCCCGGCCGCCGCCATTCGCTCCGAACACCTCGGCGCGGAAGTGGATTTCTTCTCCATCGGCACCAATGACCTGTCCCAGTACCTGTTCGGCGCGGACCGCATGTCCTCCACCCTGGCCGCGCTGCACAATCCCTGGCAGCCCGCGCTCGCCGCGACCATCGCCATGGTCGTCGCCGGGGCGGGTAGGAACAATGTGAAGGTCGGGGTGTGCGGCGAATCGGCCTCCAACCCCGAATTCGCCTGTGTGCTGGTGGGTCTCGGCGTCGATACCCTGTCCATGGCACCGCGTTCACTGGCCGGTGTGCGGGCTCAGCTCGCGGCGGTCACGCTCGAGCAGTGCCGGGCCGCCGCGGCCGCGGTACTCGCCGCGCGCACCGCGCAAGACGCGGTACAGGCCGCTCGATCCGCACTGGGACAGGCGAAATGACCGCGGGACGGCTCCGCATGACGCCGCGATCGAGGGCGATAGCGCGTTGAGGACGACACTGCGCGGCCGGGTCGTCACCCTCACCGAGGCGGGCGAACTCGCCGACGGTGTGGTGTCGTTCGACGGACCGCTGCTCGACTATGTCGGCCCGGCAACGGGATTCGACGGTGAGCTCCCCTGGATCGCTGGGGAGTCGCCGGTGATCCTGCCCGGGCTCATCGATGTGCACTGCCACGGCGGTGGCGGATTCGGTTTTCCGGAAACCGATTCCGACGGCGTCGCGGTCGCGGCGGACTTCCATCGCAGGCACGGCACCACCACGCTTATCGCCTCGCTGGTCTCGGCCACCGAGGCCGAACTGCGGGAACGAATCGACGTGCTGGGCAAGGCCATCGATGCCGGACTGCTCGCGGGCATCCACCTCGAAGGCCCGTTCATCAGCGAACACCGCAGGGGCGCACACAATCCCGACCGGATCATCGACGGTGATCCGGCCATGCTGCGACGGCTCGTCGACTATGCCGGTGGTCGCATAGTCTCGGTCACCATCGCCCCGGAGACCGCGCATTTCGACGCGCTGGCCGATGTGCTCGCCGAGGCGAACGTGATTCTGTCCCTGGGGCATACGGTCGCCGACTACGAGCATTCGGTGCACGCCATGCGGCGCGGACGGCGGGTATCCATCACCCACCTGTTCAACGCCATGCCCGAACTCGCGCACCGCGACGCCAACTTCCTCACCGCCGCCATGGCCGCCGCCGGACGCGGTGATGTGGTCGCCGAAGTCATCGGCGACGGTGTGCATCTGGCCGACGGCACCGTGCGCATGGTGTTCGACACCATCGGCCCGGACAATCTCGCCCTCATCACCGATGCCATGGCCGCGGCCGGGGAGCCCGACGGCCGCTATCACCTGGGCAGCCTCGATGTCGTGGTGAAGGACGGCGTGTCGCGGCTGTACGACCCGCACGGCGAGGGCGCGATCGCGGGCGGCACCGCCTGCGCCGCGGATGTGCTGCGCCGCACCGTATTCCACGCCGGAGTCGATCTCACCGCCGCCGCGACCGCGGCCTGCGCCACCCCCGCCCGCCTGCTCGGACGCACCGATGAACTCGGCGCGCTCCGCCCCGGTATGCGAGCCGACCTGCTCGTCACCGACTCCCACCTGACCCCACTGACCGTGTATAAGGACGGAACCCAATGGAACTCGTGATCACCGATAACGCGGCCGAAGCCGGAGTACTGGCGGGCCGCATCATGGCCGACCATGTACGCCGCGGCGCCCGCGCCATCGGCCTGGCCACCGGCTCCTCCCCGCTCGGCGCATACCAGGAGCTCATTCGCCAATATCAGGCCGGTGAGGTGAGTTTCGCGGGCGTGCAAGCCTTCCTGCTGGACGAGTACATCGGCCTGCCGCCGGGGCATCCGCAGTCCTACGCGCAGTTCATTCGCGACGAGTTCACCGCGCACGTCGACTTCACCGACGCCAATGTGCACAGCCCCGACGGCAATGCCGCCGATATCCCCGCCGCCGCAGCGGATTACGAGCGCTCGATCGCCGAGACCGGGCGGATCTCGGTGCAGATCCTCGGTATCGGCGCGAACGGGCACCTGGGCTTCAACGAGCCCGGCTCCTCGCTGCGCTCGCGCACCCGCGTCAAGACCCTCACCCCGAAGACCCGCGAGGACAACGCCCGCTTCTTCGAGGACGACCTGAGTCAGGTCCCCACCCACGTCCTGACCCAGGGCCTCGGAACCATCAGCGACGCAGACCATCTGCTCATGATCGCCACCGGCGAAGGCAAGGCCGACGCGGTCGCCGCCGCCGTCGAAGGTCCGGTCTCGGCCTTCTGCCCGGCCTCCATCCTGCAAATGCACCCGCACGTCACCGTCATCGTCGACCCGGCCGCCGCCGCGAACCTGAAGGCCGTCGACTACTACCGCTTCGCGGTCGAGAACAAGCCCGCCTGGCAGAGCTTCTGATTCGGGCACGGGCGAATACCCGGTAGGCTCGTCCCTGTTCGATCTACCTGGGGGCGGGATATCTTGAATAGCAGTCTGATCGGCAGATTCAGTCGTGCCTGCGTCGTGGCGCTGGTGCTGGCGACGGCCATCGTCGGGTGTGGCAGCCATCGCGGGGACGAAACCCCCTCCTTCCCAGCGGAATTGGCGAGCAAGATCGATGAGATCGCCGCCTCGAGCATGACGGCGGCCCTCATCCCGGGCATGATGGTGGCGGTGATCGACCCGGAACGGGGCTCCTACGTGCACGCGTACGGGGTATCGGACATCGCCACCGGCCGTCCCGCCACCATTCACGATTCGGTGCGAATCGGCAGTATCACAAAGACTTTCACCGCCACGGCCGTGCTGCGGCTCGTCGACGAGGGCAAGATTTCGCTCGATGATCGGCTGGACCGATATGTGGATCACATCCCCTACGGCGATGTGATCACGCTGCGGGATCTGCTCGATATGCGCGCCGGTGTTTGGGATGTCTCGACGAGTGGGGCATTGTTCCAGCAGCTGACGCAGAAGACGCCGGCGACCGAATGGCGCGAGGGCGACTTCCTCCGCGCCATCGTCGACAATCCGGATCGCGCCACACCGCCCAATACCCGGACCACGTACTCGAATTCGAACTTCTTCCTGCTGGGCCTGGTGCTGGAGAAGGTGACCGGCAAGCCGGTACGGGAAGTACTCGACGATCTGGCGAACCGATACGGACTGCACGAGACCAGCTATCCCGCCGATGCGACGATGCGCGATCCGGTGAGCCACGGCTATGCCTATTTCGACGAGAACCCGACCGATGTCACCGCCCGCACCACGCCCGCGACATTCGGTGCGGCGGGATCCATGGTGTCGACCATCTCGGATCTGGCGGAGTACGCGGGCAAACTCGGTCGCGGTGATCTGCTGCGACCCGAGACTTTCCGCGAGCGCGCCCGGGTGCAGGACACCGCCGCCCCGGACGCGGCCCTGCCCTACGGGCTGGGACTGATGGTGAACAACGGCTGGCTCGGGCACGAGGGTGCGGTACTCGGCTACACCGCCGACGTTCGCTACCTGCCAGAACGCAAGCTCACCGTGGTGGTCGCAGTCGATCACTACACGGTTCCGCCCGCAAGCTTCACGCTACTTGCTCCCGTGATCTGGTCGGATATCGTCGGCGCGTTGTACCCGGGTACTCAGGGTGAAGGCGACAATCTCTGGAGTGCGCCCACTCCGCCTGTGCCCTCGGCCGATGAGCTGACCTCGCAATTGCGGCAGACGCTCGATCCGAATGTTCCGCTGGCGCAGCGGCCCCTGCGAGGTCAGGGCGATGCCGAGGATCCGGATCTGACCACCCGGATCGGGTCGTTCTTCGGCAAACTCCAGGTCGAGTTCCAAGTGAAGAAGGTGACCAGAATCGGGCAGTCGCTGTACGCAACGGCTGATGCAAGCTCACTGGGAGGAAAGAGTCCTATGGTCTTTCCGCTGGTCTCCTCCGAAGGGCAGTGGCGAATCGACCGACCGTGGGCGTGCGCATGGGTGCGGATGGCGGGCGACAGCTCGCCCGCATGCAAGTGATCTGATAGCCGCGCGTTTGCTTGACTAGGGTCCGGTGCTCCGGATGTGATGAGCGCATGACCCAGCGACGCGCCTGGACCGAGATGCCCCCGGCGGCGGGCGCGTTCGTCATGGCCACCGGAATCCTCTCGGTCGGACTGCATCTCACCGACTTCGAACCGCTGTCCCGGATCGCGCTCGCAGTGGCGGGCGTCGTCTGGGTGCTGCTGGCCGTGGATTTCGCCACCCGGCTGCTGTGGGATCACTCGCGCTGGGAGACCGAATCCGATACCCCGCCCGCCTTGACCGCGGTCGCGGCCACCACGGTTCTCGGTACCCGAATTACGCTGCTGGGCTGGCATGCCGTCGCGGTCGGGCTGCTCGTGATAGCGGCCCTCGTCTGGCCGGTACTGCTGGTTTCGGTGCTCCGGCACTGGAATCGGCGGATGCCGGGCGCGGCGTTCCTGGTCTGCGTATCCACCCAGGGCCTGGCGGTCCTGGGCTCCACACTCGCGCTGGCGCACGCCGCTGATTGGCTCATGCCCGCCGCGCTGATCTTCTTCATCCTCGGCGTGATCCTCTACGCCGCGGCATTCACGCATTTCGACTTCACACAGATCTGGAAGGGCGCGGGGGACCAGTGGGTGGCGGCGGGGGCGGTGGCGATCTCGACGCTGACCGCCTCCAAACTCACCGCCTGGCCGCACTGGACCGGCAACTCGCACAACGCATTACGCGTGGTGACTCTGGTCCTGCTCACCATCACCCTGCTCGCGTACGCCGTCCTGCTGATCGCGGAGATCATCCGATACCGCCCGGGCTATGACATTCGCCGCTGGGCCACCGTCTTCCCCCTCGGCATGACCGCCGTGGCGACACTGTCCACCGGTGCGGTCGTCGAGGTGACTTGGTTGCACTCGCTCGGAAAAGTGCTGTTGGCCTTCGCGACCGCGGTCTGGATCCTGGTCGCCGTCGAATGGGCGGTCAGTACGCGTATGGGCCGAACACCGGTGGCGTGAACGGCGGCGCGTCCATCGGGTACCTGCGCGTCCGATGCGCCGCCTCGGAATACCTGCTGAATAATCACCCCCATGGCCGAGCGCAAGGCAAGTCGGACAGCGGTATTGGTGTGTCAGGGCCGCGCGGTGGCGGATGGGCGATTGGCGGTGGGACGCTTCGCCGATCCGATCGCGCTGGAACTGCTCACCGACTCCGAACGCGAACTCGTCTCGACCGTTCGCTCGGGGGAGATCCCGAGTGCGCTCGGACCGCGGATGGAGTTCGAATTGCTCGCGGGGACTTCGGAAATCCTCGCCGCACGGACCGTCACCATCGATGACGCGGTGCGTGACCGGGGTAATCCGCAGGTGGTGATTCTCGGTGCGGGGCTTGACGCGCGGGCTTGGCGGATGCAGGAGCTCGCCGGGGCGGCGGTGTTCGAGGTGGATCAGCCCGCGTCACAGGGGGAGAAGCGGGAGCGGCTGGGGGAGCGGGCGGTGCTCGCCGGTGCGATCCATTTCGTGGCGGTGGACTTCGCCGTGGACTCGCTCGGTGACGCCCTGGCGGCCGCCGGTCATGACGCGACCGTCCCGACCACCTGGATCTGGGAGGGCGTGGTGCCCTATCTCACGCCCGCGCAGGTCGCGGCCACCACCGCCGTGGTCGGCGCGCGCAGTGCCGCGGGCAGTCGGCTCATCCTGACCTACTCCACGACGTCGAGGCTGAATGCGCTCGGGCGCAGGGCGATTCAACAAATCCTCACCCTCACCGGCAGGGACAACCCGATGGCGAATGAGCCGTTCCGTTCCTCGTGGTCACCGGAACGACTGCGGAAAATGTTGCGTGAGAGCGCATTCGACGTGACCATGGACGCCGGTCTGATCGATGTGGCGCGGGATCTGGATATCCCGCCGAGCCGGTTCCTCGGCAGTGGGCGTATCGCGGTTGCCGATGTGAGCTGAGGCGCTGCGGGATCGGCTTCGGATGGCCACCCGGCGGGCATTGATGCCCGCCGGTATCGGGGTGAATCGCGCTGTCAGACGGCCTGTGTCGCGGGCTCGGTGACCTCGGCGGGAACCGATTCCCGGGTGCGCATCGCGGCCCAGAGCGCGGCGGTCGCGGCGACGCAGGCGGCCGCGCCACCGACGTGGATGGCCACCAGCGCCGCGGGCACATCGGTGAAGTACTGCACCAGGCCGACCAGTGCCTGACTGCATACCAGGACCAGGAGCACGATCATCCGGGTGCGAATGGCTTTGTTCATGCCGATCGCGGCCAGCCCGCAGGCCAGGCCGACCAGCAGTGCGAGATAGGCGACCAGCAGCTCGGCGTGCAGATGCACCAGCGTCACGATCTCGACCTGGAGTCGCTCGACCGGCTTCTCGATGCTCTTGTCACCGGCGTGCGGTCCGGCGCCCGTGACCAGGGTGCCCGCGATCAGGGTGCCGGTGAGCGCGATCGCGCTGAGTCCGGTCAGCAGCCGCAGCGGTTTGGGCACGCGCACGGTCTCGATCCCGGCGTCAGGTTCGCTGATCTTGGCGTACAGCAGCACCGACAGCCACACCATCAGCATGGAGGCCAGCAGGTGCAGTGACACCGTCCACCACAGCAGTCCGGTGCGCACGGTGATACCGCCGAGCACCGCCTGCAATACGGTGCCGCCGGGCATCAGCCAGGCGTAGCCCTGCACCTCGCGCCGCCGCCGCGCCCGCGTCACCGCGATCACGACCGCGGCCGCGCACAGCGTCACCGCGAAAGTCAGCATGCGATTACCGAATTCGACCGCCTGGTGAATGGCGGGCACCTCGGCCACCGCGGTCGGGGTGAAGCTGCCGGGGAAGCACTGCGGCCAGGTGGGGCAGCCGAGCCCCGAGGAGGTGACTCGAACAATGGCTCCGGTCACCGAGATTCCGGCCTGCGACAGGATCACCGCGAAGGCGATGATGCGCTGCGCCCGCAGGGACGGCAGCGGGAACAGGTCGGCGAATCGCTGGAAGGCGCGAGCTAGCACCCGACGATGGTAGCGGGGTGACATCGGCGCTCCACACCCGGCCTACTACAGCGTGTCGTCGTCGTTAGTCGAAGCGGAAGAAGCGGGTGGCCAGCCAGCCGCTGACCGCGCTCCAGGCGGCCAGGACGGCGAGCCCGTACCAGTCGATGCTGGTGCGCAGCGCCTGTTCCAGGCATTCCGAGAGCGCACCCGACGGGATGATCCTGGCGATCAAGCTGACCGCGCTCGGAAGATCGTCGGACATGAAGACCAGGCTGGCGGTGCCGAGCATGACGAACCAGAGGATATTCGCCAGCGCCAGCACGATTTCGGCTTTGAGCGTGCCACCGAGCAGCAGTCCCAGCGCACCGAAAGCGACTGTGCCCAGGGCGATGACGACCGCGCCGAGCGCCAGACCGGTGAGCGAGGGCCGCCAGCCGAGCGCGAATCCGATGCCGCCCAGCAGGATCGACTGCATCACCACCACGATCAGCACGGCGGCGCATTTGCCCGCGACAATGCCCCAGCGGGGAAGGGGTGTCGCCCCAAGGCGTTTCAGTGCGCCGTAGCGGCGATCGAAGCCCACTGCGATGGCCTGACCGGTGAAGGCGGTGGACATGACCGCCACCATCATGACGGCGGGCACGACGCGATCGACGCGGTGCTCGCCCAGTCCGCTCATCGGCAGCAGCGTCAGGCCGATCAACAGCGTGATCGGGATGAACATGGTCAGCAGCAGCTGTTCCCCATTGCGCAGCAACAGGATCAGCTCCATGCGCGTCTGCGCGGCGAGCATCTTGGACCGGGTGGTGGGCTGCGGCGCAGGGGCGAACGTCCCGGGGGCGAAGCGGTTGGTGGTCTCGGTCATCCGCGGATTTCCCGTCCGGTCAGTTCCAGGAAGACATCCTCCAGGCGGCGCTGGTCGATGCGAATATCGGTGGGCAGCACATTGATTCGCGCGCACCAGGCGGTGACCGTGGCCAGCACCTGGGGGGTGATATCGCCGTGCAGCTGGTACGAGCCGGGGCTGGATTCCTTGGGGGTGAAGCCTTCCGGCAGCGCCTGCGCCAGCAGTTCCAGATCCAGATTCGGCGGCGCGGTGAAGGCCAGGCGGCCTTCGGCCCCATGGGAAGTCACCTCGGTGGGCGTGCCCTGGGCGACGATGCGGCCGTGATCGATGATGACCAGTTGATCGGCGAGCTGTTCGGCCTCATCCATGAGGTGGGTGGTGAGCAGTACGCTCACCCCGTCCCGGCGCAGCGCGTCGATCAGCTCCCACACCAAATGCCTTGCCTGCGCGTCCAATCCGGCGGTCGGCTCATCGAGGAAGACGATTTCGGGGCGTCCCACCAGGGCGCAGGCCAGGGCCAGTCGCTGCTGCTGACCACCGGATAGGCGGCGGTACGGAGTACGGCGCGCGTCCTGCAAACCGAGTGTCTTGAGCAGCCAGTTCGGATCGAGCGGATGCGCCGAATACGAGGCGACCAGATCCAGCATCTCCCCGGCCCGCGAACCCGGATACGCTCCGCCGCCCTGCAGCATCACGCCGATGCGCGGGCGCAGCTTGTCCGAATCGGCGATCGGATCGAGTCCGAGCACGCGCACGGTTCCGGCATCGGGGGCGACGAATCCCTCGCACATTTCCGTCGTGGTGGTCTTGCCCGCGCCATTGGGCCCGAGCAGCGCCAGCACCTGCGCGCGTTGCAGTTCGAAGCTGAGGCCGTCGACCGCGGTGGTATCGCCGAAGCGTTTGACGACGCCGTCGACTCTGACGGCGGGTTCGGAGGCTGCGGTCACGATGAGACACCGTAAGCCGTGGGTCGCTGTGACGGAGCCGACACCCCCGGCTGATTACGCCACGGCAGCACATTCCGGGTCAGGAAAATGAACAGCACGCCCACGAGCACGGTCGCGATCGCGGATTCGACGATCTGGAAAACGTAGAAATCCGCGCCGCGCGGCATCACGATCATGCTCACCACGACTGAGAGCACCACCGCCGGAACACGGAACGCGGGCCGGTTCGCCCAGGCGGCCAGGGGCACGATCGCCCACAGCAGATACCAGGGCTGCACCACCGGGAAGAGCAGTACCAGCGCGCCCAGGCCGACGCCGAGCGCGCCGATGGGGTTGAGGCGTCCGGTCCAGGTGGCGACGAGCATGCGCAGGATCACGAAGGCCATCACGATCTCGGCCATCGGGCGAATGAGATCGAGCAGTGCCGTGGTGTGATCGCCCAAACCCAGCAGCACACCGCCGAACCCGGTGATGATGCTGACCGCGGTGGGCAGGGACAGATAACTGCGGACAGTGCTGGCCTGATTCAGGGTGTACACCCAGCCGAATCCCAATCCGCTGAAACCACTGACGAAAACCGTGGTGCCGATGGCGATCGCGGCCAATATGCAACCCGCCAACAGAATCGACCGAAGTCCGCGGCCCCAGCGCCGGGCGAGCGCCATTCCCACGAATCCGAGCGCGACGATCGAGGTGATTTTGATCGACGAGGACAATGTGATGACGACTGCGCCGAATATCAGCGTGGCCCAGGCATTTCGATCGAATACCGGCGCATCGTCAATGGCCCGCAGGCAGAATTCCAATCCCGCGAGCATGAGCCCGAGCATGATCGCGTCATTGTGCACGCCGCCGACCAGGTGGAACAGCACCAGCGGATTGGCCGCGCCCAGCCACAGCGCGCTGACCGGCGCGACTCCGCAGCGCCGGGCCAGCCGGGGCAGCGCCCAGACGATCAAGGCCACGCCCGCGAGCGCCAGCAATCGGTGCATCCAAACCCCGGCGATGATATTGCTGCCGGTCAATTCCGCGATACCGCGACCCATCCACAGAAACAGCGGTCCATAGGGCGCGGGCGTCTCCCGCCAGATATTCGGCACATTATTGGTCAGCACATTGCTGAGCCCGAGCCCGTCGACCGGCCCCACCTGATAGGGGTCCAATCCGCGCGCCGCGATTTCACTCTGTGCCAGATACGAATACACGTCATTGCTGAACATCGGCGGCGCGACACTGAGCGGAATGATCCACAGCAGCAGTGTCCGATCCATCTGCGATCGCGTGAGCCGATGCCGCGGATTCCCGCCCCATCCGCCGACCGCGAACCGGCCGAGCAGCAGCCACGCCATCACCACCAGCGTCGCGCCGATCATGCACATCGCCAACGTCGAGGTGTGCGCCCGCGCGAAGAATCCCAGCACCCGCAACCCGGACGTCGGATTCTGATGTACCGGCTGCGCCCCCACCCCGAGAGCGGAAATCGCCATGATCACGACCCCGGTCGCCCCCAGCAACCGGATCCGCATCAGCTGCAGCGTTTCTCGCCGATCGAGCCCCGGCACCTCGGACTCATTGGTGTGCAACACCGCGATCGTATGGTCGGACGGCCGCACGTCCAGGCCCAGCACCCGGCGACCCAGCTCCATTACCTTGCGCCCCGCGCCGTCCGCTACCGCCACGGTGGCCAAGCCTAGTAGGGCGGGTACCGCGCGACTCTGATCGCCCGGCTGTGCCGAGTGGTGAACCCGATCGGGGACCTGCCGCGAATCGATCGACGAACCCATCGCGCAGGTTGCCGACCGCACGGCACGTTCGAGGTTCCGAAGGCCCGCGATCGAGGTACCCACACCGGACTCGGCGCGCCTCGCACCGGACCCGCCATCCTCGGAACCGGCGAAGAGGGCCGCACGGTCTGCGAAAGTGCGCACCGTGCAAAACAATTGAGTGATCTACGCCGGTTCGGCTCGATTCGCGCTGCCGGTGTTGGACCTCGCTCATACGCTTGACGCATGGTTTCCGAGTCGAAGCGGCGGATCGAGGTGGCGGCGGCGGGGCTTTTGGCGCGGCACGGCTACCACGGGTTCGGGTTGAAGAAGCTGAGCGAGGCGGCCGGGCTGCCGTACGGGTCCATCTACCACCACTTTCCGGGTGGAAAGGAGGAGATCGCGGTGTCGGCCATCGCGGGGACCGGGCTGCTGGTGGGACGGATGATCCAGGACGCCCCGGCCGATGTGTTCACCACGGCGGCAGGCCTGTTCGATTTCATGGCCGCGAAACTCGCTGTCTCCGAATGGACCGACGGCTGCCCGGTGGGCACGCCCGCGCTGGACGGCGGCAGTGATGTGGAAGCGGTGCGCACCGCGTGCGTTTCGGCATTCGATGCCATGGCAGCGGGTTTCGCGGAACTGCTCACCGAAATGGGTCTGCCCGAGGCGGAATCGCATGAACTCGCGACCACGGTCGTCGCGGCCTATGAGGGGGCGACCCTGCTGGCTCGGGTGCGGCGGTCGCAGGAGCCGTTGCATACGGTGTCCGCGGCCATGGCCCGGCTCATTCGCTCGAGCCTGGCGGAAATCGCTGTCGCGGAGCGTAACTCACCCTAGACAGGGGTTGTCTAGAACGATCGTTCTAGGGATGATCGAAGCATGCAGCGACTCATGCTCGACGGCCCCGGCGCACTGCGCTGGGAAGAATGCCCCGAACCCGTTCTCGATTCCCCCGATCAAGCCCTCGTCCGCCCGATCGCCCTGGCCACCTGCGATATCGACCCCGCGGTGCTACAGGGCAGGTTCCCGCTGCCGGGGCCATACGCCTTCGGCCATGAGGGCGTCGCGGAGGTGGTCACCGTCGGCGAGCACGTCGGCACCGTTCGACCGGGCGACATCGTGGTCGTCCCCTTCCAGATCTCCTGCGGCGCCTGCGCTTCGTGCCTGCGCGGCCGCACCGGAAACTGCACCTCACACCCCCTCATGTCCACCTTCGGACTGGGCCCCATGGGCGGCCTGAACTGGGGCGGACTCTGGGCTGAGCTGGCGCTCATCCCGCATGCGGACGCCATGCTCGTCCCCGTCCCGGCGGGCGTCGACCCGGCCGCCGTGGCCAGCGCCAGCGACAATATTCCGGACGGATATCGCGCGGTCGCACCGCAATTGGCGGCCGACCCGGGCGCGGAGGTACTGGTCCTGGGCGGCCCCGCGGCCTCGTCCATCGGCCTCTACGCCACCGGCCTCGCGGTCGCGCTGGGCGCGTCCCGCACCGTCTATCTCGACACCGACCCCGAAAGACTCGCCATCGCAGCCAAATTCGGCGCGGAGGTCATCGAGGGCAAGCCCGACACCAGGGTCGGCCGCTTCCCTGTCACGGTGGAGGCCGCCGGCGGCGCCAAAGCGCTGATCGCGGCCGTCAACGCCACCGCGAACGACGGCTGGTGCACCAGCGTCAGCGTGCAGGCCAAGGATGTGGCACTGCCCATGCTGGGCATGTACTCCCGCTGCTGCACCTTCCATACCGGCCGCGCCCACGTCCGCCCAGCCATCCCGGAGATCCTCGATCTGGTCGCGTCCGGCCGCTTCGATCCCTCGATCGTCACCACGAGCGTCGTCCCGTGGTCCGATTCCATCGACGCCCTGCTGGAAGGACCGACCAAACTCGTCGCCGTGCGCGCCTGAGCCGCTATGCCAGCCCGCTGATCCCATCACCCAGCGATTTGGCGCTGAGCAGTGCGAACAGCACCGCCATGATCACGTAGTGATTGCGCACGGTCCACTCCTTCCAGCGTTCGAGCGTGCTCGCGGCGGTCTCGCGTCGCACGAAATGCAAGGACAGTGGCACCAGCACCCCGGCCGACGCGATCGCGATGAAAATCAGTGCGGCCCCGAGCCTTCCGGCGATATGCGCGGTGGATTCGGCGGTGGTCACCGCGCCCGCGGCGATCTGCGTGACGTTCTTGGGGTTGGCCAGCGCCAGTACCACGCCCAGCGCGAGGCAGTTTCCACCCCGGAACTGCTCCAGATGCGCCAGCCGCGCGGGCAGCATCCCCGCGTTCTCCGCCCGGGCCAGCCGCAGCTGTCGCAGCGTCATGAGCGCCAGCAGCACGCCCAGAATGAGCCGGAACCATGCCACCCAGGTCCCGGGCTGCCCATTGTGTTCGGCCCCCGCCACGATCCCGATCCCGAGCAACACCGCGAACAGCCCGCTGATCGCGAGCACCCAGCCGATCATGAATGCCACCGCGTTCGAGCGCCCGCGCGGTGTGGCGATGAGCAGAATCACCGCTATCAGCGCGAGCGGGCTGATAGCTACGCCCACCGCATGGCTGAGGAACTGGCCGACCGCGTGTCCCATGGGGCGTCTCCTGTGGGTTGATCTCACCGCTCGATTGGTCGAGGTTGAGAGTAGCCAGAAGATTGCCGAACTTTGCGCCGGTCGGACCGCGTGTAGATGGTGTGCAAAGGTTCACACCCCCGGTACCCGCAAAGTCAGGTGACCCTTACTGGAACGCGGGAAGTAATTCGGTCACACTGATGTTGTGAAAACCGTGGGTTTGCGGAACGCGAAGGCGGAAACCGGGCGCCAGCTGGGCGCCCGGCCTGCTGTTGTGCCCGCACCGGCCGGTGAAGGCCACACCCGCGAGGCCGTGATCAAGCTACTGCTGGAGGACGGTCCGATCACCGCGACCGCCATCGGCAAACGGCTCGGCCTCAGCCCGGCGGGTGTACGGCGGCATCTCGACGCGCTCATCGAATCCGGTGAGGCCCGGGCCGCGCGATCGGCGTCCTGGCAGCAGCAGGGGCGTGGTCGTCCGGCCAAGCAATACCAGCTGACGGCCACCGGTCGCGGTCGTTTGGGCCATGCCTACGATGACCTGGCCGGCGCCGCGATGCGCCAGCTGCGCGAGATCGGCGGGGATAAGGCCATCGTCGAATTCGCGCGCAAGCGGGTCGCCGCGATTGTCGCCGGTATCGGACAGTTGGAGCGGCATACGCCGGAGGCGACCACCGATAAGGCCGATGAGATCGCGGACGCGTTCTCCGAAGCCGGATTCGCCGCCTCCACCCGGAAAGTCGGTGCGGGAGTACAGATCTGCCAGCACCACTGCCCGGTTTCGCATGTCGCCGAGGAGTTTCCGGAATTGTGCGCCGCCGAGTTGGAGGCGTTCAAGGAAATCCTGGGTACCCATGTACAAAGACTGGCGACCATCGCCAATGGCGATTGCGCGTGCACCACGCATGTGCCGCTGATGCTTACCCCTAAAAACGCAAAACCCCACGTTGCCCAGCCCGCAACGACTTCTACACACGACTCCGGAAGGAGTGCCGAATGACGACTACGACTGACCAGGTGCAGCCGCTGTCCCAAGAGGAGACCATCGCCTCCATTGGTACGTACGGGTACGGCTGGGCCGACAAGGATGTCGCCGGTGCCAGTGCCAAGCGCGGCCTCTCCGAGGAGGTCGTACGCGACATCTCGGCGAAGAAGAGCGAGCCCGAATGGATGCTCGACTTCCGCCTGAAGGCGCTGCGCATCTTCGAGAAGAAGCCGATGCCGAACTGGGGTTCGGACCTGGACGGCATCGATTTCGACAACATCAAGTACTTCGTGCGCTCCTCGGAGAAGCAGGCCGCCACCTGGGATGACCTGCCCGAGGACATCAAGAACACCTACGACAAGCTGGGCATCCCGGAGGCGGAGAAGCAGCGCCTGGTGTCCGGTGTCGCCGCGCAGTACGAGTCCGAGGTCGTCTACCACTCGATCCGCGAGGACCTCGAGAAGCAGGGCGTCATCTTCCTGGACACCGATACCGCGCTCAAGGAGCACCCGGAGCTGTTCCAGCAGTACTTCGGCTCGGTCATTCCGTCCGGTGACAACAAGTTCTCCGCGCTGAATTCGGCCACCTGGTCCGGCGGTTCGTTCATCTACGTGCCGAAGGGCGTGCACGTGGATATCCCGCTGCAGGCGTACTTCCGCATCAATACCGAGAACATGGGTCAGTTCGAGCGGACGCTGATCATCGTCGACGAGGATGCCTACGTGCATTACGTCGAGGGTTGTACTGCACCGATTTACAGCTCCGATTCGCTGCACTCCGCGGTGGTCGAGATCATCGTGAAGAAGGGTGGCCGCTGCCGGTACACCACCATTCAGAACTGGTCGAACAACGTCTACAACCTGGTCACCAAGCGGGCCAAGGCCGAGGCGGGCGCGACCATGGAATGGGTCGACGGCAATATCGGCTCCAAGGTCACCATGAAGTACCCGGCCGTGTGGATGACCGGTGAGCATGCCAAGGGCGAGGTGCTCTCCATCGCGTTCGCCGGTGCGGGTCAGCACCAGGACACCGGTGCCAAGATGCTGCACCTGGCGCCGCACACCTCCTCGAACATCATCTCCAAGTCGGTGGCGCGCGGTGGCGGTCGTGCCTCGTACCGCGGCCTGGTGCAGGTGAACAAGGGCGCGCACGGCTCGAAGTCGACCGTGAAGTGCGATGCGCTGCTGGTGGACAACATCTCTCGCTCGGACACCTACCCGTACGTCGATATCCGCGAGGACGACGTGACCATGGGTCATGAGGCGACCGTGTCCAAGGTGTCGGCCGATCAGCTGTTCTACCTGATGAGCCGCGGCCTCACCGAGGACGAGGCCATGGCGATGGTGGTGCGCGGCTTCGTGGAGCCCATCGCCAAGGAACTGCCGATGGAATACGCGCTCGAGCTCAACCGCCTGATCGAACTGCAAATGGAAGGAGCCGTCGGCTGATGACGGTCGAGAATGTTGCCGTTGCCGCCGAGGCTCGTCCTCCGGCATTGAACAAGGGCGAAGTCTTCGCCTCGTTCGACGTCAACGCGTTCGAGATTCCCTCGGCGCACGACGAGGCGTGGCGGTTCACCCCGCTGCGCCGCCTGCGCGGGCTGCACGACGGCACCGCCGTTCGTGACGGACAGGCCGTGGTGGAGGTGACGTCCGTCGAGGGCGTCACCGTCGAGACCGTCGATCGCGCCGACGCGCGCCTCGGCGTCGCCGGCACCCCGACCGATCGCGTTGCCGCACAGGCGTACTCGGGCTTCGAGCAGGCGACCATCGTGTCCGTCGGCGCGGAAACCGAAGTGGCCGAAGCGGTTACCGTTACGGTCACCGGTCCGGGCGAGGGCAAGACCGCCTACGGGCACACCCAGATCCGCCTGGGCAATTTCGCGCACGCCAATGTGGTCATCGATCAGCGCGGCAGCGGAACCTACGCGGAGAACGTGGAATTCGTGCTCGGCGACAGCGCCAAGCTCAATGTCATCGTCATCCAGGACTGGGCCGACGATGTCGTGCACCTCACCGCGCACCACGCCAAGCTGGGTCGCGACGCCACCCTGCGGCACACCAATGTCACCCTGGGCGGCGATCTGGTGCGCCTGACCGCGACCGTGCGCTACGACGGTCCGGGCGGCGACGCCGAGATGCTCGGCGTGTACTTCGCCGATGACGGCCAGCACTTCGAGCAGCGGCTGCTCATGGATCACTCCGAGCCGAACTGCAAGTCCAACGTGCTGTACAAGGGTGCGCTGCAGGGCGATCCGACCTCGAAGAAGCCCGATGCGCGCACCGTATGGGTGGGCGATGTGCTCATTCGCGCCGCCGCCGAGGGCACCGAGACCTACGAGGCCAACCGCAACCTGGTGCTCACCGATGGCGCGCGCGCCGATTCGGTGCCGAACCTGGAGATCGAGACCGGCGAGATCGTCGGCGCCGGACATGCCTCGGCCACCGGGCGTTTCGATGACGAGCAGCTGTTCTACCTGCGCTCGCGCGGTATCCCGGAGGAGGTGGCGCGGCGACTTGTCGTGCGCGGCTTCTTCTTCGAGATCATCTCCAAGATCACGGTCCCCGAGGTCCGGGAGCGGCTCGAGGCGGCCATCGAGGCCGAGCTCGCCGCTGTCGGGGTTTAAGCACCGTCGTCTGACTCCCTCTACTTCGCAAAGGAATTCGAATTCGATGACCACCCTGGAAATCAAGGACCTGCACGTCGAGGTCGCCAACCCCGACGAGTCCGGCGAGCCCATCAAGATCCTCAAGGGCGTCAACCTGACCGTGCGCTCGGGTGAGACGCACGCGATCATGGGCCCCAACGGCTCGGGCAAGTCGACGCTGTCGTACGCCATCGCCGGTCACCCCAAGTACACGGTGACCTCCGGCTCGATCACCCTCGACGGTGAAGACGTGCTGGAGATGACCGTCGACGAGCGCGCCCGCGCGGGTCTGTTCCTGGCCATGCAGTACCCGGTCGAGGTTCCGGGCGTCTCGGTCTCGAACTTCCTGCGTACCGCCGCCACCGCCGTCCGCGGCGAGGCCCCCAAGCTGCGCACCTGGGTCAAGGAACTCAAGGAGTCCATGACCGAGCTGGAGATCGAGCCCAGCTTCGTCGAGCGCTCGGTGAACGAGGGCTTCTCCGGCGGTGAGAAGAAGCGCCAGGAGATCCTGCAGCTGGGTCTGCTCAAGCCGAAGATCGCCATCCTGGACGAGACCGACTCCGGCCTGGACGTCGACGCGCTGCGCATCGTCTCCGAGGGCGTCAACAAGTACAAGGAGCGGGAGAACGGCGGCATTCTGCTGATCACCCACTACACCCGCATCCTGCGCTACATCGAACCCGATTTCGTGCACGTGTTCGTGAACGGCCGCATTGTCGCCGAGGGCGGCAAGGAGCTGGCCGAGGAACTCGACTCGAACGGTTACGTGCGCTTCACCTCCGCTGCTGCTGTTTAGGAGCCTTTGCTGATGACCACTACGGTGCCTGCTTTGGACGTCGCCCGCATCCGCGCCGACTTCCCGATCCTGAGCCGCACGGTGCGAGACGGTAAACCCCTGGTCTACTTGGACTCGGGCGCCACCTCGCAGCGGCCCACGGCGGTGCTGGACGCGGAACACACCTTCCTGACCCAGCACAATGCGGCGGTGCACCGTGGTGCGCATCAGCTGGCCGAAGAGGCCACGGACGCTTACGAGGACGCGCGTGCGGATATCGCGCGCTTCGTCGGCGTGGACGCGCGCGAGATCGTGTTCACCAAGAACGCGACCGAATCGCTGAACCTGGTGACCTACGCGTTCTCCGATTCGCGGTTCCCGTATCACGTGGGACCGGGTGACGAGATCGTGGTCACCGAGCTCGAGCATCACGCGAATCTCGTTCCGTGGCAGGAGCTCGCGCGCCGTACCGGTGCGACGCTCAAGTGGTACGGCATCACCGATGACGGGCGCATCGATCTCGATTCGCTCGAATTGTCGCCCGCCACCAAGGTTGTCGCGTTCACGCATCAGTCCAATGTGACCGGTGCGGTCGCCGATGTACCCGAAATGGTGCGCCGCGCAAAGGAAGTCGGCGCGCTGGTGGTCCTCGATGCCTGCCAGTCGGTGCCGCATATGCCGGTGAACTTCCGGGAACTGGGCGTGGACTTCGCCGCGTTCTCCGGTCACAAGATGCTCGGCCCCTCCGGTGTCGGCGTGCTGTACGGCCGCTACGCACTGCTGGAAGAGACCCCGCCGTTCATCACCGGCGGTTCCATGATCGAGACGGTCACCATGGAGGCCACTACCTACGCGGCCCCGCCGCAGCGGTTCGAGGCCGGCGTGCCGATGACCTCGCAGGTCGTCGGGTTGGGCGCCGCCGTGCGGTATCTGGAAGCCATCGGCATGGAAGCGGTTGCCGCGCACGAGCATTCGCTTGTCGCCGCCACGCTCGAGGGGCTCGCCAAGATCGACGGTGTTCGCATCGTCGGCCCGGCCGATACCCTGAATCGCGGTGGCGCAGTATCTTTCGTGGTGGACGGTATTCACGCCCACGATGTGGGCCAGATCCTCGATGACGAGGGCGTCGCGATCCGCGTCGGGCACCACTGCGCGTGGCCGCTGATGCGCCGCCTCGGCGTTCCGGCCACCGCCCGTGCCTCCTTCGCCGTCTACAACACCCTCGACGAGGTGGACGCGCTGCTGGCGGCGGTGCGGAAGGCTCAGAGCTTCTTCGGAGTTGCATAGATCATGCGCATGGAGCAGATGTACCAGGAAGTGATCCTGGACCACTACAAGCACCCGCACCACCGCGGCCTACGCGAGCCGTTCGGTGCGGAAGTGCATCACGTCAACCCGACCTGCGGTGACGAGATCACGCTGCGCGTACAGCTGGACGACAATGGTGATGTCACCGATGTGTCCTATGACGGTCAGGGCTGCTCGATCAGCCAGGCGTCCACCTCGGTGCTCACCGATCAGGTCATCGGCCTGCCGGTGCAGCAGGCGCTCAAGGTGGTCGACTCGTTCAACGAGATGATCTCCAGCCGCGGCACCCTCGAGGGTGATGAGGACATGATCGGCGACGGCATCGCCTTCGCGGGCGTGTCCAAGTACCCGGCGCGGGTCAAGTGCGCGCTGCTGGGCTGGATGGCGTTCAAGGACGCGGTGGTGCAGATCGCCTCCGCCGAGGAGACCAAGCTGCCGATGTCGAACGGGGAGAAGAAGAACGATGAGTGAGACCACCGGAACTCCGGCCGACGGCTCGGTGCAGGACGCCGACGCCGTGGTCGAGACCACCGAAACCGTTGCGCCGCAGGAGCTGAGCGAGGAAGACGCCAAGTTCCTGGAGGACCTCGAAGAGGCCATGCGCGATGTCGTCGACCCCGAACTCGGCATCAATGTGGTCGATCTGGGCCTGGTCTACGGCATGACCGTCACCGACGGCATCTGCAAGCTGGATATGACCCTGACGTCCCCGGCGTGCCCGCTGACCGATGTGATCGAGGATCAGTCCCGCAACGCGCTGGTGCGCAGCGGTCTGGTCGAGGATTTGCAGATCAACTGGGTCTGGATGCCGCCGTGGGGCCCGGACAAGATCACCGATGACGGCCGCGAACAGCTGCGCGCCCTCGGCTTCACGGTTTAGTCCCACACCGCCTGTCCTCACCCCCGCCGGAATCCGGCGGGGGTGATCTTGCTTTCCGCTCTGTCGGATTCGGCGGCCGGGGTGGTAGGCATACCGTATGCGGCTCGATGAGTGGATCGCCGGTGGCGGGCACATACAGCTTGGTGGGCATGACATCTTCTATCGGCAGGACGGGCCGGTGGACGGGCGGCCGGTGACGCTGGTGCACGGGTTTCCGACCTCATCGCACGACTGGGCGGCCGTTGTTCCGGCGCTGGTCGAATCGGGTTGCTGGGTAACCACTTTGGATCTGCTCGGGTTCGGGGCCAGCGCCAAGCCCGCGGGCCACGACTATCGGCTCACCGAGCAGGCCTCGATTATCGAGGAGCTGTGGGAGCGGTTCGATATCGACAAGACCGCGCTTGTCTCGCACGACTACGGGGTGTCGGTCGCTCAGGAACTGCTGCACCGCAACGCGAGTCGCATAACCGCGGCGGCATTTCTCAATGGCGGTCTGTATCCGGACCTGCACCGGCCGATCCGGATACAGCGGCTGCTGCACGGCCCCGCCGGGATTGTGCTGCAACACCTGTCGAGCGAGCGGATGTACCGCCGCTCGCTGGACGAGGTGTTCGGCCGGCCGGTGAGCGATGCGGACGTGCACGATATGTGGCTGGCCACCACGATGAACAACGGCAAACGGGTGCAGCATCGGCTGCTGCGCTATATCGACGAGCGTCGCACCCACTCCGACCGCTGGCGCGCGGCGCTGGAGGGCTACCCGGGTCCGATCCAATTCATTTGGGGCCCAGCGGATCCCGTCAGCGGGGCGCATGTGCTGCCCCGGTTGCGGGAGCGCCTGCCGAACGCTCAGCTCATCGTTCTCGACGAGGAACCGCCGACCGGCCACTACCCCCAGGTCGAGAACCCCGACCCGGTGGCGGCGGCCCTGGTCAACCTGCTGCGCTGAGTTCGTCCGGGTGGCGCAGCGGCGCGCCGACGTGATGCAGGTGCCGCAGCGCTTCGCGGTAGGAGGAGAGCAACCCGGTCTCGTGGTACGCCACACCGATTTCGGCGCAGTAGTCGCGCACGATCAGCCGGGCGTGCCGCAGATTGGGCGTGGGCATGCTCGGGAACAGGTGGTGCTCGATCTGATAGTTGAGTCCGCCCAGGGCGATATCGGTCAGCACGCCACCCCGCACATTGCGTGAGGTGAGTACCTGGCGGCGCAGGTAGTCGGGCCGCTCGTCACCGGTCAAGGTCGGCATGCCCTTGTGGTTCGGGGCGAAGATGCACCCCATGTACAGACCGAACAGGCCCTGGTGCACCGCGATGAACGCCAAGGCCTTATCGGCGGGCAGCACCGCGAATACCGCGGTCAGGTAGAGCGCGAAGTGGGTGAACAGCAGCGCACCCTCCACCCCGCGATGCTTGACCGATCGATTCCGCAGCGCCCGCACCCCCGCCAGATGCAGGTTCAATCCCTCGAGCAGGAGCAGTGGGAAGAACAGGTACGCCTGCGCGCGCCCGATCAACCGCGCCGCACCGCGACTGGATCGCGCCTGCCGCTGCGACCAGACCAGAATGTCCGGCGCGACATCGGGATCGAGTTCCTCATGGTTCGGATTGGCGTGATGCCGGGTGTGCTTGTCCTGCCACCATCCGTAGCCCAGCCCGATCCCGGCGTTCCCGACGATCCGCCCCATCAACTCCGCCGGTCTGCGCAGCCGGAAGACCTGCCGATGCGCGACATCATGCATGACCAGCGCGACCTGAGCGAACGTCACCGCCATGAACCCCGCGATCAGCAGCGTCCACCACGAATCGCCGATCAGCGCGAATGCCGCCCACCCGCCCGCGAACGCGGCACCGACCAGGCCGAGTCGCACGATGTAGTAGCCGGGCCGTCGATCCATCAGTCCGGCCTCGGAGATCCGGCGTAGCAGTCGGGGGTAATCACCATCGGCGCCGCGCCGTGCTGACCGCGGAGATGACTCGGGAACCAAGCCGGATGTCGTCATTCCCCGAAGCTATCGGCGGTTTTCTCGTCGGCTGTAATCCCTTGGTACGGTACGCAATAGCACCGTGGTAGGGGTCAGGGATCGATGCCGAGGCCCTTGGCGAGCACCGGCCAGCTCTTGATCAGCGCGTCCCGCCAGTACTGCCAGGCGTGTCCGCCGACCGGGGGTAGATCGTAGGTGACCGGGATCCCGAGCTGGACGAGCCGATCGACCATATTGCGCGTGCAGTAACCGGTGGCGGCTTCGGTCACGCCGTCCACGACCAGATGGTCGACGACATCGGCCGCGGTGGGGAATTCGTCGCTGATCCCATCGTAATCACCGGGGACGCCGGTGCCGCTGTAGAGGTAAAGCGGCACCCCACGCAGTTTTTCGGCGTTCACGTACGGATCGTTCGCGGCCCACAGCGGGTTGTCCGGTGCGCCGTACATATTGTCCATATTGCCGCCCGCCACCAATTCGACCACCACGCGCACGAATTCGTGCCCGATCGGATCGCTGATCTGCGGGCAGCCGCTGTAGGCGGCCACCGCGCGGAACAATCCGGGTGCGGCGATCGCCAGGTTCAGCACGGCGGTGGCGGATCCGGATACGCCCGCGATCGCATTGATCCCGTTGGTGCCCAACGCTTTATCGATGAGCGGTGGCAGTTCCGCGGTGAGGAAGGTCTTCCATTTGTTCACGCCCAGCACCGGATCGGGCGCGCGCCAGTCACCGTAGAAGCTGGCGATCCCGCCGATCGGCTCGACGACATTCACCTCCTTGGCGGCGAGGAAGTCGAAGACCTCGGGCACCCGATCCTGCCAGCTCTTGCCGCCGAATCCGCCGGACGCGCCATTGAGCAGGTACAGCGTCGGACGCGGCCGGGATCGATCCGCGGGCCGCAGCACATCCACTCGAATCTGTTTGTCCATCGCGGCCGAGTACACCTGGAGTGACAGCTTGCGATCGTCGATGGTCCGGGTGCTCACGATCTCCGACTGCTCGGCCCGCGCCGGGACCGGTAGGACCGCCGCCGATACCGCAAAGCACGCGGCTACCAAGATGATTCGAATCCGATGCCGCATGCCGCCTCCGCTGGGAAAGCTCGCCGGTCCCGTCCGCACGATCGTAGCCGCCCAGGTGTGCCGGTCGAGGAATTTGCCCATCTCAGGGGCGTTCCGGGAACCGGATCGGAATGAGGTGATCGTCGTCCAGATCTCGGGGTGATATCGACCGCGGGTGTGGGTGGCCGGGGGCTGTTAGGGTGTGCGCGTCGCGCCGGAAGGGGAGCCTTGTCCTACATTGTCAGCCCGTATGCCGTTGACCTGGAAGGGATCCGGTTGGTCGGATCCTATGGCCAGGAGTTCGCGGATGCCGTGGTGCGGTCGACGCCGCAGCATGTGCTGGATCGGCTCGATGAGGCCGAGGAGCTCGGGCTCACCCCGCGCGATGTGATGCGGCAGCTGCTGCTGGGCGAGCCGATGGAACAGGACTTCGGGCCCACCTACGGGCATGCGCTCGAGGTGCTGTGCCACCACTCGGGGAAGCTGCTCGGCAATGCGCACTGGGCGGGCATGCGGTTCCGCTACTTCTCGATGGTGGAACAGGCGCTGGCCGATATCGGCGTCGATTTCGATCCGGCGGAGCTCGTGCTCGGTGGCGCGCCCATCGACCTGCCGCCCATCGACGACTTCCCGAGTATCGGGTTCGTGGAGAACCACCGAATCGATGCCATGGCCGACACTTTGGACGCCGTCGACCTGGAGCTGCTGACCGACGACTCGATTCGCGGCTCGGTGGCCGAAATGCGCGAATGGGCGCGCACCTGCCAGGCCGAGGGCACCGGCCTGGTGTGCTTCTACTACTGAGTCGTCAAGGCGTCAGGGACGTTTGGTCCAGAACAGTTTGTCGAGATTCTTGCGGCGATCATCGGCCCAGTCCCACATGTAGTCGGCGATACGCGTCGGATTGTCCAGGGTGGTGCTGAACATGTGGCCGCCGTCGCGATACTCCAGCAGGAATTCACCGGTCGGCTGCCGGTAGGTCTGGATGAAGGTGTCCGGATCATCCGGCTCCTGGACAATCAGAAAGGGAGTGCGGGCGACCGTCGTCAATTCCGGTATCCAGGAGTGCAATTGGCGCTGGGTCAGCACATTGAAATAGCGCGCGCCGCCGACATTGACGCGGAAGTCCCGCATTTGGGGTCCCGCCAGACTGCCGTCGCGCGGATCGTAGAGCGCGAATTCGGTTCCGGCGATGAGTTCTTCGATCCATAGCAGCGCGCGCCAGGCCGCGTGATCGGGCACTGTCACCCGGACGCAATCGCCGACGGCGGCCAGCGTGATGCGCCCGTTCCAGACCGGGATCTCGGTATTCCAGCGCCACAGCCCGGCCAGTACCGGGCCCAGACTCACCGCCGGAATGCCGCCGCTGGCGGCTGCATACGCTTCGACCTCATCGGCGGAAGCAACGGAATCGGCCGGTAGTACGACGAATTCGCAACTCACCGCACCAAACTAGTCCACGGCGGCGACACACGCGGACCGTTGGCGGCAGTCGGCGGGCAACCGTGTCGCCGCACCGTAGGATGCGCGGGTGACCGGATACGACGACTTCGACGGGTTCGCCCACCTCGACACCTCCAGCCTGCACCCGCGCCAGCAGCAGATTCTCTGCACGATCCGCGATTGGGTACAGCGGCACGGGTATTCGCCCAGCTCCCGGGAGATCGGTGACTCGGTCGGGCTGAAATCCGGTTCGTCGGTATCGAAACATTTGAAGGCGCTCGAGGATCGCGGTTTCCTCACCCGCGGCGAATCGGTCACCCGGCCGATGGATGTGCGGCTGTTCCTCACCGCCGCCGCGCCGCAGCAGAGCGCGGGCGATTCGGTGCCGGTGCCGGTGGTCGGCGATATCGCGGCGGGCACGCCGATCCTGGCCGAGGAGCACACCGACGATGTGCTGTCGCTGCCGCGCGAATTGGTCGGCCGCGGCACCGTCTTCGGACTGCGCGTGCGCGGCGATTCCATGATCGACGCGGCCATCTGCGATGGCGACATCGTGGTGATCCGGAAGGAGAGCGAGGCGCACTCCGGGGAAATCGTGGCGGCCATGATCGATGGCGAAGCCACCGTCAAGGTCTATCGCCGGCGAAACGGCCATGTCTATCTGGAGCCGCGCAACCCGGCCTACGACGTGATCGATGGTGACAAGGCAGTTGTGCTCGGCAAAGTCGTCTCGGTAATGCGCCGCGTTTGATTCCGTCCGGTAAGACCGGATTGGACAATATGGGGTCCCTCGACAAGGATTCGACCCGTTCCAATAATTCATCACGGGGAGTATCGAATGTCGTTGCTGCGCAAGGCCGGAATAGGCCTCGCCATCACCTCGATGGCCGCGATGGGCATCATGGCCGCCGGTCCCGCCAACGCGGCGGAAGACGCGCCGGGATTCACGGCCGCTTCCGGTGATCTGTACGGCGCCCTGGCGCTGTCTCGGAGCACCGGAAATGTCGCATACGCGGTCAACTATGGCAGCTGGGGCGGTGCCGATGGCGCCGCCGTCAGCAAGTGCGGTGGCGGCGACTGTGAGGTCGTCGTGCACTTCGCCAACGCGTGCGGCGCTGTCGCACAGGGCGCCGACACCCGCTTCGGCTGGGCGTGGGCGGCCACCAAGGTAGATGCCGAGAAGGGCGCCATCGACGTGCTGGGCAACAGCGCGCCGAAGTTCCCGGACGTCGGTTCCGCGTCGCCGCGCGGGGCCAAGGTGATTCTGTCGGCGTGCACCGATAACGCGCGTTGACCCTGGCGAGCGCGCGCTAGCGTACTCGCCGCCCGTGCGCCGTACCGGATTTTCCGGTGCGGCGCACTTTTGTTTGCCAGGGCCCGTTTTCCAGCAAACCACCCGTCCGGCCGGAGATGATTTCGAGGTGGACGACATGACCTATGAGGACACCCGGTTCGCGATGCACGCGGCGGCGGAACTGCTCATCGCGGGTCCGCAGTATCGGAGATTCGGCAGCATTCGCATGCGCATCGTGCTGGGCGGGTTCACCGGCGTGAAATGGCCGGTGTCGGTGACCGGGCCGGATCTGGTCTGGCCGCAGGGCCGAATCCGATTACACGGCAGCTACACTCAGCTCGCCATCGCCGCCGGGTTCGAAGCGGACGGGCCGCCCAACGGGTTGTACTGCGAAGGCACGGGCATGGATCCGGACGAGCCGTTCGTGGTGGACACCGAGGCGGCGGTGACGGTGCACGACTGGTTCGCGGTGGGGGACACCGCATTACGGCGCTTCGCGGCCGAGCAGCCGGTGCTGTGGCCGGAGCACTTCGATCTGTCGGTCGCGGTGGGCGAGGTGAATTACGGTGTGTCGCCGGGCGATTGGGAGAACCCGCAGCCGTACGCCTATGTCGGCCCGTGGACGCGGCGGCACGGCGAGTTCTGGAATGCCCCGTTCGGGGCGAAACGTTCACGGACCGAGGTGGGCACGGTCGAGGCCCTGCTGGAATTCTTCCGGGAGGGCCGGGCCCGCGCCGTCGCCGACGCGTGATGCGGGCTAGCGGTTGACGCGCGGGCGGCCGCCCTCACCCGCGATGCGGCCCTTGCGGATGAGTTCGCGTTTGGTGCCCGGGGTCAGCGTGACCTGATCGCTGTCACCGGCCGCGACGGCCTCCTCGACCGGGCTGGGATTCGGGCGCACGAACAGGGTGACTGTGGTGCCCTCGGTGAAGCCGTTGCGCTTCATCAAGGATGCCGAGGCGGTGTTGTGGATTTCCACATCGGTGACGATCCGGCGCGCGCCACCCTCGAAAAGGGTGTCGCAGCAGGCGGACATGAGCCGCCCGGCGATACCGCGGCCCTGCATATCCGGTGCGACCGCGATCCACTCCAGATAGCCCCAGTCATCGCGCAATTCGAATTCCATGGAACCCAGCACGAACCCCACCACCCGATCCGAGTCCACCGCCACCCAGCAGGAGCGGCTGGGGCTGTCCATATGCTCGGCCACCGAGGTCAGCGACCAGGAGGTGTAGGGCTTGGTGGAGGTGTCGAATACTTCGTAGCCCAGATCCAGGACCTGGCGTAGATGTCCGAGTCCCATGGGGACGATGGCTATGGCGGGTTCCATACCCGACAGTTTGCCAGGTGGATGCGGTTCTCACCCGCCCGGTCTCACGCGCCCTTGCGAGTTTGCTTGGCCGGGGCCTTCTTCGCCGCGGTCTTCTTGGCGGGCGTCTTCTTCGCGGCGGCGGTGGCCTTGGTGGCCTTGGCCGCCTTGGCGGGGGCCGATGCGGACTTACCGGTACCGCGCCCGGAAGCCTCGAGGCTGCGTTGCAGCGCCGCGACCAGGTCCACTACCTCGGCATCCATCTCGGGCGCGGCCTTCTCGGGCGCGCGGGTGACCTTGCCGCTGCCGCTGGCGATGGCCTCGTCCAGCATCTTCTTCAATTCGATCTGGTATTCGTCCACGTACTGCGAGGGATCGAAATCGTCCGAGAGCGTATCGACCAGCGTCTCGGCCATCTGCAATTCCTGCGGTCGCGGCTCGGAGACCCCGTCGAGTTTGTCGAACGCCACCGCACGCACCTCATCGGGCCACAGCAGCGCCTGCAATACCAGCACCCCGTCCCGCACTCGGAGCGCGCCGAGCCGGGTCTTCTGTCGCAGGGTGAAATGCACCAGGGCGACCCGATCGGTGTGTTCGAGTGTTTTCGCCAGCAGCACATAGGCTTTGGGTGTCGTCGAATCCGGTTCCAGGAAGTAGCTCTTATCGAAGAGCATGGGATCGATCTGTTCGGCGGGCACGAATTGCAGCACCGGAATCTCATGCTTCTCGGCGGCGGGAAGTTTGGCGAAATCCTCATCGGTGAGGATCACCCGATCGCCCTCGGGGGATTCGTACGCCTTATCGATATCGGCATACTGCACGGGTTGCCCGTCGACCGTGCAGACCCGCTCGTATTTGATTCGCCCACCATCGGCGGCGTGCACCTGATGGAACTTGATGTCATGGTCTTCCGTGGCGGTGTAAACCTTCACGGGGACGTTGACCAGCCCGAACGCGATGGAGCCCTTCCAAATGGACCGCATGGTCTGATCGTAGCCAATCTCTGTAGGAGGAGTGGTATGCGAACGCGAATTCTCTTCCCGATCGTCGCCGCGCTGGTCGTGGCGGCCTGCGGTACGACCGCCGATAGCGGGAAAACGGCGGCGGACACCGCCGGTGCGCTGATTGCCCAGAGCCCGCTGACGAAGCTGGACCCGGCATTGTCGGCGGCCGCTTCCTCGGCCACCTATATCCGTTACCTGTCGACCTCGCCCGCGGGGAAGCCGATCGAGGTGTCGGGTGCGGTATTCCTGCCCAAGGGTGACGCGCCCGCCGGGGGCTGGCCGATGATCGGCCTCGGGCACGGCACCTCCGGTGTGGTCAGCGCGTGCGCGCCGACCAATTCGCCGACCCTGTTCGGGTCCGCCCCCGCGGTGACGGCGATACTCGAGGGACATCGGGCGGTGGTGATGACCAACTACCAGGGGCTCGATGGGCCGGGGGCCGCGCCGTATGTGGATACGCCGTCGTCCGGGTACGACATCTTGAATTCGGTACGGGCGGCGCGGGCGATGGGCCTGCCATTGGCGGGGGAGACCGTGCTGGTCGGGATCTCGCAGGGTGGGCGGGCCGCGCAATCGGCATCGGAGACGGCGAAATCGTATGCGCCGGAATTGAATATCCGTGGGGCGGTGCTGTTGTCACCGGCATTGGAACTCGAGTTCGCGGATGCAATTCGGGCGGGGACGCTCAACGTTCCCGATCAATATCTGATCCTGCCGTATCTGGTGGAGGCCGTGCGGTACCACTATCCGAACTACGACTATGACCGAGTGATCCACGGTGATCTGCTCGGTGCCGCACCGCGTTTGGCGGCGCAGTGCACCGGCGATATGCAACCGGCCGATCTCGCACTGGCCGCGGCCGCCACGCCTGACGAGGCTCGGTTCGTGGATGAAGCCGCGGCACAGGCCGTGGTGGATCTGGAAGGGCGCACCAATCTGCCGAAGGTGGCCAGCGCGCTTCCCACGTATATCGCGCGCGGCGATGCGGACAAGTTGGTCAGTACCGCCTGGTCGAACGCGGCCGTCGCCAAGATGTGCGCGCTGGGGACACCGGTCCACGATGAGGTGGTTCCCGGCGGACATGAAGCGCCGGACCAGATTTCGGAGCGCTGGCTGGGATGGATCGGGGATCTGTTCGCCGGTGCGCCATTCACCGCGACCTGTCAGCGCTGATCGGAATCAGTCGGTCGGGCGGGGATTGGGCGGGCGCAGGGTCCAGCGGGTGTGGGTGGTCTTCCAGCGGTGCTCGGGTTCCTGTTTGACGCCCGGATCATTGTCCGGCGGTCCGAGCGGCCTGCGGTACCCGTCGATCGGTTGCGGTGCGGCGGAGGCGTTCGGGCTGGCCTGATCGGCGGTGTGGGTGTGGATGATGGCGGCGGCTTCGCCTGTGGTGGAGAGGTTTTCGGTGGGCCGGTCGTTGTAGAAGTAGTCGTGGAAATCGGCGGGAATGGTCCGGTCGAGGATGCGCAGGGTGGCGTCCCAGCCGTGATCGGGACCATTCCAGAGGTCGACCAGGGAGGTCGCCACCCGGCCCTCGACGGAATCGCCGCTATCCCAGCCGCGGGTGTTCGCGTCATTGGTGAGGTCGGCGGAAAAGCCTGAGCCCCAGACGAATCGGTAATCCCCGACGGCGTGCATGGCGACCGCGTCGGCGAAGCCCTCGGTGAACGCGCACGAGGGTGAGGAGGCGAGGTTGATGTAGTGCGGACTGCAATTGCTGACATCGGCCCATTTGCGGTGCTGCCACAGCCATTGCAGATTGTGGCCCGCCTCGTGCAGGGTCACGTGCCGGGTGTTCGCGTCGTCCTCGGTGAGGTAGACGAATCCGGCCGTGGTGAAGTACGAACTGCCGGACCGCGCGGGCCAGACGAAGGACATCGGGGTGCAGTCGGAGTGGGGGAGCCAGCAGTCTCCGGCGGCGGCGGGCCGCTTCCACCAGAGCAGATTGACGGAGTCGAGCACCTTCCAGGCTCCGGCCATATCGTCCGGAACGGCGACCGCCCCCAGATCACGGGAACCGGTGACGGCGGGGGCCGCGACCGTGAAGGTGTACGGCGTTTCGGTATCCCCGGCCTGCGGAAGTACCTGCCACAGGCCCGAACTCTCGGCGATGAACATCAGATACAGATCCGCGCCGGCCGCATGCTCGGCGCAGGCGTGGAAAGCGCCGCTTCCGTCGGTCATATCGGCGGCCAGCGGCCGGTCGAACAATCCGGGCCGGGGTGTGTCGTACAGCGCCCAATTGGCATTGCGCGCAGGGGAAGTCACTTCGGGTAGCTCGGCTCCGGCTTCGGCGTCGGGCCTGGTGTAGCTGAGCGTCCCGGTCAGACAGACCGGTTCACGCGCCGCGCTCACGGTGCCGGGCCAGGCGATCACCGTGGTCAGCGCCGTCGCGGCGATGAAGACCGCCCGCCAGGTCCCGCCGCCGCTTCGCGTCATGAATCGCAATGAAATCGGACAAATCAGATTCGCTTCGCATCGACACGCCGAAGCTGCCGAACTGCGCCCGGGCGTGTTTCAGGAGTGCGCCTCGGCGGCGGCTTTCAGGTCCTTCATCCAGGCTTCCAGGCCCGCGCCGAGGAAGGCGGTGGAGGTGGCGACATCGGCCTCGACCTGGGGGCCGCTCCAGTTCTCCTCGGTGCGCACCAGCACACCGCCGTCGACCTCGGTGAAATTCCAGACGTGCACGCCATTGTCGATGCGCAGGCCGTCGCCGACGGCCGGACCGCTCCAGCGAATGCAACTGTCGGGCTGGATCTGATGCACGGTCGAGGTGATGACCAGGGTGGTGGCCGGTGTGGTCGCCGAGGCGGGAACCGGTGTGCGCCACTGGAATTGCGAGCCGTCGCGGAGCTGGCCCTGATCGAGGCGCTTATTGCTCTCGACCGGCTGCTGCCACGCGGGCCAGTTCTCGACATCGGTCTGCAGCTTCCAGATGGTGCTCAGCGGCGCTTTGATCAGGGCTTCGGTGCGGTACTTGATCTGGGCCCCGTCATCGATGCCCGCGCCGCCGCAGGTCAATCCGGCCGGGGCCGCGGTGGTCGGGACCGGGCTCGACGTGCTGCTCGCGGCCTTGTCGTCGGTGCCGCATGCGGTGACGGTGGCCAGGACGACGGCTGCTGCCAGGGGGATCAGGGTCAGGTTCCGGTGCGACATGGTCGTTCTCCCTCGTTGTCTACTGCTACTTGATTTATTTAGAGGCTATAAGTGAACGAGTCGAGTGTCAATCGGGAATCTGAGCACAGGTAAATATGCTGATAGGCTCTAACCGGATCTCGGCATCGCGAGGTCCGGGAGAAAGGGCTGATCGTGGCGCCGAGTCGAACGGGTTCACGCGAGCGCTATCGCGCGCAGGTACGCGAGGAGATCAAGGAGCACGCCCGCGAGCAGATCGCGACCGCGGGCGTCTCGGCGCTATCGCTGAACGCGATCGCCAAGCGCGTGGGCATGAGCGGCCCGGCCCTGTACTGGTACTTCGCCAGCCGCGACGACCTCATCACCGAACTCATCCGGGACGCCTACCGTAGCCTCGCCGACACGCTGCGCGCCGAATTCGATTCCGGCGCGGACATTTCCGCGATCGCACACGCCACCCGGGCCTGGGCGCTGGCGGATCCGCAGCGCTACTTCCTGATCTACGGCACGCCCGTCCCCGGCTATCACGCGCCCGACGACACCACCGCCATCTCCTCCGAGATCATGGCGGTGCTGATCGAAGCGTTCGCCGCGCAGCCCTCCGCCGCCGCCCCGGCCGGTCCTTTCGACGCCCACCTCGAGAACCATCGCGAGTGGGCCGCCGGACATGAGGTGCCGGTCGCGACCCTGCATCGCGCGCTGTCGTTCTGGACCCGCATGCACGGGGTGCTGTCACTGGAATTGGCCGGTCACTTCACCGGAATGGGCTTCGATCCGGCCCTGCTCTTCGACGATGAACTGCGCACCCTGCTGGCTCACTGACGATCGGCGCGTACGGCCCGATGTCAGCCGATGAGGGACAGCGCCCCGTGCAGCGTCGGTGGCAATTGCGGTGCGTCGGCGGGGGTGATGCGGGGGTCGGTCAGCCGGTAGCGCCGACCCCGGTGGATGACGTCGGCCGAGCCCGCTGCCTGGAGGTTGCGCACCCAGTCCGAATTCGCGCCGTAGTTCAGGGTTATCGCGAGCGCGCCGTGCTCGATGAGCGCCACGACCGGGGTGCGGTAGGTCTTGCCGGAGCTGCGACCGGTGTGCTCGACGATCGCGTAATTGGGCAGGTGCGGGGCCCACAGCCGCTGCACCGGATTCGTCACATACTTGTTGAAGCGGGCGATTCTGCGCATGTTGTTCGGCCCGAGCAGGGCCGATATCCGCATGGCCGCCGTGACCAGCGCGCTCGCGAACTTGCTCGGCATGTGTTGTCCCCCATCCAAAGCGCTTGTGCTCGAATGACTCTGCTCGCGCCGGACGGGGGTGTCAACAGCTAGGCCCGTGCGGCCTCGCGGGCCAGGGCGCGATCGCGCTGTTCCTCGAAGCGGGGGATCCGGTTCTCGCGGAGGTCGTCGATGAAATCGGCCAGCCGCTGCCGGATCTCGTCGCCGCGGGGGCCGAAGTCATTGCGGTGGAACAGATTCCACTGCTGTAGCACCGGTTGCAGCACCTGCTCCAGATGCTGGCGCAGATCGTAGACGCCGTGCTTGGCCATCAGCACCCCGTTGCGCCGGAAATCGGGCATGCCAGCGCCGGGCATCTGGAAGTTGCACACCACATTGGCGATGGCCTCGATCGCCTGATCGGGGGCCAGCTCCAGGGCCGCGCCGCAAACGGTGCGGTAGAAGATCATGTGCAGGTTCTCGTCGGCCGCGATGCGTTGCAGCATGCGGTCGGCGATCGGATCCTGGCAGACGCGGCTGGTATTGCGGTGCGTGACCCGGGTGGCCAGTTCCTGGAAGCTGACATAGGCCACCGAATGCAGGAATCCGGCGGCGCTGTCCGGATCCTCGACGGGCAGTTCGGGGGCGAAGCCCTGGGTCATATGCGCCATGCGGGCGCGTTCGAGCGCGACCGGATCGACACCGCGGGTCACCACCAGATAGTCGCGGATCACCACGCTGTGCCGCATCTCCTCGGCGGTCCAGCGTCCGACCCAGGTGCCCCACGCGCCGTCCCGCGAGAAATTCTCGGCGATTTCGCGATGGTAGGAGGGCAGGTTGTCCTCGGTGAGCAGATTGGTGATCATGGCGGCCTTGGCGACCGGGCTGAGCGCGGATTGTTCGGGCTCCCAATCGGTTCCGCCCAGCATGGCGAAATTGCGCCCGGCGTCCCACGGAATGTAATCGTGCGGATGCCATTCCTTGGATCGGGAAAGATGCAGATTCACGCAGTTCGCCGCGGTCGGCTCGAGTTCGGTGAGCATTTCGAGCTGAGTCAGATCACGCGCCACTGTAGTAGTCCGCCTTTTCGTCTCGGGGTGGCTGCCGGTGCAGGGTGGTGCGGCAGTGCTTCGCACGGTAGGGCGGTGCGATTCCGGCCCGCATCGGTCACGACATGGGTGGCGGATCCGGCCGTGACCGGCCGGTCGCCGGTGACCTATGCGATGACCGATGCCGCCGCGCCGCGCGGTCCGTAATTTGGAAAAGTGCTGAAGTTTTTCGTCAATCGCGATAAGCAGTTCGCCGAGCGTTTCAGCGCGGCGATCGATCATCTGGGCTCGGCCAATCCGCTGTTGCGGTCCGGATCCATTCGGGAGTTGGACCGGATAATGCACGCCTCACCGCGTGATCAGAATCGGGTATTGCAGACCTACGCGGATTTTCTGCGCTATCGCACCCGGGAGGGCGTCGGTCCCGATAGTGCCGGTCGGATGCCGTGCGATGTCGCCGCGGTGTTGAACGCGCTGCGCGGCCGCCGCCGACTGCGCTACTTCCGGGAGGAACCCCTCGATCTGACCGGTATTCGGCTCGCCCGCGCGGATTTGCGGGAGATCCGGCTGCCCGATGTCTGTCTGGCGGGCGCGGATCTCATCGATACCGATCTGTCCGGCGCGGATCTGCGCGGCGCGAACCTGGTCGGCGCGAATCTGAGCTATACCAATCTGTGCGATGCGAATCTGACCGGTGCGGATCTCACCGGGGCCGACCTGTGCAATGCCGATCTGACGGGTGCGCAACTCACCGACGCGGTATTGCACGGCGCGGAATTGCGCGGCACCCATTTGCGCGAGGTGACCGGGCTGGCCGAATTGGTGCTGGATTGAGTGGCCTCGATGGCTGAGTCGCTCTACGGCAGGCAGGTCGAGCAGTCGGCACTGCGGCGCGCCCTGGACGCGGCGCGCGCGGGCACGGGTTCGGCGCTGGTGCTGTACGGGGATCCGGGCGTCGGCAAGACCGCGTTGCTCGCGCACACCATCCTGGCGGCCCCGGATTTTCGGGTGCTGTCCTGTCGCGGCACCCGCAATGAATCGGTGCTCGCCTATGCCGCACTGCATCAATTGCTCTGGCCCGTGATCGACCGGATCGCGAATCTGCCCGCGCCGCAAGCGAAAGCACTGCACGCGGCGTTCGGCATGAGTGACAGTCCGTCCGATCCATTCCTGGTCGGCGTCGGCGCGCTGACCCTGCTGTCGGAATTGGCGCAGGAACGGCCGCTGCTGATCGTCGCCGACGATGTGCAGTGGCTGGATCCGCCGAGCGCGGAATGCCTGGCCTTCCTGGCTCGCCGGGTCGGCGATGAGGCGATGCTCATGTTGATCGCCGCGCTCGAGGATCCGGAGCTGATCGACGCCGATATCGCGCGCCTGCCCATCGGCGGACTGGACGCGGACAGCGCGCGGGAACTGGTCGGCGCGGCGAATCCGGAATTGAGTCCCGGTCGCGTCGCGCAACTGCTCGATATCACCCGCGGTAATCCGCTGGCGTTGCGCGAGCTCGCGGAAGACGATGCGGGACAGCCAGATTCCGCCGCCGGGGCGATCACGCTCGGCCCCAGACTCCGGCAGGCCTTCGAAGCCAAGATCGGCGCGCTCCCCGATGAGGTGCGCACCCTGCTGCTCATCGCCGCCGCCGAGGACGGCGGGAATATCCGGGTCATCCGGGCCGCGGCAGCGCTGTTGGGTCTGGACCCCGGTGCGCTCGCACAGGCCGATGACGCCGGTCTGCTGGAATCGCTTGGCGAACGGATCCGCGTGCGCCACCCCCTGATCCTCAAGGTCGTCTACGACGGCGCGGAGGTCGAACCCCGCCGCGCGGTGCACGCCGCCCTCGCGCAGGCGCTGCACCATCCGGACGAAATCGACCGGCGCGCATGGCATCTCGCCGCCGCCTCGGACGGGCCCGACGAGGCCGTCGCCGAACTGCTGGAACGCAGCGCCGAGCGGGCCGCCGCCCGCGGTGGCCGCCTCTCGGCCGCGGCCGCCCTGCGCCGCTCCGCCGAACTCTCACCCGATCCGGAGGCCGCGGCGGTGCGCCTGGCCCGCGCCGCCCGCGCCATGTTCACCGGCGGCGCGTTCGACGCGGCCCGGGAAGCGTTGCGGGAGGCCGAATCCCGCATCGGCGCGGCGGACGCCGCGCGCGCGAGCGGCGGCCTCGCGGGCCTGCTCGAAATCAGCTACGGCGACGTCGTGCGCGCCTGCCAACTCCTCGAACGCGATGCCGCCCTGGTCGGCGACCCCGTCGCGGACGAACTGCGCTATATCGCCGCCCGCGCGCGATGGGCCGCCGGACTCGGTAACGCGGTCGGTTCCGGTGCGGCCGATCTGTTCTCGGCCGGTGCGGCCGATATCGCGGTGTTGGCTTCGCTGCCGAGCCCGGGCGAACCGGCTCCCAGCGCCTGGCGGTTGCCGCCCGCGCTGCTGGCCATCGCGGTGGGGGCGGGCGCTCGGGCGCTGGAGCTGTATCGCGATGCGGCGCTGGAATTGCGGGGGAGCGGTGAGGTGGCGCTGCTGGCGTTATCGCTGTCGCAGTTGGCGATGCTGCGGCTCTCGGCGGGGCAGTGGGATGAGGCACTGGTCGATGCGACCGAGGCGCTGCAATTGGCCGAGGAGTTCGGGGCCGAGACCACGCAGGCGCAATCGTTGAATGTGCTGGCCTGGCTCGCCGCCATGCGCGGGGACGGTGCGGATGCGGAGGCGTACAGCGCTCGGGCACAACGAATTTCGCTGCCGCGACGATTCCGGGCGATTTCCGCCGCGACGCAATGGCATCTGGGTGTCAACGCATTGGGCGCGGGCAGGCCCGATACCGCGCTCGAACATCTTGCCGGTCTGCTCGCCCCCGGTGGTGAGTACCGGCATCCGACCGTGGCGGTGCTGGCGGCCGCCGACGCGGTGGAGGCGGCGGTGCGCGGTGGCCGGCCCGAGGCCGCCCGGCCGTTCCTCGACGCGCTGACCGAGTGGGCCGAACGCACCGGAGCGGTCTGGGCGGGCGCGAGCCTGGCCCGTGCGCGAGCCTTGCTCACGGAGGGCCCGGAGGCCGAGACGGCCTTCCTCGCGGCGATCGACCTGGCGGATCGGGGACTCGGCCCGTTCGGGCAGGCGCGCACCCGGCTGCTGTACGGCAAGTGGTTGCGCCGCCTTCGCCGTCGTGCCGACGCCCGGGTGCAATTGACCTCTGCCCGTGTGGTTTTCGACCGTCTGGGGGCCGCGCCGTGGAGTGTGCGAGCGCGCCGCGAACTCGAACTCGCCGGATATCGCGATGCCGACGCGATGCGTTCGGCGAACGACGCGGTGCTCACCCCGCAGGAGTTGCGGGTGGCGCGGCTGGCCGCGGAGGGCGCGACCAATCGGGAGATCGCCGCCCAATTGTTCATCAGCCCCCGGACGGTCGGCCATCATGTCTCGCACGTCTTCGCCAAACTGGGGTTGAGTGGCCGCGACGAACTCGCCAAGATCGATTTCGACGGCGGCCTGCGCTTCACTCCTTGACGATTCAGCACTCCCTGACGATTCAGCACGCCCTGACCCGGTCAGCCGATGCTGAACGGTGCGCCCCACAGGGTTTGGGAATCGTCCATGACCACATCGTGCACCGTCACCGTGGTGTAGGCGCGGGCCTGGGCATATCCGGCGCAGCCCTCGATGGCGAGGGTTTTGTCGACATATTCGGTGGTGCCGCTGTTTCCGGTGAAGTCGAAGCTGTTCAGCGGCACCGTGACGACCTTGCCGGGGGCCAGTCGCAGGGTGGTGGAGGGGTCGGGTTTGGTGCCGTCGCCATCGCCCTGTCCCACCGCCAGGCCATTGCCGAGATCGACCTGACAGCCGAGCAGATAACCGGTTTCGATGGTGCCGCCCTGGATTCCGATCCGTGCAGGTCCCTCGATCCGGGCGGTGGCGACCCCGGACACCCAGACATTGCGGGAGAGCGGACTCGCCGCCATGGACGCGCAGACGGTGGCGTGCTCACCCGTGCGATCGAGGGTGACCGTCGCCCCATCGGCCATGGTGAAGTGATCGTGCCCGTCCGGTAGCGGCACGAAGGTATCGGCCGCGGCGGTCCCGGCGGTCAGTGCCGCCGCACCCGCGAGACCGAGTATTAGAAGAAAAGGATTGCCCGACTTGATATTTCGCATGATTGCCGTCGTTCTCACTGTCATCCGAGGGTGAACGGTGCTCCGTACAGAGTCACCACGGTGGAGCCGCCGCCATTGCGGACGGTCAGATTGGTGAACCCGCGCGCCTGCGCGTACCCGCCGCAGCCGTCGATCTGTAACCCGCGATTGTGATACCCGTATCCGACCGCCCCCGCTTCGGGCGCGAGTTCCTTCTTGCTGAGTGAAACCGCCGCCACCGCACCGGGTTTGAGCTCGATACTGCTGACGATCTCCGGTACGAACGATTCGATCCCGACCGCCAGATCCCCGCCCGCGGACATGCCGCCGGACAGATCGACCTGGCAGCCGAGCAGATATCCGGTCTCGAGGGTCCCCGCGCTCGCCCCGTCGACGGTGGCGAGTGAACGACCGGACACCCATACCGTGCGCGACATCGAATTCGCCGCCAGCGCGGGGGAAATGGTCGCCCCTTCACCGCTGCGGGTGATATCGACGGCGATTCCGGTGGCGGTGGTGAACGATTTGCCGCCGTCCGGCAGCGGTATGAACGAATCCGCGCCTGCGCTGCCGCTGCTCAGCAGTACCGCGCATGCCGCGCCGGCCGACAGTGCGGCCAGTCGCAATTCTCTCCCTGTCACCCTCATCCTTTCGAGGTGGTGCGCCGCCACGCCCCGATGGCGCAGTCGGCGATGACGAATGCGGCCAGGCTCAGCCCGAAAAGCGGTGCGAACCAGCCGATTACGATGGCGGCGGCGATGATGGCGGCCCGGTCGCGAACGTCGAGACCCGCTATCGCGTTGCGCGTGGGCCGCCCGCGTGCCAGTACCGAGCGCAGTGGTCCGTGCCGCCACCACATCTGATAGCCGCGCACGATCACGAAGATCAACCCGACCGCGATGGCCGCCAGCGCGATCTGATTGGCGATCCCGAACAGCACACCCATATGAGCGTCGATGGCCCAGTTGGTGATTCGGGCGATCCACGGCCACTGCGCGAAGTCGAGCCGATGAATGATCGTGCCGGAGCCCGGATCGACGGCGATGGCGTCATACCGGGTCGGCCAGTCGCGTTTGCGTTCGGCGACCGTCCACGCCGAACCCGCCGCGCCCGGTGTCATCCAGGTCGGCCCGTCGATGCCCGCGCCGGTCGCCGCCGCCAGCACTCGATCCGCGGCGGTGCCGAAATCGACTGGGCCGGAGAAACTATCGGCGGGCAGTGCGGCCGGTACGCTGGGCGAGGTCCAGCCCAGGCTGCCGCGCAGGTCCGCGATATGCCCGCCCGCATAGCGTGACCAGGTCAATCCGGTCACCGAGAGTCCGAGCAGCCCGATCAGGATCCAGACCCCGACGGCGCTGTGCCAGGAAGACATCCGCGCCCGCCGGGGTGCGGCCGGATCCGGTATCGCGATCCGCCGCAGCTGGCCCTGGCGGCGGCGCTGCCCGACCCACAGGCACAGTCCCGCAAGGGATATCACCCACAGCCAACTGGCCGCGAGTTCACTGTAGTTGCGCCCGAACGCACCCAGGTGCAGCGTGCGGTGCAGTTCGTCGAACCAGGCCCGCACCGGGAGCCATTCGCCGTAGGTGGTCAACGCGCCACGCACCTTCCCGGTGTAGGGGTCGACGAATACCGTGCGCGAATAGTCCTGCGGCACAGCGGTGGTGCTCAGCACGACCCGGGTCGTATCCGCCGGGTCCGCGGCGGGGCTGATACTGCTGATCGTCCCCTCCGGATGCGCGATCCGCGCCGCCGCGATCTGCGCGCTGAGGGGTAGTCGGAGCGATCCGACGTGGTCCACGGTCAATTCGTGCCGGTACACCGCCCCGTCGATCTGCGGTATCACCGCGTACAGCAGCCCCGTGACCGTGGCGATCAACAGAAACGGCCCCACCAGCAATCCCGCGTAGAAGTGCATTCGCACCAGTGGTGCGCGATACCGCCCCCACTGTCCCGCCCGTTCCCTCACCTGGGTCGTCACGACCATCCTTCACAACGGAGCATGTGCTCGGTTCCGACAAAGCGAGAGCGACGTTAGGCATGGGCGGATCGCTGTACATCGGCCCTGAATCGGTGCCGCTATCGGCAGGTCGTGCCGCGCGGGCAGTTACCGGGGGATAACAGGGGCCGGATATCCGGACAAATGGCCGGTGTCCGTGATCGGATGGATTGATCTCGGACGAGTCGGGCCTGCGCCGCGCACGCGGCGCGGCGGGACGGAAGGACGCGGTATGTCCATTGCGGAATTGCGTAGTCAGATCGTGCGGCGCAAACCGATTGGTGAGGTCGAGGGCGAAACCGCCGATGATCAGCAGTTGGCCCGGCATCTGGGTTTGTGGCAGCTGACCGCCATCGGGGTGGGTGGAATCATCGGGGCCGGAATCTTCTCGCTCGCCGGATCGGTGGCGAATAAGACGGCCGGGCCCGCGGTGCTCATCTCCTTCCTCATCGCGGGCGTGGCGAGTGCGTGCGCGGCGCTCTGCTATGCCGAATTCGCGGGTATGGTGCCCAAGGCCGGATCGGCGTACACCTACGGTTATGTGGCGCTGGGGGAGTTGGGCGGCTGGTTCATCGGCTGGGATCTATTGCTGGAGTACACGGCGGTGGCGGCGGTCGTCGCGATCGGCGTTTCCGGATATTTCAATTTCCTGCTCGATCAGATCGGGATAACGCTGCCGGATTGGATGCTCGGCGCGTCCGGAACCGGTGACGGGCATGTGATCGATGTGTTCGCGGTGCTGTTCTGCCTGGGCACCGCGTGGATGCTGACGCGCGGTATCAAGAGCGTCGGACGCTTCGAGACCTTCTTCGTCGGGGTCAAGGTCGCGGTGGTGCTGTTGATCATCGCGCTGGGCGTATTCCATATCGACAGTTCGAATTACACGCCGTACTTCCCGTACGGGCATGCCGCGGTGTGGACCGGTGCGGCGACGGTGTTCTTCGCGGTGTTCGGCTATGACGCCATGAGTACCGCCGCCGAGGAGTCGCACGAGGCGAAAAAGCATCTGCCCAAGGCGATTCTGTATTCGCTGGCCATCGCGATGGTGCTGTACGTGGCGGCGACGCTGGTGCTCACCGGTATGCAGAAGTACACCGAGATCAACCCCACCAGTGGTTTCTCCAGCGCCTTCAAAGCCGTTGGCCTGCCGGGCATCGCGAATATCATCGCGGTCGGCGCGATCGTCGGCATCGCGACCGTGGTGCTCGCGTTCATGCTGGCCGTCACCCGCGTCTGGTACGCCATGAGCCGGGACGGCCTGCTGCCCGGCTGGTTCGCCAAAACCCATCCCACCCGCAAGGTGCCGACCCGGGTCACCTGGATCGTGGGTGTCGGGTCGGCGATCCTGGCGGGTGTGCTGCCGATCAATACCGTTGCGGAACTGACGAATATCGGCATTCTGATGGCCTTCATCGTGGTGAGCATCGCGGTGATCGTGCTGCGCTACACCCGCCCGCAGGAGCCGCGCGAATTCCGGCTGCCGCTCATGCCGGTGGTCCCGGTCGTGGGCATCGGCTTCTCGATCTACCTGATCTGGTCGCTGCCCTGGGAAACCTGGCTGCGCTTCGCTATCTGGCTCGTCGTCGGCCTGATCGTGTACTTCGCCTATTCGCGAAAGCACTCCAAATTGGAGCGGCCCGGACCGGTGACGGCAGCGTGAGCACCGCCAAACCCACTGCCAGCACGGCCATTCCGCACCAGGACGGCAGCGGCAGTCGCTCGCCGATCACGGTGATGCCCAGCACCGCCGCCACGGCCGGTTCGGCCAGGGTGAGGGTGGTGGCGGTCTCGACGCCGGTGTGCCGCAGGCCGTACCCGAACAGTCGATAGGCCAGGAAGCAGGTGAACACCGCGAGGTGCGTGGTGACCAGCGCACCGCGCGGTGTTGTCAGCCAATCGATTCCGGACCGCAGCACCACCGGGGTGACCAGGAGCGCGGCCAGGCCGAACATCACGCCCATGACCGCGTTCGAAGTGTGTCCGCGTGCGATGAGTGTCGCGCCCGCCAGCGAGTAGACGGCGTAGGTGAGTCCACCGCAGGCCGCCAGTGCGATGCCGATCGGATCCAGCGGTGTGCCCGTGCCGGTCAACTCCGGCCCCAGCACGAGTGCGGCACAACCGATTACGGATATCGCGGTGGCGATGACCCAGCGCCGGGCGGGCCTGCCCCGGCCGGTGGCCCAGGCCAGCAGCCCGGCGAACATCGGTGCGCTGCCCAGCGCGGTCACGGTGGCCACCGCCACCCCGGTGCGCGCCACCGCGGGGTAGAAGGTGACCGGATATATCGCGACCGCGATCGCACCGACCGCCAACACGATCCATTCGAACCTGTTGTGCGGTAATCGATTATCTCGTGCGGTGAGAAACAGCAGTAACCCGCCGAACATCAGCCCCGCGGCTCCCACCGCACTCGCGGGTATGCCGTCGGGCGCGAACGACGCGACCGTTCCGGTGCTGCCCCACAGCACCGATGCGAACAGGATGGAAATGGTTCCGGAACCGGTGGGTCGCGGCGTCGGCCGCGGTCCGGACAGGCGGGTGGACAGGCCTTCCGACATGGTCGTGTACTCCGTCATCGAATGCGGTGAGCAATAATTCGAAAACGGGCGCACGAGAAACCGGGCTGCCCGAGGTGGTCAGCCGGTGCGTGCGGCGAATGTCAGCCGGTGCGCCCGCTCAGCGCAGCGGCGGCGGGGTGACGCAAAGCCAGTAGGTGCTCACCGGGCGATGGTATCGCCATCGTCGGGCGCGGCGGCGAGCGGTGCGTGCCGGTGCAGTGCGCGGGTGGCGTAGGCGGCCACGGCGACGCAGCCGAGCGCGGCCAGGATCAGCAGTTGGAGTACGTGCGGCACCTTGTAGTTGAAGCGCGTCCAGGTGGTGATCTCATCGCCGCCTGCGGTCGGGGCGTGCGCGGGACCGTACGCGGCCTGGGCGACCGCGCGCAGTTCCGTGGCGCTCACATCGGGGCCGCAGCCGTGCGCCTGCCAGTCCGCGCCCACCGAATACGGTGCGGCGGCGAGCAATAGGCTCGGGCGGCCGATGGTGAAGGATGTTCCGCAGTCGCTGGTGGAACTGGTCGCGACGGTGGTGGTGGAACCCACCTCACCGTGGAAGACCTCGGTGACCTGGAATTCGTACAGATCCGAATCCCGCCCGTGCAGTACCCGGGTCGGGGTGCCGATGAACACCCCGGGCGCGGCGGTGACCGCGACCTTGGGATCGACGATCGCGCAGGAGCAGGCCGTCTGCGGTGCTCCCTGGAGGAAATAGCCGACCACCGCGAACAGGGCGACCACCAGACCCGCGAAGGCCGCCCGGCGCACGAGTCGCCAAAGGCGCTGAGAACGAACATATTTCGGATCCGGCGGGCCCTGGCTTGTGCTCACGCCGCAGACGGTAGCAGCGTGCGCGGTGCGGCGCGCCGGTCGCCGTATCGGCATTCCTACGGTGCGAGCGGATTGTTCCTGGTGACGATGAGCGGATCGGACGGGGTGAGCGGGAAATCCGGCAGTTCGGCCAGTGCCACACCGAAGGTGGCGGCCAGCACCTTGCGGGAGTAGGCGCTCATGGACGCGCGGTATCCGATATCGCCGGGCGTGGGCTGGTCGAAGAAGATGAGCAGTTGGATATCCGGTGATTCCATCACCTCGATGTGATGCGGGTAGGCGCGCGGCACGAAGTACACCTCGCCCGGGCCGACGACATAGGTGTCGAGCCCGCCGTCCGGATCCATGATCGTCATGCGCGCCGAACCCCGGTGCACATAGCCCATTTCGGCGGTCGTCGGATGCCAATGCGGTTCGCGCATCCCGTCTTCGCGGATGCGCAGCGAATACATGGAGATATCGTGCAGCGCGGGCCAGAACTGCTGCCGGGCGGTGCGCGCGGATCCGACCGGCGAATCCACCGGCGCGGCCATGGCCTCGACGGCGAAATGGTGTGGATCGCCGAAATGCGCCCGAGCCGGAATCTCCGGATCACCTTCCCGTGCGACCAGCAATTTCGCGGTGGTGTCGCGGCGAATGCGGGCGAAGTCCGATGCGGGCAGGTCATAGGTATTGCCCAGCACCGAATCGGTCATGGCCCCCAGCGCCGCGCTGAACCCGAAGTCCTCGGGCCGTTCATGCCGGAACGCCACGATGAACTCGGCCTCGGTCTCACCGATGTTCTCCACATGGTGCAGCGCCCCGGAATCGATATGGAACATCTCGCCCGCCCCGACCAGGAACGACGAGAACGCACTCCCATTGTCGAGCACGGACACCAGCGCCCGCCCGGCGGTGCAGTAGGTCAACTCGGTGGCATTGGCATGCCAGTGCGGTTCACGAATCGCCCCCGGCGCGAGCGTGAGCCGCTTGATCGACAGCCCACTCAGAATCGGGAAATTATCGGCGGTGAGCCTGGTGATGGACCCGAGGTCACTGCGATGAATCTCTTCGCCATGCAGCAGCGAAGCGGTATGGATCGATGGTTTCGCCAAAGCTCCTCCTAGATCGACACTCCACTCCGATCATGCTCCGCCCCCTTCGCACGCTGTCGTTCAGCGCCCGAATTTCCGTGCCAGCCGCGCCAGGAGACTCTCCCGCCGGCCGGCGGTGAGCCAGTCGGCGATATCGGAGACGACTGCGGCGTCGAGGTGATTCGGGACCTGATAGCCCGCTGGAGTGGAAGCCCCGGTGCCGGGGAAGAACATGTGATCGACGGCGTCATAGATCTGGATCCGGGCGTCCGCGCATGCGGCCAGACCGGACACCCAGCCAGGCAGATCATCCTCGACCGTGACTTGATAATCACGCCGACCCTGCACGACGAGTATCGGTTTGCCCAGTGCCGCAGCGGTTTCCACGGGGTCATAGGCCCGCAGATCGAGCCAGTACGAGGCGGGCCACCCGAACAGCAGCTCCGAGGTCGCCGTAGCGGAGGACAGCCGCGGACTCTCGACCGCCGCGGCCTGCCTGGTGATCGATTCGACGGTGGCGGCGGTATGCGGCCCGGGATCCAGTCCCGCAAGATAATTCGCCACCCGGACGGCGGCGCGAGGCAGCGGAACCGTATCTCCCGCCATGACCACCACCCCGGCAATGGACGGCTCCGCCGCCGCGACCCGGGGCGCGGCCTTACCACCCCCGCTGTGCCCGATCACGAACACCCGATCCGCATTCACCCTCGAATGCCGTTGCAGCGCATGAACAGCCGCGATGGTCGTGGGCAAATACTCCCGCACCATGGTGAAATCGGGCTCGCCCGCGAACGCGCCATGCACGTGATTCACCTTGTCGAACCGCAGCACCGCAATCCCGCGACCAGCCAACCCCCACGCCAAATCCTTGAACGGCTTATTCGGCCCGACCGTCTGATCCCGATTGGTCGGCCCCGAGGCCAACAGCACCGCGCCCGGAAACGGCCCCTTCCCGCGCGGCAGTGTCAGTGTGCCGGGAACCGCTGTCGACCCGTCGCCGACCGTAATATCTTGCTCGACAAAGCGTTTCGGCCTGGCGTAGTCGGGCGGCGTCCACGCTCCGGCCGGTGGCGCGAGTCGAATCCCATGCAACTGCCCCGCGCCGTCTACCGAGACGATCAGTGTCAGTCCGCCGCGTTCGCAGTCGACGGGCACGCTCACCCGAACCAGTTCGGCGTCAATGGATTCGGTCTCCGGTTCGCCGATCCGTTCAACCGCGCCGATCCGGGCGATCTCGGTATTCCAGCCCACCCGGACCGTTCCGCCGGAGACGACCGCTCGCAGTCGCGGTGCGAAGAGTTCCTCGATCGCGGTGAAGTGTTCGGCCCGTGCGAGTTCGGCCACCGTGGTGGCGACCGCGACCGGATCTATCTCTGCCATTGTTCCCGCCCAATCAACCATTCTCATGTTTTGAGAACAATAGCAGTATGTGAGAACGTTGCGTAGTGGAATCCTTCGAGCTGCTGGCCCATCCGGTGCGGTTGCGCATGGTGCACGCCATGCGCGGGGGCCGCGTCCTCACCACCGCCGAACTGTGCGCCCGGCTGCCCGATGTCTCGAAGGCGACCGCGTACCGCCATGTCGAGCTGCTCGCGAACGCGGGTGTGCTGGAGGTCGCCGAGGAACGGCGGGTGCGGGGCGCGGTCGAGCGGCGCTATCGGCTGCGGCCCGAGCGGGCCGTCATCGATACGGCCGCCGAGCTCACGACGGATGATCAGCGCGGTATCTTCGCCACGGCCATGGCGGTCCTCATGGCCGAGTTCAATACCTATCTGGACCGCGAGAACGCGGATCCGGCCACCGATCTCGTAGGCTTCCGGCAGCACGCGCTCTGGCTCGATCCCGCCGAGCTGGCCGAGCTGATCTCCGACCTGCGGCGCGTCATCGCGCCGCGATTGGGCTACGAGCCCACGCCGGAGCGCGGCCAATATCTGCTCAGCCCAATCCTTTTCCCGATCGAGGAACGGCCCGGGTCCGATCCGGAGTGACGGTCAGCGGCGTTCGATTCGGGAGGGCGCCGGGGTTACCGCGCCGTGTGCGCGAAGGTAGGACTCCAAGGCGTCGAGGTCGATGGGGCCGACCTGTAGGCCGGTACTCCGGGTGAAAGTGGTGAAGCCGTCGCCGCCGGAGGCCAGGAAGTTATTGGTCGAGATCCGGTAGGTGGCAACGGGGTTCAGGGGTTGCCCGGCGATTCGAACGGAGTCGGTGATTACCTTGTGGCCCTTGGCGGCGGTGTCGGAGTAGGCGTAGGTCAGGCCCGCTATCGAGAGGACGGCGGGCTTGCTGACGTTGTCCCACTGTTGTTCGAGGAGTTCGATGATCTGCCGGCCGGTCAGGCTGACTGTGACGACCTGGTTGCCGAAGGGCTGGACCGTGTAGGCGCGTTCGTAGGTGATCGGGCCGGCGGCCAGGCCCGCGCGCACGCCGCCGGGATTCATGACCGCGGCTACGGCTCCGGCGGGGGCCGCGCCTTCGAGCATGGTGTCGGCCAGCAGGTTGCCCAGGGGGGAATCGCCCGCCGGGGCCGGGTCGGCGGGCAGGGCGGCGGTGGCGGTGCCGATGACGCGTTCGGCGAGGGGTTTGGCCTGTGCCGCGAAGAAGTCGACGAGCTGGGTGGCGGCCGGATCGGGCGTGATGTCGCGGGTGACAACACGATTGACGGCCTTCGCGTCGACCGTGCCGTCGTGGAAGCGCAGGGTCACATCGGTGATCAGGCGGCCGTAGGAGTACGCCTGGGTGACCACCTTGCCGTTGATGGTGCAGTTGTACGGCTGATGGGTGTGCGCGGTCATCAGCACCTTGACCGCGGCGTCGGTGCGGGTGGCCAGATCGGTGACCGCCGGGGTGATATCGGCGCAACCGTTGTAATCCAGCGGTGCGCCCTTGGTGCGCTGTGCGCCGCCGTCGTGCAGCAGCGCCACGATGGTCTCCGCGCCCGCGGCCTTCATCTCGGGCACGTACCTGTTGATGGCGTCGGCCTCATTGCCGAAGGTGTAGCCGCGAATGCCTTCGGGCATAACGATATTCGCGGTGTCGGCGGTGACGGTGCCGACCACGCCGATCTTGTGCCCGCCCAGTTCCAGCATGGTCCAGGGCCGCAACCCGTTCGGCAGCTTGCCGGTCGCATCGGTGACGTTCGCGGCCAGATAGGCGAACTTGGCCCCGGTGAACGGATTGCCGGGCACGCAGCCGTCGAGGGCGCAGCCGCCCTGTTGCAGGCGCGCCAATTCCACTACGCCGTGGTCGAATTCGTGATTGCCGACCGAGGACGCGGCCACCCCGATGGAGTTCATGAAGTCGATGGTGGGCTCATCGTGGAACAGTGCGGAGATGAGCGGACTGGCCCCGACATTGTCCCCGGAGGCGAGGATGGCGCTGGCCGGATAGGCCGCCTTCAGCTTGGCCAGATGCGCCGCCAGATAGGTCGCGCCACCCGCCTGCACGCTGCCGACCTGCCCATTGCTGCCCGCCGGCGGTTGCAGATTCCCGTGCAGGTCGTTGAACCCGAACAGATGCACCTCACCGGGTTGTGCGGCGGGCAGGTCCGCGGTCGAAACCACCTGCGCCACACCGGAGGTGGTGGGCGCGGGGGTATCTCCGCCGCTGCCGCATCCGGCCACCAGCAGCACGCTGAACAGGGCCGCGCAGAGTCCACGGGTGCGTCGAGTCATGGACCCGACTGTGTCAGATGCGGTTGGCACCCGCACTACGGCCGGGTGAATTCGCCGGTGCGCCGGTTATCGCAGGGCCAGGGCCAGGAAGAAGTCCACCCGATCCTCGAGCCGGGACAGATCGCGATCGGTGAGCTCCTCGATGCGCTGGACGCGATAGCGCAGCGTATTCACGTGCACGTGCAGCAGTTCGGCGCATTTGGACCAGGACCCCGAGACCTGGAGGAAGGTCTCCAGCGTATGCACCAGATCGGCCCGATTGTCCCGGTCGTACACGGCGAGCGGATCCAGCAGCCGCACCCGGAACATGCGCCGCACCTCATCGGGCACGCTGGCCAGCAGCAGCATATGGGTGGCGAGTTCGTCATGGCGCACCACGCTGGTGGGCTGATTGCGCTCGGCGGCCATGCGCCGGGCGTAGCGCGCCTCTTCCACTGCGCCGCGCAGACTTTCACCGTCCACGCCACCGCTGATGCCGACCGCGAGACGGCTGCCCTGCAGGCCGGGTTCGAGCGCCTCCACCGCCCGCTGAATGCGATCGTCGAGATTGTCGTCATCGCCGATCGGCACCAGCGCGATGGCCTCACCGTCGATGACTCCCGCGGCCGGGCTTCTGCCGTAAAGGATTTCGCGCAGCAGCGACCGTAATTCCCTGGGCCGCACCGCTCCCGAGTCGGCGGTGGCGGCCACCGCGAGATAGCGCTCGGACAGCGCCAGCCCGGTGAGTTCGAGCCGCGACACGATTTCGGCCGGTTTCGCGTCCGAGACCACCAGTTCGATGAGCTCCTGGGCCAGCCGTCCCTCGGCGTTCTGCCGGTCGTCTTGTCGGACACGCTCTAAGGCCACGACTGCGGCGAGTTCGCCGATGATGGCGCGGTGCTCCTCGGGCCAGTCCTTGTAGTCGCTCTCGAACACCATGAACCAGTCCGCGACCCGGGAGGTGCCGTCCGCGTCCACCGCGAAAAGCGAGAACAGGCTACCGTCCAGCGAACTGGTCGCCGGTAACCGCTGAGCCGACAGGCACGCGGCCTGGACCTGCGCCGACAGCGGCTGCTGCGGTCCGGCCACCACCCGCCCGGTGGAGGACACCACCCAGCACGGCGTGCCCAGATTGCGGTGGATGAGTTCGAGCACCGAATCGAGCCCGCCCCCGGACACGAGCTGGCGATGCCGGTCCAGAATCGCGGCGAGATCGGCCGCACGCCCGGTCGAGAGATTGCGATTGACCTGTTCGGTGACGGTCGCGAAGGCAATGTGCTCGGGCACCCGGAACAGCGGAACCCGATGGCGGCGGCACGCTTCCACCAGATCGGCCGGTGGTTCGCCGTATTTGGCGTCACCGGCGGCCACCGCCGCGACCTTGGCCCGGGCCAGTGCGGCGATGAACGCCTCGGTATCGCCGGCATCGCGCCGGAATTGCAGTCCGGTCAGGACCAGTTCCCCGCCGGAGAGGTACCGGCTAGGGTCGAGCATGTCTGTAGTAACCACCCAGCGAACGAACCTTTCGAGTTCGTCTTCCCCGGTGACGAGTTCCAGACCGGCTTCGGTGAGGGCGAGCAGAGAACGCAACCGCATGATTGCCAACGCTAACAGCCAATGACCTCCGGGTTACCGGCTTGGATGTATCTACAAAACCCGTGTTGTGAACTGGACCACAGGTTCGGAGGTCTCGTCCCTGCCGCCGACGCCGCCCGAGGGTTGTACTTACCGGGCAAGTCGCCAATGGATGGAGGTCGGATGTCGGGTCGCCTGGAATGGCTCGGGTCGCTGCCCCTGGAAGAGGCCGAGGCCCAGCTGCTCAGCTGCTGCGCCTCGCGGGAATGGGCTCGGAAGATGGTGGTCGGACGGCCGTACATCGATGAGTCCAGCCTCAGGCAGGCCGCGCTCTGGGGCCTGGACGCCCTCGACTGGACGGATATCGAGGAAGCCCTCGAAGCACATCCCCGCATCGGTGAGCGCGCGGAAACCCCACGCGCCGAAGGTGTTTCAGGGGAAGTCGCGCAGCGCGAGGCGCGCTGGTCGCAGGACGAACAGTCCGGTGCGGCCGTCGCCTCGGAGCAGGTGCGCGCTTTGCTCGCGGATCGGAATGTGGCCTACGAGAACCACTTCGGTCATGTCTTCCTGATTCGCGCCACCGGCCGCACCGCCGAGGAGATGCTCGCCGAGCTGGAGCGCCGGCTGGGCAATTCGGTCGAGGCCGAACGCGCGGTGGTACGGGCGGAACTGGCCGCCATCACCCGACTGCGGTTGCGCAAGCTGCTGGGGTTGATATGAGCCTGTCCACCCATGTGCTGAATGCGGCCACCGGTCGCCCCGCGGACGGCGTGTCGGTTCGGCTGGAAGCCGCCGACGGCACGCTGCTCGCTCAGGGGACAACCGATGCCGACGGTCGCATCAAGGATCTGCCCGCCCCCGAACCGGGGGTGCACCGGCTCATCTTCGACACCGGCGACCTGAGTCCGTTCTATCCCGAGGTGACCATCGCCTTCACCGTCACCGATCCGGCGCAGCACTATCACGTGCCGCTGCTGCTCAGTCCTTTTTCCTTCTCCACGTATCGAGGTAGCTGACAATGTCGATCAAGCTCGGTCCCAACCGCTATGGCAAGGCGGAGACCCGCGTCGTCCGGGTCCAGAAGAACGGGACCAAACACCAGATCCGCGATCTCAATGTCAGCGTCGCGCTGTCGGGCGATATGGAGCAGGTGCACCTGACCGGCGACAACGCCACCGTGCTGCCCACCGATACGCAGAAGAACACGGTCTTCGCATTCGCCAAACAGCACGGCATCGCCTCCCCGGAGGATTTCGGCCTGAAGCTGGCCCGGCACTTCGTCGATTCGCAGCCCTCCATCGAGCACTCCCGGGTGGAGCTCGAGGAATACGAGTGGGAGCGAAATGTGGTGGGGCTCAACAGCCACCCGCATTCGTTCATCCGCTCGGGTCGCGAAACCCGCACCGCGCTGGTGCATTACGACGGCAGCCGGGCCTGGGTGGTGAGCGGTCTGAAGGATCTGACCGTGCTGAACACCACCAAATCCGAATTCCACGGCTTCATCAAGGATCGCTACACCACGCTGCGCGAGACCCGCGAGCGCGTGCTGGCCACCGAGGTGAACGCGCAGTGGCGGCACAGCGGTGAGAACACCGAATGGGATAAGTCCTACGAGATCGTGAAGCGTTGCCTGCTACAGGCTTTCGCCGACACCCACAGCCTGTCGCTACAGCAGACCCTGTTCGAGATGGGGGAGCGGGTACTCGAGACCTGCCCCGATATCGCCGAGGTCAAGCTGGTGCTGCCCAATAAGCATCACTTCGAGGTGGACCTGTCGCCGTTCGGCCTGGTCAATGACAACGAGGTGTATTGGGCCGCCGATCGCCCGTACGGGCTCATCGAGGGCACCGTGGTGCGCGAAGTGCCTCCCGCCGGACCGGCCTGGTCCTGAATCCCGGAGTAACGCAATGGATTTCCTACGACCCGAGAGCTGGGCGGACGCACTCGCGCTCCGCGCCGAGCGTCCCGACGCCGTGCCGATTCAGGGCGGCACCGATGTGATGGTCGAATTGAACTTCGACCGCCATCGCCCGGGCGCACTGCTCGATCTCAACCCGTGCCGCGAACTCTTCGATTACGAGGACACCGCGGATGCCCGGGTGCGCATCGGTTCCGGTGTGCCGTACGACCGCATCATCCGCCGCCTCGGCGACCGCCTGCCCGGTTTGGCGCAGGCCTCGCGCACCGTCGGCTCCCCGCAGATCCGCAATCGCGGCACCGTGGGCGGCAATCTGGGTGGCGCCTCACCCGCCGGTGACGCGCATCCGGCGCTGCTGGCCGCGAACGCGACCGTAGAGGTGGAATCCGCCGCACGCGGCACCCGCATGATCCCGATCGACGATTTCTACGTCTGGGTCAAGAAGAACGCGCTCGAGCCCGATGAGCTGATTCGCGCGGTCTGGCTGCGCCCGGCCACCGGACCGCAGTACTTCACCAAGGTCGGCACCCGCAATGCCATGGTCATCGCGGTCTGCTCCTTCGGCATCGCCCTGCATCCGGACACCCGGACCGTGGGCACCGGTATCGGCTCGGCCGGGCCGACCCCGCTGCGGGCGCTCGACGCCCAGGATTTCCTTGCGGCACAACTGCCTTGGGAGAACCCGCGACCGCTGAGCGACAGCGTGCTGCGCGATTTCGGCACCCTGGTGGCCGCCGCCGCCAAACCCATCGACGATGTGCGCGGCACCGCGGATTACCGCAAGCACGCGCTCTCGGTGATGGCCCGCCGCAGCCTCGGTTGGGCCTGGAACGACTACACAGCGGAGAGGAGGGCCGCCTGATGCGCGTGAGTTTCACCGTCAATGGCACCCCGGAGCACGTCGACGACGTCTGGGAGGGGGAGAGCCTGCTGTACCTACTGCGCGAGCGCGCCGGGCTCCCCGGTTCCAAGAATGCCTGCGAACAGGGCGAATGCGGTTCCTGCACGGTCTATTTGGATGGCACGCCGGTCTGTTCCTGTCTGGTGGCCGCCGGTCAGGTGCACGGGCGCTCGGTGCGCACCGTGGAGGGCCTGGCCGAGGGCGATCGCCTGGACCCCATGCAGCAGGCGTTCGTCGAGGCGGGCGCGGTGCAATGCGGTTTCTGCACACCGGGTCTCATCGTGCAGGCGCACGATCTGATCGAGCGCAATCCGGATCCCTCCGATGTGGAGATCCGCGAAGCGCTGGCCGGAAACCTGTGCCGCTGCACCGGATACGAGAAGATCCTGGACGCCGTGCGACTGGCGGCACAGCGAAAGGCGGTCGCCCAGTGACCACTACCAACTTTTCCCTACCCAATGCGGGCAAGATCGTCATCGAGAATGCCTACATCGCACCGGTTGTCGGCGCCGAGATCGAATCCGGCTATCTCATCATCGACAACGGTCGCATCGAAGCCCTCGGCGCCGGACCGGCGCCGACGGTGGTGGGCGCCGAACGCGTCTCCGGCACCGGCTGCCTGGTAACCCCGGGCCTGGTGAACACCCACCACCACCTCTACCAGTGGGCCACCCAGGGCCTGTTCCAGGATTCGACGCTGTTCGAATGGCTGACCGGGCTGTACCGCACCTGGGCGGGCATGGACGCCGATGTCGTATACGGCGCCGCCACAGCCGGTTTGGGCTGGCTGGCGCTGACCGGCTGCACCACCTCGAGCGATCACCACTACGTGTTCCCCAAGGGTCGCGGCGATCTGTTCGAGGCCGAGGTGATGGCGGCCCGCGAGATCGGCCTGCGCTTCCACCCGTGCCGCGGTTCCATGGATCGCGGTCAGTCCCAGGGCGGGCTGCCGCCGGACGAGGTGGTCGAGAACCGCGAAGAGATCCTGCTGAACACCGCGGAGATCATCGATCGCTATCACGACGCCTCCTTCGATTCCATGCTGCGCGTGGCCGTCGCGCCGTGTTCGCCGTTCTCGGTGAGCGAGGGCCTGATGATCGACGCGGCCGAACTGGCCCGCGCCAAGGGCGTGCGCCTGCACACTCACCTGGCCGAAACCCTCGACGAGGAAGAGCACTGCGTCGAGCAGATGGGTTGCACCCCGGTCGAATACATGGAGAAGCTGGGCTGGCTCGGCGATGACGTGTGGTTCGCGCACGCCGTGCACCTGCACGATTCCGATATCCGCCGCTTCGCCGAAACCGGCACCGGTTCGGCGCACTGCCCGAGCTCCAATGCCCGGCTCGGCGCGGGTATCGCCCGCGTCTCGGATCTGCTCGCCGCCGGTGCCCCGGTCGGCCTGGGCGTCGATGGCGCGGCCTCGAGCGAATTGACCTCCATGGCGGGTGAGATGCGCCAGGCCATGCTGTTCCAGCGTGCCGTGCACGGCCCCAAGGCCCTCACCGCCCGCCAGGCCCTGGAAATGGGCACCCTGGGCGGTGCTCGAAACCTGGGCCGCCAGAACGAGATCGGCAGCCTCGAACCCGGCAAGCTCGCCGATATCGCCATGTGGCGCGTCGACGGCTTCCGCGCCGCGGTCGCGGATCCGGTGTGCGCCTTGGTCTTCGGCCCCACCCCGCCGCTGGCCCGCCTGCTCGTCGGTGGTCGCACCGTGGTGCAGGACGATGAACTGCGCACGCTCCCGCACGATCAGGTCGGCCGCGCGGGCGTACTCGCCCGCAAGCGCCTGCTGCGTCAGGAGGGTGGGCGATGACCACCGCACGCACCACCCGGTTCCCGGGCGAGGTGGCGGCCCCAGGTCGCGGCGGCGTCGGCGACAGCCCGCTGCGACCGGACGGCGCGCTGAAGGTCAAGGGCGAGTTCGCCTATGCCTCGGATCTGTGGATCGATGGCATGCTGTGGGGCGCGACCCTGCGCAGCCCGCATCCGCGCGCCATCATCAAGAGCATCAATATCGCTGCGGCACTGGCTCTTACCGGTGTGCACGCGGTGCTCACCCACGAGGATGTGCCCGGCCGCAAGATGTACGGCCTGGACCACACCTGGGATCAGCCGGTGCTGGCCATCGGCGAGGTGCGCCATCACGGCGAACCCATCGCCCTCGTCGCGGCCGATCATCCCGAGATCGCCCGGCGCGCACTGGCTCTCATCGATATCGAATGGGACGTACTCGAACCCATCACCGATCCGATGGCGGTGCTCTCGGCCCCGAACAAGCTCAAGGTGCAGGAACGCGGCGGCATCGCCCGGCATCAGCCGGTGCGCGTCGGCGATATCACCGTGGGCCGGGAGATGGCCGCCGTCGTGGTCGAGGAGGAATTCGAGGTCGGCATTCAGGACCAGGCCTTCCTGGGCCCCGAATCCGGCATGGTGATTCCGGCCGAGGACGGCGGACTCGACTTCTACGTCGCCACCCAGTGGATGCATAACGATCTCTCGCAGATCGGCCCGTGCCTGGGCCTGGCCGATGATCAGATCCGCATGACCATGGCCGGCATCGGCGGCGCGTTCGGCGGCCGCGAGGACCTGTCCATGCAGATCCACGCGGGCATGCTGGCCATGCGCACCGGTAAGCCGATCAAGATGATGTACAACCGCGAGGAATCCTTCTTCGGGCATGTGCACCGGCATCCGGCGAAAATGCTGTACGAATTCGGGGCCACCGCCACCGGAAAGCTCACCTACGCCAAGGTTCTCATCGTCCTGGACGGCGGCGCGTACACCTCCGCGACGCTGAACGTGACCGGCAATGCCTCCTCCCTGGCTGTAGGACCATACGAAATCCCGCACATCGAGATCGACGCCTACGGGGTGTACACCAACAACCCGCCCTGCGGGGCCATGCGCGGCTTCGGCGCGGTGCAGGCCTGCTTCGCGCACGAGTCGATGATGGACAAGCTCGCCGAGGCCCTGGATATGGATCCGGTGCGGGTGCGTCAGCTCAATGTGGTGCAGCAGGGTTCGAAACTGGCCACCGGCCAGATCGTGCACGCGCCGACGCCGCTGAAGGAAATGCTCACCACCCTGAGCGAGATGCCGCTCCCGGATGCCATGGACGCCAGCGATATTCGCAATCTCCCCGGCGGTGCGTCGCAGACCACCCACGGTGAGGGCGTGGTGCGCGGGGTCGGCTACGGCGTCGGCATCAAGAACATCTGCTTCTCCGAGGGCTTCGACGATCTGTCCACCGCGCGGGTGCGTCTGGAGGTCATCGGCGGTGAGCCGGTGGCGATGGTGCACACCGCCGCGGCCGAGGTCGGCCAGGGCCTGGTGACCGTCGAGGCGCAGATCGCGCGCACCGAACTCGGCATCGAACGGGTGGTGATCCACCCGGCCGATAACGGTGTCGGTGATTCGGGCTCGTCCTCGGCGTCCCGGCAGACCTATATGACCGGCGGTGCGGTGAAGGCCGCGTGCGAGGCCGTGCGCCACCGCGTACTGGCCCTGGCACAGGGCAAACACGGCGCGCATCGCGGTCTGCAACTCATCGGCGGCAAGGTCGTGGCGGGCACCGGTGAGGTGCTGGCCGCCATCGCCGATGTGCTCGGCGACGAAATCGTCGAGGAGACAAGGGAATACCACCACAAGCCCACCACGGGCATGGATCCGGTGACCGGACAGGGCAATAGCCACACCCAGCTCGCGGTCTGCGTGCACCGGGCCGTGGTCGATGTCGATGTCGAGCTCGGATTGGTGAAAGTCGTTGCCCTGGACGCGGTCCAGGACGTGGGCAAGATCATGAACCGCCTGTCCCTCGAGGGCCAGATCCACGGCGGATCGATTCAAGGATTGGGTCTGGCAGTGATGGAGGAAATCCAGGTAAGCAATGGCAAGGTGCGGAACCCGTCCTTCACGGACTATCTGATCCCCACCATTCTCGACACACCCCCGCAGCGGCTGGAAATTCTGGAGAATCCGGATCCGCACGCCCCCTACGGGTTACGCGGTGCGGGCGAACCGCCCACCCTCTCCTCGACACCGGCGATTGCCGCAGCCATTCGCGACGCCTGCCGCAAGCAGGGCGGTACGGGGCATATCACCCGCGTACCGGTACGACCGGAAGACATCATCCGGGGCAGTTGATCAACAGGGGCAGACCGGATCTCACCCGGTAGGGACTCCACAACGCAGCAACCGAATCCGCGGTCCGGAGGCGATGAATCCCGGACCGTAGGTCGGCTACGCCCACAGGAGGGCATGCCATGACCCAAATCCAAGATCCGAAGCCCACGGCGACCACCACAATCGCCCGGGGTTCGGCACTCGACCGGTTCTTCAAGTTGAGTGAACGACATACCACTGTCTCACGCGAAATCCGTGGCGGAATCACCACATTCGTCGCCATGGCCTACGTTATCCTGCTCGTCCCGCTGATTCTCGGCGGGGTCACCGATATCGACGGCAACCATCTGAGCATCGCACAGCTCACCACGGCCACCGCATTCTCCGCCGGACTCTCCACGGTCCTGATGGGATTGGTCGGCAACGTACCACTGGCCCTGGCCGCGGGTCTCGGGGTGGTCCCGGTGGTCGCCTTCCAGGCGGCCCCGCATATGACCTGGCCGCAGACCATGGGCCTGGTCGTGCTGATGGGCGTGATCATCGTGATCATGGCCGCCACCGGCCTGCGAACCATGATCATCAATGCCATTCCGACGGCGCTCAAGAACGCCATCGGTGTCGGCATCGGCATGTTCATCGCCATGATCGGTCTGGTCTCCTCCGGGGTGGTCGGGCACGGTGCGCCCGGCGGACCGCCGGTCACGCTCGGGGTCGACGGACACCTCCAGGGTTGGCCCGTGGTGGTTTTCGCGGTCGGACTGCTGCTCATGCTGGCGCTGTACGTCCGCAAGGTGCCCGGCGCGATCCTGATCAGCATCGCGGTCTCGACGCTGCTGGCCATCGTGATCAACGCCTTCGCCACCGTCGATCCCAAGGCGTGGGGCACCGTCGTGCCCAAGCGGCCCGAATCCTTCTTCGCCGCACCGGATTTCGGACTCATGCTCAATGTCGACCTGTTCGGCGGATTCGCCCGGGCCGGCGGTCTGGTGGCGAGCGTGGTGCTGTTCACGCTCGTGCTGACCGGCTTCTTCGATGCCATGGGAACGGTTTTCGGGGTCTGCGACGAGGCCAAACTGCTGGACGAGAAGGGCACCATGCCCGGTATCGGCAAGATCCTGACCGTCGACGGTATCGCCCAGGTGATCGGCGGCGTCAGCGGCGGTGCGGGCAGCACGGTGTACGTGGAATCCGCGACGGGCGTCGGTGAGGGCGCTCGTACCGGACTCACCAGCGTGGTGACCGGCGGATTGTTCGCCGCGGCGGTGTTTTTCACCCCGCTCGCGGCGGTGGTGCCGATCCAGGCCGCGGCTCCGGCCCTGGTGCTGGTGGGCGCGCTGATGATGACCCAGGCGCGCAAGATCGACTGGACCGATCTGGAGATCGCGGTCCCGGCGTTCGTGACCATCGCGCTCATGCCCTTCACCTACTCGATCACCAATGGCGTCGGCGCGGGCCTGATCTCGTACGTGGTGATCAAGGCCGCGCGCGGCAAGTTCAGTGAAATCCATTGGCTGGTGGCCGTTGTCAGCGTGGTCTTCGCCGCGTACTTCGGCATCAACGCCATCGAACTGGCCCTGGGAGGCTGATATGCGCGACATCGCGGCACAACTCTTGACCTGGCATGCGGCGCAACAGGATTACGCCGTCGCCTCGATCATCGGCATCGGCGGCAGCGCGCCCCGGCCGGTGGGCGCGGCCCTCGCGGTGAACACCGAAGGCGTTGTCGTCGGGAGCATTTCCGGCGGCTGCGTCGAGGGCGCGGTCTACGAGCTGTGCCGCGAGTCGTTGCGCACCGGAGCACCCGTACGGGAAACGTTCGGGTACAGCGATTCCGACGCCTTCGCGGTCGGATTGACCTGCGGCGGCACCATCGAGGTGTTCGTACAGCCGGTCACCGCGGCCAATCGCACCGCCTTCGAAGCCCTGCTGCGTTCCGAGGAACCCGTCGCCCTGGTCCGCGACTTGACCACCGGGGCCGCCATGGCCCTGGGATCGTGGTGGACCGTCGGCGCGGCCTTCGACGAGACCATCGTCGCCGAGGCACGCGCCATGCTCGATACCGGCGCGACCGGAATCCGCGTCATCGGCTGTGACACCGCCGAATCCACCGTCTTCGTGGAATCCGAGGTGCCGCCGCCGCGCATGATCGTGTTCGGGGCCATCGATTTCGCCGCCGCGGTCGCCCGCATCGGCAAATTCCTCGGCTACCACGTCACCGTCTGCGACGCCCGGCCCGTATTCGCCACGCCCGCAAGGTTTCCCGAAGCCGACGAGGTCGTGGTCGAATGGCCGAACACCTACCTCGCGAACACCTGCGTCGATGCCCGCACCGTGCTGTGCGTGCTCACCCATGACGCCAAATTCGATGTGCCGCTGCTGGAAGTGGCCCTGCGCCTGCCGGTGGCCTTCGTCGGAGCCATGGGCTCGCGGCGCACCCATGACGACCGGCTCGCCCGGCTGCGGGCGAACGGTATGACCGAGGCCGAACTGGCCCGGTTGCGCTCCCCGATCGGACTCGATCTGGGCGGGCGCACCCCCGAGGAGACCGCGGTCTCCATTGCCGCCGAAATCGTGGCCGTGCGCCGCGGCGGCTCCGGCATCCCCCTCGGTGTGAGCGGTGGACCCATACACCGCGACACCGTCCCCGTCCCCGACATCCACATCCCGGATGCGCCGGAACCCCCTCGAAATGACCGAAAAAGGATAGACCCCAATGCCTTTGATCTTCTTGAACGGGGGAGCCATGCGCGGCGGACCCCTGAATCACCTGCTCGACGGCGCACCGTTCGCCGGTGAGGTGACCACCTCGGCGCAGTACCGCTTCTACTCCATCGGTGACCGCTTCCCGGGCCTGCACCCCGTCCCCGACGGCGGTGCGCCCATCGCGGGCGAACTCTTCGAGGTCTCGATGGAGGTATTGCGCAAGAGCCTGCTCCCGGCCGAACCGCCGGAGCTCGAGCTCGGCGTGATCGAACTCGACGACCATCGCTCGGTGCTGGCCATGCTGCTGCGCCGCCCGCCCGTCTCGTACCCGCAGCTGATCGACATCACCGAATTCGGCAGCTGGTCGACCTATCGCGAAGGAACCCGATGAAATACACCGCCGGGGGCGCGCTCCGGAAATACGACGTCAACTGCTCCATTCTGTTCACCGACCTGCCGCTGCTCGAGCGCCCGGCGGCGGCCAAGGCGGCCGGTTTCGACGCGGTGGAATTCTGGTGGCCGTTCGGCGCGGATCCCACGCCCGCCGACGCCGATATCGACGCCTTCGTCACCTCCATCTCCGATGCCGGGGTACAGCTCGTCGGCCTGAATTTCATCGATCTGATTCCGGCGGGCCGGGGCCTGGTCTCCATCCCCGGGCAGGAGACCAGGTTCCGGGACAATATCGATGTCGCGATCGGCATTGCCGAGCGCACCGGATGCAAGGCGCTGAACGCGCTGTACGGCAACAGGATTGCCGCCGAGAACCCGGAGAAGCAGGACGAGCTCGCGCTGGAGAACCTGCGCCTGGCCGCCACGGCGGCGCGGCGCATCGGCGCGACCGTTCTGTTGGAGGCGCTCAATTCCTATGAGTCGCAGGACTATCCGATCGTTTCGGCCGCACACGCGGTGCGGATCATCGAGGCGGTCGGCGAGCCCGGGGTGCGATTCCTCTGCGACCTCTACCACCTGGCCCGCATGGGCGAGAACCTGCCCGCCGTCATCGACACCTACGGCGGCTACATCGGTCATGTCCAGATCGCCGATTCACCCGGGCGCGGACGCCCCGGCACCGGCGCGCTCGATTTCGCGGAGCTGTTCGCGGCCTTGGACGCGAGCGGATACGACGGCTACATCGGCCTGGAATACAAAGACCCCGAACTGAACTGGGAGTGGATCAAGTGAGCACCATCGGATTCGTCGGCCTCGGCATCATGGGCGGCCCCATGGCCGGACACCTGGTCAAGGCCGGTCACGATGTCACCGGATACGACCACAGCGCCGCCGCCGTCGAACGGCTCACCGCCGCCGGTGGCAAGGCGGGCGCGGACGCCGCGGACACGGTGCGCGACAAGGACATCGTCATCACCATGCTGCCGCAGGACGAGCATGTGGAATCGGTGTTCGCCGAGGTGCTCGAGCACGCCGCCCCCGGCACGCTCTACATCGACTTCTCCACCATCACCCCGCGCACCTCGGAGTGGACCGCCACCGAGGGCACCAAGAAGGGGCTGCGCGTACTGGACGCCCCCGTGAGCGGTGGTGAGCCCGGTGCCAAGAACGCCGCCCTGTCGATCATGGTCGGCGGCTCCCGCGATGACTTCGAATCTGCCCGAGAGGTTTTCGAGGCGGTAGGCAAGACCATCGCCCTGGTCGGACCCAATGGCGCGGGCCAGGTCGTGAAGGCCGCGAACCAGCTGGTGGTCGGCGGCACCTACGCCCTGGTCGCCGAGGCCATCCTGCTCATGGAGAACCTGGGCGCGAACGCCGAAGCGGGCCTGGACGTGCTCGCCGGTGGCCTGGCGGGCAGCAAGATCCTGGAGCTCAAGCGAAAGTCCATGCTGGAGCGCAGTTTCGCGCCCGGCTTCCGCATCGATCTGCACCACAAGGATATGGGCATCATCCTGGCCGCCGCTCGCCAGGCCGAGGTCGCCATTCCGATGGGCGCGCTCACCGCCCAGCTCATCGCCGCCGCCCGCGCCATGGGTCACGGCTCGCTGGACCACTCCGCCCTGCTGCTGGTCGCCGAGGCGCTGTCCGGTAAGGGGGCCGCGTGACGGCGGCCGTGTACGAGCTGGACTCCGGCTACGGGCCGAATATGGCGCACGGGCACGGCATTTGCGCCATCGACGTACCGGCGGGCTGGGTCGTGGAGCGCTGCACCGTCGAACCGCGCGCGGCCTGCGGCCGGACCTTCGTCACGACCGCGATATCGACCGATCGGCCGCTGACGCTGATCCGAATGGGGATCTGATATGACACGCATGCGGACCGTGGACGCGGCCGTCCTCATTCTCGAAAAAGAAGGCGCGACACAGGCATTCGGGCTACCCGGTGCGGCCATCAACCCGTTCTACAGCGCCATGCGCGCACACGGCGGAATCGGGCACATCCTGGCCCGGCACGTGGAAGCCGCTTCGCATATGGCCGAGGGCTTCACCCGCGCCGCACCCGGCAATATCGGCATCTGCATCGGCACCTCCGGCCCGGCCGGAACCGATATGATCACCGGATTGTATTCCGCGAGTGCGGATTCCATTCCGATCCTGTGCATTACCGGGCAGGCCCCGGTGGCCAAACTGCACAAGGAGGATTTCCAGGCCGTCGATATCGCCTCGATCGCCGCCCCGGTCAGCAAGTGGGCCGTCACCGTGCTCGAGCCCGCGCAGGTGCCGGGCACCTTCCAGAAGGCGTTCCAGCTCATGCGATCCGGGCGTCCCGGTCCGGTGCTGATCGATCTGCCGATCGATGTGCAGCTGGCCGAGATCGAATTCGATATCGAGACCTACACGCCCCTGGACGTGCACCAGCCCGCCGCCACCCGGGCACAGGCCGAGAAGGCCATCCTGATGCTGAACGCGGCCGAGCGACCGCTGATCGTGGCGGGCGGCGGCATCGTGAACGCCGACGCCGCGGATCTGCTGCTCGAATTCGCCGAGCTCACCGGAATTCCCGTGGTGCCGACGCTGATGGGCTGGGGCACCATCGCCGATGATCATCCGCTGCACGCGGGCATGGTCGGATTGCAGACCTCGCACCGCTACGGCAATGCCACGCTGCTGGAATCGGACTTCGTGCTGGGCATCGGCAATCGATGGGCCAACCGGCATACCGGCGGCGTCGAAACCTATACCAAGGACCGCACTTTCGTGCACGTGGACATCGAGCCGACCCAGATCGGACGGGTGTTCGCGGCCGACTACGGCATCGTCTCCGACGCGGGCGCGGCGCTGGCCGTATTCCTGGATGTGGCGCACGAACTGAAGCTCACCGGGCAGCTGCGCGACCGCTCCGAATGGGCCGGGAAATGCCGGGACCGCAAGCGAACCCTGCTGCGCAAGACGCACTTCGACACCGTGCCGATCAAACCGCAGCGGGTGTACGAGGAGATGAACGCGGCCTTCGGGCAGGACGTCCGCTACGTCACCACCATCGGGCTCTCGCAGATCCAGGCCGCGCAGCTGCTGCATGTCTACAAGCCCCGGCACTGGATCAACGCCGGACAGGCCGGACCGTTGGGCTGGACCCTGCCCGCCGCCATCGGTGTCGCGACCGCGCTGCCGGAGGAGACCGTGGTCGCGCTCTCGGGCGATTACGACTTCCAGTTCCTCATCGAGGAATTGGCGGTCGGCGCGCAGTTCAAGATCCCGTATGTGCATGTGGTGGTGAACAATTCGTACCTGGGCCTGATCCGCCAGGCGCAGCGCGCGTTCGATATGGACTACTACGTGCAGCTGTCCTTCGACAACATCAACAGTCCCGAGGTCGGCGGCTACGGCGTCGACCACGTGAAGGTCGCGGAAGGGCTGGGCTGCAAGGCGGTTCGCGTCACCGAACCCGAACAGCTGGGATCGGCGTTCACCGAGGCCAAGCGGCTGATGGCCGAACATCGGGTGCCGGTACTGGTCGAGGTCATTCTCGAACGCGTCACCAATGTGTCCATGGGACTCGAGATCGACAGCGTCAACGAGTTCGAGGAACTCGCGGAGTCCTTCTCCGACGCCCCGACCGCCATCGCCGCGCGGGCGGAGTACGAATCGGCCGGGAGCCCTTCGTGATTCACGCGCGCGGTGGTTCGGGCCGGGGCTGGCGGGACGGGCAGGTGATCATCGCCCCCGACAAGTTCAAGGGGTCGCTGACCGCCGCCCAGGTCGCCGCGCACCTCGCGACCGGACTGCGGCAGGTGCGTCCGGAACTGCCGGTGGTGAGCGTGCCCGTCGCCGACGGCGGGGACGGCACCGTGGACGCGATGGTGGCAGCGGGCTTCGCCGGCCTGCAGACCGCCGTCACCGGGCCGGTCGGGAATCGAGTGGTCGCCTCGTTGGCAATGAGGGGCGAGACGGCCATTATCGAACTCGCCGAAGCCTCCGGGCTCCGGCGTTTACCCGACCGGCCCACCCCGGTCACCGCGCGCACCGCCACCAGTGCGGGCACCGGCGAGCTCATGCGCACCGCGGTATCGCGCGGTGCCCGGCGCGTGGTGCTCGGCCTGGGCGGCAGCGCCTGCACCGACGGCGGCGCGGGCATGCTCACCGCGCTCGGGGCGCGCTTGCTGGACGCGGACGGACAACCGCTGCCACCGGGAGGCGTTGCGCTGCAACGACTCGAGCGCATCGATCTCGCGGATCTGCTGCGGGTACCGGTCACCGTCGCCTCGGATGTGGACAACCCACTGCTCGGTGAGCGCGGGGCCGCCCAGGTGTACGCGCCGCAGAAGGGCGCGGGCGCGGACGATGTCGTGCAGCTGGAGCGCGGTCTGGCGCGCTTCGCCGAGGTCGCGCGCCGGGATCTGGGCGTGGATCTGTCGGATCGGCCCGGGGCCGGTGCGGCGGGCGGTGTCGGATTCGCCGCCATCGCCTTCCTGGGCGCGCGCAGCGAACCCGGTATCGAATTGATCCTGCGGCAGCTGGATTTTGCGGACCGCCTGCAAGGCGCGCGGCTGGTGATCACCGGGGAGGGCTGCCTGGATAGGCAGACCCTGCACGGCAAGGCCCCGATGGGGGTGGCCAAAGCCGCCGCGGCGGCGGGCATTCCGGTGCTAGCGGTCGCGGGTCAGCGGCTGCTCACCCGGGATATGCTGCGCCGCTTCGGATTCGAGGACGCCTACGCGCTCACCGATATCGAGCCCGATCCGCAGCGCTGTATCGACAATGCCGGGCCGCTGCTGGAACAGCTGGCCGTGCGCATCGCCGAAACCCGCCTGGGTGAATTGCTCTCCCGCAACGCCTGAACTCTCCACCGACCTGAACATCGACCGAAAGGGAACTGATGTCGGACTTCACCAGCCTGCCGAATCTGGCGCTGCGCACCTACCGTGCGAGCGTGATCGCCGCCAGCGACGAATCCTTCGAGGAGCGCGAGAACCTCATCCAGCCGTGGGAACCGCGCTTCTCCGCCGAGACCTTCGGCACCAAGGGGCAGGAATACGACGGCTGGGAGACCCGGCGGCGGCGCGGCGCGCCCGGACACGACTGGGCGATCGTGCGGCTCGGCATGCCCGGCATCGTGCGTGGGGTGGTGATCGACACCGCCTGGTTCAAGGGCAATTATCCGCCGTTCGCCTCGGTGGAGGCGTGCCGCGTAAGCGGGTACCCCGCTGTGGCGCAGCTCGATTCGGCCGACTGGGTGGAGATCGTGCCGCGCACCGCACTTCAGGGCGACGCCCGGCACGAGCTGCCGGTGGACGATGAGCGGATCTTCACCCATGTGCGGCTGAACATCCATCCGGACGGCGGTGTGGCCCGCTTCCGGGTGCACGGCGACGTGACGCCCGATCCGGCGCTGCTGACCGGGCTGACCGTGGATCTGGCCGCGCTCGAACACGGTGGCCGGGCCATCGATTGCTCGAATCTGTTCTATTCGGGCGCGGACAATATGCTCGCTCCCGGGTTGGCCCGCAATCAGGCCGAGGGTTGGGAGACCGCCCGCCGCCGCGATGACGGCAATGACTGGGCCGTGATTCGCCTTGCCGCCCAAGGCGTTCCGGAGCTCATCGAGATCGACACCACCAACCTGGTGTTCAACTCCCCGGCCGAGGTACGGCTGCTGGGCATCGATCTGCCCGCTGGGACACCACTTCCCGGTCCGGACGCGCCGGACTGGTTCGACCTGCTGCCGACCGTGCCGATTCAGCCCGACACCCCGCATCGCTTCCGCGTGCAGGGCGCGCGGCCGGTCACCCACGTGCGTCTCGATATCTATCCCGACGGCGGCATCGCCCGCCTGCGGCTGCTGGGTGCTCTCACCCCGGCGGGTCTCGAGGCGCTCGTCACCCGCTGGGGCGCGGCCTGACCGGTACACCCACGCGCCCCGGCGGATGACACCGTCAGTGGCCGATCGACGAGATCCGGGTCTTGGTGCGGCGCAGCGTGAATCGCCGCGCGTCGAAGTCCCAGAACAGGTAGATCGGCCACTGCACGGTATGCGCGAGCCACGCGCCCACGATCACCCTGCGGTGCAGCGGCATTACCCAGAATCCCTGGCCGCGCAACGTATTGAGGCCGGTCTGCTGGAATCGCCACCATTCGCGCGGGGTGGCGCGCCGCCGTCGGGCCGAGGTATCGGCCCGCAAATCCTTCAGCTGCTGGATCGGTAATTGTTTCTTGATCAGGCAGAGCGCCAGATCGAGATCCTCGGCGACCGGTACCCCGGTAATGGTCTGATCGCGCACCTCGAGCCAGGCCGTGCGCCGGATTCCCATATTCGGGCCGTGTAGATTTCCGACCCGATTGCCGAGTGCGCCACGGCGATCCTGAATCCAATAACCCAGGCGCAGCAGGAATCCCACCGGGGAATCGTGATAGGTCGTGATTCCGGTGACCGCGCCGACCTCCGGATTATCGGCGAGATAGCTTCTGATGGTTTCGCCCCAGTCGGGAAACACCAGGGTATCGGCATCGGTACGGCCGATGAATTCTCCCTGTGCCGCATCGAAACCGGTATTGCGCGCGAACGGCAGGCCGCGCCGGGGCTCATCGATCAGCCGCACCTTCGGGCTGGTCACGATGTATTTCTCGACTAGATCCCGGGTCTCGTCACTGGACCCGTTGTCCACCACGATGATCTCGTCCACCGCGTCCTGCCCGACCAGGCGGTCGAGGGTCGCGAGTATCGATTTCTCCTCGTTCAGAGCTGGAATGACGACGGACAGGACAATGGGACTTTGGTTACCGTCTAGCATGGTGATTCGGTGCTCCGGTTAACGAGTTCTGTTATTGCGGCGGAGGAAGTCTCGCACTCCTGTGCGGGCCGCCCCAGCCCGCAATAACGGGGGCTACGAACCGGTGGCGGCGCGAGCGAGTGTACGACGCATACGCCATGGAAGCGCGGCGAAAATCGTCATCATGGCGGTCGCGGTACCGGACAGATCATCACGACCGGAGAGATAGGCGCGCTGACGCTCGGGAGTCAGGTCGAAGAAAGCGTCGAAGAAAAGCGGTAAATCCTGTGGTGGGAGCGCCAGTAGGGCGCGTAATCCGGTGTGGCGCAGGCTATTGACCATGCGGGATGAAATATTCCAGATCGAATCCCCGGCGGCGAAATCATCCGCGGTGCGCAGTGCCGCCGCGACGCTGTATCCGGTCGCCGGATGGATGAGCGCGCCCGCCGCACCGAAGGCAGCGGGGTGCGCCCGCCCGCCTTCGACGGGGAATCGGACGCGTTCGATGCGCTCGGAGCCATCGAGAGTCACTCCGCGAGAACGCAATCGGGTTGCCAGGCGATCGCGCAGCACCTCGGTGCGCAAGGCCGGGCGGCCCGCCAGACAGGTCTCCTCGAGCAGAATCGCGTTGTCGCCCAGGGGAACCGCGTACAGGAAGGTGCGCGGCTCGTCGGGTCGTGCGCCATTGTCGTTGCGCCAGTCCATGAATAGGGTGTCCGGATCGGGCCAGCGGCCGCGATCGACGATCACGCCGAAGGCGGTCTGCTCGGCGAGTCCGGGGAAGCGGGGTACGCCCCTGGCGTCGATTACGCGACCGCCCCGCACATCGGTTCCGGACGCCAGCCGAGCCGTCGGCAGCTCACCCGCGCGCGTGCCGAAGCGCGGCGGCGTCACGATATCGATGACGCGGTCGGTGATGATCCGCGCTCCGGTCAGATCGAGCGAATCCTGTAGAGCCGCGGTATCGAAAACGCTATAGCGGCGATCCAGTTCGATGCGGCGGGTGGTCCATACGGCCGGACGGTCCGCGGTCGCCGCGAACACCCTGGGATCCAGCCACTCCGGCAGCTCATCGGCCCAGGCCGCGTAGGTGGCGGACCACCGGCGTTCGGGTCGCGGATCGATGAGCGTGACCGACTGCCCCCGCACCAGCGCGCGGTGCGCCAGCGCTCGCCCTGCCGGACCGGCGCCGCACACCACGAGATCGGAAGTCACACCGAGATTGGATCATGATCGGCCGCCGTCATACGCTTCGGTGACATTTCGCCGGGTCGGGAGGTCCCCGGTGCGCCGTGAAAGGTTGACTACATGAGCTATCCCCCCGGACCCGGAGTCGGTGGCGATCCACACGGCCGGGGCGAACAGCCCGCCGAGGACGCCGCCGCGGCCTGGTGGGATCAACCGGCCGCGCCGACCCAGCCCGCGCAGCCCGCGCAACCGGCCTGGCCGGGGCAGCAGGGCGACACCTGGCAACAGCCGGGGTTCGCGGCACAGCCGGACGGAAATCAGGCACAGCAGAGCGGATATCAGGCGCAGCAGAGCGGATATCAGGCGCAGCAGAGTGAGCCGACCTGGCAGCAGCCCGTCGCTCAGCCGGGATGGCCGGGGCAGCAAGGATATTCGCAGCAGCCGAGCTATGGCGCGCCGCCGCCGCAACCGCCGCGTTCCAATACCGGTCTGATCGTCGGCATCGCCCTGGCGGCGGTGGCGGTGTTGGCCGTCGGAGTCGGCGCGGTCGTGGTGCTCACGGGCCGCGACAGTTCCGATCAGGCGACGGTGACGACCACCAGCCTCGAACCGGCGATCGAAACCACCTCCGCGCGCCCGAGTACGACCACCCAGGCCGCACCCGCCGGTAACCGCTTCACCTACACCGAATTCGGTGAGACCTGGAATTTCAAGTTCGGCGATGTCGCGTTGCAGGCCGACTGGGTGCAGGGCCGCGACTACGACAACTGCGGTCCCGTCGAGGAGAACGGCAAGCTCACCGGCCTCGGCTGTCAGTACGCCTCGGAACTGGTGTGGAAGTCCGAGAACGGCGGCCTCATGCTGACCCAGTTCGTGCTCACCATGAGCGATGCGGCCAAAGCCGCTGCCGCCGAAGACCATTTCGACGACAACGACATCAACCTCCCCAGCGGGAGTTACATCTCGCATTTCGAGACCGGCAAATGGCGCGACGGCAGCGAAGCGGAATTCCTGGTGATCACTCTTGCCACCGCCGACACCACCGTCGACTCGGACACCGTCGAGAAATACCTGCGCTACCGCCACACCGACACCATCGGCGCGCTGACCTTCCGCTGATCTACCTGCGCCCGTGCACCGCACTGTCGAATCCGGCGGTGAGACGGCAGCGCAGGCACAGCGGTTCGGCCTGATGGTGCTTGTTCACCATCCAGCGTGCGCACTGATGGCACCAGGTGGAGGGCGGCGGATCGGTGAAGTCGGTGAAACCGACCGCCAGGATCGCGACCACCACGGTGAGAAGTAGTGCGGCCAAAGAGAAAGCCACGATGTCCAACGCCATGGGACTCAGCTCCTACTCGACTCCGGTCACCCCCGGTGGCTCGCTTGCCATATCGCTGGTACCGGGTGTGATCCGAGGGGGGAGTACCCATCGGCGACCCCGTCCGAACGTGATCGAACATCACGTTCGGACAGTGCTCATTTGCCCGCCCGCAGCAGCGATCAGATGCCGCCGGTAGCGAGTAGTCCGCCGTCCACCCGAATGGTAGTTCCGGTGATCCACGCCGACTCGTTCGACGCCAGGAACCCGATGAGTCCCGCGACATCCTCGGGCGATCCGAGTCGCTTCATCGGATACACCGCCGCCGCGGCCTCCTCATCCGCCGAGTAGAGCGCATCGGCGAACTTCGTCTTGATCACGCCCGGCGCGACCGCGTTGACCCGAATCTTCGGCCCGAGCTGCCACGCCAGCTCCTCGGTGAGCCGAATGAGCGCGGCCTTGGAAGCGCCGTACGCGGCGATGACGCCGGTCGACCGCAACCCGGCGACGCTGGCCACATTGACCACCGCCCCACCGTTCTCACCCATCCAGGCCTTGTACGCCTCCTGCACATACCCCAGCGCCGCGACAACATTCACATCGAAGATCTTGCGCACCCCGTCGAGATCGGCCTCCATGAGCGACCCGTACACCGGATTGATCCCGGTGTTATTGATCAGCACATCCAGCGACCCGAACTGCCCCACCGTCGCGGCGACCTGCTCCGCCCGAGCCTCGGCCTCCCCCGAATTCCCGGCCACGGCGACAACCTTTCCGGAGTACCCCAACCCCCGCAGCTGCTCGGCCGCCTCCTCCAACGGACCCTGCTTCCGAGCCGTCACAACAACATTGGCCCCCCGCCGCAAAAGCTCCGAAGCCACCGCGAACCCAATTCCCCGGCTCGCTCCGGTAACCAGCGCACTCTTCCCAACCAGATCATCGCTCATGTGAAGGCACGCTACTTCAGTCCGGTCGTTCGAGTGTGACCGCCCGTCCTCGCGCAGCGGTCGCAGCGCCAAGTGGACGACTTGGGCGCGATCGATGCTCACCCCGCCGCTGGCATGATGAGAAGCCTGGCCGCAAAAGCTTCGAATCGGACACCATCCACGCTCTGCTCCGAAAGATGTGAATTCATGAGGGAAGAGTTTGTGCCGCAGCGGGATTCGCATCGCGTCGCGGTGCTGAGCTTCGACGGTATCGGCGCGTTCGAGGTGGCGCTTGCGGTACAGGTCTTCGCCGCGGCCAACGATCACGCGGGCGCCGAACTCTACGAGGTCGCGGTGGCCGGACCGGCGGGGCCGACGGTCACCCGGACCGGACGCGCCACCAGCTATGCGCTGCTTCCGGATCGGACGCTGGCATGGGCCGAGTCCGCGCATACCGTCGTCGTGTCCGCCGCACCGACGATCTACGATCCGCCACCGGATATCGCGGCGGCCATACTGCGTGCGCGCGCCAACGGTGCCCGCATCGTCGCGCTGTGCCTGGGCACGTTTCTCGTTGCCGCGACCGGGCTACTCGACGGCCACGAAGCGACCACCCATTGGCACTGGGCCGAGCAACTCGCCACCGCTCATCCGAAGATCCATGTCCACCCCGAACGCCTTTTCGTGGCGGACGATGACTTCTTCACCTCCGGCGGCGGCACCGCGGCAATGGATCTGCTGCTGCATCTGATCGAATGCGACCATGGTTCGGCGCTCGCGACCGAAGTCGCCAGGTTCCTGGTCGCGCCGATCCGCCGCGACGGCGATCAAGCCCAGCGCGCGGGCTGGGACATCCCCGAACCGCCCACCTCCCTGACCGACACCCTGTACTGGGCCGAAGACCGCCTGGCCGAGAATCTGACCGTCGCCATGCTCGCCCAGCACGCCGGGATGAGCGTGCGCACCTTCGCACGCCAGTGCCGAGACGCATTGGGCATCCCGCCGATGGAATGGCTGCAACGAGCCCGGGTGCGGCGCGCCCAAGAGCTACTGCAACGCACCACCTGGACCGTTCAGCGCATCGCCGAAGCCAGCGGTTTCGGCTCCGAATCCACTCTGCGCTACCATTTCACGAGAATCGCCGAGTTGACCCCGGGGGAGTACCGCGCCCGCTTCGGCGCGGCACGGGGTAGGCGGCCCGCGACCGAGCATGTGGTGGCCTGATGTTGAAGATCTGTGGCCGATTACGGGGCAGCGCGGCCGTGGCGCGGTGCTCGAGAATTCGATCATGACTGACGCACTCACCACGATCGGAGCCGCGGGCGAAGTCGAACTCGGTGGCAAGAAGGTGTTCCGGATGGCCTTCGGCGCAATGCGTCTCGGCGATCCGATGATCTGGGGTCCACCGGCGGACCGGCACCATTCGATCCAATTGGCCAGGCGTGCAATCGAACTCGGCGTCAACCACGTCGACACCGCCGACAGCTACGGCCTCGGAACCGTCGAGGACATCCTGCGCGAGGCGCTGCACCCGTATCCGGAGCACCTGCTCATCGCCACGAAGGTCGGACAGGTGCAGCCGCGACCCCTCGAATGGGTGCCGATCGGCCACCCGGCCTTCCTGCGGCACCAGTGCGAAATGAGCCTGCGCCGACTCGGCGTGGACCGCATCGACCTGCTCTATCTGCACCGCGCGGACCCGAACGTGCCGTTCGCCGATCAGGTGGGCGTGATGCGAGAGTTGCAGCAGGAGTGCAAGATCGCGCACTTCGGACTCTCCGAGGTCACGGTCGGGCAGATCGAGATCGCGCGGTCGATCATCGACGTCGCCGCCGTGCAGAACATCTACAACCTGACCGTTCGCGGCTGGGACGCCGTCGTCGATTACTGTGCCCGCGAACGTATTCCGTTCGTGGCGTGGTGGCCGGTCATGAGTGGTGCGCTGGTGCGGCCCGGCGGCGTCGTCGCCGAGATCGCGGCGGCGACCGGGTCATCGCCGACGCAGGTCGCGCTGGCCTGGTTGCTGGCCCGCTCCGACACGCTCTGTCCGATTCCGGGCACTTCCTCGATCGCGCATCTCGAGGAGAACATCGCGGCATCCGCGCTACGCCTGACGGACGAGCAACTCGCCGCCCTCACCGCGGCGGGCGGATCGGACGGCGACTTCACCGGACCCTTCGTCTACGCCTGATCGGCTAGGCCGCTCCTCGGCCGCCCGGTTCGAGCAACCGCCACTATTGACGGTTACATCGCGTCTATTTATAGTTACGCGCTGTAAAGTTAAAGTGACGGCAGTCACGCAGCTCGAAGGACGCCATGCCGATCAGCAGGACGTTTCCCCCGCACGACCCGACCGGCGGCTCGGCTGCCGATGAGACCACCTCACCCGTCATCCCGCCCTATGCCTGGCGTCTCGTGGCCCTGCTCGCGGTGGCCAACGTATTGAACTTCTACGACCGCGCCCTCCCGACGATCGTGGCCGAGGACATCAAGACCGAGTTCGCGCTCAGCGATACCCAACTCGGTGTGCTGATGAGCGGCTTCACCGTGGTCTACGCCCTGGCGGGAATCGTGTTGGGGCGCATGGCGGATCGCCGCTCGCGCCGGGTGATAATGGCCGGTGGCCTGGTGCTGTGGAGCTTCCTCACCGCGGCCGGCGGTGGGGCGTGGAGTTTCGCGGCGCTCCTGATATTCCGGCTCGGCGTCGGCGTCGGGGAGGCGTCCTACGCCCCCGCCGCCAATGCCACCGTCTTTGACATGTTCCCGGTCGAGAAGCGTTCCCGGGCAACGGCAATGCTGCAACTGGGCCTGCCGCTCGGGCTGTTGCTGGCGTTCTTCACCACCGGTCCACTGGTCGAAGCGTTCGGCTCCTGGCGGACCCCGTTCTATCTGGCCGCGATCCCCGGTCTCGTGATCGCCGGACTGCTGCTTATCGTGCCGATGCCGGAGCGGCCCAGCGTGACCGCCCAGGAGCTCGACAGCGAGCGCGGTGGTCGAGCGCTCTGGGCGCTGCTGCGCATCCCGACCATGTGGTGGCTGATCCTGGCCGGAATCGGCTTGCAGATCAGCAGTTATTCGGTGGCGACGTTCCTGGTTCCGCTGTTGCAGCGCTATTTCGGACTGAGCCTGTCCGCGGCCGGGACAGGCGCGGGCCTCGTGCTGGGTGTCGCGGGTCTGGTCGGTGTGCTCATCGCCGGTCCGATCGCCGACCGGGCACGACGCCGCTCATCGGTCGCGCGCCTCGCGGTGGCCGCCATCGGAATGACCGCCGCGGCCCCGCTCGCCTGGGCGGCATTCGAGCTGTCGCCCGGCAGCGCGGTCGCCTTCATCGTGCTGCTGTCGCTCGCCTCCGTCCTGATCAACATGGTGCAGCCGGTCGCACTGCCCGCTGTTTCGGAAATCGTCGAGGCGCGACGGCGCGCCTCCGCTGTCGCGATCTATTTCGCGGCTTTCTATCTACTCGGCGGTGCGTTCGGGCCGGTACTCACCGGCGCGCTATCGGAGTTCTTCGCCGACAACGCCACCGCCACGGCCGACATCACCGCGTCGGCGCTCGGCCTCCATACCAGCATGGCGTGGCTACTTCCCCTGTCCTGCTTGACATGTGCGCTCGGTGTAGCCGGCGCGATGACCACTATCGAGCGCGATCGCCGCAAGGCCGCGCAACCGGAGGTATCTCGATGAGGAACCATCACTCCGTTCGAGCCGTGCTGGCTCGGACAAGTCTGACAAAAGCACTCGCCGCCGCGATGTTCACCGGCGTGGCCGCCGCGCACGCGGAACCTGACGCGCAGAGTTACGACCGGACCGCGGTTTTCCTCGGGACCGCGGGCGCGGTGAGCTACCAGGTGCATGTTCCGCCCGCCCAATCTTCCGGCCGCGCTTTGCCTTTGGTGGTCGCGGTGCACGGCTGCGGGATGACCGGCTACACCCTGAACTCGATGAAGGATATGACCGACCTCAATGCGCTGGCCGACCGCGAAGGATTCCTGGTGGTCTACCCCTCCCAGGATCCGCTTCGCGGCCTGCGCCTGAACTGCTGGAACGGTGACGATGCCGCCCATCAACGGCGTGGTGAAGGTGAGCCCGCGCTGATCGCCGGTCTCACCGAACAGGTGATCACCGAGTTCGGGGCCGATCGCTCACGGGTGCATGTGCTCGGCGCGTCATCCGGTGCGGGCATCGCCGTGATCATGGGTGTCACCTACCCGGATGTCTACGCCACGGTGATGTCGATGGCCGGTGGCGAGTACAAGATCAACGAGGCGGGCCGGGACGCGGCGGGCAGGCTCGACCCGGTGAATCTCAGCCCCGTGGACACCGCCGAACGAGCCTTCGCTGAAATGGGCCCGCGGGCCCGCGCGGTGCCGGTCATGGTGGTCCAGGGCGACCAAGACACCACTGTGCCACCGTATTTCGCGACGCGTCTGGTCACGCACTGGGCCGCGATCGACGACCTCGCGATGACCGGCGAAGTCGACGGCCCGGTCGACGATGTTCCGGAGTCGGTGGTGCAGGTGAGCGACCCGAACCGGCATTCCTACACGTATTCGAAGTACTACGCGCGCGGCGGCGACACCTCACTGATCGACTACGTGCTGGTGAACGGCATGGTGCATCGCTGGCCCGGCACCGGCTCCGGACCGCTCGTCGACAATCAGGGCCCCGATCTCGCCACCATGTGGTGGGACTGGGCGAAAAGCCGGAGCATGCCGTGATCACCCGGCTCGACCACGCACCGCTGTCGGGCAGACTGGCCGACGTGGACACTCCGGCACCCCAGCGACGCACCCGCATGTCTCGTGAAGCCCGCGCCGCCCAGATACTCGATATCGCCGAGCGCCTCTTCGCGACCCGCGGCTTCGAGGCCACCTCGATCGAGGATATCGCCCGCGAGGCAGGGGTGACCCGGCCGATCGTCTACTCGCACTACCAGAGCAAGGACGCGATCTTTCTCGAGTGTGCGCGCCGAGCTCGCGGGGAGCTCGAACACCGGGTCCGCGAGCCAGAGGTGCTCATCGAGGCCGGAGCCAGTATCGAGGTCGTGATGCAACGCGCGGGCGAGATCTTCTTCGACCTGCTCGAGCGCGACCCGCGCCGCTGGATGGTGCTGTTCAATCCCAGTACCGCACTCGCACCCGAATTCACCGAGCAATTGGCCGATCTGCGCAAGCACACCATCGAGCGCATCGCCGAGATGGTCGCGCACTTCTCGGGTGGCGACGCGATCGATACCCCGTTCGCCTATGCCATCAGCGGCGTGGGTGAACAGCTCGGGCGTTGGTGGCTGGCCAATCCCGATATTCCCAAGGATCGGGTCGTCGCGCTCTACCGCGATTTCATCACCGGCGGTCTGGCTACCCGGCTGGGTACCGAAAGGAGCGGGAAATGATCACCGCCACAAGAACATTCGGTGAGGTGCTCGCCGCCCACGCGGCCGCGCGCCCGGACGCTCCCGCGGTGACCTGCGGTGTGGACACCCGCACCTGGGCCGAGGTGGATCGGGACAGTAATCGACTGGCCCGCATGTGGATTCGGCTGGGCGTGACTCCCGGCTCGTACGTCTCCATCATGCTCGACAACTCCCCGGCGTTCATGACGGCGGCGTTCGCGGCGTGGAAGCTCGGTGCGGTGCCGCAGCCGTTGTCCTCACGGCTGACTTCGACGGAGCTGCATGCCATTCTCGAGGTGGTGGATCCGGCCGGGGTGGTCGGGCTGCCCGAGGGGGAGGGGCCGGACGCTTTCAATCGGGTGCGATTGCCTTCGGTGCCCGAGTCGGCCGAATCCGCGGATCCGTTGCCGCGGCGCATCTCTCCCGCGTGGAAGGCGCCCGCCTCGGGAGGCAGTACCGGTCGGCCCAAGGTGGTCGTGGCCGGGAATGCGGCGCTGCTCGACGAGGTCATCGGGTTCGCCGACGTGCTCGGCATACCGGCCGGGGGCACCGTGGCCGTACCCGGGCCGCTACATCACAACGCGCCCTTCATGTTCGCGGTGCTGGCGATGCTGCGCGGCTCGCATGTCGTGCTGCAGGGGCGCTTCGATGCCCGGACGCTGCTGGCCGATATCGCCTCGCATCGGGTGCAATGGCTCTACGCCGTTCCCACCATGATGCAGCGCATTTGGCGTCTCGGCCCCGAAGTGCTTGCTGCGCATGATCTCTCGTCGCTGGACCTGGTCGTGCATATGGCCGCACCATGTCCGCCCTGGCTCAAGCGCGCCTGGATCGACTGGCTCGGCGGTGAGCGGATCCTCGAGGTCTACGCCGGTACGGAGGCGCAGGCCGCCACCGTGATCACCGGTGGCGACTGGCTCGAGCATCCCGGGTCGGTGGGGCGGGCGGTGGTCGGGGAGGTGACGGTGCTCGGCCCCGATGGCGCCGCACTCCGGCCCGGTGAGGTGGGCGAAGTGTGGGTGCGCCGCGGCGCGAACGCCCCGGCCGCGTACGCATATCTCGGTGGCGAGGCCCGCGCCCGCGCGGGTGGCTGGGAGTCGCTCGGTGACCTCGGCAGTCTCGACGAGCAGGGCTACCTCTACCTCACCGATCGCGATACCGATGTGATCCTCGTCGGCGGATCGAACGTCTACCCCGCCGAGGTCGAGGCCGCTCTGGCCGAGCATCCCGGCATCGGCGACGCATGTGTGATCGGGCTGCCGCACGAGGACCTAGGGGCGGTGCCGCATGCCATCGTGCAGTCGTCCGCGGAGCTCGAATTCGATTCCGTCCTAACGTTTCTGCGCGAGCGGCTCTCGCCCTACAAACTGCCGCGTAGCCTCGAGATCGTCGACCACCCGCTGCGTGACGATGCCGGAAAAGTGCGCCGCTCGGCGCTGCGTGCCCAGCGACTCGAAAGGGCGGACGATGCCGTACACGATCAGTGACACCCCCACCGGGCGAGTGCGCCTGCACTGGGAAGAACAGGGTTCGGGCGAACCGGTCGTGCTCGTCATGGGCCACCTGTTCTCCAGTGACATGTGGTATCCGGTGCTTCCGGCGCTGGCCGAGCACTACCGCGTCATCTACTTCGACAACCGAGGCACCGGCGCGAGCGATGCCACCGACACCGCGACCGTCGCCGACCTCGCCGCGGACGTGCGCGCGGTAATGGACGCCGCCGGAGTCGACAGCGCGCACCTCTACGGCGTGAGCATGGGCGGCGGGATCGTCCTGCAACTCGCGCACGATTCGCCGTCACGAGTGCGCTCAATGGTGTTGGGCTGCACGGCGATGCGCAGCCCCGAACACCCCCTGCCACCGCCTCCCGGCTTCCTGGCCCGGCAGCTGAAATATCGTATACCGCCCCGCCTCCTGAAACCCTTGCTGCGCAAGCGACTCTACGGCCCGCTGGCCTCCCCCGAAGCGATCGAGCGCGACCTCGACGTCCTCTGCCGAATGCGCTTCTCCGCGCGCGGCGTCTACGCCCAAGACCTCGCCATCGCCGCCTACGACATGACCCCCGACAAGGTCGCCGACTTGACCGCACCCGCACTCGTCCTGCACGGCACCGCGGACGAGGCGGTGCCATACGCAGCCGGGGTACGACTGACCGAGACCCTGCCCAACGCTCGCCTCATCACCTACGAAGGAGCCGGCCACAACTACCCCGTCGATGTCGGCGAGCGCGCCAACGCCGACGTCCTGAAGTTCCTGGCCGATCAGACACAGCAGATGAAGGACATCGAACCTGGGCGATGACAATGATCGTGTGCAACCACTACGGCGGGTAGGTTGCGGCTTCGATCGACGTGGACCCTTCGTGCCCGACATCATCGACGCCGCAGTGCGATTCAGCCCAAACGAAGGGTCCCGATCATGACCGAAGACCGATCCTCCGGCCGAACACGCTGGGGCACACCGATTTCCTTCGTGCTATACCGAACGCCCGAAGCCTGGCGGCACGCCATCTACCTCCGCGACCCCACCAGCGCATGGACGAAAGTTCCACGTGCGCTGGGTGACCGCCGATAAACCTGACTGGTGGACCGCGGAAGTCATAGATCTGGGGGCTCTGCCCGACGACGAGAACGACGGCCAGCGAGCCGACCCGTAAGCGGCATGAGTGTGCGCTGCAGTCACCTGAAGCCAGCAGTCACTGCCTCGGTGGTGGTCGGTGCGCCACGTCGCGATCGACGACATTCCGACCTGGACAGACCCTAGTCCGATGGCTTGAGGGTCGTCCGATATTGGTCGAGTAGACGGAAGAACGCATCCATCGCGGTCTCGGTGTCGTTGAGATTGTGCTCGATGGCCGAGGCCCATCCCAGCGCCATACCCCACCCGAATTCGGTGTGCAGCCAACGAGAGAACGGCCCGACCGGGCCCAGTGCGAACTCTTCTGGCACAGAATGCAGTTCGAGCGCGACTCCGTAGCCGCTCAGAAGCACCATTAGTTCCTGCAGCGATTCACCACGCGCCCACATGCCTGGCCTGGGTCGAATGTTGTGATCGATAAGTTCGTACACATCGCGGCAATCGGCCACATGCTTGACCGAAGAGTTCATCGCGGACCGGTCTGGGCCATACACCAATTGCGGAGAATCCTGTCTGATCACAGACCTACTCCATCACAGACGACCTTGTCTGCCACCACTCGGGAGCGCACAGGTATCAGCATCACACTGTTTGAGTGTCGGTGGCGCAGTGCAGAATCCGGGCATGAGCTACGACCTGGTCATCTGGGAAGACGAGCCGCCATGCTGCGAGGTCAGTCTCTTCAAGACGCTCAATGCGATGAGCGATGCTTCCGAACAGCGCTGTCTCCGTGGGGAGGCGGATGAGCCGCCCACCGCGAAGATCGCGGATTTCGTGCAGGCGCTGCTGCGGCGCTGGCCCGATTGTGGAGAGGAGGGCAGCGTCTGGTCTTGCAGCGGGACAGGGCACATTGACGGTCGGTCGCTGAATGTCAGAACCCAGTGGGACACCGCGGCTGAGGTTTCGGCGTTCGTTGCCGGGCTGGCAAAAGTGCATGGGCTCAATTGCTACGACCCGCAGCAGGGTCGCCTGCGCCCGTAGCCGTATGCCGACCGACGATCGAGCTGAGCGCGGCTGGCCTGGGCACGGTCGGGTGCCCACAATTTCTGGGAGAGAATCATTCGGTGGCCGACATAGACGCACTCCCTGGTGGTCGATCTGATCATCGGTTTTTCCAGTCTGTGCCTTGCTCGCTCGGTCGACAGCGACAACCACCCCGGAGACTGGTTCATGGGCCATCGCCCCGTGCCGGGAAGCCCGCTCCTGTGTTGGGCCAGCTACGGCGCGGACCTCGGTGCCGCGATCGATGGCCTGTAGGTCAGTTGGCAACGGCAGCCCGTTGGTGTTTCGGTCCTGTCGTGTGGCGTCCGCCAGCCTCAGATCGGCTGGAACGGTACAGGACTAGGAGTGCGATCACTCAACCGTCGCGTCGTTAGGGCGCTATGCCCATCGCCCACAGCGCCGCTCCGGGTTCGGGCATCGCGACGGTGAGGGTGCGACCGCTGGCCAGGCTCATACGCAGTGACGGACCGCGTTTCGGAGTGAGGAACCACCCTTGCTTCCCTCTCCAGAGAACGGCGTCGCTCAACCACGCCGTCGATGGCAGGTGCACAGCCTCGGCGTGGTTGATGTTCGCGCGGGCGACCCTGACACGGGGGAGGCCAAGGGGGCCCAGGCTCACCATCAGACCCGCCGGACCCGCAGCGACGCGCTGACTTATGGTGGCCACCGACAGGGCAAAATTGATGACCACGGTGACAGCCAGCAGAGTGGTTCCGATACTGGGATGGGGTGGCACAAGAAGGGGCCAGACCGTGGCAGCGAGAATCAGGGCGTTGAACCAGAACATCTTCCAGTTGGTGACGCGGCAGGTGTACACCGTCGCGGTGGGCATTACATCAACTCCTCGATCAGGCCGTGTATCTCGGCCTTGCTGTAACCATTCACCCGTGCCACATCGATCAACTGCCGCACCGCTTGCTCCACCGGCGCCGAGGTACGCGCGGTCGCGGTGACCCGAACCCCACGCCCGCGGCGGAAATCCACCACCAACTCCTCCCGGAGGCGCCGATACGCGGCCAGGACCGTATTACGGTCCACGCCCAATGCCTCTGCCAATTCCTTTGCGGGCGGCAACTGTTCGTTGACCGTCAACTCTCCGGTGGAGACAGCACGCCGGACGCACGCGGCGATCTGCTCTTGCAGCGACACCCGGGAAGACTGATCGATATGCCAAAACATGGTGCCAATGAAACTAGCACCATAACTGCAAACCCCGCGCAGCGAACGGCATTTCAGATTTGGGGGTGCTCGGTCATCAGCAGGCGCATGTGTTCCGCAGCCTCAGATCGCTACGGCCAGTTGATCTTCCACCGTATCGCGCTGGCCGATTCGGTCAGCATGGTGTGCGGCTAGTAAGGAGGGTGCGTTCGAGGAGACCTATCCTGGTGCTAGCCCTGTGAATGTACCGGTTCTGCTCAGCTCGCAGTTCACGTCTCCGTGACACATCATGTGCAGGTGGATCTAGATCAAATCAGCACGCAGGCCGAGCAGTTGGCGTCGCGATTCGGAGTGCTGACTCCGCAGGTCGAGCCGGGCAGGACGCCAGACTGGTGTGTTGATGGTGTGCTTCCCCGCATCAGGAAGAGGCGGCCGGTTCTCGTCATCGGGCCTGCATTCGAGTCCCTCTCGCCAATGGAACAACAAGGCGTGCTCGCGGAGGCGATGCTCAGCGTGGATCTCCAATGGGCTGGCCGATACAAGCCCTTGATTGCCGTCGTGCTTTTGGTGTTGGTGCCTTACCTGGCGCTGAGCGTGTTTGCGGCCGAAGCGATTATGTCTCGCATGGCGTCCTGGCAGTGGGGACTGCTGGGCCTGACGGCATACATAGTGGGCCTGGTCCTGACGCGGGTCGTGTGGGCTCGACACATCATCTATGCTCTCGATCGCAGGATGATTGAGGCGTTCGGACGTGACGTGGTCGACGTGATGTTCGACCTCGATGATCGCAGCCGAGCCCGGGCACGGGGCGTGCTCGGGGTTCTCATGAAGTGTGGAATGCCCGACAAGGCTCGACGAGCTAAGCGCCTTGGCGCGGATCAGTGAGAATTCACCGAATTCGGCATATGGTGCGTCATCGGAACCGAGTTGATCGCTGCCCGTTGATCTTTCGACGAGCCGGGTGGCCACTTCGAACCGCGCGCCACGCGGCATTTCAGTGCGTTGGGCTACCAGTCATCAAACGCCAATCACTCGGTGTGTCGGTGCGAACCGGTGCGGGTCGGCTCCCTCTTGTGAGCTTCTAAAGGATGTCGCCTTGGCCGGGCCCGCCTGCGATCATGTCGTCATGTCAGAGGACATGCAGACGGAATGGCCCGAGGATCGGAAATGGACGGCGGGAACGATTCTGCTGAAGAGTCGAACGGTGAGCGCGAGCGAAATCTCGGCTCGGCTGGGGATCACGCCGGACAGACAGTTCGAGCGAGGCAGCCTGATGAGTCCACGAAATCCGGCGAGCGCCCGACGTAAGAACAGCGTGTGGGCGCTGACGAGTGGCCTCGCCAACGACAACGATCTCACCGACCATGTCCAGGCACTGATCGGTCTGGTTGACGGGTGTCGTGACGAGTTGGCGAGACTGTCCGCCAACTGCGAACTGACGTTGTCTCTGGGCTTCGGCAGCGAGAACGGACAGGGTGGCTGCGTGCTGCCTGCGGATCTTCTCGCCGACGTCGCTGCGTTGGGACTCGACCTCGCGCTCGACCTTTATCCGCCCCGGGCACCGGAATTCGGATGAGAACGATGTTCCGGCGGCTGCCATCCCGATCATCATCCGGCACCTCTCCGCGGCAGTACCGATGTCGATCGAAAGGTTATGCGGACCTGTGGTCGGATGCGTCGCGCTGGCCGCTCGGTCAGCGCGTGCGGAAATCATCAGCGATGATGCCGGACATGACAGACCCCGCGCCTGGACCGAACTTTCCCCCGTGCGAATTGTGCGGAGGTCGCCAGGTCGGCAACCTCAGTTTGAAGTCCGACCACAGCATCGGATTGCATCCTGCACGCCGCACCTATTACGGCTCGCCGCTATCGCCTCTGACGGCGGTCGTTTGCCTGCAGTGCGGGTACACCAAACTCTTCGCCCAGCGAGTCGACAAGCTCCAGGCCGAGGTCGAGAAACATCCTGACTGGTTTACCAATTGATTCACAGGCGCTCCGAGCTGGACGCATTCAATCGGGGCTATGGCACTGCCGCCGGGCTCAGAGCTTCCTCGCCGGGACGGGCGGGTGCTTCAGCGATGGTGAGCGGGAAGCAGGAGATGGCGTCGGCGCGGTTGGCTTCGCTGGGGATGCCGAGGTTCACGTACATGCCGACGATGCCTCTGCGCTGGTATCGAACACGCCGAGCTACTCGCAGCACATCGTTCATGGCCGATAAGCCCAGCATCTCCGCGACGCGGCGGTCGGTTCTGTAGATGATGCGCCGCTTCCAGGCGATCCCTATGACGCAGAGGCTTGCCAGCCAGAGCGTTTCGGCGAGCCAGTACATCTCGCGGGGCATCATCACGAGGTTGACGAGAAAACCGGTGTAGGTGAAAGCGAACGGATGACCGTGGAAATGCCCGGTGACGTTGAGAGGTACGAAGGTCAGGAGCGTGAACAGTACTGTGGCGCCGAGGTACTTGAACAAGGCGGTACGGATGAGATGTGACCGCACGGTCCAATGTGCGAGTTGAGCATCCTGCTCGGCCGGTGAGAATTCCTCGAAGGTCGGGGTGATGACGATAACCTCCCGCAGGAACACCGTGTAGGCCAGGACACCTTCGGGCAGCCAGCATTTCGGCGGAAGCCGAAGGAACTCCACCTTCGGCGCCCGTAAGCCGAGTTGCACTGCCAGCTCGCTGGCTCGGGTCCTGAATCGATCTTGAATCACTGTTGCATAGTCGACCAATCGGTCTTCTTTTGCTAGCCGAGGCTGCGGCTCCAATCCTCAACTCGGCTAGTTACCGTGCATTTGCTGTAGGTCGAACGGCCTTCAGCCCGTTGATCTTCGGGATGACTGGCCGGCAGGGTCGGTCAGCGCGACAGATTCAGAAGTTCGCCGGTGTCATTCGAGGAAGTTCGCGATTGCCGCCAGCCACGCGTCGGGTTGGTCGAATTGGGTCATATGGCCGGCATCGTCGAGGACTACCGCCAGGGCGTTGGGCATCTGGGCTGCGGCCTGCTGGGCCAGCGTTGCGGGGAAGACCATGTCGTGCTGGCCGTGCAAGAGAAGAATTGGGATTTCCGTCCGGATCAACACCGCGACCGCGTCCTCGAGGCGCGCCGAGGGCAGAACTCCTGCGTGGCGCGCTCGATCCCACTCGCACGAAAACCTTATGCCGCGTAGGCGTTCGAGGAGTTCGGGCACCGCCTCGACCCGCCACACGGTGGCGCGGGCACCAGCGAACGCCGCAGTACGTACCCGCCCCGGTCCACTCAGCGCCGGATCGGACCATACTGCCGCCTCCGAAGCGAGCAGTGCGTCCCTGTCCGCCCAGCCGTCGTAGGCGTTGGCGGGCACCGGGACGATGCTGCTGGACGCGATGATCATTCGCCGGATCCGTTGCGGGACAGCGGCGGCCAGGCGCTGTGCCAGTAGGCCACCGTAGGAGAAGCCGAGCACGTCTGTCGTGGTGATTGCCAGGCTGTCCAGGATGCTCAGCAGGTCAGCAACGACCGCGTCAGGACGGTAGCGGTCGAGCGGCAGTCCACCGGTGGAGCGGCCACAGCCTCGAAGGTCAGGCAGCAGAAGCCATTTCGAGTCTGCAAGACTCTCTAGTGGCTGGCGCAGATAGCTGTGATCCCAATCAGGCCCGCCGTGGATCACCAGCAATGGTGAGTGGGCAACGCTCCCAGCGCAGGCGGTGTACAGGTCGACCTCGCCTAGCGTTCGATGCTCAGTCCACACATCGCACACCTCCCAGGTCCACGATATTCGGCAGTACGGTGCACTGCCGAAGGCCGAGCTATATTCAGTCCGTTGATCTTTCGGGGTGCCGGGCTGGCCGATTCACTCAGCGCGGCACGCGGCAGTCCTGTGTGTTCGCTTGTCCGGACACCCCAGTCGCCCCGAGGTGCCCGCGTTCAATGCGATGAGCCCGAGCTGTTGAAGGGCCAGGGCGGAATCGGACCGTTGTCGACCACCACGTTCTCGTACCGCATTCCCAGGATCGGATTGTCCGTGCTGCACCAGCGCTCACGGTCATACGAGCAGCGCTCCTTGTGCGAACCACAGTTGCCACCGACGGCCGTGGTCAGATGTGGGGGAAGGTAGGCACGGGCTATTTGCTGTTTTCCGTGACCGCAGTCGAAGATCACGTCCATGCGGTAGGTGTCGTCAGTTTCGTTGCGGCACCAGCGATCAGTGCACGAGACCCAGGGAGCCAGCACCACCGGATTACCCGCGACGGCCTGCGGTGCGGCGACACTGACGGCAATGGCGAACAACGAGCTGGTGGCGCTCAACAGGGCTGTCAATCGGTGCGGCATACGGCTAGAAGCTACAAGCCGTCCTGGATAGGGCGCTATCGGGCAGATGCCCCAATTCGATTCGGGCAGTAGCCCGTTGTCCATCGCGGCTGCACCACGGCCCTTTCCTCCGAATCGATCCGTCCGCGCGCAACGCGGCATTTCCTTACGTTCGGAGGTGGTCAGCGAGCTGTGCCGGTTGGAAATGCCGCGGCCGGTCCTTCGTAAGCCAGACGGCCCGTCAAGCAGTGGGGCCAGCGGCAAGTTCTGCTGCCTTCTCTACCTTGGCCCGATGGCGCAGCCACCAGGCACAGTCGGCACTGGGCATGTTGTCGTTGCCGTTGACCAATCCTGCGACGCCGTCGATGAGTTCGCGGATGATGTCGGCGTGCCCGGCGTGCCGGTGGGTTTCGGCGATCACATGCACCAGGATCCCGTGCAGCGTGACTGCCCGGTGCTCCTCGCTCCACCACGGGACCAAGCCCTGTGCGGTCAGATCCAGGGCCTCGATCGTGGCGTCCGAATGCGCCCAGGACCGACGATAGAACCCGATGATTTCCCCACGTGACTGCTCCGCGGTGGCCCACATGTCGGCCGTCGGATCAGCGTCGAAATCGTACTGGGAGAGGGGTTCGTCGTAGGGGCGAGCGAACGTGTCGCCGAAGTAGCCGAACTCGACCCCGCCCAGATGCTTGACCAAACCGAGTAGATTTGTGCCGGTCGGAGTCATCGGACGACGAATGTCGTACTCGGACAAACCATCCAGCTTCCACAGCACGGCTTCGCGGGCCGAGCGCAGGTATCGATGCACATCCGCTTTAGGGTCGGAGACAGTCACGCACAACACCCTGCCAGCCCTCCGAATCTAGCGAGCGATTTCGTTCGTAGCCAACGGAATTCCTTCGACATGAACAGTTGGCTGTCCAGCCCGGCGCGGGCAGCGACTCCGCGCGCATCGGCAGAAGAGTGCTTCTGGAAATGCTGACAGCCCACCGGTTTGGACATCCGACCTACGCGCGCCACGGCGGCAACGCAACGGCGCAACGATTCCTCGAAACCCTCGTGCCACCGACCCCAGCTGCTGATGTACAACGAACCCTCGCTCTTGCCTTCGACTGACCAATGTTGTTTCTGCTCTACGGTGTTCAGCATGACGTCTCGATCCATATGTCCACTGGTGAGTACTTCCAGGACCGCGTCGAACACCGATTGAGCTTGGTCGTCTCCCGTAAGGCCGCGAACGTCGAACTGCATGTCCACATTGCTCGTCATCGAAGGGACGTTAGCGCCGGTCACCGACACCCGCACTCGACGATCACCATTCAAGCTCGTTCATCAGCAATATGGTGCGTTCGGCCGGCGCCAGATCGGCTCGGCCCGTTGACCTTCGCCCCGCCAGCGCGGGCCGGTCCGGTCGGCGCGACACGCGGCATGTCGGGACGTCGTGAGTGTGACCGGAGCATTCTTGGCGAGATACGACCTGTCTCAGAGCCTTCGGTATTCCTCGATGTACACACCGTGGACCGGGCGGTCGTCGCGAGCATCGAGGTGGGTCAGAGTGCCATCTACGAACTGTTCCCAAGCTTCGGTCGCCTGTGCGGTCGAAAGACCGAGGGTGAAGATCGCCATGAGAGCCAGATCGGGATTGCCGGTGGGCTCGATGATCGCGGTCAGTGTCAGAAGCGAGTGATTGTAGGGTCCAGTCGTTCGCTCGAAGCGCGGCGACCATGTGACACCAGGAAGGTTCAACGCCAGGATTCGTGCCTCGACGTCCGAAGGAGAGGCTGTGGGGTTGAGCGTAACGGCATAGCTGGCCTGGGCTCTGAACATACGGCTCCCAGTCGATACAGTTCATTGAATACCTCTGGTATTCAACAGGATCCCCCGAGCGCTTGTCGTTCGAGGGGTTCCTCCACTGCCCATACACAAGCAGCGCGTACGTTGCGTCCGCCGGTCCGAACCGCGCGACTCGCGGCAGTAGAGGATGTTCGGCGCGACCTTGACGTGCAGTAGCTCAGTTGGTCATCGCTGCGGCCAGTTCGGCGCACAGGCCCGCGAGTTCGGAGGAACGGATCCGGGGCGCATTCGGTGAATCGGCGTTGTGCCATGCCACCTCTCGTGCCGTTGCGACGGGCCGGGTGAAGATGTGCTGGTGGAGGTGGACCCCCGCAACGCTCAATCCCGCGACGAAGGTGAAGACGTGGGCGGGTTCGAGAACCTGCCGTAGGGCGCTGATCGATGAGCGGACAGTGCGGGCGAAGGCAAAGGTCTCCGTGTCGTCCAGTTGATCGAGTGTCGCGACGTGGCGTCGAGGCTCGACGAACAGATACCCCGGCCGGACCCAGTCTTCCCGCGCTGGACGATGAGTCACCACCACGAGCTCATCCGCGTGTACCACCGGGCTCACCAATGGCCCGGCCCCGTTGTGTTTGTCGCAGATCACGCACCCCCGCATACAGGTGACGATATAGCTCAGCCGACAGCAGTGCTCAGCCGCAGAACGATCTTCGACGAAGTGTGAGCGCCCCGCTGCATAGCTCCACGCGGCATTCGCGGATGCGATGAGCTGCAAGAAAATTCGTCAGCTGACAACAATGACCGTATGACTCCGACGCCGGACCGACATTCAGGCTGGGTCGTGGCTCCGACCTCGGTGCGACACCCCGAAGCTGCTGCTCTGCTGCGGGACTACTACGTCGAGGTCGCCGATCGCTATCGCCTGCTACATCTGGGACGCCGATCGACAGTGGCCGAACTGGACCGAGAGCTCACTGCCGACCCTGCTGACGACTTGGTCCCACCCCGCGGCCTGTTCATTCTCGGCCGATTCAACGGCGATCCGGTCGCATGCGTGGGTCTGCGCGCACTTGGCCACGATGTCATCGAATTGACCCGGGTGTTTGTTCGACGGCGATGGCGTGGAATCGGTGGTGGACGACACCTGCTGACCGCTGCGGAAACCGCCGCCACCGCCCTCGGTGCGACAAGGGTTGTGCTCGATACCCGACTGGATTTGGTCGAGGCCCGAGCCCTGTACCGCCGCAACGGCTATGTGGAGATCCCGGCGTACAACACCAGCGACTATGCCGAGGTCTGGTACGGCAAGTCGTTGAGTTGCCCCTGAGCCCAGGTCCGCAACACGGCAAGAGCGCGCGTCGGGAAGCTGCTGTCGGCCAACCGGTTTGGGTGGTCGACCAACGCGCGGGTTGCGGCATTACAGGACGATTGGCGTATCGGCACGGCGAGCCTACTGTCGGGCTGAGCGCTAGGAGACTATCGCGCGACCGTGAGTGATGTCGTAGCTGGCTCCTATACTGCAGCAGCACAGCACAATCCGTGTTCTCCAGAGGTTCTTTTGTCAGAGTCTGATGTCCTGGTACCCGCATCCGCTGCGTTGCTGGGACTGAGATAATCTGAGCCCGTTGATCTTCGGCTGCGCCGCGTGGCCGGTTCGAAGAGCGCGCCACGCGGCATGTGAGGATGATCGACGATTGGGTGTCCACAGCTGGATGATCCAGCATCGCAGGTTCGCGGCTGGTCACATACCCGGCACTATTCAGGATGTGGGGAAGTTCCAGCCCAGATCCTGGAAGAGCTTCATACCCGGAATGCAAATCGCCTGACTAGGCCAATTCGGGTCCCTGACGCATCCGAAGAGTTCGTTGAGTACCGCGCTACCGGATGAAGTGCTGCCGTTGGCGACTGTGGTCGCGGGGGCCTGGGAGAGCTCGAGTGGAGCCGCTGCGGCGGCGGGGACTGCGATCACCCCCATGATGGCGGTGGCGAAGAGAGCAGCGCTGAAAGGACGTCGCATATAACAACCCATCGTGTCCATGAACGGCAGTGGCGAACCTGCCTACCAATATTCTGAAACATTGACATTTAATCATTGGATCTCCACGATCGGACTGCATTTCAGCCATCTCTCCAGCTCAAATGCGTGGCCTCGCCGAGGGATTCGGCCGACAGCCGCGGAACGGTGGAACACAGCGCGGCTGCCGATGGGCCAGCGAATCCGTCTGTCGCGCATCGCATTCCCGCCGATCTCGGGTGAGACCACGCGGCAACGATCAACCCGTCATCGCGCCGCGTCGGCCGCGGCGTTGCGTTCGACCGCCATGTAGGCGCCATGACCTGTCGAGCCCGGAGCGTATGCCGATCGGCGACCTGAACGCTCATCGGCATATGGCATCGCTGATACCGAGATAATCGCCCGTTGATCTTCCGCGGACCCGCACCGACAGCTTCGGCTTGCGCGGGTCGCGGCATGAGCGGATGTCTGATATTGAGATATGTTTGCTCTTGGCGTATGAGGTGAGTTGTGAACGAGCAGCAGTCGGCCATCGTCGGGACGATCGAGGCTACCTTCGAAGGGGTGATTGGTGCTGGGCTGCGGCGTACCGCGGTCTCTGGCGCTACCGATGCTGAGATCGATGGTTTTGCCGCGGAGCAGGGTGTCACCGATGTTCCGGTAGCGGTACGTGCGGTTCTCCGACTGATCGGGTCTGAGTCCGGATTGTGGTGGGCGGGTACGCATTTCGGAGTGAAGTATATTTTCGGGGAGCATAAGCAGTACGCGATAGACACTCTCGATACCGTGGAGCACGAGTTGAGGTGCCCGGAGGGGCTGCTTGTGTTGAGCTCACACCAGAGTTACGAGTACGTCGTAATCGATGGCGCAGACCTGCATCTCGATGATCCGCCGGTGTGGGAGGTAGTCGAGCACGAACATGCCCATCGGTTTTGGGATCGGGTATCGGGTTGGTTCGCCGCGACCGCACCCGACATCGACGGGTATCGCGATGACGCGGAATGTTATGCCGAAATGGGTTTCGAGCATCCATGGAGATTCGACATCGATCCAGATCCGCGCGGATCCTGATCTCCTTCGTCGGCTCGTATCCAAGCAATCCGTGCGCTGTAAAACGCAACATTTGCTGCGCTGTAATCGGCATGAGCGGATGTGGGCAGGGCTGGATCGATCGAGCCGGCCGGCAACCCCACCCCCTCGAGCCTGCCAAGATCTTGACGCAAGACACAGTGATGGGTTGTCGCAACACCATCGACCTACATGGACGGCACCGTACTCGTCGAGCAGCCGGCCGGTGCGGGCTGGCCCGCCATGCGGTCGTCGATCCAGCGCAGGGCTGCGGGCGTCCCGGTGATCGCGAGGCTGACGTGGTCGCTCAATTGGTCTCGTACATAGGTGATTTGGGCCCCCGCCGCACACCACTGTGCCACCGCCTGATCGCTCACCGCGATGTCGACGATTTCGTCGTGCACGGCGTGATAGTGGAGCATCGGCGTGGTCGGTACTACCGGGCCGAAGTCGAGATCGGCGAATAAGGGCTGTACCTCGTCGAGCAGTTGCGAGAAGGGGATCGTCAGGTAGTCGTCCATGCGCAGGAACGGATGCTGGCCCACGTTCGGCGTCGCGCATTTGCTGTCACCCGCGGCCATCAGGGCCTGCCCGGCGGGCGTCAGATACTTGTCGAAAACGGCCGCCAGACGCGGATCGGCGCGCATCATGCCGGGTAGGATCGCCGGCATGAAACCGGAGAACGGACCGGAATCCAGCTCCTTCAGATAGCTGCCGAAGTCCGTTCGCCAACCACCGAGGACGGCCCCGACCAGGCGTAGTTCGGGCGCGTAGATCGGTTGCATCTGCGCGGCCGAACTGGTGCCGAGCGATCCGCCGGAGTAGCCCAGCGCGGCGACCGGAGTATCGGTGCCGGGCAGGCCGAGTGGCTCGAAACGCTCGGCTGCGCGCACTCCGTCGAGTGTGAGGTAGCCCGGCTGTCTCGCGGCGATCAGCGTCCCCTTCGGCCCCTCCCAGTCGGGGATGGAAATCGCATGACCCGTCGATAGCATCTGCTCGATCGGTATGAGATCCAGGCTGGAGTCGTACTTGTTGTCCACCGGCGCTCCCTGCCGCAGCACGAACGAGGGAGCGCACTGTGGAGCCGAGGCGTCTTCGGCGGCCTGATAGGAGATCAGACCTTTGACCTGCCCGTTTCGCGGGCGCAGCACCGTCGTCACGGTCGCCATGGGGTTCCCGTCGACATCGGTCGTTCGATACAGCAGCTGCCAGGCGTCGGCGTCCTGCGCCTGCGGTCCCATCGAGGCCACCTCGACAGGTCGCGAATTCAGAATGGTGCCCGGAGCCTGCGAGTCCCACCCGGCGGGCGGGGTGTAGAACGGGTCGCTCTGCGGAGTCAGCACCGGATCGGCACTGCCGACCGCCGTCGGTGTTCCGGCCAAGTACAACACGGCCGAAGCCGCGATCAGGGCCGAGCGCAGCTGGCTGCGCTTGATCGCCGAACTCGTTGCGCCACAGCTGGATACGGCAGTGTCTACCACTTGACTTCCCTCCCCGGAGGGGGCGACTCCCTAGGCCCCCAAGATGGCAGTCACGGTACCTTCTCAAACTGGAACCGGTGTCAGAAACGGCGGCAAAGATCGCTCGGCTGGTGTCCTGTTCGAACCATATGGCGTCCCCGGGCCGCGTACGTTCCGGGACGTCGGCCGCCTTACTTATTGATCAACCGAGGTACCGAGCCAGCCTTTTCGACGAGCGATCAGCGGCAGATTAGTACGTTCCGACAGCTAATCGGCGAGCTCGATGAACGGGAATGTAGCCCGAAACCGTTGCAGAACATCAGGTCTGAGTCGTAGAGCTTCGAGAGCCGACACCCCGCTGACAGGTGGATCGTAGACCTCGACCCCACGTTGGAAGGCTATACCGTACAGCGCGGCATCCTCCTGCTGCGAAGGCTCAAACGACGGAGTGAACCCCAGAATGTCGAACAGCTCGGAGAGATCTCCATCGAAGCTGACCAGCTCGAACATGTACTGCGGGATATCGTCCATCTCATTGCTGACGATGACGTGCTCACACCATGCCCGCAGCTCGGCTGTATCGATGGATTGATCGAACAAGCAGCTGATGACGAACCCGATTGTGTCGCAGTCCTCGTGTGTCAGCCCGGTCACCGCTGTGGCCACAGATCATCCCCTCATAAGAGCCGGCAAGATCACCCTACGAGGCGGTGTCACCGGCCGCAGTTACCGTACGACCATGACCTCCGAGTACACGTGGAGCCCACCGACCCGCTGGCTGACGAAAGCCGAACCGTTTCAAGGGATCACGCCGCACCGACCAGTTCCGATTGCCGAGGATGCGCCGGGACAACTCGATGAACTACTCGGTCGATTCCGACACGAACTCCAGGGAATTCTGACCAATACCCGTGAGCGAGGTCGAGAGGAGATAGGAACAGCAGGACTCGCCTATCTGGAGACAGGGTCTGGATCGCCTTTGGGCGCGGCCGCTATCGCCATAATCATCGAACATGGTCCCAGCGTCTGCTGCAGCTCGGGGCATTACGGCCACTACCGTGCAGAGCTCGCACCCATGCTCATCGACGGATGGGTTGTAAGGCATGGGCTTTCATTAGCGATTGAGACTTTCGCGCAGATGGGCAGACTCGCTGTCGAGACCTCCCGTCCGCCCGGCGGAGCGGTCGGATGGACGCCCTGGAATCCATACGGGCGGATCGACTGGTACGAAACCGTGGAGTTTCACGCGGACGATTTCGCCTGGTGGATGTACCACGGTGGAGACCTGGCCCGGTTGCGGGCACATCTGGCTGCCGCCTCGGATTCGGAGTATGTCGCGGCCGCGGACCAGGTGGCGACGATGCGCGCAACGGGATCCATTCGCGCTCGGCTGATTTCGTCCTATCTGCTTCCGCAGAGGCAGGACTGGGTGGAAGCCGATCTGGCGGATCCGATGACCGTGGGCCTGTCGCGTGAACTGACCAGGTTGCTCGTCCCGGCCGCTACGACGGCAGCACAGTTGGACCGCATCGCCCAGCTGACGGGCGGGGCCCCGCTCGATTCAATTCTGTTCGGCAAGGCACATCTGTACAACATGGTGTGCCAGGTTGGCCCGACGTCGGCTCCCGCAGTCGCCGCATTGCTCGATTCCTGCCGAACCGTCAAGGACAGACAGTTCGTCGCCGGAATCCTCGCCCAGCTCCCTTCGGACGAGGCGTACCGAGCGCTGCTGGAGCGCTCGGATCAACCGGGTGTCGCGACCGCACTGGCCAAGGCCGACAAGCGGTGCCCGCGCCGCGCAACGCGATTCAGCGAATCTCCATGACGTCCACGGGTGGGACCATCGCATGGAAGTGCACACGGCATTCGGTGTGTGTGGACGTCCAGGGTTCATCCCCTCTCCGGCCACACGGCACGATAGGGGTCGCATCCGTACGCGAGGAGACCGTGAATGTCCGCAGTGCCCGAAGTCAGTCCGCCTATTCATGTGGGAAGCCATGCCGCGGGGCCGGTCCGGGCCGCGGTGGTGGTTGGTGCGCTCGGGGTGGTGTTCGGGGATATCGGTACCAGCCCGATCTACACCATTCAGACGGTGTTCAACCCGAGTGATCCGCATCCCGTGCCTATCAGTACCGATAATGTGTATGGCGTTGTGTCGCTGATCTTTTGGTCGGTGATGATCATTGTGACGCTGACCTATATCACGCTGGTTATGCGGACCGACAATGATGGTGAGGGCGGGATCATGGCCCTGATCACGCTATTGCGCAGGCTGGCGGGGAAACGGGATTTGCGGGCCGCGGGGGTGTTGGCCGGAGTCGGGATCTTCGGTGCGGCACTGTTCTTCGGTGATGGGATGATCACCCCGGCGATCTCGGTGCTGTCCGCGGTCGAGGGTTTGAAAATCGTGTCGCCGGGGTTCGACGATTTGATCATTCCGATCACGGTGGTGATCATCGTCGGATTGTTCTCGGTGCAGCATCGGGGCACGGCGGCGGTGGGGCGGCTGTTCGGGCCGGTGATGATCGCCTGGTTCACGACGATCGGGGTGCTGGGGGTCAGCGGTATCGCGCGGCATCCGGAGATTCTGAAGGCGCTGTCGCCGACCTATGCGCTGGGTTTCATGTTCGGGCACTTCGGGATCGCGTTCTTCGCGCTGGCGGCGATCGTGCTGGCGGTGACCGGGGCCGAGGCGCTGTACGCCGATATGGGCCATTTCGGTCGCAAGGCGATTACGCGCGGCTGGCTGGGGCTGGTGCTGCCCGCGTGCGCGTTGAGTTATCTCGGACAGGGTGCGCTGATTCTCGGTGACGAGAGTGCCGTGGGCAGCCCATTCTTCCTGCTCGCTCCGGGGTGGGCTCGGCTCCCGCTGGTGCTGCTGGCGACCGCTGCGACGGTGATCGCCTCGCAGGCGGTGATCACCGGGGCGTTCTCGGTGGCTTCGCAGGCCGCGCAATTGGGTTATCTGCCGCGCTTGCGGGTGGAGCACACCTCCGAGTCGACCATCGGGCAGATCTACGTTCCGCTGATCAATCGGATTCTGATGGTCGCGGTGCTCACGCTGGTGTTCACCTTCCAGAGTTCGGCCGCGCTGGCGTTCGCGTTCGGTATGGCTGTGACAGCGACGATTTCGATCACCACGCTGCTGTTCTTCTATGTCGCCCGGGTCAAATGGCATACGCCGCTGTGGCTGGTGCTGCTCGGCGCGATTCCGCTCTTGGGGATCGACGCGTTGTTCGTGGCCGCGAATCTCACCAAACTGGTGCACGGGGCGTGGCTGCCGCTGCTGATCGGTCTCACCGCGTTCACCGTGATGATCACCTGGGCGCGCGGGCGCGTAATCGTCACCGCCGCAAGGGAAAAGGTCGAGGGTCCGCTGCGGGAATTCGTCGACGAATTGCAGCAGCGCCGCCCGCCGCTGGTGCGGGTGCCCGGCACCGCGGTATTCCTCAATCGCGGCAGTGAGACCACGCCGCTCGCCATGCGCGCCAATGTCGAACACAACCAGGTGCTGCATCAGCACGTGGTCGTGCTGTCGATCGATACGCTGCCCGTACCCCGGGTGCCGGACGAACACCGCACCGAAATCGACGCCCTCGGCTACGCCGACGACGGAATCATCCACGTGCTCGCGCATTACGGATACATGGAGCGCCCCAACGTCCCACACGCGTTGCGCCTGCTCGATCCCGCCCGCACCGAAGGTCACCTCGACATCGACGGCGCGTCCTATTTCCTGTCGAAGATCGAACTGAAGAAGGGGAAGGCGCACACGATGGCCCGCTGGCGCAAAACCCTGTTCATCGCCACGTCCTACATCACCACCGACGCCGCCGCCTATTTCGGTCTGCCCGGTCAGCGGACGGTGATCATGGGGGCGCAGGTCGAGGTGTAGTCACCGCGAATCAGCCTCGCTGTCATCGGATGTCAGCGGATTGACAGTGGCGTGCGCCAGCGTGGGATGCGGTGGCGATGGGTCACCGATCCGAATGGTGCAGGGAGAGTTCGATGTCCGATGTGAGTCGCGATCTGGTGGGTAAGGTCGCTCTGGTGGTGGGTGGGACCCGGAATCAGGGTGCGGCCTTCGCCGAGAATGTCGCCGCACGCGGGGCCACGACCGTGATCACCTATCTCGGCGACGAGCATGCGGCGGAGCGAACGGTGAAGCGGCTGGCGGAGTTCGGGGTGAGCGCGGAGGCGGTGCGCTCGGATGCCACCGTGTCGGCGGATGTCGACGCGCTGTTCGAGAAGGTTGTCGCCGAGCACGGGAAGTTGGATATCGTGATCCACACCCCGGGCGCGGTGATCAAGAAGGCGCTGGTGGATTTCACCGACGCGGATTTCGATCATCTGATCAACCGCAATACCCGCAGCGCCTTCAACACCTTGCGCGCGTCGGCGCGTCATCTCGCGGATAATGGCCGCTACGTGGTGCTTTCGACGACGTTGACCGCGATCATGACCGGTGCCTACGGGCTGTATTCCGGTTCCAAGGCGGCGGTCGAGCGCATGGTGCTGGCCGCGTCGAAGGAATTGGGGGAGCGCGGTATCACCGTCAACGCGGTCGCGCCCGGACCCATCGACGACGACTTCTACCGGGGCGCGGAAACACCCGAATCCATCGAGGCGGCAACGCATCACAGTCCGCGCGGACGGCTCGGCATCCCGGCGGATATCGCCCCGGTCGTCGGCTGGCTGGTGGGTGACGGCGCGGCGTGGGTGTCGGGTCAGACGATTCGCGCCAACGGCGCCATGTTCTGACTTCCGTCCGCCCGGCAGCCGATGAGCAGTGCGCGCAGCTCGTCGAACGAGAGCGCGTGGCCGGTGCTCAGCGCCCGGTTGAAGGCGGCGGTGTCGAGTTGCGCACGTGCGGTTTCGATGATTCGCCGTGGCCCCGGTCTGCGATGCGGGCCGGGATGCAGCCGATCGTGGGCGGCGATGATCGTCACCGCGAGCTCGAGATCGCCATCGGCCAGTGCGACCGATGCGTATCCGACGGCGATCCCGAACAGCAGTGGCGGATTGCCGCCGATCATCTGCCGCTCCAGTTCGAAAGCGGTCGTCAATTCGGTGCGGGCGCGGTGCCGGTCACCGTTGTCGACCAGGGCCAGGGCGTACGCGACGCGACCCCAGATCTCGACGGAGATCGCGATGCCCTCGACCGGGCGATTGGACAGCGGGTGATACCGCGTCAGCGGGTCCAGCGCATCGCGGAAGAGTTCGACGGCCGCGCCGAGTTCACCGCGGCGGCAGGCAATTTCGGCCTCCACCACGCCGAGCCAGGTTCGCGTGAACGCGGATACGGTGGCGTCGAGCCGGACGCGCGCGGCGGCGGTCTCGGCCGCGGCAGCGGTGACATCGCCGTGCCAGACCCGTAGCTGGCCGAGCCAGGCGCGCACTCCGACCACCTCATCGGTGCCGAGCCAGGTGCGGGTCAACTCGGCCGCCTCGGTCAGCAGGGGCACCGCGGCCGGTAGCCCGAGGGTGCCGGTGCGATATTTGGCGAGGATCAGCAGTGCGCGGACCAGTCCCCGCGGTTCGCCGATCGTGCGCAGCTCGGCCAGTGCGCGCTCCAGATCGCTTACGGCCGTGTCGGATTGGGTGCCCGCGAGTGTTTCGAGGCCGCGCCGGAGACGTGCGTTGGCGGCGAGCCAGGGATCCGTGGATCGAACGGCGTCGTTCAGCGGGGCGAGGTCGCCGTCCCGGCCGCGGCGCACCGCGAGCATCAGCACGAAGGCCGGATTGGGTTGGCGCTGTTCGGTTGTCGCGGTCCGCACGAGCCGATCGAGGTCGCCGTGGTCATCGGTCGGGCCCCACCACAGGATGTCGTAGTGCGCCGGTAGCAGGTCCGCGTAAGCGCACGCCAGATAGTCGGCCGCTGATCCGGGCGGGGGTGGTCCGGTCAGGGCGAGCACCTGCGCGCGCCAGTGCGCCGATTCCGCGCGAAAGCCGCGCAGGGACCAGTACCAGACCAGGCTGCCGCACAGTCGCAGTGACAGGTCGATATCGGCGGTGCGTACCGCCCACCCCAGGGCGGCAACGCAATTGTCGTGTTCGATGGTCAGCCGGTTGACCCATTCGCACTGGCGGGTGGTGCGCAGTGCGGGTTCGGCCCCTTCGACCAGTGCGAGTACGTAGTGTGCGTGTGCTCGTTCGAGGGCGGCGCGTTCGCCGGTGGCCGTGAGTTCTGCCGCGGTATAGGCGCGGATCGTTTCCAGCATGCGGTAGCGGGCACCGTCGAATTCGATGAGCGATTTGTCCACCAGTGCGGCGAGTGTGCCGAGATCGGCCCCGCACACCCGCTCGATCGCGTCGAGGGTGGCGCCGCCCGCGAAAACCGAGAATCTGCAGGCCAATTCACGCTCGGTGTCGTCGAGTAGTCGCCAGCTCCAGTCCACGACGGCGTGCAGCGTCCGATGGCGGTCCGCTTCGGTGCGATATCCATTGGTGAGCAACAGGAATCGGTCGTCGAGGCGTTCGAGGATCGCACCGGGGGATAGGGTGCGGATGCGCGCCGCGGCGAGTTCGATGGCCAGCGGCAAACCGTCGAGCCTGCGCACGATACCGCCGACTGCTTCGCGATTCTCCTCGGTGAGAGCGAATTTCGGCTGCACCGCCCGTGCGCGGTCGATGAACAGTTGTACCGCAGCCGGTGCCGCCGCGTGCTGTCCCGTGGGTAGTGCCAGCGATGTCACCGGGTAGAGCTGCTCGCCCGCGATGCCGAGCGGCTCACGGCTGGTCGCCAGGATCGTCAGCGTGGGGCAACGGCGTAGCACGGCATCGACGAGTTGTGCCGTCGCGGCGGTGAGGTGCTCGCAATTGTCGATGATCAGCAGCAGGCGTTTGCCGATCAGCACCGAGCAGAGCTGGGCGATCGGATCGGGTTCGGCCGCATCGCGATTCGCCGGAACGGCGAGGGCTGCCAGTACCGCGTTGCCCACCAGGCTCGGATTGTGCACCCCGGCGAGTTCGATCAGCTGCGCCCCGTGCGAGAAGCGGGCCGCGACCCGGGTCGCGATTTCCTCTGCGAGCCTGGTCTTTCCCGCCCCGCCGGGACCGACCAGGGTGATCAGTGCGTTCGAGGTCAGCATGCGGTCGAGCCGGGCGATATCGTCATCGCGGCCGACGAAGCTGGTGCGGCGGATCCGGAGCTGCGCGGAGCCCTGCGCGGCGGCCGGTTGGACAGGCGCGGAATGGATTTCGCGCAGTACGTCGGTCAGTGCCCGCCCGGGGTCCGCGGCCAGTTCACTGTCCAGCAGATGTCGGGTGCGCTCATAGGCGCGCATTGCCTCGGCCGGACGCCCGGCCGCCGCCAGTGCGCGAACGAGACAGGCGGCCAGCGTTTCTCGGTAGGGATGCGCGGCGGTCTCCTGGGTCAATTGCTGAATCAACTCCCCGGCACGGCCCAGACTCAGATACGCCTGTGCCCGGGTCTCGATCGCCGTGAGTCGCTGTTCGATCAGCGCCGCGGTGGCGGATTCGAAAACCGTGAAGGCCGAAAGATCGGACAGCGCCGTTCCACGCCACAGTCCCAGCGCCGAATCGAGCAGTGCGGCAGCGTGTTCGGCGCGGTCGTGCTCGAGCTGCCAGGTTCCCTCGGCCGCCAGGCGGGTGAACAGCGCGGCGTCGACGGCATCGGCGGGGAGCGTCAGGATGTATCCGGCGGTGCGAGTCTCGATGGCGTGCATCGGCGCGATCACCGCGCGCAATCGTTTGACGAGCGACTGCAGCGCGTTCACCGATCCGGCCGGTGGGTGTTCGCCCCAGATGCCGTCGATGAGCCTGCCGGTGGAGACCACCCGGCCGGGTTCGAGTGCCAGCATCGCGAGCAACGCGCGCACGCGCGGACCACCGACGGGCACCGTTACCTCATCCGCGGAGACGATAGCGAGCGGCCCGAGAAGGGCTACACGCATGAATTCTTCCTGTCCACGGCCGGCATTCCACTGTTGTACCAGCTGCGGGCTGTCGTCGCAGTCGAGGTCTCACAGCGAGCTGACAGGCGATGACAGCGGTTCGCCAGCGCGGGGATGAACACTGCCGGTCATGAGCTACGACAATCTCACCGGGCGGATCGCCGTCGTCACCGGAGCGGCGAGCGGGATGGGCGAAGCCACCGCTCGCGTATTGGCGCGATCGGGCGTGCGGGTCGCACTGCTGGCGCGGCGGGCCGATCGGTTGGCCGAGTTGGCGGCGAAGATCGCCGCGGATGGTGGCGTCGCGACCGTGGTCACCACGGACGTCACCGCCGCGAACGCGGTAGCGGCCGCGGCGGATCGGGTGCATGAGGTATTCGGTCCGGCGAGTCTGGTCGTGAATGTCGCCGGGCTCATGCTGCCCAATCCGATTCTGGCCGGGCGCGATGATGAGTGGGCGCGCATGGTCGACACCAATATCAGCGGTGTGCTGCGGGTGATTCGGGCCTTCGCGCCGGATCTCGTCGCCGCGGCGGATGCCGGGGATGCGGCGGATCTGGTGAACGTCTCCTCGATCGCGGCGCACGTCGCCTTCCCCGATTACGCGGTCTACGGCGCGACGAAGGCGGCGATCACCCAATTGTCCGCGATGTTGCGTACCGAGTTGGGGCCGCGGCGAGTTCGCGTCACCAATATCGAGCCGGGTCTCACCGATACCGAGTTGGGCAGTCATATCGACAATCCCGAGCTCACCGATCAGCTTGGCGAAATGTTTACCGCCATAGCGGCATTGAGCGCGGATGATGTCGCCGATCTGATCGCGTACACGGTCAGCAGGCCCGCGCATGTCAACCTGCGCCAGGTTGTCGTGCTGCCGACGCAACAGGCGTGATCGGGCCGAGCCGGATCGAAAGGAAAGCAATGATTTTGGTGACGGGTGCCTCGGGCAATGTCGGCGGCGCGCTGGTTCGGGAATTGACCGCGCAGGGGCGGCCGGTGCGGGCGTTGGTGCGGGATGTCGCGAAAGTCGCACCGCTGCAAGATGTTCAGTTCGTTCCCGGGGATTTGAATCGGCCGGAGAGCCTCGGTGACGTGTTCGACGATGTCGAGGGAGTGTTCCTGCTCGGTGGCTTCCGCGATATGCCCGGGGTGCTGGCGCAGGCGCGGGCGGCGGGAGTCGCGCACGTGGTGCTGCTGTCCTCGCGTTCGGTGATCGGTGGTCACCCCGACAATGCCGTCGTCCGAATGCACCTGGACTGTGAGGCGTCGGTTCGAGCATCGGGGATCGACTGGACCCTGTTGCGGCCCAGCGGTTTCATGTCCAACACCCTCGAGTGGCGTACACAGCTCAGGGCGGGTGATGTGGTCCGAGCGCCCTTCGCCAGTGTGCCGATCGCCGCCATCGATCCCCGCGATATCGCGAATGTCGCCGCGGCGGTACTGAACCGGAAGGAGCACTACGGCCTCGCCCACGCCCTCAGCGGCCCCGCCGCCCTGCTGCCCGCCGACCGTCTGGCCACCCTGGCCGAAATCCTCTCTCGCCCACTGCGCCTGGTGGCGCAATCCGACACCGAAGCCCGGGCCGAGATGACCCGAACCACCCCCGCCGACTACGTCGACGCCTTCTTCCGTTTCTTCGCCAACGGCGAATTCGACGATTCCCCAGTCCTTCCTGCGGTGCGCGATCTCACCGGCCGACCACCGCACACCTTTGCGGACTGGGCCGCCGACCACGAACGGGAGTTCCGCTGAAAGCGGCCTCAGCGTGGCTCGCCGCGCCAAGCTTCCGGATGGTGCTGGTGTAGGTGACCTCGACGGAGTTGGCTAGGACAGTATGAACGTCACCGCGATCGTAGGAATTCTCACTGCGAGCATCGCCGCGTCTGTTGCGCTGGTCGGCTATGTCGTGAATCAGGCAGCTGCTCGCCGGGAGCGTCGCGCTAAGGCGTACGCCGAGGCATTGCGCACGATCCGCCAATACCAAGAGGTGCCGTATCGGGTGGCGCGACGGCTCGATTCGAGCGCTGACACCCGGACGAAACTCGACAATCTACACGGCGAGATCATGAGCGGTATCGGCTTCCACCTCGGCTGGCTCAGGCTCGAATCCTCCGATACCGCAGCCGCTTACGAGGCATTATGGGAGCGATCCCGAACCTTCGGGAAGGTCTATCGAAAGTGGGCGTGGAAGCAGCCGCTCGTCTCCGCCGATGCCCAAATGGCGATCACGCTGCCCTTCACATACGACATCAAACCCGAGCTCGACGTGTGTATCCGCGCGATGCGCGCCGACACCCGATTCTTCGGTTGGTGGGCTAGGCGGGTCGCGAGGCAACACGCTGTTGCCCTGGCCGCGCAGCGTGCGACCGAGCCCTCACCCGACTTCTCCGTGCTCGAAACATGGACGCCGCTATCGTAAGTCGACGGTTCGCCGAATTGAGGTCGCATGGCTGGGGTCCGCCCGGGTCGGCGTGCGTGACTCCACGAACCAATACGGGCCCGCGCTGATTGTGAGAGTTCTGGCATGGGATGCGTTCATCGACGCGGTGCAAAGCAACATGTTCGACTGTAGTGATGGCTAGCAGGCGAACTAGTAGGGGACATGGTGACCGCTGCGCTATTGGCCGCTGCCGCAGGAGTTTTCGGCATCGTGGTCGGAAGACTCTGGGACTCTCGGTCTGAGTCCGCTCGGTGGCGGCGCGATCAGAAGACCGCGAGTTATCAGCGGTTCGCAGCGCAGTTCGAGGCGATGTACGAAGCGATTCGGATCATCGCCCTGACCGATGTCGGTTCCGGTTCTCTGCCTTCCGTGGTGCAGGATGCGCGCACCGGAAATTTCATTCCGTGGGATAGTGCGCTGTCTGCGGTCTGGCTACATGGATCGTGTGATGTCGTGAGCGGAGCGACACTGGTCGATCGCGAGATCCTTGGGCTCTTCCATGAGGCGACGGGGCGATTGTTCACGGTTGAGGAATGGAATGAGGCGCGTCGTCCGGCAAGGCAGGCGTTCGAGAATTTCATCGGTGCCGCACGTACGGAACTCGATCTCCCGCAGGTGCCGATGACCCTGTTCCCCGAGTCCGCCCCACCATTGCCTGTGTCACGCAGATGGTGGGGCTTGCGTTAGGCGAATATTGCCGGGTCGGCGTAGCGGGGGTCGCGAATGATGTCGACGTGACCTGATTCGCCGACCTTCGCCGTGGAGTCGTATGCGCCGGCCAGCCTGGTCACCAGGTCGAAGAACTTGTCCTCGGCTGGTTTGAGGGACGAGATGGTGTGGGAGAGATCGGTGTTCGAGACGAAGCGGGCGCCCGATGGGCTGACTTCGAGAGTTGCGAGCCAGCCGTTCCAGTCGGATTCGCGTAGGGCGCAGCTGGTTTCGGCCCAGAAGAGCACGGTGCTACCTGCGGAGTCGGAGGTGAGTTTTCCGGCGGCGGTGAGCATCAGCAGGGCGGTGTAGACGTTCGATTCGCAGAACCCGAAGTGCATGAGATATGCCTCGAGTGCGCCGTCGCGGTAGGTGAGGATGTAGGTGAGCCCGTCGCCTTCCTGGGCGAAGCAGTCGGCGAAGTATTCCCTTGGTGTGTCACCGATTTCGGCTTGATGCCAGTCCGCGGCTTTGCCGTCCCAGTACCAGCCGGTGAACATCTCGGCGGGATTGGCGATTGCGCTCGGGTCCGGTGCGGGCGTGTCGAGCCAGCGCTCGAAATCCCCTCGGCTCATAGGAATTCGAGCAGCAACCAGAAAGCTGTCCGACACGACCAACCCCTCATTCATCACGAGAATGCCCGCGCGGGTGCGGGCTTGCCGACCACCCTAGAACCACGGTGTGACAACACGCAGGGGTAGGTCAGGGGATGCGCAGCGTCCGGATCAGTGCATCGAACTGAGGGGCGTTCGGCCAGCTCGGGCGCAGGACACCGACCCGTTCCCATCCCCATTTGCGATAGGCGGTGTATGCACGGATGTTGTCCGGCTCGACGAGCAGAGTGGCGCGCTGCTCGGGCCGGGTGGAGAGCAGCTCGTCGTGAAGCGCGTGTGCGATGCCCCGCCCCGTGAATTCGGTGCGAACCATGATCTCGCTGAGCGCGAATGTCCGGGTGCCGTCCTCCACGGTGAAACCGTCGTAGTTTCCCTCGTCGAGTTCGAGATTGGCCCACCACCGGGTCTCGGTACCCAACGGCCATCCCCATGCCTGGCCCACCGGTTGATCGCCGACGCGTGCGACGACCATCTCGAAACCGCTGCTGGGAGCCGTGTAGGCGATGAATCGGTGCATGAACTCATCGGGCGCGGAGAATGGCTCGTCCGCAGCGATGGCCTCGACGTACGAACCGCGATAGGTCTGTTCGACCGTCCCGCGGATACGGCGTGCTTCGAGTGCGGAACAGCGTTGAAAGTTCAGGGTCTCCGGGCTCATTGGGTATGCGCCTTCGCTGTAAGGGTGTCGAAGCGCCGACTGAATGCCGCGCCCTCGGGTATCCCGGTGACTGCTTTGCGTAGTGGCGTAAGGGCTTTCAACGTTCGGATGGAGGTCACAGTGTGTTCGAGGTCGTTGAGGATCGGATCGGCATCGCGCAATGCCCCGGAGAGATCACCGAGTTCGGCTCTGGCACTCGCCAGACATGCGCGATTGTTGAGCGCGTTGCGAATTCGCTCGTCCTCTCGTACGGCCAATTCGAAAAGGTCTACGGCTTTTGCGGGTTCGCCGACTCGGGTCCAGCCGCGAGCCTCGTGCCCGCGCACTTCCGCTTGATTGACTGACCTGAGCCACGAGGGGCAATCCGGGAGCGGTTCGAACTCGTCGGCATCGCCGAGTTCACGCCACGCCGTGGAGATCGCCCGCCCGAAACCTGCGCGGTCGCCGAGAATGCCGCGTGCCTGTGCTTCGCGAATCGCGATCAGAACGTGGATTCGGCCGGGTGGCTTTCCTCGCATCAACTGTCGGGCTCGGTCGATGTGCAGGAGAGCGCGGGTCGGGCTGCCCTTCCCGTGTGCACTGAGAGCTATCGATTGATTCGCCGCGTAGAGACAGGTGTGCGCGATCAGGTCGCTGTCACCGGACTCCGAGCCCAGCGCCATCGCGTCGGCATAACACCGGCGCGCCAGGTGATGCTGGTCCGCGTCGTATGCGAGCCACCCGGTCAAGACCGCGAGTTCCCCTGTTGCACTGGCGTAGGCGCTTCCCGTCACGGTGCTGTAAGTGCCAGTCTCGAGTTTTTGCTTGTGGCGCGACAGTTGTTTGATGCCAAAGCCGACCAGCGCTGCGCCACCTTGGCGCTGGTCCTCCCTTTCGAGAGCATCGACTTCGCCGAGCAGGCGTCGTACATCGCCAGCCCCGATGCGGGTCGGTTCACCCATGAGCAGCATGGCCGTACCGGTTGTCACCGCTCGCCCGAAATCGCGTCGCCTCACGTCTTCATCGACTTCCCATGTGTACAGACCATATTCATCAAACAGTCGATCGGTGGCGACCGACTCGGTGCGCGGAGCATCGTCCCGGCGACTGATCCCGGGTAGCGGCGATATGGTCAGCGCCGCGCGGAATCGCTCCAGCTGACCGGGCTCTATGCCGAGGAGAACGGAGTCGAGTAGTCGTCGACTGGCCGCTCGCGGCTGATCGGTCGCGCCGGATTCCCACAGTATGAGCGTCCGCGCGGACACGCCGACATGGCGTGCGAATTCCGGCACGCTGAGTTTCAAAACCGTTCGTAGCGCGCGAATTTCGCGCGCGGTCCACTCGACCTCCACCATAGCGCTCCCACGTCCACAGTCGATGTGAGCCGGAAATTACTCGTTCTTACTCGTTTATGTACTCGAACTACTCGCATCGAATCCCGCACGCTCGAACGTAGGCGCCGGTGTTGGCTTTCACCGGCTGCTTTCCATCCCGGCTATCGTGAGGACTCGACGTGGACTACATCCTCGCTCTCGCAATCATCATCGCAGCTGTGGCCTGCGCGGCCTTCGTTTCCAGTCAGCCGGGACACCTTGCCAAGCATCGGATGAACGGGAAGGTGAGATTTGTCGATATCCGGGACCGTCTCGCTGCCGAGGGTCTGGCGGGCAGGTCCAGGCCATGAGGCGGGAACCTACCGCGCTCGGATTCGTGAACGATGACGTATCGGTTGCGGCGGAGTGGGATTCGGCCCAATGCCGCCGACTGGCCTGGCGCCTCGGCTACCGACTGATATGGACGCCTGCCGAGTGCGTACTCGGACTGATCGATCAGGTGCGCGAATTCGACGTGGACGCCGTCATCATGCCCTCCGCATGCCACGTGGACCCCCAAACTCTCGACCGACTGACGCATCTGTGCGACGTCGAGACGGCAAGTCCCCGTGAGACTTTCGCGCACTATTTCGGTGGGAGGCGGGGATGGCCCGCGTAACGCCGTTGAGTATGACCGACTACGCGGTACTCGCTGCCCTGAGCGTTACCGCCGGGGAATCGGCGATCGAGAGCGTTGCGGCGGCAACGGCATCCCCGGCCCGTGGTCCCGGCGTCTCGCTCAGTCCCGATTCGGTCCGTCGAATCATGGTGCGGTTGCGATCGGGTTGACCCGCGTCGTCGCCGTATCACCCGACTATCGTGGAGATCTGCGAAGTGGTGAGGAAAGGCTGACCGGGTGATGGCGATTCTGCGAGCAGGTGGGTGTGGTGACGTCTTCGCGTGAGATTCCCGATCCGTGGTCGGATGAGCGGGGGGTTGAGCATTGGGTTCCGGCTCGGGGGTTGGCCAATGGGTTGCGAGCTCGGCAGTGGGGGATTCTGGCGGATTTGGAGGAGGGGCAGGTTTATCGGGTGCTTTTCGCGCTGACCGATGCGGGGATCGCGGGGTATGTGATGCCGGTGCGGGCGACGGTGTTGGAGCGGGGGGATCCGGAGGTGGTGTGGCGGCTTTGGGTGGATCTTTCGCGGTTTCGGGCGGCGGAGGATTTGTTGATGGTGTTGTTGCGGTATGGGCGGCGGCGGCCGTCCGCGCCGGTGCCGGGGGTGGTGCGGAAGCGGCGGCGGCGTCGGGTGGCGTTGGTTCGTAAGTCGTTGGGAGGGTAGGCGGTTCAGGGTTGGTGCTGCCAGCCTGTGAGGTCGATGATCTCGGCGGCTATATCGGGGATTCGGCGGTTGTCGGTCCAGATTCGGTGCACCCGGGCGGGGGCGTAGTCGGCGAGGACCCGAGCCATGGTGCGGCTTCGATCCAGGTGGATCTGGAGTTCGGTGCCGATCTCGCGGCGGGACAGGCGGGCCGCTGCCGTTTCGTCGGTGCAGCACAACAGGATTGCCGTCAGGTCGGGGGCGGTGCCCATGGCATCGGTGAGGGTTGGGATTATCCGATCCAGGACGCTGACGGTATTGGTGTAGATCATGCGGGTGTAGCCCAGGGCCGTGTAGTTCGACCACATCGCGGCGAGGTTCTGTTCGGCGAGGCCGTGCTCCCACGGGGGCGGGTAGGCCATATCGAGGGCATCGCCGTCTATCACGCAGTGGCGGACTTCGGACGCGCTCAGTTGGGCGTGTACCTCCAGTGCCACAGTGCTTTTCCCGACACCGGAGCGGCCGCCGATGAACAGTGCGGCGGTCGGGCCGGTTACGGAATCGCTCATTGGGGGAGGGCGGCTTCGTAGGCGGCGGATAGTTGGGCCAGGACGCCGGTGGTCGGGGCGGGGGTGCGGTCGAGGTGGATGGTGCGGAGTTCGGTCATGAATTCGTCCCAGAGTGGGGGGCCGCCGTCTGCGAGGAGGGTGGCTCGGATGGTTAGTTCGGGGGCGGTGTCGAGCCAGCGGGCGCCCCAGGCGCCGAGTTGGGCCATGACGGGGACGAGTTGGATGGCGGGCTCTGTCAGGTGGTATTCGACTTTTTGGCGGTGGCTGGGGTCGTCGTCTCGGGTGAGCAGGCCCGCGTCCACGAGTTTGGCGAGGCGGGCGGCGAGGATATTGGAGGCTATGCCTTCCATGGAGCGGGAGAGCAGTTCGCGGAAGTGCGTGATATTGCCGAACATGATGTCGCGCAAGATGATCAGGCTCCAGCGGTCGCCGAGCAGTTCGACCGTCATATTGATCGGGCAGCCGGATTTTCCGGCGGGCACCGGGAGCTTGTGATTGGCAACTGGTTGCGGCATGAGATCAGTTTAGGTGGTTCACGTGGATCGTGGATACCCTTGACCCGCTCGTAAACAGAATCTATCTTCTGTTTATGCGGCCCAGCTTCACCGCGCAGACCATGGCATTGCAACGAGCCATGGAAACGGCGCGCCCCGAACGATCCCGGCTCTTCAGTGACCCATTGGCGACGGCCTTTCTCTCCGGCCCGCTGCGTGGTGCGGCGGCGCTGGTTCGGGCACCGCTGCTGGGCCGCGTCGCGCCGCGCCTGTACGACCTGATTTGGCCGGGTCCGCGCCCATCCGCGGTGGTGCGCACCCGCTTGATCGACGACGCCATCGAGGCGGCGGTGGGGGACGGCATCGATCAGATGGTGATCCTCGGTGCCGGATTCGACAGTCGCGCATGGCGTTTGGACACTTTGCGCCGGGCGCGGGTTATCGAGATCGATAGGGATGAAACCCAGGCGATGAAGGTGGAAGCCCTGCGAAGGGTTCACGCACCCGTCGATTCGGTGCGCTTCGTACCGGTTGATTTCGAGCACGACGACCTCGAAAGCGCCTTGCGCGCAGCGGAATTGGACACCGCGAAACCCGCCCTGTTCCTCTGGGAGGGCGTCACCAACTACCTGACCGCCGAGGCCGTCGACCACACCCTCGAGATCGTGCGCCGCCTCAGCGCCCCGGGCAGCACGCTGGTATTCACCTTCGTACATTCGGGCGTGCTCGACGGCACCGTGAAATTCCCGGAAGCCGATCGCTGGGTGCGCAGCGTCGCCAAAGTCGGCGAACCCTGGACCTTCGGCCTGAACCCCGCCGACCTGCGCGGCTACCTGGACGATCGCGGTTTCGAATTGCTGTGGGAGGAATCGACGGCAGCGGCGGGCCGCCGATACTTCGCCCCGACCGGACGCGCCGACCGCGCCTCCGAGCTGTACCGGGTGGCGGCGGCCCGAGTCGTATGCCCCGGCTGACCGAACGCACGGCCGAGGAACGCCGCCGGCGCATCCTCGACGCGGCCGTCGAATGCTTCGCCACCCGCGGCCTGCACGCCACCACCATGGCCGATATCTGCCGCACCGCGAAATTGAGCCCGGGCGCGGTCTACTGCTGGTACGCCGGCAAAGAGGAGATCGTCGAGGCCGTCGCCCGGGAACGCCATGAACGCGAGCGGAATCTACTGGAATCCGCTCTCGGATCGGCTGATCCGAGCACCGGCCTGCGCGCGTTTCTGGACACCTACTTCGAATGGCTCGCCGACCCGCAAGAACAGCAGCGCCGCCGCGTAGGCGTGCAGGTCTGGGCGGAATCGCTTGTCAATGAACGCTTTCGCCCCTCGGTCGACGAGGGCATCGGCCAGCGCGCCCTCGCGCTCGACGCGATCCGCGCCGCCCAGTCCGAAGGCATCATCACCGGTGCTGCCGACGCCGACGGCATCACCCGCCTCATCCTGGCCATCATCCAGGGCCTCATCCTCCAGCAAGCCTGGGAACCCGATCTCGATATCGAGAGCTACCGCCGCGCGGCCAACCTCGTAGTCGGTGCGCTGACCGGGGGAGATGCCCCCGCGAAGTAGTGCAACCGCCCCGCCCTGGTTCGACTCGACCGAGCCGGGTACCCGGCCGCTGTCGGATACCGGAACTCGGGGCAGGAGAGGCTATGGCGCAGCAGGTCGGTGATTACATCGTGGGGCGACTTCGGGAATGGGGTGTGCGACAGGTCTTCGGCTACCCGGGGGACGGCATCAACGGCCTGGTCGCCGCCTTCGGCCGCGCGGAGGGCGAACCCGCCTTCATCCAGGCCCGGCACGAGGAGATGGCCGCCTTCGAAGCCGTCGGTTACGCGAAATTCAGTGCGCGGGTGGGTGTGTGCGTCGCCACCTCCGGCCCGGGCGCGATCCACCTGCTGAATGGGCTCTACGACGCCAAACTCGATCACGTCCCGGTGGTGGCGATAATCGGCCAGACCGCGCGCAGCGCCGTGGGCGGCAGCTATCAGCAGGAAGTCGACCTGCGGAATCTGTTCAAGGATGTCGCGTCGGAATTCCTGGTCGAGGTGAATGTGCCCGAACAGCTACCCAACGCGCTGGACCGGGCGTTCCGAATCGCATCGGCGCGCCGCGCGCCGACGGCCGTGATCGTCCCCGCCGATGTCCAGGAGTTGGCCTATGCGGCGCCGGGGCATGAGTTCAGACAGGTGCCGTCGAGCCCGCCGGAGGCGTTCGCCGCATCGACGGTGACCGCGCGCCGGCAGGATATCGAGCGCGCCGCCGAACTGCTCAACGTGGGTGACCGGGTCGCGATTCTGATCGGGCAGGGCGCCCGCGGCGCGGTCGAGGAGGTGCAGCGCATTGCCGAGCTCACCGGTGCCGGCGTGGCGAAAGCCCTACTGGGCAAGGATGTTCTCTCCGATGAGCTGCCCTACGTCACCGGTTCGATCGGCCTGCTCGGCACTCGTCCCAGCTATGAACTGATGCGCGATTGCGACACCCTGCTCATCATCGGCTCGAACTTCCCGTATTCACAGTTCATGCCGGATTTCGGGCAGGCCCGAGCGGTGCAGATCGATATCGACGGCGCCCTCATCGGCCTGCGCTATCCGACCGAGGTCAATCTGGTCGGTGACGCCAAAGCCACACTGGCGGAAATGATTCCGATGGTGCACGTGAAGCCGGATCGGGCCTGGCGGCTCGAGATCGAGCAGAATGTGGTGCGCTGGTGGCAGACCGTCGAACGGCAATCGATGCTGGACGCGAAACCGGTCAACCCCATGCGGGTGGTGTGGGAGCTGTCCGCGCGCATGCCCGAAAACTGCATGGTCACAGCGGATTCGGGCTCATCGACGAATTGGTACGCGCGCTGCCTGCGCCTGCACGGGCGGATGCGCGGCTCACTCTCGGGCACGCTGGCGAGTATGGGGCCGGGCGTCCCGTACGCGATCGGCGCGAAATTCGCGCACCCGGACCGTCCGGCGATCGCACTGGTCGGTGACGGGGCCATGCAGATGAACGGTCTGGCCGAACTGCTCACCGCGACCCGCTACCGGGACCGGTGGACCGACCCGCGCCTGATCGTGTGCGTCTTCCACAACAACGACCTGAATCAGGTCACCTGGGAACTGCGCGCCATGGGCGGAGCGCCGAAATTCGAAGATTCGCAAACCCTTCCGGATATCTCCTACGCCGAGGTGGCGCGCGCGGCCGGATTCACCGCCATCACGGTCGACAGCGCCGAGGAGGTCGGCCCGGCCTGGGATGCCGCGCTGGCGGCCGATCGGCCGGTGCTGCTGGACATCCGGACCGATCCCGAGGTGCCGCCGATCCCGCCGCACGCCACCTGGGAGCAGCTCAAGGCCACCGCCGAAGCCGTGCTGCGCGGCGATCCGGGCGGCTGGCATCTCATCGCGCAGGGCGCGAAAACCAAAGCGCAGGAACTCTTTCCCGCGCGCGATAAATAGACCACGAGAGGATGAGCGCAATGGCCGAACGAAAAATGACGCACCCGCAATCCACCCCGTCCGAGCCGCGGCGATGGGGTACTCCGCGCAAACACGCCGGGGAGGGGATCGAGGACGGTTACAACGTCCTCGGCCTCATCTTGCTCGGCCTGGCCGTGGTGGCATTGGGCTCGGCGTTGGTCGCGGCCGGATATGGGTTCGCGGGGTGGGCGCTGGTGGCGGGCATTATCTGCGTCGTACTGGCGATCGCGGGCGGCACGGTCATCTATGCCGAATGGCGGCGGTTGCGGAATCGGCCGACCGTCGATCCCGAAGCGCGACAGGGACATTGAGGCGGATCAGTCGATCGCGGCGGACTCGTCCGCACCGGCCCACCAGGATTCGATGTCATCGTCTTCGATGAACCACTGAGGTGGGCGGTAGCCCTCGGGGAGCGGGTGGGAGACCGCTCCGGTACGGAGGGCGACATCGCGAATTGCCGCGAGGGCGGGGATCTCGGGGGCGGGCTCCATCCAGACCTCGTCGTCGAGCAGGGCGGTGCAGCCCTGGGCGTGCCATAGTGCGATCAATTCGATATCGCCGGAAATCGCTGCGGCGTCGACGATTTCGCGGACCACCTCGACCAGGCGCAGTCGGCGCGGTGGGGCGGCGTCCGAGCCCGAGATAGCGCCGCGTTCGATCATCGTGCGCCACAGGGCGGTTCCGGTTTCGCAGTACAGGTACGGCGGATCGATATAACCCTGGTCGAGCCAGGCATCGTCGTCGCGATCCTCCTCGGCGGGCTCGGCCAGGGCGGTGAACTCGCGCACCCCGTCGAAAAACGCTCGGCGACCGTCGTATTCGGGATGCGCGGGCAGTTCGAAGCGAAAGCTGAAGCCGTGTTCGAGCAGGATGTCCTGCACCCGGAATCGGGTGAAGGAGCAGTCCTGACCCTCCTGGAATCGATACAGCGCGGCGAAATGGTCGCGCAGGCGGCGTTCGCCCGCGGCCTCGTGCAGAACACAGATGGACGATTCGACGAGATCCTCGATCAAGTGGTTCGACATGCGCCGGTATCCGCCCATCCGTGTTCCGCGTGACAGCTGTACCGGCACGTTACGGCACCGGACCGCCGCCCGGGTGGGTGGCGGTCAGCTCGCCGGACCCAGGGCCAGCGGCTCGTATTGCGTAGCGGCGGGCGCTGTTTCGGCCGCTACCGGCGATGCCGCGCTACCCGCGCCGAGCGCCGTGCTGCCGGTGGCGATGAGAGCCGCCAGTCCGGTGCCCGCGCCCGCGACGACCGGCGCCGCCGCCGCGCTGCCGGCGCCCAGTCCCGCGCTGCCGGTGCCCGCCAGCGCCGCGAACGGCGCGATCGCGGTCCCCGCCGCCGCGAGCCCGGCGCTGCCGGTGCCGAGTGCCGCGCTGCCGGTGCCCAGTATGGCCAGCGGTGTGCCCAGCCCGCCGGACGCCGCGCTTCCGGAAGCTCCGGCGGCCGCGCTGCCGGTGCCCAAAGCCAGTGCCGCCGCGCCCAATAGATCGCCGACGGGCGCCGCCGCCGCGCTGCCCGCGCCCAGTGCCGCGCTCCCGGTGCCCGCGCCCGCCGCCCACGGCGCGGCCGCGACACTGCCGGTGCCCAGCGCCGCACTACCGGTGGTGAGCAGTCCGGCCAGGCCGATTCCCGCTGCCGCGCTGCCGGTTCCGGCGAGCGCGACCGGAGCCGCGACCGGTTCGAGCCGGAGCGGATCGGTGGTCGCCGGTACCGCCTGCGCGGCCGTCGCGGCGCTGATCGCGGCCATCGAGCAGGCCAGGGCGAGGATGGTGGTTCGTGCTGCCGACATGGTGAGCGCCTTTCCATCGAGAACCCGCGGGCCTCTCGTCGTGTGGAGAAGGCTGACCCTAGGGCGGATGGCGCGCATCGGCAGCGCGTAGATTACGACTCCGGCAACCGGACCGGCAACGGTAGCAAACAGCTATATTTCGCATTACCGCAGACGAATATCATTGCCAGCGCGTGGTTTTCCAGACATTGGTACCGAATGGAAGTACAGTGACTGCTGTGGCGAACATTGAGCCAACCAAGGGTTACAGACTGGCAACCGCGACCGCGGTGCGGGCATGAGTCACCGCTGCGGGCACGCCGAAACATCGGTCCGCGCCGCGTGATCACCAGCCTTATGACTTCGACCACATACGGCGCGGTCCGGCGCGCGGCACTAGCGCAACTGCACCGCCACCAGCGGATCGGTGGTGGGTTGCGGGGAACCGCCCGCGGGTTCGACGGAGAGCGCGAGTTTGTCGGCATCGGTCAGCGGCATGAGCATCGGATCGCGCGCGGTGGGCAGGGTGGCCAGCACCGCGAGTGAATGCGGCTGCGCCCCAGCGGGGATCAGCCATAGCTGATACGTGCGCCCGCTCGCGGGCGGCGGCACCGCGGCGAACGATACCGCCGCGGTATTCAACTCCCGTGAGGCGCTGACCGTAATGGTCCCGCCCCCTCCGACATCCACGGTGGCCGTGCGGGTGTCGGAGTGGGTCTGCACCTTCTCGGCGGTGACCGCGCCGGAATCGGGGGAATCGGAGCGGTACACCGCCACCGTCACCCCGAGGGCGATGACGGCGATGAGCGCCGCGGCGGCCGCCAGCCACCCGACCCGCCATGATCTCCGGGTGGGTGGCGATCCAGGTCCGCCTGTCCCGGAAGCGGATTCGGCCTGCTGCGCGTCGAGGGCGCGGTTCAGCGCGGCTTCCACCGCCGGTGGCGCGGGGCGCGCGTCCACCTCGGTCATGCTGGCCATGGTTTCGTGGATATCGCGCACGGTGGCCCGGAAGGCGGCCGCGACCGTCGCGTCGGCGGTGCTCAGCAGCTGCTCGACGGCGCTCCTGTCGGCATCGGACAGGGCGTCGAGGGCGTAGGGGTACGCCAGGTCGAGCAATTCGGTGTGTGGGTGCTCAGACATCGTGCGTTGATCCTGTCAAACAGTTCTGCAAGCGTTTGAGACCGTCGCGTATGCGTGTCTTGACGGTGGAGAGCGGAATGCCCAGATGTGTCGCGACCTCCGCGTAGGTGCGCCCGCCGTAATAGGCCAGGGCGAGGGTCTCGCGCTGGGTGTCGGTCAGCGTGCGCAGGCAGTCCACGACCGCGCGCTCTTCCGAGCGCTGGCCGACCGTCTCGGCCACGATGTCGTGGTCGCGACCCAATTCGCGATGCCCGTACGCGATATCGCGCGTGTACGAGCGCGATTCGACGCGTACCCGGTCCACCGCGCGCCGATGGGTGAGCATCATCAGCCAGCCGATCGGGCTGGCGAGCCGCTGGTCGTACTGTGCGGCGGCGTTCCAGACGTACAGATACACCTCCTGGGTGATCTCCTCGGCCACGTTCTCCCGGCGCAGTACGCGCAATGCCAGCCCGAACACCCGGTCGTGCGTGGAGTGATAGAAGCGGGTGAAGGCTTCGCGGTCCCCGGCGGCGATCGCGGCGAGCAATGTGACGAGACGGTTCGTCGCCTCGGGATCCGGTGCGGGCCGAGGCGTGGGGCACGACGGATCCTGGGCGGGCCCGGCGCTATCGGTATGAACGATATACAAGCGGTGTTCGTCCGCCATGTGGTGGATTCTCCGTGGGGTTCGGCAACTCGACGATGGTTCGTACGGTCCGGACGCTCTCCGGAAGAGTAGTTCCACATCGTGACGCATGGAAACCATATCGGCTGAGTTCATCGCGGCGGCCTCGGGAAGAAGTAGGCGGTGCGCCGCTGGTATTCCCGGTATCCGGGCCGGTCGGCCATGGTTCGCTCCAGCAGCCGGGCACCGGTGCCGCGAATCAGCACGTAGGTCATCAGCGCCGGTGCGAACACGGTGAGCACGCCCGGCCAGGCACTGGCCACGATCAGCCAGATACCCCACCAGACGCAGCTGTCACCGAAATAGTTCGGATGCCGGGTCCAGGCCCACAGGCCGCGATCCATGATCGTGCCCCGATTGTCCGGGTTCGCGCGAAAACGCTTCAGCTGCATATCGCCGATGGATTCGAAGGCGAATCCGGTCAGCCACACCAGCACGCCGGCGACGACCAGGATCCAGCCCGCGCCGCGGGTGGGACCGGCCGCCGCCGATACCGCGATGGGCAGCGAGATCACCCACTGCGAGGCACCCTGCATGAGGAAGACGCGGCGCAATGCCACTCCGGGCCCGCTGCCGTACCGCGCCAGCATTTCGGTGTAGCGCGGATCCTCACCGCCCGAGGTGCGCTGGAACATGTGCCAGCTCAACCGGATTCCCCACACGGTGACCAGGATGAGCAGCAGCACACGCCGATTCGCGGGACCCTCGCCGACAATCGCCGCGATCACCGCGACCAGGACGAAGCCCAATCCCCACACCACATCGACGACGTTGTACCTGCCTATGCGGCGCGCGATCGCGAAGGTGGCCAATTGCAGCACCGCCAGCCCGATCAGCGCGAGTAGCGCGATCAGCGGTAGTCCACGATCCCAGACGCTCATGACTGTTCCTCCGGACGATCGAGCACGATATGCCGGACATCGAGATAGCCGGACCGGAATCCGGCCTCGGAGTAGGCGAGATAGAACTGCCAGATGCGCCGGAAACGGCCGTCGAATCCGAGCGATTCGATATCGGCGGCGCGACCGTCGAAGCGCTCGCGCCACAGCCGCAGGGTTTCCGCGTAATGCGCGCCGAAGCCGAATTCCGAGCGCACCCGCAGCCGGGTGTGCCGGGCGGCGGTATCGGCGATCGCCTCGCAGGAGGGCAGGAAACCGCCGGGGAAGATGTACTTCTGAATCCAGGTGTAGGTATTGCGGGTGGCGAGCATGCGCCGATGCGGCATGGTGATGGCCTGCAACGCGATTCGCCCGCCCGGTGCGAGGTGGCTATCCAGGCTCCGGAAATAGGTTTCCCAGTGCCGGTATCCGACGGCCTCGATCATCTCCACCGAGACGATGGCGTCGTAGCTGCCCTCGATATCGCGATAGTCCCGCAGGTCGATGCTCACCGAATCCGCGTAACCCGCCGCCGCCACCCGCAGTCGCGCCAATTCCTGCTGCCGCGCGGACAGGGTTACCGAATGCACCGTCGCTCCGCGTGCCGCCGCGCGTACGCACAATTCGCCCCAGCCGGTACCGATTTCGAGCACCCGGCTGCCCGCGCGCACCCCGGCCGCGTCCAGCAGCACATCGATCTTGTGCCGCTGCGCCCGCGCCAATCGGTCCCAGCGCACCGGCCCGGCAGCGATTTCGGCCGGATCGAACAGCGCCGACGAATAGGTCATCGTCTCGTCGAGAAAGGCGTGGAACAGCTCGTTCGACAGGTCGTAATGGTGCTCGATATTGTCGCGCGCGTTATCGGCGGTGCCGATCTCGCCCGCGGGCGGTGTGGGCAGGAGTGCCCGGAAGCGTTGCAGCGCGGGCGGAATCAGCCGGGTCATATCGGTGGCGAGCACGGTGAGCACGGCCGCCGGATCCGGCGCGGTCCAGTCTCCGGCGGTATAGGACTCGCCGAAACCGATCAGCCCGTGCCGGCCCAGGCGTGCGAAGAACGCCGACGGATCGCGAATGATCATGCGCGGCAGCGGATCCGCCGAGCCCGCGCCGAGTACCGTGCCGTCGGGGAATTCCACCCGCAGCGGCAGTCCCGCGACCGCGCGCCGGAAGAGCACCGCGACCACTCCGGCGGCAATGCGGGCGCGAGTGCCGCTGGGCGGCAAGGGGTTCCGATGGTCTTCGGTGGTGGTGTGCAGGCAGGAGGTCACAGTGCAGTCCTTCGGGATGATTCGGCGAGCGGCCGCGGTGCGATCGGAAGTCCACGGGCCCACAGCGCGACGCCGTGCTTGCGGATGCGGGCCGAGATGAGCAGGGGCGACAGGGGAGCGCGCAGATGCGCGCGCAGCACCGTGCGCGCGGTCACCGGAACGCGGTGTCCCGACACCGATGCGGTGAACGGCGGCCGTCCTTCGCGCAGCAGTGCGATGCGCAGCGCGAGCGCGTCCTCGGGTTCGGGCAGGCGCAGCTGATAGCGGCCGTCGACCTCGTTGAAAGGTGAGACGTAGAACCGCTTGTCGGTGTCAGCGCGGCCGAGCTCATCGGGACGCAGTAGATAGGCGTGCCGCTCGCCATAGGTGTTGTGCACCTCGGCGATGACGCAGCGCAGCGCACCGTCGGGCGCGTGGCACCAGAAGACGGTGAGCGGATCGAAGACATAACCCAGTGCCCGCGCGTTCATCAGCGCGGTGACGCGCCCGCCCGCGCAGTCGATGTCGTGTTCGCTCAGGAACGCATCGACCCGCGCGCGCAGGTCATCGTGCCCCGGGTCCGGGGAGCCCTGCGCCGCAACGATATTCGACCGGGGCGGAGCCAGGTGATCCGCGGCGCGGAAATAGCTGAACGGGCGCAGCGCCATCGGCAGCACCGGCGGCCGCTCGATATCGAAAAACCAGCTGTACCCGCGATATTCGAACCCGTGCCGCACCGGTTCGACGCGTGCGTGCCGGATCCGGGTCAGGTAGAGCGCGGGCTCGCGGACCTCATTCACGACGCACCCGCCGGTATCTCGGCGCGCCTGCCGGGTTCATCGCGAACCCGGCGAATTCGCCTCGCACGCGGAGACTTCACCGCGCACCCACCGAATCCGCCGTGCGTCCCGGCAGCATGATCGGCCACCAGCCGCCCAGTCGCTCGGCCGCGCGCAGGCCGGACAGCGCGCCGTCCTCGTGGAAGCCCCAGCCGTGGTATGCCCCGGCGAATGCCATTCGGTCACTGTTGATTTCGGGTAACCGGGCCTGCGCCGCGACCGATTCGGGCGTGTATATCGGGTGCTCATAGGTCATTTCGGCGAGCACCCGATCGGGATCGACCAGGCCCGCGCCATTGAGGGTGACCAGGAACCGCCGATCGCGGATATGGTCGAGCCCCATCAGCCGGGTCAGGTCGTAGGTGACGATGACGTCCTCGGCGCTGCCCGGCTCCCGGACCAGGTAGTTCCAGGAGGCGCGGGCGCGCGGCAGCGTCGGCAGCAGTGCTTCGTCGGTGTGCAGTTGTGCGCGATTCATCGAGTACGGCATGGCACCCAGCACCGCCTCGGCGAGTTCGGAGGGCTCGGTGAGCAGGCTCAGCGCCTGGCGCGGATGGGTGGCCACGACCGCCGCGTCGAATCGGCGCACCCCGCCACGATCGGTGACCAGCACCCCGTCGGAATCCTCGTGCAGGCCGGTTACGGCTGTGCCCGTGCGAATTTCGTCGATGGTGGCGGCGACCTTCTCCACATAGCGCGCCGATCCGCCCACCACGGTGCGCCAGGTGGGGGAGCCGAACACCGTGAGCATGCCGTGGTGATCGAGGAATCGGAACAGGTATCGCGCCGGATAGTGCAGCGCCACTTCCGGATCGCAGGACCACACCGCGGCCACCAGCGGTGTCATGAAGTATTCGGTGAAGTACCCGCCGAATCGATGCCGTGCCAAGAATTCCGCGAGCGTGAGTTCGCTATCACCGTGGTGTAACAGCTCGCGCGCCGCGCGGTGGAATCGCGGCACTTCGGTCAGTAACCGCAGATAGCGGGGTTTTGCCAGCATTCGAGGGGCTGGGAATAGCCCGGATAATCCGCGCGCGCCCGCGTACTCCAAACCACGCGCGTCCGCACGCACCGACATGGACATATCGGTGTCGTGTGTTTGCACGCCGAGTTCGGCGAACAGGCGCGACAGCGTCGGATAGGTGCGGTCATTGTGGACCAGGAACGCCGAGTCGACCCATACCCGTTTACCGGGCTCGAACTCGATCTCATGGGTGTGCGCGTGCCCGCCGAGTCGTGAATCGCGTTCGTACAGCGTCACCCGATCATGTTTGGCGAGCACGTACGCGGCGGTGAGCCCGGCGACTCCGCTGCCGATCACGGCGATATTCCGGCCGGAACGACGGCGGTGCGGCGCCGATCCCGAAGTGTCGTGGGCTGAACTCATACCCCGATTTCGACATGCCTCGCGGCGCGGTTTGGACGCGGTCGGGACTTTTTTGCAGGATTCGCCGTGACCCCCCTCGCGAAAGATTTTGGAATCAGACCAAACCGGAGGAGGGTGCTGGGCGAAACCCTTTCCGCGTTCATCGGATACGGATGAGCGACGGGGCGCGAGCCGCCCCGCACCGGTCACCGGCCGACCAATTCGCACCCCGACCAATCGGCCGGTGACCAGTGGCGGACTCGGGGGAGTCCGCGAAACCCTCCCTCCCTATGTCCGAAGGAAATCGACATGAAACTCATGCATCGCACGCTCGCGCTGACCGCGGTTCTGGCCGCCGCCACCGCCGGCATCACCGGTTGTTCCAGCGACAAGTCGGACTCGTCGAGCACCTCGACGACCACCTCGATGAGCGCTTCCACCTCCGCCGCAGCGGCCGCCAACCTGGTCGGCCCGGGCTGCAAGGCGTACGCCGAGCAGGTCCCGACCGGCGCCGGTTCGGTCAGCGGTATGGCCCAGGACCCGGTCGCCGTCGCGGCCTCGAACAATCCCCTGCTCAAGACCCTCACCGCCGCGGTATCGGGTCAGCTCAACCCGCAGGTGAATCTCGTCGACACCCTCGACGGTGGTCAGTTCACCGTATTCGCTCCGGTGGACACGGCATTCGCGAAGATTCCGGCCGCCACCGTCGACGGGCTCAAGACCGATTCGGCCACGCTCACCAAGATCCTCACCTATCACGTGGTGCCCGGACAGATCGCGCCCGACAAGATCGCCGGTGCGCATAAGACGGTCGAAGGCGCGGACGTGACGGTCACCGGTAGCGGCGACACCCTCAAAGTCGGTGACGCGTCGGTGATCTGCGGTGGTGTGCGGACCGCGAACGCCACGGTCTACCTGATCGACACCGTCCTGATGCCGCCCGCCTGAGCCCTGGCCGACAGCTCATGATCACGTACGTCCACCCCGCCATCAGGAGGCGAGAGACAGATGTCGACGCCGCGAATCCCGTTCAGCCCAGCGAGAACTGGAGGAATACCGCAGGTGCCAGCGTGATGGAGGACGAGAATTCGCAGGTCGTGCCGCTGCTCCGCGACCTGGGCGGTGATATCCCCGCCGGGCCGTCGTGTCCGGTGGGCACACCCGAACGCGATGAGGAGCTGACCCGCCGCCTGACCGAATTGGTCGCGGCGGTGGGCAGTGGTGACCGGGACGCGTTCACCGAGCTGTATCGGCTCACCAGCCACCGGGTTTTCGGCCTCGCGCTGCGCATGTCGCGCAATCGCGCGACCGCCGAGGAGGTCACCCAGGAGGTCTATCTCCAGGCGTGGTCCCTGGCCGCCCGGTACGACGAGCGCATGTCCAGTCCGATGGGCTGGCTGATGATGCTCGCGCATCGGCGCTCGGTCGATCGCATCCGGGTCGAGCATTCGGCCGCCGGACGCGATATCGCCTACGGCCAACTGCAATTGGGCCGCGATCACGATGTCGTGCTGGAGGCGGTGGAACAGCGTTTCGAGGAGCGAGCGGTACAGGGCTGCCTGGAGACGCTGACCCCGATCCAGCGCGAGACCATCGCGCTGGCGTATTACGGCGGCCGCACCTATGCCGAGGTCGCCGAGGAGCTGGGCACCCCGGTGCCCACCGTGAAAACCCGTATCCGCGATGGTCTCAAGCGCCTAGCGGCCTGCCTGACAGGAGGTGACCTCTGATGAGCACCATCGAGCGGCCGGACATGGATCTGCTCGAGCTCGCCTACCCGTACGCGATGGACGCCGTCACCGATTCCGAACGGGGCGACATCGAACTGCGGCGGGATCTTGCCGATCGGCTCACGGTCGCCGAATTCGACGCCACCGTGTCCTCGATCCGCGAGACGATGGCCGAACTCAGCATTGTCGACAGTTGTCCGGCCCCCGCCGATTTGGAAGATCGGCTGATGCGCGCCCTGGACCGGGTGCTGGTGGCCGCGCTGGATCGCGATGATCGGCGCCGGATCTGGGGTATGGGACCGTTCTCCCGGCTGGATTGGCTGGCTGCGGCCGTGGTCATGGTGGTGGCGCTCGGAATGGGCGTGGGCTTCATGGTGTTCCGGACCGGCACCCATCCGACCGGCGATGTGCTCTCGGCGGCGATGATCGATCAGCAACCCGATATGACGATCAGAATCGTCCCGGTCAGCACCGGCGGGCAGCTCGAAATACATGTCTCGGCAGCGCTTTCCGCCGCCTCGGTGCGGTTTCGCGATGTACAGCCCCCGCCCGGCGCGCACGCCTATCAGGTGTGGCTGGTTCCGCTCGGCGGCACGCCGCGCTCGGCCGCGGTGCTGTCCGGGTCCACCGGCGCACCGCTGGTGACACCGTTCCGATCGGTGGACACCCTGGCGGTCACCGTCGAACCGGCCGGTGGGTCCGCACAGCCGACCACCACGCCGATAGCCAGTCTCAACCTCATCACCTGAGCCGGTAAGCCGGCCTACCGGAAGTAGTCGCCATGTCCGCCCCCAGCAGCACTCTCACAGCGCCCCAGCCGAATTCACCGGTAGTGCGCGGTCATCTGGTCCGGGGCGCGGTGGCCGGACTGCTCGCGGCGGCGACCGTGCTGGGTGTGGGTCATCTGGTGGCGGTATTCATCGATCCGGCGTCCTCGCCGTTCTTCGTGCTGGGTTCGACCATGGTCGATCACACGCCACATGCGTTGAAGGACGCCGCGATTCGGCGCTTCGGCAGCAATGACAAACTGGCGCTGTTCATTTCGATGGGTGCGGTGATGGCGGTCGGCGCCGCGGTGGCGGGCATGCTGGAGCGGCGGCGTCCGGTAGGAAGTGTACTGCTGCTGTTGCTGGGCGCCGTCACCGCGGGTGCCGCACTGCAAAGGCCAACGGCCGATATGTGGTTCGTGCTGCCGACAGTTGTCGGCATTGCCGCCGGGATCATCGCACTGCGCCTGCTCGTCGGCGGCACACCGGCGCTGCGCTCGCTCGAACCGGCGGCCGTATCGCGCCGCCGGTTCCTGGCGACGGCGGCGGGGGTGGGCGCGCTCGCGCTCGTCGCGGCGGCGGCCGGTCGGCAGCTGGGCGCGCGATTGCACGATGTGGTCGCCGATCGTGCTCGTTTCCTGCTGCCCCGCCCGAAACAGCCCGCGCCCACGGTGTTTCCGGAGGTGCAGGCCCAGGTCGCGGGCGTCACGCCGTTCGTCACCGATGCCGCCGATTTCTACCGGGTCGACACCGCGTTGCAGTTGCCCGCGCTGACCAGCGGTGACTGGCGGCTGCGGATTCACGGAATGACCGATCGCACCGTCGAATTCGATATGGACCGCCTGCGCATGCGTACGCCGGTGGAGCGGGTCATCACGCTCACCTGCGTATCCAACGAGGTCGGCGGCAATCTCGCCGGGACCGCGCGCTGGCTCGGCTATCCGATCGCGGATCTGCTGGCGGAGGCCGGAATTCACCCCGACGCCGATATGCTGCTCTCGCGCAGCATCGACGGTTTCACCATCGGCACCCCGCTGGCGGCGGTGCTGGACGGGCGCGATGCCCTGCTCGCGGTAGGTATGAACGGCGCACCGCTGCCGATCGCGCACGGCTATCCCGCGCGGCTGGTGGTGCCCGGCCTCTACGGCTACGTCTCTGCCACCAAATGGGTGGTGGATCTGGAATTGACCCGATTCGATCGGGTGCGCGCCTACTGGACCGAGCGCGGCTGGGCCGATCGTGCCCCGATCAAGACCGCCTCGCGAATCGATGTGCCCGCCGCCTTCGCGACCGTCCCGGCGGGGACGGTGATGGTGGCCGGGGTGGCCTGGGCACAGCGGCGCGGTATCGACGGCGTCCAGGTGCAGGTGGACGATCAGCCCTGGGAGGACGCCACGCTCGCGAGCGAGTATTCGCTCGACACCTGGCGGCAATGGACCTGGCGCTGGGATGCCACGCCGGGCAATCACACCCTGCGGGTGCGCGCCACCGATCGTTCGGGGGAGCAGCAGACCGATCGGCGCACGCCGCCGTTTCCCAGTGGTTCCACCGGCTGGCACAGCCGGGTGGTGACGGTGCGATGAGGTCCGCCGTCTAAGTATCGCAATCGCGCTCGGCCGGTCGCTTCCAGCGTCGGCCGATTCTTGCTGCGCCAGTGAAGGAATCGCGCCCTTTGCCGGAATTGACCGGCTTATCAAGAGATTTCGGACGAAAACCAATCCGGCCGCCTGGTCTGGACGACTCCCTACTCGGAGCTTTGCGGAAGTGTTGCTGGCTGCCTCGAGAACGCTCGGAGAAAGTCCTGATTCCTCTATCGGCGATTGGAGTGTTTTGATGACCGCCTTGGCCTCGGAGCCCGCAGGTCGTGACGCATCGGACACCGTTAGCTCTTTCCCCTTGTCAGAGGCGCAGACCGGTATCTGGAACGCCCAGCACATCGCGCCCGGTGTCCCGTTGACGGTGGCGCAGTACGTCGAGATCCACGGCGATTTCGACGTTTCCCGACTCGGGAACGCCATACGTCTATGTGCTGATGATTTGCAGAGTTTTCGGCTGCGGATCGTCGAAGTTGCGGGCACCCCAAGGCAACTGGTATTAGCGGACGATTCGATCGAAATCGACAGGCACGACTTCCGCTCCTGTGACGATCCGCGCGCGGCCGCGCTGGCCTGGATGCGCGGTGACTGCGCCGAGCCCATCGCACTGCTGGACAACAAGCTCTACACCACGGCCGTACTGCGCATCGGCGCGGCCGAATACCTCTGGTACGCCAAGATGCACCACATCGCCATCGACGGTTACGGCGCCATGCTGCTGGTGGCGCGCATCGCCGAGCACTACAACGCGCTCACCGACGGCAGCGCGCCCAGCCCGGCCGCCGCGCCGGATCTGCGCGCGCTGTACGAACACGAGAACGCCTACCGGGAATCGGCGGCCTTCGACCAGGACCGGAGTTTCTGGCGCGGGCGCCTCGATGCCATCGACTCCGCGTTCACCCTCAGCGACCGCTACGGTCCCGCCGAAGCCGATCGCTGGATCGAAGGCGGCATGCTGACACCGGCGAGCCTGGCCGGACTCGATTCGGCGCGCGAACGATTGGGCGAATCGCGCGCGACGCTGCTCACCGCCGGTGTGGCCGCGTACCTGGCCGCGGTCACCGGGCGCGCACGGGTCACCCTGAGCCTGCCGGTCACCGCGCGCACCACCCATGAGCTGCGCATGTCCGCGGGCTACGTATCGAATGTGATTCCGCTGCACATCGATATCGCCGCCGCCCGCAGCATCGCGGACCTGGCCGCGACCGTCGGCCCGAATATCCGCGACGCGCTGCGCCATCAGCGCTACCGGCACGAGGATATGCAGCGCGATCGTGGCGGCGCGGGCGAACACCGCAGCTTCTTCGGCCCGGTCCTCAATATCATGCTGTTCCACAACGGCATTCGTTTCGGTGATGCCCCGGCGACCATGCATCTGCTGTCCACCGGCGCGGTCGAAGACCTGTCCATCAATATCTACAACGGTTCCGGCCCGGGTGAACTGCACGTCGACTTCATCGGCAATCCGGCCCGCTACAGCGCCGCCGAGCTGCGCGCGCACCATCGGCGCTTCCTGGACTACCTCAATGAATTCCTCGTCACGGCACCGGAATCCGGTCTCAACGAGCTGTCGGCGCTGAGTCCGGCCGAACGCGAACTGGTACTGCGGGAGTGGGCGCTCACCCCGGCCCGGTCACTGCCCGCCACCACCACCCTGACCGAACTGTTCGACGCCGCGGTCGCCGCGCACGCGGGCGCCACCGCGGTGCTGCACGGTGACGCCACCCTGACCTACGCCGAACTCGATGCCCGCGCCAATCGTCTGGCCCGCGAGCTGATCCGGCACGGCGTCGGCCCCGAAACGCTGGTGGCGGTCGCGCTGCCGCGCTCGATCGACCTGGTGGTCGCATTGCTCGCGGTGGTCAAATCCGGCGGCGGCTATCTGCCCGTCGACCCGGACTATCCGGCCGATCGCATCCAGTACATGCTCTCCGACGCTCGTCCCGCCTGCGTGATCACCACCGCCGCACTGCCCACGGCACTCCCGGGCGAGCTCCCGGCGATCATGATCGAGGCGATCGATCCGGCCGCCGACGGTTCACCCGTGACCCCGGCCGACCGGCACGGGGTGCTCAATCCCGGCAATATCGCCTACGTCATCTACACCTCGGGATCCACCGGCCGCCCCAAGGGCGTGCAGATCCCGCACGCGAACGTGGTGACACTGTTCGCGAATACCGATGCCGAGTACGCGTTCGACCACCACGATGTGTGGACCCTGTTCCACTCCTACGCCTTCGACTTCTCGGTGTGGGAGCTGTGGGGGCCGCTGCTGCACGGCGGCGCGCTCGCGGTGGTGGACTACGAGACCTCGCGCTCGCCCGAGCTGTTCCTGGAACTGCTGCGCCGCGAACAGGTGACGGTGCTGAACCAGACCCCGTCGGCGTTCTCCCAGCTGGTCGCCGCCGACCGGGCGGCCGCCGATCTCGATCCGAGCGCACCGCCACTGGCGTTGCGCTACATCATCTTCGGCGGTGAGGCGCTGGAACCGCGTCGCCTGGCGGATTGGTATCAGCGGCACGAGGAGACCGCGCCGCGCCTGATCAACATGTACGGCATCACCGAGACCACCGTGCACGTCACCTACCGCGCGCTCGATCGCGCGGCCGCGGCGGCCGGTGGCGGCGGTATCGGGCGGGCCATCGCGGGCCTGGGCATCTTCCTGCTCGATCATCGACTGCGGCCGGTGCCCATCGGCGTCGCCGGTGAAATCTATGTCAGCGGTTCCCAACTCGCGCGCGGCTACCTGGGGCAGGCCGCGCTGACCGCGACCCGTTTCGTGGCCGATCCGTTCGGCGCACCGGGCACCCGGCTGTACCGTTCCGGCGATCTGGGCCGCTGGACGCCCGCCGGGGAACTCGAATACCTCGGGCGCGCGGACGATCAGGTGAAGGTGCGCGGCTTCCGCATCGAACTCGGTGAGATCGAGGCGGCGCTGCTGGCGCAGCATCGAATCGGCCAGGCCGCGGTGATCGTGCGCGACGACGATTCCGGCGAACCCGCCATCGTCGCCTACGTCGTCACCGAATCCGCTGCCGCACTGGATATCACGGAGCTGCGGGCGGCGCTGGCCGAACGCCTGCCGGACTATATGGTGCCCGCCGCCTGCGTGGTGCTGGACGCGATTCCGCTGACCGCCAACGGCAAACTCGATCGCCGCGCACTGCCCGCGCCCGTCGCGGCGACCGTCAGCTATCGCGCACCGGTCACCCCGGCCGAGCGCGTGGTCGCCGCGGTCCTGGCCGAGGTGCTCGACATCGAGCGCATCGGCCTGGACGACGGCTTCTTCGCACTCGGCGGCAATTCGCTGAGCGCGACCCGGGTCGCCGCGCGCACCGGCGCGGAACTCGGTGTGGCCGTACCGGTTCGACTGGTGCTGGAGGAGACCACGGTCGCGGGATTGGCCGCCCGGGTGGCCACGCTGCTGCCTTCGGCCACGGGTACCGAGCTGGTCGCGCGCCCGCGTCCGGCGCACATTCCGCTTTCCCCGGCGCAGCTGCGCGTCTGGTTCATCAACCGCTTCGATCCGAGTGCCCGTACCTACAACATTCCCTTCGCGGTTCGCATGAGCGGTGACCTCGATACCGCGGCGCTGCGCGCGGCGGTCGCGGATCTGATCGCCCGGCACGAACCGCTGCGCACGGTATTCCCGGACAGCGCCGAGGGGCCGCATCAGCAGATCGTGGCCGCAGACCGTGCCGTACCGGCGCTCGAGATCGTCGAGGTGAGCGCCGCCGAACTCGATGATCGCCTGCACGCCTTCGCCTCTCGCGGATTCGAGCTGACCACCGAGACCGCGCTGCGAATGGAATTGCTGCGCACCGGACCACGGGATCACGTGCTGGCGGTGGTGATTCACCACATCGCCGCCGACGGCTGGTCGCTCGCACCGTTCTTCGCGGATCTCTCGCGCGCCTATACCGCGCGCGCCGCGGGACACGCCCCCGGCTGGATCCCGCTCGCGGTGCAGTACGCCGACTACAGCCGGTGGCAGGCCGAAACCCTCGGCGATGCCGCCGATGCGTCGAGTCTTGCCGCGGCACAACTGGATTACTGGCGTCACCGGCTGGCCGAGCTGCCCGATGAGCTGTCGCTGCCCTACGACCGTCCGCGCCCGGCGGTGCAGTCCTTCCGGGGTGCGAAGGCGGGCGTATCGGTGCCCGCCGCCGCGCACGCGGATCTGCTGCGGCTCGCGCGCGATACCGACGCGACGCTGTTCATGGCCGTGCACGCGGCCTTCGCGGTACTGCTGTCCCGGCTCTCCGGCGGTCTCGACATCGCGGTCGGCACCCCGGTCGCCGGGCGCGGTGAGGCGCAGCTGGACGAGCTGATCGGCATGTTCGTCAATACCGTGGTGTTCCGGGCGCAGCCCGATCCCGCCGAATCCTTCCGCACCCTGCTGATCCGGCAGCGCGCGCTGGATCTGGCGGCATTCGCGCATGCGCAGCTGCCGTTCGAACGCCTGGTGGAAGAGCTGAATCCGGTGCGCTCCACCGCCCGGCATCCGCTGGTGCAGATCGGTTTCTCCTTCCAGAACCTGGGCCGCATAGATATCGAACTGCCCGGGGTCTCGGTGTCCGGCAGTGAGATCGAGACCGGCGTCGCGCAATTCGATCTGCAATTGGTGCTCACCGACCACTACGACGACGCGGGCGCACCGGCCGGTATCACCGGCCATTTCGTCTATGCCACGGACCTTTTCGACGAGAGCACGGTCGCCGGTATCGCCGGTCGGCTGGAGCGGCTACTCGCCGATGTGGCCGTATGCCCCGATCAGGTGATCGGCGAGCTGGAACTGCTGGATCGGGCCGAGCGCCGGCGCATTCTGCAGCACTGGAACGCCACCGGTCATCCGGTCGACCCGCGCCAGACCCTGGTGTCGCTGTTCGCCGCCCAGGCCGCGCGCACCCCCGGCGCGGTGGCACTGGTGGATGCCACCGGCTCGGCCGCGCCGGTGGCGGTGACCTATCGGGAATTCTCCGAACGGGTCAATCGCCTTGCCCGCCATTTGATCTCGCTCGGAGTCGGCCCGGAGGTGCGGGTCGCGCTGGCGATGCGACGCTCGGCGGAACTGATCATCGGCATGTACGCGGTGGCCGCCGCGGGCGGCGCGTACGTCCCGCTCGATCCGGATCAGCCCGCCGAACGCCTGGCGGCCATCCTGGCCACCGCCGCGCCGAACTGCGTGCTCACGGTGCGCGCGGATGCGGCCGGCTTGCCGCACAACGGCATTCCGGTGCTCGAGATCGACACGCTCGATCTGTCCGCGCTGCCGCCGTACCCGGTGCTCGACCACGACCGGATCACCTCGCTGCGCGCGCTGAACACCGCCTACGTCATCTTCACCTCCGGTTCCACCGGCCGCCCCAAGGGTGTGGCGGTGCCGCATCGCGCGGTGGTGAACCAATTGCTCTGGAAACAAGCCACTTTCGGCATCACCGGGGATGACACGGTACTGCTGAAGACCGCCGCCACCTTCGACCTTTCGGTCTGGGAGTTCTATTCGGGTCTGCTCACCGGTGGCCGCACCGTGATCGCCGCGCCGGACGCCCAGCGTGATCCGGCCCGGCTGACGGCGCTGATCCGGGAGCAGCGGGTCACGGTGCTGCACCTGGTGCCGTCACTGCTGACCGCGCTCACCGCCGGAGCGCGGGAGCTATCGGAATCGGTGCGCGCGGTGCTCGCCATCGGCGAGGCGCTGCCCGCCGCGCTCGCGCAGCGCTTCCGTCGCGCCAATCCCGCTGTGCGGCTGTGGAATCTGTACGGCCCCACCGAGGCCGCGGTCTCGGTGACCGCACACCTGGTCGACGATGCCGACCTCGATGATGTGCCGATCGGCCGCCCGGAATGGAATACCCGGGTGTACGTGCTCGACGCCCGCCTGCGCCCGGTGCCCGCCGGCGTCGTCGGCGATCTGTACCTGGCGGGAATCCAGTTGGCGCACGGCTATATCGGCCTGGGCGCGCTGACGGCGGAGCGCTTCGTACCCGATCCGTTCGCGGCGAGCGCGGGCGAACGCATGTATCGCACCGGCGATCTCGCCTCCTGGAGCACGGCGGGGGAACTGGAATATCACGGGCGCACCGACTTCCAGGTCAAGGTGCGCGGGTTCCGCATCGAACTCGGCGATATCGAGGCCGCGCTGCTGGCGCAGGACGAGGTCGACGCCACCGTCGTGCTGGCACATACCGACGCGCGTCGCGGTGAGCAGTTGGTCGCGTACCTCGCGCCCGCACCGGGTCGCGATATCGAGCCGGACGCGCTGCGCACCCGGCTCGGCGCCCTGCTGCCCGCGTACATGGTTCCGGCCGCGCTCATGGTGCTGCCCGAACTGCCGGTGACCGCGACCGGCAAGGTGGACCGGCGCGCCCTGCCCGAGCCGGTGTTCGCCGTGGCCCGCTACCGCGCACCCGGCACCCGCACCGAGCGCGCGGTGGCCGCGACCCTCGCGGAGGTGCTCGGCATCGAGAAGGTCGGTCTGGACGACGACTTCTTCGCCCTCGGCGGCAATTCGCTGCTGGCGACCAAGGTCGCGGGCAGGCTCGGGCCGGCGCTGCGGACCCGGGTGGAGGTTCGGGCACTGTTCGACGCGCCGACCGTCGGCGCGCTCGCCGAGCTGCTGGACCGCTCCGCGCCCGCCGTCGAGCGGCCGGCGCTGGAAGCGGGGGAGCGCCCCGCGCGGGTGCCGCTGTCCCCGGCGCAGCAGCGACTGTGGTTCCTCAATCGGTTCGACAGCGCGTCCGGCGCGTACAACATCGCGATCGGCCTGCGGCTGTCCGGAAGTCTGGAACCCGTTGCCCTGCAACAGGCTCTCACCGATGTGGTGGGCAGGCACGAGGTGCTGCGCACCGTCTTCCCGGAGGATGCCACGGGTCCGCACCAGGTGGTGCGGGCGACCCCGGCGGAGCTGCCCCTGGTGGGCATCGCCTCGGCCGTCGAGACCGCCGATGCCGATGCGCTCGAATTCGCTTCCGCCGGTTTCGATCTCACGGCGGAACTGCCGATCCGCACCGGACTGCTGCGCCTGAGCGCGACCGATCATCTGCTGGTGGTGGTCATTCACCACATCGCCGCCGACGGCTGGTCGCTGACCCCGCTGGCCACCGATGTGGCGACCGCCTATGCGGCCCGGCTGGCCGGGGCTGCGCCGCAGTGGTCCGCGTTGCCCGTCCAGTACGCGGATTTCAGTGTGTGGCAACACGATATGCTCGGCAGCCCCGAGGATTCGGCCAGCCCGGCCGCCGCGCAACTGGGTTACTGGCGCGAGCGCCTGGCGGATCTGCCCGAATGCCTGGAATTGCCCGCGGATCGGCCGCGCCCCGCGGTGGCCTCCCAGCGCGGCGCGAGTATCGCCGCATCGCTGGGCGCGGAACTGCACACCGCGCTGAACACGGTGTCCCAGCGCTACGGCGTCAGCGTATTCATGGTGCTGCACGCCGCGCTGGCGGCGCTGCTGGCGCGGCTGGCGGCGACCGAGGACATCGCCATCGGCACCCCGGTCGCGGGCCGAGTCGATCCGCGCCTGGACGATCTGATCGGCATGTTCGTCGGCACGGTGGTGCTGCGCACCGCCGTCGATACCGGCGCATCGTTCGCGGACCTGCTCGGCACCGTGCGCGCGGCCGATCTGGATGCCTTCGCGCACGCCGAACTGCCTTTCGAACAGCTCGTGGACACGTTGGCCCCGACCCGCTCCGCGGCGCATCATCCGCTGTTCCAGGTCATGCTCTCGCTGCACAGCTCCACCCCCGCCCCGATGCGCCTGCCCGGACTGGAGGCCGCCGCGAGCGCCCTCGCCACCGGCGGGGCGCGCTGGGATCTGGAGTTCACGCTCGTCGAAAGGCATACCGCACAGGGCGATCCGGCCGGGGTCGACCTCGCCCTGACCTACGCCACCGACCTGTTCGAGTCCGAATCCGCCCAGCGGATCGCCGAACGGTTCACCCGGATGCTCACCGCCGCGGTGGCCGATCCGGAGCGTTCGGTCGGTGCGCTGCCACTGCTCGATTCGGCCGAAACCGCCGCGCTCACAACGGTATCGGGTCCGGCCGGGACACCGGCGCGGACGCTCGCCGATATCTTCGCGGCCGCGGCCGCCATCGATCCCGCGGCCGTCGCGGTGCGGTTCGGCGGCGAACAGCTGACCTATGCCGAACTGGATCGCCGCTCGAACCGGCTCGCCCGCCTGCTCATCGCGCACGGCGTGGGACCGGAAACCATAGTGGCACTCGGCATTCCGCGCTCCATCGATTCGGTGTGCGCGACCGTCGCGGTGGCCAAATCGGGTGCGGGATTCCTGCCCGTCGATCCGGCCTACCCGCAGCGACGCATCGCGCATATGCTCACCGACTCGGGCACTCGGATCGGTGTGACCGGGACCGCGCAGCGTGCTGCGCTGCCGGATGACGGCGTCACCTGGCTGGTACTCGATGATCCCGCGCTCACCGCCCGCCTGGCGGCGCTGCCGGACGGACCGGTCACCGATGCGGATCGCACCGCACCGCAACGGATGTCGGATATCGCGTACCTCATCTACACCTCCGGATCGACCGGCACGCCCAAGGGTGTGGCCGTCACGCATACCGGCCTCACCAATTTCACCCGCACCATGTCCGATCGTTTCGGCGTCGAATCCGGCTCCCGGACACTGCATTTCGCCTCCCCGAGCTTCGATGCCGCGGTGCTCGAACTGCTGCTGGCCTGGGGCGCGGGCGCAACCCTGGTGGTGGCGCCGGCACAGCTCTACGGTGGCGCGGAACTCGCGGAACTGCTGGAGCGCGAACAGGTCACGCACGCGTTCCTCACCCCGGTCGTGCTGGCCGGGCTCGACGCGGACGAGCACCCGCTGCCGGCGCTGCGCTCGCTGATCGTCGGCGGTGAGGCCGTGGGCGCGGAGCTCGTCGAGCGCTGGGCGGTCGGCCGCAGACTGTTCAACGCCTACGGGCCCTCCGAGGCGACGGTCGCCGTGGCGATCTCCAATGCCCTGGCGCCGCAGCGGCAGATCGTGCTCGGCGGCCCGATTCAGGGCACCGGTCTGGCCGTATTGGATCGCCATCTGCGTCCCGTCCCGGTCGGCGTGGTCGGCGAGCTGTACATCAGTGGCGCGGGTCTGGCGCGCGGGTATCTCGCGCGGCCGGGGCAGAGCTCTGCCCGTTTCATCGCGGATCCGTTCGGCGCGCCCGGTGCGCGCATGTACCGGACCGGCGATCTGGTGCGCTGGACGAGCGGCGGTGAGCTGGTCTTCGCCGGTCGCGGCGATGACCAGGTCAAGGTGCGCGGCTTCCGCATCGAATTGGGCGAGATCACCGCGGTGGTCGCCACCGTGCCCGGAATTCGCTTCGCGCACACCGAGGTTCGGCACGATGCGGCCGGACGCGCGCACATCGTCAGCTATGTGCTCGCCGATCCGCCGCACAGCCTGGACCCCCAGGCGGTGCGCGCGCACGCCGGTACCCGGCTGCCCGCGCATATGGTGCCGTCCTCGGTCACCGCGCTGTCCTCGATCCCGTTGTCTCCCAGCGGAAAACTCGATCGCCGCGCACTGCCCGATCCGGAGTGGAACGCGGGAATGTCGGCGGGCCGCGCGCCCTCGACCCCCACCGAGATGCTGGTCGCCGCCGAGATGGCCGCCCTGCTGGGACGCGAGCACATCAGCGCGGATCACAGCTTCTTCGACCTCGGCGGCAATTCGCTCTCGGCGACCGGTCTGGTGTCCAGGATCGCGGCCGCGTGCGGATACCGCCCGGCGGTCCGCGACGTCTTCGAATATCCCACCCCCGAGGGCCTGGCGCGCATCCTGGATCAGGCTGCCGGACAGACGTTCTCGGACCGGCCGCGACTGGGCGAACTCACCCGGCCCGCCCGGGTGCCGCTGTCCTCGGTGCAGATGCGCCTGTGGTACCTGAACCAGTTCGATCCCACCTCCGGCGCGTACAACATTCCGGTGGCGCTGCGCCTGCGCGGTGCGATGGATGAGCCCGCGCTGCGCGCCGCCCTCACCGATGTCATCGCCCGGCACGAGATCCTGCGCACGCTCTACCCGCTCGACGACGAGGGCGTGCACCAGGTGGTCATGCCGGTGCACGAGGCGCCGCTGCCGCTGTCGGTACTGGAGACCTCCCCGCTCGAACTCGAACAGCATGTCGAGCTCGCCGCGGAGCAGGGCTTCGACCTGACCGCCGAACTGCCGCTGCGAGTGGAGCTGCTGCGCACCGGAAATGACGAATACGCACTCGCGCTGGTGGTGCATCACATCGCCATGGACGGCTGGTCGCTCGCACCGCTGGCCACCGATCTGATGACCGCCTACGCGGCGCGCCGTACCGGGCGCGCGCCCGAATGGTCGCCGCTGGCGGTGCAATACGCGGATTACTCGGTCTGGCATGCCGAGCTGCTCGGTGACGAGGACGATCCGCAGAGCGTCGCCGCCCGGCAGCTGGACTACTGGCGCACCCGTTTGGCCGGTATCCCGGACTGCCACGATCTGCCCACCGATCGCCCCCGGCCCACGGTCGCAACCCATTCCGGTGGTTCGGTGCGCGCCCGCGTGGACGCGGATCTGGCCGCGCGGGTGACCGAATTGGCTCGCACGCACGAGGTCAGCGAGTTCATGGTGCTGCACGCGGTGCTCGCGGTCCTGCTGGCCCGGCTCGGCGGCAGCACCGATATCGCGATCGGCACCGCCATCGCGGGCCGCGCCGAACCCGAACTCGACCGGCTCATCGGCGCTTTCGTCGGCACCCTGGTGTTGCGCACCAGCGTCGCGGGCGGTGCGTCCTTCACCGAGCTGCTGCGCACCGTGCGCGAGGCCGATCTGGAGGCGTTCGCGCACGCGGACCTGCCGTTCGAACGACTGGTGAAGGCGATCAACCCGGACCGCTCCACCGCGCACCATCCGCTGTTCCAGGTCAGCCTGTCGCTGGACAATTTCGCCGCACCGGCGTTGCGACTGCCCGACCTCGAGGTCGGCATCACCCGAATCGACCCGGCGGCAGCGAAATTCGATCTGCAATTCGCCTTCACCGAGGCGCCGGACAGCGCCGGACAGGCGGGCGGGCTGGAACTGTGCCTGACCTATGCCACCGATCTGTTCGATCGGAACACCGCGGTGGAAATGAGCCGGCGCTATCTGCGACTGCTGGATGCCGCCGTCGCCGAACCCGGTGCCGCCGTGGGCGATCTGGCACTGCTCACCCCGCTGGAAGCGCGGTCGCTGGCCCCGGTGCGCGGTGCCGCCACCGGCAGCGTGCGCACCCTGCCCGAGCTGTTCGCCGCCGCCGCGGGCGATCCCGATCGGATCGCGCTGATCTCGCGGACCCGCACGCTGACCTATCGGGAACTCGACGAATGGTCGAATCGCCTGGCGCGCACCCTGATCGCGCAGGGTGCCGGACCCGGTCAGGTGATCGCGCTGGGGTTGGCGCGCTCGCTGGAATCGGTACTGGCCACGGTGGCGGTCACCAAGACCGGAGCGGCGTATCTGCCGGTCGATGTGCGCCATCCCGAGGACCGGATCCGGCATATGCTCACCGATTCCGGGGTGCGACTGGGTCTGACCATCGCCTCGGATCGGGAGCGGCTGCCCGCCGAGCCGGGTGTGTCCTGGCTGCTGCTCGATGAGCTGGACGCCACCGGATCGGTTGCCCCGGTGACCGATTCGGAGCGATCGCGGCCGCTGCTGGCCGATGATCTGGCCTACATCATCTACACCTCCGGATCGACCGGCCTGCCCAAGGGCGTCGCGGTACCGCATCGCGGCCTGGCCGCCTTCGCATTCGAGCAGCGCGATCGGTACGGCTTGGAATCACACAGCCGCACTCTGCATTTCGCGTCACCGAGCTTCGACGCCTCGGTGCTCGAGTTGCTGCTGGCCTGGTCGGTGGGCGCGACCATGGTGGTCGCGGCCGCCGATATCTACGGCGGTGACGAACTGGCGGCGCTGTTGCAGGACAACGGGGTCACCCACGCCTTCATCACGCCCGCCGCGCTCGCGACCATCGATCCGGTGGCGCGGCCGTTGCGCGCGCTGCGCTGCCTGGTGGTCGGCGGTGAGGCGGTCAGTCCGGATCTGGTGGCGCACTGGGCCGGTGATCGCGCCATGTTCAATGCCTACGGTCCGTCGGAAGCGACCGTGGCCCCGGCGATTTCGGAGGCGCTGGCCCCCGATCGCCCGGTGGTGCTCGGCCGTCCCATCCGGGGTGCGGCTCTGGCCGTGCTGGACACCCGGCTGCGCCCGGTGCCGGTCGGCGTGGCGGGGGAGCTGTACGTGTCCGGTATGGGCCTGGCCCGGGGCTATGTCGGCCGGGCCGCGCTCACCTCGGATCGGTTCGTTGCCAATCCATATGCCGCGGCCCCCGGTGAGCGCATGTACCGCACCGGTGACGTGGTGCGCTGGAACGGTACCGGCGAGCTGGTGTTCGTCGGCCGCAGCGATGATCAGGTGAAGATCCGCGGCTTCCGCATCGAACTCGGCGAGATCAGCGCGGTGCTGGCCGGATACCCCGGAATCGGCTTCGCGCACACCGAGATCCGCGCCGATGACACCGGCACCCCGCGCATCGTCGGATACGTGGTGCCGTCCGGTGCGGAGCGCCCCGATCGGGACGCGGTGCGCGCCCACGCCGCGACCCGGCTGCCCGGCTATATGGTGCCCGCGGCGGTCACGGTGCTCGAACGCATTCCACTCGCGCCCAGCGGCAAGCTCGATCGCCGGGCGCTGCCGGATCCGGAATACGAAGTGGCAACGGGCCGTGCGGCGGAGACCCCCGCCGAGATCCTGGTGGCAACGGCGATGGCCGAGGTCATCGGCCTGGACAGTGTGTGCGCCGATCATGACTTCTTCGAACTCGGCGGCACCTCGCTCTCGGCAACCCAGTTGGTGGCGCGCATCGCGACCGTGACCGGTCGCCGCCTCGGCGTGCGCGCGGTCTTCGAACATCCGACGCCGCAGGAGCTGGCCCGCTTCCTGGATGAGCTGCTGGCACAGGATGATCCGGCCCTGCCGGCACTGGGCCGGGCCACCCGCCCGGCCCGGATCCCGCTGTCCCCGGCGCAGGCGCGACTGTGGTTCCTGAACCGGTTCGACACCGAGTCGGGGGCGTACAACATTCCGGTGGCACTGCGCCTGCGCGGAGCGCTGGACCGGGACGCGCTGACCGCGGCACTGGGCGATGTGGTGCGCCGGCACGAGGCGCTGCGCACACTCTTCCCCCAGGACGCGGACGGTCCGCACCAGGTGGTGCTGCCGGTCGACGCCGCGGAATTCGCGCTGCCCGTGCGTGATTCGGCCGCCGGGGCGGTACAGGAATGGCTGTGCGCGCTGGCCGTGCGCGGCTTCGACCTGACCACCGAGCTGCCGCTGCGTGCGGAACTGCTGTGCGTCGGCGAGCACGAGCATGTGCTCGCGGTGGTCGTGCACCATATCGCCGCCGACGGTGGTTCCACCGCACCGCTGGCCGGGGATCTGGCTACGGCCTACGCCGCCCGGCTGCGGGGCACCGCACCCGACTGGGCCGAATTGCCGGTGCAGTACGCCGATTTCAGCATTTGGCAGCACGAACTGCTGGGCGATGAGGCCGATCCCGGCAGTATCGCCACCCGGCAGCTCGGGTACTGGACCGACCGTCTGAGCGGACTGCCCGAATGCCTGGAGCTGCCCGCCGACCGGGCCCGCCCGGCTCAGCCGTCGCAGCGTGGCGCTTCGGTCACCGCTCGACTGGAGGGCTCCTCGCACGCCGCGCTGGCCCGGCTGGCTCGCGACCATGACGCGACGCTGTTCATGGTGCTGCACACCGTGCTCGCGGTGCTGCTGGCCCGGCTGGCCGGGGTCGGCGACGTCACGGTGGGCACGCCGATCTCCGGCCGGTCCGATGCCCGGCTGCATCCGCTGATCGGCATGTTCGCGGGCACGCTGGTATTGCGCACCGAGGTCGATCGCGCCGCATCGTTCACCGAACTGCTGACCGCGGTGCGCGATCATGACCTCAATGCCTTCGCGCACGCCGATATTCCGTTCGAACGCCTGGTGGAGGCCATCGATCCGGTGCGCTCCACGGCGCATCATCCGCTGTTCCAGGTCATGCTGTCGGTGCACGACGCCATGCCGGGACTGCCGCGTCTGGACGAGCTCGAGGTCACCGTGGCCGAGATCGAATTGGAGATCGCGAAATTCGATCTCCAGTTCACCTTCACCGAATCCCGTACCGCACAGGGTGATCCGGACGGCATCGATATCCGGCTGACCTACGCCACCGATCTGTTCGACCGGGCGACCGCCGAACGGCTCGGGGCGCGCTTCATTCGACTGCTCGCCGGAGTGAGCGGCCGCCCGCATACGGCGGTGGGCGATATCGACCTGCTGTCGGTGCCCGAGCGCGCCGAACTGGTACCCGCGCGCGGGGTGAACGGACCGGTCGCGGCGACCCTGCCCGAACTCTTCACCGCCGCGGCGGCATCGCGCGACGCGCTCGCGGTGGTGGCGGATGCGGGCACCATGACGTACGGCGAACTGGATCAGCGCTCCAACCGGGTGGCGCGGGCGCTCATCGCGCACGGCGTCGGCCCCGGCGATATCGTGGCGCTGGGCCTGTCCCGGTCCCCGGATTCGGTGCTGGCCACGGTCGCGGTCACCAAGACCGGCGCGGCCTTCGCACCGATCGATATGCGCTACCCCGCCGAGCGGATCACCCATATGCTCACCGATTCCGGTGCGCGAGTGGGCGTTACCACCACCGCCGATGTCGCGGCATTGCCGCCGGGGCCGAACTGGCTCACGCTGGCGGAACTCGAACGCACCGGCGGCGCCGCGCCGATCGGGGAGAACGATCGCGTGCGCGGCCTGGGTATCGACGATGTCGCCTATATCGTCTACACCTCCGGTTCGACCGGTGTGCCCAAGGGCGTTGCGGTCACCCATCGCGGCCTCGGCGGCTTCGCGGTCGAACAGCGCACCCGCTACGGCGTCGAATCCGACTGCCGGGCACTGCATTTCGCGTCACCGAGCTTCGACGCGGCGGTGCTGGAATTGCTGCTCGCCTGGTGCACGGGCGCGACCCTGGTGCTCGCCGCACCCGAGGTGTACGGCGGTGACGAACTGGGCGAACTGCTCGAGCGCACCGGGGTGACCCATGCCTTCATCACCCCGGCTGCGCTGGCCAGCATCGACGCGAGCCGCTGGCGGCTGCCCGCGCTGCGAGCGCTGGTGGTCGGCGGTGAGGCGGTCGGCGCGGAGCTGGTGGCGCGCTGGGCCGTCGGGCGATCGATGTACAACGGGTACGGTCCCACCGAAACCACCATCATGAGCGTGATCTCGGAACCGCTGAGCGTGGACGCGGCCGCCGTGGTGCTGGGCCGCCCGATCCGCGGCACCGCGGTGGTGGTGCTGGACGAACGGCTCTGCCCGGTGCCGCCGGGTGTGGCCGGAGATCTGTACATCAGCGGAGACGGCCTGGCGCGCGGCTACATTCGGCGTCCCGGGCTCACCTCGCACCGGTTCGTGGCGAATCCGTTCGCGACGGTGCCGGGTGAGCGGATGTACCGCACCGGTGACGTGGTCAGCTGGACCGACACCGGTGAGCTGATCTTCGTGGGCCGCAGCGATGACCAGGTGAAGATTCGCGGTTTCCGCGTCGAGCTGGGCGAGATCACCGCCGTGGTCACCGACGCGGAGGGAATCGCCTTCGCGCACACCGAGATCCGTCCCGACGGGGCGGGCCGTCCGGCCATCGTGTGCTTCGTCGTCCCCGCGACCGCCGAGCCCGGCACCGTCGCGGTGACCGCACCGGACCCGGCGTACCTGCGCGAGTTCGTGGCCGAACGTCTGCCCATCCACATGGTGCCCGCGCTGTTCGTCCCGCTGGCGTCGATTCCGTTGTCGCCCAACGGAAAACTCGATCGCCGGGCCCTGCCCGAGCCCACCTGGGCCGCGGGCGCGCAGGGACGCGCTCCCCGCACCCCGGGGGAGAGACTGGTGGCGCGGGTGATGGCCGATGTGCTCGGCCACGATCAGGTCAGTGCCGATCACGGCTTCTTCGAACTCGGCGGCAATTCGCTCTCGGCGACCCAGTTGGTCGCACGATTGGCGGCGGCCTCCGGACAGCAGCTCGCGGTCCGCGCGGTGTTCGAACATCCGACACCGGCGGAATTGGCACTGCTGCTCGATGATTCGATCGGCGTCACGGCTCGGCCGGCGCTGACCGCCGGTGCGCGGCCCGAGCGCATCCCGCTGTCGCTGGCGCAGCAGCGGCTGTGGTTCCTGAACCGGTTCGACACGGTCTCCGCGGCCTACAACGTTCCGGTGGGTCTGCGCCTGACCGGACGCCTGGACGCGACCGCGCTGCAACGGGCGGTCACCGATGTCGTCGAGCGGCATGAGGTGCTGCGCACGATCTTCCCCGAGGACGGCGACGGACCGCGTCAGCTGGTACTGGACGCGGCCGAGGTGACGGTGCCGTTCACCCGCATCGTGTCCAGCCCGCACACCGTGGCCGCCGACGCGCTCGAACCCGCCGAGCCCGGATTCGATCTGGCCGCCCAGATCCCGATTCGCGCGGCGCTGCTGCGCGTCGGCCTGGACGAACACGTGCTGATCCTGGTGATTCACCACATCGCCGCCGACGGCTGGTCGCTCACCCCGCTGGCGGGCGATCTGGTCACCGCCTATCGGGCGCGCGGCGCCGGATCGGCCCCCGAATGGGAGCCGCTGCCGGTGCAGTACGCGGATTTCAGTGTCTGGCAGCGTGATCTGCTCGGCAGCGAGGACGATCCGGACAGCCTGGCCGCGCAGCAACTGCACTACTGGACCGAACGCCTCGCGGGCCTGCCGGAATGCCTGGAACTGCCCGCGGACCGGCCGCGCCCGCTGGTGGCCTCGCATCGCGGTGCGAGCATCGTCACCGGCATCGACGCCGAACTCCATGCCCGCGTGCTGGATTCGGCCCGGCGTCACGATGTCAGCGTCTTCATGCTGTTGCACGCGGTGCTGGCGGTGCTGATCGCCCGCACCAGCGGGACCGGGGACATCGCCATCGGCACCGCGGTCGCCGGGCGCGGTGACGCGGCGCTGGACGGGCTGATCGGCATGTTCGTCGGAACCCTGGTGCTGCGCACCGAGATCGACGGCGCGGCCGCGTTCGCCGAGGTGCTGGCCGCGGTGCGCGACGGTGATCTCGATGCCTTCGCCCACGCCGATCTGCCGTTCGAGCGGCTGGTCGAGGTGCTCAATCCGGTGCGCTCGACCGCGCATCACCCGCTGTTCCAGGTGAGCCTGTCGCTGACCAATATGGGGTCGCCGACCATACGCCTGCCCGAGGTCGCGGTGGCCGGATTCCCGGTCGATCCCGGACTGGCCAAATGCGATCTCCAGTTCACCTTCACCGAAAGCGTGACCGCGCAGGGTGCTCCGGACGGCATCGAGATGTCGCTGACCTACGCCACCGACCTGTTCGATGCCGCGAGCGCCGAGCATATGGGCGGCCGGTACGTCCGGCTGCTGGCGGCGTTGCTCGCGGCCCCGCACACCGCCGTCGGTGATGCGGAGGTGCTCTCGGCGTGGGAGCGTTCGACCCTCATGCCCGCGCGCGGTGCGGCCGCGGCCGCGTCGATCACGCTGTCCGAGATGTTCGCCCGGGCGGTCCGGGCCGATCATCCCGCACTGGTCGCGGGGGACCGGACGCTCACCTACGGTGAACTCGACGCGTGGACGAACCGATTGGCGCGCAAGCTGATCGGATGCGGTGTCGGCCCCGGCACCGTGGTGGCGCTTGGTCTGTCCCGCTCGGTGGAATCGGTGGCGGCCTCGCTGGCCATCGCCAAGACCGGCGCGGCGTTCCTGCCGGTGGACGTGCGGCACCCCGCCGACCGCATCCGGCATATGCTCACCGACTCCGCGGTGCGCTTCGGGCTCACCCGCCCGGCCGATCACGGTGCGCTCCCGGCCGATTCCGGCGTGGAGTGGATGCCGGTCGACGCGGCCGCCGAGCTGTCGGGCGCGCCGCTGGCCGATGCCGAGCTGCGGCATCCGCCGCGGCTGGACGACATCGCGTACCTGATCTACACCTCGGGCTCCACCGGTCTGCCCAAGGGCGTCGCGGTCACCCATCGCGGTCTGCTCAATTGCGCGGAGGTGCAACGGGTCCGGTTCGGTGTCGAACCCGCCTCGCGCACCATGCACCTGGCCTCGCCGAGCTTCGACGTGGCGGTGCTGGAATTGCTGCTCGCCTGGTGTGCGGGCGCGACCATGGTGATCGTCCCGACCGATGTCTACGGCGGCGATCCGCTGGCCGAACTGATCGAGGCCAATGCGGTGACCCACGCGGTCATCACCCCGGCCGCGCTGGCCAGCATCGATTCCGCGCGCTGGTCGCTGCCGAGCCTGCGCACCATGATCGTCGGCGGTGAGGCGTTCGACCGGGATCTGGTGCAGCAGTGGGGACCCGGCCGCGACATGATCAACGGCTACGGTCCGTCCGAGGCCACCATCGCCGCCACCTTCTCCGAGCCCATGCGCCCGGACCGGCCGATCGTGCTCGGCCGTCCGATGCGCGGTGTCACCACGGTGGTGCTGGACGCGCGCCTGCGCCCGGTCCCGCCGGGCGTGGTGGGCGAGCTCTATATCGGCGGTATCGGCCTGGCGCGCGGCTATCATCGCCGCCCGGCGCTCAGCGGTGCGCGCTTCGTGGCGAATCCGTTCGGCGAAGCGGGCTCTCGCATGTATCGCACCGGTGACCTGGTGCGCTGGAACGCCGACGGTGATCTGGTGTTCGTCGGCCGCGCCGACGATCAGGTCAAGGTGCGCGGCTTCCGCGTGGAGCTGGGCGAGATCACCGCGGCCGTCGCGGCGTGCGCGGGAGTTCGATTCGCGCACACCGAGGTTCGCGATGACGAGGGCGGCCGCGCGCATATCGTGTGCTGGTTCGCCACCTCGACGGATCCGGCCGTGACCCCGAGGGAACTGCGCGAGCAGCTCGCGCAACGACTTCCGGGGCATATGGTGCCCTCGGCCCTCGTGCCGCTGGCGTCGATTCCGCTGTCGCCCAACGGCAAACTCGATCGCCGGGCACTGCCGGAGCCGACCCTGACGGTCGCCGACACCGGGCGCGCACCGGTCACACCGAGCGAGATCACCATCGCCGCGGCCATGGCCGAAGTGGTCGGCCGCGAACGCGTCTGCGCCGATCACAGCTTCTTCGACCTCGGCGGCAATTCGCTCTCGGCCACCCAGTTGGTGGCGCGCATCGCCGCCGGTTCGGGCTGCCGTCTGGAAGTGCGGGCGGTGTTCGAACATCCGACACCGGAAGCGCTTGCGGTGGTGCTGGATCAGGCGCTGTCGGCGGGCGGTTCGCACCGTCCGGCGCTGCAGGCCCGGCCCCGGCCCGCCCGGGTGCCGCTGTCCCCGGCCCAGCAGCGACTGTGGCTGCTGAACCGGTTCGACGCGGCATCGGGCGCGTACAACATCCCGCTGGTGTTGCGCCTGCGCGGCGCGCTGGACGCCGACGCGCTGCGCGCGGCGGTCGCCGATGTGGTGCGCAGGCACGAGGTGCTGCGCACCGTGTACCCGGCCGACGCTGACGGTCCGCATCAGATCGTGCTGCCCATCGCCGATCCGGCGCTGGCGGTGCCGGTGACCGAGGTCGCCGCCGCCGGGGTGCCGGAGTTCATCCGGTCCTTCGGGGCCACGGGATTCGATGTGACACAGCAGCTTCCGATTCGGGCGCGGCTGCTGCGCATCACCGCCGAGGAACATGTGCTGGTGCTGGTCGTGCACCACATCGCCGCCGACGGCGCGTCCGCCGCGCCGCTGGCCGCGGATCTGGCACTGGCGTACACGGCCCGGGAGGCACGCCGCGCGCCCGAATGGGCTCCGCTTCCGGTGCAGTACGCCGATTTCAGTCTGTGGCAGCACGAAGTGCTCGGCGGTGAGGCGGATCCGGAGAGCCCGGCCGCGCGTCAGCTCGCCTACTGGACCGGCAAACTCGCCGGACTGCCGGACTGCCTCACCCTGCCCACCGACCGGCCGCGCCCGCCGGTGCCGTCCCAGCGCGGGGCGACCGTGCACACCCGCATCGACGCCGAACTGCACGAGGAACTGACCGAACTGGCGCGCCGCCACGGGGTCAGCGTCTTCATGCTGCTGCACGCGGTCCTCGCGGTCGTGCTCGGCAGGCTCGGCGGCACCTCGGACGTGGTGATCGGCACCCCGATCGGGGGTCGCGTCGATCCGCGACTGGACAGCCTGGTCGGCATGTTCGTCGGCACCCTGGTACTGCGCACCCGGGTGGCGGGCGCGAGCTCGTTCACCGAACTGCTCGACACCGTGCGCGAAACCGATCTGGATGCCTTCGCGCACGCCGATATTCCGTTCGAGCGGCTGGTCGAGGCGCTCGACCCGGTGCGCTCCGCGGCGCATCACCCGCTGTTCCAGGTCATGCTCTCGGTGCACAACGCGGTGCCGGGGCTGCCGAAGCTGGGTGCGCTCGATGTGCTCGCCGAGGATCCGGGTTTCGAGGCCGCCAAGTTCGATCTGCAATTCACGTTGACCGAAACGCAAGCCGCGCACGGGGTTCCGGACGGTATCGAACTGAGCCTGAGCTATGCCGCCGACCTGTTCGACGCGTACAGCGCCGATCAGCTGTGCGGGCGGTTCGTGCGGGTGCTCGCGGCGGCGCTGGCCGATCCGAGCGCTCCGATCGGCAATCTCGAGCTGCTCGATCCGGACGAGACCCACCGCCTGGTCCCCGCGCACGGGCCCGCCACCCGGGGACCGGTCGCCTTCCCCGCGCTGTTCGGCAACGCGGTCACCGCCGCGCCTCGCACCGTCGCGGTGCGCGATCGCGAGATCCAGATGAGCTACCAGCAGCTGGATCTGTCCACCAACCGGCTCGCGCGTGCCCTGCTGGCGCGCGGTATCGGTCCGGAACACTATGTCGCGGTGGGTATTCCGCGCTCGGTGGAGTCGGTGCGCGCCATGCTCGCGGTGCTCAAGACCGGTGCGGCGTTCCTGCCCGTCGATCCGGCGTACCCGGTCCGGCGCAAGGAGCACATGCTCGCCGATTCCCGCGCGGGCATCGGCCTGACCGTATCGCGGTGCCGGGCGGAACTGCCGGACGGTGCGCAATGGCTGGTGCTGGACGATCCGTCCTTCGCCACCGAGATCCGCGCGTACTCCGATGCGGCGCTGTCGGATACCGAACTGCACGGCCGCCCGCATCCGGCGCATCCGGCGTACCTGATCTACACCTCCGGCTCCACCGGCGTGCCCAAGGGCGTGAGCGTCACGCACGCGGGCATCGCCGACTTCACCGCGGAGCTGGCCGAACGCGGCGGCGTCACCGGGGAATCGCGGGTATTGCATTTCGCCTCACCGAGTTTCGACGCCGCGATCCTGGAGATCCTGCTCGCGCTTGGCTCCGCCGCGACCCTGGTGCTGGCCGATGCCACCGTCTTCGGCGGCACCGAACTGGGCGAACTGCTGCGCGCCGAACGGATTACGCACGCCTTCATCACCCCGGCGGCGCTGGCGACCGTCGAACCGGAACAGCTCGAGGAACTCGAGATGATCATGGTGGGTGGTGATCGGACCGGACCCGAACTGGTCGAACGCTGGACCGCCGGTGCGCCGCAGCGCACCATGCTCAATGCCTACGGACCGTCCGAGGCCACCGTGGCGGCGACCATCAGCGCACCGCTGCGGCCGGGTGTGCCGGTCACCATCGGCGCACCGTTGCGTGGGTTCGGGCTCACCGTGCTGGACGACCGGCTGCGCCCGGTGCCGCTCGGCGTGCCCGGTGAGTTGTACCTGGCCGGAACCGCTTTGGCGCGTGGCTATCACGCCCGGCCGGGACTGACCTGCGAGCGGTTCGTCGCGCATCCGTTCGGCGGGCCGGGTGAGCGCATGTACCGCACCGGCGATCTGGTGCGCTGGGTGCCGCGGCCGGCGGGGCTCGAACTCGAATACCTCGGGCGCGGGGACGATCAGGTGAAGATCCGCGGTTTCCGCATCGAATTCGGCGAGATCGACGCCGCCTTCGCCGGATATCCGGGCGTGCGGGCCGCCACCACCATCGGCTACGAAATGGGCAGCGGCGCCATGATTCTGGCGGCGTACATCAGCGGTGACGCGTCCCTGAATCCGGCCGAGCTGCGGCGGCACGTCGCGTTGAGCGTGCCGGGATATATGGTGCCGCAGGCGATCACGGTGCTCGATACGCTGCCGCTCACCCCGTCGGGCAAACTCGATCGCGCCGCCCTGCCCGAACCGGTGCTGCTGTCCGCGTCCGGTTACCGGGCTCCGGCCAACGCGGCCGAGGCGCTGGTCTGCGAATGCTTCGCCGCGGCATTGGGCCTGGATACCGTCGGGGCCGATGACAGCTTCTTCGAGCTCGGCGGAAACTCGTTGCTGGCAACACAATTGGTGGCAGCCATCCGCGAGCGCGGCGGCATCGAAGTACCCATGCAGGCGTTGTTCCTCGACCCGACCCCGGCCGGGATCGCCGCCCGCATGAGCAATCCGGGCAGCACCGGCCGCGATCCCATCGAGACCGCGCTGCTGCCCCTGCTGCCCATTCGCGCCGAAGGCGACCTCCCGCCGCTGTTCTGCGTGCACTCGGTGAGCGGCGTGGCCTGGAGCTACACCGGGCTGCTCCCGCATCTGGAAGCCGAGCGCCCGCTGTACGGGCTGCAACTGCCGCACCTCACCGAGGACGCGCGCGGGCTGGACACCATCGAGCAAGTGGCGCAACGCTATATCCGCGAAATGCGGACGGTGCAGCCGCACGGTCCGTACCACCTGCTCGGCTGGTCGCTGGGCGGTCTGATCGCGTACGAGATCGCCATCCGGCTGCGGGCGGCGGGGGAGCGGGTGGACCTGCTGGCCATGCTGGACAGCCGGGTACTGGCCGACGAGCCCGAGATCGCCGACCCCAGCGCCGGGGAACTGCTCGCGGCGCTGCTGGGCGATTCCAGCCTGGCCGCGCAGCACATCTCCTCGGAGCGGGCCGCCGAACTGCTGCACGAACATCAGGGACCGTTCGGCTCCCTCGATGCCGCGCACGTGGAACGGCTGTACGCGGCCTACCTGGCCGGAACCAGCATGGGCTACAGCTTCCGGCCCGGGCGCTACGACGGTGATCTGCTGTATTTCACCGCCACCGAACAGGATTCGCCGACGATCGCCAATCGCCCGGCCGAACCGATTCCCGGCGCCGGACCCTGGCGGCGCATGGTCGGCGGCGAGATCGACGAACGTTTCATCGCCTGCTCGCACGTCGATATGGGCGCACCCCGGGCGCTCGGCGAGATCGGCCCGATGCTGTGCGATCACCTGCGCGATATCGGCGAGCGGTCGGAGGTTTCCATTCACACCGGAGCAGAAAGGGATCATCGATGAGTGCCACCAATCCGTTCGACAACCCGGAGGGCCGCTTCGCCGTCCTGGTGAATGCCGAAGGCCAGCATTCGCTCTGGCCGGACTTCGCCGCGGTGCCCGATGGCTGGCAAGCGGTCTACGAGGGTGATCGGGTGGGCTGTCTGGCCTATGTCGAGATGCACTGGACCGATATGCGCCCGAACAGCCTGATCGCCGCGACGGAAGGGTGATGCGGTATCCGGCCGTGGCCGCGATGGCGCTCGCCGTCGCGGCCTCCGGCCCGTTCGGCGCGCTGCCCGAGCAATCCGCGGGTGAGATCCCGGTCCCGCCGCTCGCCGCCGGGACCGGCGTGGCGCGGTCCGAGCCGCCCGAGCTGATCGGACCCGGTTGCGATGAATATCGCTCCGCGGCAACGGCATCGGCGGATCCGGCGGCATTCACCCCGCACACCGCGCTGTTGGACGCGCTGCTGTATCCGCCCGCGACACCGGCCGCCCGGCCGGCGCGGGCGGGCGGCGCGCCCCGGCGCATCACCATGTTCATCCCCACCGCCCACGCGCTGGCCGCCCTGGCTCCGGACGCGGCGGCGACCTTTCGCACCGATCCGGCCGCGGTGCTCAAACTCATCGCCTACCAGACGATTCCGTTCGAACTGGCCCCGGAAGCGCTACCCGGCACCCATCCCACCCTGGAGGGGCACAGCTTGACCATCACCCGTTCCGGCTCGGTCATTCGAATCGGTGCGGCGGGTCTGGTCTGCGGTGGTTTCCATACCCCCACCGCGACGGTATATCTCATCGATCGGGTACTCACCCCGTCATAGAAATGGCAATTTCGTGCAATTCAGGCATTAAAGGCGAATGTATCGACATTCATGGTTTCCATGCTGAAATACCCACCGCCGGTTAACATCTGCGATTGGCCGTACAACAGTGAGGAAACCGCGTGACTCAAACCGAGAACGAATCGCTGTCCTTCCCTCCGGTCGAGCCGCCACCCTTTCCGGAGGCCCCGCCACCGCCCGCCAAGACGCCGATGTCGCGCCGGAAGCTCGCCGCACTCGCCGGAGTGTTGCCATTGAGCGCGGTCGCCGTCGGCTCGGCGTATTTCATCGGAAATTCCGATGATGGCAATTCCGCGGCACCCAAGCGCGCCAGCGGCCTACCGGTCAACAACGCCGGAGCGATCACCACCAGGTCCCAGCCGAACCCGGGTGTCGCGCCCGAGATCGCGAAAATCGGCAGCAGACATATTGCCGCCCTGCACGCAATTCATGTGCATCTCAAGAATATCGCCACCTACGACGCCAGATCTCTCGACGCCTATTTCGCCGGAGCCATCGCGGCGTCCACCGGGCCCTATCGCAAGCAACTCCAGGAAACCAATACCGCCACTCGCGCATATCTGCTCGCGAACAACAGCACCAGCGAAGTGGTCGACTTCAATTGCGGCCTGCGCGCGATCACCGACAATGTCGCCACGGCCGTGGGCTATATCAAACAATCCACCACCAGCGAGACCGCTCCCAATCCGGAAGTGGCGCTCACCGTCGCGGTCGTCACCGCGGAGGAGCAACCCGACGGCCGCTGGCTCATCAGCGATATGCAGCGCATAACGACCTGAGCGGCGGACCCGTGCACTTCACACTCTCTCGTATAGGTCGCCGTATAGGTCATGACCTGGTGGTGGCCGCAGGCCGCGGGCACCATGGCAGTGTTGGTCGGTTCCCTGCAGTCCGACCGGCGCCAACGTGAGAGAGGGACCGTTCTCCACCCCCAGCACAACCGCCGCCGGAGGCGGTCCGTCTCTTGCGTCACGGCCTCGGATGATCAGAGCAGGCCCACCAGGCGTGCCCGCTCCACGGCATTGCCCCGGGTATTCGCATCGAGCTTGCTGTAGATCCCGCGCAGATGCGTTTTGACCGTATTGATGGATACCCCGAGATCGGCGGCTATCTGTCCGGTGGTGCGTCCCGACGGAAGATGTTTCAGCACAGTCGTTTCCGATGCGGTGAGCGGGGGCAGCGTCGCACCGCGCACGGCCGCCGGATGATGGCGCAGCCGTTCGGCGAAATCGTCCAGCCGACCGAATCGGCCCGCGTAGATATCCAGCAGTTCGATCGCCTCGGGCACATCGAGCCAGGGGGAGACCAGCGCATCGGGTTCCGATATCCGCAGCGCCGACTCCAGCGCCTCCGCCGCCTTGGCGGGCATATCGAGCTTGTGCACCACGGCCGCGTAGCGCAGCCACGCCGCCAATTCCGTCACCGAGTACAGCTGCTCGGTGCCGTGCAGCAGCGGTTCCAGCAGTGCGCGGGCCGAACGGGGTTTATGCGCCGCATCGGCGAGCATCGCCTGGATCAGGATCACCTCGGCGCTGTCGCCGAGTACGGCCTGCGCGCGATCGGCCAACTCCTGCGCGGAGCGCACCTCGCGCAATTGCAGCAGCGATCGCACCACCGCAGGCAATTGCACGCCCTGATTGCCCGCGGGCAACGGATCCGATGCCAGCAATCGCAGCAGGCCGGTCCGGACCCGATGCACGGCGAGGTATTTGTCCTCGGCGGTGCGGCTGAGCAGGAACTGGCAGGCGACGACCGTGGGCAGACCCGTCGCGGGCATACCCGAGCGTTCGGGTTCGGACCACTGCTCCAGAATCTCGGCTATCCGCTCGGAATCGAAGGATTCGCCCTGGATATACCCTGTCAGCCCGGCCACGATCACCATGCGATGGGTATCGGGGAAATCCCGCAGATCATGTTCGAGCGCATAGCCGATCGCGACTTCGGAACGGGCGCGCGCGGCGCCGATCGCGCCGATGTACACCGACGCGACCGCCAGTCGCGCCAGTGACCGCAGCACCAGCCGATGCCGGCCGGTGCGCTCGGCCAGGGTGATACCCGAACGCAGCAGCGCCTCGCCCCGGTCGATCCGGCCGTGCAACAGCATGGCGCTCGCCGCCTGCACCGCCAGATAGCAGTCGATATCGAGGTTGCCGGTCGCGGGCAACTCGATGCCCGCCTCCAGTTCGTCGACCAGCGCGCCGGAACTCAGTACGGCGTCGATGGTCACCGCGGATCCGAGCGCGTCCAGCCAATGTATCGGCGCCAGTGACGGTTTGGTCATCGGCTGGGCGCGAATCAGTTCGAGGTACGCCAGCGCCGCGCGATCCTGGCCGCTCGTCACCGCGTCGATGGCCCGCAGCCGCCAGACGAACGGATCATCGGCGATGGGGGAGCCGGATCGATCGAGTTCCTCGAACAGCCGCGGTCCGGAACCGTCGAAGATCAGCCCGATACCGTTGTCGCGCAAGAACTCCCGCAGCGGCTCGGGATCGGTCAGGGCCAGCAGTTGCGGCAGCGCGTCGGCGGGCCGCCCCGCGTCGATGAGCGCTCGCGCGGTGCGCAGCCGCAATTCCGACAGCGCGGCGTCGCCGCGCCCGCGCGCCCGCGTCAGCAGATAGGCGCGCACCACGGGGTGATGGACGAACCACAGCGCACCGCCCTCGGAATGACGTGTGAGCGGAAAACCTGTGCGCTGCAACTCATCCAGCATCTCGTGGGTACGCACGCCGTGTAGCTCGTCGGCGAGCTGTTCGGTGAACCGCTCGGGAACCCCGGTGCTGATCAGGAATTCGAGCGTGGGCTCGGGCAGCGCGCCCAGCACCTCACCGACCACGAAGTCCGCCACCGCCGGTGCGGGCCGCGCCAGCAATGCCAGCGACGCGGCGCGATCGCGGGCCCCGCCCGCCACCGCCAGCGCCGCGATTCGCACCAGCGCCGTCCATCCCTCGGTGAGCGCCATGACCGTATCCAACTCGGATTCGGTCAGGGTGCAGCCCTGTCGGGTGAACAGTTGTCCCGCTTGGGATCTGGTCAATGCGAGATGCCATCTGCGGATGCGGGTGAGCCGGCCTTCCACATGCAGGGTGTGCCAGCGCAGCGGCGGCTCGAACCGTCCGGACAGCACGATGGTCAGCGTGCGTGGTGCGTGCCGGATCAGGTATTCGACCGCGACCAGCACGAAGGAATCGGTGATCAGATGCGCGTCGTCCACCACCAGCACGGCCGGGGTGTCGCGTTCGCCGAGCGCTTCGATCAGGTGTGCGGCGAAGGTGACGCCCGGCGGCGGCGGTGGGGTGCCGAGGGCCTCGCACAGTGCCCGGGTCACGACGGGCCAGCGGCTGCGATCGCGGTCGAAGGCCGCGGTGATGGTCAGCCACGCCACCGCGGTCTCGGGGGCACGTGCGCGTACGCGCTGTTCGATCCAGTCCAGCAACAAAACAGTTTTTCCGGCTCCAGCGGGTGCGTTGAGCACCACCACGCGGGCTCCCGGCTGCGGCGGCCCGGTGTCGAGGCGGTCGAAGAGTTCGGACCGGGCGATCGGATCGCAGGTGAGCGTGGGTGGACGGTAGGGCGCGGAGCGTTCGAGTACTGATTGCGGACAAACAGATGTTCGTTGTGAAGTCGTCACCGAATCCTCCGGCTCGAGTGCTGAGACATCACAACCGCCACTGGCGACGTTACCGCAAACCTCTGTTGATCAATCGTCCAATGAGGTACTTCACACCCGGGCGCATCGGTCCGATGCGCCCGGGTTCATCCGGGTCGCAGCGCTCACGCGGTGCCGCTCGGGGCGGGAATTCGGCCGAATATCCGCTCGGCATTCCCCTCCAGAATCGCCTGGGAATCCGCGGGCGCGATACCCGGATCGGAGATGTAATCGATCGCGCGCACGAAGACCTTGTCGTTCTCGTACGGGAAATCGGTGCCCAGCAGCAACCGGTCCGCGCCGAAGGAATCGATGGCGGCCTGCAGCGCGGGCAGATGACCGTGCCCGACCGTGTCGTACCACATGCGGCGGGCCTGCACGCTGGGTGCTTCGGGCGTCTGCGGCGCCTCCCACATGTACTGATTGTCGGCCCGCTGCAACAGCATCGGCAGTGCGCCGCCCAGGTGTGAGTTGATGATCTTGATGTTCGGATAGCGCAGCGGAAAACCTGCGGTGATCAACTGCATCACGCTGATCGTGTCCTCGATGGGCGCGCCCGCCATCCAGGTGAGGTGGTAGTCGCGTATCAGCGGTGAGCACGCGCTGTTCCCGGCCGGATGCAGATACAGCACGGTGCCGCGCCGATCGAGTTCGGCGAAGATCGGCGCGAATTCGGGATCCACCAGCGCCCTATCGAGCACCGTGGTGTTCATGGCCACGCCGACCATGCCCAAATCGTCCAGCGCCCGGCCCATCTCGGCAATGGACTCGGGGATATGCGGCATGGGCACCGAGGCGAAGGCCAGGAATCTATCCGGATGCGCGGCCACCACCCCCGCGTACTGATCATTGACGAATCGTGCTGCGGCGACGGCTTTTTCGCGGTCCGGTCCATAGGGATTCTGCGGTGCGGTGGACAGCACCTGCATATCGACACCGGCGCGGTCCATCAGCCGCAGCCGGGCATCGAGTTCCGCGCCGCCTCCCGCTCCCATACCGCGCTGGGTATCGGTATCGGTCTTGCCCAGCTCCACCAGCAGGTCTAGATAGTCATCGGTCCAATAATGCGCGTGCACATCGATTCGCATGGAATCCTCCTGTTCCGATTCGCGATCGGTCCTGCGCGAGCACCCGTCGTATCCGAGCGGTGTCCGATCGACTGATCTCAGCCTAGAAGCGTGATGCGCGACGGCACGCCACCCGTCCGGGGTGAAGCTCACGCGCGCTGCCGACGGGTTCCGACCGCTGTCGTGCGGAATTTGTGCGCCCTGTTCACCCGAAATGCGTGATGCGCGGGTATGCGCGCGGTTCGTAGCGTGCGAGCAGGCTCGATCACCGTGGTCGAGGCGTTCGAGAAAGGTCGTCATGACCGCTGGTGGGAGATATCGGCTGGAGGTCCTGACGCTGTGCCTCGCCGCCGGGGTCGCCGGACTGGCCGTCACCGTGCCGATCGATTTCCGCTGGCTGGCCCGCGGATCGGCGCTGGACCTGCAAATGCTGGTGTTCAGCACCCCGCGCGCGACGGCCACCGCGGCCCTGGCGGCGGTCGGGGTGGCGGCGCTGTGTACCGCGGCCACCGTTCGTTCGGTCTGGCTGCTGGCCTGGTTCAGCGGTGCGCTGCTGCTGCTCACCCACCTGGTGGCACACCGGCTGACCGTCGGATTGGCGACCTTCGGTTTCGTGGACGCGATCGTGAGCGGTGCGCTGCTGGGCGCGCTGATCGTGCTCACCGGGGGCCGTCGGCTGGCGCTGGCGGGCACGCTGCTGGGTGCGCTCTCGGGCATCGTGACCGGGAATCGGATCACCGTGCCGGGCAGCGGCGGGCAATCGAACGACGTGCTGCGCTGGGCGCTGGTCGATCCGCCGCCATTCCTGCTGATCCTGATCGCGGTGGTATCGCTCGGCGGCTGCGCCTGGCTGAACCGGGACGCGGATGTCGTTCCGGTGGTGGAGATTCCGCTGCGTGCGGTGGCGGCGGTGCTGGTCTTGGTCACCGCCTCGCTGGTGCGCTCGGAATGGCTGGCGGCCCAGGATGATTGGGCGGCGCGGATAGTCGGGGGCAGTGTGCTCATCGTGATCGCGACCCTGGTGGCGGCGCTGCTGCTACCGGGCCGCGACGGCGTGCTGATCGCGCTCGCGGTGGCGTTCACCGCCGCGGGCGGCGCGGTCGGTCTGGGATTGCGGCCGGGGTGGATGGTTCCGCTGCTGGTGGTCGCGGTGGCGGTGGGCCTGGCGGCGGGGGTGCGCTGGCCGCGCCCGCTGGTGGCGGTGCTGGCCACCATCGCACTGGCGGTGTTCGAGGCGCTGACCGTCGTACCCGGTGGAGCGACGGCGTTACCGGTGGCCGGTGCCATCGCCGTCGCGGCGGTCGGCGGCTACTGTTTCGGAGTCGTGGTGCCGCAGGAGCTTTCGAGCATGGCGTTGGCTCTGGTGACATTGATCGCGCCGTCTCTGGTGGCGGTGGTGACCAGCAGGCGATACGACCACGCGGGCCTGTCGAAGGTGTGGATCCACAGTCCGCCGAACGAGTCCTGGGTACCCGGCTGGATCGCGGTACTGGTCACCATCGCGTGCGGGGTGATGGCACTGGCGTTGCGGCACAACCGTTCCCGGCAGATCGAGCCATCCCCACCCGGTGGTCCGTCGGCTCCGCGGGGGCCGAGCGCCCCGGCGGAGCGTATTCCCGAGCGCGAACCGGTCAGGGTATGAGGCGGAAGCCATTGTCGAAGTCGACGTTCACCAGATCCCCGCGCCCGGCCAATCCCAGCTTCGAGAAGATATGCGAGAGATGGTTTCCCACGGTGCGCGGGCTGATCAGCAGGCGCGCGGCGATCTCCCGGTTGGTGAGTCCGGTGGCCGCCAGCCGGGCCACCTGCAATTCCTGGGCGGTGAGCACGGTGGCGGGATCGGAGTCCGAGCGCGCGACACCGACGGTGGTGCGATCACCGGCCATGACGATCTCACGCTCGGCGCGCTCGGCCCACGGGCGCGCGCCCAGCCGCTCGAAGGTGTCGTGCGCCGAATGCAATTGCTCCAGGGCCACTTTGCGCCGCCGCATCCGGCGCAGCCATTCCCCGAACTGCAATTGGATGCGCGCGTAGGTGAACGGCCGCTCGATCGGTGCGGTGCGCAGCGCCTCCAGGAACAGCGCCTCGGCCTCGGTATCGGCCGCCAGCAGCGCGCGCACCCGGGCCGCGTCCGCCGATGCCCATGCGGCAGTGGTGAGTTCGGCGTCCGCGGTGAGAATTCCGAGGTATTCGCGGGCGGGCTCGAACAGGCCCAGGCGGACGGCGGCCTCGGCGGCATCGGCCGCGCTCAACGCGACGATGGTGGATTGATGCGCGAAATGGTCCGGGGCACGGATGGTTCGGAGCAGTTCGAAGGCATCGTCGGGTCGTCCGGCGCCCAGTGCGGCGAGCGCGCGGCACCAGTACGCGTCCGCGGCGAGCGGATGGAATCGGATCGGCCGCGCGAAGGTCAGCGCCCGCTCGGTCAGTTCGATCGCGGTCGCCTCGTCACCGCGCAGCGCCGCGACGAAACCCAGTGCGGCATAACAGTATGCGGGGGTCTGCCGCCCGCCGAAATCATCCGAGAGCCGCAGCCCCTCGGTGGCCTCGGTAATGGCGTCGTCCCAGCGGCCCACCGCGATATCGAGCATGGCCTGCTGGCCGAGTGAGTAGCCGAGCCAGGTGACCGGTCCCTCGGTGCGCATCCGTTCGATGCTCTCCCGATACAGGCGCAGCGCGTGGGCTTCACCTCCGACGGCGATCGCGACCTCGGCGATCGGCAGCCGCGACGGCGGCAGCTCGGTGCCGCTGTCCACCGTGCGTGCGGCGATCGCGCCGAGTTGCGCCGCGGTCAGCGGATCGCTCAGGGCCCAGCTGGCGCGCAGCGCCAGATGCCGGAGTTCATCGGCGAAGCGCGGTTCGGCGGATGCGGCGTCGCGCAACAGCAATCGGCGCGCCCGCGCGGTATCGCCCTGTCCGAGTTCGAACAATCCGGCCAGGCCGCCGCCCGCCGCCCCGACCGCATCGGCCCCCGCGCGATCCTCGGCCGCCTGCAACAGTTCCCGCGCGGTTTCGGCGTCACCACCGTCCCAGGCGGCGCGCGCGGCCCGGGCCAGCCGGTGCGCGGCCGCGGCGGTATCGGGGGAGAGCGCGGCGGCCCGCCGATAGATCCGGGCCGCCGCCAGCGCGCCACCGCGGGCCCAGGCCCGCTCGGCGGCGGCGTCGAGCATCTCGGCGATCTCCTGATCCGGTTCGGTGGCGGTCGCGGCCACATGCCAGTCATGCCGCTCGCGGTCACTGTCCGCGTAGACCCGGGCCAGCGCGGCATGCACGATGCGCCGCAGTTCCGGATCCGCGCTGTCGTACACCGCGGCGCGAATCAGCGGATGGTCCACCGTGATTCGGCCGTCGACGGGCCGCAGCAGCTCGGAATTCAGTGCGGCGGAGAAGTCTTCGGCGGTGACCCCGAGCAATTCGGCCGCGCGCGCGATGGTGCGGGCGTCCGCGCCGTCATCGGCGGCCGCGATGAGCGCGATGGTCCGCTCGCTCGCGGGCAGCTCGCGCAGCCGGGCGTCGAACGATGCGCGCAGGCGCGGACCGAGCGCGATATGGGAACCGGCCGCCGGGCTCAGCGTCGTCCCCGCGCCGCGGCTCAGTTCCACCAGCGCGAGCGGGTTTCCAGCGGTGAGCCGCACCAGCGTGCTGGTACGCGCCCGGCTCAGCCTCGGGTTGTGTTCGGCGACAAGCCGTTCCGCGCTCGCGCTGTCCAGGCCCCGGATCGGCAGCACCGGGGTCGGCTCACCGGTCTCGCTGTAGGTGCCCGGATGCGCCGCGACGAGCATGGCGATCGGCTCCTCCGCGATACGGCGCGAGACGAATCGCAGGCAGTTCCGGCTCGGCTGATCGAGCAGTTGGAGATCGTCGATGATCACCAGTACCGGCCGCTCCCCGGCCAGCTCGGACAGCAGGGTCAGCACCGCGACGCCCAGCAGCAACCGGTCGCCGCTGTGCCCGCCCAATCCCAGCGCGCCCCGCAGCACCGCCGCCTGCGCGTCCGGCAACTCATCGATTCGATCGAGGACCGGCCACAGCAGCTGATGCAGTCCGGCGAAGGCCAGTTCGGTCTCGCTCGGCACCCCGCGGCAGGTCAGCACCCGGAAGTTGGTGGCATGCGCGGTGGCGTACCGCAGCAGCGCGGTCTTACCGATTCCGGGCTCGCCCACCAGGAGCAATGCCGAACCCTTCCCGTCCCGGGCCAGCGATAGCACCCGATCCAGTTCCTGGCGTTCGTGTTCGCGTCCGTACAGGCGCGCTGCGGAACCGGTGTGCTGCGGCATCGGAGAGGACTGCTCCCTTCTCGAGAAGATCGATACGGGTCGGGCGCTCGGTGCGAGCCTATCGGCACCCCCGACAGCTATTCTTGAACGGGTGTGTCCAAGAATTAGCCGATTGTAGCGGCCCGCCGCCCTATCGATCCGGTGACTTACCGAATGGGTGTCGGCTGCGGGAATGTCCACTGCCCGTTGAGGATCGAAGGCTGCGGCTCATAGAGCCGGACCATATAGTTCCACCCCGGCATGATCGGGAGGCAATTGCCGGTGCGCGCGTCGCAGCCACCGAAGCGAATGTCGAACGAACCGTCCGGATTGGTAGCGGCGGTGACATTGTTGATCGAGTAGGCGTTCAGCGGATTCGCCTGGAAGTAGCCTTGCGGGTTGTACAGGCTGATCGACCAGAAGCCGTTCACCGGAACGTCTTTCACGTGCAGGGTGTAATCGGTCGTGCCGGTGTTCTCGGCCGGGGTCACGGTGAGGTAGACCGCGTCCTGGAGCGGATTGCCGCCCCAGGCGGAGGCCGCGCCGATGAGGTGCTGGATCGGGTTGACCTCATCCCTGGGGCCGAACGCGCCGTTGGTGTTCGGCAGCGTGCCCGCCAGGGTCAGCAGTGCGTCGCGGACGATCTTCTGGCTGGCCGGATCCCACTGCGGAATCTCGAATGTGCCGGGGCCGCCGGGCTGTTCGACCTTGATCGCATCCTGCAAACCGTGCACGGTGTCCAGATCCGCGGGATTGTTCGGGTCGACGAAGGTGCGCACGCCGAGCATGAGATAGCGGGTTCCGATCTTGTCCCGGTCGAAGGTGTAGCTGCCGGCTTTGTACACCACCTCGTGGGTGTATTCGTCCTCGTCGATGACCTGCATTGACATATATCGCTTCCCGGAATCGGGCAGCGTGACCGTCACCGGACCGGCGTCGAGATCGAACACCGCGGACGAGTAGAGCGTGTCCCGGTTGGGGCGCACCACCGTCTGATGGTCGATCGGCATCAACTCGCGATTGTGGTGGAACCGCCCGAATCCGCCCGCTTGGACACTGCGCGCGAACTCCATATCGGTTTCGGCGCGCACGAAATTCTCCGGTGTCACCGCCAGCGGCTCGCCGAGCGGATACTTCGGCGCGGTCGTCGCCGCGGCGTCCGGACTCGACGATGTCGCGGCGCTGTCCTGCGATTTCCCGGAACCGCCGCACGCGGTCACCGCCAGCAGCACGGTGGCGGCCAAGCCGGAGATCATCATCAGTTTCTTCACGACTGCGAGCGTGACATCGCGCCAGGTCAGGCGGTTCACCCACAGCGGGTGATCTGACACGCGGGGCCGCGCCCGTTTCGTCACCGGATAGCCGGGTAGGTCCGTTTCGGGTCGATTCCCGGCTCACCGAGTTCGCTCGATGGAAGGAATGACACATGAGTGCGACCGATAAGGCCAAGAACAAGGCAGAGGAAATCGCCGGTAAGGCCAAGGAGAAGCTCGGTCAGGCGACCGGCGATCGGGATACCGAGAACGAGGGCAAGGCCGACCAGGTCAAGTCCGACTTCAAGGACGCGGGCGAGAAGGTCAAGGACGCTTTCAAGCACTGACCTCCCGGGCCCGCCCCGGAATCCGTGGTGCCCGGACCGAAAGGTGTCCGGGCACTGCGGTTTTCGCACCGTGGGCGGCGCGAGATCCTAGGTGCGGATGACCAGTACCAGGCCCGCCGAGACCAGCGCGAGCGCCAGGGCCCCGAGGCCGTAGGCCAGGCGCGGTGTGCGCAGCGCGGGCACGAACCGATCCAACGCGTAGGCGCCCGGACCGGTGACGGTCAGCGCGGCGGCCGCCACGGTCAGCAGCAATTCGTATTCCACACCCTTGGGCGCGAAGAACCCGCCGCCCCATTTGACCGCGAGCGCATTGAGCAGGGTGCCGACCACGGCCGCGCCCGCGAGCGGGGTGAGCAGCCCCAGCGCCAGGCCCAGACCGCCGAAAGTCTCGGTGAGACCGGCGATTACGGCCATGGTGCGGGCGGCGGGGTAGCCGCTGGAATCGAAGAACGCCGCGGTGCCGTCGATACCGCCGCCGCTGAACCAGCCGAAGAGTTTCTGGGTGCCGTGCGCGGCCATGGTCAATCCGACCACCAGGCGCAGCGCCAGCAGTCCGAGGTCGTAGGGCGCGGTGCGGGTGGAATCGACGCCGATCTCGGCGGGTTTGGTCAGCGCGGAAATCGTGGACATGAGAACGCCTTTCGAGGAGGGTCGGGTCAGCCGAGCTGGATGGAGCGACGCGCCATGCCGAACCAGTAGCCGTCGATGACGGTGCGGACGGTGTCCAGATCGGACTCGCCCGCCCCGAGCGCGACGAACAGGGGCGCGAAGTGTTCGGTGCGCGGATGCGCGAGTTCGGCTCCCGGCGCGGTGTGCCGGAAGTTCAGGAGTGCGTCGATATCGTTGGCCGCCAGCGCTTCCCGGCCCCACTGGTCGAATTCGACGGTGAACGAGTAGGCGTGTTCGTCATCGCCGGTCATGGCGCGCAGATTGTGGGTGAAGAATCCGCTGCCCACGATCAGCACGCCCTGGGCGCGCAGCGGTGCGAGCTTGCGGCCCACCTCGAGCAGTGCCCGCGGATCCAGGGTCGGAATCGAGAGTTGCAGGATCGGCACATCGGCGTCCGGATACATCTCCTTGAGCGGCACATAGGCCCCGTGATCCAGGCCGCGATCCGGGAAATCCTGCACGGTCGTACCGGGACCGGCGAGCAGCGCGCGTACCTCGGCGGCCAGCTCCGGCGCACCCGGTGCGGCGTAAGTGACGTCGTAGTACCGCTTGTCGAAGCCGCCGAAGTCGTACACCAGCGGGGTCACGGTGGTGGCCCCGAGGGCGATCGGCGCCGTCTCCCAGTGCGCGGACACCACCAGGATCGCGCGCGGTCGCGGCAGCGCACCCGCCCACGCCGCCAATTCGCCCGGCCAGTGCGCGTGGTCCGCCAGCGGCGGCGCTCCGTGCGAGAGGTACAGCACGGGCATGGCCCGATCCTCGCCTGTCATCGCGTTCTCCTCCGCCGGTGATGTTCAAATTTGAACAACTAGCACGCTAGCAGGCTGTTCAAATTTGAACAACCGGGGCTATGCTGGCGGTTGTGCACGATCCACAGTGGCTGAATGACCGCGAGATGCGGACCTGGCAGAGTTTCCTCGCGGCCGGGGCGCTGGTCGGGCGTGAGGTGGAACGACACCTCAAACAGGAAGGTTTCTCGCACACCCAGTACGAGGTGCTGGTCCGGCTGTCCGAGGCCCCCGGCGGCGCGGTGCGCATGACCGAACTCGCCGATGCCCTCTACACCTCCAAGAGCGGCCTGAATTACCAGGTCACGCTCTTGGAGAAGGCGGGATTGGTGCGACGCGAGAACTGTCCGACCGATGTGCGCGGGGTGCTCGCCGTGCTGACCGGCGCGGGCCGGTCCAGACTGGCCGAGATCGCGCCCGGTCATGTCGACACGGTGCGCCGGGCGCTGATCGACGTGCTCACCCCCGCACAGCAGCAGGCCATCGCGGACGGCCTGGGCGAGGTCGGAAACCGCCTCGCCGGGTCCTGATCGGCCGTACTAGCCGATGCTGGCGGACAGGTCCGGGATCATCCGGTACGCCTCGTCCTGCCAGTTGTTCCAGGCGTGAATACCGAACGCGGGGAACGAGTATGCGACATTGCCCGCGCCGAGCGAGGCCATCCGGACCTGGAAGGCGCGCGTGTTGGCCAGTGCCAGCGCCTCCAGCGCCATACCGTTGACGGTGCCCATATTCGGACCGTCCATGGCGGTCGGCCGCCCGCTCGCCGCGGCCACGTAGACCCGGGTGTTGTTGGCGACCAGCTGCGGTGCGAAGACGAAGGGGTCCATCCGCAACCACTGCGGTCCCCACGGCGGAGCCATCGAATCGACGTTGTAGCCACCGGCATCGATCATGGCCAGTCGAATGGCCTCGCGCATACCGGGCGCGGAGATATTGAGGTAGCCGGAATACGAACCGGCGAAGCTGAACTGATCCGGATGGTAGGCGGCCAGGGTCAGCGCCGCACTGCCGCCCATGGACAGGCCGAAGACGCCATTGCGATTGGGGTTGAAACCCAGTCGATCGCGCAGCGCCCAGCGCAGATCGTTGGTCAGGAAGGTCTCCCAGGTATAGCGGTAACTCTTGCCCGGACCGCCGGACAGGGCATCGGTCGCGCCGGAGCCGGTATTGGCCGATCCGGTGCCCGCGGGGATGCCCAGGAATTCGCTGGGTGCGTTCCAATCGGTGTAAAAACTGGATTGACCACCTACGGGCATGACCACGTTGATGTTCCAGGACGCCAGCGTCTCCGCGACGTTGGTCTCGATTTCCCAGCCGTTCAGACCTTCGCCCGCGCGCATTCCGTCGAGGGCGTAGACCACGCGATTGGTGTTGCCGTCCGCGGCGCGCAGTACGCGAGTCTTGATGGGCCCCATGGATGGGGAGTCCACCCAGAAGTCGAAAGCCGCGGGATTGAACGCCGCCGACGCCTTTGCGCCACTGCCCAAAACGGTTGTCCCCAAGGGTATGAGCAGCGCCAATGCCAAGAACAGCACCGTACGCCGCATCGGGCCGCCGGGCCCCTGTCTCGAATTCGTCCTACCGCGAATCGATCTCATCGATCGGGTCCTCTCGCTCGAGCGGTCATATCGACCGCAGGGCCATTCGGATCCGGTCCCCGCACCGGGCGCGGAGCGAGCGCGGCTCCGGAGGCAGTTTCCGTCACCACGCTCGCTCGAACACCTATCGGCACCCGCGACGGAAACGTTGCTAAAAATTTGCCTAATGTTCTGTGACGCAGCGCACGTCGCGATCGGGCGAAACGGGCACGGCGTTCTGGCGCATCACGTACCGCGCGGTACGCAAGTGGTACGTGCGCACCGTTCTGTGATCGAGTGTGCGAGTGGGAGACGAGATCACACCCTCCGCCGGGCCCCTGGACGGAACCGAAACGGGTAGTTGGCGTTTCAGCCCGGGCGGGCGCGTCGATGATTTCGGCACATACCGCTTCGTCTGTCCGGTGCCGGGTTGTCCCTGGTTCCATGACGAGAACACCACGCAGGCGAATCCGGGCTGGCGCGATCGGGTCGGCGCCGCCGTCGACGCGCATATCGCCGCCCTGCATCCGCACTGGATAATCGAATGAGTCGCGTGATTCGACTTGGGCCACTGCGGCTTTCGCATTCCGCCGGGTTCGCGATCCACCTCTGTACAGAGTGTGCCCGGGCCGCGACAACCGCGCGGCGCCCGGCTACGCTACGGCCATGCCGTACGTAAGTACCGATGGTGCCCGTATCTTCTACACCGATTCCGGTGGTCAGGACCGGCCGGCCGTGGTGCTGGGCCACGGGTTCTTCATGGATCTGTCGATGTTCGCGCCGCAGGCCGAGTACCTGGAGGCGCGCGGATTCCGGGTGCTGTGCTGGGACGCGCGCGGCCACGGCGCGACCGTCTCGGACCCCGAGCAGTCCTTCACCTACTGGGACTCGGCGCGCGATATGTTCGCCGTCATGGACGCCGCGGGCGTCGAGCACGCCATTCTCGGCGGTATGTCGCAGGGCGGTTACGCGGTGCTGCACGGCGCACTGCTGGCCCCCGAACGCGCCGACGCGCTGCTGCTGTTCGACACCGAGGCCGGCGACTCCCCGGAGGAACAGCGGCAGGAGTACCGCGGCCTGTTCGCCGCGTGGACCAATCCGGAGGTGCCGATCGGCCAGCTGTCCGAGGGGCTGGCCGCCCAGCTCATCGGCGGTACCGTGGTCGATCAGTCGCCGTGGCGCTACAAGTGGGCCGCCAGCGACCGCACCGCGATCCGCGCCGCCGCGCAGACCCTGATCGAACGCGAGTCACTGCTCGATCGACTGTCCGAGATCACCTGTCCCGCACTGGTTCTACGCGGTGAGCACGATGGTTCCAGTACCGCGGAGAAGTCCGCGGCACTCGCCGAAGGACTGCCCGCCTCGGGTCCGGTGGTGACCATCCCCGGCGCCGGGCACGCCGCCAACTGGACCTCGCCCGATCTGGTCAACGACGCGCTGGGGGAGTTCCTCACTCGACTGACAAGTTCGCCGGTCCACTGAACGGCTGCCGGATGCCGATGAACCACTGGAACGGTGCGTCGACACCCGGCACATCGGTGATCCGGACCCGCACGCTGTACGGCTCGAGCGTGTCCGGATCGCGCAGATGCATGAGCGGCTGATGCCGTTCGAAATCCACCCGCTCGGCCAGGTACATGGCCCGGAACTCCTCGCACGCGCTGAGCTGGGCGAGTAGTTCCATCGCCCATTCGGGATCCTGGTACCGGCCCATATGCCAGCGGAACCAGTTCACCGTCAGGCGCGCCTCGTCCTCCCATTCGAGCATCACCTGGCGTGATTCGGGTACCAGGAAGAACCACACCAGGATATTGACCACATCCAGCAGCCGGGGATATGCGCGATCGTAGGTGTCGTTGACCCACAGCACATTCCAGCGCTCGTCGATATAACCGGACAGGTGCGGCATCAGATCGTCCGCGGCGGCGCGCAGATCGTCGGTGATCAGGCTCAGCATGGTGGCCACGGGCATCGGGTCGTGCGTGCGCGGACCTGGGGTCTTGGGGGCCGCGAGATTGTGCATGTGCTGTCGTTCGGCGGGGGTGAGCTCCAGTGCGCGGGCGATCGCGTCCACGACCTCGGGGCTGGGTGACACCTTCTCGCGCTGCTCGATCTGGGCGATATAGCTGGCGCTGACATCGCAGCGGGCGGCCAAGGCGGGGCGGCTCAGTCCGCGCGGATGCTCGGGCGGTCGCGGAAAGGTGCGGTGGGTTCGGACGAAGTCGGCAAGATTGGGGGCCAGCAGCTGGTCGGCTATGAATCCCCCCGGCGCGGAGTGGCCAGCATTCACGATCAGGACACTACCCGCTGAGCGGCCCCTCGACCGAGCGACCATCTGTTCCGGTTCACGAAGTTCGCCCCGAAAGTTCGAATCTCGTTCGCCGCTCGGTGCGGGTTTCCGGCCCACCCGGCACCAGCCTCTGGTCAGAGGTACCTCTAATCAGCGTGTCTCATACACCTTTACCCCCGCGAATTCGCGTGATGGGATTGCCTGCGGTCACGATCGCTGGTCGAGGCCGAAGTGATGGGCAATTGCACTGCAGTACAGCACATTTCGCATGTGCCTCGGCTGTGCCGCACCTCACAGTTCGCCCGCCCGGCGCCGTGCGGGAGTTCCGGCGCGAGGGCTGCGCGAAGGGGGCGCAGTCCTCGCGAACGGGCGATGCTGCGGCTGATCCGGGGGCTGAGAAGATGACCGTTGTTCTACCGTGTCCAGCGTGGTGCGTCGAGCACGAGGATCCCGATCCATTCGACCCCTTCGACGGCGGGCGGCACGGCGGGCAGGAGATGTCGGTACTGGTCGGCCCGCAGCCGCGACCGGTGTTGCCCGCTGTCTTCGTACAGTTGAACGCGCACGACTGTGACGGGTTGCGGCACAGCTGGATAGATCTGGTCGCGCCCACCCGCGCGCACGCCGAACTGACCGAGGATCAGGCGGTTCGGGTCGCCGATACCCTCATCGCGGTGGCGGACCTGTGGGATTACCGGGTACTGCCCGATACGCTGCTGCTGGCCGATGTGTGCCCGCCCTGGTGCGTTCAGCATGAGGGCGCGATCGAGCAGGATCCGCTGGTGGAGTTGTGGCATCACGGCCGGTCGGCGGCGATCCCGGTCGACGGCCCGCATCGCTGGAACGCCGAGATTCGAATCCGCCTGTGTGCCAGCGATACCCGGCTGGGCAGGCGGATTGTGATCGCGCTCATAATTCAGGATGACGAACCCACCGAGGTCACCGCGCCGGAGGCCCGTCGCATCGCCGCCGCCCTGCTCAATGCCACCGATGAGATCTGCGCGCGCTGATCGCGGTCGCCCGCCCCGATGAACCGGCGGCCATTCCTCCGGTTATCGTCGAGGTGTTCGAATGGACAGCTCGGAGATGGAGGTAGTCAGATGGCTGGAATTCCCGCGGTACCAACGTCGTTGCTCGCGGCGGGCAGTCTGGTGGGCGGATTCGCACTCGCGCAGGCCACCAAGAAGCGGCAGCTCGGCGGTGTGGTCTTCGCCGCGGGCACGGCGGCCGCTATTCCGCAGTGGCGCAAGACGATCGGCGTCGGCGGCGCCGCCGCGCTGACCGGATTGTCGATCGGGGCGATGGGCGCCTCGCATCCGCTGGCCAAGAAGATCGGCGCCTGGCCGTCGGTGGCGGTGGTATCGAGCGCGGTGGCGCTCACCGCCTGGGCCGCGGTGGATCGCAAGGCCTGACCCGCACTCGCCCGGCGATTTCGGCGGCCCGCTCACAGCAACGCTCGCTAGGCTGCGCGGGTACGCCAGCCCAGCGATCCGAGGACGGCTCATGCTCCGGTTTTTCCTGATCGGGTTTCTCGCCACGGCCGTCCTCGCGGTCGGCGTGGCCGCCGCCATCGGGTCCTGGGCCTGGTTCGTCCTGCTGGTGATCCTGGTGGCGCTGCTCGTGCTCGGCGTCTACGACATCATCCAGACCCGGCATTCGATACTGCGGAACTATCCGGTGCTCGGGCATATGCGCTATCTGCTGGAGAGCCTGCGGCCGGAATTGCAGCAGTACTTCATCGAGCGCAACTACGACGGCCGCCCGTATGACCGTGATGTGCGGACCATGATCTACGAGCGCGCCAAGGGCATCAACGGTGAGCTGTCCTTCGGCACCGAACGCGATGTGGAGGCGGTCGGCTACGAATACCTGGTGCACTCCATCGCCCCGGTGCCCCAGCTGGCGAAGCCGCCGCGGGTGCTGATCGGCGGCCCGGACTGCACGCGGCCGTATTCCATGGCGCTGCTGAATGTTTCGGCCATGAGTTTCGGCGCGCTGTCGGCCAATGCGCTGCGCGCGCTGAATCGCGGTGCGGCACTGGGTGGTTTCGCGCATGACACCGGTGAGGGCGGACTCACGCCCTATCACCTGGACGGCGGCGGCGATCTGGTGTGGGAGATCGGCTCCGGCTACTTCGGAACCCGTACCGGCGACGGACATTTCGATCCCGCGCGGTTCAAGGACCGGGTCGCGCACGACCACATCAAGGCCGTATCGGTCAAACTCAGCCAGGGCGCGAAGCCGGGTCTGGGCGGTGTGCTGCCCGCCGCGAAGGTGACCCCGGAGATCGCGGAATTCCGCGGCGTACCCGTGCACGAGAAATGCGTCAGTCCCGCGGCGCATTCGGCCTTCTCGACGCCGCGCGAGTTGATCCGGTTCATCGCCGGATTGCGTGATCTCTCCGGCGGTAAGCCGATCGGCTTCAAACTGTGCGTCGGCTCGCGGGTCGAAGTGCTCGCGCTGTGCAAGGCCATGCTGGCCGAGCGCAGCACCCCCGATTTCATCATCATCGACGGCGCCGAAGGCGGAACGGCCGCAGCGCCTTTGGAGTACGAGGACCATGTCGGGCTGCCGCTCACCGATGGCCTGATGATCATGCACAACGCGCTGGTCGGCGCGGGGCTGCGCGATCGGATCAAACTCGGCGCCAGCGGCAAGATCGCGCTGGGCAATGACATCGTCAAACGGCTCATCCAGGGTGCGGACTTCACCATGGCCGCGCGCGCCATGATGATGGCGGTCGGCTGTATCCAGGCTCAGCGCTGCCACACCAATGAATGTCCGGTGGGTGTGGCCACCCAGGATCCGCGCCGCGCCCACGCCCTGGATGTCGCGGACAAGAGTGAGCGGGTATTCCGCTATCAGCAGGCCACCACGATGCAGGCCGCGCAACTGATGGCCTCGCTGGGTGTTTCGGAGATCGCGCAACTCACCCCGCATCTGCTGCGCAAGCGCATATCACCGACAGAGCAGCGCTCCTACGCCGAGCTGTACGAATGGCTCACCCCGAACCAGCTGCTGGAGGAGCCGCCCGCGAGCTGGGTGCTGGATTGGGTGGCGGCCGATCCGGATTCGTTCCGCCCGCAATTCGCCGGCATGGATCGGTAGCCGACGTGTCATTCTGAGCGGATGGCCGCCGAACACGATCGGACGCGAACATTCGAACTGCTCGCCCGCGCCGGGGGAGCCGACACCCCGGCCCCGGACCGGACTGCCGCCTTGGAGGCGCTGGCCGCCCTCGAGGACTATCGCGCCGTCGAACCCCTCACCGCGATGATGCTCGACGCCGAACTGCCCGAACCGATTCGGACACAGGCCTCGGATGTGGTCGTCGCCTACCAGGACGCCGTCGCAGCCGAAGCGCTCCGAACCTGGTGGGGGAGTGGCGATCCGATCGTCATGCGGCACGCCCTAGGCCTGATGGGCCGCGCCGAGGCGGATCTGCTGATCCCGGTCGCGGCCGATGACGCGCATCCCCTGCAAGCGGATGCGCTGGCCGGTATGGGTTTCGGCTTCGGTGAGCCCGAATTCATGCCCGTGCTGATTCGAGCCCTCGATCACCGCGACCGCGACATCCGTGCGGTGGCAGCGGAAACGCTGCTGTGGGAGGAGCCGGTCGCGGCCGAGGAGGGGCTGCTCGCGGCGGCCCGGGATCGATCGGCCGAACTCGCGGCGGTGGCCGTGAACACGCTGCGCTACTACCCGACTCGCCGGGTGCTGCGCGCCGTCGCGGAACTCCGGGATTCGAATGAACGGGAGCTTCGTGCCGCCGCCCTCGAGACGTTCGAGGATCTGCGCGCGCAGTTCGAGTCGTCGGTCCACACCGCGGGCGCGAAAGAGGCTGCCGCGGTGCGCGAATGGGTGCGCCCGGTCGCCGATCTGCTCCGTCCGCCGCGTCCGGACCACCCGCCCCATCCGTCCACACCGCCGCGTCCCCCGGACGTGCTGTCGGAGCATGCCGTCATCGCGATTCTCGACAACCCGGATCAGGACTGGCTGGAGCTGACCGGCACGCTACGCCGAATCGACTGGAGTGCTTACGATTCCGGTGCGCGGACGCGCCTGACCGGGCGGCTGGCGACGCACCCCGATCCGCTGGTGCGCGAATGCGCGGCCGCGGTTCTGGTCGGCTGGTCCGACGCCGACACCCTGCTGGTGCTCACCGCGGATCCCAGCCTGTCCGTCCGCAAGGCCGCCATGTACTCGCTGATCCTGCTGCCGGTCGACCCCGGAATCGCCACTGCCGCATGGCAATACCTCGCAACCGCGACCGGAACGACGGCCTATGAGGCGCTGCGCACCTACGTCGCGCACGCACCCGCTGCGGAGGCGATCGATCGTCTGGTCGAACTGGCCCGCACCGACCCCCGGGAAGTGATCCGCCATACGGCCATTCACAGTCTGGGTGATCTCGACGCGGCCGATCCCATTCGCGCCCTCGCACCCGTTCTGCACGAGCAGCCGGGCATCACCTGGTCAGCGCATATCGCCCTGCTGAACGAACTCGGCGAACTCGGCTCGCCGGTCAGACCGCCCGCCTATCTCGCCACGGTCGACAATCTGGATCTGGCCTGCACTCTGGCCGAATATCAGAATTGACCGGCGATGAATCCGGCGAACAGCACCGCGAACCCGCCCACCTCACCGATGATGAGCGCGATCATCGAGACATTGGTGCCGATTTTGCCTGTCTGACCGTGGAATTGGTTCGTCGTGTCCTTCAGCAACCCGTGCACGATATAGGCGGCGATCGCGGCCACGAAGAAGATCAGCACCACGATATCGGCGGTCAGATTCACTGCGGTCGGCCAGCTGCTGAGTTCGGTGAACACCGCGAGCAGCAGGGTGGCGAAGGAGTAGAGCAGGGTCGCCCGATGTGCGATATCGACGTAGATATGCGCTGTCGCGTCCGGTGAGGTGCGGATCTGCTCGTACTTCCAGACCCCGAGCAGCAGTGCCAGCAGGAACAGCAGCCCGGCGGCGGCCAGGGTGATCCGGGTGTCGATGCCCAGTTCGATCGCCGTCGCCAGCTCGCTCGTGTTCATGACTCTCCTCGTATCGCCCGCACTGTCGACCGCGAATGTAACCGGTTTGGGATGCCGGGAAAAGTCATTGGTTAACGGTGTTTAGTTGTTCTCGAGGTCCGCCGGGCCGAAGACGCCCTGGAAAATGTCCGCGCCATGGCTGGTCGGTTCGGGCGGCCCGGCGGTCAGTCGATAGGTGCGCCTGCCCTCGGCGTCGCGGCGGGCGCGCAGGAACAGATCGGTGCGGTGCCCGGCGCCATGGCGGCGATGCGCGAATTCGTAGAGGTGGGTGACCAGAACGATCTTGACCCCGGAGTCGAGCAGCGCGGAGATGATCGGCTCGGCGATGGCGGCCGCATCGCGCTCATTGGTGGAGGCGAAGGGCTCATTGCACAGCAGCAGTGCGCCCGGGGTGAGGGCGTCCACGATCTCGGCCATGCGGGACAGTTCCTCGTCGAGGCGGCCGTGCGTCATGGTCGGATCCTCGGCGCGCACGAAATGCGAGAAGATGCCCGCGCGCACATCGGCGCGGAAAGTCTTGGCGGTCACGAACATTCCGGCCTGCATGAGCAGTTGCGCGGTTCCCGTGCCGCGCAGGAAGGTCGATTTGCCGCCGCTGTTGGCGCCGGTGACGACCAGCAGGGTCGCGCCATCGGCCGCGATATCACTGCCGATCACCTCGGACGCGGTCAGGCACAGCACCGTATCGCGCAAATCCGTTGCGCGCATGAGGTTCTCGTCCGAGGCGACCGGTTCCGGGAAGCAGACGGGCGCGCCGGATCGGGTCAGCCGCTCGTGCAGGTTCACGCCGCCGAGGTAGAAGGCCAGTTCGGTGCGCAACTGCCGGAAGAAGTCCTGCACATTGTCGGTGACCCGGGAGATCACCTCGGCGACGCTGTCCAGCGGCGGTTCGATGACCGCCCGCAGCGGATCGCCGTCATGGAATTCGAAATTGTCGAAGGCCTCGAATACGGTGCCGGAGCGGCGGCCCAGGCGCAGCCGTTTGGCGGCGGGCGGGGGCTCGTGCAGCATGATCCGATCGGCTTTGTTCCCGGTGCCCAGCGCCGCGCTGAAATGGATGCCGTGCTCGAAATACAGTGCGGCCACGTGCTGTTCGAGCACCCCGAGATAGTTCTCGTCCAATTGTGCCGTCAGCACCCGGTGCAGTCGCCGCAGTCCGTCCGAGGTGCAGGAGGCGGCGTACTTCTCGAGCGTCTGGCGCAGTTGCCGCAGATGTCCGATCAGCGCCTCCAGCGGTTGCAGGGCCAATCCGAGCTTGCCGCGCGGTTCGCGGGTGCGCCCTGTGGTCCAGCGCCGCACCGTGGTCGCCGCCGCGGTCACCGCGTACAGCGCGCGCGGCAGATCGGGATCGGCACAGCAGTCCGCGAGCACGCCCTGCCGGTGCCGGATGATCGCGCAATCCGTGAGTCCTACGGGCACAATGGTTTTCACGACCTGGGCGATGAATTCGTCACCGGCGGCCATGGCGGCGTAGAGCTCGTCCAGGCCGAGGTCGTCGGTGAGCGCCTCGCCATTGCGCGCCCCGTGTACGCTCGCGCCGGGCGGATGCAGCAGGCCGATCGGGATCATCGAATCCTCGCCCGAATCTCGCGGTAGGTCAGCCCGTGTCGCTGCGCGAGCGCGGCCGCGTAGGCCAGCCCGTCGGGCAGCCGGCGTTCGATTCGATAGGTGCGCACCGGATCATCGCCGGATTCGACGCCCGCGACCATGCTGACCACCTCCGGGCGGACGGCCGCGAGCTCGTCCAGGAATGTCACGTACACCGCCACCGCACCGCGGTCGACGATTCGCCCGACCACCTCCGCGCCGATGGTCACGGCATCGGAAGCGGTGGTGGTGCTGAAGCTTTCGTTCAGCACCACCACGCTGCGTGCGGTGAGCCGGTCGAGGATCTCGCGCATGCGGGTGAGCTCCTGCGCGAGCGCGCCGTGCGGATCGTCGATATCGTCCGCGCGCACGAAATGTGTGAATACGCTGTCCGGCAGCATGGTTCGCGCGCGCGTGCCGGGAATCGGGCAGCCCAGGGCGGCCAGATACAGCGACTGCCCGACCATGCGGGCGAACGTGCTCTTACCGCCCTGATTGGGGCCGGTGACGGCGAGCACGCGTTCCGCTCCCGCGAGCCGGAAACTATTGCGCACGACGGTTTCCTGCCGCTTGGCCAGGGCGAAACCGAGGGCGGCGTCGAAACCGTCCAGCACCTCGATCCCGTCGAAGTCGGCCGTGACCTCCGGATAGCAGAACGGCATGCCGCGGGCGCGCAGCCCCCGCACCAGGCGGAGATAGTCGAGATAGAAGCGCACCTCGGCATCGAATCGCGCGATGACCGGATCGATGAAGTCCCGATATCGCTCGGCATGGCGACCGAGTCGTTCGAAGACGGCCGGATGCTGTTCGATGACCGCCGCGATGACCTGCTCTTCGACCTCGTTCATATCCGGCCACGGATCCACCGCGGGCGGCCGCGGCGGATCACCCTCGGGCCGGAACCGGGCGAAGGCCGCCGCGATGGTCTCGCTGAAATCGGGCTGTCCGCCGTACCGGTCGATGACCAGTTGTCGGCCGGTCACCTGCACCGAATAGCGCACGGCGTCCAATTCCGCGCGCACCCCCGCCCCGTCCGCGGCGAACGCGCGGAACGAGTCGAGATCGACATAGCCGGACAACCAGGCGGCCCATTCCCGTAGTCCGGCGGATTGCGGCGCGAGCCCTTGCAGCGCGATGCTCATGCCGCGCACGGTCCGGCAGTACACCGCCTCCGCGTCGATCTGCCAGCGATTGCGCTGCTGCGGATGGGTCAGCCGTCCCGCGCGCTCCAGATGCGCCCGGACCGCACGCATTCCGTCGACGAAGGCGTCGAATATCGAACGGACCGCGTCATCCTCGAGATCACCGAACACCTGCTGCCGGAAACCGACCAGTGCGATATCGCGGAGCGGGCGATACTGTGCCGCCCGGTGTTCCGCGCCGCCGGTGGCCGCGAAGACCTGATCCAGGTTCAGATCCGTGAGCGTCGTATCCTGGGCCGTCTCCGGACCGGGAGCTTCGGCATGGCCCCACAGAATGCTGCCGAAGTCCATCGATTCGCACTCCTGTCAGGCCGTATCGTGACGACGGTGCCGCCCCCCGGTATCCGGTTCGGTCGTGATGCGCGGTAATTCGGTGGTGGTTTCCGCATCGCCGCGAAGGCGCGAGCAGAATTCCTCGACGCTCCCGTATCTGGAGAGCACCTCGCTCAGCAACTGATGTGTATTCGTCACTGCCACTGTTGTTTTCGCCACCTCTGATCGGAAGAGCTACCGAGCAATAACCGCACAGCTTGTGGACCGTCGATCACTGTAGTGGCGCGGACACGAGCGCGTGAATGGCCAGTTGCTGACCATTCGTGCCAACTTCCGGGTGGACCGGAGTGTCGGCGACGCGGCCGGGGCTGGTCAGGACCGAGTGGCCGCTTCGAATTCGGGCTGGGGGACGCCGTTGAACAGGTCGACGAGGCCGTAGGGCGCGCGTTCGCCAAGGCACAGGTCGAGGATCTCGTGGGCGTCGGCGTAGAACGCGGTGCTGCGCGGGAACATGGTTGCCTCGTATGCGCTGAGGGCGGCTTCGATATCACCCGGATGGGCGGCGAGGGCGAGGGCGAGTTCCGCGCCATCGAGCATGGCCAGGTTCGCGCCGTCGCCGGAGGGCGGCATCAGGTGCGCGGCATCGCCGATCAGGGTCACCCCGGGCACCCGGTTCCAGTGGTGGCCGTCCGGGAGCGTGTGGATCATGCGCGGCACGGGGGCGGAGTCGCCGTCGGTGATGAGCGCGGTGAGTTCCGGTGCCCAGCCGTCGAATTCGGCCGCGATCCGCGCGGTCGCGGCGGCGGCATCGGTGAAATCGATGGCGGCGATCCAGGCGGCCGAGCGGTTCAACTGTACGTAGGTGTGCAGCGTGCCGCCCGATTCCCGGTGCGCCGTAATGCCTTTGCCCGGTGTGGCCGCGTACATCGCGCCGTCGCCGACCAGGGCGGCGGTGGCGGGGTGCCGGTGATCGGCGTCGTACAGATAGGTCTCGATGAATGTCGTGCCGATGTACTCGGGTGTGGCGGCCGAGAGCAGCGGCCGGATCTTGGACCAGGCGCCGTCCGCGCCGACCAGCAGATCGCTGCGCACGGTCGAACCGTTCGCGAAGGTGAGTTCGTGGCGGCCGTCGCCCAGCGGTCGCACGCCGGTGACCTTGTGCCCCCATCGAATCGTGTGCTCGGGCAGCGAATCGAGCAGGATCTGCCGCAGATCCCCGCGCAGTACCTCGGGCCGGGTCGCCTGCCCGTCGTCGGCGACATCGAGCAGCAGGGTGCCGTCGCGGTCGAAGACGCGCTGCGCCTCGGCCCCGGCGTGGATGATCGCGCGGAATTCGTCGGTGAGCCCGGCCGCGTCCAGCGCGAATTGCCCGTCGTTCTGATGAATGTCCAGCTGACCGCCCTGGGTGCGGGCCGCCGCCGAGGGTTCGGCCTCGTAGATCGTGGCCGCGATGCCGTGTACGTGCAGGACGCGAGCCAGTGTCAGTCCGCCGAGTCCCGCTCCGATGATGGTGATCGATGTCGTCATGATGAGCTCCCTTCAAGTCTTCTGGAACGGCGTTCCATGAATTCAGTTTGGAACAACGTTCCAGACATGTCAAGATGGGAATCGTGACGACCAAGAAGCAGCGGCCCGAACGCCGCGCGGACGCGCTGTCCAAGGAGCGCATCGTCGAGACCGCGATCGCGATCCTCGATACCGAGGGTGAGAACGCCCTCACCTTCCGCGCGCTCTCGGCCCGCCTGGCCACCGGCAGCGGCGCGATCTACTGGCACGTCGCGAATAAGAACGACCTGCTCGCGGCGGCCACGGACGACATCATCGCCCGGGTCATGGCCGAGGTGTCCGGGGGTGCGGATCCGCGCGAGTCCATCCGCGCGGTCGCCCTGGGCGTCTTCGACGCGATCGACGCGCATCCCTGGGTGGGCGCTCAACTCTCCAGTGAGCCATGGCATTCCGCGAATATGCGAATTCTGGAGGGCGTCGGCGGACAACTCGAGGCGCTCGGCGTGCCCGCGGCGGCGCAGTTCGACGCCGCCTCGGCACTGGTGAACTACATCCTCGGTCTCGCGGGCCAGTACGCCGCCGGTGCGCGGATCGCCCGCGACACCGACCGCGCGGCCTTCCTGGCGACCGTCGCCGATACCTGGACCCGGCACGATCCGGAGCGATACCCGTTCGTGCACAGGGTCGCCGCGCAACTCGCCGAACACGACGATCGCGCGCAATTCCGCACCGGCATCGACCTCATCCTGGCCGGTATCGACACCCTCCGATAACCCGGCGCGCTATGCCCCGGGCGGGCCGTGCGCGCCGGACCTACCCGATTCAGCCGCGGGCGGCCTGCTCGATCACATCGGCGACCGCGAGGGGCTGGGAGACCAGCGAGGCGTGCGAGGCGGTGATCTCGCTGGTGTGCGCGTGCATGCGCTGGGCCATATAGCGCTGGGACGCGGGCGGGATGACCTGGTCCTGGGTGGAGACCAGATACCAGCTGGGGGTGCCGGACCAGGCGGCGGGACCCGACGGTTCCAGGTTGGCGGTCAGCGCCAGCGAGCGCTGATGCGTGATCATGTCCGCGGCCGTGGCATCGGAGACGTCCTGGGCGAAGACCTCGTGGAAGTACGCGGGATCGACGTAGGCGTCCAGACCACCGTCGGCAACCTTGACCGACAGTGCGGGTGGCAGCAGCCGACTGCCCGGGAACTGGATCGGATTGATCTCCAGCAGCGCGGGTTCGCCCGGGGTCGGGGCGAACCCGGCGATGTAGACCAGCGCGGTGACCTTCGGGTCGGCCACATTGGTGATGACCGTGCCACCGTAGGAGTGCCCGACCAGCACGATCGGCCCGCTGATGCCGTTCAGCGTGCGTTCGATGGCGGCCGCGTCATTGGCGGGTCCGCGTAATGGGTTGTCGGGCACCACGACCCGGTATCCGTCGGCGCGCAGTTTCGCGGCGACGCCGTCCCAGCTGGTGGCGTCCGCGAACGCGCCGTGCACCAGGACCACCGTCGGCAGCGCGGGCTCCGCGTGCGCGGTGACCCCGGTGAGGCCCAGCACGGCCGCCGCGCTCAGCACACCGGTGCGCAGGGTTGTCGGTATCCGCATGATCGTTCTCCTGTCCCAGCGGGCGCGTCGCGAGTACCGCGACGGCCCGGATGTCCTCGTCGGGCGGGCAGTTGATTACCCCGAACGCTATACCTATGCGGCGCAGAATTCGTTTCCCTCGGATCGATCAGGACCCACCGGTGCCCGGGGGCCCTGATCGACATCCCCGTCAGCCCGCTAAAAGTCTTGTGGCCATTGTGTTCTCGAACTCACAGGAAACACCCAGCGCACATACAGCGTCACCGAGGTTGCCACCGCCACCATCTAGCCATGACGGTGTGGCACAACGATTCGGAACCGGGGCTGAGCGGGACGTGAACCTGCGAAAGACGCTGGCGCGGCGGGCATCCTCGGTGCCGCTCCGGATCGGCTTGGTGGTGGCGATGGTGGCGCTCGCGGCGCTGGTGCTGTTCGCCTCGGGGGTGGCGCTGACCTCCGCGCTATCGCGATCGCTCACCTCGCGGACCGATGAGCAGCTCTTCGACGCGGCCCGCGGGTGGGCGCAGCCGCGCGCGATGAAACAGATCACCACCGAGGACGGCCGCGCGGTATGGGTGCCCACCGATGCGCCGCGCCCGCCGCAACCGGTGAAGAGCACCGGCGAACAGCCGCGCCGCTTCTATGAACTGCGCAAGGGTCCCGATGGCACCGTGTACTCGGAATTCCTGGCGGGAGGCGATGATTCGACCCCCGCGCTGTCGGATCTGCACGGCGACGGCCCCGCCACGGTGCGCTCCACCGATGAGTCCATGCCACGCTGGCGGGTGCTCACCATCGCCAACGAGTACGGTTCGACCACCATCGGCATCTCGCTCGCCGAGAACAGCGAGACCATATCCGGTCTGATCTACTTCGAATTGGCCACCGGCATAACGGCTTTGCTGGTGCTGGGCACCGGCGGCTATCTGGTGGTGCGCCGCAGTCTGCGCCCGCTGCGCCAGGTGGAGGAGACCGCCGCCGCCATCGCGGGCGGTGATCTGCATCGCCGGGTGCCGGTTCGCAATGTCGATACCGAGGTCGATCATCTGGCCCGGTCCCTGAACGAGATGCTGGCCCAGATCCAGCACGGGGTGGCCGCGACCGAGGCGCAGGAGGAGGCCGCGCGGCGGTCGGAGGCCAAGATGCGTCGTTTCATCGCCGACGCCAGTCATGAACTGCGCACCCCACTGACCACCATTCGGGGTTTCGCCGAGCTGTACCGGCAGGGCGCGAGCGCCGACGCCGCCGGAATCCTCACCAGGATCGAGGCCGAGGCGGCCCGGATGGGTCTGCTGGTCGAGGATCTCCTCATGCTGGCCCGGGTCGACGCCAACCGCCCGTTCGAGCGCAAACCGGTGGACCTGCTCACGCTCGGATCGGACGCGGTGCACAATGCCCAGGCCATCGCCGCCCGCCAGCAGGCCACTGCGGACGCGCCCGCCCGCCCGATCAAACTCGAGGTGTGCCCGGGCGAGGGCACCCTCCAGGTCGTCGGCGATGAGGCCCGGCTGCGGCAGGTGCTGGCGAATCTGGTCGGCAACGCCCTGACCCATACGCCCGCCCCGGCCCCGATCACGGTGCGGCTCACGCCCTCGTCCGATGAGGTCCGGATCGATGTCGAGGACAAGGGTCCGGGGCTGGCCCCCGATGCCGCCACGCGGGTCTTCGAGCGCTTCTATCGCACCGATTCCTCACGCACTCGCGCCAGCGGCGGCACCGGTCTGGGGCTGTCCATCGTGCAGGCCCTGGTGGTCGCGCACGGTGGCCGGGTGACGGTGGACACCGCGCCGGGCGCGGGCGCGACCTTCACGGTCCGATTGCCGCGCGAGGTGCCGCCGGGCCCGCCTGCCACGAGTTGATCCGAGCCGGGAACGCGGCGTTTTCGGCGTCGGATACCCGCAGGTAGAGATCAATTCGGGTTGATTACGTTTTGATAACGGGTGAGTGGGTACTCGGTACCTGTCGGATTCGTAGAGAAGTGAGGAACTTCATGAACGAGGCGATAGCCACCAAGGACAGCTACGACGATATCGAGGTGCGATTCACCGAATGGGCGCAGCTCGATCGTGCCGACCCGCGCTGGGAGGCGCTGCGCGAACGCATCATAGAACTGTGCCTGCCGTTGGCGGAGCACATCGCGCGCCGATACAAGGGTCGCGGTGAGGAGTTCGACGATCTGCACCAGGTGGCCTCGATGGGACTGGTGGCGGCCGTGGACCGCTTCGACGTGACGCGCGGAAGTTCGTTTCTGTCCTTCGCGGTGCCAACGGTAATGGGTGAGGTGCGCAGGCATTTCCGTGATAACACCTGGTCGGTGCGAGTTCCGCGCAGCGCCAAGGAATTGCAGCAGCGCATCGCCCCCACGGTGGAGGTGCTGGCGCAGCGGCTGGAGCGCATGCCCACCGCGCGTGAGATCGCCGCCGAGCTCGAGGTCGAATTGGCCGATGTCACCAAGGCTTTGGTGGCGCGCAACGCGTACCAGGCCAGTTCGCTCGACGCTACGCGCGATAGCGAATCCGGTGAGTCCCCGCTGGTCGCCACGCTCGGCGCGGAGGAGCCGTCCTATCGGCTCTTGGAGAACGCGATGGCGGTCGGCCCGCTGCTGGCGAAATTGCCCGCGCGCGAACGGCAAATTCTGCACTGGCGCTTCTTCGAGAATCGCACCCAGTCCGAGATCGGCAAACGATTGGGCGTCTCGCAAATGCAGGTTTCGCGATTGCTCACGCGCACACTGTCCGACCTGCGTGAACAGGCACTCGGCCCGGAGGAATTCGCGCGCACCGCGTAATCCGGCCACTCATGACGCACGGCGCGGGCACTCCGGCCGGCACGGTTTCCTGGGAACGACTCACAGCTTCGTCTGTTACGGTCTCGCGGCCGACTCAGGGCAGAACGAGGTTGGAGGCGCAGTTCTATTGCACGGCAATACTTCCGGGATTCCGAATGGCCGGGGTGCGCACCGGCGCCAGCCCGCGATCAAGATATTGCGCGGTCGCGCGGTGATAGCCGCGGTGGCCGCGGGCGCGGCGGTGGCCGCGACCCAGGCCGGTATGCAGGAAACGCATGAACAGCCGATGGACACCGCGGCCACGGGGGAGTTGGCGGCTTTGCAGCCTGCCACCCTGGATGGCACCGATGCGCATTTCCCGGAGATTCTCGATGCCGCCCAGGTGGAGAATCCCGAAGACTTCCAAGACATTCTGCGCAATGGCGAGCAATTCGAAGCCGAAATCGCCGCCCGCGCCGCCTCGAAACTGCGCCCGCTGTTCGTGAAATTCGCCGACGGCACCTTCACCTCGGGTTTCGGTTCGCGCTGGGGCGCCGAACATTTGGGCGTGGATATCGCCGCCCCGATCGGCACGCCGATCTACGCCGTCGAGGACGGCAAGGTGATCAGCGCGGGCCCGGCCTCGGGTTTCGGTATGTGGGTGCGACTTCAGCACGATGACGGCACCATCACCGTCTACGGGCATGTCGATACCGCGACCGTCGATGTGGGCCAGAGGGTGCTGGCCGGTGATCAGATCGCCACGGTCGGCAATCGAGGTTTCTCCACCGGCCCGCACTGTCATTTCGAGGTGTGGCTGAACGGCGCGGACAAGGTCGATCCGCTGCCCTGGCTGGCCAGCCGCGGCATTTCCCTGGGCCCGGAACGGGATTGATCGCCCCGGTGGCCGCCCGGAACGAGCGGCCACGGGACGATCGGGCTCAGGCGGTGCGCACGCGCAGTTGATCCGCCCAGCGCAGCGCGGGTTCGATCAGGCGCGCCGCGACCGGTCCCAGTACCGCCATGATCAGCACGTACGTGGTCGCGAGCGCCGCGAACTCGGGCGGCACCGCCCCGTACGCGACCGCGAGACCCGCGATGACGATGGAGAATTCACCACGCGCGACCAATGCCGATCCGGCGCGGGCGCGTCCGTAGCGGGAAGCCCCGGCCCGCCCGGCCGCCCACCATCCGGTGGCGATCTTGGTTCCGGCGGTGAGCACCGCCAGCACGATCGCCCAGCCGAGCACCGGCGGAATACTCGCCGGATCCGTGCTGAGCCCGAACAGTACGAAGAACAGCGCCGCGAACAGATCGCGCAGCGGTTCCAGCAGTTTGGTGGCATTGTGCGCGGTGGAATCGGAGATGGCGATGCCGAGCAGGAACGCCCCGACCGCCGCCGAAACCTGAAGTGCGGACGCGACTCCCGCGATCAGCAGGGCGGAGCCGAGCAGCTTGAGCAGGAAGATCTCCCGGTCCTCGCTGTCGACGATCTTGGAGACGCATTTGCCGTAGCGCAGCGCGACCACCAGTACCACGGTGACCGCGGTGAGCGCGATGGCGACCGTCTTCATACCCGCCGCGAATCCGGCCCCGGCCAGGATGGCGGTGAGCACCGGCAGATAGCTGGCCATCACCAGATCCTCGAACACCAGGATCGACAGAATCGTCGGCGTCTCCCGATTGCCCAGTCGTCCCAGATCATTGAGCACCTTGGCGACGATGCCGGAGGAGGAGATGTAGGTGACCCCCGCCATGGCGACCGCCCCGGTGACTCCCCAGCCCAGGATCAATGCCACCGCCACGCCGGGCACCGCGTTGAGTATCAGGTCCACCACGCCCGCGGCCCAGGAGCTGCGCAGCCCGGTCACCAATTCGCTTGCGGTGTATTCCAATCCGAGCAGCAGGAGCAGCAGTACCACGCCGATCTCGCTGGCCAGTTCGATGAACTGGTCCACATGCTGCAGTTCGATCAGCCCGCCGGTGCCGAACACCAGCCCGCCGATCAGGTAGAGCGGGATCGGTGACATACCGATCCGTGCCGCCAGTCGTCCGAGCAATCCCAATCCGAAGAGCACCGCGCCCAGTTGAACCAGTGACAGTGCGGTTTCATGCGCGACCATTCAGCTCAGCCGTCCGTGAGATTGCGGCCGGCTGGGCCGGAGGTGATCATCTTCAACTCGAACCGTGCTACGTACGAGCGCAATATCTGTGTTGCTGCAATATTCACGCCCTAACCCTAATCGGGCAAAACGGGCGAGGGGTGATTGTGGAGGTAGAAGGGCTACGCGCTGGACCGAACCCGCGCCCGTCCGGCCCGGTCCCGGATGAACTTCCCGGCGTGCTCGAGAGCGTCCGCCGCCTCGGGCAGGAACGACCGGAAGAGGTGGAAATTATGGGTTTCCACCGGATAGAGCTCGAGCTGAACCGGCACCCCGCACGCCTGTGCGCGGTCGATGAGTCGATGTGCGTCGGTGAGATGCGAGTCACCCGTGCTCGCCTGGATGAGCAGCGGCGGCAGGCCGGTCAGATCCGCCAGCAAGGGGGCGACGATCGGATCATCGTCCGGATGCCCGGCCAGATAATCGGGCACGATGCGGCGGTGGAAATGCGCTCCCGACACCTGGCCCGGTTGCGCGTCCGGTAGCTCGGCATCGGTCGCTCCGCAGTGCAGATCGATTCCGGGACAGAGCAATACGACGCTCGCGGGTTGGGGCAGTCGCTGCTCCCGCAACCGCAGCAGCATCGACAGCGTCAGGTGCGCGCCGACCGAATCGCCTGCGACGGTGATGGTCTCGGCCTCGACGCCGGTGTCGAGCAACCAGCGGTAGGCGCTGAGCGCGTCGTCGACGGCCGCCGGGAATGGATGTTCCGGCGCGAGACGATAATCCGGGATGAGCGTGTTGCTGTTCGCGGCGACCGTGAGCGCCCCGGCGAGCGAGCGGTAGCCGAACGCGGAGCCCGCGATATATCCGCCGCCGTGCAGATAGAGCACGGTGCTGTCGTCCGGATTCGCGGTCCGCACCAGCAGACTCGGCACCCCGCCCGCATTGGCCGGGCGCACCGTGACCTCCGGCGGCGGCGGGAATTGCGCGTGCAGATCCTCGTAAGCCGCTCGCAGCACGCCCAATTCGGGGTCGGGATCGCCGAAGGGCTCCCAGTACTGCGCGATTCGCGCCAGCAGTTCCCCGCCGACGGCCCGGGTGGCGGACACCGCCTCGTCCACAGCGTCGAGAATCCGGCCCGCGCGATCGAACAGTGCCTCCCCGGCCAGTGTCAGCTCCACCCGATGGGTGGTGCGCCGCAGCAGATCACAGCCGACCAGCCGTTCCAGCGCGCGAATCTGCCTGCTCAGTGCGGGTTGTGAGACATACAGGCGGGTGGCGGCCCGGCCGAAGTTGAGTTCCTCGGCGACGGTGATGAAGGCCCGCAGGTGGCGCAGCTCGATCGCGTCGGGCGCCTTGGCAAGTGGGGTCGGGCTTCCGGCCGTGTGCTCGCCGGTCTGGGCATTCATGATCGTCAGTATTGCCCAGATCCGGTGCGAACGGTCATGCCGTGGACGCAAGACTGTCATGCGTATTCGGACCTTCCGTCCGTGGCGGGGCCGATGCGAATGTTCCGGGGTGCCTTCCATCCCAGCCCGTCACCGGGTCGCCGAGCTGCGATTGCGGTCCGCGATCGTCGCCCGCAGCTCCCACATCTACTGGCCCGCCCCCACTGGCCCGCCGCGCGCACTGTTGACGCTGTTCGAGATCGATGTTCCGAGTCGTTCGCTCGATCTCGACGTCTTGTGCCGAACCTTCTCCACCGCAGGCGATTTCGTCGTCCTCGCGGTGCGTTACGAGCTACGGCCCGAGCAGCGCCCGGCCATGGAGCGCGATGCCCTGCGCACCCTCGAATGGGCCGCGGCACACGCGGCCGAGGTGTCCGCGGATCCGGACCGCCTGCTCATCGGCGGTCGAGGTGCGGGCGGCGCCCTCGCCACCGCCGTGCGCAGGCTCGCACGTGAGCAGGGCTGGCCACCCATCCTGCGCCAGTTGACCATTCCCACTCTCTAGGAGCTTTCGATGAATACCCCCGTTCGCACCGTGCTGATCTCCGGCGGCAGCATTGCCGGGCTGACCCTGGCGTACTGGTTGCGCCGCTACGGATTCGAGGTGACCGTGGTCGAACGCGCCCCCGCCCCGCGCCCCGGCGGACAGGCCGTGGATCTGCGCGGTGTCGCCAAGGAGGTCGCCGAGCGCATGGGCATCCTGCCCGAGATCGAGCGGGCCCGGGTGCACGAGCGCGGTCTGGCCTATGTCGATGCCGCCGGTGCGTGGTCGGCGAGCATGTCCGCCGACCTCTTCGACGGAGAGGGCGCGGTCGCCGAGATCGAGATCCTGCGAGGCGATCTCACCGACATCCTCTATGCCGCAGCGCGATCCGATGTCGAGTACCTGTTCGACGATACGGTTACCGAACTGCGTGAGACCGCGGATGGCGTGGTGGTCGACTTCGGCCGCAATGCCTCGCGTGTGTTCGACCTCGTCGTCGGCGCGGATGGCCTGCACTCCACGGTGCGCCGCCTGGCCTTCGGTCCCGAATCCGAGTTCGTGCGGCATCTGGGCGCGTACCTGTCCTATTTCACCGTCCCGGTGGACGGCCTGGACCTCGAGGATTGGTTCCTGATGTACAACGCGCCCGGTGGCTTGCTCGCGGCCATCCGGCCCGAGGGGGCGACCAGCGCCAAGGCCATGTTCGGTTTCACGGCAACGGATCTGGTGTACGACCGGCACGATCGGGCCGGGCAGCAGCGCATTCTCGTCGAGAGGTTCGGCGAATTGGGCTGGCACGTACCGCGTTTGCTCGAGGTCATGGATCAGGCCCCGGACTTCTTCTTCGACACCATCAGCCAGACCCGGATGGAGAGCTGGTCCCGCGGCCGCGTCGCCCTGATCGGCGACGCGGGCTACTGCGGCTCCCCGCTCTCGGGCAACGGCACCGCCATGGCCATGGTCGGCGCGTACGTTCTGGCCGGTGAACTGGCCCGCTCCCGCGATGACCACCACGCGGCCTTCGATCGCTATCAGCGGGAGCTGCGCCCGTACGTGACCGAATGCCAGCAGCTGCCGCCGGGCGGCGTGAACGGTTTCCTGCCCGGTAGCCGGGCCGCCATCCGCATGCGCAATCTCTCGGTCCGGGTCATGACCTCCAAGCCCCTGCGCGGCCTCATGTCGAAGTCCCTGCACAAGGCCGACGCCATAACCCTGCACGACTACACGGGTTTCGAAGCCCTGACACAGGGGTGATACGCACCCGCGCGAACGTTCGGCAACGTACGTCTGGGCGGGCCACCGCGTAGGGGCGGGGCATTCGGCTGCGGCGCTTAGCGATTCAAGCGCAAGATGGGGTGAACAGAAAGTGGACCGGACATCACATTTTCTGTTCACCTTCCGTATGTTTCGGATATCTTGGCTATACAACTTTCGGGCCGAATGTATGTACGTGTTGCCGGGATCGTGATCGATTCCCGGTATTTGATCGAACGCTGGACCGGGAGTCGCTCGTGCGCATCGCATCTGCTCGCAATATTGGAATCTGTCTCGTCGCAGGGGCTTTGGTCCTGAGCATGGGAGCCTGCACCAAGAAGTCCGAGACGGCGGCGAGCAGTGCCGCCACCGCCACCTCGGCGGCGGACCTGGGCGGGATGGACGCGTTGATCGCCGCGGCCAAGAAGGAGGGGACGCTCAATCTCATGGCGCTGCCACGGGATTGGGCGGGTTACGGCGAACTCATGGACAATTTCGCCGCCAAGTACGGGATCAAGGTCAACGATGACAATCCGGGCGCGAGCAGCGCCGATGAGATCAATGCCATCAAATCGCTGAAGGGGCAGGATCGCGCGCCCGATGCGGTCGACGTGGGCACCTCGTTCGCCATCAGCGGGGCCAAGGAGGGGCTGTACGCGCCCTACAAGGTGACCGGCTGGGCCGATATCCCGGATTCCCAGAAGGCTTCGGACGGAACGTGGTTCGCCGATTACGGCGGCTACATGTCGATCGGCTGCGATTCGGCCAAGGTGCAGGTGTGCCCGACCACCATCGCCGATCTGATCAAGCCGCAGTACAAGGGTCAGGTCGCGCTCAGCGGTGATCCGCTCAAGAGCAATTCCGCGCTCATGGCGGTATGGACGGCCGCGCTGGCCAACGGCGGTTCGCCGGACAATATCCAGCCCGGTATCGACTACTTCGGAAAGCTCAAGGCGGCAGGCAATTTCGTTCCGGTCAAGGCGACCGCGGCGACCGTGCAGTCCGGTGAGACCCCGATCATCATCGACTGGGACTACCTGAACGCGGGCATCGCGCAGACCACCGCCAACACCGGGGTGAAGTGGACGGTCGCGGTCTCCACCGATGCCACCATCGGCGGCTACTACGCGCAGGCCATCAGCAAGACCGCACCGCATCCGGCCGCCGCGCGCCTGTGGCAGGAGTACCTGTACAGCGATGAGGGTCAGAACGGGCTGCTCAAGGGTTTCGCCCGCCCGGTGCGGCTGCCCGCGATGCAGAAGAGCGGCAAGGTCGATCCGGCGCTGGCCAAGGTGCTGCCCGCGCCCAGTGACAAGGCGGTCTACCCGACCGACGATCAGTCCGCCAAGGCCAAGGATGTCATGACCCAGAACTGGGCGAATACCGTCAAATGAGTTCCCCGGCCCGTTCGGCCCGAGCCCTGCGCTGGCTCGGGCTCGTTCCGTTCCTCGCCTATATCGGCGTGTTCTTCCTATTGCCCACCGGTGTGATCGCGTATTCCGCGTTCCAGGTGGGCGATAGCGGAAATACCGGCTTCGGTACCGCGAATGTGGCGGCGGCGCTGAAGGGCGCGTACCTCACCGGACTGAAGAACAGCGTGGTGCTCTCGCTGGTCGTCGCCGTCATCGCGGCGGTGCTGGGTATCGTGCTGGCACACGCGATTTCGAGCGGGCGCGGACAGCTGCTGCAACGCGCGGTATCCACTTCGGCCGCCGTGCTGGCGAATTTCGGCGGGCTGCCACTGGCGTTCCTGTTCGTCGCGGCGATCGGCAATGCGGGCGTGCTGACGAAACTGGTACAGGATCACCTGGGCGTCTCACTCCGCGATGATCTGCACTTCGATCTCTACTCCCAGCTGGGCGTGCAGTTCGTCTACCTGTATTTCCTTGTCCCGCTGATGGTTCTGGTGATCACCCCGGCCCTGGAGGGGCTGCGCCCGGAATGGCGCGAGGCGGCCGAGAGCCTGGGCGCGCGCGGCTGGCAGTACTGGCGCTATGTCGCGGGTCCGGCTTTGCTGCCGCATTTCCTGGGCAGTGTGGCGCTGCTGTTCTGCACCTCGTTCTCCTCCTTCGCGACGGCCGACGCGCTCACCAACGGCACCCTGGCGATCACGCCCCTCCAGATCGAGAGCGCGGTGTCCGGCAATGTCCTTGTCGGACAGGAGAATCTGGGCGCGGCGATGGCTTTGAACATGATCGTGGTGGTGGTTCCGCTCACCCTGCTCTACCAGTACATGCAGAACAGGACCTCCCGATGGCTACAGTGACCGATCCCGCCGTGGTGCTGGGCGGCGCTGCGGGACAACCGAATTCGGGACGCCGGCGCGGAATCTCGCGCCCGACGGCGTACTGGCGGTGGATCGTGCTCGGCCTGGCCGGACTCTATTTCATCGGCCCGTTCGCGGTGGCGTTCTGGTTCACCATCCACGACAAGAACGGGGTGAGTTTCCGTGCGTACGGGCATATCCTGTCCGCCGGTGGACTCACCGACGCCCTGGGCACCTCATTGGCGCTGGGCCTGATCGCGGTGGTGATCACCCTGGTGCTCATGGTGCCGACCATGCTGCTGGTGCACCTGCGATTGCCCGCCGCGCGCCCGCTGGTCGAGCTGTTATCGCTACTGCCCCTGGTGATTCCGCCGGTCGCCCTGGTGGTGGGCGTGCGCAGTGTGCTGTCCTGGGGCAACAACAGCGATTACGTGGAAGTGACCCAGGTCTTCACCGCGATACAGCGGCAACCGCTTTCGCTGATTCTCGCGCTGGTCTACGTGGTGATCGCGCTGCCGTTCACCTTCCGCGCCCTCGATGCCGGTATCCGCGGCTCCCGGATCGATGTGCTGGTCGAGGCCGCGCAGAATCTGGGCGCGGGCTGGTTCACGGTGCTGTGGCGGGTGGTGCTGCCCGCGCTGCGCACCTCCATCCTGAACGCGGCCTTCCTGACCTTCGCACTTGTCATGGGGGAGTACACGATCGCGAAGATCCTGATCTTCCGGACCTTCCCGGTGTGGCTGGCGCAGTCGGCCAATACCGACGGTCAGTTGCAGGTCGCCCTGTCCATTCTGAGCTTGGTGCTGACCTGGCTCGTCCTGCTCATCGTCGTCTCGATCGCCGGTCGATCCCGGAAGGAATCCCGATGACCGCCCAGACCGTCCCCGAAATCAGCAGCACCGCGGTGAGTTTCACCGATGTGCACCGGCACTACGGGCCGGTGCGGGCGCTGGACGGGCTCACCCTCGATATCGAACCAGGTGAGTTCATCGCCCTGCTCGGCCCCTCGGGCTGCGGTAAGACCACCGCGCTGCGCATTCTCGCCGGATTCGATCACCCGACCTCGGGGCAGATCCTGGTCGGCGGCCGCGATGCCGCGTCGATCCCGGCGAACAAGCGCGATATGGGCATGGTCTTCCAGTCCTACAGCCTCTTTCCGACCATGTCGGCGCAGGACAATGTGGCGTTCGGGCTCGGCCTGCGCGGTCGGCCCGCCAAGCGGCGACGCGAACGCGCGCGTGAACTCCTGGATATGGTCGGTCTCGCCGAACATGTGACGAAGTATCCGCATCAACTCTCCGGCGGTCAGCAGCAGCGCGTCGCGCTGGCCCGAGCACTCGCCATCGCACCCCGGGTACTGCTGCTCGATGAGCCGCTCTCGGCCCTGGATGCCAAGGTGCGCCAGCAATTGCGCGAGGAGATCCGCCGCATTCAACGCGAACTCGGCGTGACCACCGTCTTCGTCACCCACGACCAGGAGGAGGCGCTGGCCATCGCCGATCGGGTCGCGGTCATGCGCAACGGCCGCATGGAACAGTGCGCGAGTCCCGATCAGGTGTATCAGCGGCCCGCGACCCCGTTCGTCGCCGAATTCGTCGGCACCATGAATCGCATTCCGGCGACCGCCGTTGACGCGACTCATGTGCGGGTCGGTGAACAGGTGCTGGTGTGCGACGGTGAGTCCACACCGTCGGGCGCGGTGACCGTGCTGGCCCGTCCGGAAGCGGTGCTGGTGCACGAAACCCCGGACGGCACAACGACTGTGAAGTCCGGAACGTTCTTCGGCGCGACCACCCGGCTGCGCCTGACCCGGCCCGACGGTCTGGAACTGCTCGCCGATGTGGCCAGCCACCGTGCCGCCGAGCTGACCCCCGGCACCCGGGTCGAGGTTTCGCTGCTGGACCGCCCGGTGCTGCTGGCGGCGGATTCGCGTTGAATACAGTTGCCGTGTGACCACTGAGCATCCGAAGGTTCCCCGCTACCGGGAAATCGCCGAGCAATTGCGCGCGGCGATCGAGAACGGTGAGTTCGCCGACGGATCCGCCCTACCGTCCGAGCATCGCCTGAGCGAGCGCTACGGCGTCTCACGCGGCACCATTCGGCAGGCGTTCGCGTTCCTGCGCGCCTCGGGCGTGGTCTCCTCCCGGCAGGGTGCGCGCCGTCAGGTGCTGCGCGGGCCGCGCGCGCAGCCGATGACCGAACTGGTGAGCTTCGCGCGGTGGGCGCGCAGCATCGGTGAGACCCCGAGCAGCAGTACGGTCGGGACCGCGAGTGTGCTCCCGACCGAGGAGGTCCGTGAGAAGCTGGGATTGGCCAAGGGGCAGCACGCTTTTCATGTCGAGCGGGTGCGCCTGCTGAGCGGCACCCCGACCATGCTGGAGAACACCTACTATCCCGAACGGCTCGCCGAACCGATCCTGGCCATGGATCTGGATGCCGAATCCATCACCGATCACCTGGAGAACTACGGCATCGTCTTCGCCGACGCCGAACATTCCATCGATGCCGTCGCCGCACCGGCCCGGACCGCCGGACTGCTCGGAATCCGTACCGGCACACCGCTGTTGCGCACCATCCGGCGCACCACCGATCCGGCGGGCGAGGTGCTCGAGTGTTCGTTCGACACCTATGTCGGTTCGGCGGTCGCGTTCGTGGTGCGCAATTCGGTGGCCGCGGGCGCGGTGAGCCGGGTCAGGTCGCTGCTGGCGACCTGAGCGTGCGATCCAGGGCGTCGATTTCGGCGCGGAAGTCGGCGAGGGCGGGTATCGGCGCGTCCGGATCCTTTCCGGCATCGTCGAATCTGCGCAGCGCGGTGGCGGATTCGCAGTACGGTTCGGCGGCAAAGGCCGCGAGTTCGGCGGCGCTCATCTGTCCGCCCTGGACCGACATGGTGTATTTCGAGGCCTCCGAGAGCCGGTCGTGGTACTCCGGGTCGGTCCCGCACAGATACCGTTTGGCCGCGACGTGCAATCGCACCGGTTCGGTGACGTCGGTGTCGAACCACTGCGAAAGCCACTGCGCGGCAATGAGATCATGGCGATTGTCGGTGCCGCGCATGAGTTCGCGCCCGCTCATCGCGCCGGCGAAGTGCCCGACATCGTGCACCAGCGCCGCCACGATCAAGGCCGCCGGTGCGCCGGATTCGCGGGCCACCCGCGCGGTTTGCAGCATATGGGTGGCCATCGACACCTGTTCGCCGAGATAGTCCGCCGCGCCCTCGCTGTCGAAGAGTTCGCTCAATACGTGATACGCGGAGGTCATCGCGCGTGCTCCTCGAGTCGGCGCAGCGTGCTGGTGAGCCCGTCGAGATCGGCGTACGCGCCCTGGAGGTGGCGGCCACCGGCGGCGGCGAACGCGGTGCGGGCGTGCAGTGCGCGGGTGTTGTCGAAGATCAGGCAGTCACCGGCGTCGAGCCGGAAGTTCAGCCGCGCCGCGGGTGCGTAGAGCAGTTCGGCGAAGGCGCGATAGGCGGTGTAGAACGCGCGCACCCGGTCCGGATCGGCGAGTGGAACCGCCATGGACCGATTGTTGAACCTGATCTCGCGAATTCGCTGTTCGGCGTCGAGCCCGATGAGCGGCACCATCGCCCCGAGCCGGGTGCCGTCACCCTCGTAGCGGTAGGCGACCGGGGTCGAGGTGAGGACATCGAAGGCGGCGCGATAGGTGCGGCGCAGCGCGGCGGCGGCGGCGAATCCGTCCACCAGTCCGGAATCACCGCCCTCGGCCGCGTTGTGCAGGCAGAGCAGCAGTTGCAGGGTGGGGACCGGCTCGCGATACGGATTATCGGTATGCGGTGTGATGGCCAATCCCGTGAAGGCCAGATTCACCGGATTCGGCTCGACTCGCACATCGAATACGCGTCCGTAATTGGTCTCGCGCACGTATCCGAAGGTATCGGCGACCGCGGTGACCTGTCCGGCCGCGGCCGGAACGCCGTGCAGCAGTGCGAATCCCCACTCCACCACCTGGCGCAGCGCGGGCGCGGGAGCACGCAGATAGCTCTCCCAGGCGATCGGCTCGAGCGCCGCCGCGTCCCGGGCGTCGATCCACAGTCGTTTGGCGCGTTCGCTGCGCAGGTCGAGGATCGCCATCCGGTCCGCGTCGCCGAGCAGCGCGTGCAGCGGGAACGAAGTCTGATGGTCATCGGGGGAGAACCGCACCCGCAGGCGGCCGTCGGCGACGGTCGCCTCGGCGACCCGGATATCGGCGGGCAGATCGACGATGTCGAACAGCCGCTGCCCGCTGAGCACGTCCCGGCTGTCCGCGTCGGGTGCGTTGTCCCGCAACCAGATTGCGGGTATGTCGATGGTGCTGTCACCGGTTGTGAGCCGCACATCGCCGCCGATCACAGCCGCCTCGACCCCGCACCCGCTCGAAACTTGGCTATACATGTTTTGGAGTATGGCACAGCTCGGACACACTGGGTGGTCGCGTTCTGAACTTCGAGTGAACAGCTGCGCGGAGCCGTAGCCGACGGCCGGAAGGCGACTGAAAATACGTGGGTGAGTGCAGAACTGATCGTGCTTCTGATCGTGATCATCACCGCGTTGGCTTTCGATTTCACCAACGGTTTCCATGACACCGCCAATGCGATGGCGACCTCGATCGCCACCGGGGCGCTCAAACCGCGCGTGGCCGTGGCCATGTCGGCGGTACTCAATCTGATCGGCGCGTTTCTGTCGGTCGAAGTGGCCAAGACCGTCTCGGGCGGGCTGCTCAATATCAGCACCGTCCACCATATGGAATTGCTGCACATAGTCTTCGCCGGTCTGGTCGGCGGAATTCTGTGGAATCTGTTCACCTGGCTGTTCGGTATTCCGTCCAGCTCCTCGCACGCGCTGTTCGGCGGCCTGATCGGTGCGGCCGTGGCCGCGCTGGGCGCGAGCGGTGTGATCTGGACCGGCAATGAGAAGACCGGGCTGATCAGCAAGATCATCGTTCCGGCCGCGCTGGCCCCGTTCGTGGCGGCATTGGTCGCCGCGCTGGGCACCTTCCTGATCTACCGGCTCACCCGCAATGCGAACAAGAAGAAGGTCTCCGACGGCTTCCGCTGGGGCCAGATCGGTTCTGCCGGTTTGGTTTCGCTCGCGCACGGCACCAATGACGCGCAGAAGACCATGGGCGTGATCTTCATGGCCCTGGTCGCGCACGGCACCTTCACCAATGGCGACGATATTCCGCTGTGGGTCAAGGTCTGCTGCGCGCTGGCCATTGCCGCGGGCACCTATCTGGGCGGCTGGCGGATTATCCGCACGCTCGGCAAGGGGCTGGTGGAAATCGATTCCCCGCAGGGTTTCGCGGCCGAATCCTCTTCGGCGGCAATCATTCTCACCTCGGCGCAATTCGGCCTGCCGCTGTCGACCACGCAGACCGCCACCGGCTCGATTCTGGGCACCGGGCTCGGTAAGCCGGGCGCGGAGGTGCGCTGGGGTGTCATGGGACGCATGGCGCTGGCCTGGTTGTTCACCCTGCCGCTGGCGGGTCTGGTGGGCGCGCTGTGCTGGTTCATCGCCGATCTGTTCGGCGGACTCGGCGGCGTGCTGGTCGATTTCGCCCTGCTGATCGCGGTGTCCGGCTACATCTACCTGCGGTCCCGGCGCAATCCGGTCGGCACCGACAATGTCAATGACGAATGGGAGGGCGGGCTCGCACCGTCTTCGGAGATCAAGACCGGCGCGACGGTCTGAGGAGCCACGGATCCATGCATACAGTTACCGCCATCGCGAAATCCCTCGGGGAAGTCACCCTGATCGCGCTGCTGCTCGGTGTCGGACTGCCGCTGATCTTCTCGGTCGGCATCCGCTTCTGGGCCACCGACGCGCCCGCCACCGCCAATGGCGCTCCCGCCGTGCGCAATCCGGCCGTTCAGGCGGTGGCCTACCTCTGCTTCGCGATCGTGGTCATCGCGGTCGGGCTCGGAATCCTGTACATCGCCAAGGATTTCATCAGCCATTCGTTCGATATCCAGCTCTTCGGCGCCAAACCTCCCAAGAAATGAAGCCATGACATCGAATACCTCGATCCTGGGTTCGGTACTGCGCTGGCTGCGCGCCGGATACCCGCAGGGCGTGCCGTCCGAGGACTATCTCGCGCTGCTGGCGGTGCTGCACCGCCGGCTCACCGAAACCGAGATCGGCCTGCTCGTGGACCAATTGACCGCCGAGGACACCGACGGCATCATCGAGCGCGCCGAGATCGAACAGGCCATCCGGCGGCTTGCGCATGAAACGCCGGGGGACGACGATATCAACCGAGTGGCCGCGCGGCTCGCCGCAGCCGGGTGGCCGTTGGCGCACCCGTCCGAGGCCTGACACTTCGCGGAACCGGAGACCAATGGCGCTATCTGGTGTGCTCGCCCGAGTCCTGGCCTGGTTGCGGGCGGGATACCCACAGGGCGTGCCCGAGAACGATTACATTCCGCTGCTGTCGCTGCTCGCGCAGCGCTTGCCCGAGGACGATGTGCGTCAGGTCGCGGACGCACTCGTCCAGCAGGGCGCGCTTCCGGCGGACAAGATCGACGCCGGGGTCGGGATCACCAAGGTCACCGACGGAATGCCTTCCGAAGCCGATATCGCGCGGGTGCGCGCGCATCTGCTGGCATCGGGCTGGCCGGTCGATGACAATTGGCACGATCCCGAAAACGATTGAGCTACAACCATTTGATGCGGCGGAACAGCACCACCAGTGCGGTGCAGAGGGTGAACATCAGCGTCAGCACCGCGGGATAGCCCCATACCTCGTGTAATTCGGGCATATGCTCGAAATTCATCCCGTAGATTCCGGCGATCATGGTCGGAACAGCGGCGATGGCGACGCCCGCCGAGATCTTCCGCATATCGGTATTCTGCTGTACCGCGGTCTTTGCGACCGCGGCATTGACCAGGGCGCTGAGCGTTTCGTCGAAATCGCGAATGCGCTCGGTGACCGAGGTGTGGTGATCGGCGACATCGCGCAGATAGCGCCGAACCTCCTTGGGCAGCGGTGTTTCCGGACGTCCCAGCAATTGCAGCGGCGTCGCCAGCGGGCTCACCGCCCGGCGCAATTCGACGATCTCGCGTTTGAGTTGATAGATCGACTCGATCGAGACGTGGCTGTTCGGTGAGAAGACCACCTCTTCGACCATGTCGACCTCGGCCTCCAGTTTCCGCGTCACCTCGACATAGGCGTCGACGACATAGTCGGCGATGGCGTGCAGCACCGCGCCGGACCCCAGCGCCAGCCGTTTCGGATCCGACTCCAATTCGTGCCGCACACCCGCCAGCCCGGAATGCTCGCCCTGCCGCACCGCGACCACGAATTCGGGTGCGGCGAACACCACGACCTCGCCGGTCTGCACGATCTCGCTGACCGTATGCATTTCGTGTTCGACGTAGGCGACGGTGCGCATGATCAGCATGAGAGTGTCGTCGTAGCGTTCGGCCTTGGGGCGATGCGAGCCCTCCAGCACATCCTCCACCGCCAGCGCGTGCAATCCGAAAGTCTGTGCTATATCGGTCATCTGGATGTCATCGGGTTCGTACAGGCCGACCCAGACGAATCCGTTTCCGCGCTTGCGCACCTCCGCCAATGCCGAGGTATGCGAGAAATGCCCGCGCAATCGCTCCCCGTCCACATATACCGCGCAATCGACAATGGCGCGGGCGGTGGGAATGCGAATGCGCGGCAACGGTACGGCCGACCGTCGCCTCGGTCCGCGGAACGAGGGCAGCGGCGGCATAGCGGGCACTTCTAGATGCTATGCCGCGCGCGCCGAAATCTCCTGGCGAGTCAGGGCCTGGCGTATCGGTCGAAATCCAGGGCGGCGCGCCCCGTGTGGTCGGGGAGTTATTTCGGGATCGGGTCGGTGAGATCGCAGCGCTGCAACTCGTAGCGCGGGATGCGGTCTATACGGGTATCGGCGAAGGTGAACGCCTGCATGAGGTTGTGCCGGAAGCGGGTGAAGGTGAGTGGGGCGCGGACCGAGGCGAGCAGGTCCTGGGTGGTGGGACAGGACAGGGCGGCGCGGGAGCGGGCCACCGCGGATTCCTCGATATGCGCTGCCATCCACGGATGCCTGTCGACCACGCCGGTATCGGCGACGACCCAGCTGCCGTTCAGGTTCTTGTCGTGCCCGATGCGACCGTCGGTCACCCGATCGGTATGCGCCGCAATGGGATACGCCAGGCCCATGGGGTCGATGACGCGCACGTGCAGCGGCAGGTTCATGCTCGTCATGCCGAGGTTCAGGAACAGCACGGTATGGCCCGCACCGCCTTCGGGGACGGGCTGCGGCGGCGGGATGACGTACCAATAGGTTTGATCGGGCAGGTTGACCACGAGTCCGCCGTTGGGGGTGTCGCCGATATCGCGCAGCAGCGGGCGCATCCGGGGGTAGTCCAGGTAGTCCTCGGCCAGGATGGGATGGTCGTGACCGCCGTTGAGCACGTAGTAGATTCGCTCGTCCACGATGCCGCTGGACCTGATCTCGGTACCTGAGGTGATGGCGGTGATATTGGCGGCGAACAGTGCCCAGCCCGCCGTGCCGGCCATGGTCACCAGTGCGATCACGGCGGTGCGATCGCGGTCGAGCCGGATGGGCAGCACCATGACCGGGGTCAGCAGGCAGAACAGCTGGGGCAGCAGCATGCGGCCGTGCATGAAATCGCCGCCGACCCGGAGTTCGTAGATCGTGAGCAGGACGCCGCTGCCGACCATGAGTGCGGCGATGGTGGCGGGCGCGCGCAATCGCTTTGCACCCCAGTGCATTCCGCGCTGCCACAGCGCGGCTCCGGCCCAGACACCCAGGATCAGCAGTGGCAGCCACAGCAGATACGGTCCGGCCAGATCCTGTAGATAGATGAAGCCCTGATGCCATTTCGCGCCACCGGCGTCCTTGGCCACCGCGGTATTCGGGAAGGGCAGCGCGTAGTACCCCATTCGCCAGATTTGATAGGCGATCGGCGTCAGCCCGGCCACGATGCCGATCAGAATGCGAAACATCCACGGCCGCAGCCGGGTTCGGGGTACGGGTGCGCAGATCAGCAGGAGCACCGCGAGCCCGCCGGCCACGGTCAACTCCGGGCGGATCAGCGGTGCGAGTCCGGCCCAGAAGACCACTCCGAGAAATCCCGCGGGACGCACCGTTTCGGCCTGGGCCCAGCGCATCAGCCACCACCACAGCACCGCCAGCCAAAAGATGACCAGGCAGTTCTCCAATCCTGAAGTGGCGTAGTCGCGGGCGGGCGGCAGGGCGATGTAGACCAGCGCCCCGGCCGGGACCAGCAGACTGGATCGCGTTCCGCCCCACAGTCGTGCCGACCCCAGCATGGCGATGACCACGGCCAGCACGGACAGCGTCAGCGCGATCGCGAGTACGACGTATTCGAGCCGCCCCTGGGTCAGCCAGCTGAAGAACCACACGACGTACGTCCACGCCGTGCTCGTATTGGTTTCGACGCGTTCGCCCATATTGAAGACCGGGCCATTGCCCGCCAGCAGATTCCGGACGGTGCGCAGCACGATCAGTCCGTCATCGGCGATCCAGCGGCGCTGCCAGGCTCCAGCCGCGAAAAGCGTTGCGACCAACAGAATTCCACCGGCGAAGACTATGCGCGGCAGCCGCGGGGCTCCGGTCGCGGAGTCCTCGGGCGGGGCATCGGTGCGCACCATCGGCAATTGCGCGGTGGCGGGCAGCTTCGGGTCCGCGACCGCATCGGGGGACAGGGACAGCGTCATCGACTACTCCGATCATGGCGTCGGGCGATCACGTAGGCCGCCGTCACGATGAGCAGCAGCGGATAGCAACTCGCGTAGAACGGCACCGCCAGATACGACCACCAGTCCGGAATGTCGTCGCGCGGCAACATGAACAGCCCGATCCCGATCGGATGCGGGGATTCCGCCAGCGGCGGGCGGTCCGGATAGTTCCACCACCAGCAGAAGCTGATCGACAGCACCACCGTCAGCGCTACCCACCGCGTTCGATCGGTGGTGGTGCACACGTGGTGGACCGCGAGGATGAACAGCGGCACGAACCACACCCAGTGATGGCCCCAGGAGAACGGTGACGCGCACGCGGAGGTCATGCCCGCGATGGTGATGGCCAGCAGGTTCCGGCCGGTGCGATAGGCCAGGGTCGCGGCCGCCAGGCCGAGCGCGATGACCGGGATGACGGCGGCCAGCCACATCCACGTCGGCGGGGTGTACACCGTGCCGTAGGTGTGTGAGATGAATCGTCGCGCGTCGGCGAACCGAAGCAGTTGCGCCACAATGCCATTGACCGATTGGTTGCCCGGCGAGTCCACCGCCCCGATCCGCCCGGACGCGGTGACCTGCGCGCTCCAGTACTTCCAGGAATCGGTGGGCCGGATCAGGAATCCGACCGCGATGGTCGCGGCGAATGTTCCGGCCGCGATGCCCAGGGTGCGCCACTGCCGCGTGCACGCCAGATACAGCAGGAAGAACGCCGGTGTCAGTTTGATTCCCGCCGCGATCCCGACGCCGATCCCACGCAGCCGCGCGGTCGGCGGCCGGGTGAGATCCCAGACGATGAGCAGTACCAGGAATACATTGACCTGCCCCAGCCACAGTGTCGTGCGCACCGGCTCCAGCGCGGTGCACACCACCGCAAGCACGGCGGCGAAAACCCAGGTGCGAGCGGTGTTCTCATATCTCAGCACCAGCAGGCAGCGCCCCACCAGCCCGATCAGCGCCGCCATGATCGCCACCCACCACAGCACCTTGGCCACGCTCACCCCGAACAATGCGAGCGGTACGAACGTCAGCGCCGCGAACGGGGTGTAGGTGAATTCCATCTCGAACACCACCGGACCGCTGTACAGCGGCGTCCGCTCCACCAGCGAGAGCCCGCCGGCCCGATAGACCTGGAGATCGAGTGCGTTGCTGAACAGTCCGTAATACGGGTTGCCGATCGGCATCGCGAACACATGCCACACCAGCACCGCCACTGCGGCGACCGCGGCCGCGGTCATCATTCGATCGCTCACCACCGGCCGTACGGCGACAGCGTGTTCTTCGGCTGGCTCCCCGGGCCGGGGCGAACGATCGGGCGCGAGCGTCCGCGTCGAAGTCCGCTGTGGGGCAGCCGTCACCGTCATCTCCTCTGCGAAAGATCCGAACTCGTCGATCCAGCCGAGGGCAGCAAAGGGCCCGCCGCGATATCTACTCGGCAGCGAAATGGGTATTCAATCGAGCGAATGCTAGCGGCAGTTCCCGTGCGAACCGCGCCGCGAAACACCCCAAATCCGACGCTCCGCCCCGGTTTCGGCCGCATATCGCGCCGCCGAACGATATTGCCCGTTTCGACCGATTCGATTCCGCCGGAGGAGTCGGCGATGAATCAGTTTCAGCGGGCGGGGAATCGGAGGATGCGGTCGTCGCCGGTGCGGATGTCGCCGCGGCCGTCGGTGTTGGAGGTGGTGAGCCAGAGTGCGCCGTCGGGGGCGATCGCGACGGTGCGCAGCCTGCCCAGGCGGTCGGTCAATGGGGCGGTGGGTTGACCGGGTACGCCGTCGTGCAGGGGGAGGGTCCAGAGTCGTTCGCCGCGAAGGGCGGCCGCGTACATGATGCTTCCGGCGATGGCGAGGCCGGAGGGTGACGCCTCGGAAGGGGACCAGGTGAGCAGCGGGTCGGTGAAGCGCGGGTTGTTCGCACTGCCTTCGACATCGGGCCAGCCGTAGTTGTGCCCCGGTTCTATGCGGTTGATTTCGTCGAAGCGGTTCTGGCCGAATTCGGTGGCGTAGAGGCGGCCTGCCGAATCCCAGGCGAGCCCTTGGACATTGCGGTGGCCGAGGCTGTAGATGGGGGAGCCGGGGGTCGGATTGCCCGGTGCGGGTTGGCCTTCGGGGGTCAGGCGCAGGATCTTGCCGTTGGGGCTGGATGGGTTCTGTGCCGCGGCACCGGTTCCGGCGTCGCCGGTGCCCGCGTAGAGCATGCCGTCGGGGCCGAAGGCTATGCGGCCGCCATTGTGGTTGGACGCCTTGGCGATTCCGGTGAACAGCACCTCGGGCTGACCGTCGAGCCGGAAGCGCACGATGCGGTTATCGGTGTCGGAGGTGAAATAGGCGTAGATGTAGCCGTTGTCGGCGTACGCGGGGGATGCGGCCAGACCCAGGAGACCGCCCTCGCCGGAGGCCGCGACGCCGGGTACCCGGTAGACCTGCTCGGCGGGGACTCCCGGGGTGATCCGGAGTATCACCCCGGTGTCGCGCTCGGCGATCAATGCGCTGCCGCCGGGGAGGAAGGTCAGACCCCAGGGGGTGTCGATGCCGTGGACCAGTTCCTCCGGTGCGCCGAGATCTATCGTGCCGCCGGGTCGGCTCGGCGCGGTCGAGGTGGCCACCGCCGTGGGGCCCTGGGCCGTGCCGGGTGGATCATCGGAGCACGCGGCGATCAGGTTCGCTGCCGTGCCTGTCGCCAGCAGGATGGACAGTGCCCGGAAAAGCCTGGTGCGCCTCGGGTGTCGCATGCGGGTCAATTCTGTGGTCGGGCCAGATGGGTGGGGGCGATGCGGCCGCGCAGGGTGACCGATTCGCCTACGACCCAGTGCTTCTGTTCGGCGGCGTCGGCCGAATCCACGGTGGCCCCGGAGCCCAGCACCCGATTGTCCTCGGATTTGGCGAGTTCGCACAGGCGCGCGGCCTCATTGACCGCATCGCCGATCACGGTGAATTCGTAGCGGCGGTGCGCGCCGACATTGCCCGCCACCACGCGGCCCGCCGCGACGCCGATGGCGGCATCGAATTCGGTTGTCTCACTGGACAACCGGGCGCGGATGGCGCGGGATGCGGCCAGTGCCGCGCCCGCGGCGTCGGGCAGGGGCGCGGGGGTGCCGAAGACGGCGAGGGCGGCATCGCCCTCGAACTTGTTGACCAGGCCGCCGTGTCGCTCCACCTCGTCCACCACGATGGCGAAGAACTCATTGAGGATGGTGACGATCTCCCGCGCGGGACGGCTCGCGGCCATTGTGGTCGAGCCGATGATATCGACGAAAAGTGCTGCGGCGTACAGTTCCTCGCCACCGAGTTCGGGGTTGCGTTCCAGCGCGGCGGCGGCGACATCGTGGCCGACGTGGCGGCCGAACAGGTCCCGAATCTGTTCTCGCTCCCGCAATCCCTGCACCATGCGGTTGAATCCGGCTTGCAGTTCGCCTAATTCGGTGCCGTCGTACACGGTGACCGCGGCCTCCAGATCACCGTCCTCGACCCGCCGCAGCGCATTGCGCACACCGCGAATCGGTGCGACCGCCGCTCCCAGTGTCTGTGTCATGAGGACACCGCCGAAGACCAGCGTCGCCCCGCCGAGCGAGAGTACGCACACCGCAAGCCTTTCGGTGCTGATGTCCACGCCCGAGAGCGCCAGTATCGCCAGCACCATGAGCAGCGTGACCGGCGTGCCGGACCCGAGCATCCACACCAGCATCGACCGCCCGAACACCCCGACCCCGCGCGCCTGCCGCGACGGCGCGGCGTCCAATACCCGCGCGGTGATCACCCGCAGCGCGAACTCGGCGGCCAGATAGCTGTTGGCGCACACCACGATCGCGCTGAATCCGATGCCCAGCACGAACTTCGGCACGAACGCCGGATCGGCGATCCCGTACAGCGGTGTCAGCACCGCCATCCCACCGAGCCACAGCAGTGCCTGCTGCAATACCAGTCGGCGTGGCACCCGCGCGGCGGCATGGCGTTCGCGCTGATCGGGAATCCGATCCGGATCGGTGGACCAGCGCAGCGTCCGCAATCCCCACACGGTGCCCCAGGTGAACCCGAGCACCAGTGCCAGCGCCGCGTACAGCGGTACCGCCACGAAATTGAGCAGCACCAGTTTCCGGGTGAATACCGAGGGACCGGGCAGCACCACACCGATCAATACCATCGCCACCGCGATGCCGATCAGATTCGCCACCGTCAATGGCACGGTCAGCAATACCTGCACGCGAACGCGCCGGGACATCGCGCCTTCCTCGACGGGCCCCAGTAACCGGGACCCCCAAGGAGCTTTCCCGAATGTTCCGGCAGCACCCGCACCCTCGGCCATTCGTGCAGCTTAGGCCAGACCGGCGGGTGGAGTTGATCAGGCGGTTTGGCTACCGAGCAGAACCATCCACTTCTCCGGGTCCGGCAGCGCGACGAATCCGAGCTTGGCGTACAGCCCGTGCGCATCGAACGTCGCGAGCATCACCCGCCTGAGTTGGTACGGCGCCAGATAGTCGACAACGGTCGTGGCAAGCCGCACCCCGAGCCCGGCCCCCCGGTGATCCCGATCAACATACACATCGCACAACCACGCGAACGTCGCCAAGTCCGTCACCACCCGCGCATAGGCGACCTGATTCCCCGCACGGTCATACGCCCCGAAATTCAACGACCCCCGCACACTCCGCTCCACCACCTCCCGCTCCCGCCCCAGCGCCCAATACGCATCGGTCGACAGCCACTCGTGCACCAGATCCACATCGATCCGCCCCGCATCGACATCGAATACGTACTCATCCTCCATCGGTATGCTCACGCCCGCGATCGTAGCGAACCCCCTACCTGAAATATTCGGTGTCGCTTCCCTTCCCGGCCGGGAATACTCGGTGCTTTCCGAGACCGGGGAGGGAAGTGTGATGAGCGATCGAAGCGATCTGTTGTTGGAAGGCGTGGTGGGGTCGTTCGCATACGGCTTGAACACACCCGCGAGCGATATCGACTATCTGGGCGTCTATGTGGAGCCGACCCGGACGTTTCTGGGACTGCATCCGCCGACGCGGGATCGAGGCACCCGGCAGGGCCGGGACGGAGCCGATGCCACGTACCACGAGGTGGGGAAGGCGATCGGGTTGATTCTGTCCTGCAATCCGACTGCCTCGGAGATCCTTTGGCTCGAGGATTACACGGTGGCCACCGAATTCGGCGCCGAGCTGATCGACCTGCGGTCGTGTTTTCTTTCCGCGCAACGGGTTCGGCATTCCTACTTCGGTTATGCCATGGCGCAGTTCCGGCGCATGCTGCATCGCCAGGAAACTCAGGGACTGGGTGATGCCCGCCTCGCCAAACATGCCAGGCATACTCGGCGACTGCTCTGGCAGGGTTATGAGCTGTACACGACCGGTGTGCTGCCCATTCGGCTGCCCGATCCGGAACCGTATTTCGAATTCGGCAGGCAGATGATGACCGCGGACGGTGCCGAGATCGCCAAGGCGCTCATCGCCGAATACGAGCGGAAGTTCGACGAAGCGACATCGGTACTGCCTCGGCATCCGAACGAGGCTCCGCTGGAGGATTTCATGCAGCGTGTGCGCCGTGCGCACCTGGACGACTGAGGCACGACATCGACAAGGCCCCCGGGAGTTGATCCCGGGGGCCTCATCGCGACCGAGTAGTGGGGCTCAGTCGCAGATCTTCACCGCATCGGCGATATTGTCGACGTTCTTGGGCATGGTGCCCCGGGTGTTGTCCGGAATGGTCACCAGCACTTGCCATTCCCGTCCGGTCCAGTTGTAGACGGTCGCCTTTTGCCCGGTGCGATTCCAGTAGGAGCTCAAGCGGTCGCCGACCCCGCCATTGCCGATATCGTGCAGGAAGCAGCCGGAATCGACCTGCACGATCATGCCGGTGCCATTGGGGTTGTCGTAGCCGCAGAACATGCCGCCGGGACAGTCGTAGTTGGCCGATGCCGGTCCGGCGACGACGGCCGCGCCCGCGCCGAGGGTCAGTACGGCGGCGGCGAGCGGGACGATGCGGCGAATGACGGTGGTCCGGTGGGTGATCGTCATGATGGTTCCCCTCGAGTGAATCGGTGTCCAGCCTTCGGACGGCTCGGAACGACTGTGTCCGGGCACACCAATCACGCACTAACGAAGAACTAACGAACCAGGTCGGATCCACAGTCCGACAGCGTTTTTCAGCCGCGGCGTTTCAGCCGCGCCCGATGAGATCCACATCGTCGACGAACCCGGCGATGCGCCCGTGCTCGAGCAGGAACGCGCCCCGGGTGATGGGTGCGTTGCCGAACGAGTCGTCATCCCAGGTCAATCGGACCAGATGCTGGAAGACCAGGCGCTGGCGATCGTCCAGGTCATACGGAACGGCGGTGATACAGGTTCGGCGCGGCGTGGCGACCCACAGTCGCGGGGTGCGAAGCGCGTTGTGCGCCTCCAACATCGCGCGCGGATCGAGTACCTTCTCCGCGGCGAAGTCGCGGCCGGAGCAGGTGGCGGTGGGCAGTCCGTAGAGTTCGTCGACCGCCCATTCGTAGCGCTCCATACCGGCGAGCCGGGCGAGGGCGGCGGGAAAGAGGAATTGATTCTCGGGTGCGTGCCGGTCATAGCTCCGCATGGTGTAACCCTCGGCGGTGTCGGCGGCGAGCACGATGATCGGCGCGTTCCCGGATGCGCTGGGCCAGTGCGGAATCTGCTGCCGATGCGGCCAATCGGCCGGTTGCAGCAGCGGGAACGGATCGAACGGCAGTGGCGTCTCGATGGGATCGGTGGCCGGACCGTTCGCATCGTCGGCGGGGGACAGCTCGTGTGCGATCGGCACGGGGACAATCGAATCCGCCGCGCCGTCGAAACCGTGCAGCCGAATCCGCTGGTCCGGGTCGATCTCCAGGATCGAGTATTCGATGTTGAGTCGGTCCTGAGTCAATGTCCGCGCCAGCTCCGGCCGGCGCGCCAGCACGCGCCGGAAATCCGGGTCCGCGTTGATCATGGCATGCACGTATGCCGGGCTGCCCCGGTCCACCATGCGCCCGTCCACCTCGATGCTCGCGGCCGGAATCGCTTCGAGGCCTTCGAAATTCACGAATACATCGATGACGACCAGTCGATCGGCCGCCAGCCCGATGAAGTCCACCGTATGTTCGCGCACCGGCCAGTTCTCCTGCCCGCCGACGAGCAGCTCCACCCCCCGCTGTCGCAGCACGTCCACGCCGCAGCTCATGGCGACGGCGTGATCGTGGGCGCGGACCTCCCGGTCCGCCTCGGCGAGCTGTCGCACCCAGTCGATGAGATCGAGCGCGCCGTCGGCGTCCATCCCGGGCAGCTCATCGGCGAACTCCCCGAATCCGATTCCGCGCGTATCGAGTTGCTCGCCGGACTCCTCGAGCCACGCCTGTGCGGTGAGTTCGAAGGGCAGTTCCGCGCCGAAGACATCGCGGAAGGCCAGCGTCGCCATGGCGGTGAAGGATCGATAGTCCTCGAAGAGCGCGGGCCACGGTAGTCGCCTGCTGGGCAGATTGTCCTGCCCCGGCGCGAACAGCGCCCATTCCAGTCCGCCGCCGTCGCGGGTGAATCGAGCATTGCGACCGTGCCCGGGCGACAGCAGGATTCGTCCCCCGAGCGGCAGGGTGAACAGCCGCCACGTCAGCGATTCGGCATAGGAATCCCACAGCTCGTCGGCGATCTGCGGGGTGATCTCGTTCCCCGCCGTCCGCTGCTGCGGTTCGCGCCGCCAAAAGCTACCCAGCCCCACCCGAAACTCCATCCGCTACAGGACAACCGCCGAAACCTAGCATTTGTTCGGGGGTGTGGTGGGCAGCGACGCGGAAGGAGTCTCAGCAGGTGCGATCGCGCACGGCCGCGAGCGCGCAGACCGCGCCGCGCGGGTAGTAGGGGCCCATGATCTCAGCGGCCTGCGCCGGGGTGCCATTGACCGGTACGCTCTGCACCCCCTGCCGGAAATCGGTGGCGGGCAGCATATTCCGCAGCAGAATGGCTTCCTGGGTGCCGGGGTGCGCCGATGACAGCGGTACGAAGGTCGCACCCGGGATCGCCTCGATCCGGGCGCGCTGCGCCTCGGTGCCCAGCACATAGGTGTAGTTCCGGTCGGCGTCGAGCAGCGTCTCCCGATCGGACCGGCAGCCACTGTCGACCGAACCGTCGGCGGCGGTATTTAGCACCACCGGCCCCGGCAGCGTGCTCAGGTTCGCGCACAGCGAGAAATAGCGGACATCGGCGCCGGCACCGGGCGGCCAGACCGTCGGCCCGGTACCGGCCGGAGCCACCGGCGCTTTGCCGCGCACCACGACCACCTGGTCGTCACCGGGCGGGGTCAGAGTGGCCACCAGATAGGCGTTGTCCGCGTTCGGGAACGCGCCCGCACCGCTGACCCGGCGGAATTGGAGATTGTCGGGGGCAGCGGCAGGTAGATTCGCCGCGGTAGCGCCGAGCGCGGACAGCGCCGATGCCAGCAGCGGCGAGCCACCGCCGACACAACCTCCGAGCGTGCGGGTGCCCGTGTCATCGGTGATCCGAATCTGCGGCAGCCGCACCGACGACGCCCCGTCCGCGGGCAGGTATTCGCGGTAGATCAGGAACCCCACACCCGCGGACTCACCCTCGGGCGCGAGCGGCAACGCGTTCGGCGCGCTGCGATCCGAGCCGATCGTCACCGTGTAGTCGCCGCCGCCCGGCCGCTGCCAGGGATTGACCGATCCGGCATCGGGCGCGATCAGATAGTCGGGCAGCGCCGAGGACACCCCGCCATTGCTGAAACTGCTGAACCTCGCGTCATAGGTATTGAACGAGATGTACCGGGAGTCGGGATACTGCCCGGTCGCGGTGATCGTCATACCCGGCCGCACCTGGTAAGGCAGGATCCAATACCACGCGCCGGTATCGGGATACGCGAAGTTCACCTGCCCGACCGTGCGCGGGGACAGTTCCGCCTGCCAGGCACAGCCCTGATCGGCCACCGGTTGATCGGCGGACGCGTGCGGGCCCGCGCAGAGGGATGCGGCGATCACGGCGATGATCGCACCGGGTACCGCGCGGCGGAGCTGAGTCACCGGGTCGGGCCTTTCGTCGAAGCTGTGCAGCGGCTCGGATCGTAACCCCGCATTTCGGGTCATTTGGGCGTAGGGGATGCGCCCGCACGGGTGAAGCGCAGGGTGCGGAGTTGAAATGGCCGCAGCCGCAAGCGAATTCCGTCGCCTTGAGAGGTCTCTGAGGATTCCTCGGGCACCGGCCGCTCCAGCAGATCGCAGGCCTGTACCCCCGTGTAGTCGAAACCTGGCACCACCAGCGCTTGCGCGCGGCCGCCGTGCGCCTCGTACACCCGCAGGATCACATCGCCGCTCCCGTCATCGGCGAGCTTGACGGCGCTGGTCACCACGGCGGCATTGTCGATGCGGAACAGCGGTTCGACCGCCGAGGCGAATCCGGTGCGCGGCGCGGTGAGGTTGATCCGATATCCCTCGCGGACCGCGTCCCCGATCGACGCGCCGACGATCAGCGCGTGCCGGAACCGGTGCGCCCCGTGATCGGTCTCGGGATCGGGGAACCGCGGTGCGCGCAGCAGCGAAACCCGCAGTGTCGTGGTCGTTCCGCCGTCCTCGCGAACCGTGCGGGTGACATCGTGCCCGTAGGTCGAATCATTGACCACCGCCACGCCCCAGCCCGGTTCGGCGATATGGACGAAGCGATGGTTACACGCCTCGAATTTCGCGTACTCCCAGCTGGTATTGGTGTGCGTCGGGCGGAACATATGCCCGAACTGGGTTTCCGAGGCATAGCGATCGGCGTGAATGTCCAGGGGGAAGGCGAGTTTCAGGAATTTCTCGGTCTCGTGCCAATCGACGCCGGTGTCGATATCGAGGGCGCGCTCACCCGCGCGCAGGGTCAGGGTCTGTTCGACGGTGGAGGTTCCGAACGAGCGGATCACCCGCACCGCGGCACCCGATGTCGAATCGGGTTCCGCCGTCACCGAATCCGCGTCGACCAGATCGGTGACCCGGTTCCGGTAGAACAGATCGACATCCCAGGCGTCCCACGAGTTCGGCAGATCCGGATGCAATTGCAGCAGGTTCGCGGTCGTCCCGGGCGGCAGCGCCTCGCGTCGCCGCTCCATATCGATCACCGAAACCACCAGCCCGCGCGCGTCCACTTCCACTCGCAGCAGCCCGTTTTCGAGCACGAAGCCACCCTCGGTGCGTTCGGTCACCGAACACGGGGGAGTGGGCGCTGCCGGGCCCGCCGCACCGGCCGGAATCGATCGCCAGGTATGCGGGGTGGAGTTGAAGACATTGGGCCCCAGCGCATCACCGCCGAGCGCCCGCTGCGCCCGATCGATGATGGACACCAGCTCCTCGGCCACCGCCGCATAGGTCTGCGCCGCCTCCCGGAACACCCAGGCGATCGCCGAACCCGGCAGGATGTCGTGAAACTGGTGCAGCAGCACCGTCTTCCAGATCCGGTCCAGGTCCGCGCGCGGGTAGTCGAACCCCGCGCGCACGGCCGCGGTGGCCGTCCACAGTTCCGCCTCACGCAGCAGATGTTCACTGCGTCGATTGCCCTGTTTGGTGCGGGCCTGACTGGTCAGCGTGGCGCGATGCAATTCCAGATACAGCTCGCCCACCCATACCGGCGGATTCGCGTATTCGGCTTCGGCCCTGGCGAAGAAGCCGGCGGGGGTATCCCACCGCACCTTCGGCGACCCTTCGAGATCCCGCATGCGCGCCGCCTTGGCCACCATCTCGCGGGTGGTTCCGCCGCCGCCGTCACCCCAGCCCGTCGGCGCGAGCGACATGGACGCGCGCCCCTTCTCCTTGAAATTCCGTGCCGCGTGCGCGATCTCGCGCCCCTGCATGGAGCAGTTGTAGGTGTCCACCGGCGGGAAATGGGTGAAGATCCGGCTGCCGTCGATCCCCTCCCACAGGAACGTATGGTGCGGGAACTGATTGATCTGACTCCAGGAGATCTTCTGTGTCAGCAGCCATTTGGATCCGGCCGCCTTGATGATCTGCGGCAGCCCGGCGGCGAACCCGAAGGTGTCGGGCAGCCACGCCTCCTGATTGTCGATTCCGAACTCGTCGATGAAGAACCGTTTGCCGTACACGAACTGCCGCGCCATCGCCTCCGAGCCGGGCATATTGGTATCGGACTCCACCCACATCCCGCCCGCCGGAACGAATCTGCCCTCGGCCACCGCCTGTTTGACCCGCGCGTACACCTCGGGTCGATGCTGTTTGATGAAGTCGTACTGCGCGGCCTGCGACATGGTGAAGATGAACTCCGGCGAATCCGCCAGCAGCGCCGTCATATTCGCGGTGGTGCGCGCGACCTTGCGCACCGTCTCACGCAGCGGCCACAACCACGCGGTATCGATATGCGCGTGCCCGACCGCCGAAATCGTATGCGCGGAACCGATGGCGGGTTGCGCCAGCACCTCGGCCAGGCAGGCCCGCGCGGCGGTCGCGGTGCCGTTCACATCGCGCAGATCCACCGCGTCGAGCGCCCGTTCGATGGCCCGCACGATGTCGTAGCGCCGCGCCGGATCCTCCGGCATCTCGTGCATGAGCTCGCCGAGCACCTCGAGATCCTGCACCAGCTGCCAGACCTCGTCGTCGAAGACCACGAGATCCATTCGGCCCAGCCGATATTGCGGATCGCCGCCGGCGGTCAGCCGGTCCCCGAGCGCGGTCGGCCCGAAGAACGGAATGATGGGATTGGACGCCGCCTCCACATGCAGCAGCACCTGCTCCCCGCCCGTCGCGGGGGATCCGATGCGCACCCATTGATTTCGCGGATGCAACCCCTTCACCGGCGTCCCGTCCGCCCGGTAAACCAGTCCCTCGCACTGGAATCCGGTCATGTTCTGATCGAAGCCCAGATCGATGATCGCCTCGACGGTCCGGCCCGCCCACTCCGGCGGCACCGTTCCCTCGACGGTCAACCAACTCGTCCCCCACGGCGCTCCCCACCGCGCGCCCGATTCGATGGGTGTGCGCGGCTCCGCCAGCCCCCGGGCCACTTCCACGGGTTCGTCCGGGGCCACCCAGATCGAGGCCCGCAGCGGCACCGATTCCGGATAGATGGCCGGAACGATTCGCTCGCCGAGCACCCGTCCCAGGCGTCCCTCGATCAACCGACGATCATCGTGCATAACGGCAGCTCCGATCCAACCGGGAAAGTGGTCACCGAACCGACTCATTGTCCGGCAGCCTCGCGATTTTCGCGGGCACGCCGCGTGGTGCATTATGTCCGGACGATGGCAGGGCGAATCGTCATGCAGATGTGTCACCGCTCGGCACGTATGTTCATCCGATGGTGGTCGCGGCGCGGCATGCTGTTGGCTAGGCAGGCGAGCGGCCATGTGCCGATTTCGAAATCCGGTGCGGCGGCGAACACCAGCGGGGTGTGCGCCGATCAACAGCGACAGCAGGATGTGCAGAGCCCGTGGTGATTGAGATGACGCAGCCCAGGTCTGCGTCGATGGTTCAGGCGCGGCTGCCGATGGTGCGCGATACCGCGCCCATTCGCGGCAGTGAGTACGCGGTACTACTGCGCCGGGTGCGGCAGGCGGGTCTGCTGGATCGGCGGCTGCGCGCGTACGGGGTGCGCACCGCGATCACCGCGGCGGTGTATTTCGGCGGCTGGGCGGCATTGATCGCCATCGGCGATTCGTGGTGGGCGCTGGCCCCGGCGCTGGTGCTGGCCGCGGTGTTCTCCCAGATCGCGTTTCTCGGGCACGATGCCGGGCACCGGCAGATCTTCGGTACTCGCCGCGCCAACTACGTGTACGGGGTGATCGCGGGCAATCTCGCGATCGGATTGAGCATCGGCTGGTGGACCAGCAACCACAATCGGCATCACGCGCACCCCAATACCGAAGGCGCGGATCCCGATGTGTCGGGCATTCTCGCGCATTCGGGGGAGCGTGCCGCGACCGGAAAAGGCTGGCGGCGGTTCATCTTCCGCTATCAGGCGTGGCTGTTCTTCCCACTGCTGCTGCTCGAGGGCGGCAGCCTGCACTTCTCCAGTGTGCGCGCGGTGGTGAAATGGCCGCTGCGGCACCGCTTCTGGGAGGGCGCGCTGCTCGCGGCGCACGCGGCCGGATATCTCGCGACCGTATTCCTGGTGCTCTCACCGGTGAAGGCGCTGGTGTTCATCGCGGTGCAGCAGGGCCTGTTCGGTTTCTACATGGGCTGCACCTTCGCGCCGAACCATAAGGGCATGGAGGTCTTCGAGGAGGGCGAGGATCCGGACTTCCTGCGCCGTCAGGTGCTGTCCTCGCGCAATGTGCGGCCCAGCGCGCTCACCGATACGGCCATGGGCGGGTTGAACTATCAGATCGAGCATCATCTGTTCCCGTCCATGCCGCGGCCGAGCCTGCGCCACGCCCGGCCCATCGTGATGGATTTCTGTGCCGAGCGCGGACTTCCGTACGCCGAGACCTCCCTGCTCGATTCCTACGCCCAGGCCCTGAAGCATCTGGACGCGGTCGGACAGCACGCTCGGTGATCACCCGCTGAGGCTCACAGCAGTCGGATATTGTGCGTCGCGGTGCGGCGCACACTCTCGAAATCGCCGCTGAGCGCCTGTTTCGCCATACTGAGCGTGAAACCGGTGGCGGCGTCCATGGGCACGTGCTCGGGCAGGGCGAGGGCGTATTTGTCCACGACCACGTCGAGTACGGTCGGTCCGCCGGTGTGGCGCAGTGCGTTTCGCACCGCGGTGCGCAGCTCGCCCGGATCCTGCACCCGAATACCGTTGGCCCCCATGGCCTCGGCGACCCTGCTGAAGTCCGGGTTCTGGAAATCGGTGCCGTAGGGGATCAATCCGGCTTCCTGCTGTTCGATATTGACGAAATCGAGCATGCTGTTGTTCAGGATTACGTGCACGACGGGCGTCTGCCGCTGCACCTCGGTGAGCAGATCGCCCAGCCCCAGCATGGTGAATCCGCCGTCCCCGCACAGCGCGATGGTCTGGCGGCCCGGATACGCGAGTTGCGCGCCGAAGGCATTGGGCGAGGCATTGGCCATGGACGCCCAGGAGAACGATCCGAACAGCCGTCGGCGCGGTCCATAGCTGATGTGCCGCGCGGCCCACATGACCGCGGTGCCGGTATCGGCGAAGAACAGCGCGTCATCCGCGGCTTCCTCATCCAGGATCGACGCCAGGTACTCCGGTCGGATCGGGGTCAGTTCGGGACCTTTGGTGACGTAGTGCCGCAGCCGCTCCCGGGAGCTCACGGTCTCCTTCACACATTTCTTCAGGAAGCGATCCTCGGACTTCTCGGCCACCATCGGCAGCAAGGCCGCCACGGTCGCCTTGACATCGCCGATCACCGCCAGTTCCAAGGGAATTCGCCGCCCCAGATGCCGGGCGTCGCGATCGACCTGGATCACCTTGACCTTCTCGTGCGGCAGGAAATTCGGGTACGGGAAGTCCGTGCCCAGCATGAGCAGCACATCGCAGTTATTGACCGCTTCCCAGCAGCCGCCGTAGCCGAGCAGCCCGGTCATGCCGACCGCGTTGGGGTTGTCGTATTCCAGCCACTGTTTGCCCTTGAGCGTGTATCCCACTGGCGCGCTGAGCTTTTCGGCCAGCGCCCGCACCTCGGCGGTGGCGAACTCGCAGCCGTCACCGCCGAAGATCGCCACGGTGCCCCCCGAATCGATCAGCTCGGCCATCGCCGAAAGATCCTGACTCGCGGCCGGTCCCGGTGTCGTCGCCGGAAGCGCCAGCGGCAGCGTGATCTTCGGGGCCTTGCGCACCGCCACATCACCCGGGAGCGAGATGACCGTCGGCCCGCGCTCGGCCAGTGCGATGGTGACCGCACTGCCCACCACATGCGGCAATTGCGCCGGATCGGCGATCCGCCCGGTATAGCGCGACGCGGTCTCGAAGAACTTGTACGGATTCAACTCCTCGACCGTATTGCTGTCCCACATGGCGGTTTCGGTATCGCCCGCGATGGCGATGACCGGCGCCGCTTCCTTGCGCGCGTCCAGCAGTCCGTTGATCAGATGCGTCACGCCCGGTCCGGCGGTACCGCACACCGCCACCGGCCGCCCGGTCAGGCGCGCCTCGGCGACGGCGGCGAACACCCCGTATTCCTCGTGCCGGACATGGACGAAATCGATCTGCCCATTGCGGCGCATGGCATCGATCACCGGGTTGAGGGCATCGCCCACGATCCCGTAACACCGTCGTACTCCGGCGGATTCGAGCAGCTTCCACATGGCATCGGCGACATTGTCGGACATGGTGCGTCCTTCCGTAGCTGTCTGGCTCGGGTCGAAGCGCGGGCGGCGTTACGGGGCGTAGCGCAGGATCGCCGCCGCCGGTGTCGATTCCGGCAGGTCGGCGGCGCGCACGGCCAGTACACGCCCACCGGACGCCAGCACGCGCCGCGCGATCTCATCCAGCACGCCGGGCGCTGCGATATCGGAAGCCGTTGCGAGGGTTAGTGTTCCGTCATCCTCCGCGATGGATCCGTGCACGGTCGCGTCGATATCGACCAGCAGGGTGTCGACGGTGCCGAAGGTGGCCGCGCGGGCGATCTCGGCGAGGTCGGACGCACCGCGGCCCTCGGCCCTGCGCTGCTCGAAAAGCGCACGCAGATCAGCCAATTCGTGTTCGTAGTGCCGGTCCAGGATTTCGCGCGCCTTGGCGGCGAGCTGTTCGTCGGTGAGACTTTCGGGATTGCCGGTGATGGTCTCGTCCAGCAGCCCGTCATAGCTGTTGACCGAGCGGAACAAGCCCTCGATCGGTTCGGCGGCGGCCAGGATCAGCGGCAGATCACTGCCCGAAAGAATGGGCCGCAGTTCGGTATCCACCGCGCGCGCGTACTGGCGCACCCGGACCTTGCGACCCTCGGTGCCCTGGATGCGGCCCTTGGGCGCACGCCCGCTCAGCGACGCCTTGCGGGCGTAATCCGCTGCGCTGGTGGGCATATCGGTGACGCGCACATCGGCGGCGGGCCGATCGGGGGTGATCTGCACCAGGCGCACCGACCCCTCGGCGAGCGCGAGCACGAACGCGGACTGCGGGAAGGTGACCGCGCGCAGCAGCGGTTTGACGAAGAACCGGTCGCCGACCGTCACGCCCGCGTCGAGGCGATTGGGCACCCGGAAGGTGCGCATTCGCTCCGGGGTGGCGTGCACGACCAGGGTGCGGGATTGGAAGCGCCAGAAATCCTCATCGTCGATGAGATCGTCCAGTTCCTGCTCCAGCGCGGTCCGGGCCTTGCGGTCGTCGATGCGGTCCAGCGCGTCGCGGGTCTGGTTGGCGAACGCGATCCGGTTCTCCTCCGGCGTCGGGGTATCGGCCTCGGTGGGAGTGTAGATCGACACCGACCAGGGAGCGGACGCGTTGATCAGTGCTTCGATTTCATGGCGGGTGGGGATATCTGTGTGCAGCATCTCTGCCCTTCCAGCTGATTCGTGGTCACCTCGAAGCTAGGACACATATGTAACAAAGACATCTCGTGATGCATCGAAATCGTTCTACGTTCGATACCGGTGCGCGGGTGGACCGCCGGTCGGATGCCGGAAATCACGCACCGCGTGATCACCGACACCCGGGGTGTCGTGGTCCGGTCTGCTATTCGATCTTGTCAGAGGGTCAGGCGCACGGGGAGTTCGGCATGTCCGTTCGAGATGAAGCTGCCCACTCGGGGCAGGGTGGACGGATCCGCGGCCAGCGTCAGATCCGGGAAGCGGGCGAACAGCGCGGGCAGTGCGACGGTCGCCTCCAGGCGGGCCAGCGGTGCGCCCAGGCAGTGGTGCACGCCGTAGCCGAAGGCGAGGTGCTGATCCTTGCTGCCGCGTTCGGGATCGAACTCGGATGCGTTGGGGCCGTGCACCTTCGGGTCCCGGTTCGCACCGGCGTAGGAGGCGAGAATGGCCTCGCCCTTGGGGATGTGGTGCTCGCCGATCTCGATGTCCTCCACCGCGTAGCGCAGCGGGAGATGGGCCACCGGCGCCTCATAGCGCAGTGTCTCCTCCACCAGATCGGCCCAGGTGATGCGCTCCGCCGCGAGGTCGGCGCGCACCTGCGGCCGGGTCAGCAGCGCGACAATGGCCTGGTCCAGCAGGTTCACGGTGGTCTCGTGACCCGCGTTGATGATCAGCAGCAGGGTGTCCACCAGCTCCTTCTCCGAGAGTTCGGAGCCGTCGTCCTCATCGCGGGCGGCAATGAGCGCGCTGGTGATGTCCTCGCCGGGGGAGCGGCGGCGCAATGCCACGATCTCGGTCATCAGGCCGTACATCTCGAGGTAGTTCGCCAGCCCCTCCTCCGGACCGAGCGAGCCGTCGAAGAAGCCGTCCACGCATTTGCGCAGTGCCGGATTGCGGTCCTCCGGTACGCCCATCAGCTCGCTGATCACCTGGATCGGCACCGGATAGCAGTAGCCCTCGCGCAGATCGACGGTCGCGCCGGACGGGGTCTGCGCGAGCTTGTCCAGCAGGTCGGCGGCGATCGCCTCGATGCGCGGCCGCAGCGCGGTGGTGCGGCGATGGGTGAAGGCGGGCGCGACCAGCTTGCGCAGCCGGCGATGATCCACCCCGTACGCGGTGAACATATTGTCGACCGAAACCCACGGCAGCAGTGGCCATTCGGCGGTGATCTCACCGTTCATATACGCGGTCCAGTGCTGACGCGCGTCCTTCGATACTCGCGGATCGGTGAGCAGTTCCCTGAGCACCGTGGCATCGGTGATCGACCAGGCGCGAACGCCGCCGGGCAGTTCGACCAGTGTGATCGGGCCGCGTTCGCGAATGCGGGCGGATTCGCCCTGAATATCGGATCCCATGGGGTCCAGGACAATTGGCTGTGCGTCCATCGTGCTCTCCTCGACTGTCCGGTGATGCCTGGGCATCGCCTAGCAGTCTCCCGTGCCCGAGGGTGCCGTGTCGACGCCGACGAATGATCGAAAGCCGCTGCGCGCCAATATGTTCACTGCGTTAGGGGAGTGGGCGCGGCGAATCGGGCTATGCCGGAGGTTTGCCCGCGGACGCGTCGAGTGCGTCCAGGGCCGCCGCCTGGGTCGCGAAATCGGGGCGGTCGTCGGGCTGCGGCTCACCCTGCCACCGGAAGCCGTACTCATCGTCGGTCGCGCGCAGCGAATCGGCCTGGCGGGTCAGGAAATCCGCCGTCGCGACCCGGGATAGGCCGGTATCCAGCAGTTCTCGGTAGCCGCGCACGAATACGCCCTTATAGGTTTCCGCGTCGGAGCATTCGGGTCCGGGGCAGTTGGCGGCATTCGGCTCGATCAGCACGCCGTCGCGCAGGAATACCGAGTCCGCACGGGTGGCCGCCGCCGCGATCGCATCGGCCGGGGCGAGTAGCTGCGTATTTCCCGAAATCCGATACAGTGCAACCAGTCCGGCGATCAGCTGACCCTGCCCGTAGGTCCAGCGGGTGTGCTCGTCGACCAGTACGCAGGTATCGCCGTAGCGATCCAGATGATCGTTGACCGCGCCCGAGGGATCGAGCAGCGCACGGCCCGCCCGGGAGGTGAACCAGTCCCAGGTATCGGTGGCGCGGTCGCGATACCGCGCGAGATCGGGCTTGCCGACCCGGATCGCCAGTCTCGCGCTCGCGGTGAGGTACAGCGCGTTGGTGATCGAGTTGACCTGCTCCCACGGCCGCGTCTGCGGATCCACTCCGGTACGAGCCCACGCCAATCCACCGTCGCAGAAGGACGACCGCTGATCCTCGAGACCGTCCACGATGGTCCGCGCGGCGGTGAGGTAGCGGTATTCGCCCGTCAGGTCGTAGGCGTCGATCCACGCCAGCGCCCACCACAGTTCGTCATCGTTGTATCCGGTCGTCCTGGGCAGCCCGGTGCGCGCGATCTCGCCGTGCCGATAGGTCTCATCGAGATAGCCGAGGTACTGACGATCCCCGGTGCGGCGCATATACCCGATGAGCGTGGTGAGCGCGTTGGCGCTCTGCCAGATGCTGCCGTCGCGCTCCCACAGTCCGGTGTCGTGTTGGTAGCGATCGAGTAGTCGCTCCACCGCGCGCATGCGCTCATCGGGTGGCGCGTCCCCGGCGGCGATCCAGCGCGTACAGCGCACTTCCGGCCGGTCACCGGCTTTTCCGCAGGCGCGCAGCCGATTTCGGTCGTACCGGTAGAACTGCGTGATGGCGGCCGTATCGGGTGCGGAAACCGTTGTACCGCCCAGATTCTCGTTGGTCGGCTCATCGCCTCTACCGCGATCGAGCCAGACCGCGTCCCCGGGTTGTCCGCCCGCGATACTCGCCCAGCCGCCGCCGTCGGCCGTGGTCAGTGTGATGGTCCGCGCCCACACCCGCACCTGCGCGGTGGTGCTCCGGATATCGGTGGCCCGCTGTGGGTCAGCACCGTCGGCCAACCCGTGCGCACACCCCGTGGCAAGTGCGATCGAGCCGAACAGCGCCGCCCACCGAAGTCTGCCTCCTGTCATCACCCTGCCACGTTAACGGGGGTTGTCCGTTTCACAGCGGACCCGCGCGTGTGACCGAACCTGAGAGAACTCGTAGCAGAAGCTCAGGCTATGACCAGAACCGCGCGGCACTGTGGAGGGCAGGACAGTGAACGACGAGCGTGGAGGTGCGGGATGGTCGAGCTGGAGATCACGGGGACGACCGTGACGGTGCACGTGACCGGAGCGCATCGGGTGCTGGCCCTGCGCGAGCATCTGACGTTCGATCTATCGCAGGTCACCGATGTGCGCAAGGCCGAGGTGGATCTGCGGCCGCCGTGGGTCCGGGCCCCGGGCACCTTCTTCCCGGGCGTGATCGCGGCGGGCACCTTCCGGGGTAAGGGGCGCAAGGAGTTCTGGGATACGCATTTCACCGGGCAGGGTGTGCGCATCGAACTGTCGGGCGCTGACTTCACCCGGTTGGTGGTCGATGTGGCCGACCCCGACGTGGTGGTGGCACAGCTGCGAATCGCGGCGGCGGCCTGAACGATTCGCGCAGACCCCGAGCCCGTTCGGGATGGAGCGGTAGCGGTCTAGGCGAGCGATGCGCGATCGTTCGCCGTCGGGCCGACGGTGCGGTCCAGCGCCTGGAACAGCCAGCGTTGACCCGCACCGGCCGTGGTCGTGGTGCCCATGATCTCCGCGGTGCGTTGCCAATAGCGCTGCGCGCGCGGATCGGTGTCATAGCGGCCGTGGCTGAGCCGGATCCGGAAATCCGGTGTGTCCCGGATATTTCGCGCGGCGGCGTGCGCGCTCACGTATCGGTCCAGAGCCGCCCCGGCGGCGGGTTCGACCCCCGCGCCGATGAGGGTCTCGGCCATTCCGCAGGCCTCCCCGGACCCGGCGATCAATCCCGCGCGATCGCGTAGCGCATACCGATCCGAGCGCCAGAGCTGCTGTGCGACAACGGTCCTGAACTGCTGATCGGTGGCCAGCGTGACCAGCTCGGCATAGCCCAGCACTTGCTCCGGTGTCGGATCCCGCAGCCGTTCGGGCACATTCATCTCCAGGAAGCCCTCGAACAGTTCCGTGGGTACCGGGCCGAGCACCCGCCGCCAGAACGCCACCAGCGTGTCGTGCGCGGCGGCCCCGTCCTGCACCGCCGTCAGCAGTTCGAGTCGCGCCGCGCGCTGCGCCGGGGTCGCGTTCTCGATGGCGCGCAGACTCGCTCGCCGCCAGCTCAGCGCGTCGAGTTCGATATCGACCGCCGCGCGCTCGGCCGCGACCGCCTCGGCCAGGGAGCGCTCACCGGTCAGCACCGCGCGAATCGCGATCAATCCCATACCCAGGGCGCGCAGTCGGCGCACCAGCAGCAGTCGATCGGCGGCGCGCGCCCTGTCGAACATGCGATGACCGCCCGAACTGCGCACGAAGTCGAGCACCTCGTTATCGCAGTAGAAGCGAATGGTGCGCACCGGAACCCCGGTCAGCTCCGCCAGCTCACCGATGCTCACCAGGCCGCGCTGTGTGTCTTGGGTCACGATGTCTTGAACCTCCACCCGGGTGGAGTTCCTACGGTACCGACGCCGAACCGAAAGGAACTCAACGATGTCCATGACCGACGACGAAATCTGGCGGGCCGTCGCCGCCCAGCGCGTCATCCTGGTGGAACTGCTCGAATCACTCTCCGCACCGGATTGGGATCATCCCTCGCTGTGCGCGGACTGGCGTGTGCGCGATGTGGTCGCGCACGTGGTGCTCTCCAGCAATCCGGAATTCTGGGTGCTGCTGATCAATCTGATTCGCGCGCGCGGCAGCATCACCCGGCTGGCCCGCGATACCGGCATCCGGCACGCCGACCGTGTCAGCGCACCGGAATTGCTGGCGCAGCTGCGCGCCGCGATCCCCATGCGCACCACCGCACCCGGAACCACCCCGGCGGATCGTCTGATGGATGTGCTCGTACACATCCAGGACATCGCCATCCCGCTCGACCGCACGGTGGAAATGCCAACGGCCGCAGCGCGACTCGCGATCGAACGGGTGTGGTCCACCGGCTGGCTCTTCCGCTCCGAACAACGACTGTCCGGTTTCCATCTTCTTGCCACCGATTCCGGCTGGTCCGCGGGCAGCGGTGCGCTTGTCGAGGGCACCACCGCCGATCTGCTACTGCTCGCCACCGGCAGAACCGCGCGCGTGCACGCGCTCACCGGACCGGGTGCGGCGGAGCTGATCCAACGGGCCGCCGTCGGCTGATTCGCTGTTGGAGAAGCGGTTTCGGCTCCGGTCCCGCACAATCAGTGAACAGGTTGACATGACCTGAATCAGGTTGCGGGATAACGATTCGGCCGCTTCGCGGTGAGCGGATGGACACGTCACGCGTGAGTGCGTACGTGCCGGGGAACTACTGCACTGTGGCCTTTCGTGACGAGGCAATGGGGCCTCTCGCGCACGAGACCTAGGAGGACGCCATGAACGAGCCGGTATGCGTTGATTGCTGGCGGCGTGACAACCTCACCTTCGTACAGCGGTTGGACCCGGCGTTCTGTCGCCCGGGACCGGCGCACCGGTGCGCCATGCACCGCGCGATGTACGACGATCCCGGCGCCGGGGCGAACAATGATCAGCAGGCGGCCTGACCGCGTGCTATTCGCGGGATAGGAACTCGCGCAGGGTGATTGGTGCGCTGCCGGTGTACCGCTCGATGGTTTCGGTGACGCGGAAGAGTTCGTGACCGGAACCGATCGCGGCGAACATGGTCCAGAGGTGGGTGAGATGCTCCACCGCGACCGGATCGCGGTAGCGCGTCAGCGCGGTTCTGGACCATTCGTCGGCATCGACGTGCACATAGGGGACACCGAGAATGTCGGCGGCCGCGCCGACGGTCATGACCTCACCCGCCAGCCACAGCACGCTGTCCACGGGCTCGGCGGTGCGCAGTACGCCGCTGCCCACCCCCGCGACATCCGCGGCCGCGATCAGCGGCAGCACGGTGTCCGGGGAGCCCAGGGGTAGCGCGAGTACTCCGCTGTCGCCGATGGCGACGCGCAGATTCTCGAAGAACACCGCCGCCCGCAGGTGCACCGCACCGATTTCGGCGCGATCGAGGACCTGTTCGGCGACCCAGTGCCTGCGCATATGCGGGGTGCCCGCGTTATGCGCGGAGCCGAGCTGGGAGACCGCGACCGCGCGCTCCAGCCCGGCCTCACGGGCCGCCGCCGCGAAAACCGCCGTGGCGTCCAGCATTCCGGCGGTCACCGGATAGGTGAAATACGCGCGCCGCACCCCCTCGACGGCGGGTAGCACGGTGCTGATCTCGCGCAGGTCGCCGAGGGCGATCTCGGCCCCGAGATCTTTCAATTCGGCGGCACGGGCGTCATCGTGACGTACGAAGGCGCGCACCGGCACTCCCGCGTGCAGCAGGGATTCGGTGACCCGGCGGCCGGTGCCGCCCTGGCTGCCGCCGGCCGCGCCGGTGACGAGAATCGGTTCGTTCGCCATGGTTCTCACGCCTTCGCGGGCAGGTCGAGGGTGAACGCGCCGCTGTTCGCGAGCGTGGTGAGGAATTCGGTGGCGTCGAAAGCCTCGGCGGGACTGGCCACTCCGGCCTTGGCCGCGCCTCCGGCGAGCCGGACCGCCGCCTCCACCGACGCCAGTGCCGCGGCTCGCCACAGATCGCGGCCCCGGAGATTTCCGGCGGCCGATCCCGGCCCGGCCAATACCTGTGCGGTGATGGTGAATTCGCTGTCGGCGCGGGCCTCGGCCGCCACGTGTTCGCTGGCGAAGGCCTGGTCCTCGGCGAAGGTGGCGGCGGTGAGCTGTGCCTCCACCGCGCGGGTGCGGGTGTGCCGGGGGACGGTGACGGTTTCGGGGAAGGGCACCGGCGCGATCATCGGTCGCGGCCCCACCGGCGGCGGGAAGGCGAATATCGCGCTGCGCGGCTCCACGAATCCGTATTGCTGCTGTCCGTCGAAAAATCCGATCCGGTCGGTATCCGCGAAAAGCAGGCGCGCGGTTTCCACCGCACCGTGCGTCATCATCCAATTGCTCACCGCGTACGCCACGGTGATGCGGTCGATATCCGGGATATCCCGCGCCACCGCGCCCGCGAGCAGATCACCCAGTCCGCCATAGAAACTCACGCTGGGCAGCAGGGTGACCCCGGCCCGCTGCGCGCGGTCGGGAAAATCGTCGAACAAGCGCTTGACGTGATGCACCTCGACCGCGTGATCGACATAGTGACAACCACCCTCGACCGCGGCCGTGGCGAGTGGGAGTCCGGTGCTGGTGAATGGTCCGGCGCAGTGAATGAGCACGTCGGCGGCCTCGGCCAGGGCGCGCAGGGCGGCGGGGTCGTCCACCGCGGCGGGCATGGCGCGGGTCGCTTCGAGCGTGGCCAGTGCGCCCGAATCCCGCCCGGAGACAATGACATCGGCGCCCCGGGCGAGTAGTTCGGCGGAAACCAGGCGACCGGTATGGCCGGTGGCCCCATAAACGGCAAATACAGTCATGAAGATCAACTCTTTACGCTGCTGGGCAAATGCGAATCTGCCCATCGAGCGTAGGCCCGCCCACCGACAAGTTCGGTTGTGCCGCATTCTCGTTCGGCCGTGCGAGCCCGCGGTCCGCCGTTGATCCGGGGCGGGCCGCGATCGAATTCGTTTCGAGCGTTTCGGTTCAGGCGATATCGCGCCGGCGGCTGCCGGCGTCCGCGCCGTCGAACATCACTTCTTCCCACCAGGACGCCAGTGGACTGGGTTCGGGCCAACAGGCGTCCGCGCCGCTGCGGGTCTTCTGGGTCGTATCGTCGAGATCGAGTTGCGGGGTGTTCGCTTTCCTGCTCACGCTGGGTTGCTCCTGCGTTCTGCGCGTTATGACTGCCGAGGACAGTTGGGCAAAGCAGCCATTCCCGTTTTGGTCGAGTTGAAACAAACCCCAGGTTAGGCGCTATCGCTGCGGTTCACCGGGTTTCGGCGCGGCTGGCCGAAAATTACTTGGCCCGAGACCCATTCGACACGCGATACTGCCGCCATGCCGACCTTCGCCGATTTCGACCGCCGCAACTACCCGACCGTCGGGGTGGCCACCGGATATGACGGTTGGGCGCCGACCTACGACCGCACCGTCATGGACGAGATGGATCTGGCGCTGCTGGATCGGGTGCGGGTGCACTGGAGCGGGCGGGCCGTGGATCTGGGCTGCGGAACCGGGCGCACCGGGGGCTGGCTGCGCGCGCACGGCATCACCCATATCGACGGTGTCGACCTGAGTGCGGGCATGCTCGCCCGCGCGCGTGAGCGCGGCGCGCACACCACGCTCACGCAGGGCGATGTGCGCGAGACCGGATTACCCGGCGGCGCTTACGATCTGGTCGTCTCCTCGCTGATCGATGAGCACCTGCCCGAGTTGACGCCCTTCTACGCCGAGGCGCGCCGGCTCGCGGCTCCCGGCGCGAGGTTCGTGCTGGTCGCCTATCACCCGCAATTCATGATGGTGACCGGTATGCCCACCCACTACACGCCCGAATCCGGTGCGCCCGTTGCCATCAGCACGCATCTGCACATGTTCGGTGAGCATGTCGCCGCGGGCGTGGCGGCCGGATGGCGGTTGACCGAGGTCGCCGAGGCGGTGGTGGACGACGCCTGGCTGACGCGCAAACCCAAATGGACCGAACTGCGCGGTCATCCATTCACTATGGCGCTGGTGTGGACGCTGGACCGACCCCGGGCGCGACCGGCGTGACGCCCACCGCGGCGGCGATGAACCGCCACAGCCCCTCGGTCGCGTCCTCGACCGCGGGTCTGGGGTGGCGGCGCAGCTGTTCGGCGATACCGTGCCGCAGCGCGCCCATCACGCAGGCCCCGGCCAGTTCCGGATCGATGCTCGGGTCCAGTTCGCCCGATTCCTGACCCGAACGGATATTGCGGCCCGCCGATTCGATGATGCGCGCCAGCGTGGCGGCCTCCACCTCGGCGACCTCGGGTTCGGTGCTGATCCGGCCCAGCAGCAGCTCGGACAGTGGATCGGCGAAGTGATAGGCCACGAAATTGCGGGTGCGGGCGCGTTCGCGCGCACCCCAGCCGAGCTCATCGGCGATGGTGTCATCGGCGATGGCGGCCACCAGTCCGGCGTGGAATTCCTCGTAGATCGCCACCAGCAGACCGGCTTTGGAGCCGAAGTGGTGATAGAGCGCCCCGGTGCTCAAACCGGATCGCCGTTTGAGCGCGTTCAGATCCACCACGCCATTGGCGGCCACCAGCTCCGCGCGGGCGGCATCGAGAAGTTGTTGACGTCCCAGGGGAGCCCGTGCCATGCTCCGAAGCATAACAGAACTCAGTTATGTTAAACGGAGGTACGCAGTGAGCGCCGAAGTCTCATCCGTCACCGATCTGGCCGGTGACCTGGCCGGAAAGTACCGCCGGACGGAAAGCAGCGGCGGCACCGTCGACCCGGCCGTGGTGGACGCCGACCTGGCCGCCGTCCTGCGCGACGGGTACGTGATCCTGCCGGATCTGCTCAGCGCCGATGAGTTGGCGGCCATCCACGATGACGTCGACTCGCTGCTGAACCTCAAGGGCCGCAACAACTTCGAAGGCCATGCCACCCAGCGCATCTACAGTGTGCTGAACAAGACCCGCAGCTGCGACCGCCTGGCCGCCCATCCCCGGGTGCTCGCCCTGCTCGATCGCCTGCTGATGCCGAACTATCTGCTGTCCATGCTCCAGGTCATCAATATCCTGCCCGGTGAATCCGCTCAGATGCTGCACACCGATGACGGCTTCTACCCGCTGCCGCGGCCCCGCAAAGCCCTCAGCGCCGCCACCATCTGGGCCATCGACGAATTCACCGACAGCAATGGCGCGACCGAGATCGTGCCCGGCAGCCAGGAGTGGGGAGCTGAACTACCGCAATCGGATTCGGAACGCCGCCCGGTGGTCATGTCCCCGGGATCCTGCGTCTTCTTCCTCGGCACGCTCTGGCACGGCGGCGGCCCGAACCGGTCCACCGGCCCGCGCATGGCGGTCACCGCCCAGTACTGCGAACCTTGGCTCCGGCCACAGGAAGCCTTCACCCTGTCCACCCCGCACCACATCGCGCGCACGGTGAACGAGGACATCCGCCGCATGCTCGGCTACAGCATCCATCCGCCCTTCATCGGCCAGGTCGACGGCATGCACCCCAAACGACTGCTGGAGGCTCCGGAATAGTCCGAGGTCAACCGCCCGCTGTCGGTTCGGGGAGCAGGGCGTACGCCTGTAGTGCGATGCCGAGGGCGGTCGCATCGGCCGGATCGGTGAGCGAGCGTTCGGTGAGTTCCTCGATGCGGCGCAGCCGGTACCGGACCGAATTGGCGTGCAGGAAGAGGCGACTGCCGGTGTCGGCGGCGGATCCGTGTGCGGCATACCAGGTTTCGAGGGTTTCGAGCAGGCGGTGCCGCTCCTCGTACGGCAGCGCCAGGATCGAGCCCAGTTCCACCCGGACCATGCGGGCGGCCTCGACGGGGGCCGCGGCGATCAGCATGGCCAGGGGATTATCGTCGAAACGCGCTACGCCGGACGCGCGTCCGCGCAGACCGGTCAGCGCCAGCCGGGCGAAATGCAGTGCCTGCGGGGTCTCCGGCAGTGATTCGTACGGCGGGCTGATGCCCACCCGGGCGTGATGTTTGCGCAGTGCTTTGAGCGCGGCGCTCTCTCGGTCGGCGGGTACCGCCAGCACGCCGATCTGCTGATCCGGGAGCAGTCGCCAGGCCGAGGTGACCCCGAGTGTCCGGAGTGCGGATTCGATGCCGGGCAAGGCTTCCCGGCCGGGGGCGGGGACATCGGCGGCGGCGACAAGATAGCTCCCGGTGGCGGGGAGTCCGAGAATGCGGGTCGTCTCGCCGAGGGTGGCCGGATCCGCGATCACGCCGGTGAACAGGGCCTCGACCAGTACCGAGCGCTCATGCTCGCGTTGTAGCAGTAGCTCCGAGGACATTTCGCGATAGGCGGTCGCCACCGCCACCGCGTACTCACCGGACAGCGCCCAGACCTCGGCGGCAACGGCCACCAGCATGGCATCGGTGACGCCCGGGTGCCGGTGCGCCTCGGAAACCAGTTCGGACCAGAGGAATTCGAAGCCGATGCGGAAGGCGTGCAGGGTTTCCGCCAGCGGGACGCCCTGCTGGGCGCGCAGTCGTCCGGTCTCCTTCGGCGGCTCCGGATCCACCGGGATGGTGGAGGTGAAGTGCCGGATCATCAGCGTCAGATTGCGGGTGCAGGAGATGCGAATGGAATCGAACGGCACCTGCGCGGCATTGCGATAGGACTCGAGCTCTCGCTGGAACCGCTGTGCCAGCGCCAACCCGAGATCGTCGATGCGTTCCAGGAGTGCGTCGGCCACTTCGATAATCGCCGCGGGCGGCACTGTTCCGTTTGTCTCGGGCGGCACTGCTCTGATCGTCTCGGACGGTACTGTTCTGATTGTCTCGGAAGGTACTGCGCGCGGCATCGTCCCAGCTTACCGCCGGTGTGATTGTCGGTCGGAACAAATGCCCGACGGCGATGTTGTTCGCGCACCCATGGGCTCGGCGGTCGCACACTGCGAGGATCGTCCGCGACCTGACGATTGCGAGGAGCGGCCCGTGTTCACCTTCACCAGCGGCGACGGCGTGAAAATCCATGTGCGCGAATGGTTGCCGACCGGAACGCCGGTCGGCATCGTGCAGATCGCGCACGGTATGGGGGAGTACGCCGCGCGCTACGGACACCTGGCCGAACGGCTCACCGCGCACGGGTACGCGGTGTACGCCAACGATCATCGCGGACACGGGCACAGCATGGCGGGCGCACCGGGCGACCTCGGTGCGGACGGCTGGAATCTGCTGGTGAACGACCTGGTCACGCTCACCGGGCTGCTGCGGGAGCGGCATACCGGGGTGCCGCTCGTGCTGTTCGGGCACAGTCTCGGTTCCTTCGCGGTGCAGCAGTACATTCTGGACCATTCCGCGCTGGTCGACGATGTGGTGTTGTGCGGCAGCACAGCGGTCGACGGACTCTTCGAGGTCATCGCCGCGGCGGGCGGTGAGCTGCTGGAGCTGTTCAACGCGGAGTTCCAGCCCGTGCGAACCGCCGCGGATTGGCTCAGCCGCGACGAGGCGCAGGTGGACGCCTATATCGCGCATCCCTGGTGCGGGTTCGAGATCGATCCCGCCAATATGGGAGCGCTGGCCGAGGTTGCGGCGCAACGGCTTTCGGACCCGAAAACCGTACCGACCGATCTGCCGGTGTATGTCATGGTCGGCGACCGCGATCCGCTCAATGCCGGTCTGCGGCTCAGCGATCTGCTCGTGGAACGGTATCGCGCGGCCGGGCTGACCGATCTCACCTATCGGATATATCCGGGCGCGCGGCACGAAATCCTCAATGAGATCAATCGCGAGGAAGTCGAATCCGATCTTCTCGCCTGGCTCCTGCGCGGCGACACGACGCCGACACGCTGACGACGCGCTGACCGGGTCACATTGCCTCGTTTGGCGCGAGCGCGGTCGGGCATTCCTGGGAGGTTGGGGAATCGACCAGCCGAAGGAGAACCCCTCGATGAGTCACCAAGCGAGCTATTCGAACACCACCGGAGCGCGCACCGGAGAATCCATCCTCGATACCGTCAACGGTCCGGGCCTGGCCCTGCTGCTTTTCGGAATTCTCATCCTCGGATCAACGCTGAGCGCCGCCGACTCCGGCTTCGACGGCTGGTCCCTGACCGGTGTGCTCACCAGCGCGTTGTGCCTGGCCACGGGCGCGGCGGTGGTGCGCATCGAACATCACCGCGCGCGCGTGGGCAATTCGATCAGCGTCCTGCGAAACGGCTCACGAGGAATAGCAGAATAACCGCGCCGCCCAGGCAGGTGAAGAAGCTGAACCACAATCCGCCGCCGTGCACATCCACCCCGAGTATCTTCAGCAGGAATCCGCCCAGCAAACCACCGATAACGCCGACCACGATATTGAGCATGATGCCCTGCTGAGCATCGGTCTTCATCAATTTACTGGCAATCCACCCGGCCAGACCACCGATAATGATCCAACCCAGAATTCCGAGACCTAGCATGGGATGTTCTCCTATCCGAGTCCGGACGACCGCTCGGCAGCGCCTTTGAACGGTCGGTATTGATCGATAGTAACTGTCCAGCAATCCAAATAGCCGAATAACGCGGCGGCCATACCCGGTACGGGTGCGGCCGCCGTCCGTTTGCTTCCGGGTGGACGCGCTGGCGTCGACTGTCCGCACCGTGGCGTCGGATGTACCCCGGTGCCCGCCCGCACCGCTCCTAGATTCGGTGACATGATCAAGCCCGTCGAACAAGCCCCGCTCCTGGACGAAGTGCGCAAGCGCATGGGCCGGGTGCCCAATATGACCAAGGTGATGGCGAATTCGCCCGCCGTACTCGAGGGCTATCTGGGTCTGGCCGGAGCGCTCAAGCACGGCGCACTGCCCGCCCCGACCTCCGAACGCATCGCCCTCGCGGTCGGCGCGGCCAATGACTGCGGGTATTGCGTTGCCGCGCACACCTTCACGGGTACCCGCGTCGCCAAGCTCACCGCCGCCGAAATCGAAGCCGCCAAGGCGGGCACCTCCGCCGATGCCAAAGAGGCCGCCGCCGTGGCCTTCGCCCGCGATCTCACCCGAAGCCGGGGGCAAGCCGATCCGAGAGCCGCGCTGGCGGCGGGCTGGACCGAGGAACAGATCCTGGAGATCATCGCCCTGGTGGCGCTGCAAACCCTGACCAACTACGTCAACAAGGTCGCGGACACCGAGAACGACTGGCCCGCTCCCTGATTCGAGCATATCGGCGCTGAGCGGGGCGGATCGTCGTGCACGACCCGCCCGGCGGCGCTCGCGGCGACGGTCCTGGGCGAACATCGATCGCGGTGACTCTACGATTCAGCTACGTGGAATCGGGAGGCGGACATATGCGCATCGAAACGGATGGGACCAGCGCACTGGTGCCCTGGACCGTCGCCGCCTGGGGCCTGATCGCCGCAATCCTCACGGCCCCGTTCTCGGCGGCCATCATCGGCATCGCCTACCGCTTCCCGATTCCGTTCGGCGACAAGGCCACCGGACTCGCCGACGCGCTGAACGCGGCCGCGGCCTCGGTCTACTACCTGGTGATGGGCGAGGGGTTCGTGCTGGCCGCGCTCGGCGGCCTGGCGGGCTACTTCATCGCCCAGGCACTGCGCCCCCGCCTGATCTTCTCCCTGGTTTGCGCCGTCGCGGCCGCGTTCGGCATCTCGCTGCTCGCGGCCCTGACACTGGCCATGCTCGCCTAGCTCTTCCTCGATCAGGACATGATCAGCAGCGGCTGGGTTTCGGTTGTGGGGGTGAGGGATTCGACGGCCGCGGTGAGGCGCAGGCGCACATTGGCCAGGTGGCCGGAGAACGAGCGGCGGCCTTCGGCGGCTTCGCGGTCGGTGGTCGACTCGACCATGTTCAACGCGATGGCCCACTGCTGGAGTTGCGCGCTGGCCTCGATCGCCGGGATATCGGGGTCGATGGTGCCGCAGAATTCCGGATCGGTGTCGGTGAAGTGGGCGCAGCAATCCCACATCCATCGCACCCGGGGTAGGGGCCGCCCGGCCGCTTCGGCGGCGTGCGAATTCACCGTCTGGGAGAAGCTCTCTATCGCGGCCATCATCAGCGAGTCGGTCACAGCGGCAAGGGTCTCACCTGGGCGAACCGGTGGGCCGTAACCGGCGGGACTGCGCGTGTCGGGCACCTGCGCCGGGCGGTGTGAGCGGACCGGCACCGGCGCGCGGGCATAACTTCGGGTAGAGATGCCTTGAAGGGAAGGTATGCGCGCGGAGTTTCCCGCGCTGCCGATATTTCCGAATCAGAAAGGCGGCCCCGATGCCCGTCGCACTGTCCCTCCTGGACCTGGCGGTTATCGCGCCCGGTCAGACCGCGCGTGACAGTTTCGGCAACAGCGTGCTGCTGGCCCAGGCCGCGGAACGCAGTGGACATCGGCGGGTCTGGTACGCGGAGCACCACAATATGAAGTCCATCGCCTCGAGCGCGACCAGCGTGCTGATCGGGCACGTGGCCACCCAGACCGAGAGCATTCGGCTCGGCGCGGGCGGGATCATGCTGCCGAATCATTCGCCGCTGGTGATCGCCGAACAGTTCGGGACGCTGGAGGCGCTGTTCCCGGGCCGCATCGATCTCGGTCTCGGGCGTGCGCCCGGCAGTGATCAGGCCACCATGCGGGCGTTGCGCCGCAATCCGTCCTCGGCGGACACCTTCCCGCAGGATGTGCTGGAGTTGCAGGGGTATCTCTCCGGCAATTCGCGCATTCCGGGTATCAATGCCGTACCGCGCGCGGAAGGCATTGTGCCGCTGTACATTCTGGGCTCCTCGCTGTTCGGCGCGCAGTTGGCCGCGCATCTGGGTCTGCCCTATGCCTTCGCCTCGCATTTCGCGCCGGACGCGTTGTACCAGGCCGTCGAGGCGTACCGGGACGGCTTCAAACCCTCCGAGCAGCTCGCCGAACCGTATGTGATGGCGGCCGCGAACGTCTTCGCCGCCGATGATCACGCGCAGGCCCAGGAGCAGAAGCAGATCGCCTACCGGGCGCGGGCGCGCGGCATGCTCCAGCGCGGTGCGGCCGCGCAGGAGTTCTCCGATGAGGAGATCGATCTGTTCCTCAGCACGCCCAATGGCTCGCACCTGGCGAAGATGACCACCTACACCTTCGCGGGCACACCCGCCGAAGTCGTTGCCGGACTGGAGGATTTCGCCGCCGGGATCGGCGCGGACGAACTCATCCTGGCCCACCACGCCACCAAGATCGAAGACCGGGTGCGCTCGGTGGAGCTCACCGGGCAGACCATGGCAGCGCGCGAACCGGTCGCCAAGTAGGACCTCAGGGTCGTGTCGCCGCGGTGAGGCGCTGCCCGAAGAAGGCGAGAATCTCATCGCGGGCGGCGACGGTCGGCTGTCCCGCCTCGTCGATGAGATGGGCGGTGACGACGCTGTGCGGGGTATCCACGTGCACCGAGAAGAACGGGGCCGTATCGGTATTGGCGGCCGCGTCGGGTAGCACGGTGCCGATGAACCGGTCGCCCAGCGCGTCCTGATACGCCGCGAAACGCTGTGCGCGGCAGAACTTATCGCCCGCGAAGCGATACGCCAGCACGGTGAGGTCATCGCGGTCGAGCCGATCCCGCACCGCCGCGAGCTCCTCGGGCGCGATCTCCAATCCGGCCGGATCATTCAGCGGCAGCGTGGGTTGCGACAGCACCGGCGCGAGCACGGACGGCTCCAGCATCATGGTGAGCGCGAAATTCCCGGTGAAGCACATGCCGATCGCGCCGACGCCCGGACCGCCGGATTCGGCGTGCGCCAACCGCGCCAGCGCGCGCAACCAGCCGGTGACCGGACTGGATTCGCCGGCGGCGAACGCGCGGAATTCCGCACTCACGCACGCCTTGCGGAAGACCCGCATGCCCTCGTCCGCACTCGCGACCACACCGTCCCGGCCGAACAGCGACGGCATATACACGGTGAATCCGGCATCGCGGACCCAGCGTGCGAAGCGCGCCACGTGCGGGCTGATGCCCGGCATCTCGGTCATCACGATCACCGCCGGGCCGGTGCCCGCGAGATAGACCCGCTTACTGACGTTTTCGAGGGTGATCTCACGAATGGTGAAGTCCGCCAGCGCATCATCGGCGGACATATCCTGCTGGGTCATCTCAGAACTCCTGATTTCCCGCCGCGAACGCGGTGAGCATGGGTAGAAGCAGCATCGAAAGCGCTTGTCGTTGCCGCTCGGCGGGCCAGGCCTCGGGTTCCAACACGGTCCGGCACCCGACGCCGTCGACGGCCGCGAGCACCGCGTCCGCGCAGGCGATCGCCTCCGCGCGAGTCGGCGGCGTCGTCCGCAGCGTCGACACCCGGTCGGCGATGCGCTCGACGATCGCGGAGTAGTACCGCCGATGCACCGCGCGCAATCGGTCATCGGTCATGGCCCGTGCCCAGAAGGCCAGCCACACCCGCCATTCGCCGAGGCTTTCGGCGTTCAGGGGCAGATAGCTCGCGGAGATATCGATACAGGCCCGGACATCGGCGGGGGAGTCGGTATCGGGCCGTTCGAGCACCCGCCGCACCACCTCTTCGAGCGCGGCCTCGAGTACCGCGTCCTTCCCGTCGAAATAGTGCGTGACCGCGCCCGTGGTGACATTCGCGGCGGCGGCGACATCGCGCAATCGCGTCCCGTCGATTCCGGCGGCCCCGATCACCGAGACCGCCGCGGCGGCGATGGTCCGGCGCTGCCGCACCGCGTCGACCTGTTTTGGCATAACGGTGATTATGTATCAGTTGATCGTTCTTGCCAACCGGTCCGGGTGATCCGGAATCGGAGCCGGGCCGGGTAGGCTCAGCCGCGATCCCGGCGTGCGTTCCCGCCACGGCGACAAGGAGTTTGGTGATGACGATGCGATTCCCCGCCGTATCCTCGGTCCTCGGCGCGGCGATTCTCACCCTCGCCTCGGCATTCGCCGCCCCGCCCGCCGCGGCCGATTCCGGCACCACCTGGCTGTGCCGTCCCGGCCAGGCCGCGGACCCGTGCGGTGGTCGCTCGGGTGCGCCGATCGACTGTTTCTACGTCTACCCGACCGCCTCGCTCGAACAGTCGACGAACGCGGACTTCGCGACCTCGGCGGAACTGCGGGCGGTCGCGGGCATGCAGGCGAGGCCCTTCGACGCCGACTGCGATGTGTGGGCCCCGGTGTACCGCCAGGTGACGCTCAAAGCGCTGTTCAACCCGACCGCCGAAGGCGTCGCCGCCGCACGGGATCTCGCGTACCAGGATGTGGTGAACGCGTGGAACGACTACCTGGCCAACCACAATGGCGGCCGCGGTGTGGTGCTCATCAGCCATTCCCAGGGCACCCGCATGCTGCGCTCGCTCATCCGCAATGAGATCGACGGCAAACCGGCACAGTCCCAATTGGTTTCGGCCCTGCTGCTCGGCGGCGACGTGCTGGTCCCGAAGGGCGCGAAGGTCGGCGGCGATTTCCCGACCGTCCCGGCGTGCACCGAGGTGGCGCAGACCGGCTGTGTCATCGCCTACTCGTCCTACACCCGCACGCCCCCGTCGAACACCCGCTTCGGCCGCTCGCCCGCGACCCCGGACGTCTCCGAGGTGCGCGGCACGCTGCCCTACGGCCCCGGCTACGACGTGCTCTGCACGAATCCGGCGTCGTTGCGGGACAACGCCGATGCCCCGATCCACGCGGTGGTCGCGGGCCGTGAGATCGATACCCTGCACGCCCGCTGCACCACCGGCGACGGCGCGCACGTCCTGCTGGTCGAGGGCCCCGGCGCGGCGCTGCTGCCCGCGCTCCCGGATCAGACCTGGGGCACCCATCTGCTCGATACCAATCTCGCGCAACAGGATCTGGTGGATCTGGTGGCGGCGCAGAGCCTGGCCTATCGGGGTCGCTGAGCGTTCGGCCCGGTTGGCGTATCGGGGCCGCATACTGGCGTGTTCTGCGCCCGGGGGAGGCCGTCGAATCGTTCTAGATTCGAAGGCCCACCCCTTGGAGCAGGAGTCGTACCAATGCCGTTCGTGCGCATCACCATTGCCGATCCGGATCTGGCACCGGACACCCAGGCCGGCCTGGCCGCCGATATCACCGCCCTGCTGGAGAAAGATCTCCTCAAGGAGCCCGAGGTGACCGTCGTACACCTGAACCTGGTTCCGGCCGATCGCTGGTTCGTCGGCGCGACCCGGCCCACCGGGGTCACCGGCGCACACCTCGAGGTCAGTATCACCGCCGGTACCAACACATCCCAGGAGAAGGCCGCCTTCATCGACCACGCCTACGACGCGTTGAACACCCGGCTGGGCGCACTGCCCGGCGCGGCCTACGTGGCGCTCTACGAACTCGACGGTGAGAGCTACGGCTACAACGGCATCACCCAGCTGGCCCGCCGCCGCATCGACCCCACCGAAAAAGACTGAGCGGCGGCGCTTTCCGCAACGCGGACGGCTTGAGCGTGTACGCGGGTTACGCGCTCAGCACCCGGGGCGGCGGCAGGTGGGGGAGCGGCAGGCTGTAGAGCCAGCCGTCCCACAGCGGTCGCAGCGGGGTCGAGCTGTAATGGCCTGCCAGATCGGTGAATTCATCGGTGGTCACCGATGAATGCCGATAGCGGGTGGTCCACTCGCGCAGCAGGTTGAAGAACTTCGGATCGCCCAGGTGCAGGCGCAGCGCGTGCAGGGCCAGCGCGCCACGCTTGTAGACGCGATCGTCGAACATGCGGGTGGGCCCCGGATCGCCGATCAGGATGTCCTGCGGATGCCGCGAGAGCATGTGATGGGCCGAGCGGGCCAGCTGATCCGCGCTCTGCCCGCCCGAGGCCTCGGACCAGATCCATTCGGCGTAGCAGGCGAAACCCTCGTGCAGCCAGATATCGCGCCACTGCCGCAGGGTGAGGCTGTTGCCGAACCACTGGTGCGCGAGTTCGTGCGCGACAAGGCGTTCCGAGCCGCGATGGCCGTCGCAGTGGTTCGCGCCGAACACCGATATGCCCTGCGCCTCGATCGGGATCTCCAACTCGTCATCGGTGATGACGACGGTGTAGCCGTCGAACGGGTACGGCCCGAACCGATCGGTGAAGACCTCCATCATGTGCGGCTGCCGCGCGAAATCATGATCGAAGGCGGCGCGCAGCCGGACCGGGAGCACCGCCTGCATGGGGACCGCACCGCGCGGGGCCTCCAGGCGGTGTTTGCGATAGGGCCCGATCTGGATGGTGGCCAGATAGGTGGCCATCGGCTCGGTCTGTTCGTACACCCAGGTGGTCTGGCTGGCCTTGGTCTGCTTGCGCATCAGGGTGCCATTGGCCAGCGCGTAGTACGGGGTGTCGGTGGTGATCGAAATCCGGTAGGACGCTTTGGAACTCGGATGGTCGTCACACGGGTACCAGGACGCCGCGCCATTGGGCTGACTGGCCACCAGCGCACCCTCGGTGAGTTCCTCCCAGCCGACCTCACCCCACGGCCCGCGCACCGGCTTGGGCACGCCGGTGTACTGGATGACCAGCGCCAGCACGCCCCCGGCGGGAATCCGCTGTGCGGGCGTGATCACCAATTTGCCTTGCTGGTGCGCGTATTTCGCGGCCCGGGTGCCATTGACGAACACCTTGGACACGGCCAGCGCCTGGGACAGGTCCAGTGCGAACCGTTCCCGTACCTCGGTGGTGACCGCGGTGATCTCCGCGCGCCCGCTGAGCCGGTTGCTGGCTACCTTGTAGATCAGCTCCAGCTCATACCTGGACACCCGGTAGCCGCGATTACCGTTCTGCGGCAGGTAATCATCGATGGGCTCATCGGCGAACTTGTTCGGCATCACTCGGCCGCTCCGGTGTTCGGCCACGGCGCGATGGGGTTGCCCCACCATCTCGTGGACGGCGGCACGGTATCCCCGCGCATCACCAGCGACGCGGGTCCGACCGTCGCGCCCGCACCGATTCCGGAGGCGGGCAGTGCCACGCAGTGCGGGCCCAAAGTGGCTCCCGCGCCGAGGGTTACGGTGTCCATGGCCATGATTCGATCGTGGAACAGATGGGTCTGCACCACGCAGCCGCGCTCGACGGTCGCGCCGTCACCGAGAGTCACCAGGTCAGCCTCCGGAAGCCAATAGGACTCGCACCATACCCCGCGCCCGATCTTCGCGCCGAGTCCGCGCAGCCACAGATTCAGTACCGGCGTACCCGTTGCGGCGCGCGCGAACCATGGTGCGGCAACATGTTCCACGAATGTGTCCGCGACTTCATTGCGCCATACGAACGAGCTCCACAGCGGATGCTCCTCGGTGCCGATTCGCCCGACCAGCAACCATTTGGCGATGACCGAGGTCACGCCCGCGACCGCACCGGCGGCCAGCAGTACCAGCCCGCTCAGCAGCGCCGTGCCTAGGTGCCCGATCTCCTGGGCAAGCCAGGCCAGGGTGAACAGCACGCCCAGCCCGATGGCGAAGGTCACCAGCACCGGAATCAGGCGGCAGGTCTCGACGATGCCGCGCGCCACCCGCAGCCGCCAGGACGGATCGAAAGTGCGTGCGGTATCGGAGGTTCCGGCCGTACGGCGCAGGCGCACCGGCGGACTGCCCAGCCAGGACGAACCCGCCTTGGCCTTGGACGGCGCGGCCGAGAGCACCGCGACCAGCCCGTTCTTGGGCACCCGGCGGCCGGGCGCGGTCATACCGGAATTGCCGAGGAACGCGCGCTTGCCGACCTTGGCCTCACCGATATGCAGCCAGCCGCCGCCGAGTTCGTAACTGGCGATCATGGTGTCATCGGCCAGGAACGCGCCGTCGGCAACCGTGGTGAACTTGGGCAGCAACAGCACCGTGGACGCCTCCACGTGCTTGCCGACCTTCGCGCCGAGCAGGCGCAGCCACACCGGGGTCAAAAGGCTTGCGTAGAGCGGGAAAAGGAAGGTGCGCGCCGAATCGAGCAGTCGTTCGGTGGACCACGCCTGCCAGCCCACCCGGCTGCGCACCGGGTGATATCCGGCGGTGAGCCCGATGCTGAACAGCCGCACCGCGATGATCGTCACCGCGGCGTACACGCCCAGGCACAGCAGTGCCGCGACCGGCAGGATGGCGAACGCGCGCCCGAGACCCGCTGTGAGCGTTGCGGTATCGCGAATCCACCAGGCGATGAACGCACCGCCGGAGCCGAGCGCCAGAATCGGCACCGCCGCCAGCGCCATCGAGGTGATGCCGAAGACGGCGACCCAGTGCGCCGCCCGCGCGGGCGTGTTGTCGGGCCAGCCGTGCTGTGCCTTACCGACTTTCACCGCGGGGGACCCGGCCCATGCCTGTTCGGCCTTGACCCGTCCGGAGACCGCCGAGCCCGGCGCGATCTCGGCATTGCGCCCGATCCTGGTGCCGGGCAGCAGAATCGAGCGCGCGCCGACCACCGCGCCCGGGCCGATGCTGATCGGGCCGATGTGCACGGTATCGCCGTCGATCCAGTAGCCCGAGAGATCGACCTCGGGTTCCACACTGCATCCGTCCCCGAGTTCGAGCATGCCGGTCACCGGTGGCAGGGTGTGCAGATCGACGCCCTTGCCGATGCGCGAGCCCAGGGCGCGCGCGAACGGCACCATCCACGGTGCGCCGGATAGATTCTCGGCCCCGCTGGCCTCGGACAGCCGCACGGCCGTCCACAGCCGCAGGTGAACGAGCCCGCCGCGTGGATAGTCGCCCGGCTGCACATTGCTCAGCAGCACCCGGGAACCGGCCACGCACAGCGCCATTCGGCCCGGCGGCGAGATGAACAGCAGGAAGGCGATCAGCGCCCACCACCACGACAGGTGCGGCAGCCACGGCAGCGATCCGTTCCAGGCCGCGATATTGCCGACGATGGCCAGCCAGGTGAGCCATTGCAGACCGGTCAGCGTGGTGAGCGGAATGGTGGCCAGCACCTGGAACAGCTGCGCGGGCAACGGCACCGGCCGCACCACGCGTTCCTGAACGGCCGCGACCGGAGCCCGGGCGTCCAGCATCGCGGCGAGCGCGCCGAGCCGGGGCTGATCGTAGAGATCGGCGACGGTGATTTGCGGATGCCGTTCGCGCAGTCCGGTCACCAGCTGTGCGGCCGCGAGCGAACCACCGCCGAGATCGAAGAAGTCGGCATTGGGATCGGTGACCTCCGCGCCGAGAATCGAATCCCACAGCCCCGCGACCCACTGTTCGGTCGGGGTGAGTCCCGGATCGACCTCGGTCACCTTGGGCAGCGGCCACGGCAGGGCGTCGCGATCGACCTTGCCCGAGGTGCGGGTCGGCATATCCGCGACCACCGCGAGCCGGGGCACCAGCGGGGCGGGCAGCTGTTCGGCGAGAATGGCGCGCGCGGCCTTGATGTCGTAGTCCGCGCCCGGTCCGGTCAGATAGCCGACCAGAATCTTATTGCCCGCCTTGGTGGTTCGAATCGCCGCCGCACCACCGGTCACGCCGGGCAGGTGCTGGAGCGCGTTATCGATCTCACCGAGTTCGACGCGCCGCCCGCCGAGTTTGATCTGATCGTCGGCGCGACCCAGGAACACCAGTCCGGCGCTGTCATTGCGCACCAGATCGCCACTGCGGTAGGCGCGTTCCCAGCCGACCGATTCCAGTGGCGCGTACTTCTCCGCGTCCTTGGCCGGGTCCAGATAGCGGGCCAGGCCGACGCCGCCGATGACCAGCTCCCCGGATTCGCCCTCGGCCACCGGATTTCCGGCGGCGTCGATGACGGTCAGATCCCAGCCGTCCAGCGGCAGGCCGATGCGCACCGGCCAGTCGCCGTTGAGCAGCGCCGCGCACGCCACCACGGTGGCTTCGGTGGGGCCGTAGGTGTTCCAGACCTCACGGTCCGCCGTGCCCGCCAGTCGCTCCGCCAGTTCCGGCGGTACCGCCTCACCGCCGAAGATGAGCAGCCGCACCGAATCCAGCGCCTCGGCGGGCCAGGTGGCGGCCAGCGTCGGCACGGTGGAGACGATGCTGATCTCGCGGCGCACCAGCCACGGACCCAGATCCGCGCCGGTGCGCACCAGCGCGCGCGGTGCGGGCACCAGGCAGGCCCCGTGCCGCCACGCCAGCCACATCTCCTCGCAGGAGGCGTCGAAGGCGACCGAGAGCCCGGCCAGCACCCGGTCGCCGGGGGCGATGGGTTCGGATTGCAGGAACAGCCGCGCCTCGGCGTCGACGAAGGCGGCGGCGTTGAGATGGGTCACCGCAACGCCTTTGGGTGTTCCGGTGGAACCGGAGGTGAAGATGATCCAGGCGTCATCGGCCGGGGTGGGATGTGCGGTCGTACCCGCCGCCACCGCTCCGTCCGCCGATTCCGTTGTCGCGCCGGTGCTTTCGATGCCGTCGCCGGTGACGATGGCGCTCACCTTCGCCTCGCCGAAGACCAGGCGCGCCCGCTCGTCCGGATCATCGGCGTCCACGGGGACATACGCGGCGCCGGCGTGCAGCACGGCGAGGATGGTGATGTAGAGCGCCCGGGTGCCGGACGGCATGCGCACGCCGACGCGGTCTCCGGCGCGCACACCCGCCGCGGCCAGGCGGCCGACCTCGAGATCGATCTCGGTCAGCAACTCCGAATAGCTGAGCACCGCCTCGCCATCGTCGATGGCGGGGGCCTCGGGGAACTCGGCCGCGGTGGCGGCCAGCAGCTCGACCAGCGTCCGGGCAGGTGGCGCCAATGTGGCCCGCAGCAACGGGCTGGCGCCCATCGCCGTATCGACCGGGGACTGCTGCATGGCGTCGTGCCCACCTCTCATAGAACTGTTCAGCGCTTCTGCGTCTGTTGTTTCACACGAGGGTTACCAGCGGGCGAACTCCACGGTGACCAATGGTCCACGGTACTAGGCGAGCGGATTGTCTGGTGTGTGCGGATCGCCCGGGTGCGGTGGGTAAGTTACCCCGGTATGGCTTTCCCATCCGAATTCCTCGCCCTCGCGAAACGCGTGAACAATTGGGGCCGTTGGGGTTCCGACGATCAGATCGGCACGCTCAACCTCATCACCGACAATGTGGTGCGCGCCGCCGCGGCCACGGTGCGCAGCGGGCGGCGCGTCGCGCTGGCGGTACCGCTGAGCCAGCAGGGCATTCAGACCGGCATGATCCGGGGCCGGGTCAATCCGCTGCACAGCATGATCGCGATCAACTGGGAGATGTTCGGCCCGGACACCGTGGCCACCAGCGATGACGTCGTCACCATGGCATTGCAGGCCGGGACCCATTGGGACGCACTGCCACACGTGTCCTACAACGGGCGCATCTACAACAACCGCCCCGCCGACAGCATCACCGCGCACGGCGGCGCGACGTACAGCGCCATCGACAAGGTCCGCCATATCGTCTCGCGCGGGGTGCTGCTGGATGTGGCGGGTGCGCTGGGCCTCGAGCGCCTGCCCGCGGACCACGCGGTCACCCCCGAGGACCTCGAACTCGCCGAGGAATACGGCCGGGTGCGGGTGCGCGCGGGTGATCTGGTGCTCGTTCGCACCGGTCAGATCCGGCTTTTCCTAGCCGGTGACCGGCACGGTTACGGTGTTCCGTCGCCGGGCCTGTCGGTGCGCTGCCCGGAATGGTTTCATGCCCGCGATGTCGCGGCGGTGGCCAATGACACGCTGACCTTCGAGATCTTCCCGCCCGAGATCGAGAATCTGTGGCTGCCCGTGCACGCGCTGCATCTGGTCGAGATGGGCATGCTGCAGGGCCAGAACTGGAATCTGGAGGAGCTGTCCCGGGTCTGTGCCGAGGAGCAGCGCTATGAATTCCTGCTCTCGGCCACCCCGGAGCCGTTCGTCGGCGGCACCGGTGCGCCCGTCGCGCCGATCGCCATTCTCTGAGTCGTGAATGATGCCCTCCCGTGTTGGTACGCGGGAGGGCATCGAGAATTGGTGCGCCGTTTACCTAGCCATGGTGATGCGAACCGTGATCCTCGGGCTTGTGCGGCTTTGTGGGCTGCTGTGGCTTATGGGGCTGTTCGGGCTCGAGTGACTTCGCCACCGAACCGATCGCATGGTTCTTGGTTGTGGCGGTAGCCGAGCGCCCATAGGTCAGGCCGACCACCGAGGCATTCATATTGAAGTAGTACGGCTCTGCCAACCACGTGTTCGGTGAGTAGACGGCCTGTAGGATTTCCAGTGCCAAACCCGGTGCCGAACCCTGCCTGCCGACCACCGTGTAGCAGGCCGAGCCGCCCTTATCCGGATAGCCGATGAATTTCTTCCACCCCTGCATGGTCGCGCCGATGCTCAACAGCCAATGCTGGAAATCCTGTGAGGGATAGTTGAGCAGATCGATGCCGAAGCCGGTTACCGCGGCCACATAGCCGGTGCTCTTCACCGCATTCAGATCCTTCATCATGGCCTTGTAGATGGCCGGATCCGGGGTGAGCGAATTGGGCTGGTACGTCTGGTAATACAGATGCACCATGAGCGGTTCGAAAGATGTCGAGTCATATAGTGCCAGTTGATAACCGCCGACCGGCGCGACCTCTCCGGGGGCAATGACGGTCGGTGCGGGCGGATCGACTTCGGGTACCGGAGTCGCGACTCGGCCATTGGTGATGATGCCCCAGGTGGTGCTGACATTGCCGCCGCCGGGTGCGCGATGCGGGGTGTAATCGGTGGTGGCATAGGTCAGGATCGCGCCATTGGTATAGGCCTCCAGCGCCTGGGACACCGCGGTCGCCTGAGCGCCGGAGAACAGCATGCTCAGCGGACGCAGATTGAAATCGATGACCGACGGATTCTTCATCAGCGCGGCGGACCACGCGTCGAACACTCCGACCTTCGAATCGCCATAGCCGGGAGTGAGCGCATTGAGCGCGGAGGCGTCGCCGCCGGTGGCATTCACGGTGACCAGCCGGCTGTCCGACCAGGTCTTGGTGAGTTCTTCCCACTGCGTATGGGATTCGGCCTTGCTGGAGGTGAACACGGCCTTGTACTCGAGCTCGATGTTGGCGCTGACCTGCGACTGGTTCGAGGAGTACATGGTCTGCACGGCCTCGTAGTAGTCGAGGCTGCCGCCGACCACCACCTGTCCCACGAAATGCGTTCCCCACTTGCGGAATACGGCGAAGAATTGTTCTTGATTGGCGGTGGTGAAGGTGCTCGGCAGGTTCTTGATGTCCGGATCATCGCGGAAGTCGGCACTCAGCCATTGGGTCGACGTATGGTTGAGATTGAGTTCCCAGGCGGTGAAGTCGGCTTCGTAAATGCCGTAATAATATGACTGGTCGGTATTTACGGTCTTGCTGTACGCGGCATTGAACTGGGCGCTGAACGCACCGTACGATGCCTGGACTTCGGCTTTTTGGGAGAAGTGCGACTGGAACTGCGAGACCGTGTTGTATACGTAGGACGAGCCCATCGTATTGGTGTACTCGATCGGAGTGGCGTTCTCCGGGACCTGATAGGTGATGCCACTCGGCGGGTATTCCCAGTTCCTGGCATCCGGGCCGAGATTGACGATTTGCTGTGGCATCAGCGATCGGGTGCTGTATGTGCCGAGGATGTTGAAACCGCGCCCGATGGCACTGGCGCCGGGTATCAGCGACATGGTGTTTTCCTTCCGTAGCCGTCCCCGCGACAAGGATACGGTTGTCCAGTTCGAATCCAATGGGTTACAACTTAATTCGAAGGTATTACGCAATACACCCCACGAAAGGTTGAACAACGCCGTGCCATTCGACACGGCGCGGGCTTTTCGCGTTCTCCCACAGCCTTTTTGCGCGGCAGTAGCCCGCATATAACGGCCGGAGTGGTCTGCTACCGATGGTGTGCGCGCCGCGCGGTAGCCGGTGCGGAGATCCTGCCCGAATCGTCCCGGCACCTCGATCGGTGTACTATCGTTCCACCCTGAAAGGAGTTGTTCTGCAACTCTTTTGGGCAGCGGCAAGGGGGTATGCGCGCAGTAACCGACGAACTTCATCGATACCGCTCGAACAGATGCCGCTCGAACAAAGGAATCTCGAGTGTCCCTGAGCTTTCCCGATCACCCCGCCGCGCTCTCCAACACCCCCACCGATCTCTCCGTGCTCTTACGTCCCGCCCCGCCCGGTGCGCCCACCGATGTGGTGCGCCTGCGCAGTTCCAACGGTTTCCTGCTCTGGGCCGATCTGCCGCCCGTGCTCGTACTGGGCAGCTCCGGTGGCGCGGGCACGACCACCACCGCGCTGGGCGTGGCCACCGCCGCCTCCTATAACTACCGCGAACATTCGCCGATCGTGGTGGACGCCACCGCCACCGGCGGCGATCTGGCTCGAAGAGGTTGCGACGCAATCGATGCCGCCGGAACCGTGCAGTCCTGGCTGAATATGAGCCACCGCGGGCTGGCCTCGGCGGTGCTGGACAGCTGCGGTGAGAACACCTCCAGCGTGGGCATTCTGCCGCGCGGGCCCGAAGCCCTGCCCCGGCGCGAGAGTTACTCCTCGGTCCACCGCAGCCTGTGCGACGCGGGCTGCCTGCCCGTCTACGACGGTGGGTCACCGGTCACCAATCGCATGGTCGCACCGCTGCTCGCGGATTCGCGCATCGCGCTGGTGATCACCCTGGCCGCGCGCTCGGACGCGGTGAACCGATTGCGCCCGGCCCTGATCTGGCTGGACGACAATTACAGCGAATACCATCTGGCAGAGGCGGTCATCGTGGTGACCAGGCAGAATCCGGGCGATGGCCCCGGCTATGCCAAACACATTCGCCAGTACCTCGGAAAGTATGTCCGCGCGGTCACCGAGATCCCGTATGACGCCCACCTGGCTACCGGTGGCGCGGTGAGCTGGTCCAAGCTCGCACCGCCGACCCGGACGGCGTACCGGCAGATTGTCAACCTGCTGCGGTAGTCCTCACGTTATGGTGCAGGTCACTGGCAATCATTCAGCTAACTGATACTTTCAGTTACACAAATTGTCGGGGACCCGCGAACGAGAGGATGACGACCATGAAGCTTGTCTGGACCGCAGTGCCACTGCTGATCGCCACCGCCGCCGTCGCAGGCTGTTCGAGCAGCGATTCCAAGACCTCGGCGAGCGGCACGAGTACCTCGACCGCGCCCGTCACCAGTACTGTCACCGCCGATCCACTCGCCGACGATGACGCCGAACGCGGCGGCGGGGTGCGCGTACTGATCGGGCAGACCAAGAAGGTGCCGATCCCCGCCGACGCGGTCATGGATATCAAGGTGCCCGAGAGCTGGAACCCCGCCACCGCGACCGCGCTGCGCTGCACCGCCACCGATCGCAATGGGACCGTGCTCGAATTGCGCAAGCCCGACGGGGTGTACCGCGAGCAGGTGCGCGAAACCTCCTGGGTGACACAGCGCACCTTCTCCGCACCGGCCGGTGACGAAGTGACCGTCGGCTGCACGGATCCCGAATCCGCTGTCGCGCCGGACAGTTCGATCACGTTCATCCGCGTGGTGCCGCGCGGTGTGATGCCGTAACCGAGCTACTTGCTGTTGTAGACGCTCACGATGGTGCCGTCGACGTTGGCCGCGACATAGCCGCCGCCGTTGTATTCGTCGGAGTAGTACACCAGCAGGGTCGGCTTGTTGTCGTTGAACGTCCAGGCCGGATCGATGATGATGTAGTGGTTCTTGGGGTTCGGGACGGCCAGCTTGTCCTGGGCGGTGCTCAACAGCGCCGGGAGAATATCCCAGTTGATACCGCCCAGTGCCACGGTCGGATGACCGGAGAGCTGTCCGCCCGGACCGGATCTGGTGGCCGTGCCATTGCGATAGGTGTACTCGTCGTAGACCGTCGGCCGATCCTTGACCGGAGCCCCGGTATTGATGAACTCCGGATAGATCGTGGTTTCGGTGAAAAGCTGTCCGCCCGTTGCCTGTTCGAGGGTGGCGATGGCCTGCCGAACCGCAACGGGGGTGAGCAGATCGACGGTGCCGGTGCTCGCCTTGGTCTGGGTGGTCGGCGGGGTCGCGGTGCCTCGCACGATGCTGGTGCCACCCGGCACGCTCGGTAGCGCCTGCGGATTCGGGTCACTGCTCGATCCGCTCGGCCGAAGTGCCACCGCCGCAACGATGATCAGCGCGATCACCACCGCGCCCGCCGCTCCGGCGATGATCCAGTTCCGCTGTGATCGCGGTGCCGTACCCGTGGGGGCACCCGGTGACGTGGAGGTCGGCGATGCGTACATCGGTGTGGCGGAGTACCCCGGCTGACTGGGCCGGCTCGGATGGCCGCCGTAGGCCATCGGCTGCACCGGACCGGAATAGGTGGTGTGGCCGGAGCCGGTGGCCAGTGGCTGATGCGGGCCGGACACCCCGGGCATGTGGTGCGGTACCGACGGGTGCTGCGGCATCGAGGTCTGCTGCGGACCCGGCATCGGCATCGGGGTGTTCGGTGCCGTAATCGCTTGGGACAGTAGCCAATCCACCTGTTCGGTGGTGGGCCGCTGATCGGGCTGCGGTACCAGCACCGCCTGGAGTGCGGGGGTGAGCGCGCCCGCGCGGCGCGGCGGCGGCACCTCCCCGCGCATGACGGCCGCCAGTGTCGCGACCGAGGTCTCGCGTCGCATCGGGTGATACCCCTCGACGCAGACGTACAGCAGCAGTCCGAGCGACCACAGATCCGAGGCCGGATGCCCCTCCTGTCCGCCCAGGCGTTCCGGCGCGACGTAATCCAGTGATCCGACCACGCTGCCGGTGGAGGTCAGCCCCTCCAGGCCGTTGATCGCCGCGATGCCGAAATCGGTGAGGACCGGCGAACCGTCCTCGCGCATGAGCACATTCGCGGGCTTGATATCGCGGTGCAGTACGCCCACCGCGTGCGCGGCCCGCAGCGCCGCGAGAATCCCGCGCCCGATCTGCGCGGCCCGGTCGGGCGGCATCGGCCCCAGATCGAGTTGATCGGCCAGACTGCGCCCGCGCACGAGTTCCATCACGATCCACGGATGCTCTTCGCCCGGTGTATCGACAATATGGTGGATGGCAACCACATTCGGATGCCCGATCCGCGCCAGCGCCCGCGCCTCGCGCAGCACCCGCTCCCGCTGCACCCCCGGCGAACTGGCCTTGTCCGGATCAGCCGCCCGCACCTCCTTGAGCGCCACCTCCCGATGCAGCGCCAGATCATAGGCCCGCCACACCGTCCCCATACCGCCACTGCCGAGCGGTTCGAGCAATTCGAAGCGCCCGTCGACCACTGTCCGCCCGGAAATCACCGCGCCAGCCTATTAGTCATGTCCGAACCGCGCGACCCCGCCTTCCCCGTGTACCAGCCCTCGTCATCCCGGCATGCTTTCGGCCGGGATCCACACGTGCGGAACAGGGACAGACCGAAATGGATTCCGGTCCGGCTATCGGGTTGTGACGGTCGGGGTTTGCGCGGCGAAAGCGTCTGCGGTGGCCAGTGTGAATTCGCCATGATCGCTGCCCAGCCCCTGGGCGACCAGCGCCGCGACCGCGTTGCCGAGGATCGCCGCGGTGGCCGGCTCGCGGCCCAGGGCCAGCCCGCGCAGGAAGCCCGCCGAGAAGGCGTCGCCGCAGCCGGTGGTGTCGACCACGTCCACGGCGAAGGCCGAGATGGTTCGCGTGCCCGCGGGGGTGGAGAGCAGAGCTCCGGCCGCGCCCTGGGTGATCGCCAAGGTGTGCGCCCCCGCGTCGTGCAGGATCTCGCAGGCGGCGGAAAGTGTTGTCGCGCCGGTGAAGCCGAGCGCCTGTTCGTCATTGGGCAGGAAGTAGTCGATGTGGGGGAGCGTGGCCGCTATGGCGTCGAGGCTGCCCAGTGCTCCGGGGGCGATGAGATCGGCGGAGGTGGTGACGCCATTGTCCTTGGCGTGCCGCAGGATTCGCGCGGCATTGGATGCGCCGAGTAGTTCCGGACCGCCCAGGTGCAGGTGGTCGGTGGCGGCGATGGCATCCCAGTCGACATCGTCGAGGGTGTAGAAGGGGTTCGCGCCGAGCAGGTGCAGGCTGGGGCGTTCGCCGTTGGGGCGGATGGGCAGTACCGAGGCCGAGGTGGGCTGATCCGGCTTGCGGACGATGAGCGTGGTGTCGATCCCCGCCGTATTCAGTAGCGAGACAAGGAAATCGCCGGTCGAGTCGGTGCCGACGGCCCCGGCGGTGCGGACCCGCGCCCCGAGTTTGGCCAGGGTCAGCGCGGTGCCGGCGGCGGTGCCCGCGGCGGTGATGCGAATGTCCTGCACCAGCGCGGTCTGCTGACCGTCCGGAATCCCGTCCACCGGCCGGACCAGAATGTCCAGTAGGTGCGCGCCCACCGTGATGACCTTCATCTGTTATCCCCGTCGAGTGGTTTGCGGGTGCCGTATCCGGTGCGCCAGGCGACTTCGATGACGGCGGACTGCTGTTCGATGGTCAGCGGTCGCGGTGTGCCGATCGTCCGGGCGTCGAGGTACAGCGCGCACGCCCATTCCAGCAGCAGCGCGTATTCGACGGCCTGATCGAGATCCGCGCCGAGCGCCACCGCACCGTGATTGGCCAGCAGCGCGCACTGCTTGCCCCGCAAGCCTTCTCGCACGGCGGTCGCGAGCTCCGGCGTGCCGAAGGGATGGAAGGCTACGACCGGCGTCGCGCCGCCGAGCACCAGTTGCTGATAGTGCAGCACCGGCAGCTCATCGAGCACACAGCCGACGGCCGTCGATTTCGGCGCGTGCGTATGCACGATCGCGTGCGCGGGATAGGTGCGGTAGATATCCAGGTGCAGACCGAGTTCCGAGGTCGGAGCATATTTCCCCGCGACGACGGTGCCGTCGAGATCGACCATGGTGATATCGGCGGCATCGATCTCGCCGAGCACCGCACCGGTGGGGGTGACCGACACCAGATCCCCATGGCGCATACTCACATTTCCGGCGGTGCCGATCAGCAGCCCCTCCTCGGCCAAGCGCCGGGAAGCGGCTGCGACACGGGCGCTTTCGGTTGGCGCGGGACTGCTCATGGCGGCTACCCTACCCAAACCTGAATTCGATTCACATTAACTTCGGAGCCGAAATGTCCGCCTCGCTGGAGCTGCCCGACGCCCTGCTGCGCCGCGTGCCGCGCCAGGCGCGCAGCCGGGAACGGCTGGCCCGGGTGCTCGAGGTATCGGATCGACTACTCGGGACCGAAGGCGTCGAATCGCTGACCATGATCAGAGTGGCTGCCGAGGCGCGCATTTCGGTCGGTTCGCTGTACCAGTACCTTCCCGATCGTGACGCCATCATCGAGGCGCTCGCCGGGTCCTACCTCGCCATGATCGAATCCCGCATGGCCGCGCTGCTCGAACTCGCCCGTGCCGCACCCTGGCCGGACCCCATCGATGTGCTCATCGACGCCTTCGCGCACCTGTACCGCAGCGAGCCCGGATTCCGGGCGCTGTGGTTCGGCAGACACCTCACCGAGGCGGCGCGCGCGGCGGACCGCGAGCATAAACGCCGAATGGCGGTTACGCTCCGCGAGATCATGATCGCGCAGGGCGTCGCCGCGGACGCCGCCGATCTGGATACCGCCTGCCGCACCGCACACCTGATGGGCGATGCGGTGATGCAGGAGGCCTTCCGCTCCGATCCGGACGGTGATCCGGATCTGCTGCGCGAGGCCAAGATCGCGCTACGCGCGTACGCGAGTCAGTGGACCGGTCCGTGACCGACATACGTAAGGAGTATTCGATGAGAGTGTCCCGGCGATCCGCGCTGGCAGGCGCGGCCGCTTCCGCCGCCGCCCTGGGCGCGACCGGATTCCTCGGCGCGGGTACGGCCGCGGCCGCACCGGGCGGCGGCGCGGACTATCTCGTCGGTTGCGGCATGGCCGATATGACCGGTGCGCCCGCCGGTCAGGGCATGATGGGCTACTCCGAACTGGATCAGGTCACCACCGGTCTGCTGATGCGTTGCTGGGCGCGCGCGTACATCATCGTCGACCAGGTGACCGGTGATCGAGTGGCGTTCGTGAACACCGACAACGCCTGTCTGTTCCAGTCGGTGCACCTGGCCGTGATGGTGGAGCTGGCCAAGCGATTCGGTGATCTGTACACCGAGCGCAATGTGAACCTCAATGCCACGCACAATCACAATTCCTGCGGTGGCACCGCCCGTGAGTACGCGTATTCTCTTGCCGCGCAAGGGTTCCAGCAGAACTCCTATGACGCCGAGGTGAACGGCATCGTCGCCGCCATCGCGAACGCGCACGAGCGGCTGGCCCCGGGCACCATCATGATCGGGCACGGCGAACTGCACGATGCCAGCGCCAATCGCTCGCGGGTGGCCTTCGATCTCAATCCGGCCGATGACAAGGCCGAGTTCCCGGACGCCATCGATCCGGCGGTCACCGTGCTGCGTTTGCGGCAGGGCGGTAGGGATGTCGGCGCGATCACCTGGTTCGCCACCCACGGCACCTCGCTCACCGATCACAACACGCTCATCTCCGTCGACAACAAGGGCTACGCCAGCTACCGCTGGGAGCACGACGAGATGGGCGCGCGCTATCTGGACGGGCAGCCGGGTTTCATCGCGGCGTTCCCGCAGACGAATCCGGGCGATATGACCCCGAACCTGTGGACCCGCCCGTGGCATCCGGCCGGGCCGACCGAGGACAATCGCGCCAATTGCGCCATGATCGGCGAGCGCCAATATCAGGCCGGGCGAACGGCTTTCGCGGCCGCGCGGGCCATGTCGACCGGTGGCGTAGATTCGGTGATCCGCTATGTGAACATGGCCGACACCTTCATCGACGGCTCGTACACCCCGGACGGCAAGGCCGCCCGCACCGCACCCGCCATGATGGGCGCGGCCGCGGTCGCCACCAGCTCCGAGGACAACTACAACACCCAGATCCCATTCCTGCACGAGGGCGATACCAATCCGATGGTGGCCGCGCTCGGCGGTGTCGACGCGCCCATCGAAGAGTGGATGCGCGATGTACAGGCGCCCAAGCTGGCCATCGTGCCGCTCGGCATCCTGCCGCCGCGCCCGTGGGTGCCGCAGGTGGTGGCGATTCAGATCATGCGCATCGGCGATCTGGTATTGGCTTCGGGCCCGGCGGAATTCACCATTGTCTCGGGTCTGCGCGTGCGGCGGGTGGTCGCGCGCGCCCTGGGCGTGCCGCTGGAGAATGTGCTCATGCAGGGCTACGCCAATGGCTACTGCGGCTATGTGACCACGCCCGAGGAGTACGTCTCGCAGCAGTACGAGGGCGGTGAAACCCTGTACGGCCGTTGGACTTTGTCGGCCTATATGCAGGAATTCGATCAGCTCGCCCGCGCGGTGGCCGCGCGCACCGATATCGGCCGCGGTCCCGCGCCGCTGGATTGGAATTTCGGCCTGCAACCGAATCTGCTGGCCCCGGTCCCGGCCGACGTCCCGGTCGCCGGTCGGGCCTTCGGTGATGTGCTGACCCAGCCGCCCGCGAACAACACCGCCGGGGATCTGGTGTCGGTGGAATTCGCGGGCGCGCACCCGAACAATGATTTCCGTTTGGGCGGAACCTATTTCGAGGTGCAACGCTCGACCGGGGACGGCTGGGCGCGGGTATTCGACGATAACGACTGGTGTACCGAACTGCATTGGCGGCGACCCGATGACAATCCGGCGGCCTCGCTGATCCAGATCCGCTGGACGATCCCGGCCGGGACCAAGATCGGGAAATATCGGATCAGGTATTTCGGCGACAGTAGGGACGCCGCCGGGCAGACCACCGGATTCACCGGCACCTCAATGGAATTCGTCGTTTCCTAGGGCGTTATCGGCAGGTCAGTGGTGGAACGGGTGCCCGCCGAGCGATGCGGTGTGCACCGCCACCCGGTCCCGCGACAGCGACAGATTGTGCCGCTCCTGCGGGGTGAGCGTGTGGCGCGCCTTGATGCGCTGGGCGGATTCGCCCAGTACCGAAAGCACGGACAGCGGACGCTGGAAAGCGATAAAGGTCATGACAGCCTCCTCGGAGGAAAAGCCCGCTGCCGCAACCTGATTCAGGGCATGACTGAATAACCGCGGCGGGCGGGGAGAATATCGAATCTGGTATCCGTACTCGGATACGGACTATCGCCGGAACTCAATTCACTCCTCACCTCCTTGCCGTCGGGACGCGCGCGGGCGTCGATCGCGTCAGACCGCGCGGTGCGAACCACGCGACACGAAGGGAGAATCCGCCAATCCGACCGGTATGGCGGGCACCCCTCTCGTCAGAGCTTCGGCACTGAACGACGTATCCCCGGACGGGGAAGCCACTTTGGATAGCCCCTTAATCCGGAGCGATCTGTCCTAACCCTGGGCGTCTCTCGACGTCGTCGGATCAGTGGCCTGTGTTCGAACAGGAGCCTCGCCTAGCGAGGTGCTGACTCGACCATGTTGCCCGCGGATCGCCGAAGTGTCAAACAGCTGCGCGCCACGCCGTCGGCGCGTAGCGTCGCGGAATTGCGCCGGGAATTCGCAGAATTCGCCTCTTTCGCAGCGCGGATGCACGTGCAACAGTGGTGCGCAACAGCACGATCGATCGGACGAGGAAGTCGAACCATGATGTATGTGTTGTGGGTCTTCCTGCCGATCGCCGCCGTGCTCTGCTGTGTCGGGGGACACATCTGGCGGTTCCGCCGCGATCGCTTCCTGAGCTACCTCTACGGCCCGCACATCGATCGGCCGCAACGCTTCGGCAGCCTCGCCTTCCGGACCGGTGTACCGGTGCTTTTCGTGGTGCGGATCGCCGAAGTCGTTGTCTCCGGACCGCATTCGCGCTCGCACGGCACCATCGACGCGATTCTGACGCTGGCGCAATGCATTGCGATCCCGCTGGCGGTGATCGGCGCGGGCCTGATCCTGATCCCGCCGCTGATCACCGCCGAATCCCGCCCGCACGTCACCCCGATCGATCGCATGACGCTGCCGGTGCTGGTGGCCGCGCTGTTGTCCTCGGTGCTGGTCACCTTCGATCCGTATTCCACCGACGACCGCTATCGCTCGGCGGAGACGCTGTTCACCTGGTGCCGCTCGCTGGTGACGCTGCACCCCAATCCCGAGGTCATGCAGCACGCGCCGGTGATCTATCAGGCGCGCGGGCTGATCGTCATCACGCTCATCGCGATCTGGCCGTATACCCGGTTGGCGGGGATCTTCACCGTGCCGGTGTCGCGGGTGCTGCGGCGTGCCGCCGGGGTGCTGCGATCGGTGCGAATTCCGTTGCCGCGCAAGCAGCGGCATCCCGCGTAGCTACAGCGAATCGGCCTTGCTGATCCAGCCGACCACCGTGCGGTTGAGCCAGGCGGGTGAGAGTTGTGTGGCGGCGGCGGTGATTTTGGTCTGCAAACCGACCAGCACGTGCGAACCGCGCACCGCCCGGCGGTGAGTCGCGGTGTGCCACACGCTGTTCGCCACATCAGCGGCGCTCAGGCGCACGCCCAGGGTGGCCGAGGACTTCGAGCCCCGGGTCACCTCGGTCATCATGTCGGTGGCCACGAACAGCGGCAGCAGATCGCGCACCGCGATACCGTAGTGCCGCCATTCCAGATCCAGGGCCTCGGTGAGGCTGCGGACCGCGGCCTTGGTCGCCCCGTAGGTGGCCAGGCCGGGCTGTCCGTACAGCGCCGAGGCCGAGGCCAGATTGATGACCTGACTGCCGGGCGTCTTACGCAGATACGGCAGCGCGGTGTGGCAGCCGTTCAGCACGCCCTTGATATTCACATCGACCAGGCGGTGCTGACGCTCCAGCGAGATATCCGCGAACGGGCCGGAGTACAGGATGCCCGCATTGTTGACCAGCAGATCCAAACGGCCGGTCACGGCGGTGAAATCGGCGAGCGCCCGCTCCCATCCGGCCGGATCGGTGACATCGAAGCCCCCGGTGACGGTGGTTCCGCCGATCTCCTTGGCGGTGCGCGCCACCGCCTCGGCATCGATGTCGTACATGCCGACGGTCCAGCCCTGTCCCGCGAATTTGGCCGCGATGGCGCGGCCGATGCCGGCCGCCGCCCCGGTGATCAGGACGGCGGGCCGAGCTGCCTGGGAAGCATTGGCGGGCTGGGACATTCGGGCCTCCCTGGCGATAGCGGTCGAGGGTGGCGAGAACTCAGGCCGCGCTGCGTCCCGTGCTCGCCTGTTCGATCATCGCACGGTGGAACGCGGCCGCGTCCCGGGCGGCATCGCGGCCGTCCGCGAGCAGTCCCGCGCCCAGGTGAATCAGGGTGTGCGGGGCGCTGGCCCGGATTTGCAGCGTCATCGGCACCTGCGCCTCCTCGCAGCGACGGCCCACCTCGAGTGCGTCGGCGAGCAGCATCTCCCGCGATCCGACCTGCACCAGGATGGGCGGCAGCCCGGTGAAATCGTGATTGACCACCGACCAGCTGGGATCGAGCACCCCGTCGATGGCGATACCGCGCCGCACGACCATGGCCGGACCGGCCGCGGGCAGTACCGCGTCGGCATGGGCATTGGGATGCGCCATCCGGGCGGTGGAATCGAAATCGGCCCACGGCGAGGTGACCGAGATACCCGCGGGCAGCGGCATCCCCAGATCGCGGGCGGTCAGCACCATGCGCAGCGCCAGCCCGCCGCCGGCGGAATCGCCCGCCACGATGATCTTCTCCGGCGCGAATCCCTCGTCGAGCAGATGCTGATACGCGGTCAGCGCGTCATCGAGGCTGTCATTGGGATGCGCGTCCGGGAGCTGGCGATAGTCCACGGTGAACACCGGCAGCGCGCTCTCGCTGCCCAGCCGCGCGGTATGCCTGCGGTAGCTGTTCAGTCCACCCGCGATGAACGCGCCCCCGTGGAAGTACAGGATGGCCGCGTCCCGCTCCACGCGCGGATCGGAAACCGGTGCGGTCCACAGCCATTCGGCCTCGAACCGCTCGAAGAACACCGGATGCCGTTGCGTCCCGCGCGGCGCGCCGAGAATGCGGGCGGGCGCCTCGGACAGGCGGGTGGCACGAAAAACCAGTTCGGCGGGCCCCGGCCCGAAATCGGCGACCCACGCTCCGGCACGCAGGAACTGTTGCAGCGTCGTGCGCAATACCGGGTGTGCGATGCGGGTGCCGATCCGGGCGGGCCGGGTCGATTCGACGATCACGGACGTGACGGATTCCGAGGTCTGCGGCGTCATTGCCACGGGGCTCTCCTGTCCGCGCCGCGAAGCCGAAGCGCTGGAACTGTCTGACAACTTTGTCGTTTCTGGCCTGGGCCATCGACCATCTTGACGCCCCCGGCACGGATTGTCATGTCCGAGAGGGAAATTCCCGCCATTTCGAGACCTTCCTACCCAAGGTGAAACCCTCCGGAGTGGGGCGGATCTTCCCGAATTTCGCGATTGGCGGGTTGATCGTTACGTGTCGGCGCGGGTGTCCTGGCTGGGGAGCAGATCGCCCAGTTCGAGCTCATTCGCGGGTCGTGGACCGGTGGCCGTCGGCAAGCCGAATTCCAGCAGGTCGAAGACCGCGTGCATGGCAGTGACGGCCTCCGGCTCGCCGCCGACGAATTGCGGGATCTCCAGCACGTAGCGGGCGGCGGCGCGGGCGGTGATATCGCCTGCGGGGCGGCCGATTTCGGCGGCGATGGCCTGGGCCAGGGGCTCCTCGCAGCGGATCCAGAGCTTGCGGGAGTAGTCGCGCAGGGCGGGGGTGTTCATGATCAGCTCGGTGCGGCGCTGGAACTCCGGGCTCTGGTCGGCGGCGAAAGGTCCTCGGCCGGAGATGAATTCGCGCAGTGCCGCCATCACCGACTGTCCGGCGGGGCGGTCGTGTACGGCGGCCAGCAGATGTTCGCGGCGTTCGACGCCATCGTCGAACATGAGCGCCTCCTTGCCGTCGGGGACGTGCTTGAAGACGGTCGGCACCGAGATGTCCACGGCGTCGGCGATCTCCTTGACGCTCACCGCGTCGTACCCGCGTTCGAGGAACAGTCGCAGCGCCGCATCGGCCAGGGCCCGGCGGGTCTGGGCGTTCTTGCGCTCGCGGCGTCCCATGGTCGGCGTGGTCATCGGCCCATCGTATCAGGTCTGTTAACTCACATAATTAATTAACTCAGTTGCTGTTTTAACTGAGTTGTGTTTTTCTGGAGACATGAGCGAAGAGAAGCTGGAAACAACGCCCGTACTGATCGTGGGAGGCGGCCTGGTCGGGCTGTCCGCCGCCGTTTTCCTGCGCCGCCGCGGCGTGCCGACCGTGCTGGTCGAAAAGCATCCGGGCAGCTCAGCGCATCCGCGGGCGATCGGATACACGACCCGCACGATGGAACTGTTCGACGCGGCGGGGGTGCGCTTGCCGCCCGTGCACGGCGGTAAGCCACGCCGGGCGCGAGTGCACAGCCTGGCCGGGGAATGGTTCGAGGAGTACCCGTGGTCGCCCGCCGGTGCCGCCGCACGGCCCGAGATCGACTACTCGCCGATGCGTGCCACCGCCCTGGCGCAGGACGCGCTCGAGCCGATCCTGCGGGACCGGGCCGTCGAACTCGGTGCCGATATCCGCATGAGCACCGAACTCGTCGAGTTCACCCGGGACGACGATGGCGTGACCGCTCTGCTGCGGCGCCGCACCGACGGGCACGAATATCGGCTCCGCGCAAAGTATGTGGTGGCGGCCGACGGTGTGCGCAGCCCGGTGCGCAAGGCGCTGGGCATCGAGCGCACGGGCCGCGGCCTGCTCTCGGAGCAACGCAGCATCCTGTTCCGCGCCCCGCTGGACGAGTACCTGGTGCACGGGGTGAATCAGTTCGAGATCGAACAGCCGGATCTCACCGGCTTCCTGACCACCTACAACGACGGTCGCTGGGTGTTCATGATCGCCGACGACATCGAACGGGACGAGCATGCGCAGCGCGAGCTGATTCGCAAGGCCATCGGGCGCGACGATATCGAAATCGAGCTGATCACCACCGGTCGCTGGGAACTGGCCGCGCTCATCGCCGACCGATTCGCCGACGGCCGGGTATTCCTGGCCGGCGACGCCGCGCACCAATTGCCGCCCAACCGTGGGGGTTACGGCGCGAACACCGGTATCGAGGACGTGCACAATCTCGCGTGGAAGCTCGCGGCGGTGCTGGCGGGGGAGTCGGGGCCGGAGCTACTGGACACCTACGACGCCGAGCGCCGCCCGATCGCGTGGCTGCGGCACGAGCAGATCTTCGCGCGCGCGGATTACAAGGCGCATTTGGAGACCGGAGCCGCCGAGGCCGAGATCATCGACGATGACGCGATGGAGCTGGGGCAGCTGTACCGTTCGGCGGCGGTACTCGGTGCGGGTCCGGAATTGCCGCGCGCCCTGCGGCCGGAGCAGTGGGCCGGACAGCCGGGTACGCGTGCCCCGCATATCCCGGTGCGCGCCAACGGTTCCGAGTTCTCCATCCTCGAGCTGTTCCAGCGGGGCTGGGTGCTGCTCGGCGCGGATGCGCGCTGGGCGTCGGCGGCTGCCGCGATGGCCACGGAGGTCGGTATCGACATCACGTTCGTGCATATCGGCGTGGACGTGGAACCGGTTGTGCCCGAGACGTTCCAGAACGCGTACGGGGTCGCGGAGCTCGGTGCTTCCTTGATTCGCCCGGATGGCTATATCGGCTGGCGCGCGGTCACCGCACCCGAGGATCCGGCCCGCGCACTACGTGACGCGCTCGCTGAAATAGCTTGCCCGGTCCGTCAATTCGCCGAACGATAGTCGTCTCAGAGCCGGAACGACTTCGATTCCAGCCGCCGCGCCGTCCGCGCCGCCATCAGGGTCGAGATCCCGGTCGGATGCAGCGGATCGTATCCGGTGAGATCGGCGATGCGGCTGAGCCGATAGGTGACCGTATTGCGGTGGATGAACAGTGCGCGCGCCACCGCGTTGTGATTGAACTGATTGTCGATGAAGGCATCGAGGGTCTGCCCCAGCATGGGCTGATCGTCGAGCGGATCGAGCAGTGCCGCCAGTGCGTGCCGGGTGGAACCCGTTGTGGCGATGGCGTATTCGAACATCATATGCTCGCGCCGACAGACCACCTCGGGCAATTGCAGACTGCCCGCGACCTCGGCCACGGCGGTCGCTTCGGCGTAGGCCGCCGGAATCGCCGCGTGCGATGCGGCCGGTGCGACGCCGATCCAGAACTGCGGATGCGGATCGGAATCACGCAGTGCGAGAGTATGAGTGAGCCCGCGCGCGGGATCCTTGTCACCCTCGCGCATGGGCACCAGCGCCGTCCACCCGCCACTGTCCCGATGCAGCAGGGTGCCGGGTACCAGCGCGAGTCGGCTGCGCAGCCGGGTGAGCGTACCGGGAGCGGGTTCACCGAGCCGGATCACGGCCACGAGAAATGCCGGGGCGGGCGGTGATTCGGGATCGACGGCCCATCCGGCCGGTTCGCGTCCGGTCAGCAGCGCGTCGGCGATCTCCCGTTGCCGTTCGAGGAGATCCCAGCGCGGCTGCCGCGCGTCCTCGACCAGCGCACCGGCGATGCGGCTCATGATCAAGCCCAGATATTCGGTGAGGCGCAGTCCGACCTTCGGGACGATGCCGTACTCCTGGGCATCGAGCAGCGGCATGAGTTGTGCCCAGTAGAAGGCCGCGCCGATGCGATAGTTCGCCAGCACCTCGTCGAGGGACATGCCATCGTGCACGAGCGTGAGCGCGCGATCGATGAGGGGTTGGGTGTCGGCGACCGAGGGTTCGATGCCTTCGATCAGATAGCGGAAGAACAGTTCGAGGTTCAGTGCCGCGCCGGGGACGAAATCCGCGTCGCGGAACGTGGTCGGAAGCTCGTCATACGGCTGCGAATCACCGCTGATCGCGGTCGCCAGCGCGGTAGCGCGGTCCCGCAGCAGCTCCAATGTGTCGCCCATGCCACCTCCTTGTGCCCGAGCGCATACAGTGTCTCGGACACTGTATGCGATACGGGATGTTACAGATAGACCCGACTGGGTCAGCTGCCCGGGAACCCCGGCGGGAGCGGCTGGAAAGCGGCCATGAACTTCGGTCCGGGTGACAAACCGCGCAGCACCGCGCTGGTCCAGGCGACCGCGGGCAGCCAGCCGGTGACCGCGTTGGTGATGTGCTCGGGCACCGGGACGGTGTAGAACCGCACGTCCGCGCCCTGATCCCAATAGGACTGCACGGTCGGGATGACCACCGACGGCGGAATCAGCTCATCCCACATGCCGTGCCACCACAGAATCGGGGTGTCCGGAATGTGCTTGCCGAGGCTGTTATCGCTGAGCACCTGCAATACCTCGGGCGAGGTATTGAGCGATTTACCCGGCTGGAAGTAGTCGCTGATCGGGCGGTACACGCCCTGCAGTGCGATCGTCGCGTAGCAGCGATGCTGCATATCGGCGAGCAGCCCCTGCCCTTCGGGCGTCAGGAATTCCTCGGGCTTGAACACGTCCGGGTACTCCCGCGAGAGCGAGGCGAAACCGAGCCACATGGTGAAATTGCTGGTGCCGGTCAGACCCGGCTGATTGCGGGTCGCGTAATCCGCTTCGCCGACCAGGTTGCCCGGCGTGCCGCCGATCGAGGTGCCGAGCAGTCGCACATCCGGTGCGTAGCTGGCGCGCAATTCGGCCGCGCGAATGGAACCCGAACCGCCGCCGGAGTATCCGTAGAGCGCGATCCCGGAATCGGTGAGACCCAGGGACGTGTCATTCTTCATGGCGCGCAAGCTGTCCAGCACCATCTTGCCTTCGGCATAGGTGTTGAAGGTATTGAACTTGCCGTCGAAGTCCGGGACGTTGATCGCGAATCCCTGTGCCAGCCAATACACCACGAGGGTGGATTCCTTCATGGTGCCGGTCTGCAGGGTGTGCGAGGGATTGCACGCCGAATCGGTGGAGTCGATGGCCTCCTGGAAGGACACCACCGGTCGCGCGCTGCCCTGCCACGGAATGCCCGGGACGATGACGGTGGACGCGGTGACGATCGGATTGCCGTGCACATCCTCCGAGCGGAACAGCAGCTGTTTGGTGAACACCGGGACCGGCAGGCCGAGCAGCCTGGTCTGCACCTCACGGGAGCGCACGATCTCGCCGGGCTGGTAATCGGCGATGTTCTCCGGGTCGTTGTACCAGGGGTCCTGATCCGGGGACGGGATCGGCAACAGATCGTAAATCTGTGGCTCCGTGGGCAATTGCGGCAGTTGATTCTGATTCGGTGGGAAGGTCGGCGGGAAATTCGGTTCGGCGCCCGCCGCGCCCGCCCCCGCCGTCACCAAACAAGCCGACGTCGCCAACACCAGCAGCCGCCGCATTCGAGCCCTGTTCACCCGAGCCTCCAAAACTTCATTGTTTCCACACCACCGGCTCAGACACTCCGGTGCATGCGATCCAGCTCACACCACCGCCCCCGTGCGCGCAATCGGCGTCATGCCGATCATGCATCGCCGAATTTGTGCATGTGCACGAGTGAGCCGGATTACCGGGGAGGAATCAACCCGGGCCGCAGGCGTTGCCATGGCTATGAGCGCCGCACAGACCACCCGCTTCTCGATTCTGGACCGCTCCCGGGTGCGGGACGGGCAAACGCATCCCGAGGCGTTGCGCGAGACCGTCGAATTCGGTCGGCTCGCCGAGCAGTGGGGGTATCACCGATTCTGGGTATCGGAGCATCACAGCGTGCCCGGGGTGGCGGGTTCCGCGCCGACGGTTCTGGCCGCCGCGATCGCCGCGGTGACCGATCGAATTCGAGTGGGAACCGGCGGGGTGATGCTGCCCAATCATCAGCCATTGATCGTCGCCGAGCAATTCGGGACGCTGGAGTCGCTGTTTCCGGGGCGAATCGATATGGGGCTCGGGCGGTCCGTGGGTTTCACCGATGGTGTGCGGCGTGCGCTCGGGCACGGCAAGGATGATGCCGAGGACTTCGACGCGCAATTGACCGAGGTGCTGGAGTATTCGGCGCGCGGCCGAAATGGCGTGCACGCGTGGCCCGCCGAAGGATTGCGGGTTCCGGCGTATCTGCTGGCGACCGGATCGGGCGCGCAACGCGCGGCGCGGTTCGGGTTGCCGCTGGTCATCGCGGCGGTGGCGGGCGAGGATGCCATGGTCGAGGCAATTGACAACTACCGCAAGGAGTTTCGCGTCACCGAATGGGGGAGTGCCCCCTACGTGATCGTGTCCACCTCGGTGGTCATCGCGGATACCGTCGAACAGGCGCACCGTTTGCTGCTGCCCGAGGCGTGGTCCGCGGCCTACTCCCGTACGCGCGGTGAGTTCCCGCCGCTGAGTTCACCGGAGCGTATCGAGCGCGAACCCATGACCGATCGCCAGCGCGGCATCTTCGAGGATTCGCTGCGCGGGCATATCCACGGTCCCGAATCGGTGGTGATTCCGGAGCTGGATCGGCTCATCGCGTATACCGGAGCGGACGAAATCCTGGTGCACACCAGCACTTTCGACCGCACCGCGCGGCTCGAGTCGCATCGGCGACTGGCCGCGGCGGTGTGGGCGGGCGCTTCCGCGCCCGCCCCGGCCTAGCAGTTCGGGGCTGTCAGGCCTACCGCTACCGAAATCAGATGGTGACGCCGAAGTCCTGCGCGATGCCGGACAGGCCGGAGGTGTAGCCCTGGCCGGTGGCGCGGAACTTCCACTCGGCGCCATTGCGGTACAGCTCGCCGAAGACCATGGCGGTCTCGGTGGAGGCGTCCTCGGACAGGTCGTAGCGGGCGAGCTCGGTGCCGTTGGAGCGGTCGACGACGCGGATGTAGGCGTTGCGGACCTGGCCGAAACTCTGTGAGCGGGTGTCGGCTTCGTAGATCGACACCGGGAAGACGATGCTGTCGATGGTGGCCGGGGTGTTGGCGAGGTCGACGTTGATGACCTCGTCGTCGCCTTCGCCCTCACCGGTCTTGTTGTCGCCGGTGTGCTCGATGGTGCCTTCCGGCGACTTCAGGTTGTTGAAGAAGACGAAGTGGCCGTTGGAGACAACCTTCTTTTCCGGGCCCAGGGCGATGGCGCTGGCGTCCAGGTCGAAATCGGTTCCCGTGGTGGTTCGCAGGTCCCAGCCCAGACCGACGGCGACGGCCGTCAGGTTCGGAGCCGCCTTCGTAAGCGAAACATTGCCACCCTTGGTCAGACTGACACCCATACCGACTTCTCCTAACGATCTCTACGGCGGCCGGCCACCGGCCCTACCGGATTATTCCTCGGAGATCCGCTCCGCACCCCGTCAACGTCGTTGTTGCCGGGAAGGTTCCGGGACCATCCGAGGGAATCATGCCGGAAACGCGTGCTGGCGGCGGAGTGCGGCGTCGAGCGCGAGGGTGTCCTCGAGGACGAGATCGTCGGTGAGGCGGCCCCAGCGCAGGGTGAGCCATTGGATTGCGGTGTTGCGGTAGGGGGTTCCGTCGGCGAGGGTGCCGGTGACGTTCAGTTGCGCGGCGACGGTGGTTTTCCAGGGCCAGCCGTTGGCGATGACGTCGACGAGTTCGAGGCGGATGCCGGGCAGATGTTGTTCGAAGGTGTCGAACCAGTTGCGGAAGGCGTCGCGGCCGCGCAGGTCCGCGCCGAGTGCCGTATCGCCGAGGAAGCGGAATCGAACGTCGGGTGCGGCCATCGCCACTGCCGCGTCGTAGTCGCCCGCGCCTGCTCGACGCCATGTTCTCCGGACCAGGGTTCGCACGATAGCGTGGTACATATACTAAAGCTAACCTGCTGACTTGCTTATAACAAGGGACTGTCATGGCTCGGACGGACTTCAGTCGGATCGCCTGCTCGATCGCGCGCTCGGCCGCGATCGTGGGTGATCCGTGGGCGTTGCTGGTGGTGCGGGATATCGCGGTGGGGTTGCACCGGTTCGATGAGATCCAAAGGGATTTGGGGGTTGCGACCAACGTGCTGAGCGAGCGTCTCCAGCGGCTGGTGAATGCAGAAGTGCTGGAACGGCAGCTGTACGAGCGGAATCCGGATCGGTTCGAGTATCGGCTCACGGAGAAGGGGCGGGATCTGGTTCCGGCGTTGCTTGCTTTGATGGCGTGGGGGGATCGGTGGGAAGCTGGGTCCGATGGTGCGCCTTTGCGTGTGCATCATCAGGATTGTGACCATGTCACCAATGCGGTTGTGGCGTGCGAACAGTGTGGTGAGCGGTTGACGACAGACACTGTCGATTACCTGCCCGGGGCAGGGGGCCGGGCTGCGCCTGGCACCGCACTTATCGGGGAGCTGCTGGGAAGGACAAAAGACTAAAGACCAAAAGACTAAAAGAACAAAAGACAAAGACGCCCGGACAAGAAAAGAACAAGAACAAGAACAAAGACCAACAACAAGAACCAAAACACTAGGGCGGCTTGGTCTTTTGGCTCGGAAGGTGACCACAGCCAGTCACCCCGTCAGGCGGATGAGGGTTGGGTCTGGGTTGCGGGAGAGCAAGTCGGGTACGGCAGGCGGCGTGCCCAGCACTGCTTCTTTGTCCGGACTGCGGGAGGGCTGGAACCGCATGAGGTGCGGACATGCCTGTAGCACCGGCAGGAAGGCTCCTGACGGTGGATACAGGTGGGGTGGAACCTATTGCCGGGCTGGGCAAGCCGGGCGAGGCAATACCCAGGGTCGCTGGCGCATCCTGTTCGGCGCACAGGCCCGAGCACGGGCGGCGGGCAGTGGTGGCGCTGCCGGGGCGGTGGCCATCAACTCGTCCGGGTGGTGCATGTGATTGACCTGCGGTGTCCGAGTCGGATCGATATGAGCGGGCGCGATCCATGCGGTACGCCCGGCGAACTTCGCACCCTTACCGAGCTTGATGGTGGTCCACCCGGTCGGGGTGTCGTTCACCAACGCGTGGCAGTGATCGCATGCCAGGGTGAGGTTTTCGATATCGGTCAGGCCGCCTTTGACGAACTCGGTCACATGATGGACAGCGGCCATGCTGGCGGGTGCGGTGCAGCCGGGGCGGGTGCAGCCGCGTTCGGTGGCGATGAGCGCCATCCGTTGGGCCGGGTTCGCCAGGCGTGCCCGACCGATATGCAAAGGCATGTCCTCACCGTCGGTGATGACCGAGAACGTCTTGCTCTTGCGCGCAGCCATTTCCAACGCCACCGCGACCGGCACAGTCCCACCCGTCGCGGTGGTGGCCACACCAGCGGCGCGTTCCACATCGTGGATGCTCATGGTCACGATGGTGGTGACCGGCAGTCCTCGGTGCACGCCGAGGTGGTTGGGGTGGAAGTCGGGGTGCAGCAGCGCGAACAGTGCATCATGCTGGCGTTGCACGGTGGTGCGCATATCGCGCTTGGCGGCGGCCTTCACCACCTCGGGGTCGAGGTTCTCATCGACTACGAACGGGCTTTCGGGATCGGCGGGGTTGCACAGACCCGGCTTGGCGAGCTTGGCCAGCACCGCATCCATCGCGGCCCGGGCTTCGGGGGTCAACACCACGGTCATGGTGGACATCAGATCGAACCCTTGTGGGCTCAACCGCATGCTGCGCATACGTGCACGGTCTGCATCATCGGTCAGCGTGCCATCCGGGTCGAGATGACCCAGGATCCGATCGCCGATCTTGGGCAGCTGGTTCGGGTTCAACGCGCGTGCGTGCCGGGCCAGGTGCTCTTCGGCCAAGGCGCGATCCTCTGCGGTGACCTTGTTAGGGAGTCGGTCCATGACCTGGCGGATGACACGCACATGGTCGAGCCCGATCGCGCCTTCTTCCTGCGCCAGTGCGGTATTGGGCAATGCCGGTGCTGGGATGGACAGCTCGGCGTTGTCGCCGACGCGCGGCCAGATGGCTGCTTGTTCGGCGCAGTGCCACCGGTTCAACGCGTCCCCGTGTGAGATACGCAGTGTCTGTTGCAGGAACAGTGCCACCGAACCTGCGCCCGCGCGCTTGGGCAGCGACCGCGAGCAGGTCTGCACGACCAGATCGAGTTTCATCGCGTCGAGTTTGCGGGTGGCGGTTTCGATCTGCTGCATCAATTCAACAATGCCATTGTCCGACACCGGAATAAGCGGCTGAGAGATCAGGGTGTCGATCGCCGCGGAAAGCGCTGATGCACTCTCCGCGATTGCGATGTTCTCCCCTGAATTCATACCCCTATTCTACTCCGCAAAACAGCCCCCGAAAGCTTAATTCTATTGTGATACAAGAATATTCAGAATATTCCTATCTTCAGATCGGTTTCCCGCCCGACTCGCACGCAGCCCGCAATAACTTCCATTTCTTGGTCATCGACTCATTGATCGCTCGAGGATGGCGGCCAGCTCCAGGATGCTGGCGGCGTTGATGTCGAAGGCGTCGTCGTAGGCGATGTCCGGGTGTTCATCCGGGCCGAATTCGAGGGGGCGGGCGATGAAGGCGGTGTGGAAGCCGAGTTCGGCGGCGGCTCGGATGTCGTATTTGTGGCTGGCCACCATCATGATGTCGGCGGGGTCGAGGCCGAGGTAGTGGGCTGCCATCAGGTAGGTGCGGGGTGCGGGTTTGAACGCGCCTGACATTTCGGCGGTGAAGATGGCGTCCCAGGGGAGGTTGGCGCGCTTGGAGATTCGCACGACCGCGGCGACATCGGCGTTGGACAGGGCGGCGATGGTGTAGTGCTCACGTAGGGCCGATAAACCCGGGACCGTGTCCGGCCAGGGGATGAGGCGTTGCCAGGCCGAGGTGAGTTGTTCGCGTTCGGAATCGTCGAACAGGGTCGCGTCGTAGGTGATGAGCAGCTCGTCCAAAGCCGTGCGGTAGACCTCGTGTACCGGCTGCCACCCGCCGGACGGATCCCTCCCTGCGACTCGTTCGGAATAGGCCCTGCGCCAGTCGTTTACGAATCGCGATCCATCGATCTCGACCCCGCGCACCGCACAGAGGTCGCGCAGCTCGGTCAGGATGGTGGTGAAGAAGTCCGTCACCGTTCCCTGAATGTCGAACAACAGTGCCTTCGGTGCCGTCTCGCGCATATGCGTCCCCTTCCGGGACAAGCGTATTCAGTCTCGCCGATCGAATCGCCGATCCGAGGGGCTTCTCACACCAGCGCCACCCGGGACTGAACGTAGGCGATGACATTCGCCGCGTAGTCTGCCGCCTCCTGGTCGTGGCAGCACAGCCGGAGCTGCTCGAGCGCGTTGTCGAGCTCGGGTCCGGAGCCGTTGTCGGCGAGCAGGACCGCGATGGCTTCCCAGGCGCCGAGCTGCGGATCCGGTTGGGCCAGTAGCTCGTTGAGGTATGCGTCGGGTTCGAGTAGGCGCAGTGCGCGCCGGGCGTAGGCGTGGACGCGCCGGGGGAGTTCGGTGCGGATGGTGTCGATATCGGCCGGGTCGATATGTCCCTGCGCCTCGGCGGGCAGGTTCATGGACCACATCTCGGTGAGATGGGCGGGCAGGCCGTCGGGGATCAGGCCGGGACCGGTGGCGGCTTCGAAGGGGATCGACGGGCGGCTTAGTCGGGTATTGCGCCAGTTGCAGAATTCCCACCAGGCCGCGGGGGTGGCGCTCATGGTCAGGCCGAAGCGGAGGACTTGATCGCCGCCGGTGAAGGTCCGGAAGGTTCGGGTGCGCCCGACCGTGGCCACACCCGCATCCCCGACGCGCGTCCAGAGGGGCTCCGCGCCGTCGAATCCATACGGCTGCAGCAGCTTTCCGGTGTCACGCATCAGGCGGCGCAGGGCCGATTCGGGTTTGACCATCCCCGCAGATTAGCGGTGGGTGCCGACAGATCCCCGGAACCGGTGATTGTGCCGCGCGTTCGCGGCCCGCGCATCCCTATGACGGTGCGCGCCAAGCCCACTTACCCGGCGAACCGCTGACCGGCATGCAGAACAGGCCGGTTCCGGTGGCCGATTTGGCGACCTTCCCCTCCTGTGAACCGTCGCAGCTCTCCCCGGACTGATGCTGCCCGCTCACCAGCGTTCCGGGGTCGCCCCACGCGTAGACCCGCCCCGAGGTGACGCTGGAGCACATGAGCAGTTTGCCGTTGGCGGTGTATCCGAACGTCCCGGCTTCGCCCGCCGAGCACGAGGATCCGGAGACCGGCTTGGATTCGTTGAGCCATCGCAAACCGCTGTCACCGGCCGCGTCGCAGGTGAGCGTCGCACCGCTGGCGGCCTTGGCCTGCTGCCCGGCCGTATCGCACGTCTCGCCGAGAGCGACGGGACCATTGCTCTTGCTGGTGGTGGTAGTGGTCGGAGCCGCACCGCCGCAGGAGTATTCGATGCCGTAGTTCTGCGCCGTGGCCGCACCGAGGCACCCGAATGGCACCGCACCCGACGAACTCAACTGGAGAGCGGATTCGGCGGATTTGTTCACGCAGAACAGTCCGGTTTGATCCATCCGGCAGTCGAAGTCGTCGAAGGTGATGCGGCTGCCGTACGCCAGCGCGGGACCGTCACCGAGCAGGAATTGGCCCGGATCGCCCTTGACCGCCCCGATGCCCACGCGCTCACCCGGATAGTCGACCCAGCCGCCGACCCAGTTGCCGAAATTGCGGGAGGTCGGCCGCGACGGCGGATTGTCCAGCGCCACCATGCAGGACAGGCCGCCCTGGTCGACCGTGGTGGCCTGCTTCTGGGTCATGCACTGGATCTTCTTGGTCGGGCTGACGAACGCGACGGCCGAACCCAGATTGTTGATGGTGCCGTCGGTGGTGGTCGCGGTGTGATAGTTCGTGACGTCGACCGTCTTGCCCGCCTGCACCCACGCGATCACCGATGCCAGTGGCGCTCCCGCCGCGGGCGGGCTCGCCGGACCCGCCGCCGATGTGGTCGGTGCGGGTGTGGTGCGCTGGGTGGTCTGCGCGGTCGCGGTCTCGGTGTTGGGCCGGAAGTGTTTGGCGGCGAACAGTCCCGCCGTGATGAGCAGCAGGCCCGCCAGCACCGCGGACAGCCCGATGATCGTGTATCGGCTCGCCTGCGATCGCTTGCCCGCGCTGGCCGCCGCGGCGGGTTCGGGCGGCTCGTAGCCGTCTACGATCGGCAGTACCTCGGTGGCCTGATTCCACAGGTCATCCGGCCGATGGTAATCCGGTGGCATCGACGTTCCCCTATCACAAAATCCGCGAGCGCATCGGTGCTCTCGACCGCTCCGAGACGCAGCATACGGTCAGCGTTGCCGGAAGGCGCAGTAGGCCAGTGCGATTGGCGTTCAGGACGGCCCGCCCGAGGGTGCTGGCAGGGCCGATTCCGTCCGCGCGGCGCGATACACCGACAGGATGTCGGTGATATGCCGGGACTGCCTGGGCTCGTCGGCGTGCGGTGCGAGGGCCGCGCGCAGCCGCGTGAGCCGACCGCGATCCGCGGCGACGGCCCGCACGGCGTCCGCGAACGCGTCGACGGTGCCGTCGGTGGTGCGGATGCCGCCGCCGTCCGGAATCGTCTCGGAGAGCTCGGGATCGCAGTAGACGATCGGCAGGCCCATGGCGACCGCTTCGAGCAGCACCATGCCCTGGGTATCGCAGTCGGAGGTCAGCAGCAGCAGATCGTGGGTGCGCATGGCAGCCAGGCAGGTGGCCTGATCGACCTCGCCGTGCAGGTGTACGCGATCAGCCAGATTGCCCTCGTCCACCGCGAGGCGTACGCGCTCGGCGAGCGGGCCACCGCCGTAGACGTCCAAGGTGCAACCGGGGACCGCGCGGATCACCTCGATGGCTTCCAGTGGCCGCTTCTCCGGTGAGAACCGCCCGCACCACAGCGCGCGCAGCGGTGCTCCGGCAGCAGCGGTCTCGACAGCTTCGGCGCGTACCCGATCGAGCAACGCGTCATCGATCCCATTGGACACCACGTGAATCGGCCGATCGACGCCGCGTGCGGCGAGGCGGCGGGCGAAATGCTCGGTCGGCACGGTCACCCGATCGGCGGCCTGTGCCTGGGCGATCATCGGCCGCCAGGCCAGGCGAGTGGTGCGGGTATCGCCCGCGTGCGCGGGCTGGTGGCGCAGCGGCACGAACCAGCCGTGCAGCAACCGCATCGTCAGGGCCGCGAAATACGGTGACGGCGAATACTTTTCGATCATCGTGTCATCGCGGCTCTGAATGGTCTGCACCACCGGTACGCCGTGCCTGCGCGCGGCGCGGATGCCGGCGATGGCGCAGCCGTAGGCGGTGAGGGTGTGCACCACATCGACCGGGCCGCGCGCGGTGAACTCGGCATCGATCAGCCGCCGGTTGGTGCGGGTGGGCAGTACCACGGGCAGGCCGGTGGCCATCTTCGCCGGAATCGACGACAGCACAACGGTATCGGCGTCGACGGTTACGGGTTCCGGTGCGGGAGCGCAGAACACGGTCACCCGGTGGCCCCGTTCCCGCAGCCCGTCGCACAGTGCTTGCATCGCCGTCTGCACCCCGCCCAGGGTGGCGGGGTGGAAGTCGGTGAAGATCGCGATATGCATGGTGCCGGCCATGTTTCAGGCCGGGGCGTTGGCGGCGAGCTTCTCCACCGCGTCGGCGGTCGCGGCGATGCCGTTCTCGGCGGAGACGCGGCGGCCGAGTTCGGCGGCCCGATCGCGCGCCTCGGGCGTGAGCGTGCGCACCAGGGCATCGTGCAGGCGATCGGCGGTGAGCGACGGGTACGGGAAGTCGGCCCCGATGCCGAGCGCGGAAATCCGCCAGCCGTAGAAGAACTGGTCGCTGTGCACGCCGATCACCACCGCGGGCAGTCCGGCGCGCAGCACATCGTGGGTATTGCCGCTGCCGCCGTGATGCACCACCGCGCGGCAGCGCGGCAGCACCCGGTCGTAGTCGAAGGAGGCCAGTACGAACAGGTTCCGGTCGTAGCCGATACCGCGCGGATAGCCCTCGCCCTTGACGGTGATCAGGGCGCGCGCGCCCAGCCTGCGGCATACGTCGGCGATGAGATCGCAGGAGCCAGCCGGGTCCAGGATGGGCATTCCGGTGAGGCAGAAGTAGATCGGCGGCTCGCCCTCGTCGAGCCAGTCGGCGAGTTCGGGGGAGACCACCGCCTCGCCCCAGGCGTCGCGCATGTGCGCGGGCAGGATCGGCGCGCCGACGACCGTCGAGCGATCGGGCCAGTCCGCGGGTTTCGGCAGTAGTACCGGACTCACCATGTGCACCAGTGGAATTCCCTCGGCGCGCATGCGGCGGAAGGGGTTCTGCGGTTTGCCTTCCAGGCCCATCAACTGCCGCACCCGCCGGTCCATCTTGCGGTAGGCCACACCGTAGGCGAGTTCGAACGCCGAATAGCTGGCCAGCCGCAGCCGCCGGGACGAGATCATCTTCTTGACCGTGAACGAGGACGGGAACTCCGCGGTGCGCTCGAGCGGGTACGGCAGGCCGCCGACCACGGTCTGCCCGGTCTTCTCCCGCCGTTCCATCGCCCACGGCAGCGTCGAGGCGCAGGAGACGATCACATCGGCGGATTCCACCGCGTCACTGAGCACCTCATGCATCTGCGCGCCGCGTTCGCCAGCCATGATCTTGACGGTGTCGAGCATGATCTGCAGGAACGGCAGCGGATTGCCCGAGGACAGTCCGCGTTTGGCCGCGGGGGATTCCAGCAGCTCCGCCGAGTTGAACGGGATGACATGCGGTTCGAAGCCTGAGCGCCGCACCACGTCGGCGTAGTTCTCGGTCGCGGTTATCTCGACATGATGGCCGCGCGAACGCAATTCATCGGCCAGTGCCAGATATGGCTGATGGTCGCCCCGGGTTCCCGCCGTCAACAATGCGATGCGCATACTCTCGACTTTCGTTCGTGAATTGGGCGGTGGTCTCATCGAGGAAATCGACGATATGGCCGAACACGTCCAGGGCCGCGCCGCGGCCGATGAAGGTGTCCAGATGGCCGTAGGACGGAATCTCGGTGTAGCGCACGTCGATTCCGGGGTTGCGGGTCGAAAGCACCTCGTGGCACAGCCGGTTCGAATCGACCCAGGCCTCGTTGCGGCTGCCGGACAGCAGCAGGACCGGGCAGTCGATGCGACCGGCCTGGTCCAGGGCGTTCTCCGGGAGCGCGTGATAGCGCTCGTCGTCGACATTCCAGCGCACGACGGCGTGCGCCAATTCCATTTGGCGCAGATGCGGCAGCACCGAAAGCGGTACCGCGCCGAACAATTCGGCGAGGCGGTCGTGCGTGCGGGCGTCGAGGTGATCGTGTTCGAAGAGTTTCGCGCCCATACCCCAGCCGTACTGCACCATGCGGCAGGTGGGGTCCGGGCAGTCGCCCTTGCGGGACAGCGCGGCGTACAGCAGCGTGCGCTTGGACCACAGGCCGACCTTGCGGAAGTCCGAGTCCAGGTGGGTGACGCGCGAGCCGAGCAGTTCGCTGGCCAGCAGGACGCGCATGCGGGCGGAGGTGCTGACCTTCGGGGTCAGGAAGACGCCCTGCGCGACCACGCCCGCCAGGCCGGGCAGCAGGCCGCCGGTGAGGCTCAGCGATAGCGCCAGCGCGCCGATGCAGTGCGCGACCACGAACAGCGGCCGGTCCCCGATCCGCGCGCGGACCTGAGCGACCGCCGCGGGCAGGTCGTAGAGCGCGACGTCGTCGAAGGTGTACGGGCGGCCGGATTCGTTGTAGGGCAGGCGGCAGCTGCCCCGCCAATCCAGCAGCCAGGACTGATAGCCCGCGTCGGCGAGCACATCGGTGATATTGCGAATCTCGGGCAGCGCGAACATCTCCGAGGAGACGCCGTGCCCGTGTACCAGCAGCACCGCCGGACCGTCGGCCGGGCCGACCCGGCGCAGGCGCAGGTCGATGCCGTCATCGGTGCGGAATGAGATCACTTCGGCGGCAGTGAGTTCGGCTCGTGAATCGGTCACCGGCGGTGCTCCTTCCGCATGGCGCGGCGCAGGTCCAGCAGATCGGTGCCCACGCGCAGCACCGGTTCGAGCAGGCTCTTGCCGAGTTGACCGCCGAACCAGCTGAGCCACAGCATTTTCGCCAGGCGCTGCTGGCGTTCGGGCAGACGGGGATCGATTTGGATGCCGTCGATCTGATCGGGCAGGTAGGTGTGCATGGGGACGGCCACCTCGCCTTTGAACGACGCCGGTTCGCCGGTGCGGCCTATCTCGATCAGCTGGGTGCCTAGCTGACGCACCAGCCTGCGGCGGGCGGCGGCGAATTTGTACCCCTGGAGCCACCAGGTGCCGCCGGACGAATCTCGCAGGGTGAGTTGGTAATGCATGATCGGATGCCGGGTCTCGCCCGGCAGTGGGGTGCCGTCGTGCGGGCGGACGATCGCGGTGCCCTCGACCGCGAGCGGCTCGTCATGCAGCGCCGCGCACATCAGTTCGCCGCTGACATCGAGGGTGCGGGCGGAGAACACCTGGGCGCTGCTCGCGACGGACAGGGCCAACCGCAGATCGCAGGGGATGTCCGCGGTAGAGCCGGTGGGTTGGATTGTGCCGGTGAGTGTCTCGTGGAAGCGCAGGTAGGGTGCGTCGTCCGGGCGCGGTCCCATACCGGCCATGGTGGCGAGCATCTTGCCGCGCTGTGCCGGGCCGGAGACGATCGGTGCGGGCAGGCCCTGTGCGGCTACGAACGCGTCGGTGCGCGCGGCCGTGGCGGGCGGTGCGGTCACCATGGCTGCCAATTGCCTTCTGGCGGCAGGGCTCTGTAGGACCTGGGCCAGTGACTCCAGTTCGGGCACCGGGCCGTCGCGGATCTCGCGCACCACGTCTTCGCACCACTGCTCCCAGTGTTGGACGCGAATCCCCAAGCCGCCGAGCGTGGTTTCGGCGACGATCTTCTCCAGTGAGGTGGGTGCGCCGGTCAGGTGATAGGTGTGCCCCCACGCACTCGGTGTGCCGACGATCTCGGCGGTCACCCTGCTGACCCAATCCACCGGGGCCGAATTGAGGTAGCGGAAGCCGGGCACGGTGCGAAAGCGCATGAGCGCGGCGGTGATTCCCGCATTGAGATCGCGCGGATTGTGCGCCCCGGTCTCAGGATGGCTCCCGATCCCACCCGGCCGCATGATGGTCACCACCAACCCGTGCTCACTCGCGCGCCGCAGCAGCGCTTCGGCGGCCCACTTCGACCGGTCGTACCCGATCGGCAGCTTGGCGACATTGGCGGTCGCCGCGTCCTCGCTGAGCGTCTCGGCCTCGGACCCGTTGAACACCGCCATCGACGAAATGTGATGCAGGGGCTTCGGCTTCCCGGTACAGGCCAACTCCGCAAGCGTCAGTGGCCCGAGCACATTGCTCCGCCGCAACGACGGATACCCGCGCAGGAAGTCCACCGCCGCACCCACATTGACGACCGAATCAACCTCGGCGGCAAGTGCCTCCCACCGCTCATCGGTCAACCCGAGCCGAGGCAGCCGCAGATCCGCCGCCACCGGCGTCACCCGGCGCAACACCTCCCGCGACCACGGCAGCGCATACCGCCGCACCGCATCCTCGAGCCGCCGCGCCGCCGCCTGATCATCATCGGCCCGCACCACACACACCACGTGCGCCTGACTGTGCCGCAACAAATCCAGCAGCACATGACTCCCGAGAAACCCGGTGGCCCCGGTCAACAGAATCCTCCGCGGCGCGACCCGCTCCACCTCCGCCACGATCGGCAGCCGATCCGCCCCCGTGAGATCCGCGAACAGCAGCGCCAAATCATCGGTGTCGGCGGGTATATCCGGATCGGTCAGTGGTTGAGCGGCTTCGGGATGGTCGGTGAGCCAGCGCTGCGCCAGCCTGCGTGGGCGGGCATCGAAGAAGATCGTGTCGAGATCCGGGTGGATGTCGAGTTCGCGTGCGAGGGCGGCGACCAGTTCGACCGCTGCGAGGGAGGTACCGCCCGCGTCGAAGAAATCGGTATCCGCGTCAATGGGATCGGTGGTGAAGCGGTTCGCCAACTCGGTGATCGCATCGGCCAGAGAGTCGGCGCTCCACACCGGTGGCCCGGAGTTGGTCGCGGCGGGTCCGATCGGCGCTGATGGGGTTTCGGACTTGGGTTCTTCGGGCTTGCTCGCGTGTCCGTTGGCTCCGGTTCGGGCCAGTAGGGCGGCGATATCCATTGCGCCGGTGCCGCGTTCGAGGGTTTCGGCGCGGGTGCGGCGGTCGACGGCTTCGTTGCGGACCGGGGGGCGTTCGTCAGGTGCGGTCACTGGTCAGCTCCTCGGTGGTCGGGTGTGCGTCCCAGGATCGGAAGTGGCGCAGGCGATCCGGGGTCACCGAGACGTCGTAGCCCTGGCCGTCGTCGGGGACGCCGAGCAGGCGGGCGGCGAGGCGGCGGGCGGGTTCATTGCGGGCGGTGTGTTCGAACGATATGCGGATGGTGTTGTGGCCCAGAGCCTCGGCTCGGTCGGCAGCCCAGGTGAGCAGGCGTTCCTCCACACCGCGGCCGAGCGCTCGGCAGCTGAGTTGCCAGCCGGTGATGACCAGCGCGTCACCGTCGGTGCGCAGGGCCAGCAGGGAGATGAGGCCGTAGTCGCCGAAGCGGTCCCGGGCGGTGGCGGTCCAGACCTCGCCTTCGGCGCGCCAGCGGTCGAGATCGGCCGGGGTGACTGTGGCGAGGGTGAACTGGGTGGTGCGGCGAACCAGCTGCCGTGCGCGTTCGAGGGTGGCGTCGGTCAAGGGTTCGACGTCGACCTCGAGTTCGAGCTGTTCCAGGAAGTCCGCGAATTCGGCTGTGGCGCGGGCACGATCGCGTTCGGTGTCCTGGCGGTAGAAGTCGGCACGCATTCGGTCTTCCGCCGTCGCGGCGATCGGGGTCATCGGCCACAGCCGGGTGAGGAAGGAGTCCAGCTCGGCGGCGGGCGGGCAGGTCACCGACAGCACTTCGGGGAGTTCGGTGCGCATGCGCGCCACCTCGACCGGGTTGTCGTCGAGGTAGCAGAAGGTGTCCAGGCTCAAGCCGAGCGTACGCGCGACCTGTTCCAGTCGCTCCGGCTTCGCTTCCCAGCCAGCGGAGATATCCGCGAAATCTTCACGTCGCAACGGGCTTTCGGGCCGATCGAGAATGGCGTCGACGATATCGGCGTCATTGTTGGTGACCAGCACCAGCAGCGTCCCCGCCGCGCGCCACTGGGCCAGCCTGCGCGCCAACGCGAGTCGCGGCACGTCGAAACCGACGGCGGCGGAGCCGATTTCGCCCGCGGTTCCGCTCCACAGGGTGTCATCACCGTCGACGGCGATCACCTTCGGCGCTGGCTCGAGGATCGCTCCCACGGTCGCCACCAGGGTGAGTGCGACCGCGGCCTGGAACTCCGGGGTGAAGGGCAGGTGCGCCAGGATCTCGGTGCGATCGTCGAAGGGGTTGTCGACCTGATGGTTTCGAGTCCAGTCACCCGGTTCGAGCACCGCGACACCCGGCACATCCCGCAGGCTGGCGGTGACGAGCCGCTCCCAGGTCAGCAGCCGTTCCTCCGTTTCCGCCGACGGCAGGATGCCGACGATCACCGGTTTGCGGTTCCGCTCGGCCAATTCCTTGATGGCCGCCGGGTATTCGGTGGCGAGTTCGGTCAGCAGCTCATCGGTCAGTGCACCGAACCGTTCCAGATCCGCCGCCCGCAGCAGCACGATGCTCAATCCCATGGACGACTGCGCGAATACGCCCGACGGATCGCGCAGGCTCGACAGCACATGGTGGTACGGGGCTTCGGCGACCGTGATCGCGGAGCTGTCGGCCGAGGCCGCGGTCAGCAGTTCGGGCAGCCTGCCGAGCGCGAAGGTCGCGCCGAACGCCGCGCGAACCCCGGAAACGCCGCGGGCGTCAGCGAGTTCGGGCCGGGCGGGTGCACCCGGATCGGCGATGGCCGCCGCCACGGTGGCCAGATACTCCGTGCCGAACTCGGTGCAGCTCGCGGCGTCGATGATGTCGCTGTTGTAGGTGAACCACACCTGTCCGGTATCGGGCAGCACCGCGACCATCAGATCCAGGTCGGAGTATCCGGTGCTCACCGGAACCACCTCGGCCGCCGCGACGGCGGAGTTGGCGCGCAGATAGTTGAAGTACACCTCGACCATCGGCGCGTTATCGCGGTGCAGGCCCTCGCCCGCGAGCGCGGCGAGCACATCGGCGAAGCCCGCACCCGGGGCGAGCAGGCTGCGCAGGCGTTCACCGGTGCGCTCGAGGACAGTGCCGACGGTGTCCGTCGCTCCGACGGCGGCCGGGAACGGCACGGGCAGACCGAAATACCCGACGGCGTCGGTCGCGTCGGCATGCATGCGGGTATCCACCGGCACCGCGAGTGCGAAGCGGTCGGCCTGCTGTCGTCGCGCCAGCAGCACGCTGAGTGCGCCGAGGAAGACCGCGGCCGGGGTGACGCCCAGATCGCGGGCGCGATCCGCGACCCGATCGTGCAGTCCGGCGGGCATGTCCAGGGCGAGTGCTCCCGCCCCGTAGCTGCGCTGATCCGGACGCGGTTGTGCCAGCGTCAATTCCAGGCGGCGAACACCGCGGAAATGTTCGCGCCAGCGCGCCGCCGCGGTCTCATCACCCTCGCGCTTACCCGGCTGCGCGGTGAGCAGCTGATGCATATCGCGATTGGTGACGGTGTCCGCGAGCGGCTCACCGGAGAGTTCGGCGGCGATCTCACCCGCCACCAGCAGCATCGACTGCACATCGCTCATGCTGTGGTGCGCGCCGAAAAGCAGTACGGGGGAATCGGTTTCGCTATTAAGGAGTTCGAACCGCCAGAGCGGGCCGGTTTCCAGATCGAACGGGCGAGCCATCAGTTCCCGGAAGCGGTCTCGCACGACGGCGTCGTCGAGGTGATCGAGATCGAGCCAGCTGGTGAGCGCGCCGGGCTCGCGATGGATTTCGAGTTGGCGGCCGTGTTCCTCGCTGCGCCGAATGGTGGTGCGCAGCGCGGCATGTCGATGCGCCAGCCGCGTGATCGCCTGCTCCAGCCGCTCCCGCGTGATCGGAACGGGGATGCGGACCGCGACACCGCCGGTCTGCGCGGCGCTGGGAATGCCGAGCTGTTCGGTGCGCAGCAGGCGCATCATGTCGCGGCTGACGGGCAGCACTTCGATATCGGGGACATCGGCAACCACGGCATCGGCGTTCGAAACCGCCTGTCGCAGTAGCTCATCCACCAGGAATCCGGCGAGCTCGGTGAGGTTCTGCTCGGCCAGAATGGTGCCCAGCGGCACCGAGACGCCGGTGTGCTCGCGCACCTTATTGCGCAATTCGATCGCCATCAGCGAATCCAGGCCCAGGCTCTGGAAATTCGCCTCCGCCGACACCTGCCCCGCACCGGCGTGACCGAGCACCTGCCCGGTCCATTCGGAGATGGCGGCGATCGCCAGGGCGACGGCCTCCGTGCGCGGTACCGTCCGAAGTCGTTCGGCGAACTGCGATTCCGCCACCACATCGACGACCGAGCGATCGGCGACGGCTCGGCGCGCGGTGCGCCGCACCAGTCCGTGCAGCAGGCGCGGGACGCCCGGCTGCCTGCGCAGCACCTCGGTATCGAGCAGCAGCGGCACCAGCATCGGCTCCCCGGACCGCAGCGCCGCGTCGAAGCACGCCATACCGTCGGCGGTCGCAAACGCCCGCACCCCGGCCCGTTCGAAGCGTTGCAGATCGGCGCGCGCCATGTACTCGGTCTGATTGACCTCCCACGCGCCCCAGGCCAGCGACTGCGCGGGCAGCCCGATGGACCGCCGATACAGCGCCAGCGCATCGAGATAGGCGTTCGCGGCGGCGTAATTGGCCTGTCCGGGCGTGCCGAACAGACCGCCCGCGGCGGAGAACAGCACGAAGATCGACAGTTGCCGATCGACGGTCAGTTCGTGCAGATGGTGCGCCGCGTCGACTTTCGGCCGCAGCACGGTTTCGAGCTGCGCCGGGGTGAGCGAACCCAGTGTGCTGTCGTCGAGCACCGTCGCCGCGTGCACCACACCGGCCAAAGGCAGCCCGTCGAGCACGGTCGCGAGCGCATCCCGATCGGTGATATCGCATTGCGTGAATCGAACTCGCACACCGAGGTTTTCGAGATCGGCGCGCAACTGATGGCCACCCGGCCCGTCGATCCCGCGCCGACTGACCAGCACCAGATCCCGCACCCCGTAGGCCTCGGCCAAATGCCGTGCCAGCGCCGACCCGAGCCCGCCCGGAGCGCCGGTAACCAGCACCGCGCCTGCGCCGAGGTCGACTCGACCCTCCTGAATTCGAGCCGGGTGCTCCGGCAGGCGGGCCAGGCGCGGTATGAAGGCCACGCCCTCTCGCACGGCCAGCTGCGGTTCCTCGATCGCGAGCAGCGCGGCGTAATCGAGTTCCGCGTCGGCGGAATCGATCAGCACGATCCGTCCCGGATTCTCCGACTGCGCCGATCGCACCAGACCCCACGCCACCGCACTCGCTGGATCCGGACTCGCGTTGTCGCCGTTGGCGATCGGCTCGCTCGGGGCAACCGCACCGCGTGTACGGACGACCACGGTCGACCGCTCGAAGCGGCGGTCGCCGATGATGGTTTGCAGCGTCGCGAGCAGACCCTGTGCGACAGCATGCACCTGCTCGGGTGACGTGCCCTCGGGCACGGGAACAACGATGACGTCCGCTTGCTCGGCCGCCGTTTCGGGAGACTGCCACTCGCACACCGTGAGTGCGCGGTTCGCGGTGCCGAGCGTGCGTGCGGTCCAGTTCAACTGGAACAGGCGGCGGTACGCGGGGGCGAGGGAGGCGGCATCCCACCGGGTGGTCGCCACCGGGCGCAGTAGTAGGGAGCCGACCGAGACGACCGGGTTGCCGGTGCGGTCGGTGGCGGACATCGAGACGGTCTCCGCGCCCGAGCGGGTGAGCCGTACCCGCAATGCGGTTGCGCCGGAAGCCCAGAGCGTGACATCGGACCAGGCGAACGGCAGCAGGGCGTGCGTGCCGTCGGTGGCGTAGAGCGCGGTGCCGTGCAGGGCCGCGTCGAGCAGGGCCGGGTGGATGCCGAATCGGGTGGCGTCGGCGTGCGCGGATTCGGGGAGTTCGATCTCGGCGAAGATCTCGTCGCCGCGTCGCCACGCGGCGCGCATGCCCTGGAACCGCGGGCCGTAATGATGGCCGCGAGCGTGCAGCGCGGCGTACAACTCCGCCGTATCGACGCGTTCCGCGCCCTGCGGCGGCCACGTCGCGGTACCGGACGGTGTCGCCTGTCCCGGCAGCGCCGGCACGGTGGGATCGGCCGGCACCCACGCGTCGGCGTAGCCGGGTGCGCGGGTCGGTGAATCCGAGTGAGCCGGTGCGAAAGCCGATTCCTCCGCCAGCAGGCCGTCGGCGTGCAGTGTCCACTGTGCGTCGGGATCATGTTCGTCGCGGGCGTAGACCCGAATTGTGCGGCAATCGTGCGCATCGAGTCCGCCGACCACCGCCTGGAGTCGCAGCGCACCGCGTTCGGGGACGAGCAGCGGTGCGCGCAGCAGCAATTCGCGCAGGACCGGGCTGTCCACCTCGTCACCGGCGCGGATGGCGAGTTCGACCAGGGCAGCGCCGGGCATGAGCACCGCGTTCGGCCCCGCGTGGTCGGTGACCCACGGTTGCAGGCGGCGCGATACCCGGCCGGTCAGGATGATGCCGCCGGAATCCGGTTGCGGCACAACCGCACCCAGGATCGGGTGTTCGATATCGCCGAGCCCGAGCGCGGTGGAATCGCGGTTGAGCCGTTCGGTCCAGAAGCTGCGTTCGTCGAAGGCATAGGTGGGCAGGTCCACCCGTGCGGCGTCCGGCAACAGGCCGGTCCAGTCGAGTTCATGTCCGGCGACATGCAATTCGGCCTGGGCGCGCGCCAGGGCGGTCGGCCCGTCCTGCTCGCGCAGCAGTGAGCCCACGGCGATGACCTCGCGAGACAGCTCATCGGAGAGCGATTTCACCGCCGCGGTGAGCATCGGATGCGCGCCGAGTTCGACGAAGTAGCGGAAGCCATCGGCGATCATGCGTTCCACGGTGTCGGCGAATCGCACCGTCTGACGGGCATTGCGGAACCAGTAGCCGGGCTCGACGGGCTCGGTGATCGGCTCGCTCGTCACCGTCGAATACCACTGTGTGACAGGAGGTTCCGCCGTCATTCCGGCCAGCGCGGCGGCCAGCGGCTCACGCAACGGCTCGTACATCGGGCTGTGCCCGCCCAAACTCGGCCCGGCGGCACGCAGCCTGTTGTAGATCCCGGCCTCGGTCAGTTCGGCGAGGAATTCCTCGACCGCGGCCTGCTGTCCGGTGACGAAGGTGGACCGCCGCACATTGACCGCCGCGATCGACACCCGATCGCTGAATTTCGCCAGCCGCGGGATGACCTCGGCCTCGGGCAGGCCGACCACGGCCATCGCGCCCGGCTCGGCGATATCCCCGATCAGGCGGCTGCGGGTGACGACGATCTTCGCCGCGTCCCCCAATTCGAGGACGCCCGCGCAGTAGGCGGCCGCGACCTCGCCCTGACTGTGTCCGATCACCGCGTCCGGAACCACGCCCGCCGCCCGCCAGGTGGCGGCGAGCCCGGCCATGATCATGAACAGCAGCGGCTGGATGAGCGGATGATCCCAGAGATCCTCGACCGTCATGGTGGCCAGCCGCTCCTGCGGCGACCAGCCGAGCAGTGCGCTGAAAGCCTTGTCGCAGCGCTCGAATTCGGTGCGGAACTCCTCGGAGGCAATGAGCATATCGCGGGCCATCCCGACCCACTGTGTGCCCTGACCGGGGAAGATGAACGCGGTCTTGGCATTGGTGAGCACCGGGCCGTTACCGATCACCGCATCGGGTGACTCGCTGCCCTCGACCAGTGCGCGCAGTGCGTCGATCATCTGCTCGCGATCGGCGGCGACCACCACCGAGCGCCGTTCGAACCTGGTGCGCCGCACCGCGAGTGAGCGAGCGACCGGACCCGGTTCCAGGGCCGGATCGGCACTCACCAGATCCAGCAGGCGCTGAGCCTGACCGTGCAGGGATGCCTCGCTGCGCGCGGAGATCGGCAGCAGCGCCACGCGCCGATCGGCACTCGCGGCCTCGGGAGCCGGAACCGGTACGGCCGGAGCCTCTTCGAGAATGAGGTGCGCGTTGGTGCCGCTGAGCCCGAAGGCGCTGACCCCGGCGCGCCGGACGCGCTCACCGCGCTGCCACGGCATCGCCGCACCGGCTACCGCCACCCCGCTGCGTTCCCAATCCACATGCGGTGACGACGTTTTCGCGTTCAAGGTGGCGGGAATCCGCCCATGCTCCAGGGCGAGAACGAGTTTGATGACACTCGCCACACCGGCCGCCGCCTGGGTGTGTCCCACATTGGATTTGAGCGATCCGATACCGAGGGGCCGCTGCGGATCGCGACCCGGGCCGAATACCCGGGCCAATGCCCGGGCCTCGATCGGATCGCCCAGTGCGGTGCCGGTGCCGTGCGCCTCGACGTAGTCGATATCGTGCGGGCTCAGCCCGGACACCCGCAGCGCGGAACGCAGCACCTGTTCCTGCGCGGCGCCATTCGGGGCGCTGAGCCCCTGGCTGCGCCCGTCCTGATTCACCGCCGAACCACGGATGACGGCCAATACCCGATCACCGTCGCGCCGGGCGTCCTCGAGGCGTTTCAACAGCACCAGGCCCGCGCCCTCGGCCCACACCGTGCCATCGGCCTCGGCGGAGAACGGCGCGCATTTGCCGGTGGGGGACAGCACCCCCAGCTTGCACAGCTCGATATGCGCGATCGGCGACATGAGCAGCGTGGTGCCACCCGCCAGCGCGAGATCACATTCGCCCGCGCGCAGCGCCGCCATGGCCGAGTGCATGGCCACGATCGAGGAGGAGCAGGCGGTGTCGAGGGTGACCGCCGGACCGTGCAATCCGAGCGTGTACGAGATGCGCCCGGAGGCGACACTGGGCGAAAGTCCGGTCCCCACTTGACCATTGAGCTGCTCGGGCGCGGGATCGGCCAGATATCCGGTCGCGTAGACGCCGAGGTATACACCGGTGGCGCTGCCGTGCAGGGTGCGCGGATCGCGACCCGATCGTTCGATCGCCTCCCACGCCAATTGCAGCATCACGCGCTGCTGCGGATCCATGACCGCGGCCTCACGCGGGCCGATGCCGAAGAACGCGGCATCGAAGCGATCCAGGCCGTCGACGTAACCGCCGCGGAAGGTGTACGCCTTACCGCTGGCGGTGGTGTCCGGATCGTAGAGATCCTCGATATCCCAGCGGCCCTCGGGCACCTCACCGAGCGCGTCCCCGTTACCGTCCAGCAAGCGCCACAGCGCTTCCGGTGAATCGGCGGCCCCCGGGAAATGGCAGGACATGGAGATAATGGCGATGGCGTCTTCGTCGATCTCCTCGCCGTCCGCCTCGGCGGTGTCGGGGGCGGCGATCTCGGGTTCGACCGCGTCCGGAACCGTCTCCGCGGCGGGTGCGAGCGCCCGGGCCACACCGTCGATGGTGGGATTGTCGAAGAACAGATTGGTATCGAGGAATTCGCCGTAGAAGTCCGAGAGGTCGATCACCAGCTCGACCAGATCGGCGGAGCCCAAACCGAATTCGACGATCGGCTGATGGATGTCGATGCGCTCGGGATCGAGCGCGGCCTGCTGGGCGATGGTCTTGACCAGCCACGCGCGCACCGCCTCGGTGGAGGGTCCGGCGGCGTCCGCGACGACCGGCGCGGCCGGTTCCTCGAAATCGAAGAGCTCATCCTCGGGCGAACGCAGTGGCCCGGCGGTCAATTCGAGCAGTTCACCCGAGCTGTACGCGGCGCGGCACGCCTGGCGCTGGATCTTGCCGCTGCTGGTCTTGAAGATGGTGCCCGGCCGAATCAGCATGAGCGTGGCCAGGGTGAGTCCGTGTTCGGTCGATACCGCACCGCGGACGGCGGCCTCGATGGCGGCCAGTTCGGGGGGCTCCTCGGTGCGCACCTCGGCCACCACGACGGGTTGTTCACCACCGGAACCGAGTTCGACCGAGAAGGCGGCGACACAGCCCGCGCGCACACCGCCGTGCGCGGCCTCCACGGTCGACTCGATGTCCTGGGGATAGTGATTGCGGCCGTCGATGATCAAGAGATCTTTACGGCGGCCGGTCACGAAAAGTTCGCCGCCGGAGACGAAACCGAGGTCACCGGTGCGCAGGTAGCGGCGCTCGTCGCCGGGCAGTCGCGCGCCGAAGACCTCGGCGGTGGCCTGCTCATCGCGGAAATAGCCCGCCGCCACGCTCTTTCCGGCGACCCAGATCTCGCCCTCGGTCTGCTCGGCGCGCTCGGCGCCGGTCTCGGGATCGACGATCGCGATCGACATACCGCCGACCGCGCGCCCGACCCCGACCAGTTCCGCACCGCGGGCGCGATCGCCCAGCGCGTCCTTCACCTCGTGGAAGGTCGGCGGCACGCCGATGGACGGCCCGGTCACGATCAGCGTGGCCTCGGCCAGACCGTAGACCGGATGCTGTGTCCCGGCCCGGAAACCCGCGCGGGCGAAGGTATCGGCGAAGCGCCGGATGGTGCTCGCGCGCACCGGTTCCGAACCGTTGAACGCCACCCGCCAATTGCTCAGGTCGAGCCCGTCGATCTGTTCGGCCCCGATGCGGCGCACGCACAGCTCGTAGGCGAAGTTCGGTCCGCCGCTGGTGTGCGCGCGATAGTCCGAGACCGCGCGCAACCAGCGCTCGGGGCGTTGCAGAAAGTGCATGGGGGACATGAGCACCGAGTTCGCGCCCAGGTAGACCGTGTGCAGCAGCGGCGCGATCAGGCCCATGTCGTGGTACATGGGCAGCCAGCTCGCGAACAGCGCGCCGTCCCACGAGCGCGCGAAATCGGGATCGTGCCCTAGGCCGTCGGCGATCGCGCCCTGATTGTGCAGCAGGTTCTCATGGGTGATCAGCACACCGCGCGGGGCGCTGGTCGAACCGGAGGTGTACTGGATGAACGCGACCGAATCGGGGCCGAGATCGGGTTCGCGCCAATCGTTCGCGCGGTCGTCCGCGATCTCGTCGGTGGCCAGCCAGCGCAGCCCAGCGAGTTCCGGAATCTCCGCGCACAGCGCGGCCGCGTCGGTGACCACCCGGGCCGGGGCCAGCACCACGTCGACTTCGGCGTGCGCGACCATGCGCCGCAGTCGGCGCAGCGAGCGGTTGTCCCATTCGGGCAGTGGCGCGGGTACGGCGGCGACGCCCGCGGCCAGGCAGCCGAAGAACGCCTCGGCGAATTCCGGTCCGGCGGGGTAGAGCAGCAATGCGCGCCCGGGTCTCGAATCCTGGAGGGCCGCGGCTATTGCTCGCGCGCGTATGCCCAGGTCCGCGTAGGTCATTTCGCGGACAGCACCTTCGACTTCACCACTGTCCAGGAACCGGTAGACCAGTTCGCCGGGTCGGCTCGCAATCTGAGCGAACAGTGTTTCAGTAAAAGTGTTGAGCACGAAATACCTTCTCTACCTGGTAAATCTCATTATTCGGCCGTACTTTGTGCATGAGCGCGCGAAAATGGCGCGGCGGTGCGTGTTGCGACCCGTGTGCGCTAACCCTAGCCATCTTTACACCTCCGCACGGGGCCACCGCGAGATCAATCCGACCCCCGAAAAGTAGGGGCAGGGCACGCGCGACACTCGTTGGTACGGCACGGATTTCATGATTGCCAGACGCCGGATCAGCGGTGAAGATGGCTGCGTGTCACAGACCCCGATAACGCTGCGCCAACTACCCCGCCTACGCAACCGCCGTCTCGGGCAGTTGGGCGGGTTGATTCGCCCCGGTGCTCATAGCTCACCGCTATTGGAATTCGGGAAGCGTTTCGTCGCCTCGCCGCCGGGATTCCCGACCATGTTCATCACCCATGACATGGCCGATGTCCGTGAGGTATTCACCAATCACGAGGATTTCTCCGTCGGTCAGTTGATGGCCCGGCTGTCGAGCCACGATCTGGTGTTCGGCAAGGAGACGCTGATCTTCCTGGAGGGCGAGGATCATCGCCGCGAGCGCAAACTGTTCTCGCCGCCGTTTCAGCACAAGGCGCTCAAATCCTATGAGGAATTGATGATCGAGGTCGTCGAGCGCGAGCTGCCCAAGTGGCCGGTCGACGAACCGATCGAATTCCTCAAGGCTGGTTACGATCTGGCTATCGGCGTGCTGCTCAGTGTCGTGTTCGGTGATGTCGCACCCGAGCGCAGCGGCAGGCTCAAGGACGCGGTGAGTGCCTGGTTCGGCGAGATCGAGAGCCGCGGGTTCCTGGCGGTCACGCTGGTGACGCCGCTGCTCGGTGGCTACACCCCGCCGTATCGGCCGCTCATGCGCGCCCAGGCCAAGGTCGACGAGGTGATCATCGAGGAGATCACCGCGCGCCGGGCGAGCAATGACGCCGGTGCGGATCGCCGCGATGTGCTGGCTCGCTACGTCGGCACCGAGCTCGATCAGCACGACGATGTCGCGCTGTCCCGCAACCTGCGCGGAATCCTGTTGGGCGCGTACGAGACCACCGCCATCACCCTGGGCTGGATCGCCACCATGCTGGCCGCGCATCCCGCGGCCATGGCCGAACTCGACGCCGCCGTCGACTCCGGTGACGAGGCGCGACTGGACGCCTATCTGGACGCGGTCGTCGCGGAAACCATGCGGCTGCGGCCGGTTTCGCCGTTCACCGGGCGGATCGCGTTGCGCGATACCGTGGTCAATGGCGTCGCGGTGCCCGAGGGCACCATTGTCATCATTCCCATTCTGCTGATTCACGAGTCCGAGCACATCTATCCGGACCCGCTGTCCTTCCGCCCCGAGCGTTTTCTCGATAAGAAGCCGGACGGTCACACCTGGCTGACTTTCGGCGCCGGGCCGCATCGTTGCCTGGGCGCGCAATTCGCGACCGTGGAGGCGCGAATCCTGTTCCGCGCCATTATCGAGAAGCGGCGCATCGATCCGATTCCGGGTCCGATCGAACCCGCGCGGCGCTACCACACCGGCCTGAGCCCCTCGCGCAATGCGCTGATTACCCTCAGGCGCCGCTGATTGCGACATTCCGTGCCAATCTGACACCGCGCGGTTGTTCTTCTCCGGGGCCGTGTCACCTCGAAACCCCTGATCACGAACTCGAATCCGATTCGACGCGCCGGTTTCCGGTGTGCGCCGGCGGTGCACGAATGGTCTTGAATAGTGAGGCTCCCGCCGGTGTACGCGGGCGCGCGTGGCTGAGACACAGGTGAGACAGGGGTGCAGAGGTGGATACCTCGACGCGGCGAGTGCTGGCAGCGCGAGAATCGGTATTACCGCTGGTGCCCTCACCCTGGAATCGGGAAACGTTCCTCACGCGGCTGGGACAGTGGCGCGGGCGGCCGATTCAACTCATGCCGGTGACGTCCACACCGGTGCCGCGCGGGGCGGAATCGGGCCGGGTGCCGTGCGGGCTCTGGCTCGAATGCGATGCGGTGGATTTGATCGCCTTCGATTCGGGCACAACCGATTTCCATATCGACCAGATCATCGTGCACGAGACCGGGCATATGCTGCTCGACCATGCGGACGGCTCGGCCGGATTGGATGGGATCGAGCATTTACTGCCCGATCTGGATCCGGCACTGATTCGGCGGGTGCTCGGCCGGTCTGAATTCTCCGATCATCAGGAGGATGAGGCGGAGTTGTTCGCGGATCTGCTGCTGTCCGAGGTATCCCGGTGGCGGACCTCGCGGCCGATGCGGTCGTTCTGGGGTACCCGGTGACCTCGTCGGCTCCGGCGGCGGTCGCGTGGCTGACCATCGGATTCAGTCTGCTCGTGGTGATTCTGCGACTGGTCTGGGCGGACGAACCGGGTCTGCCCGAGGAACGGCTGGTCACCTACGGACTGTGGTTCGGCGCGGGCGCGGGTTTGCTGCGCGAGGGCGCGGTGCAGCAGGCGCTGTCCGATGCCGGGATTCTCGAGGTCGGGACGACCCGGCAGGTGGGTACGGCGTTCATCGTGCTCACCTTCGCGCCGCTGGTGCTGCTGGCACTGTCCTGGACCGACTCGTGGCCCGAGCGTGCGGCGCGCACCAGCCGGGCGCTCTGGACGGCGGTGTACGTCTCGGTCGCGGTCATGCTGGTCGCGGGGACGCACGCGCGGGCGCTGGGGCAGTACATCGACCGGACGCGGGGCTGGGAGACGGTGCTGTACTTCGCGATCTTCTCCGCCTGGTGCGGGGCCACCGGAATCGTGGTGACCTGCACCAGTATTCGCGATCTGCGCGCCGGTGAGCTGCGGCCCAGCCACCGGGTGACGCACGCGCTGATACTCATCGTCGGGGTATGGGCCACCGAGGAGGCGTTCTCGATCCTGGTGAGCGCGGTCTGCGCGGCGACCGGGACCGGACAGTGGTTCGTCGACTTCCGCTTCGCCGCCAACCAGAGCAATTTCATCTATCTGCTACTGCTGGGCGCGATTCCGGCCTCGGCGCAGGTGATGATGGACCTGGCGCGCCGATTGCGGGTGGATTCAGCCTCGCGGGCGGTGCGGGTGCTGACACCGCTGTGGTCCGACCTGGTGCGGGCGTGCGCGGGTGAGATACCGCGTCCGGCGCAACAGGATTCGGCGCCGAGCCCGGAACGGCGGCTGCATCGTATGACGGTGGAGATCCGCGACTGCCTGCTGGTGCTGGGCCGCTACTCCGAACCGCCGCCGCAGCAGCTGCCCGCGGCGCTGGCCGAGGCGGTGCAGATCGCGGAGGCGTTGCACCGCAAGCGATCCGGGGCAGCGCCCGGCGGCTATGTGCGCCTGCACGCCTCCGCGCCCGGACGTGACATCGTGGACGAACGCCGTACGCTGCGCAGCATCGCCGCGCACTGGGATGCGGCCGCCGCGTACCGCGATCACGCCGCACAACTGAATGGAGCACGATGACCACCACCGCGCCGCGCCCGATCCGGGCCCGGGATCGGGTGCTGCCGCATCCGCCGTACCGGCTACCGGTCCTGGGTGACGTGTGGGATCTGCACGTCACCGACTCCAGTCAGTGGGGCATGCGCGGCGCGCAGCGGTACGGCGGGATCTACGAGCGCGAGATTCTCGGGGCGCGGATCACCTACGTCTCGGATCCGGAGTTGTTGCGCGAGATCAACGATGACGCGCTGTGGTCGAAATTCCTCGGGGTGCCGATCCGGGATCTGCGCAGCGTGGCGGGGGACGGGTTGTTCACCGCGCACAACTCCGAGCCGAATTGGGCCCGGGCGCACGCGATCCTGGCGCCGTCGTTCACCGCGCCCGCCATGCGCGGGTATCACGCGACCATGCGGCGCTGCGTCGGTGAGCTGGTCGAGCATTGGACCGCGCGGGCCGGGGAATGGGTCGATGTGCCCGGTGATACCAACAAGGTGGCGCTGGAAGTGATCGGGCGCACCGGATTCGGATTCGACTTCGAATCGTTCACGCGCACCGAGGCGCATCCGGTGGTGTCGGCGATGCTGCGGGCACTGACCTATATCAATCGGTCCGCGTATTCGCATCCGCTGGTGGAGCGCACCGCGTTCCGGCGGCAGCGGGCCCAGCATCTGGCCGATGTGGCGCTGGTGAACGGCACCATCGACGAGGTGATCGCGGCTCGGCGCGCCGCCGGGGCGGGCGGGTACGGTGATCTGCTGGATCGAATGCTCACCGTGGCGGATCCCGAGACCGGGGAAACGCTGGACGAGAAGAACATTCGCAATCAGATACTGACCTTTCTGGCCGCCGGGCACGAGACCTCGGCGGGGGTGATGGCGTTCGCGCTGCACTATCTGGCGGTGCATCCGGACATCGCCGCGCGGGCGCGGAGCGAGATCGCCGAGGTGTGGACGGGGGACGAACTCGACTTCGAACAGGTCGCCAAGCTGCGGTATGTGCGGCGCATCGTGGACGAGTCGCTGCGGCTGTGGCCGACCGCCCCGGGATATTTCCGTAAGGCGAAGGCGGACACACTGCTCGGCGGGCGGTATCCGTTCGAGCGGAACGAATGGGTGTTCATCGTGCTGTTGCAGTTGCATCGCGACCCGCTGTGGGGTGGGGATCCGGAGAGTTTCGACCCGGACCGGTTCCTGCCCGAACGGGTGCGGGCGCGGCATCCGGAGTTGTACCGGCCCTTCGGAGTCGGGATGCGGGCCTGTATCGGACGGCAGTTCGCGTATCACGAGATCGTGCTGGTGCTGGCGACGGTGCTGCGGGAATTCGACCTGACCGCGGATCCGGACTATGCGCTGCGGGTGCGGGAGACCATTACGTTGAAGCCGGAGGGGTTGCGGCTCAAGCTGTCTCGCCGCTAGCGCGTCGTGCCCGCAGGCTCTCGATCAGCGCCGCGCGGTCCGCGCTGGTGGGGCGACCGCGCAGGCGGACGCGGTGCACGCCGGAATCGCGCAGCGCGCGCAGCAGCCCGAGTTGTACGTGCACACCCCGCACCTGCTCATCATCGGGCGGGCCGGTCAGATACCACTCGGGCTGGCTGAAGTAGGTCGCGAGGGCGGTGAGCAGTTGCGGCGCGGCGTAATCCGATATCCCGCTGCGCAGTGCCGCGAGTGTCGCCGGGGACACCTCGACGTCGTATTCGCGCAGTGCCTCCGCGACCGCCACGGTGGCGGGTTCGGGATCGGCGCTGCTGTGCAATGCGGTGAAGAGCATATCGATTCGCGCTGCGAGAGAAAGGGATCCGGTCATTCGACGGCCGCCAGCCGGGCCTCGAACCGGGTGCGGGTCGGCTCGTCGAGTTCGAGCTGGATACCCGCGAGCCAGCGCCGATAGCGCGCATCCTCGAAGTCGGGGTCGGCGGGATCGGCCGGGCGTTCCAGGAAGGGACCGAGTAATGCGACCAGCGGTCCCAGCGCTCCGCCGTGCCGCCGATTGGTTTCCAGCAATTGGGTGACGTATCGCGAATACAGCGGCTGAATGCACGCGTCCAATCGCTGCGAGGGCGCGCTCAGCGTTGATCCCGGCGTGGCCAATTCGGAGATCTCGCGCGCGACCGCCACCAGCCGCGCGATCGTCTCCGCCGGGACGATGACGTACGACGGCGCGACTTCCATACTCGCGTTGCGCTGCAATGGATTAGGCGCGCCGCCCGCGATCACCTGCTGCGCCGACCCCGGCTCCCAGGCCAGCCCCACATCGAGCTTGTGCATCGTATTGGCACTGATGCGCCCCGCCGCGCCGCGCTCGATCTTCAACATCGTCGGCTCGGTCGGACCGCCCATCAGGGCCACCTGTCGCCGACTGCGATTCAACTTCTCCCGCCGCTGCACGACGGTCCGCCCCAGTTGCCGCGCGGTGTCCCTATCCATGAGCGACACCGAAACTTACGCACATAGACGAAAGCATAGAGGAAACAACTGCCACATACGGCATGCCGAATCTGCCAAACCGATCCTCACACCCCGCGATCACCAGCGAAAACCACTGACACCACGCCTCTTTCGCCGCGAGCGTCACACCGAACGCGGATCGGCCCATATTTGATTTTCGTACTTTCTTTCGTATCATTTGCGTACGCGCTGGGCAGGGACTCGGTCCGAAGGGGGGATCGTGTCCCTGCCCGGCGCGCTTCACCCACCACCCGAGCGGTGGATCGCAAGTCAGCAGCAGGAGCACTCGCCGTCGGCGGCTGAGCCGTCCGCGCTGGCGGTAACCATTGGTGGGCAACAGGTTTCGCCGTGCCAGGCGTTGATGCCCTCTTTGAGGGCTATGGCGGCGATAACCAGGGCGGCGAGGGGATCGGCCCAGGACCAGCCCAGCAGGGTGTTCAGGAGCAGGCCGATCAGCAGGATGGCGGAGAGGTAGGTGCACAGCAGGGTTTGTTTGGAGTCGGCTACCGCGGAGGCGGAGCCCAGTTCGCGGGCGGTGCGGCGCTGGGCCCAGGACAGGATCGGCATGATGGCCAAACTCGCTGCGGCAAGGGCGATTCCGATGGGGGAGTGGGAGGCCTCGCCGAGGCCGAAGAGAGCGCGGATCGAATCGACGGTGACGTAGGCGGCCAGGGCGAAGAACGAGAAGGCGATCAGGCGCAGAGCCGTCTTTTCGCGGCGTTCGTGATCGGCAATGGCGAACTGCCAGGCGATGGCGGCCGCGGACGAGACCTCTATGACCGAGTCGAGGCCGAAGCCGATCAATGCGCTCGAGGAGGCCCGGGTGCCTTCGGTGAGGGCGATGATCGCTTCGATGATGTTGTAGGTGATGGTGGCGGCGACGAACCAGCGGATTCGGGTGGCCAGCACTGCCCGTCGCCGGGCGGACGGACCCGATGGGAGCGCGGGCAGATCGAGAGACCGCGACATCAGCAGCAGCCCTGCGTGCCGGAGTCGGGGCAGCAGGCGGGGTCGACGGCCAGCACCAGCCCGGTGAGATCGTCCAGAGCGCGGCCGATTCTCGGGTCGGCGAGTTCGTACCGGGAGCGACGGCCCTCCGGCACCGCGACCACCAGCCCGCAGCCGCGCAGGCAGGCAAGGTGATTCGACAGGATCTGGCGCGAGACGCCGATCTCTTCGGCCAGATCGGAGGGATAACCCGGGGCGTGCCGCAGGCTCATCAGGATCTGCGTGCGGGTCGGGTCCGATAGGGCGTGCCCGAAGCGGGCCAGCGCGTCGCGGTGCAGCGAGGTATCCACGCCCCAACAGTACATTGAAATCTGTATTCAGAAAATCATGAATTGTTGGCGATGCTGAGCGCACGGAGTTCGGCGATGGTCGGTTCGAGGGCGGTGCGCAGCCAGAGGTCGGCTCGGGCCGCGTCGGGGGCGAGGTATTCGGCCAGGACCGCCTCGGCGGGATGCGGATGATCCGCCCAGCTGGGAATGGCCAGAACGCGCATGCCCGCCGTGGCCGCGGACCGGATTCCCGCCGCCGAATCCTCGACCGCCACACAGTGTTCCGGGAACACGCCGAGACGTGCCGCGGCGTGCAGATACGGGGCGGGGTCGGGCTTGGTCTCGATCAGGTCCTCACGGGTGAGTGTGAGATCCCAATGACGGTGCAGGCCGAAGTGTTCGAGGGTGGCGTGCACGAACCTGCCCGGTGACGCCGACACCACGCCCATCGCACCCGCATTCGTCGCTGTTCGCACCAATTCTTTTACACCGGGCAGCAATTCGATACGACCGGCCCGCACCTGTTCGATCATCACCCCGGTGCATTCTTCGATGACCCGTGCCGCGGAATCGATACCGCAGACCTCGGCGAGATGGTCCGCCCAGTCGCCGTGGCCGTGCGTGCGCCGCCGATCCGCATCGGTCCAGGCGTGCCCGTGCCCGGCCGCGAAATCGAACCAGCACCGATCCCACGGCTCCATGGTCGCGACCAGGGTGCCATCCAGATCGAACAGCACGGCGTCGATGGGCACGCTCATCCCGGCAGGTTGATCATCGGCTCGGCCGGTGGAAAGGGTCATCGTGGGTGGTCTCCGCCCTCGTTGGTGGAACACAGCGCACAACCCAGCAGACGCTAGCGGAATCAAGATCGAATTCTGGGCAGGCACGCGTATCGCATCGGCGGGGTTGCGAGGCCGCCGATTCAGACCTGGAAGTCCAGGACCACCACGTGGTCGGATTCGTAACTGTCCAGGTCGGCGTCGTGCCAGGACTCCCCGGCCCGGATGCGGTGGAAGCGGAATGTTCCATTGGTGTCGTTGGCCGAGACGACGCATCGGATCGATTGCGGGACGGGCAGTTCGGCGGCCAGGCGGCCGATTTCGAAGGCCAGCGCTATGCCCTGGCGGAGCAGTTCGCGCTGATCGTCCGGACCGATGCGGGGCTGCCCGTCGCTGTCCGAAATCGTCACGGGGACAAAGTCATCGAGGTGCAGAGCGGTGTGTGCGCTCTCCCATCCGGTGAGATCGCCGAAATCCGCGGGGGCGTCGGCGGCGCTGAACGGTACCGGTTTCCAAGCCAGTATCTCGCCGCGGATTTCCAGGCCGCGGTCCGCCCAGTCGCGTAATCCGGCGGCCAAACCGCCGGACGAGTCCAGTGCCGCGAATCCGGTGCGGATATCGAACAGTTCGCGGGCTCGATCGTTCATTGCCATCGTGAGCATGACCGGGACTATGCCATCAACCGGTATCACCGCCCGTGGTGTGCCCGGCTGCCTCGCCGAGATGGCCGACCTGGATGATGGGCGCATGCTTCCCACCGAGCACCTGGACCAGGCGGACCGGCACCCAGCCGTGATCGATACACCTCTCGGCGCCGTCAGGTTCGGCGTGCGGCTCGGTATGGATGTGCTACCCGCCGCACCGGATGCGCTGTGGCGCTTGGCCAATGGGTCGCATCTGCATCGCTGGCAGCATCGTGGGGCGACCGTGGATCTGTTGATCGGGAGCATCGACGTGCAGCCGTGGGACGGTGGCGCGGCGGTGCCGATCTGGGCCGCGATCTGGCAGGTGCAGGCGCCGTCCGGCGTGTCGGGTCTCGTCGTGTCGGCGGAATTGAGCGATCTGCCCGCCGGGGCGTACGGCGGCCGGGATTCGGGCGAATGCCTTGCGGCGGTGACCGTCGAGAACGAGCACTTCATGGTGTCGATCGGCGGACCGGATACCGAACTGCTCGGTATGCAGGCGGCGGATGGGCGATTGATGCCCTCGGACTGGGTGGATCTGCTGCCCGCGGACGGGGATGACAGTCTCACCGAATACGGTGTGCGATACGAGGATCCGGCACACATCGCCTGGCATCTGCCCGGGCTGGGCGGGCTGGAGGTGGCCCGGCTGTGCATCGCCACCGCGTGGTGCCCACGCGATGACGAGAGACCCGCGGCCTGGTACGCGGTCGATATTCCCTTGGATACCGCGTATCTGCATTTGATCGCCGATCCGCACTGACGGGCGCTACGGCTGGTCGAGCATGGTGAGGTAGGCATCGAGCTGGGCGGCGGCGCAGAGCAGGCCGCGACTGCGTGCGGTCAGCCGGTCCTGCCACGAGTCCAGGAAAGTGCGCAGCGCGTCCGCGCCGCCCGCCTCGCGCAGGGCATCCAGGAAGGTCGCGACCTGGCCGAGGGGATAGTCGCCGCGGCGTAGTTGCCGCGCGATTTCGGCGTCCCGCACCGATTCCGGTCCGTATAGGCGATAACCCGTGGCGCGGTCGCGCTCGGGTCTCAGCATTCCCTGTGCCTCCCAGGTGCGCAGTGTGGCCGGATGCACGTCGATGCGGTGCGCGAGTTCACCCACCGTCAACGGCGGGCCTGGAATCGGGTTCGGGGTTGTGACCGACAGGCCGCCAAGGGTTTTCGCCACTTCGGTGCGGGTGCCGCGTTCCGTGCGCAGCTCGAGATGCGTGGTGTCGATCAGGCGGTAGGCGGAATCGCTGTCACCGCGGTTGATCGCGCGCATGATCGCCATGGCGCGCTGATGCCCGTGGCTCGAGCGCAGCGCCAGGAAGGTGCGCAGGGCCTGCGCGTGCAGCGGGGTGTAGCGGCGATAGCCGGTTTCGGTGCGTTCGGTCGGCGGGAGCACACCGGCGTCGTCGTAATTGCGGATCGCCTGGGCCGACAGTCCGTGTTCCCGGGCGAGGTCGATGGGGCGCAGATTGACCTCCGATTGAGACTTTCGGGCAGTTCACGTGTGGATGGTGCGGACAAGTTTCAAAGGATTCTTCAACGATATCTTCGAAGGTAGTTCCTTCGGAAAGGGGTGCACCATGTCCACCGCACTGCGTGCCATCGGCCGACAACTCGATGACCGGGCAAGCCTGGGCCATGCGCTCGATGAACTACTCGCCGGGCGAGCCGAACCACCGGCTTTGCTCGCCCTGGGCGAGCCGACACACGGGATCAAGGCATTTCCCCTGCTGCGCAACGACATTCTGGAGCATCTGGTCGAACGCGGTTATCGCTCAATCATTCTGGAGAGCGACTACTTCGCGGCGAGTGTGGCGGACGACTACGTCAATGGTGCGGACACCGCTCTCGACACGGTGCTGAGCACCGGCTTCAGCCATGGATTCGGTGCCGTACCGGGTAATCGCGAACTCCTGCAATGGCTCCGCGTCCACAATGCCGGCCGCGCACCCGCGGATCGGGTGCACTTCTACGGCTTCGAGGCTCCGGTGGAGTATGCCGCCGCACCGAGCCCCCGGGACTGCCTGACCATCGCGGCCGACTACATGCCGCCCGCACTCCGGCCCGAATCGGCCCGCGATATCGACGCCCTCTCGGGCGAGGACTCCGAGTGGACCAATCGCGACGCGATGTATGACCCGGCGGCCTCCGTCGGCGGCTCGGCGCGGGCACATGCCCTGCGTGTCATCGCGGACGACCTCGTCAGCGCCCTGCATCGCGTCGGACCGGTGCTGCGCCCCGCCGCGCCCGCCGCGTACGACCATGCTGTAGCCCGAGCCCGCACGGCCCTGGGCCTATTGCGCTATCACGCCGCAATGGCAAGCCTCACCACCGATCGCATCGCCGACCTACTCAGCGTCCGCGCCGAGATGATGGCCGACAACCTCCTCGCGATCCTCGAACGGGAACGCCTGCGCGGACCGAGCCTGCTCTTCGCCCACAACTCCCATCTGCAACGCACCCAATCCCATATCCAACTCGGTGCCGACGATCCGAGCTGGGGAAGCGCGGGCGCACTGATCGCCCTGACCCTGGGGGACCGCTACCTCTTCGTGGCAACCGACGCAAACCCGGAGGCGGACCCCGGCACCCTGCAATACGAGCTGGCCCGGGCGACCACCCGCCGTGCCCTCTTCCGCGCCCCCGAACTCCGCGACACCCTGCCGCCGACCTTGGAGACGGCCGAACCCATTGTCCCCGGCCATATCCCGCTCCGCCCGGCCGACCTGGACGGCGCGGACGCGATCATCTTCGTCGCCGACACCGACGGCACGCGCCACCAATACTGGTAGCGGTCGTTGTTCTCGCACCCACGGCATGTCACCGCGATGACACCCACCCGCCCCTGAGCGGCTGTGTCGCGGCGCGACCGATCAGGATTTGCGGATCGTGTAGGACGGGCGGTGTCCGATCAGGCCGAGGGCTTGTCGGTGAACGTCCGGTCCGAAATGCTCGATGCTCGGCCAGTTCTCTAGCACCACACCACAATTCGTTCTGAACACCATGGTGGTGCGCAGGGAGAAGTCTCCGGCGAGTGCGGTTCGGCCACAGCCGTCGCAGGTGATGAACGGTTCGATGCCGTGATCCAACCAGCTCTCACACTGGTCACTGTCGATGTCGACATCGATCTCGCATTCCAGACAGCGCGGCAGACTTGCGTGAGAGCCCGAATGGCCCCAATCGAAGCCGAGCATCGGCATGATTCCCGATGCTCGAGGGGAGTCCCGGTGGTCCTGCTCATCGTGCGATGTCTCCATATGGGCGATTCCCCAGTCCATCAGGGCATCCAGCTCGGCATCGACCACCGGTGCTCCGGCGGCGACAACCAATCCGACCGGGTCGGGATTCCGGATCTCGCGGCAACTCATGAAGAGCCGCACCGTCTCTCGCACCCGCTCGACAGCTGTGTCATCGGATTCCCCGAGCGCGTAGTAGTACTGGTAGAAATCGCCCACGTCTGGACCGTACGTGATGCCCCGGAGGTCAACTGCGCCCGAGGCGGCTCATGCGTCCGCGGAGGACACCGGTTCGGCCACGACAAAGGCACCGGGAGTCAGAAGGAGCGGCTCGTCCAGATATTCCAGGAACCTCGGATATCGCCGGTACCGTGCGAACTGCGGACCGTACGGAGTTCTCGGCTGAGGCGAAGGGCTACCTTGTCGAAATACGCCTTGGCGGCACAGGTTTCGGTGTCGCAGGCCTGGTGCGCGAGCTGGCCGCGCTGTGCGACAGCCAGATTCATGATCGGGTAGTCGGGCGGTTCGTGACTGATGTACATGACCTTTACCTCCTGTAGCGGGGAATCGGGTCGGGGACTTGGGATCTCCTGTCCGCCGGGGTGACTACAGGTCTACGCCGCCACGCCCATGCTTGGAATGATCCAGGATGGAAAATCGACGAAAAGATCTCCGCCTTCCAAAGCTGCTGAGAGAATCATTCCAAAATTGCATAAGACCGATAGAGAGGCTAAGAGATGGCAGCCGGTTCCACGGTTCCGCGCCGCCTGATCGGCCGTACCTTGAAGCAACTGCGCGAGCAGTCCGGGGTTCCGGCGGTTCAGGCGTACAAGCTCATCGATGTTTCGGCACAGACCCTTTGGCGCATCGAGACCGGACAGCCCGGTCCGAAGATTCGAGAACTGGATGTCGGGGCGCTGTGCCAGCTCTACGGTGCCGACGAGGATACGCGCGCCGCGTTACTCGGTCTGGTGGCCGAGACGAAAAGTCCGGGGTGGTGGCATAACTACGGATCGGCGGTACCGAACTACTTCGATCTCTACCTTGGGATGGAGGAAGCGGCGTGCAAGCTCACCACGCTACATCCGAATCTGCTTCCCGGGCTGCTCCAGACGCCGAGCTATCGTCGCGCGGTGATCTGGGCTGCGATCCCCGGCATGCCGACGGTGGAAGTTGAACAGCGCATTGAGATTTCGGCGAAGCGGCAACAACGACTGGCCGAAGATCCGGCTGATTTCAGCGTAACGATGTACATCTGTGAGTCGGCACTCCGCTGGGCGGTTGGTGGCCCGGCGGTGATGGCGGAGCAGCTGCGCCACATCGCGACCGTGTCCAAGCTCCCGACGGCGTCAATTCGGTTGGTGCCCATGGGTATCGCAACGCCGTTGCCGCTGATCGTTGGTACGTTCACACTGATGGAGTTCCCCGTGTACACGGGCACTCGACTGACCGAGCCTGCCTTGGTCTATGTGGAGGGCTTCACGGGTGCGCTGTACCTGGACAAGCCAGAAGAGATGGACCAGTACCGGGCCGCTTGCAAAACTCTTCGCGCTACGGCGCTGAGCGAGCAGGAGACCAGACAACTGGTTCTGAGCATTGCAGAGGAGTACGAGTGAGCGCCGATTTGCCCAACGCGGATTGGTTCAAGAGCAGCCGGAGCGGCCCGAATCAGGACTGCGTGGAAGCCGCGCACCTGAGCGGGGGCTCGGTCGGGGTGCGGGATTCGAAGTTGGGGGAGAGCGGGCCGGTGCTGGTATTCGGCCCGGCCGAATGGGACGCGTTCAACGATGCCGTGCGGGGCGGTAGGTTCGACCGGCCCTAGGTATCGCTGAAATGGGAGTTCGCCTCTGCCGCTGCGCTATTCGGTGGGGCGGGCTCCCATGATGCCGTAGAGGAGCAGATCCTCCAGGGAGTCGGCGAAGGTGTCGAGATCGGCTATGTCGCGGATGCACATGGCGAACAGTGCCGCGCCCGCGATGGTGTCCAGGACGGTGTCGGGGTCCAGGCCCGGGCGGGGGGAGTCGGGGTCGGTGGGGAGGTAGTCGGCCAACTCGGCTCGGGTGGGGGTGTCCAGGCGGGTGGCGAGGTTTTCGTAGAGGCCGGGGTCCTGGCGCATTTCCGACATCAGGCCGGGCATGGCTGCTCGGGTTTCGGCGGAGCCGAAGAGCTGGATGGTGCCTCGGATGATCTTGCGGATTTCCGAAATGAGGTCGGGGGCGACCTGGTCCGAGCCCACATCGGGAAAGACGGCCTTGGCGATGAGGTGGGCCTTCGTCGGCCAGCGGCGATAGATCGAGGGGCGGCTCACGCCCGCGCGCGCCGCGATGGCATCGATTGACGTTGCGGCATAACCGCGTTCGACGAGCAGCGCACGCGCCGCGTCCAGGACGGCGGCATCCACCGCGGGATCGCGGTGCGGGCCCAGGCGGTGGCGTTCGGTCACGAAATCCGTCCTTGTCAGTGCGGTCGGGAGTCGTTACAGTCTGTCACAACAAAGTCGTTACACTCTGTAACTGCTGCGGCTCGAGGAGTTATCGTGTCTGCTGCCCCGGAAATCGCCGATACCTATCGGGCGGTACCGCTCCTGCAGGACAAAGTCATCGTCATCTCGGGAATCGGTCCCGGGCTCGGCCATTCGCTGACCATCGAGGCGGCCCGGATGGGCGCGAATCTGGTGCTGGTCAGCCGCACCGAGAAGCGTCTGGAGAAGCTGGCCGAGGAAGTGCGCGCCCTCGGCGGCACCGCCCTGGTCGCACCGACCGATATCACCGATGAGGACCAGCGCCGCTCCCTGGTGGACCGCGCGCTCGCCGAATTCGGCCGGGTCGACTGCCTGATCAACAACGCGTTCGCCATTCCGCCGATGAACCCGATCACCGAGATCGAACTCGAAGCACTGCGGGTCGCCAACGAGACCAATGTCTTCGCCCCGCTGCGACTTTCGACCTTGTTCGCCGATGCGCTCGCGGCATCCCGGGGCTCGGTCATCATGCTCAACTCGTGCGTGTCCTACAGTTCGCAGCCCGAGTTCTCCGGCTACAAACTCTCCAAAGGCGCACTGGCGCACCTGGCTTCGTCACTGGCCACCGAACTCGGCCCGCGTGGCATCCGCGTGAACAGCGTCGCGCCCTCGTATGTCTACGAGGACATCAACAAGGCGTACTTCGACTGGCTGGCCAGCCAGGCGAACACCACGCACGAGGAGATCTACCGGCAGAAGGCCGAACCCACCGATCTCAAGCGGCTCGCCGGTCCCGAGGAGGTCGCCCGCGCGGCGCTCTTCCTGGCCAGCGATCTCGCCAGCGCGGTGACCGGCCAAATGCTGACCGTCGACTGCGGTGAATTCCACCGATGAGCACAGGAGAGAACGTGACCAAGCGAATCGTGCTGTGGGGCACCGGAGTCGTCGGCTCCATGGTGCTCACCGAGATCCTGCGCCATCCCCTGTTCGAACTGGTCGGCGTCGGCGTGAGCAACCCGGACAAGGTCGGCAAGGACGCCGGGGAACTCTGCGGACAGCCCGAAACCGGTGTGCTGGCGACGAATTCGGTCGAGGAGCTCATCGCGCTGCGCCCGGACGCGCTGGTGCACTACGGCCCCACCGCGCAATTCGCCGATGAGAACATCCGGGTCATCACCGCGTTCCTGCGCGCGGGCATCGACGTCTGCTCCACCGCCATGACCCCGTGGGTGTACCCGAATATCAAACAGCTGCCCGATGTCTGGCGCGATCCCATCACCGAGGCGTGTGCGGCGGGCCGGGCGTCCTGCTTCACCACCGGCATCGATCCCGGCTTCGCCAATGATCTGTTCCCGCTCACGCTCATGGGCCTGTGCGGTGAGGTCGAATCGGTGCGCGCCTCGGAACTGCTGGACTACACCGACTACGAGGGCGACTACGAATTCGAGATGGGCATCGGCCATCCGCCGGAATTCAGCGCGCTGCTCGAACATCCGGATCTGCTGATCATGGCGTGGGGCCCGACCGTTCCCATGATCGCCACGGCGGCCGGGATCGAACTCGACGACATCACCACCACCTGGGAGAAGTGGGTCACCCCCGAGGATCGCCCGTGCGCCAAGGGCACCATCAAAGCGGGCACCGTCGCGGCGATCCGATTCACCATCAACGGCGTCTACCAGGGCCGCGAGGTGATCACCCTCGAGCATGTCAATCGCATCGGCCTGGACGCCGCGCCGGAATGGCCCGCGGGCACCCGCGATGACGTCTACCGCGTGGATATCCTCGGCTCGCCGTCGATTTCGCAGGAGACCTCGTTCCGCTTCACCGACGGTTCCGGTCGTGCCCCGGCGGTCGCCGGATGCCTGTCCACCGGCATGCGCGCGCTGAACGCGGTCCCGGCGGTGAACGCGCTACCGCCCGGCTGGGTGACCGCCCTGGACCTGCCGCTGATCCCCGGCGCGGGCACCATTCGCTGACACCCAGCCGTCCCGGAGCAGGCGCTTGTAGACCTTGCCGCTGTCGTCCCGGGGCAGCGAGTCCACGATCTCGATGTACGCGGGCAGTTTGTACCTGGCGAGCTGCCCGGAAAGGGCTGCGCGCACAAGGTCTTCGGTGAGCGCCGCACCGGGGCGCGGCAGGATGTGCGCCGCCACCTGCTCGCCGAGATCACCGGGATCGGGCACGCCGAAGACCGCCACATCCTCGACGCCGTCCAGCGCGGTGATGGCGCTCTCGATCTCGGCGGGGTAGATGTTCACCCCGCCGCGGATCACCACCTCGGCATCGCGCCCGGTCAGGTACAGATAGCCGTCCTCATCGAGGTAGCCGAGATCGCCGACCCACAGCATGTCCGCCACCGGGGACTGCGGTGCGCCCTGATTGAGGTACTCGAAGCGGGGCCAATAGTCCGCGCCGCGCACCCACACCCGGCCGATCTCCTTGGCGGGCAGCGGATTTCCGCGCTCATCACCGATCAGGACGGCGGACCCGTCCACGGCCCGGCCGACACTGCCGGGATGCGCCAGCCATTGCGCCGCATCGATCCAGGTGATCGTGCCCGCCTCACTGCACCCGTAGAACTCCCACAGCGCATCCCCGAACAGCTCGATCGCCGCGCGCTTGAGCGCGGGCGGACACGGTGCGGCGGAATGAATCACATGGGTCAGGCTCGACAGATCGTGGTGTGCGCGCTCCTCGGGGGGCACGCTCAGAATGCGCGACACCATGGTCGGCACGATCTTGACCTGCCGAATGCGATGGTGATCGACCAGCCGCAGGAAGTCGCGTGCGTCCCACCGCGGCATGAGTACGATCTTCGCGCCCATTCGAAGGCCAAGCACGGCAATGGCATTGGGTGAGGTGTGATAGAGCGGCCCGGCGACCAGCATCGGGACACCCGGGGCCAGGCCCATGCGCTTTGCGGTCGCACCGGCGATACTCAGCAGCTGATGCGGCGTCATCGACTCCCGTGCAACACCTTTGGGCTTACCGGTGGTGCCGGAAGTGTAGATGACGCCCATCGAATCCGAGATCGCGCCCTCGATATGGCCGACCGGCTCGGGCTGCCCGGCGATCCAATCCTCCAGCAGTTCATGGCGTCCGGTCGGCCGCGCGAGCCCCGCATCCCAGCCACCGGCGGCCAGCAGTTCGGCGGGCATCGCGATTTCCACGATGCGCGCCGCGGTGCCCGTCAGTTCGCGCGCCGCCTCCGCCACCGGAACGAATTCGGTATGGGCGAAGATCAACCGGACCTTGGCGTCGGTAAGCACATGGGCGACCTCACCCGCGGTCCACCGGGTATTGATCGGTAGCGGATTCCCGCCGGTCGCCGCGATACCGACGGAGACCTCCAGGAACTCGATGTCATTGCGTGCCATCACCACACATTTGTCACCGCGCCCGATCCCGGCGGCCACCAGCGCCGCTCCGAGCCGTCCGGCCCGTGCCAGGGCATCGGGCTGGGTACGCACCCGATCTCCGCAGATGATGGTGGCGATTTCCGGCGAAGCAGCGGTCATACCGCGTAAGTCTGCCACCGCCAAGATCTTTCGCGTATCGCGTTTCGAGCACCTGCGCCGATGCCGGGCACCGATCCCGCGCAGTGGACAACGGCCCGGAAGCCGAGGGGGCTTCCGGGCCGTCTCTTGCTCCGGACACCAGCACCTTGGAGCCGACGTCCCGGTGGGCACCGCCGGACAGGCATCCACATCGCCGGAGCCGTCTGCGTGGGCCACGGCGACGCGAAGTGCCTTCCCTGCACAGTGCGCGCTTCGGTGCGCCGCGCCATGCCCGGAGCAGACCGGAAGTACGAATCACCGCCGGTCACACTGAGTCTCACCGACATATTCGCCCACGTCGAACCGGGGAAAGCCGCTGGCACTGCGGGTCTGCGAGTTGGCACACCCGGTCGGTCGTCGGCGCGCCGCCCCGACTCGCCGGAACGCCTGGTCTACGGTGCTGACGCCCCACCCGCGCCACCCGGACCTGCGCGAACCTCGGTACCCCGTTTACACGCCGGTCCAGCGGATATTGCCCCGGTAGCAATGCCGCTGAATTTTCAGCATGAACGCCACCGAACTCACGATGGAGGACCCATGCGATTCCGACCGATGCGCGCTGCGGCCGCGGGCGCGCCCGTCGCGGCGCTACTGCTGACCGGCCTGCTGATCACCGGCTGTGACCAGGCGAAAGAAGCGGTGAACAAGGGCGGCGACACCCCGTGCAGCGAATTCGTCGCCCAGGATTCGGATAAGCAGCACGTCACGGTGCGCAAATACCTGGAGAAGGACACCGAGATCAGCTCGACGCCCAGCCCGGACTCGATCGACGGCGCCATCACCGCCATCGGGCTCATGTGCAAGGCGCAGGCAAATCCGGACACCCCGATCCGGAACGCCGATCTGACCGGGATTCTGGTGCCGAAGAAGTAGCCGGTTACAGCCGCGGGCCGGGCAACCGGTTCGCGGCGTCCAGCGGCGGAGCCAGCGGGCGCAACGGGTGCGTGGCGGGTCCGTCCAGCAGGGTCCCATCGGGCGCGAATCGCGACCCGTGCAGCGGGCAGTCCCAGGACAGCGCGGCATCGTTCCAGCACAGGATGCCACCCAGGTGCGGGCACACCGCCGAGATCTCGGTGGTGACGCCGTCCACGGTCGAGATCGCGGTGGGGGCGACGCCGTGCCGTTCCACCCGGCCCTGACCCTCGGCGGGAATCGCGTCCCGGCCCGAACCCAGCGCATGCCGCCAACCCGAGAGAAGCCGTTGCGCCACAGTGGCATTGGCCGCGACCGCGGTCGGCAGTGACCGCAATTCCGAGGTGCGCCAGCTCGCCAGTGTGCCCGCCCAGGCCGGTGGTTTGCCGGTGATGCGGCCCGTCAGCGCGAGTGCCGCCGCGACGCCATTGGTCAAGCCCCACTTGGCATATCCGGTGGCGACCAGAATGCGATCGCGGCCCGGCAGCAGCGGGCCGACATAGGGGAGTTCATCGATGGGCAGATAGTCCTGCGCGGACCAACTGTGCAGCGGTTCAGCGTCCGGGAACCAGCGCCGGGTCCATTCGATCAATTCCGTCGCGTGGTGCCGAGGTGAGCGAGCCCGGCCGACGGTGTGACCGTGGCCGCCGACCAGCAGCACATCGCCATCCGGTGTGGGCGCGTACCGCAGCGAACGGGTCGGGCTGCCCGCGCTGATGATCATCTGCTTGGGTAGCGGCTCGGACAGGCGGAACGCGGTGAGATAGGAGCGTTGCGCGACCAGCCGGGCGAAGAAACCGCCGCGGTCGAGAATCGGTGTGCCGGTGGCGATCACCACGGTCCGGGCGGTGAGCTCGCCGTGCTCGGTCTCCACGATCAGATCATCGCCGTCGCCCTCGCGCACATCGTGCACCAGCGTCGATTCGAAGATCGGGGTGGTGTGCGCCTCGATCGCCAGGGCCAGCGCCGCCAGCAACGCGGCCGGATCCAGCTGGGCCTGATCGGGCAGGGATACCGCGTCGTGCACCGGAAACGGCACCTCCAGCGCGCCGGAGGTCACCGGCAGCCCCGCGAGCCGCAGCGCCTCCAATTCCTTTCGCACCGCCTTCTTTTCGGCGAACGTCTGCGCGTAGGTGACCGCGTCCTCCCGCTGCACCGGTAGTGCGTGTTCCTCGCAGAATCGCAATAACCACTGCTGCGCTTCACCATTGGCCTCGAGGTAATCGAGCAGCGCGCGATCACCGTGGCGGCGGCGAATGCGCTGGGCGCGGGTGCCCTGCAACAAACTGACCTTTCCGGTGGAGGACCCGCTGGTCGAATCGCCGATGCGGCGGGCCTCGACCACGGCCACCTCCGCACCGCTCTCCGCCAGCAGCAGCGCGGTCGCCAAACCGGTGATGCCCGCGCCGATCACGACGGTATCGAAACGCGATCCGGGCGTCAGCCGCAGTCGTGCGGGCGCGTCGGCGTTCTTCAACCACAGTGAAGTCATGCTCCGGCTATAGCCGGACGGTCCGCGCTCAAACAGTGGAAAAACCGCGCCGATACGGGGGATTGAGTTCGCGGCGAGCGGGTATTGCGGCGATTAGCGCAGCACGTAGGAATTGACCGATTCGAAAGATGAACCGGCACTACATGATTCACCCTGGAGTTGGACAATGAGAAGCTATCCGAACGATCGCCCGATGGTCCGCGGCCGCAGCGGCCTGGCCGGAATCGGCACCTTCCTGGTGCTGGTGTGGCTGGTCATCGGCGCCGTCGCCGCCGGACAGCGGCACTACTTCGACGACGCGCCGACCAACTGTGCCGGCACCTCCACCATCGCGGTCACCATCCTCGCCGGACCGCTCAACTACATGGGCGTGAATCCCAAGATCGACGACTGCAACGTCGACGTGCCGCAGCCCAGCCAGTAATCAATAGCGGTCCCGGTCGCCGTGCGGATCGCACAACCAACCGGCCGGGCCACGCGGATTCGCACACCAGGCATCGAAATCGATTGGCGCTATGCAGTTTCCATTCGATGCCTGGTGTAGCGCGTCCCGCAGCGTATGCATGGCAGCGAGATACAGCTCCATCATCGGAGTGTCGGGCCCGGAGCTCTTGACCAGCAGTTCGAGTCGCAACTCGGCCGGGGGATGAGTTCTGAAGCAGTGCGCGTGTTCCCGGATCGCCTCGAGTGCGATCGGCAGCGGGACGGTCGACGGGATCGCCGTCGAGCGCTCCAGCACGCCCAGGTAGGCCGTCGCCACCGCGCACGCGGCGGCTGCCACCGGGCGAACGAGTTCGGGGACCCCACCGCAGACGATTGTGCGGGCGAATCGATCCGCGCTCAATTCCTCGGCCCAATCCTCGCGCACCTGCGCGGGCAGGTCCGGCCAGATCCGATCGATCATCGCTCGAATCCCCGGTGTCGCCGTCAGCCGCCCCAGTCGGAACAGCGCGTGCGCCAACTCGTGCCCGATCAGAAATCGCTCGCCGAACCACAGCAGTTTGCCGAAAGCCGGTGCGCCGTTGTACCTGCCGTGCCCCGCCGCCGGCAGATCCGAGCGCTCGAACCCGCGCGCTGGTTGCCGGAACGCCCAGAGCAATCGAGCTGCCGCGCGCACCGTGCCCGGTCCGGGCGCGTCCACGAAGACCCGTCCCGGCGCTTCACCGATGAGGGTCATCGCGTGCCGCAGCATATCGGCGAACATGAGCAGCATCGCGCCGTCAAGGAAGACGACCACGCCCTCACCCCGATACGGGGTGCTCGTGCCGTGCGCGCGGCCGCTGCGGCCGGTCTCGACCACCACGCAGTCGCGCAGCGTCCGCGCCAACTCCGGGCGTTCGTGCTCGATTTCGTCCAGAAATGCGGACACGAGCAGTTCCAGCGCCTCCGGTAAACCGAATTGCGAGCGATTCGCCAGCTCGCCGACCCGCAGCGGAACTCCGAGCAGTGCGCATTCCTGCGCCAAATCCCGATCGGACAGCGGCGACGCCGGTGGCCAGGCCCAGCCGCGATCGGAGATCAGCCGGGCCGCCCGCGCACGCAGCGATTCGGGCTGACAGCCGGGCGAATCGGCTTCCGATCCGGCCTCGATCACGGAATAATTCTCTATCATCGCCGACCGCCCGGAGCCCGATATGACAGCGGAACAAGTATTCAATGTCGAAGTGCGCGCGGGTGACCGCGACTTAGCCGAAGAGCTCGGCCAGTGGCTGGAGAAGTCCGGGGTCGAGGAGGTCAGCGTCACCCGCGAACGCGGCATGATCGATCTGCAAGCCCTGGAATACCTCATCTCCGCGACCCTGGTCGAACTGTCCGTACTGGCCCGGCTCGGCTTCTGGATTCGCGAAAAGACGCACTGCCGCACCGTTTACGACGCACGCGCCAAAACGGTACTGACGGAAATGGATTGCCGGATACGGGACGGCAAGATCGTGGTCATCACCAAGAAAGGCGCGACCGTCTACGAACCGGGGACACCGGTCGATCTGAACAAGATCCTCGGCGACGCACTCGGATCCGCCTGAGCGCTACCAGGAAATTCACAGGTATCGATAGCCTGCCGATAGCCATTTCACCGTGCGCGACCACGTTTGACCTGCGCGCACGCGGTTTCGTATCGTTGAGGAACGATGCCTCGAGGAATCCGGTGCAACTCCGGAACGGTCGCGCCACTGTGAACTCCCGCCCGCCGGGAGCGAGTCAGACCCTCGCATCGCGTTCAAATCACCGACGGGGACGCGCACAATCCCCACGAACTCGAGGAGTCATCGTGGCAACCTCATACGTCCCGCGTTCCGGTCTCGGCACCGGATCCCTGGCCCTGCCCACCACCGCGCTCTGGCTGGCCGGCACCGCCATCCTGGCCCTGCTGGCGATCTACTTCATCGGGATCGACCAGGGCGCGGTATCGATCTTCGGCAGCGATATGCATGTGCACGAGTTCGTGCACGACGGCCGTCATTTCCTCGGATTCCCCTGCCACTAGCCCGGGAATCGAGACAGCACAATGGAAAAGCGAATCATCGGCCGAGGCGTCCTGCTGGGCGGACTCGGCGGACTGCTGGCGTTCGCGTTCGCGCGCATCCTGGCCGAACCCATTATCGGCCGCGCCATCGACTACGAGACCGGGCGCGATGACGCCCAGATGGCCCTGGACAAGGCCGCCGGACATCCCATGGCCGATATGGCCGATACCGAATTGTTCACCCGCACCGAACAGGCCAATGTCGGAATCGGATTCGGCATGGTCGTCTTCGGTCTCGCGCTGGGCGCACTGTTCGCGGTCGTCTACTACCTGGCGCTGCGCCGGGCCGGGAACATCGGCCCGCGCAATCTCGCACTGCTCGTCGCGGGCGGAATGTTCCTGACGCTGTACGCGGTTCCGTTCCTGAAGTATCCGGCCAACCCGCCCTCCATCGGGCATCCGGACACCATCAAGGAACGCACCGCGCTGTACGTGGCGATGATCGTGATCACCGGGGTGGCGTTGCTGGCCGCGGTCTGGCTCGGTCGCAAACTCGCCGCGCGACTGGGCAATTGGACCGCGACCATCGCGGCCGGGGCCTCGTTCGTGGTGGTCATGGCCGTGGTCATGCTGATCCTGCCGCCACTGGGGCACCTGTCGGCGAACAAGTCCTTCGGCGACTTCGACACCGAGACACCGCAACCGCTCACCGATCCCACCGGCAAGATCGTCTATCCGGGCTTCCCGGCCGACGACCTGTATCACTTCCGGCTGTATTCCTTTGCCGCACAATTGATCATGTGGGCGGTCATCGGAGTCGGCTTCGCCTGGCTGGCCCCGCGCCTGCTCGGCGAGCGCGCCACCGAAACCAGCACGCCCGCGGCGGCATGAGCGCGGTCACCCGGCTCACGCTGATCACGCACGCGATCACCGATGCCACGCAGAGCGCCAGTTTTCCGCTGGACGAACCACTCAACGCCCTCGGTGATCGCATGATCGGAAAGGTCGGCGCGGTACCCGCCGCCGACCGCACCGTGACCTATCACGCACCCGAAATCCGTACCGGCCAAACCGCATCCGCGCTCGGGCTGACCGGAACCCCGGAGCCCGCCCTGCGCGATCTGGACCACGGTGACTGGTCCGGTCGCAGCATGGACGCCATCGCGCCCGAACAGCTGATGCCCTGGCTCACCGATCCCGAATACCGTGCGCACGGCGGTGAATCGATCACCGATCTCATCGAGCGCACCCGGGCGTGGCTCGACACCCTCGCGGGTCGCGGCGAGCACATCACCGCCATCACCCATCCCGCCCTGGTGCGCGCCGCCGTCCTGTGCGCATTGGCCGCTCCCGCACAATCGTTCTGGCGCATAGATATTCCGCCGCTCACCGCCACCACGTTGCACCACCGCGCCCCGGCCTGGACCCTGCGCGCCACCGCCCTGCCGCTGACCTGAGTCAGCGCAGACAGAGCGAATCCAGGATCTCTGCCGCGTAATCGATGAAGAGCAGATGGCCCGCACCCGAGACCAGATGCAGATCGGTATGCGGGAGCAGGGTCGCGAGCCGCCGGCTCTCCGAACAGGGCAGGTTCGAATCGGCGTCCCCGTGCCAAATCTGCACGGGGGCCGCGATATCGGCGAGATCGAAGCCCCAGGGTTTGCCGAACAGGGAACGCAGATCGGTGGCGAAACCGCGCGGCCCCTGCCGGAACGCCTCGGCGAGATTGGCCGCCATCTTGGCCGCGAGTTCGGGATCGGCGGCCACCCGTTCCTGATCCACCCGAGCCATCTGCGAAATCAGGGTGTCGATACCCCCGCGCTTGCGCACGGCCTTCTCCAGTTGGGCGGCCGCGGGGCCGGTGAGGAACGGAAAGCGTTGCAGCATGGCCAGACTCCGGCGGCGCTTACGAGCCGCCGCGTCCAGATCGCCGTCCGGATGTTTGTCGAAGGGCGCGGGGGCCGAGACCACCGCGATGCCCGACACCCGGTCGGGCAGGCGGTAGGCGCAGGCCAGCGCGTAGGGGCCGCCGCCCGAGACGCCGATGACCGCGAACTGCTCCCATTCCAGGCGATCAGCGAGTTGGACAGCGGTATCGGGCCATTCCACCACCGGTTGAGCGGCGGTCGGACTGGACCCGCCCATACCGGGTCTGTCCACCGCCACCACGCGGATTCCGGCCGCGGCCGCGGCCTGATCGAAAGCCTCGGCCTCCACATGTGATCCGGGGACGCCGGGGCAGTACAGCAGCGGGACGCCCGATGGATCGCCGTATTCGGCGAAGCCCACCGTGCCATCGCCAAGAGTGATCGACCGGGACACGCTCGATGACATCACCTGGGCAGGGTAAGGCCAAAGCCGCCCCGGACCCGCGCGACGCACGCACCGACATTCCGTCCGCGCCCAACACGCCGGAATTGTCTGATACTTCGCTGATTCGAGTCCCGGTCAGCGCGAACGCAGCCGGGAGTTCCGGCGGTCCGGGCGAATGGACATCTCGTGAAAACCGGCCGGGGTCTCGATATGACTCGGACCGCGTAACCGGTTGTGCCGCATACGCTGCGTGCGCTCCTGGAGTGAAATCGGATGCGCGAAATGGATTTCCGCCTGCCGATCGGCGGTCACCACCGTGGCCTCCTGCTCGGGACCGCGCCATTCCGCGATCCAGAGATTGCCGAACACCAGCACGTGCGGCCGACTCTGATCATCCAGGGTGACCTGGACATCGGCTCCGGTGTACTCGCCCCACACCGCCCACCACATCTCCTCGGGCTCCTCGGGGATGGGGCCCGCCGCGCCCACCGCCATATCGTTGTGCCCCAGCCACGTTCGCCACGGCGGGGCCGCCTCACCCTCGGAATCGGTGTGGGACGGGCGAATTCGGAAGTGCTCATCGGCCGCCCGCCACTCCACGCACAGCCCCGACACCGGTAACACCATCTCGTCGAAATCCATTGCTTTCCTTCCGCCGGTCGGAATCGGTGCGCTCGTCACCGGCCGATCTACCGCTTCAAGGTCATATCCATGGACTACCCCGCCTGCGGCGTTATCAAACCGTGATGCCTCGCGTTCGCCCCGTTTGATCCGGCCCCGGCTGGTCATCCTGCTGAAAAGGGCACCCGGGCAGCCGGGTTGATATGAGGACTCGACATGACAAGTGAAGAGGCGATGGAGTTCCCGCCGCTGGACAACGCACCGGACATCTCCCGCGAGACATCGGTGGCAACGGCGGAAGGGCTGCGGGACAACGGAAATCGGATCGGCTATGGGCTCCTAGGGGCGGGCGTGCTGACCGCCTGCGCGACGCTGCTGGCCGGATTGGCCGGGGAGAACGCGATAGGTCTGGGGGCCGCGGTGATCACGGTGATCTGCCTGCTCATCGGTACCGCGCTGACCACGGCGGCGCGGCGCAGAAACGCGGCGATGACCGCCGAGAATGAGGAAACGAGCAGGTGGCAGGTCATTCCACGGGAGGAGTGAGCCGGGCCGAGGAGGTGCGGCGAAGCTGGACGGTTGATCCTCGGACGCGGGAATTTGCTTGCCATGCGACCGTAGGCACGTATCGATTGCCCATCGATCTGCCGTAACTGCGGATTGTTGGCCGAATCCGAGCCTGCGTGTCCGGATTGTCTACTAGCCTGGGCCGATGAGCACCCAGGCTCTTCCGTCCGAACTGGTCGAAGTCATCGGCCGATATCAGCTCGCCTTCCTGATCACCATCGGCGCGCACGACGGCCCGCACACCACCCCGCAGCAGACGATTCTCGACGCGGACCGGGTGCGTCTGCCCGCCACCGGGCCGACCACGCGGCGCAATATCGCTGCGAGCCCGGCGATTACGCTGCTCTGGCCGCCGGTCACGCCCGATGGTCACGCGCTCATTCTCGACGGCATCGCCACCGTGACCGGGGACGAGCTCGATATCCGGGTGACGCGGGCGGTGCTGCATCACACCGCGACACCGGAACCCGGTGCGGCGCGTTGTTCCGGCTGCCGCCGGTTCGTGCTCGACAGCCCGGGCGATATCGCCACGCCCGGAATACAACCCGCGATCATGGCCTGACCTCACACCGCGGCATCGGCCGCCAGCGCGATGTCGAGGCGCTCGTACATCGGGACGAAAGTATTGATCCGGTAGCGCCGCTTGCGGATCGACCAGGGGCGACCGGCGGCCAGCAGCGCCGTCAGGAAGTGTGTCAGTTCAACCAGACTCAGGGCCGCGCCCGGGCACAGATGTTTGCCGCCGCCGAACCACAGCTGACGGATTTCGTTGATATGACCCAGGTTCGGATCGAAGCGGCCGGGTGCGTTGGCGATGGTCCAGGTCATGATCTTGACGCGGTCACCCGGGCGCAGCACGCGGCCGGACAGTTCCACCTCGCCCACCACGCCGCGGCCGACCACCGGCATGGAACTGGTGACCCGCAGGCCCTCGCGAATCGCCGCCGGTAGTCGTTCGGGATCGGTACACAGCCGGGCGTGTTCGCCGGTGTCGTGCAGCAGGGCGACCAGGCGGCCCATGGTGCTGGCCAGGGTGGCGGTGCCCGCGACCACGAGAAGTACCGCGGTGCCGCGGGTTTCATCGATATCGAAACCGAGTGCGCGGCATCTGCCGATCACCGTATCCGGTGCGGCGGTGTCGTAGACCGCGGCGACCGCCGCGCCGATGCGGGCCGCTATGGCCTGACCTTTGCGTGCGTTGCGGGCCGGGACGACGGTTGTCGCCCAGTTCCCTTTGCCGAGATCGGCGAGTGCGGTGACCGCTCGGAACAGCTCTTCGTACGCCGCGTCATCGGGCAGCACGGGCAAGCCGACCAGGTCGGTCATGATCCGCCCGGTGAACACCCGGGAGAAGGCCGCGATATCGACGGTGCGGCCCGCGGCGAGATCGGCGCGCAGGCGCGTCAGCATCGGGCCGACCGCGCGTTCCACCATCGCCTCCGAGCGCGCCCGGGTGAACAGGTCGTTGACCTGGGCGCGGAACGCGGTGTGCTGCTCGCCCTCGAAATGCTCGAGCACGAAATCGCCGAGCATCTGCGACCACCAGTGACCGGAAGCGCCGTCGTGCACGATGCTGAAACGCGCGCTGTCGGAGTGGATCTCACGGGCCAGGCGCGGGTCGGTGACGACCCAGCCGAGACCGGGCACTTTGCGCAGCGGGCGAGCCAGCGGTGCGGCCGTGAGCAATACGGCCAGACCGGGTTGTGCGCAGGCGTGCAATGCGAGTTCATGCCACTCGGCGGCGCGGCGGGTCCGCACGGGGGTGTCGGTGTGGATCATGCCTTGGCCCCGCTGCCGGTCCACGCTGTCGCGGCGGCCGATTCGATTGCGGTCGTGGTGAATTGATCCAGCACCAGATGCGTGCACAGCACCGCCATACTCGCCCATTCGGCGGCTGCGCCCGCCCAGGTCCCGGACTTGTCCACCGCGGTGCGCCAGATCCGTTCGGTGGCAACGGGATCGAAGAGTCCGTAGCGCTGGACCGCGGCACGCGAGAGATGGTCTCCGGCCAGATCGGCTCCGGGGCCGCTCAGATACCAGGCGCTGATCGGTGTCATGAACGGCTTCTTGCGGCGGCGCACGATCGGCTTGGGCAGGATGTCGGCGACCGCGCGTTTGAGCACGTATTTCTCGGTGCCCAAGTGCACCAGCATATTCGGATGAATCTCGGCGCAGATATCGATGACATCGCGATCCAGGAACGGCACCCGCACCTCGATGCCATTGGCCATGCCGAGCCGATCCGAGATGGGGAGCACCCAGTGCGGCAGCCGGGTGTGGAACTCGAAATGCAGTTGGCGATGCAGGGTGGTGTGCGCGGGCGGGGCGGGCAGTGCCGAGGGCCGGGGGAGTCGTTCGGTGAGCGCCGGTGCGATGGCCTCACCCAGGGCGCTCCACAGGTAGATCCAGGGCGGCACCTGTCCGAAATGGTCCGTGTACTCATCGAAACGTGCGGCCACGCCGGTGATATGGCGATCGATACCGCTCGGCGCGCCGATCCACTTGGTGGCCTGCTGCCACAGCAGCGGTTGCAGCGCACCGAGTCTCAGCGATTCGAGTTTCGCGCTGACCTTCATCAGCCGGTAGAAGTCGTATCCGGCCAGGAGCTCGTCGGAGCCGTCACCGCTCATGGCGACGGTCCAGCCGTGCTCGCGCGCCATCCCGGTCAGCTCCAGGAACGGTGTGGCGACGCCGCCGTACCAGAACGGGGATTCGAAGTGCCACATACTCTTCGGCAGCAATTCGCAGGCGCGAGCGCCCGTCATCGCGGCTTCGTCATTGCTTACGCCGAGAGACTGCGCGACCAGGCGTGACATCGAGGTCTCATCGTGAATCTCGCCCGGGAGCGCGAGGCTGAGGGTGGGCAGCGGAGAAGCGCAGCGCCGCGCCGCCACCGCGGCGATCGCGGAGGAATCCAGGCCGCCGCTCAAGGCGACTCCACCGCGCACCTCGTCCGGAATGCGTTTGGCCACCGCGGCGGTGAAGCGATCGTTGAACGCGTCTATCGCCGCGCGACCGGTCAACAGCGGCCGGTCGGGGTCCGGGCGCTCGAAAACCGTGAAATAGCGCCGTGATCGGGCTCCGGTGGCATCGATGGTGGTGATCGTGCCCGGCGGGAGGTCGGTCACCTCCCGCCAGAAGGTATGCGGTGCGATGGTGTGGCCGTAGAACAGGCAATCGGCCATGCCCTGCGGATCGATCTCGATCGGGCACAGTCCGGATGCGAAGATGCCCTTGATCTCGGATGCGAAAACGACTCTGCCGCCACGCCTGTGATAGAACAGCGGCTTCACCCCGACCCGGTCCCGGGTGAGTAGCACGCGCTGTTTTCCCATGTCCCACAGTGCGATTCCGAAATCGCCGTCGAGGTGCTCGACGAAGTGCTCGCCGTACTCCTCGTACAGGTGCGGGATGACCTCGGCATCGCTGCGGCTGTGGAAGCGATGCCCGCGCGCCGCCAGCGTCCGGCGGAGTTCGCGGTGGTTGTAGATCTCCCCGTTGCACACCGCGAGCACGGTGCCGTCCTCGCTGCGCACCGGCTGCTGACCGTGTGCCACATCGACAATGGACAGGCGCGCGAACCCGAACGCGGCGTTGCGATCCGACCACACCGCGGTCTGATCGGGACCGCGATGCCGCATGATCGCGTTCATCGATTCGATGGGCCGGGGATCGACCGCACCGGCGAAGTCGACGATTCCGCTGATTCCACACATTTGCTGTTCCTCCGCGGGGGTAGGCGTTCGCCTACCCGATCATAGGTTCGCGGCGCGGAAGAACAACTCGGCGGAGATGAATTGTCTTGTGTGACAAGTCGTATGGGAAAACTTCTTCGGATCGAAGAGTGATCCCGCTATCGGGGCGCTCGATCTGAAACAGGTTGCAGAATTATCGCCCGTTCTCCTGATCGCCGGTGCCCTCGCCACGACCGAGCAGATGCCGCAGCGTCGCCTCGAGATCGGGTGCGCGGAAACGATGTTCGGCCGCGGCGAGCCGGGCCGGGGTCACCCGCTGGCTGGCATTGGCGAGCTCCTGCGCGCCCTGCTTGCCGAGCAGCAACGCCGGACCGAATCCCGGCACCGGCAGCAGCGCGGGGCGGTGCAGCACGTGGGCCAGCGTGGCGGTGTACTCGCGATTGCGCGCCGGGTTCGGGGCCACCGCGTTGACCGGACCCGCGAGCGCGTCATCCCAGAGCGCACGGTGATACACGTCGATGAGGTCATCGATCCCGATCCACGAAAGCCACTGCCGCCCATCGCCGATGCGCCCACCCAGCCCGGTCGCGAACAGCGGGCGCATCAAACGCAGCGTGCCGCCCCGAGGTGACTGCACGATGCCCGTGCGCACCCGGACCACCCGGCTGCCCGCCGCCGCGGCGGGCTCGGTGGCGTCCTCCCATGCCTCGACCACATCGGCGAGAAACCCATCACCCCGCGCACTGTCCTCGGTCAGTAATTCATCACCGCGGTCGTAGCCGTAGTACCCGATCGCCGAAGCACTGACGAACGTGCCCACCCCCGCCTCCCCGGCGGCCTGCGCGAGCTTCCTGGTCGGCTCGATCCGACTGTCGGCGATATCGCGCCGATGTCCCTCGGTGAACCGTCCCGCGATCGACGCACCCGCCAAATGAATCACCGCGTCGACCCCGTCGAACAGCTCCGGAGCGGGCGCGGCCGGATCCCATCGGCGTTCGAGGGAGTTCCGCGGCGCATGCCGCACCAGCCGAATCACGGTATGCCCGCCGGTGCTCAGAAACGCCGACAGCGCCGACCCCACCAAACCCGATGCCCCGGTAATGGCAATCGTCGACGCCTTGAACCCATGCCCCGCCGCCCGCCGATGCGCGGCGAGATCATCGGCGAGCTGCCGATACCGGTAATCGAAAGTCGCGTTCAACGCGGCCGCCGGAATCGGCGTCTCGATCCGATCGATCACCCGGGTATGCCCGTCATCGACGGCCTGGAACTCATGAATATGCCGCCACCGCATGGCAATTCCCGCCGGCATCGACGCCACCCCATCCACCGCCAACTGATCGACGAACCGATGCGGCGGGTCATAGGCCCCCGGATCATGCGCCGCCACCCACCGCAGCCCACCCGGCAACCCCAGCACCGCCCGCCCATCAGCGAGCGACTCCGCCTCCGAGATCAAACTCAGCGGCTGCCACGGCGGCGACAACCGCCCGAAAGCCCCCGGCCGCGAATACCAATCGAACACCTCGGCCAGCGGTGCGGACACAACGCTCGAACGCTCGATTCCCATCCCTCGACCGTAGCCCGCCAACCGGTGCGAAACCCGCTGCCGCTGTTGCTCCGCGAAAGATTCGCGGGGCCGATTCGTCAGCGGCGGGTGAGGGGTGGGCGGAGGGCGAGGTGGTCGCGGAGGGTGGTGCCTTCGTAGGTGGTGGGGTAGGAGCCGCGGGTCTGTAGTTCGGGGATGAGGAGGTTGACGATGTCGTCCAGGCCGGTGGGGACGAGGTAGGGGGTGATGTTGAAGCCGTCGCTGGCGCCGTGGCGGACCCAGCGGGTGAGTTCGTCGGCGACCTGGCCGGGGGTGCCGGAGAAGCCGAAGCGGGCGGTGGTTTCGATGGCTACCTGGCGGAGGGTGAGGTTGCGGGATTCGGCGAGGGCTCGCCATTGGGCGACCAGTGCGGTGCGGTCCTGGCCGTCGCGTTGGGCGCCGCGGGTGCCCGAAATGACTGATTGTTCGGCGTCTTCGGTGGGGAGGGGGCCATCGGGGTCCAGGTGCGAGAGGTCGCGGCCCCACACCTGGCCTGCCAGGGAGAGGGCGGTCGCGCCGGTGATCTGCTGTTCCAGGACCCAGCGCTTCTTTTCCTCGACCTCGGATTCCCGCTCGGCGAGCACGATCTGGGTGCCGGGCAGGATGCGGATGTCATCGGCCGGGCGGCCCGCGGCGACCAGGCGTGCGCGAATATCGTCGGCGAAATCGAGGGCGGGGTCGAAGTTGGTTCCGAAGGGGGAGAAGATGACTTCGGCGTGCGCGGCCGCGAAGTCCCTGCCCTGTGGGGACACTCCGGCCTGGAAGATCACCGGGTGGCCCTGTCGGCTGCGCGGCAGGGTCGGGGTGATGGCGACCTTGAAATGTTCGGTCTCGCGTTCGACCGTGCGCACCGAACCCGGTGTCAGCCAAGAAGAGTCACGGCGCGACGACGAAATCGCGTTGTCAGACCAGGAATCCCAGATCTCTCGGGCGGTGCTCAGGAACTCCGCGGCGCGATCGTAGCGATCGGCGTGATCCAGAAACCCACCGCGCCTGAAGTTTTCACCCGTCCACGCGTTGTCCGTGGTGACCACGTTCCAACCGGCGCGGCCACCGGAGATCACATCGAGTCCGGACAGCCGCCGTGCCAGGTCGGCGGGCTCGTTATAGGTGGTGTTCTGGGTGGCGACCAGGCCGATGCGGTCGGTGATGCCCGCGAGCGCCGCGAGCTGGGTGATGGCATCGGGGCGGCCCGCGATATCGGTGTCCAGCAGTTGCCCGTCCTGTTCACGCAACCGCAGTCCCTCGCCGAGGAAGAACGCGTCGAAGAGTCCGCGTTCGGCGGTGGTCGCGACGCGACGGAAGGTCTCGAAGTCGATCTGCGAACCGCTACTGGGATGGGACCAGATGGTGTGGTGGTTGACGCCCTGGAAGAAGACTCCGAAATGCACTCGGGCGTCGGGGAAACGGACCTCGCTCATCGGATGACTTCCTTCGCGTAACGGTTGGCGGGGCGGGGGAGCCGCAGGTTCGCGCGCAGCGTCGAACCGGGCACGGGACGATGTGCGATGCCCGCACGCAGCAGGGCGGGCAGCACGTAGCGGGCCAGGACGGGCAGGTCCTCATCGATCACCGCGAGATGCAGGCGGACGCCGTCGGCGTGCGCGGAGAGCTCGGTCAGCAGTGCGATGAGATCGGCGGAGCCACCCGAAAAGCGCAGGCGCGCGGCGTGATCCGCGACCGTCTCCGAGTCGAGATCGGCGAGCCGCTCGATCGCGGTCACACCGGGAATATCCAGGGCGACCGCGAGATCGACCAGCACGCGCGGCGTACCGGCCGCTCTCGCACGCCGCACGGTCGCCACCGTCTCCGGCACCGTCGCACCGCTCACCAACGCCACATCGATATCGGATCCCGCTGTGTCATAACCGAATACGACCACCTGCCCCTGCGGCGGACGCGGCACGATGGCCGGGCCCTTCACCGAGAACGTCTCCCCGATGAAATCGATGTGATGCAACCGATCCCGATTCAGGAACCGCCCCGCCGCATAGTCGCGAACGACCGCGTCGTCCTCCCACGAATCCCAGAGGCGTCGCGCCACCTCGATGGAATCGGTGCGCTCACGCCGGATTTCGTCCTCGCCCACCCGCGGCGCGGCACCCCAGGTGCGGGCCGAGCCCGGATCGTCGGCCGCCAGCCATCCCGCCCGTCCCCGCGACGCGTAATCCAGGCTCGCCAGCTGCGAGGAGATATGGAACGGCTCGGCGTAGGTCGCCGCCACGACGGGCACCAGCCCGAGCGTGCTCGTGCCGGCGGCCACGAACCCGGCACGCGTCACCGCATCGATCCGCCCGCCGACCCCTCGCGCGGGCGGTGTGATCGAATCGTCGAAGCTCGCGAAGGTGAACCCCGCGTTCTCCGCCGCCGCCACCCGATCCCGCAGGGTTCGCGCAGCCAGTAACTGTTCGGGATCATGATCGGCCCGCCGCCACGCCCCGGGGTGATATCCCTCGCCGTCGAGCTCGATCCCCAGCGTGAACAGGCTCTTCCGGACTTCACTCTCGCTGCCCATACGTTCGATGCTCATCGAACCAGCCCGCCGCCGCCACGGTTGGCATCACCGTGATCCGAACGGTCGGCCGCCCCCGGGAGCCCCTGACCGTGGGGTTCGGAGGCGGACAGCTAAAATTGGTGGTTCTTGTGTGTCCGGAGGGCGCACAGTCGATCAGTTATCTGTCAGCACACCATCGCACGAGGAGACCGTCTGTGATCACCGCGACCGACCTGGAGGTCCGGGCCGGAGTCCGCACCCTGTTGACGGCGCCCGGGCCGGCGCTGCGGGTGCAGGCCGGTGACCGGATCGGGCTGGTCGGCAGGAACGGCGCCGGGAAGACCACCACGTTGCGCATTCTTGCCGGTGAGGGAGAACCTTACGCGGGCAAGGTGATTCGTTCGGGCGATTTGGGGTATCTGCCGCAGGATCCGCGCGAGGGCAATCTGGATGTGCTCGGACGCGATCGGGTGCTGTCGGCGCGGGGACTGGACACGCTGATCCGCGATATGGAGAAGCAGCAGACCATCATGGCCGAGGTGGCCGATGACGCCGCCCGCGACAAGGCCGTTCGCAAGTACGGGCAGTTGGAGGACCGGTTCTCCGCGCTCGGCGGATACGTCGCCGAGAGCGAGGCCGCGCGCATCTGTAGCAGCCTGGGGTTGCCGGATCGGGTGCTGGCGCAGCCGCTGCGCACGCTCTCGGGTGGTCAGCGTCGTCGAATCGAGTTGGCGCGCATCCTGTTCGCGGCCTCCGACGGCAGCGGCGGCAAATCCGACACCACCCTGCTGCTGGACGAGCCCACCAACCACCTCGACGCCGACTCCATCACCTGGCTGCGCGGATTCCTGCAGAACCACGAGGGCGGGCTCATCGTCATCTCCCACGATGTCGAACTGCTCGGCGACGTGGTCAACAAGGTCTGGTTCCTCGACGCCGTGCGCGGCGAGGCCGATATCTACAACATGGGCTGGAAGAAGTACCTCGACGCCCGCGCCACCGATGAACAGCGCCGCCGCCGCGAACGCGCCAATGCCGAGAAGAAGGCCAGCGCCCTCAAGCAGCAGGCCGCCAAGCTCGGCGCGAAGGCCACCAAAGCCGCCGCCGCACACCAGATGATCAAGCGCGCCGAGCGCATGCTCTCCGAGGTGGACGAATTGCGCGTGGCCGACCGGGTCGCCCGCATCAAGTTCCCGAACCCGGCGACCTGCGGTAAGACCCCGCTCATGGCGGAAAACCTGACCAAGATGTACGGCTCGCTGGAAATCTTCGCGGGCGTGGATCTGGCCATCGACCGCGGCAGTCGCGTGGTCATCCTCGGACTCAACGGTGCCGGTAAGACCACGCTGCTGCGCCTGCTCGCCGGTGCCGAACAGCCCACCGCGGGCAATCTGGTCCCGGGCCACGGCCTCAAGGTCGGGTACTTCGCGCAGGAGCACGACACCCTCGACGACAATGCCAGCGTGTGGGAGAACATCCGGCACGCCGCCCCCGACGCGGGCGAACAGGATCTGCGCGGACTGCTCGGCGCGTTCATGTTCTCCGGCCCGCAGCTGGAACAGCCCGCGGGCACCCTGTCCGGCGGTGAGAAGACCCGTCTGGCACTGGCCGGGCTGGTGTCCTCGGCCGCGAACGTGCTGCTGCTCGACGAGCCGACCAATAACCTCGACCCGATCTCGCGCGAGCAGGTCCTGGACGCGCTGCGCAGCTACGCGGGCGCGGTCGTGCTGGTCACCCACGATCCGGGCGCAGCCGAGGCGCTCAACCCGGAGCGCGTCATCATGCTGCCCGACGGCACCGAGGACCACTGGTCCCAGGAATACCTGGAACTCATCCAGCTCGCCTGAGACCCGAACTCCGAGAACGAAGCCCGAGCACGACCCCGTCCGGACGCCACGCGGCGTCCGGACGGCGGGTATCAGTGTGCTTCGGCCAGTAGCGTTTTCAGCTGGTCATGCGGGAGCGCGGGGGAGAAGTGCCCGTCGCGCCCCGTCATATCCGCGTTCACGATGAGCGCGTTCAGCACCGCCTCCTCGACGGCGTCGACAACCGCCGCGTAGAAGCGGTCCATGCGATTCCACGGCAGCCGAGTCGTCGTGATCATCTCGTCCGCGCTCGGATCCCCCACGGGGAAGCCGGTTTCCGACGGCCGGTCATCGGCGGTGGAGAAGGCCAGGAACAGGTCGCCGGAGAACAGACTGCCGGTGGTTCCGGTGCGCCCCAAGCCGAATGGCACGCGACGCGCCATTGCCGTGCATTGCAGTGCGTGCAAAGGCGCGTCGGTTGCCACGATCACGATGACCGAGCCCGCGCCGCCGGGAGCCGCCGGGGAAATGTCCGGCGCGGTGCCCCACGCCGTGGATTCCTGCGGGTTGCCGAGCACGATTCGATCGCCGATCCGCCGCCCCGCGATCGTGAGTTCATGGCGCGAACCGAAATTCGCCTGGAGGAAGACCCCGACCGTATAGGTCTGCGCACCGAAATCGACCAGCCGCGACGCGGTCCCGCTGCCGCCCTTGAACGCGTAGCAGTTCATTCCGGTGCCGCCGCCGACCGAACCCTCTTGCAGCGGCCCGGATTCCGCTGCATCGAGTGCCTCGATGACGATCTCCGGCGTCACATGCCCGCCGTTGATGTCATTGAGATATCCGTCCCAGGTCTCCGCGCACACCGGTAGCAGCCACTGCCGCGCCCACTCCGGATGCGTGCGGTTGATCCATTCGATCGCCCCGCTGTGGCACGGCCCGATCGCATGGGTATTGGAGATGGTGATGGGCATGGTCAGCTCGCCCACCTCGTCTATCCATGCGGTGCCGGTCATTTCGCCATTGCCGTTGAGCACGTACCGGCCCGCCGCGCACGGCCTGCCGACGCCCGTGCGGCCGCGCGGCAGAATCGCCGTCACCCCGGTGCGCACCGGCCCCTGACCGCGATGCAGCGGCCCGTCGCCGGAAATGAGTGTGCGATAGCCGACTTCGACGCCCGGCACATCGGTGATGGCGTTCCACGGCCCGGGCCGGCCCGGCGGCTCGATACCCAGGGCCCGCGCCCGCGGCCGTCCATCGGGTGAAAACGCTTGGGTATCGGACATTCACAGCTCCTTCGGCGGCGTGACGATATCGGGGCAGCAGGTCGCCGTGCGGGCGTACGAGCAGATCAGCTGGGCGGCCCGGGCCTTGGTCATGGTGCGATTGCCGCTCACGATGTGCAGCCCGTACGCGTCCTCCAGGGCCACCAGATTGGCGGCCACATCCAGCACGGACGCGTCGATGAGGAAATGACCCTGCGCCACACCGACTTCCAGCGCGTTCAGGTAGACCGCGACCTGCTTGTCGAACAGTGAGGTGATCAGATCCCCGTGCTGCGGCGCCAGATTGGTGTACCCCTCCAGCCGATACAGCGCGACCACCAGTGTGTCGGCATCCGAGGCGGGCAGCCCGGCCCAGATGAGCGCGCCCATCTTGCGCCGCGCGTCGGTGATCTCGGTGACCATCTCCAGGCGTGCGGTGAAGAACCGGTCGCTGGCCTCGCGGTGGACCGTGCGCAGCAGGTTCTCCAGATCCTCGAAGTAGTAGTGCACCGTGCCCGGGGACACCCCCGCGAATTCGGCGACATCGCGGATCCTGACCTTGCCGACACCCCGATCGACCACGGTCGCCAGCGCGGCGTCCAGGATGGTGCGGCGCGCCCGCTCCTGATCCTTCCGTCGTGCCATTACTGCCCTCCCACAGTTTTCATTGACAGCCAGTTAAGTGATTGTTACGTCGAAAACCAGGTATTGCCAGCGCCTCCAGCTCATTCTTTGATTGTAAGTCAAAGAAAGGTCCGGTCATGACCACTCCCGTTCCCACCGGTCGCAATGCCGACGACGACACCGGTTCCAGCTACCGTCAGCAACTCTCGCGCGCATTGGGTATGGGCGAGAACATCCTCATCACCCTGTCCGCGGTGACGCCCGCCTCCAGCGTGTTCATCATCATTCCGGCGATCCTGCTCGCGGTGGGCGGCGCGTCGGTGCTCACCCTGGGTATCGCGGCGATCGTCTCGGTCTTCGTCGGTCTGTGCTACGCCGAACTGGCGGCGCGGTATCCGATCACCGGCGGCGAATACACCTGGGCGGCACGGCTATTGGGACGGCCCATGGGATTCGCGCTGTTCGCGCTGACGCTGGTGAACGGCGTGCTGATCATCGCGGTGATCGCGCTGGGCACCGGAGACTATCTGGGCGTGGCCTTTTCACAACTGAGCGGCAAATGGGTCGGCGTCGGGGTGATCGTGGTGACGACCGGCGTCGCGGTGCTCAATATCAAGACCAATGCCTGGGTTACGGGGGTGTTCCTGGCGATCGAGGTCGCGGCCATCACCGTGCTGGTGTTCCTGGGCTTCACGAATGTGGAACGTGGTCCCTCCGAATGGGTTCGGGCGACCACCGCCGGGACGACCGGGCTCGACCACGTCGGAGCCGGCGCGCTGGCACCGCTGATTCCGGTGGCGCTGTTCGCCTTCAATGGGTACGGGGCGGCGGTCTACTACGCGGAGGAGACCAAGGACGCCGCACGAACCATCGGCCGCGTGATCATGGTGTGCCTGGCCGCGACGGTCGTGATCGAAATCCTGCCGCTGGCCGCCGTCGTGCTGGGCGCGCCCTCGATGGATGAATTGCTGACCAGCGCGGCCCCGCTCAACTACTTCCTCACCGCGCGCGGCGGTTCGGCGATCAACACCCTGGTGAGCGTCGCCATCGCGATCGCCATCGTGAACGCGGTGATCGCCATCATCCTGCAGATCTCACGCCTGGTATTCGCCTCCGCCCGCGACCGCAGCTGGCCCGATCCCATCGATCGTGTGCTGGGCGGGGTGCACGCGCGCTGGCAGACACCCGTGGCCGCCACCCTCGTGACCGGAGCCATCGCCGCGATCGCCGCCGCCGCACTGCCTTTGAAGTGGTTGATCACCGCCACCGGAGCCGGACTGATCGTGGTCTACTTCTTCGTCGCGCTGGCGGCGCTGCGGGTGCGGCGCGAAAGGGCAACGGGCACCTACCGGATGCCGCTGTGGCCGCTGCCGCCGCTGCTCGTCATCGGTGTGATGGTTTATGCCGCTTATAGTTTGGGTCGCGATTCGGCCTCGCAACTGGTCGTCGCCGGGGTCACGCTACTGCTCGGATTCGCCTACTACCTCGGCTATCTCCGTCCCCGGGCGGCCGATCGGTGGGTGCTGCCCGACCCCATCGCCGAGACCTGAGGTGACTCCGATCACAATGATTCATTGATCACAGCCGTCCGAGTCTCTAACCTGGAATGAGGCGCCCACGGCGACTCGGAGGAAGTCATGAGTGACAGGCCCGCACAGGGTAAAGCCGTATTGGGTAAAGGCACACGCGTGACGGGAAAGTCGCGAGACCGCCTGCAAACCCAGCTCAAGAAGCAGTACGAAGCGGGGGCCAGCATTCGCTCCCTGGCCCGGGAGACCGGCCGCTCGTACGGCTTCATCCACAATGTGCTGGTGGAGTCGCATGTGCAACTCCGCAGCCGCGGCGGTGCGAACCGCCGTAAGGCGGCGGCGAAGGCCGGCAGCAAGTAATCACACCGGGTCGGAAGTGGGTCGGCGGTGAAAACCGTTCGACCACTTGCGATATCGCGCGGCCACCGGCGAGGTGGTACGGCCGCGTCGGATATCGCGGACATCGGTGGCTTCGGCGTGGGCGCGACAGCGCCGTGCGTGCGCGCTAGTCGGTGACGGTTCCGTCGCCGAACACCAGCAGATTGGCCAGGCTCTCGAAGATCGGCAGACCGGTCTTTATCTCGAGATAGGCGAACTGGCCCTGCGGGTTCACCTCCAGGAACCAGAACTCGCCGTCGCGGCCCACCCGCAGGTCCAGCACGCCGAAAGCCAGTCCGAGCGCGCCCATCAGCGTGGTCAGCGATTTGCTCACCGAGGCGGGCAGCCGGTCCGCGGTGAAGGCCACCGAGGTGTCCAGGCGCGAATCCACCCGTCCCACACCGGATTGCGAATCGATCCGCACCACCCACTCGATACCGTCCACCCAGACGATGCGCAGATCGCATTCGGCGTGGATGTAGTCCTGGAAAATGGTGGGGGAGTTGCGGATTCCGGGCAGCAGATCCACATCCGCGGGGGTGACCAGTCGGGTCTCGGTGAACGCGCCGCGGCCGGTGCCGGTGCGCTTGAACACCACCGGCCCGGGCCGCGAATCGATGAACGAGCGCGCCTCGTCGGCATCATTGGTGATCAGCGTCTCCGGCACCGCGAAACCGGCGCGGTAGGCCGTTTCCAGTTGCACCAGTTTACGATTCGCGGTCCGATCGGCGCCGGGATCGTTGACCCACAGCGCGGGCATGGACCACAGCAGGCCCTGTAGGAAGCCATCGCATTCGGCCTGCCGATAGGCATCGTCCTCGCTGCGCAGACTGCCCGGCACCGCGGTCGGATGCGGGCGTCGCCACCAGACCGCGGACACCGCGTCGAGTCCGAGCACATGGGAGAGGCTGCGCGAGGTGCCGTCCCGGCTCACCCGGAAAGTTCCGTTCTCCCGGGGGAAGTCGCGCATATCGAGTCGAATCGGACTGAGCGCGTGGTGCTTCCGCAGGGTGGCGGCGAGCGCATCGCCGTGCAGGTCGTCGGCTTCGGTGACTACGAGTACCGAACCCGTTGTGCGGGCGGGCATCTGGGCTCCGTCAGTCGAGACTGTCGGCGGCTATGCCGTCATCACTGCCGTGCAGCGATCGGGTTTGGCAGCAGGTCATGGTGGCGCCGCCGACGCCGGGGTGAGCGGTGAGTTCCAGGCCGCGGGCCCAGGCCTCGGTGAGCGCCTGGAGCTCCTCATCGCCGCGCGCGGGGGAGTAATCGGCCGGAATCGTGGGCGGCCGTTCGGTGAGTTCGACGCGACGACGCTGCGTGAAATCCGCTGTGGCGCCATTGCGTACCCGCACATACACCGGGCTGCCCTCGCAGATTCCTTGCGCCGCCACAACTTCCCTTGTAGTGAGGTCGAGGACATCTGCCCTGCGGAAGGTCCAGGTGCCGTCGGAGACGCGCACGCTGATGTACCGCTCGGTGGATGCTACGAGATAGCCAGATAGCGGTGGCGCGGTAGCGTCGATATGCGCTGACGCGAGGTGATGGAGGGCGCCGGTCATGCTTAACTCCGATCTGCTCGGGATTTGCTGCGGGGCCGAGCTTGATCTGAATCATATCCCGCGACGCCGCCGAATCGGTTCGCAACGAAATATTTCCAACGCTCCGGCAAACCCTACCGAGGCGTCGGAAACCGCTCAGCCTGAGACTTTTTCGCTACCCCGTGCGCGAATCAGAGTCCAAGTGTCCCGGGCGATTCGGCGAGTCCTCGCAGTGCGGCACCCGGATCGGAAACGAGCTTGCGAGCCTTCAGATCCATAATCCCGGCAATCACCGTGAGCTCCGCGGACACGGTGCCGTCCAGCTTGCGGATCAGCTGGCGCATGGTGAAAACCTTGCCGCCCTGCCATTCGAATTCGCAGCTCACGGTCACTTCATCACCGAGATGCAGTTCCCGGAAGTACTTGATGTTGTTCTCCAGCACCACCGGTCCGATGCCCGCCGCCACCAGCTTCTCACCCGGTGTCCCCGCCGCCCGCAGCATCTCCCAGCGCGCGTGCTCGGCGTACTGCAGGTACACGGCCTGGTTGAGGTGGCCGTTGATATCGAGTTCGTAGCCGCGAACGGTGACCGGTACGGAGAATGCCATGAACCGAACAACCCGGGCATTCGGTCGCGCATTCCGGAAATTCAGTGGTCTGCGGCACAATCCGGCGATTGCCGGGCTACCCGCGACCGATATCGCCGCGGGTGTATTGCCGCAGGTTGGCGCGCTGCCACGCAATTGATCACGCGGGAGCGCAGGGGCCGGCCGGTATGCGTTCAACGGGCGGCCGCAAAACGTTCAGCGGCGGTTGGCATTGCGCTCGGCCCACCACTGCGGGGCATCGACGAAATGGTTGTCGAACTCCTCCTGCGCTTTCGCCAGTTCCTCGAAACCGGATTCGCCCTTGGCAATCCGATCCAGGGTGCGGAAGTACTCGAAACGCTGCACGCCCGGCATCAGCGCGATCATGATGCGGGCCGAGCTGTCCGGCGTCGCGCCGAAGGCGTGCGGCATGAGCTTGGGCACCACGATGGAGCCGCCCGCCGCGACGGTGACGATGCGATCCCCGGCGAGCAATTGCAGTTCGCCGTCGGCGACGTAGAACAGCTCATCGGAGAGGGTGTGGAAGTGCGGGGCCGCGCCGTCCGCACCCTGCTTCATGGTGACCTCGAGCGTGCTGACCGAACCGCCGGTCTCATTGGCGTCCAGCATCAGTCGCATGGTGACGCTGTCGGTGCCCAGGGTCTCGGCCTCGTGCGGCTGGCGGATGGCGACGGGGCGGGAAGTGGTGTTCATGGCAAGCTCCGAATTATTCGATGGGTTATAGTTCGCTACCGAACTATATAGGAGCGAATAGAATGTTGTCCATGGGTGAGACGAAATCCGATGCGGTGGATGCCATCACCGCGCAGTGGCATCGCGAACGGCCCGATCTGAACCTGGAGGCGATGGCCATCATCGGCCGCCTCGGCAGGCTCTCGATCGTGGCCGGGCGGCAGATCGAAGAGGTCTTCGCCGCGCACGGCCTACAGCGTGGCGAGTTCGATGTGGTTGCGGCACTTCGCCGTTCGGGGGAGCCCTATGAGCTCAACCCCTCGGTGCTCGCCGATACGCTGATGCTCTCGCGGGCCGGAATGACCGGCCGACTGGACCGCCTAGAACAGGCGGGGCTGGTGCGCCGCATCGCCGACGCGGGGGATCGGCGCGCGGTTCGGGTGGCGCTGACCGATCGGGGGCTGGAGCTGATCGATCTGGTGATCACCGAACATGTGGAGAACGAGACGCGCATCCTGTCGGTGCTGTCGGCGAAGGATCGCAAGGATCTGGATCGGATCACCAGGGTGTTGCTGGGATCCATAGAAAAGCATTAATTGCAGTGCAACTGCAATAAGATATCCTTGCTCGAGGTAACGATCTATCGAGCTCGGAGGCGATCCCTTTGTCGAGAACCGTGGCGCGGGCCGGTGTCCTCACCGCCGGAACCGCGATCATCCTGCTGAGCGGGGCGGGCATCGCCGCCGCGCGGCCCACCGTCACACCGGAACCCGGCGGCGTCCTCACCATCGGCGCACCGCCGGGCGAATGGTGGAAATGCGTGGCCTACAGCAACACCGCGCCCTATCGGATCGGCACACCGCCGATCGTGAACTATCCGGTGCCGTCCGCGAGCTGGGGGCGAACGGACGAAACCGGTGTGCCGCAACCGTTCTCGACGGGCCCCGCGACACTGCGATTCCACCCCGGCCAGCAGGTACTCGTCGATTGCGTGAGCGAATACCTGCCGCTGATCTGGGTGCAAACCGCCCAGGCCGGTCAGTAACCACCGAATCCGAAGGGACACACCATGATCATCGGACTGCTCGCGATCCTCACCGCCCCGATCTGGCTCATCGGCGCACCCATCGCGGGATCGGCCGCACTGTTCGGCGCCATGCCGGTCTCGCCGTAGGTCAATTCTTGCGGTGCACAGCGTTAATTCTTGCGGCGCACAGAGGCTTCCACGAGATCCAGGACCGCGGACAGATTGTCGTTGGCATGGCCGGAGGCGATGCGGGCGATCAGGCCGTCCAGGACCAGATCCAGATAGCCGAGGATGACCGTGGTGGGGACGTCGTCGCGTAGCGCGCCCTCGGCCTTGCGGCGTTCCAGGCGCGCGACGGTCGCGGCGGTCAGCTCGACCGAGCGTTCCTCCCAGTTTGCGCGGAATTCGGGATCGTTGCGCAGTCGGCGCGCGATCTCCAAACGCGTTCCGAGCCAGTCGAAATCCTCGGGGCGGGCGAGCATATCGCGCATCACCTGGATCAGACCCTGGTTCGCGGCCACCTCGGCCATGCGACCGGCGTCCTCCTGGGCCAGCGCCAGGAACAGTGCGTCCTTATCGCGGAAGTGATGGAAGATCGCGCCCCGGGACAGACCGGTCGCCTCTTCCAGGCGACGCACGGTCGCGCCCTCGTAACCGTATTCGGCGAAACAGCTGCGTGCTCCGTCCAGAATCTGGCTGCGGCGGGCGGCGAGGTGGTCGTCACTGACCTTGGGCATGGACTCCTCCGAAACGGGATGTGCGGGATCTCCACACCGATCATGAACGACCGGTGCGGAAATCCCGCACTAGCGACGAGCGAAGCGGCCCTTGCGGACCGCGCGGCGGGATCACGGAAAACCGTTGCCCGCCACCACGACTCGGCCGTGAAACAGCCCTTCCCAGCCGAGTCGTGCGGAGCCGAACTAGCCGCGGATCATGTTCCGCAGCACGAACTGCAGGATGCCACCGTTGCGGTAGTAATCCGCCTCACCGGGGGTATCGATGCGCACGACAGCGTCGAACTCGACCTTGGTGCCGTCGGTCTTGGTGGCGGTCACCTTCATGGTCTTCGGAGTCACACCCTCGTTCAGCTTGGTGATCCCCTCGATATCGAAGGTTTCGGTGCCGTCCAGGCCCAGCGACGCGGCGGACTCGCCGACCGGGAACTGCAGCGGCACAACGCCCATGCCGATCAGGTTGGAGCGGTGGATGCGCTCGAACGATTCGGTGATGACGGCCTTGACGCCCAGCAGGCTGGTGCCCTTGGCGGCCCAGTCACGAGACGAGCCGGACCCGTATTCTTTGCCGCCCAGCACGACCAGCGGGATGCCCGCGGCCTGGTAGTTCTGCGAGGCGTCGTAGATGAAGGCCTGCGGGCCGCCGTCCTGGGTGAAGTCACGGGTGTAACCGCCCGAGACATCGTCCAGCAGCTGGTTGCGCAGTCGGATGTTCGCGAAGGTGCCGCGAATCATCACCTCGTGGTTGCCACGACGCGAACCCAGCGAGTTGTAGTCCTTGCGCTCCACACCGTGCGAGTCCAGGTACTGCGCGGCCGGGGTGCCCGGCTTGATCGGACCGGCGGGGGAGATGTGGTCGGTGGTGACCGAATCGCCCAGCAGCGCGAGCACGCGAGCGCCCTTGATATCGGTGACCGGGCTCGGGTCCATCGACATGCCGTCGAAGTACGGCGCCTTGCGGACGTAGGTCGACTTCTCGTCCCACGCGAAGGTGTCGCCCTCGGGGGTGTTCAGACCCTGCCAGCGCTGATCGCCGTCGAAGACGGTGGCGTAGGACTTGGTGAACATGTCCCGGCTGATCGCCGACTTGATGGTGTCGTCGATCTCCTGCGGGGACGGCCAGATGTCCTTCAGGAAGACATCGTTGCCGTCGGTGTCCTGACCCAGGGCGTCGACCTCGAAGTCGAAGTCCATGGTGCCCGCGAGCGCGTACGCGATGACCAGCGGCGGGGAGGCCAGGTAGTTCATCTTCACGTCGGGGGAGATACGACCCTCGAAGTTACGGTTGCCCGAGAGCACCGCGGTGACCGAGAGGTCGTTGTCGTTGATCGCGGCCGAGATCTGCTCGGGCAGCGGGCCGGTGTTACCGATGCAGGTGGTGCAGCCGTAACCGCCGACGTAGAAGCCCAGCTTCTCCAGGTACGGCCACAGGCCGGCCTTCTCGTAGTAATCCGAGACGACCTGCGAGCCCGGGGCCATATTGGTCTTGACCCACGGCTTGGACGCGAGGCCCTTCTCGACCGCGTTGCGGGCCAGCAGCGCCGCACCGATCATGACCGACGGGTTCGAGGTGTTGGTGCAGGAGGTGATGCCCGCGACCACGACGGCACCGTGATCGAGCACGAAGTCACCGCGCTCGGGATCGGAGACCTTGACCGGCTTGGACGGACGGCCCGCATTGCCATTGGCGGCGGACTCGACGCTGTTGTCATCGGACGCGGTACCGGAGGCGACCGGATCGCTGGCCGGGAAGGACTCCTCGATCGCCTCGTCCAGCGCGGTGTGCGGGACCGGATCGTTGGTGTAGGTGCGGATGTCCTTGCGGAACGCGTTCTTGCTGTCCGACAGCAGGATTCGGTCCTGCGGGCGCTTCGGGCCGGCGATGGACGGCACCACGGTGCTCAGGTCCAGCTCCAGGTACTCCGAGTACGCGGGCTCGTTGTCGGCGTCGTGCCAGAGGCCCTGTTCCTTGGCGTACGCCTCGACGAGCGCGAGCTGCTCATCGCTGCGGCCGGTGAGGCGCAGGTAGTTGATGGTCTCCTCATCGATCGGGAAGATCGCTGCGGTGGAACCGAATTCGGGGCTCATATTGCCCAGGGTGGCGCGGTTCGCCAGCGGAACCTCGGCGACGCCCTTGCCGTAGAACTCCACGAACTTGCCGACCACGCCGTGCTTGCGCAGCATGTCGGTGACGGTGAGCACCACGTCGGTGGCGGTGACGCCCGGCTTGATCTCACCGGTCAGCTTGAAGCCGACGACGCGCGGGATCAGCATGGAGACCGGCTGGCCCAGCATGGCGGCCTCGGCCTCGATACCGCCGACGCCCCAGCCCAGCACGCCCAGGCCGTTGACCATGGTGGTGTGCGAGTCGGTGCCGACACAGGTGTCGGGGTAGGCCTGGCCGTTGCGGACCATGACCGTGGGGGCCAGGTATTCGATGTTCACCTGGTGCACGATGCCGACGCCCGGCGGGACGACCTTGAAGTCGTCGAACGCGCCCTGACCCCAGCGCAGGAACTGGTAGCGCTCGCCGTTGCGCTGGTACTCCAGGTCGACGTTGCGCTCGAGCGCGTCGGCGGTGCCGAACACGTCGAGGATGACCGAGTGGTCGATGACCATATCGGCGGGGGAGAGCGGGTTCACCTTGCTCGGATCGCCGCCGAGGGTGGTGACGGCCTCACGCATGGTGGCGAGGTCGACGATGCAGGGCACACCGGTGAAGTCCTGCATGATCACGCGGGCCGGGGTGAACTGGATCTCGGTGTCGGGCTGGGCGTTGGGGTCCCAGTTCGCGAGCGCGCGGACGTGGTCCGCGGTGATGTTCGCGCCGTCTTCGGTGCGGAGAAGGTTCTCGGCGAGAACCTTGAGGGCGTAGGGCAGCTTCTCGGTGCCGGGTACGGCCGCGAGGCGGAAGATCTCGTAGGAGTTGCTTCCGACCTCGAGGGTGCCCTTGGCGCCGAAGGAATCAATACTCGTCACTGTCAGCTCCACTCGTCTGTGAATGGGAGGGCCATCGGCGGGGCTGTGCCGGTGGCTCGTCGAGGCGCAGGCCTCGTCCGTACTTCACCCTAACAGTACGCTTGTCCTGTGAGCGCATCGGGGAGGTCCCCGAGCGGCCCGGAGCTGTTCACCCGGGTCCTGCGCCGCGGTGGTGCGAGGTTCATTCAGCGGGACAGTCGCAGCTTACGGCGTGCCGCGGTGCGGTGATGAGACATGTAGTCCAGTACTGTGCGTTCGTGACCGTTCCGCGCGCCTCGGTTTTCACGCCTATGAAGGCGGAACTACCGCCCAATACAGACCTGAAGTCGATCCTGCTCGATTTGGCCGACAATCATGTCGCCGCACCCAAGGATCGCAAGCAGGATGCGCTCGCCGCCATCGCCGCTGACGCGCGCGAGCACGGCATCGATCTGAACATCGTTGTGGTGCAGGGCAACCCGGGCATCGAGGCGAATCTGCGCGATCTGGCGACCGAGGTGGGTCAGAGTCAGCACGGCACCGTGGTGGTGTTCAGCGACGACTGGGTCGGCACCTTCAGCGACAGTTTCGCGCGGGCGCGGCTGGAATGGGCCGAGGACAAGTCCAAATATCGCGGGCCCGACCACACCACCGATGCCGCGCAGGCGTTCGTGGATCGGCTCGAGCAGCCCGAGACGGTGTCCTGGACCGTGATCACGCTGGTCGCGGTGATCGCGCTGGTCGCGATGATCGGCGGGCTGTACGCGGTGAAGGTCAAGCGGGCTACCGCCGGCAAGCCGCCGGTGCCCGCGCCGGAGCGTCCGCGCACCCCTGTCGCCTGATTCCTTTCCCTCTTATCTGGGCTCTGTGTTCGATCGTGCCGCGTGGCCGACTCGAGCCAGGGCCCAGTCTCATTCGCTGGTGCGTCGCTGACGGCCGGAAGGTTTTCCGGCCGGTCGGCTGCCGGGTCGTGCGGTAATCCCAGCCCAAACCGGCTAATGGCTGGCAACGTCTGAATTGCCGCCAAGTCATTCCCGCGTGGCTGATTCACCCTGTGGCTGAAGTGTCGTACGGTTTCGCAACGACGCTGTTGGGGAAGAAGTGTCAGGCGAGTCTCGAGTTTCCAGTGGTAGGGGAATGCTCAATGAGACTCGTGAGGTGTTCCCCCGGGGCCAGATCGGGAACCAGGGAGGTGCGATGCGAAAACCGGCGAAACGACACGTGCGCCCGGTTCGAGTCGCCACGGAATTGCTGGCGGCGATGATCGTGGTGATGGTCGGCGTGACCACCGGCCATGCCACCCCGCCGCCACCGCCCAATCCCAGCGATAGTGAGATCGCCCAGGCGGGTGCGGACGTCGACGCCACCGTCGGCGAGGTGGGTGCGCTGATCAATCAGGTCGCCACCGCCGAACAGCAACTGCAACTGCTCGACGATGCCGTCGCCGCGCGCCGCGAAGCGGTCAACAAGGCGCTCGTGGACCTGCAGATCGCGCGCACCGCCGCCGATACCGCGGCCCAGGCGGTCGCGGGCTGCCAGCGCGAGCTCACCGATGCCGGGGTGCAGGTGGGGGACGCGCACCGGCAATTCGACAAGTACGTGGCCCAGGTCTACATGCGGCCCGGCTCCACCTCGCTGATCAATTACATGGCCGCGCCGAGCCCGGAGATCGCGCTCGCCCGCGCGCAGGTGCTGACCATCGCCTCGCAGACCCAGCAGCAAGTGGTCGGGGGCCTGCGCCGCGCCCAGGTCGATCAGGCGAACAAGACCTCCGCCGCCAAACAGGCGCAGCAGGCCGCCGATGCCGCCGCCGCGGACGCCGAGACGAAGAAGACCGACGCCCAGAACGCCGTCGCCGCCGCGCAATCCGAATTCGACCGGCAGGCCGCGCAACGCAATACCCTGCTGGGACAGCGTGATTCGGCCCAGCAGCGACTGGACGCGGCCCGCTCCCAGGTCGCGGGCCTACAGGGCCAGCGCGACGCCTACCTGGCCTGGGATGATCAGCGCCGCAGGGACGAAGCCGCCGCCCGCGCCGCCGCGGTCGCCGCCGGAGCCCGCGTCAACGCCGACCGCTCCGCCAATGACCTTGCCTCCCTTGCCGCGTCGGGCCACCGCCCGCACACCCAACTGGGCAACTCCCCGCCCCCACCCCGCTACACCCTCACCCGCCCCAGCGGCGCGCGCTCCAGCCTGGTCGAAACCGTGGTCGACCGTGCCATGGCCCAACTCGGCGTCGAATACGCCTGGGGCGGCGGCGATGAGGACGGCGCCACCCTCGGCATCCGCGACGGCGGCACCGCCGACCGTTACGGCGACTACAACAAAACCGGCTTCGACTGCTCCGGCCTGATGATCTACGCCTTCGCCGGCGTAGGCGTCTCCCTCCCGCACTACAGCGGCTACCAATACACCATGGGCTCCCGCGTCCCCGTCTCCGACCGCGAACGCGGCGACATGCTCTTCTGGGGCCCCGGCGGCTCCCAACACGTAGCCCTCTACATCGGCGACGGCAAAATGATCGAAGCCCCCCAATCCGGCGACGTAGTCCGCGTCTCCGCCGTCCGAGAAGACGGCATCATGCCCTACGCGGTCCGCATAATCTCCTGACGGCGCGGCCTGACGTGGTCCCTGCGAGAGCAAGCGCCACGTCACCCTGTTAACGGCCAGCAGTGCCGGTAAGAGCGACGATGTGACCGGGACACCGAACCGATCGCCGCCGTGGCCGTTGTGCCGGCCCCGAATCGATCCGGTTCACTACATAGTTGCCGAGCCATTCAATGTGCGCGATAGTTCGGCGCTTCCGAATGCCTGGGTGCCGGATTACCAGAGGTCGCGCTGTCACAGTGCTGCAGATCACGAGAGCGATTCCGCTCCTCTTTAAGGGCTCCGAACTGTGTAAACCCAGGTTTGACAAGGGTTTACAACCAGGTGCTACAGGCATGCCGGTTCCGTTTACAGAGGATTTACAGCTCTGGTTGCCGCATCGATGCCGTAACCATCAAGGAGCTGGGTGAATCCATGACCACCGCCACCACGCGCACCGTACTCACCACCGCGCTCACCGCCTCGGCTACTGCCGTCGTACTGGCACTGGCACTGGCACTGTGCTCGGCCACGGCCGGTGCCGATACCGTGCCGGACAAGAACCGGGTCGTGGACACCGACGACGGCTGGGCGCTCTCGGTCACCAAGACCAGCGAAACCCTCGACCGGTACCCGAACCTGGCCGCCACCATGTTCACCCGCGAAGGATTCGTCGCGCTCAAGGCTGTCGCTGAGGTCAACGGAACCGGAACACAACCGATCTCCGCAGGGACGGTGACTCTCGGATATCAGATCGGGTGCCAGGTCGACGTCTCCAGTGGCCTCACGTTGGGGATGGGTTTCTCCATCGGCCCTAACGCCTCGCTCACGATCTCCTACCCACCTGCTCTCAATATCGGTGGGCAGGCCTCGATCAACCCCAACATCTCCACCACCCTCAAACCCGGGTCGATCGCGAGTATCGACTTCGGCAGCAAACCCCTCGCCGGTCCTCGCGCGTCGATCACCACCGATCAGGTCGAAGTGAAGATCGATGCCTGCATGGGCCGGTCACCTTGCGCTCCTATGTGACAGCCCGGATCTCGACACCGACCGCGGACAACTCCGTCACCGTGTACGGCGACCCCATCTGGCTGTGACCGCGTACTTCGCCCCGCTGGCCGCTCGTCAGCCGTTGCTCTATGCCTTCTCGAGGAGATCGACGATGACCGATACCACCACCGATAACGCCCACCGGCACACCGGATCAGCACCGGAGCCGTTGAATCCCGCAGCTGTCGCCTCGGGTGCTCTGGCACTGGGACTGCTTCTGCTAATTACGGCGTTCGCGACGTTGAACCGGATGCCCGGCTGGGCCGACGACTACGGCGCGATCCTGGTGTATCTGGCGTTCTTCCTGTACATGTCCATCGCCGGGCGGCTCACCTGGTGGGGCATCGACACCCTGCGAGAACAGGCCAAGGATCGCTGGAGCCGACGATGACCGGCCGCCGCGCGCGGTTGTCCGCGTTGGTGCTCGCCACTGCCGCGACCGGGCTCGGTGTCGGATTCGGCGCGCTCACCGCCGCGCCGGCACAGGCTGTGCCGTGTGCGGAATACCTATCGTGCCGGTCCCGGGGGGCGGAGACCCCCGTCCTGCCGGGTAGCCAACTGCCCACTACCGCACTCCCCGTGCCCGGCGCCGAGGAAACGGTACTGCCCGGCAATCAGCGCCCCGCACAACTCGCGCCCGCACCCGCGCCGCTGCCGAGAATCGAGATCGACCCGCCGGCGGCGCCGAGTCCCGGTACCGTCCCAGTGCCATCAGCATCCGAGCCGGGCGCACCACCCGCGGTCATCACCGCTGTACCGGCACCGTCACCCGAATCGGCTGCCCCGCCATCACCGTCGGGCTCGGGCAGTGTGGATCCGCGCCTGATCGCGTTGACCGTGGTCGGGGCGACAGCGTTCGCCTCACGAGCGACCCGCTCGCCCGCCAGAAGCAGCGGGGGCGCAGTCGCCGGCGGTCCCGCCGTCCCCATCCAGCGGACACCGGCGTCCCCGAACGGCGCACCACAACCGTCGGTGGCGAACACGACGATTCTGTTTCCATCCACCCGCGCCGACGTGGTCCCCAAACAATCCTCGACATCGCCCGTCATCTCCGACGGCGTGGTCCGTTTCGTGCCTTCGAAATCCGGTTCGGACACGGGCGCGATAATAATCAACCGCGAAGAGGTTGGCCCTCCGGGTTCGATATCGAGATCCACCGGATACGATGTTTGGGTTGATGGCCAATATCAACACGTCGACGCCATACAATCGGGACCCGGTCTCTATCCCGCCCGAATTGAAGGAGTGCGATCAGGCTCGACCGTGCGCATCAAACAAACTGTCGTCACCACATGGACCGACGGTCGTGGCGAGAATCGCGTTCAAAGCGATTTCGACACCACGGTATCGCCGTACGCACCCAGATTGCATCAGGGAAAACAAGACAAGCATATCCCCGGAACCAACAACTATGAGCCCGGAAAGAGCATATGGACCGATCCCGACCCGCAAGGCCTGCTCGATAAGTACTGCGGCACAGGGCAGCAGGTCACACCGAGGTTCGACATACCCACACCGGGTTCTAAAGAACGCGTGGATTTCGAAAAGGTGATCGGGCAGTATTATAATGATAAAACTGGACAATACTCTCCTACGACCAAGGGGATGATCATCTATTCCAGCACCGGTGAGCATATTGTTCCTGCGGCTCCGTGAATATCGGAAAGGTTGCGATGAATAACGAACCAGAACGCGGTAGTGTGGTTCTTGCCATAAACCGCGCACTCCTCGGAGAAGTGTCCCCATCATTTCGTGCCATCTACTTCAAAGTCGAAGAAGGCACCCTCCATCTACATTTCATCATCGACGGAGTTCCATCGGCCGATGACATCGACTCGATACACGACATCGGTGGCGAAACCATCGCGAGCTTCAACGACCTGAATATCGTCGAGGAATGGACCACCGTGAACCACCCGGAAAAGATACAGATGCCACCGGGCTGGGAACCGGTCTTTCACCGGAAAGAACCCTGATAATCGCGGCGACCGAATGCGATCGGTGGGCTGGGACGCACTCGGACCCACCGACGCGCGGATGTCACGCTGACCGCCTGACGTCCTCAGCAGGGCGAGACCGCGAAATGCGAGAGCACCGTGGCCACAACGCATTGTGCGGCGACGTGGTCGGCCCGTCGGCCGCCCCCTGCGCCCCCAAGGCGCGAGCCTGGTTCATGCGGCTCCTGTGGTCCGATCACCGAGTCGGGGGGTGCGCGATGGCTCACCTCGGTGCGCGGACCGTGCGCCGGCGCGGTGCCGATTTCGTGGAATGTGCGCACGTCTCCACCCTGGATAAATCGAATGACGCGGCACCAGAGTGTATTTCGGTACCGCTCATGGGTGTTCGTGGGCGGAGTGGTTGGTTTGTACCCGACGTCTTGCCCTGTGCTCTTGGCGATCACCGAGTTGCGTGAGCTGGGAAGAACGTCGAGGAAATTGACATGTCGGTGAGAATCCCGTCGGACAAGTCAGTGAGAAATTGGGTCGAACAAGCAGGTCGGAGGAGAGGCGATTGCCAAGTTCGGTGAGAACCTACAGCCGGCGGGCTGTCGAATGTCAGGACTTCGTCTCCGGGGGCAGGGTGAAGTACACGAGTCCGTCTACTTCGTCGGTGTGAATGCCCATGTCCGCCAAGATGTTCACGGCCAGGTCGGCGTGGCCTGCCGCCGGTGTCACCATTGCTCGGCCGTTCTCGTCCTGGCAGGAGGATCTGGTGTCGCAGCCGCGGTTCCAGAGGGTGGTGATGATGTCGGTGAGTTTGTGGTCGACGCAGGACTCGCGGTCTGCGGCTCGGATGTGAATTTGCCGGTGGCGCACTGCGATCAGGCCGCCGTTGGTTTGTTCGCAGTACCGGCAGAGGGGGTAGGGGCCCAGGATTACGTGGCCGGATCCGGCCAGGCGGTTCAGGAATATGTCGCGGTTGTCGGTCGCCACCCGCAATTGGGCTGTGTACGAGCCCGGTTCCTGATCCCGGAGACGCTGGAACACCTGGATGGCCTCGTCGGTGGCGCGTAGAGCGTCCGCGTGTTGTCCGGCTCCGGCGAAGTAGACGCCGTTCTGGTGCAGGGCGGCGCCGAGGGCGCGGTCATACTGCGGTCGTCGAGTTGTCAGGCGGCGCAGGATCTGTACGAGTTCCTCGCCGAATTCCAATGCCTCGAGTGGTTCACCGATATCGCCGAGAGATCTGGCCACGGTGTCCAGCGCGACCACCAGGGCGGGTCCGAACAGGCGCGGTTCGTCGGAGAGCCCATATCGGCACGATGCCACCGCTTCTCGGCCCGCGGCCACTGCTTCGCGCCCGCGGCCGAGGCTGTCCAGGATATCGGCCCGCACGGCCAGCGACCACACCAGCTGAATATCGAAACGCGCACTCCACGTGGCCTTTTCGCGACGGGCGATCCGCACCGACTCGTCGACGGCGGCCAGGGCTTGCTCATGCTGCCCCTGTTCGGACAGGCGCTTCGCCAGCAATCGCAGCAATCCCGCGAGCGTCGGGTCGAGGCCCGGCACCACCTTCGCCGAACGCCGCACCATCTCGACGGTGAACGCCACGGTCTCGCGGTCCTGCTTCCCGCGCTCCACCGCCTCGGTGATCCGTGATATCCCCATGCGGGTCACACCGCACCACCCCCATTCGATTCGAAGCCACGCGGTCACCGCGCGTTCCCGGTCAAACCGAGGATACGACGATACTTTCGAACAGCTCCGACAAATTCCCGGTGACCGGCGGGGAGCTATGGTTTCCCACGCCAAAGAGGTGTGCCCGTCCGAATGGCACGGACGGGCACACATGTTCGGCCATCCCTCGGCCTTCCCCTCCTACCTGGAGGCCGAGCGCCGTCTCGCTGACACCCGGATGTCGTCCGGTATCGAAAGCGCTTCTCGAACACTAGGTTCCGTCGTCTCGGCGGTTCTACCGTTTTCCTGCCCATTCGCGGTCGTTTTCTGCCCGCTATGCTCCCGCGCGTGCGGGAGAACGGTACGGAGTATCTGTCGGAGCGGTTTTCGACCGATGAAGCGGATCCGGCGGGATCGTGGAGTGAGTACCTGCGGCAGCGGCAGGGCTCGGTGGGGCTGGGATTCGGTGCGGGGGAGTTCAATTCGCAGGCCTACGCGCAGAACGCCGGGCAATTCCAGGTGGTGCGGTTCACCTCGGGTGCGCTCGATCACCAGCGGTCGCGGCGAGATGTGCGGTGCGACGGCGACAATAGCTATCGCCTGCTGATACCGCTGCAGGGGCGATTCACGTTCGAACAAGGGGAATCCCGGGAGATCTTCGAACCGGGACGGGTGTGTTTCTTCCATTGGGGGCAGCCGCTCTGGATGAGGCACAGTGAGACGATCAGCGCGCTGATCCTGACCGTGCCGGAGCGTTCGGTCGATTCGGCACGTGCCGAGGGCGGGCCGCTCGCACTGGACGATACGCGTCCACTGGTGCGGGCGCTGCGAAGTCAGGTGCGCATGCTGGTCGAGGAAGAGGGTTGGACGGCAGCGGATTTCAGCGTTGCCTGCACCGCTGCGCTGACCCTGCTCGACGGTGCGTTGAATCCGTCGCCGGGTATCGGATCCGGTCGGCGCGCGCTGGACGTCGAACGCGCGCGACGGCTGATCGAGGATCACGCACATGATCCCCGGGTGACGCCCGAAGCCATTGCCGCGATGCTGGGCATCGGTGAACGGACGCTGTACAAGGTGCTGAAAAGCTCCGGATACCCTTCGCCCGGTGTGCTTTTGCGCACGATCCGAGTGGAGCGTGCGCATCGGCGCCTGTCGGTCGCGCTACCGATCGATATGGACCGGATAGCTTTCGAGGAAGGTTTTCCGAGTACGCGCAGATTCCGCGAAGCCTATCGCGAGCACTACGGGCAGACTCCGGCTCGGATGCGCGCGCAGATTCTCGGCACGCTGCCTCAGATCGATACGGAATCGACTGTCTCGTAACGGTAGTCGTCGAGGGGGAACTGCCGGGTTCGGCGGCGGGCGGTGAAGAAGCTCTCCGGGCGGATATAGGTGCTGTCGCCCTGGGAGTTCCGGTAGTAGGTGGGGACGTGGGCGTTGAGTTCGCAGAGGTAGTAGCGGACGCCTTCGGCTTGCCGGTGGATCTCGCGGTGGTAGGCGGCGGCAGCTTCCTCTCGAACCTCGCAGACTTCCGCACCGCGGGAACGGGTTTCGCGAATCGCGCGGATGGCGTGGTCGGCGGTGGTTTCGACGAAGGCGTGCCAGCTGGTGCCGCTCCAGGAGTAGGGGCCGACCAGGGTCCAGCGGTTGGGGAGGCCTGGGACCGAGACGCTCTGGTAGGCCTGGAGGCCTTCCTCGCGGTAGAACTTGGCCAGATCGAAGCCGTTGCGACCGATGACGGTGCCGGGGATATAGGTTTCGGGGTCGGAGAAGACCTCGTAACCGGTGGCGAGGATGAGGGCGTCGAGCTGGTGCAGGACACCGTCTCCGGTCAGCACACCGGTGGGGGTGATCTCGGCGATCGGGTCGGTGATCAGGGTGACGTTATCCCGGTTGTAGGCGGGCAGATATCCGGTGGACATGGTCGGGCGCTTGGCCAGCACGCCGAAACCGGGGCTCAGCTTCGCCGCGGTATCGGGATCGTCGACCACCTGCCGCACGTACCAGCGATACCCGGCGATCATCCACGCGTCGAATGTGTTCGCGACGGGCCGGAACAGCCGCATCGGCGACCGGGACACCATGCGCAGCAACAGATCCACCACGACGAAGGCGACACCGTTGATCGTCGCGGAGACACCGGGCACCGCGAGCGCGGCCTGCATCGCCTTGGGCACCACGAAATCCGGTTTCGGCACCGACCAGACCGGGGTGCGCTGAAAGACCGTCAGCGTCCCCACTTCCGGTGCGATGGCGGGCACGATCTGCACCGCGCTCGCCCCGGTGCCGATAATGCCCACGGCCTTGCCCGCCATGTCGTAGCCGTAATCCCAGTCCGTCGGGCGCTGGACCTTGCCCTGGAACGAGCTCGCGCCCGCGATGCCGACATCGTCCTTGGGCCGGACGAACGCCCCGATCGCGCTGATCAGGAATCTCGCCGTCACGATCGACCCGTCCTGGAGATGCAGCGCCCAGAACTTCCCCTCGTCATCCCAAATCTCGCGCACCACATCGGAATTGAAGCGGGTCTTCTCGTACAGTCCGTACCGGCGCGCGATTTCGGCGTGATACCGCTTGACCTCCGGCCCGTGGGCGAAGAACCTGGACCAGTTGGGATTTCGCGCGAACGAATACTGGTACGTGGTCGACGGCACGTCCACGGCGATACCCGGATATTGATTCTCGTGCCAGCTGCCGCCGACATCATCGGCACGCTCGAGGATGACGATGTCGTCGATTCCGCTCATGCGCAGTTTCGCCCCGGCCGCGATACCGCCGGGTCCCGCGCCGATGACGGCGACCTCGTACTGCGGATGTTCTCTGTCTGTAGTCATTTCGCGTCAACTCCACTGTTGAGATCGGTCCGGTACCGCGCCCACTCCACGACTTCCCAGGCCACCACGCCGCCGACCCATACGACCGGACTGAGGACCCCCGCGAACGCGCCGATCAGCCCGTTCTCGCCATTGAGTGGACCGGAAAGGGTGAAAACGCCTGTGAGAGTGCACAGGTCGATCACGATCACCACCACGCACACCGTGTTCAGCCAGGTCGGAAACAGTCCCGTGCGGCGTGAAATGAGCAGTGCCGCCAGCGCGAACGGAATCCACACCGGTCCCAGCATCGCCGCGGACACGAGCACCACGACATGCAGGGCGTGCACGATCGAATCGGGTGCGTGCCCGGAGAGCAGTACGGTGCCCGCGAAGATCCCGGCCTCCGCGAAGAACAGGCCGAGCACCAGCACCTCGCTGAAGATCGCGGACCAGGTGTAGACCCGATTGCGGCTGGTGTCCGCGGCCCAGAGCGTGCCGATGAACGCCCCGGACCAGATCGCGCCGACCAGGAACACCACGGCCAGCAGTGCCGCGACCCCGCGCAGCAGCCCGTTGTATTTGTCGTAGAACTCGACGGTGCCCGCGATATCCGAACCCTCCGGCATGACCCGGATGAGCAGTACCAGGGTCACCGCGATCATCCCGAGGCATATCGCGATGACGAGTCCGTACCACCCTCTGATGGTCGCGGGTTCGGTCAATGACAGTGCGATTCGGTCCAGTGGCCGTGCGTTTCCCGGTGGGGCCGTCGCGTGCTGACTGACTGGCGATCGGCGGGTAAAGGTTTGCGACATTGCAGATCTCTCCTCCGAGGACCCCGAGGCTCTCGACGGCCATCCGGGTCACTGGATATCGAGATTATCTGGATAGTGATGACATCACAAGGGTGTTGCACGCAGGCGAGGCTATGCGCATGGCGGATAGCGATGAGATACGGATTGATTGACTATTCGGATAGTTGTACTATTTCAAAAATTCGGGCGGTGTGAGCGCCCGTGCGGCAGGCTCCTCGCCTCGGGATCCACCGGGCGATGGGCGAAGGTCGATCAGGAAGTCAGGACATTGGCGTCTAACACCAGAAAAAGAGCGGGAGCGGTCCCCGATGTCGAAGCCGCGGTCATCGGGGCGGGCGTGGGCGGTATCGCCGCCGGCTGCCAGCTGCGGCGAGCGGGTATCGACGACTTCGTAATCCTGGACCGCAGAAGCGATTTCAGCGGCACCTGGATCGCGAACACCTATCCGGGCGTCGCACTCGATGTGCCCTCCACCTCGTACGAATTCACCTTCGCGCCGAACCGCTGGTCACGGGTGTTCGCGCCCGGTGACGAGGTACGCGAGTACTGCCAGCGCGTCGCACGCGAGCACGGGCTGTACGACCGCGCGCGCTTCGGCGTCTCGGTCGAACGCGAGGTGTGGGATGACGAAAACGGTTTCTGGACACTGCATTTGACCGGCGGCGAAACCTTGACCGCCCGCTACGTGCTCAACGCGACCGGATTCTTCCTCGAACCGCGGTCGAACTCCGGCATCCCCGATGTGGATCGCTACACCGGCAAGGTGATGCTCTCCGCCGGATGGGATCACTCCTACGACTATCGCGGTAAGCGCGTCGCGGTCATCGGCACCGGCGCCAGCTCCATGCAGATCGTGCCGTCGATCGTTCCGGACGTGGCACAGCTCGATGTCTATCAGCGCACCGCGACGTGGTGTTTTCCCAAGCCGGACTTCGCTTTCGGCCGCATCGGCCGGCGCCTGATGCGCTCACCGCGCTTCCACACCGCGGCCTATATGGCGAATTGGTATGTGTACCAGGCCATCGTCGTCGGGGCCGAACGCCTTCCCAAACGGGCGGCGATGGCGCTGATCACCGGCCTCGAGAGTGTGCTGCGGGTGGCGTACGGGCTGTACCTGAAGGTGCAGGTGACCGATCGCGATGCGCGCCGCGCCCTGGTACCCCGGCACGGTCTGATGGCCAATATGCCGACCTTCGGCCGCGGGTTCCTGCAAACCTTCAGCCGGGACAACGGCACCTTGGTTACCACCCCCATCGAACGCTTCACCGAAACCGGCATTCGCACCACCGACGGCGTGAATCGCGACTACGACATGGTCGTGCTCGCCACCGGATTCAATGTCGCCTCGGATCCGGAGGCGTTCCCGATCGGCGCGGTCCGCGGCCGGGACGGGTTCGATTTGGGAGAGTTCTACCGCGCCAACGGAATGCAGGCGTACGCCGGGGTGACGATTCCGAAACTGCCGAACCGCTGGTTCCTCTACGGTCCCTACGGGTGGAACGGTGTGACGTGGGTGAGCATGATGGAAAGCTCCGCACTGCATGCGGCCCGGGTCATCGCCGCTGCCCGGGATCAGGGCGCGCAGGTCGCCGAGGTGACCCAGCGGGCGCACGATGGATGGCACGAGATGATGACGAGCAGTCCCTTCACGCAGGTGGCGCAGGAGTACCTGGTCGAACGGCAGTTCAAGCGGCATCAGGTGCGGAGCTACTTCTTCAACGACCGGGGTGAGGCTCCGATTCTGCGCCCGTCCCGGGGCTTCCGGGATTCGCTGTGGGATCACAGCGAGCGCTTCGACCCGGAACAGGATTACACCTTCCGGTCCGTATCCGGCACCGCCGCAGCGGATTCCGTCGACGGTGGCAGTGGCACGGTGCCCGAACCCGCCCGCGCGGCGGCGGAGTAGGAGTTACTGCGTTCGGGCGCGACGCCCTTCAATCCCGCGCTTGAAGGGTGTCGCGCAATCGCCGAATCCAGAGCTCGACGGTATCGCCGAGCAATTGCGCGGATTCCTCGGCGGTGATCACCTCGGCGGCGCTGCCGATCGCCAGGCCCGCGCCGGTGGCGACGATGGCCCGGACCGCCGCCTCCGATCCCGGTCCGGTGGTCGTAATATCTTCGGGCAGAAAGTCTTCCAGTAGTACGCGGCCGGCGGCGACGAGCCGTTCGACGGCCTGTGCGGTGGTCGCGCGTTGCCGCGCGTCCCGCAGGATGCTGATCAGATATTCCGCGCCCAGGGCCAGCAGTGGATTGTTCGCCGACGATCGCGCCCACCACCGCGTCAGCACGTCCATGCGGGTATGCGCGTCATCCGGCGCGGCGATGAGCGCGGGCATGAGCTTGCCGACTTCCCGGGTGAGCCCGCGCTGGATCACCGCCAGGCAGAGTGCTTCCTTATTGTCGAAATTGCTGTACAGCGCGCCGATGGTGCGCCCGGCCGCCGCGGCGATGGCCGCGATCGAGGTGGCGTGATACCCCTGGGTGAAGAACAGCTCTTCGGCGGCGTCGAGCAGATTCTCCCTGGTTCGGGCCTGACTTTCGGCCCGCGTCAACACCTTTCGATCACCCACGATCCCACCGTCTTCCCGGTTGACGCCACTCGCTATCGGTATAATACTGCTATGTGAATAGTGATGCTATTTCAGCCGCCAGGCTGATCGAGCGGAAAGGGGGTGCGCCGGTGCAGGATTCCCATGCCGCACTGCGGGCCGCACTGGGGGGACCCGACGATGACGTGCTGGCGGCACTGACCGCGGCCGAATCCGAACAGTTGCTGGAGTTGTTGCGACGGGCCCGAACCGCGCAGCGCCACGGTCTCGATCGGGCGATCGACGACGCCATGAAGGTACTGCCGCGCTTCCTGCGCATCCCGGCCCGTTCGATTCTGTTCGGAAAGTGAGAAGTGATGGCCGACTTGGTGACTCGCGCCCAGATCACGATGCTGGCGCAACTACTCGATGTCGAGCCCGCGGCCGTGAGCGGTCTGGAACGACTGGGCGCGGACCAGGTCGAGGCGCTGCGCACGCGCATCTCCGACTCGCTGTTCGATTCGCTGGCAGCGGTTTTCGCTCGCGTGAGCAAACTGGCCCCACTGGTCCCGGACGCGGTCGCCGCCACGGTGGCGGTCAAGGCGATTCCGGCCGAGGTCGCCGGACGCGGCGGTGGTGCGATCGGCATGGACCATCAGCACCGCGCCGCCGGGCTGATGAGCCGGATGCCGCCGGGTTATCTGGCCGATGCCGCACCCTATGTGGACCCGCGCGTGATTCCCTTCTTCGCGCCGAAATTACCTTTCGCACTGCTGATTCCGGCCGCCGATGAATTGCTGCGCCGTCGCGACTACATCACCGCCGCACGGTTCGTCGAACATGCCACCGACGATTTGATCCGAGCCTTCGAGAGGCATGTCCAGGATGACGAGGCCATCGTGCTCACCGGTGCGATGGTCTCGCGCACCGAAGTCCTGAACAGCATTCTGCGGACGGTGTCACCCGAGCGCCGGGCGCGCGTGGTGGCACTGGGCGGCTCCGGGAAGCCGGACGTGCTGGTGGCGGCACTGTCCCTGCTGGCCAGGGTGGATGCCGAATTCGCCGCTCCGATGACCGCGATGCTCTTCGAATCCCAAGACGCCGAGGGCGTTTCGCGACTGTGCGAGCTGGCCGTCGCCGCCGGGGCCACCGCGGAACTGCTCGATGTCATCGGATATCTGCCCGATGAGACCGTGCGGGTGCTGGCGGCCGCACCGGGCCTGCCGGACACCGGGATGCTGGAACAGGCCGCCACCACCGAACGCCGTGCGGCGGCGGTACGGCGACTGATCGTGTGCGCGCCCGAACCGCATACCGGCACATTGCACAATTGACAGCCGCTCCGCATGCGCCGAGCATCGCGGCAGGAAAGACCGACAGCAGGATTCGAGGAGATGCCGATGGTCAAGCGGGTTCCGAAAGGCCGGGTGGCCCGGGGTCGCAAGCTCGGCATGCTGGCGGCCGGACAGGCCGCACGCGGTGCGACGGCCCGGCTGTCCATGATCGGCCGTTCGGAACACGCCCGCGAGGTGCTGTCCCGCCGTTCCACCCTGGACAGCGCCGAACAACTGGTCGACGTGCTGGGCAATATGAAGGGCGCGGCCATGAAACTCGGCCAGATGCTCTCGGTGATCGACCTGGATCTGGTGCCGGAATCGCATCGGGAGCGGTTCCGCGCCAAGTTGGCGCTGCTGCGCGATCAGGCCCCGGTGGTGCCGTTCTCCGGTATGCGCGGTGTGCTCGAGAGCGAATACGGTTCGCTCGCAAAGGTATTCCGGGATTTCGACGAGGAGCCGATCGCGTCGGCATCCATCGGCCAGGTGTATCGGGCGGTACTTCGCGACGGGCGCGAGGTCGCGGTCAAGGTGCAGTATCCGGGCGTGGAGAAGGCGGTCAGATCCGATCTGCGCAATCTCGCGCTGTTCGTGAAACTGGGGCAGTCCATGTGGCCCGCGCTCTCGAGCAGCGCGTTGATCGACGAGATCACCCGGAATCTGGAGGCCGAACTCGACTACGGGCGCGAGGCGCGCACGCAGCGACTGGTGGCCGCGCACTATCGCGGGCATCCGTACATCGTGGTACCGGACAGCGTGCTCGAGCACTGCTCGGATCGGGTTCTGGTCACCGAGTTCCTGCCGTCGAAACCGTTCGGGCACATGCAATCTCTGCCCGATGCCGATCGAGACCACATCGGCGAGGTGATCTACCGCTTCTACATCGGCTCGCTGTTCGAACGCGGCGAGTTCTGCGGTGATCCGCATCCGGGCAATGTGCTGCTCGCGCCCGACGGACGCGTCGGATTCATCGATTTCGGCCTCTACAACCGGATGAGCCCCGCCGATATCGAATTCGAGCGCCGCGTCGCGCGGGCCGCGGTCGAGCGTCGCGCGGATGATCTGTATGCCCTGTTGGTGGCGCGCGGCATCGTCGATCCGGCGGCCGGGGTGGATCCGGCGGAATGCCTGGAATACCTCTGGGCCGCATCGGAATGGAATCTGGCCGATCAGGAGCTCACCGTCACCCCCGATCTCGCCACCGGGGCGCTGCTGTCCGCGGTGGATCCGAGAATGACCGAGTTCAGCGGGATGCGGCATCAGATGCTGCCGCCCGAGCATGTGTTCTCCCGGCGCGCCGACTTTCTGACCTTCGGAATTCTGGGGCAGCTGGTCGCCACCCGGAATTGGCATCGCATCGCCCGGGAGTGGGTCTACGGCGATGAGCCGGTCACCGATATCGGTCGCACGCTGGCCCGGCGGGCGAGCGCCGGAAAGGACCGGTGAACGCGGCGGGACACATGGCGTTGGCCAATTGCACAAATCCGGATAATGTCGGTACCTGGAATGCGCGGTATTCCCACCCGCCCAGGACTGACAACGGAGGAAGTGTGGCCGCTCGAAAGGTGCTGACCCGGGCCGAAAGCCAGGCGCAGACGCGGGAAGAGCTGATCGAGGCCGCCGAACGCCTGTTCTACGCCGATGGTTACCACGCCACCTCCCTGGCCGCGATCGCCGCCGAGGCCGGTCGCACCATCGGCGCGGTCTACAGCAATTTCGACAGCAAGGAGGCGCTCTGCCTCGAGGTGCTGCGCAGCTGGGCGACCACGCGAATGTCGCGCCTGGCCAATACGATCGCGGCCACCGACGGCTCGCTGGAACAGCGCCTCGATGCCATCGCCACCTGGTGGGACAAACAGCTGATCACCGATAACGCGCCGCTGATTCTGGCCGCCGAATACGGCATCAGCGTGCTGCGCGATCCGGCGCAGCAGGCGCGCGCGGTCGAAGCGTGTGAGCGCCTGGTGGATTCGGGCCGGGTGCTGATTCTGGATCATCTGCCCGAGCACGCGGCCGAAGCCGGGGAGCTGCTGGAGGACGGGGTGCACGGCGTGCTCGCCGCCGGTATCGGCCTGGCGGCCGGCAGCGTGACCGGGCTGACCCCGCCCGGCCGATCCAGCAGTATCCTCACCGCGACAATCGAATTCTGGTTGCAGCGACTCGGCGCGGCGATTGGTGCGGGCGAGAACGCGGAGTGATGCCCCGCAGAGCGAATCCGACCAGCGCCAGCATCCAGAGGCTCCACAGCACATAGCCGAGGAAATTGAGCTGCTGTGCGCCCGGGATATGCCAGGGTGCGGCGATGCCGGTGAGGATGAGAACCGCCGCGGCTATGCCCGAGACGGTGAACCAGCGCGGAAAACCGTTGCGCGACAGCACTGTTGCCACGAGCAGGGTCCAGGCGGCGGTCAACGCGTAGCCGCAGGTTTCGCCGAGCGTTGAGCCGAGTACCAGGTTGGCGATCTCGAATTGGCGTGTCGCCGAAGAGTTCTCGGCCGCGTGGGTGGCGCGGTCGGCCAGCGTCGGCACCAGTAGTGGCCAGCGCAGCAGACCGATCGCCTGGACGACGCCCGCCGCTATGCCGATGCGTACCGCCCAGCGCATGCGCGGGGAATCGTCCAGGCGGCCGACCAGGATGGCGATGGGGATGAACAGTGCCGCGCCGAGCGCCAGGAGCGCGAACCAGGACACGACGGCGGTTTCCTGTGCCCGGAACAGTGCCAGGACCTCCGCGCTCGGACGTGCCAGCACCTTCGGATAGTCGAATACCGCGCCCAGGCCGATGAACCCGGCGTTCATGCTCAGCACGGCCGCGACGATCGGCACCGCGGTCCGCGCGGGAGATGTCGAAGTGGTCATCGCCGCCGCTCCAATCCTTGCTCGGCGGCCTCGCCGCGGAAAGCCTCGACGGTCTCGCGCAGGCTCTCCTCGATCGGGGTCGCGTTCAGATCGAAATGCCTTGTCGCGGAACCTGAATCCATGATGAACGGGCGATCGAACTGATACCGCAATTCCCGCAGCTCACGGGCGGCCGGAACGAAGAGGCCCGCGGCCCGGAGCGCAATCGCGGGCATGCGCATGACCTTGGCGGGTGACGCGCCCGCGACCTTCGCCAGCAGATCGGCGAGAGCGCGCACCGAGAGCGGGGGAGCCGACGGCACGTGCCACGCTCTGCCCCAGGCGTTTTCGTCCGCGGCGACCGCGATCAGCAGCCGGGCCACATCGGTGGTGGCCGTCCAGGTGTGCGGCGCGTCCAGATCGGCGGGGACCAGGGCGCGGCGGCCGGACAGGATCGCCGGGAGCAGCAGGGTGGTGGCCGCCGACACCGCGTGCGGGCCGAGGTAGTCGGAGCCGCGTACCTCGGCGGTACGGATGCGGCCCGCCTCGTGTGCGGCCAGCTGCTCGGCCCACATATCGGCGCGCACCCGGCCCTTCACCGAATTCGGTCGCATGGGCTGGTCTTCGGCGACCGGGCCGGTGAATTCGCCGTAGCCGTACAGGTTTCCGACGGTGACCAGCACCGCATCGGAGCTTTCGGCGGCGGTGAGCACCGCGCGGTGCAATGCCGGAAACTCTTGCGGCCAGCGGTGATAGGCCGGTTGTGCGCACTGGTACACCGCGCTCGCGCCCGCGCAGTGGCCGGCCAGCGCCGCCGCGTCGGTGGCATCGGCCGCGATGCGGGTGATGCCCGGGTGGTCGGGTCCGGAACCGTGGCGGGTGAGCAGGCGGACCCGTTCCCCGCCGGTCGCGAGTCGAAGTGCGGTGGCGGTGCCGACGGGACCCGCTCCGATGACGATGTGCAGGGGCATGAGGTGCTCGATCCGGTTGGGGAGGCTGCTCCGAGAACACTGTTCTCGATGTGCTTCGACGGTAGTCGGCCACGGTGTTCCGAGTCAAGAACACTGTTCTTGTAACCATCTACTGTTCTCTAACTCGTCGACCGTTCTCTATACTGCGGGGATGTCCGCCGCTTCCCTGCGCGCGCGTGTGCGCACCGAAATGATCGAGGAAATCAAGGTCGCCGCCCGTAAGCGGCTGGCCACGGACGGTGCGGGGCTCTCGCTGCGCGGTGTCGCCCGAGATATGGGCATCGTCGCCTCGGCCCTGTATCGGTATTTCCCCAGCCGCGACGATCTGTTGACCGCGCTCATTCTGGAGAGCTACGAATCGCTCGGAGCCGCGGCCACGGCGGCGTGCGCGGCCCTACCGCCCGGCGATCATCGCGCGCGCTGGCTCGCCGTATGCGTGGCGGTCCGTGACTGGGCGAGCGCCAACCCCGCCGAATACGGCCTGCTCTACGGCAGTCCCATCCCGGGTTATGACGCACCGCGCGACACCATCGTGCCCGCCGCCACCGTGGTCCTGCTGCTCGCGGAGATCGCGGCCGCGGCGGAGGCCGAGGGTCTGTTGGCACCGCCGGTGTTCGCGACCCAACTGCCCGATACCGTGCGCGGTGACCTCCGCGTCCTCATCGACGAACAGGGTTCGGGACTGCCCGAGGAGGTGCTCGATCGCGTATTCCTCGGCTGGACACAGCTTTTCGGCCTGGTCACGTTCGAGATTTTCGGGCGGCTCGGTGGCACGATCAACGCCGTCGCGGACTACTTCGATCATCAGATGAACCTCATGGCCGATCTGATCGGGTTGCCCGCCTGATCACGCGATGTCGAACATGGTCCCGGTGACCGATGAATTTCGCGCCTCGATTCCGTCGCAAGTGTTGAGCACGTCCATTCACCACGGAGGAGAATCATGACCGCTGTACCCGCTCCCGAACTCGTCACCCTAGATCCCGCTGTCACGGCCGCCGTGCGCGCGGTCGTGCCCATGGCCGGTCTGCGCGATTTCTATGACGCCTCCTTCGGTGCGCTGGCGAAGACGGTCGCCGCACAGCGGGTGGGGATCGCCGGTCCCGCGTTCGGGCTGTATCGCGGAGCGGTCGGGGATCCGATCGATGTCGAGGTGGGATTCGCCGTCGACGGCGCGGTCGAATCCGATGGCGCGGTATTCGCCGGGTCGCTGCCCGGCGGCCGGGTCGCCCGGCTGGTGCACGTGGGTGGATTCGACGGGCTCGGTGCGTCCTGGGGACGGTTGGTGGCCTGGGTCGAGAGTCAGGGGCTCACCGGCGCGGATGTGCGCTGGGAGGTGTACGTCACCGAGCCGTCGCCGGATATGGACCCGAATGACCTTCGCACGGAACTGAATTGGCCCATCGCCGAGTGAGGGCCGGTGGCGCGGCCGACACGCGTGCCCGCCGACCCTTGACTTTCCTATTGGGAAAGTGGGACTCTACTTTCCTGATGGGAAAGTAGGGAGTCATGGAAAACGTTGCACCGGATCAGGCTCGCGCCGCCCTCGAGGCGGCCGAGCGGGCACGGCGTCAGGTGGCCGACGAGGTCGGATTGCCGCGCGCGTACTGGTGGGGAATGGCCGCGGGCTGGGTCGTACTGGGCGTGATCGGCGATCTCGGCCCGCAGTGGCTGGTGATCGCCGCGACGCTGGCCTTCGGTGCGGGGCATTCGTTCGTGGCCTCGCGGCTGCTCGACGGACGGCGACGCACCGGCGGCGTACAGGTGTCGGCGGCGGTGGCCGGGCGGCGCACGCCGCTCGTCGTCATCGCCATGCTGATCGGATTCGTCTGCGTGACAATAGGTTTGGCACTCTCGCTGGACGCCGACGGGGATGCGCATCCGGGTATCTGGGCCGCGGTGATGGTCGCGGCGATCATCGGATTCGGCGGGCCGGAGCTGCTGCGCGTGCTGCGTCGCTGGGCGCGCGCATGACCGAGGCGCGGTTCGACGAACTGATTCATCCCAGCACCCGGCTATCGCTGGTGGCGACCCTGGCGGCGGCGGATTGGGCGGAATTCGCCTTCCTCAAGGACCGGCTCGGGCTCTCGGATTCGGCGCTGTCCAAGCAGCTCGCGACCCTGGAAGAGGCGGGCTACGTCGGGACCGAGCGGCGCCTGGACGGCAGTCGCCGCAAGGTGCGCGCCCGGCTCACCGACGCGGGGCGGGAGGCCTTCCTCGGCCACATCGCCGCATTGCGCGAGATCGTGGCCGGGGTGGCTCCGGATGACTCAGCGCAATTCGCCGTAGGCGGCGAGGATGCGCTGGATCGATGAGGTGACCGGCAGTTCGCCATCGAGCGGAAGCCATTGGTAACCGCCGTAATTGGTCAGCCGAATCGGACCCACATTGGCCACCTCGACCGCGAAATGTTCGCGCCGGACCGGCTTTCCGGCATTGTCCAGATAGTCGAAACTGCCGAGGTGCGCCGTGATGTCGGTGACCGTGAGCCCGGTCTCCTCGAGCACCGCGCGCGCCACGGCGGCCGCCAGCGCTTCGCCGGGGCGTACCGTGGTGCCGGGTAGGTTCAGCGGCCGGCGGCCCGCCACGTATTCAACGCGCTCCAGCAACAGCACGGCGCCGTTGTTCTCCAGCACGACGCCGATGCGCAAAGCCACCGCATCGGTCTCGGCTTTCGCCTGTAGTTCGGTCAGCACCGATCCGCCGATCGACTGCCGGGGAGAAACCTCGAAATCCCACACTTCGCACCCACATCCCGTACCGCCGGACTCCATCGACCGGCACAGTTTCTACGCTACCGCTGGAAAACCACTGGAACCCAAGCAGATCCGGACTTTCGGCGCATCTCCGCAGTACGGGCGGGTGCGCCGAAAAGTTTAAAGCGTCCGGTACCGACTGTCACAGTGTCCCGAAGCCTAGTTCACGCCGCCGACAGGAACGCACCGGTACGGCCACCGGTCTCAGCCCTCGGTGAGAATTCGGCCGGCCGCGGCCAGCCCTTCGGGCGTGCCGACGACGACCAGGACATCGCCCGAGGTGAGGATGAATTCCGGGCCGGGGGAGGGGATCGCGTGCCCGGCCCGCATGACGGCGACGATGGAGGAGGTCGTGCGCGTGCGCATCTGGGTATCCCCGAGCACGCGGTTCGCGTAGGGCGAGCCCTCCCGCACGCTGAACTGCCGGGTGGACAGTCCTTCCAGATCGCGGTGTTCGTCCTCGAGTTGCGCGACCAATTGCGGCGCCCCGAGCAGATTCGCCAGGGTGGCCGCCTCCGGTCCGGTCATCGGAATCTGGTCGGCGGCATCGGGATTGCCGATCTTGCCGATGAGCAGGTCGATGGTGCCGTCTTTACGGTCGATCACACCGAGTCTGCGGCGTGAGCCGGAGAGTGGAAATTCCTTACGCACACCGATGCCCGGTAACGGGGTCACTTCAACGTTCACACCCCCCACCCTAATCGGGCAAATCGGTCACGACGTCATTCGGAAGTAGCGCATTCCACGAATCCACGTCATTCGGTCAGTGCCGCGGCCAAATTGTCGGTGGCCGCTATCAACCAGTTCGGATCACCGTGCCGTCGTCCCCACAGCGCTTCGCGAACCGCCCCGGCCTGGGTCCAGCGGCGGGCTCGATCGGTGTCGATCTCGGCTGCCGCGCAATAGATATTCAGGAGCCGGAGTACGCCCGCCCGCAAATCCGTTGTGCGCAGCAGGGACTCGAATCGGGGGCTGCGAATTACATTGAGCGCGTCCTGTGCCGGATCGCCGACCTGGCCCTTGGGGTCGATGGCGAGCCACGGCTCCCGGTTCGAGGCCAGGATATTGCCGTCGTGCAGGTCACCGTGGACGAGCAGGTTGGGCTGGCTCGGACCGAGTTCGCGCAGGGTGGCGATGGCGGCGTCCAGGACCGCGCCCGGTATGGGGTCATCGAATTCGGCTGCGGTGGAGAGCATCTCGTGCTCCCAGCGGGCCACTCGATCGGAGAGTCGCGGTAGTGCGAAGGGCGGCTCGATCGCCAATCGATGTGCGAGCCGCCCTTGGATTTCCACGGCTCGCTCCGGATCGCGCACCGTGGCGAGGGTACGAAACTCCGCGCGCTCCAACAGCATCGCGAACCGCCGGTCATCGCGTTCGAGCAGGTGCAGCGCTCCCCGCCCGTCCCACGCGGCATAGGCGTCCGGCTCGTGAACGTTGCCCGGATGCGGGAAGGACACCTTCATCACCGCGGCCGTCGATCCCCGCCGCACCGGGACCACCACCCCGACCATGCCGTGCAGTACCGGCCCGTCGAGGACACATCGCCAGCGCCGCATCAGTTCCGCCACCGTGCCCGGCAGGCTCGCGATCCACGCCTTCCCGGCATCCCCCTCCCGCGCGATCGTGCTGTGCGCGAATCCCTCCGGAATATCGATCATGAGACGCCGGACTTGCAGATGCACAACGCGGGCTCGGGAACGCTAGGCATTTCCCAATAGTAGGGAAATACCCGGCGTGGAACCGTTGTGCATATGACGACGCAATGGCGCGCGGTCTCCTCGGCACGAGGGGGCACCGGGCGGTTCACCGCCCGAGGCGGGTGGATTCCGATGGCGATCACCCTGGTGATCGCCGTGGTGCTGGCGGTGCTGCCGTCCGGCCGCGCACAGGGCGCTCCGATTCTCGGGCCCGCGTTGCCCGCGCCCGCCGGATTCGGTTTGCCCGAGGGATACGTGCCGAGTCCGAGTCCCTATCAGACCGGGTACGACATCGCGCAGAACGTGCGTATGAGCGATGGCGTCGACTTGCACGCCTCGATCCGCTATCCGCTGGATCCGGCGACCGGACAGCCCGCGAAAGGGCCCTTCCCCGTTGTACTTTCGGTGACACCGTACGGCGCGTACAACGGGCTGCTGGTATCCGCGATCGGCGGGGTGTTCGAGGAATACAACCTGCCGGTGCCGGGCGATCTGGGCGGGGTGATCAACTCGGTGTCGCAGGAGGTGAGCGCACCGGTCGATCTGGTGAATCGCGGCTACATCAATGTGATCGCCGATGTGCGCGGCACCGGGGCGTCGAATGGCCAGTGGTCGCCGATCAGCGATCGCAATGCCCAGGACATCAAGGAATTGGTGGATTGGAGTTCGCGGCTGCCGAATGCCAGCGGCAAGGTCGGCATGTTCGGCTATTCGTTCCCGGGTGTGGAGGCCATGCACGCCGCAACCACGATCGGTGAGAATTCGCCATTGAAGGCGATTTTCGCGATGAACACCGATTACGACCTGCTCCAGGATGTGCTCGGGGACGGGCAGTGGGCGCCGTTGATCTCGCTGTTCGTGGTGATCTGGCCGGGTCTGTGGTTGCAGTACGCGAATCTGTGGGAGGCGGCGCTGGTGGAACCGCAGCGCGCCCTGGGCATTGTCATCGATCGGCTGCGGGGTCTGATCGGCGACAATGGCCAGGGCGTACTGGGAATCGCGGCGAATCTGCTGACCACGGGGCTGAACGCGGACAATTCGATTATCGGGCCGCGGCTGCTGTCGAACGATATCGCCGAGATCGTGCACAACGATGTGGCGGTGTACGCGGTCGGCGGTGATGCCGATATCTTCCAGGGCGCGACGTTCAAACTCTATTCGGCATTGCAGAACGCCGCCGCCGGGCGCGACCCGTACGGTCCGATGCCCGCGAACGCGAAACCCGATCCGCGCTATCAGATCCTGCAGGGACCGTGGCCGCATGTCACCACCGGTTTCGCGCCGACGGGGCGCATCCGCACCGAGGAGCACACCGCGGCCTGGTTCGATCACTGGCTCAAGGACATCGACAATGGCGTCGATCGAAACAGCCGTCCGCTGAACGTGATCGACGCCAACGGCAACGCACTCAGCACGAACGCCTATCCCTTCGCCGAGACCACGCCGACCAGCTACTACCTCGACGGCAATCAACTCTCGACCAGTCCGCCACCGGGCGATCAAACGCCGGACCGCTGGGACTACTCGCTGATCAACAACCCGTGCAGTCGAGAGTTCAGCAAAGCCACCGGCGGCATCCTGGACTTCGTGCTCAATCTGCTGTCCCTGGGCACTCTGCACGACCCGTGCGCGCAGACCGAGATCGGCCCGCAGCACGGATTGACCTACACCACAGCGCCATTCGATCAGGCCATGACCCTGGCCGGTCCGATCACCGCGGACCTGTTCGCCAGTTCGACCGCCACCGACGCCGCCTTCGATATCGCGCTCGAGGACGTCACCCCCGACGGCACCGTCCGCCAGCTCACCGAAGGCGCGCTCACCGCCACCCGCCGCGCCGTCGACGAGGACCGTTCCTGGCGCACCGCCGACGGCACCCTGTACGCCGTCGTCCACCAGAACACCTCCACCTCGATCCAGCCGTTGATTCCGGGCGAGGTCACCGAATTCCAGGTCCGAATCTTCCCCACGGTGCAGCAACTCGACCCGGGCCACAGTCTCCGAATTCGCGTCTCCAGCAGTAACTTTCCCGCCACCATGCCCCACCCCCTGGATATCCCCGGCCTACTCGGCTCCACCGTGAATATCGAACACTCCGCCCGCTTCCCCTCGAAAGTCGTGCTCCCGCTGGCACCCGCGAGCGCGTCCGCCTGGCGATAGCGAATCCGGCGAGTGCTGAGACACTGTCCAGGTGAACAGCACTCGCCGGGATCGGGCACTGGCGTCGCTGCGCGGACTGGCCGTGGGCGACGCCTTCGGCGCGTGTTTCGACGATCCGATCACTCACCCCGCGTTGCGGTCTCGCTCGTTACTGCCCGGTCCGTGGCTCTGGACCGATGACACCGAGATGGCGTGCTCGATCTTCGCCGTTCTGGACGCGCACGGCCGGATCGATCAGGACGCGCTGGCGCGGTCTTTCGCCGAGCACTACGACATCTACCGGCGGTATGGCCCGGGCACCAGCCGCATCCTGCGACTGATCCGCCAAAAGGGTGAGCCCTGGCGGGAACTCGCGGCGCGGGCGCGCGGCGGTGGTGGATCCTGGGGCAATGGCGCGGCCATGCGAGTCGCACCGCTGGGGGCCTACTTCGCCGACGATCCGGATCGTGTCGCGGCCGAGGCCGCCGCCTCCGCCGAGGTCACCCATACCCACCCGGATGCGGTGGCCGGTGCGATAGCGGTGGCGGTGGCGGCTGCCCTCGCGGCCGCTCAGCCGCGGGTGCGAGGCGATGACCTGCTTACCGCGGTCGCCGCCCGCACACCGTCGGGACCCGTTCGCGAGGCCATTCTGCGTGGGCGCGATCTGGGCGATACCGATACGGCGGCAATGGAATTGGGTGTCGGGCACAAGACCTCGGCGCTCGATACCGTCCCGTTCTGCCTATGGGTTGTCGCCCGCCACGGCGATGCCTTCGATCGGGCATGTTGGACGGCAGCGGGTGCCGGCGGTGATATCGACACCACCTGCGCGATTATCGGCGGGATCCTGGCTGCCCGATCGGATCCGAATATTCCTCCGCCACAGTGGCTTTCGCGGTGTGAGCCGTTGCCGGGGTGGGCGACGGCAGGAACAGGCTCAGCACGACCGCGGGCAGGGGCATGACGCACAGGGCGGTCAGGACGGCTTGGGGGCCGTGCCGGTCGGCCAGCGCGCCCAGGATGGGGACGAACAGGCCACCCGCGCTGACGGCCAGGCCGAGCGTCACGCCCGAGGCGGTGCCGGGTTTGGTGGGCAGATAGTCCTGGCCGAGTTTGACCAGCACCGCGAACGGGATATTGACGGTGATCCCGACCAGTACGGCGGGCAGTAGCGCGAGTTCGGGGCTGGGCGTGACCCGGAGCAGGACGAACGCGGGAATGGCCGCGGCGCTGCCGAATTGGATGGTGCGGAGCATGCCGACCCGGTCGGCGAGGCGGCCGCCGGTCAGGGTGCCCAGGACGCCGCCGATGAGGAATGCGGTCAGCGCCAGGCCACCCAGCGCCTGCCCCGAACCCAGATGGTTGATCCAGTACAGGGCGATGAAGGTGTTCACGCCGAAGAAGATCACCGAGCGGACCACCTCGACGGCGGTGAGCAGCAGGAACGGGGCCCAGCGGTCACGGCCGTCGATGGTGGTCGCCGCGACGGGCTTGCGTTGCTGCCGTTGCTGATATCGCCACAGCACGAACCCCATCAGTGCGGCGGGCGGGATGAACAGCGCGGTCGCGCCGACGCCGAGCGACACCAGCGCGGGCGTCGCCAGCGCCGGGGCGAGGAAGAATCCGATGCTGCCGCCCGCCGCGAACAGACTCATCGCGGTCGCGCTGGATCCCGCGTCCCGGCGCGCGTCCCGCCCGGCGGCGGGATGGAACGCGGCGATCCCGAGTCCGGACAGCAGTAGCAGCAGCCACACCATCGGATAGGTCGGCGCGATCCCCGAGAGCCCCGCGCCGAGTCCCGCGAGCGCGAGTCCGGTGGGGGCCATCCAGGTCAGTCGCCAGCGATCGGCGATCAAGCCCAGCAGTGGTTGCGGCAGTGCACTTCCCAGCGTCGCGGCCAGCGCCAATCCGGAGGCGGCGACGTAGCTGTAGTCCCGTTCCAGCACGAAGAACGGAATGCTCGCGGGCACCAGTCCCTGATAGAAGTCGTCCACCGCGTGCGCGATCACCCAGTGCCGCATGCGTTTCCACGCCGACAGCACCGAATCCCGTTGCTCGACGCCGATTTCCGTACTCGGCATGATTGCCCCTTCCTCGATATCCGAGGATCAGCGTAGAAATTCCGGATGCTGTCCGGCTTCCGATAATGTGCCGAAGTATGTCGATAATCGGTCACTACGATTCGGAGCCCACCGCGGCGCAGCACCTGCGCGGTGGCGCGCGGATCGATCGGCATCGCCATCACGAGCATCAGATCGTCTATCCGAGTTCGGGCGCGGCCGAGGTGCATACCGAACTGGGCCGCTGGATCGCCCCCGCCGATCGCGCGGTGTGGATTCCGGCGGGCTGCTGGCACGAACACCACTTCCACGGCCCCACCCGATTCCACTGCGTCGGCTTCACACCCGCAGGTGCGGCCGATCGCACCACCCCGGCGGTGATCACCGTCCCGCCGCTGCTGCGCGAGCTGATCATCGCCTGTTCGGATCCGGGGGAGTTGCCCGCCGATGAACTCGCCCGCCTGCGCCGGGTGCTGCTCGACCGCATCCGCCGCAGCCCGGATCAGGAATTACAACTCCCCGCCGCCGTCGACGAACGGCTGCGCGCCGCCTGCGCCCTGGTCGAATCCGATCTCGCGATCCCCTGGTCGCTGCCCGCGCTGGGCCGTCGAGTAGGTGCGAGCGAACGCACCCTGGCCCGCCTGTTCCGCACCGAATTCGCGCTCACGTATCCGCAGTGGCGCACCAGACTGCGCCTGCACCATGCCATCCAACTCCTGGCCGCCGACACCTCGGTAACGGCCGTGGCGCACCGCTGCGGCTGGTCATCCCCGAGCGCTTTCATCGATGTCTACCGCCACGCGCTGGGCCACACGCCCGGCGCCCGCACGCGAATGACGCCGCACCGCTGAGTCGTTCACCACCCGGCGGGTGCCGCGGGCTCGCGCAAGGCCGACACTGGGAGGATGAATGATCTCGTGGTGCACCGGGTCGGGCGTGGGCCGGAGGTGGTGCTCGTGCACGGGGGCGCGGGACCCCGAGCCACCTGGGCGGGAATGGAATCGCTCGCGGAGCGCTGGACGCTGCTCTCGGTGTATCGGCGCGGATTCGAGCCGAGTCCGCCGGTGCGCGGACGGCATGATTTCGAGGTGGACGCGCAGGATCTCGCCGCCGTATTCCAGGGCCGCCCGCATGTGGTCGCGCATTCCTACGGGGTACTGGGCACACTGCTCGCGGCCGTGCGGGATCCCGCGAGCGTGCGATCGCTGACCCTGATCGAGCCGCCGCTGTATTTTCTCGCGCCCACCGATCCCGAGGTGGTTCGGCTGAAATACCTCGGCGATACCGTGCTGACCGATGGGCTGGACGCGGAACCTGATTCGCTGCGCGAGTTCCTGACCCTGTCCGGAGCCCCGGGGATCGGCGCGGGCAGTCTGCCGGAGTCCGCACGGGCGGCGGTGCGGCGTGCACAGCACGCCCGGCTACCCGGAGAGATTCAACTGGATCTGGACGTGCTGCGCCGCAACGGTATTCCGGCGCTCGTCGCCTCGGGAGCGCATACCGCCGGCCTGGAGCGAATCTGCGACGCGCTCGCGGCGGCCCTGTCGGCGGAACGGCTGATCGCACCCGGTGCCGGTCATTTCGTCGCGGCGGCACCGGGTTTCACCGATCGGCTGGAGCGGTTCCTTACGGCGTCCCGAACCATTCGGTGAGGGCCGCGCGCAGCGATTGTGCTGCGCTGTCGGCGGATTCGTCGATGGTGGCCGCCCAGGCGACGCAGGCGTCCGGGCGGATGAGCAGGGCGTCGGCGGGCCGGTCATGGGTTTTGCCGGAGTGGATATCGACGCGGTCCGCCCATTCCCGGGCGACCGCGCGGAGTTCCGGACGATCGGCGAGATCGAGCAGGACGGGCCGGGCGGTGCGCATGAGTTCGGCGACCCCGGTCGTGCCCTGATCGGTGTGCACTGTCAGATCGGGTGCGAACAAGCCGGTCAGGGCATGCCGCACCGTCATCGGATAGCGAATATCGCCGCCGGAGATGAACGCGCCCATGCGCCGCAGCGCCTGATCATCGGAGAACACCTCCTCGAGTACCGCGCGCAGGGCGTCGGCGGCCGCGTCCTGTCCGCGTCGCAGCGCCACCTGGGCCCGGCTGTGCAGCATGGTCCGCTCGCCCGCGAGGTGCCGTTCGGTGTGATAGCTGTCCAGCAGGCCAGCCGGCGCCCAGCCGTCGATGGCGGCGGCCAACTTCCAGGCCAGATTGACCGTATCGAGCATGCCCGCGTTCAACGCGATACCGGTCGTGGGGAACTGGTGCGCGGCATCGCCCGCCACCAGAACCCGGCCCGCCCGATAACTGTCCGCCAGACGAGCTTGGAAAGTGAAGCGCGACAGTCGAGTAGGACTCCCGAAGGGCAGCTCCACACCGAGCACCCGGCGCACGCTGTCCCGCACCTCGGCCAGCGGCATCGGCTCATCGCCGTCGTATTCGGTGAGATCGTCCTCGGTGGTGAAGATGCTGATCGGGGTGCCCGGCGCGGCCGGGCCGAACGCGAACACGCCGCGATCGGTTCGGGTGTAGCCCCACGCGGTGCGGCCGAGTCCGGGGATATCGATATCACCGTTGTCGAAGATGGTCACCGAATCGTCCAGCAGCACCGTCGCGAACCGGTTGACCTCGGGATAGGTGACGCCGGGGAACACGATCGCGGCCATATCGCGGACCCGGCTGCGCCCGCCGTCGCAGGCGACCAGATAGCGTCCGGTCACCCGGTAGGTTCCGTCCGGGCCGTGCACCTCGGCGGTGACGGTCTCCGCGTCCTGATCGACCGCGACCACGGTGTGCCCGCGCCGGATCTCGGCCCCGAGTTCGATGGCGCGTTCGGCGAGCACATCCTCCACCCGCGCCTGCGGGATGGGCAGCGCGCTCATCGGCGACTCCGCGAGCTGCGCGAGATCGATATGCACTCCGCCCCAGGGCAGCCGGGGCGCGATGTGCAGCTCCCCGCCCGCCGCCTCGAAGCGATCGAGAATGCCGCGATAGCGCAGCAGTTCCAGAATCTGCCCGCCGAGTCCACTGGCCTTGGGCGTATCCCGGCGCGCGGGCTGGCGCTCGAGCACCAGCGGCCGCGCTCCGGCCAGCCGCAATTCCGCAGCGAGCATCAGGCCCGTCGGTCCGGCGCCCACGATGATCACGTCGGTGTCAGTCACTCGTAACTCCCATTTCCACAGCAGATTTCGGCTCAGGTCAGCGATTCTGCGCTATCGGCGGGGTCTTGCGGCAAGCCCCCGTATGGGATATATGTTGGAAGGGGCAAAGAGCGGGCAGTTAATCGCTCGCATCCCATTCCGAAGCATCGCACCGCCGAATCAGCCTGGCGCGGATCCCTTTTCGCCCGCGAGACTGCGCGCCAGCGTCGCCTGCAAACCCCCGATCGTGTACGTGGTGATCCAGTCCACCAGTTCGGGCCCGGTGATCTCGACCCGATGCGCGACCCGGCTCGCCTCGATCGCCGAACCCCACATGAGCGCCGCCAGCACCGGGCCGAGCGGCCCCGGATCGCGATTGTTGCGCCGCAGGGTGTCCTCCACGACCGTGGCGATGGCGTCGATGAGGGTGTCCAGCAGTCCGTGCCCGAGTTCGGGATCCGGCCCGTCGCCGTTCATGACCGCGCCGACCACCGCCGCACCGTGCGGATGCTCCTCGCCGTAGCGCAATCCCGCACCGAGTGCGGCCTGCACCATCTCGGAAAGCTCACGCCCGGGCAGGGTTTCGTACACCGGCAGCAGCGTGGCCTGCATGACCTCGGCCTCGCGCCGGAAGAGCCGCCGGAACAGCTCGGGTTTGGAGCCGAAATGCGCGTAGAGCGTCGGCTTGGTCGAATTCGCCCGGCGCGCAATGGCATCCATGCTCGCGGCGCGATAGCCGTGTTCGGCGAAGACCGCGCAGGCGGCGTCGAGGAGTTCGTCATCGGTGGGGCGGCGCTGTGTGGGTGGCATCGGAAGCAGCGTATCGCCTGGTGAGAATGCTTTACTTTGAAGTAAAGCTATGCGAGGGTTGTCCGCGTCACACCGGCGGTATCGATGTGACGCACAACAACTTTGGAAGTACTGGTGGTACGACGTGGCTCTCCCACACTGGCGAATCCTGATCGGCGCTCTATCGGTCGCGGCGGTCGCGGTATTCGCGCCACCGACGCACGCCGATGATCCCGGGGGAGTGAGCGCGCCGGGCTGGGCGGCGGATTGGCAGCAGCTCACCTATCCCGGCATGACCGTCGAGCATGATGTTCCGATTACCATGAGCGATGGAATCGTGTTGAAGGCCAATGTGTATCGGCCCGCCGATGATCAGGGCCATGCGATCGAGACCCCGTTTCCCGCCATCGTCACCATGACCCCGTACACCAAATTGATGAGCGATCTGAGCGCCGAATCCAAGGGCGCGATGGCGGGCCAGATGGGCATCACACCCGAACTGGTGCGCAGCGGTTACGTCGAGGTGGTCGCCGATGTGCGCGGCACCGGATTCTCCGAGGGCGTCTGGGACGTACTCGGCCCGCGCGAACAGGCCGACACCCTCGAGGTCATCGATTGGGCCGCACGCCAGCCGTTCTCGGACGGGCGCATCGGCATGTCCGGCGCGTCCTATCTCGGCATCACCGCGGTGCAGGCGGCCGCGCATCGCCCGCCCGCGCTCAAAGCGATCCTGCCGATCATTCCGGGCTCGGATCTGTTCCGCGATATCGTCGGCACCGGCGGCGCGATCGGCATCGGATTCATGCCCATGTGGCTGAGCATCGTCAACGGCACCAAATGGCTGCCCGATCTACAGGCGTTGCTACAGGGGCGATTCGACGCCAAATGGCTTTCGGACCGACTCGCCGATCCGGCGACGCTGCTACCGCAGCTCTTCGACGCGCTGACCGTCTCGGACCTGTCCAGTCTGCCCCCGGCCACGGTCGATCTCGCGGGTTACAGCCGGTGGTATCGGGAACGGCAATCCGATCCGACCCAGATCACGGTGCCCACCTTCGTGGTCGGCGGCTGGCACGACATCTTCGCCTACAGCGAACCCCGCATCTACGACGCCATTCCACTGCCGCCGGGGCAGAAGCAACTCGTCATGGGCAACGGCTATCACGTCACGGCCACCGCCGATTTCGGCAAGCCCACCGCACCGCCGGTGGTTCCGGCCCTGCAACGTGCCTGGTTCGACAAGTGGCTCAAGGGAATCGACAACGGCGTCGACGGCTACGGTCCCGTCACGCTCTTCCAGCAGGGCGGCGGCTGGAGCGCCGCGGACACCTTCCCGCGCGGCGGCGTGAACTACGAACGCCGTTATCTCACCGCCGATTCCAGCGGCACCGCACCGCATGCCATTGCCGACGGCAGTCTGAGCAGTGCGCCCCCGGCCACATCCGCGGAGCTCACGGTCGCGCCCGGGGTGCGCGGGCTGTGCTCACGGCAGGCCTCCGAGGGCACCGCGGGATTGACCCTGATCCTGGGTTCGGGGTGCGAATGGGATTCGCGTTTCGCCGAAGCCGAGGCGCTCACCTTCACCACCCCGGCGGCCGCGGCCCCGACGGCGCTGTCCGGGCAGATGAATCTGCACCTGAATACGATCCTGGACGCCACCGACGGTTTCTGGGACGTCTCGGTCAACGATGTCGCCCCCGACGGCACCTCGACGGTGATCTCCAGCGGTCAACTCACCGCCGCACTGCGTGCGGTGGATCCGCAGCGCAGCTCGCGCAGTGCGAACGGCGACTATATAGAGGCATACCACCCACTGGACGTCACCGCCCGTGACCTGCAAACCCCCGGTGTGCCAACGGCTCTCGACATCGGCCTGCTCGCCACCGACGCGATCATCCAGCCCGGCCATCGCCTGCGGATAGATATCTATGCCGCGAGCATTCCGCGCGCCCTGCCGATCGGGGTGACCGCTCGCGACAGCGGATACCGGCCCCAGCACATCCGGCTGGACCCGGCCGACCCCAGTTTCGTCAATCTTCCGATCCAGGGTCGGCCCGGTCTGTGAGCCCTATTCGATGCCGAGGGTGACCTCGGTCGATTTGATCAGTACCTTCACCGCGGTGCCGTCGGCGAGCCCCAGATCGTCTACGGCGTCGCGGGTGATCGATGAGGTGATCTCGTCGCCGCCATTGAGTCGAATGCGCACCACCGCCATCGCCTCACCGCGGGTAATCGAAATGACGGTGCCATCGAGCTGATTTCGTGTACTCAGTCGCATGCGCCGGACTGTACGCAGCACTGTCCGTTCGGTGTGGGAGGTGCGATGCGAATACCCCGTGCGTCGAAGTTCCCTGGAAATTCTCAGTTTCGGGGGAGAATGGCCAGGTCATCGGCGCGAGTAAGCGATGATCGGACGAATGCGCCGATCCGCCCACGCCGCGACATCGGCATTTGACCCAACCGGGTGCGGCGAACGCGCCGGATACCTGGAATAGTTGGTGCGGCAACGCACTGGACCAAAGCGAAAGCGGGGATGTTGGTGACTTCGACTGATGGTGTGAGCGGGGTAAGTACGGTGAAGGACGCGCCGCCGCCGAACACCCTCGAGCGCGATGTCCAGACCCTGGAAAAGGCGATCTACGAAGTCAAACGGGTGATCGTCGGTCAGGATCGGCTGGTCGAACGGCTGCTGGTAGGTGTGCTCGCGCGCGGTCACGTGCTGCTCGAGGGCGTGCCCGGTATCGCCAAGACCCTGGCCGTGGAGACCTTCGCAAAGGTGGTGGGCGGCAGCTTCTCCCGCGTGCAGTTCACCCCGGACCTGGTGCCCACCGACCTCGTCGGTACCCGCATCTACCGGCAGGGCCGCGAGGAGTTCGATACCGAACTCGGCCCGGTCGTCGCGAACTTCGTACTCGCCGACGAGATCAACCGCGCGCCCGCGAAGGTGCAGTCGGCACTGCTCGAGGTCATGGCCGAGCGGCACGTGTCCATCGGCGGCAAGACCTACCCGATGCCCGATCCGTTCCTGGTCATGGCGACCCAGAACCCCATCGAGAGCGAAGGCGTGTACCCGCTGCCCGAGGCGCAGCGCGACCGCTTCCTGTTCAAGGTGGTCGTGGACTATCCCTCCGTGGAGGAGGAGCGCGAGATCATCTACCGGATGGGCGTTACCCCGCCCGCGGCCAAGCCGGTGCTCGATCCGGTCGAGCTGGTCCGGTTGCAGAAGGTCGCCGCCAATACCTTCGTGCACCACGCCCTGGTGGATTACGTGGTCCGGGTCATCGCCGCCACCCGTAAGCCCGCCGATTTCGGTATGCACGATGTGGCCGGGTGGATCTCCTACGGTGCCTCACCGCGTGCCAGCCTGGGCATCATCGCCGCCGCGCGCGCCGTGGCGCTCATCCGCGGCCGCGATTACGTGGTGCCGCAGGATGTGGTCGAGGTGATCCCGGATGTGCTGCGGCACCGCCTGGTGCTCTCGTACGACGCACTGGCCGACGAGGTTTCGCCCGATGACGTGATCAAGCGCGTCCTGCAGACCGTTGGCCTGCCGCAGGTCGCCCCGCAGGCCGTCGCCCCGGGTGGCGCGCCCGCGCCGATGCCCGCCGCGCCGCCGGTCATGGGTCCGCAGGGCGCACCGCAGGGTGCCCCCGGGATCCCGCAGCCGCCGCAGGGTATTCCGCAGCCGCCGCAGGGGATTCCGCAGGCCCCTAACGGTCAGGTGCCCGGGATTCCCGGCCAGCCCCAGCCCAAGTGAGGCGAGGCCCGGATTCGGTTGCGCCCGTGACGATCTCAAATCCCAGTGGTTCCTCACACGCCCCACCCTCGTTCCGGCAGGGTGAGCTGACAGACCCGCGTCTGGCGGCGGCGTTGAAGACCCTCGAACTCACCGTGCGCCGTCGTCTGGACGGCGTGCTGCACGGTGATCACCTCGGCCTCATCCCCGGCCCGGGCTCGGATGCCGGTGATGCGCGCATGTATCAGCCGGGTGACGATGTGCGCCAGATGGATTGGTCGGTCACCGCCCGCACCACGCACGCGCATGTGCGCCAGACCATCGCGGATCGCGAGCTGGAGACCTGGCTGGTGGTGGACCTGTCCGCCAGCCTCGACTTCGGCACCGCGCTGTGCGAGAAACGGGATCTGGTGGTGGCCGCCGCGGCCGCGGTCACCCATCTGACCAGCGGCGGCGGCAATCGGATCGGTGCGGTCATCGCCAATGGCGAACAGCTGATTCGCATTCCGGCCCGCAGCGGTCGCGTGCACGCGACCTCCATGCTGCGCAAGATCGCCACCACCCCGCACGCCCGCGACGGTGTGCGCGGCGATCTGCAGGGTGCGATCGAATCGCTGCGCCGCCCGCAACGCAAACGCGGTCTGGCCGTGGTCATCTCGGATTTCCTCGGCGATATCGATTGGCAGCGTTCACTGCGCGCGATTTCGGGCCGGCACGATCTGCTCGCGGTCGAGGTGCTCGATCCGCGCGATATCGAGCTGCCCGATCTCGGCGATGTGGTGCTGCACGATCCGGAAACCGGGCGCACTCGCGAATTCAGTGTGACCCCCACCCTGCGCGCCGATTACGCGAATGCCGCCCAGCGTCACCGCGAACAGGTGGAGCTGGCATTGCGCAGTTGCGGTGCGCCGGTGATGGAATTGCGTACCGACCGGGATTGGATCACCGATGTGGTCCGATTCGTGTCCACCCGGCGCCATACCTTCGGCGCCTCGAATGCCGGGCGGGTGCCACGACAGTGAGCCTTTCGAATTTCACGCACACCTGGTGGCTGGGCTTCCTGGCCGTGGTGGCGCTCATGGCGCTCATCTATGTGCTGGTGCAGCAGCGCAGACGCCGGCATGTGCTGCGCTTCTCGAATATGGAGATGCTGGAGAAGGTCGCGCCGAGCCGGCCCGGCTGGTTCCGGCACGCACCGGTGGCGCTCATGCTGGTCGGGCTGATCCTGCTGACGTTCGCCGCCGCCGGTCCGACCGCCGCCAAGAAGGTGGCGCGCAACCGCGCCACGGTGATCCTGGTGATCGACGTATCGCTGTCCATGGAGGCGACCGATGTGCCGCCGAGCCGAATTCAGGTGGCCAAGAAGGCCGCCAAGGAATTCGCGGACGGTCTGACCCCGGGCATCAATCTGGGTTTGGTCACCTTCGCCGGTACCGCATCGGTGCAGATGTCGCCGACCACCAATCGGCAGGCGGTCAAGGCCGCCATCGACAATATGAAGCTGGCCGAGCGCACCGCCACCGGTGAAGGCATTCTCACCGCGCTGCAATCGATCGACACGCTCGCATCGGTGCTCGGTGGCGCGGAAACCCCGCCGCCCGCCCGCATCGTGCTGATGTCCGACGGTAAGCAGACCGTCCCGGATGACAAGGACGTCGACAATCCGCGCCACGGCTTCACCGCCGCGCGACTGGCGAAGGAGAAAGGTGTTCCGGTATCGACGATTTCGTTCGGTACGACCTGGGGCACCGTCGAGATTCCGGATCAGGACGGCAAAGGCTCACAGCGGGTACGGGTTCCGGTTGATGACGATTCACTGCGCGAGATCGCCAAGTTGTCCGGCGGTGACTTCTACACCGCCTCCAGCCTGGAAGAATTGAACGCCGTCTACGACACTCTCGAACAGCAAATCGGGTACGAGATGACGATGGGTGACGCCAGCAGGCCCTGGCTGATCTTCGGTCTGCTGGTGACCGCCGCCGGTGTGGTGACCGCACTGCTCTATCGTCAGCGTCTGCCGTAAATCGGTACCGCGCGCCGAGTCCCGAACACGAACAGATAGGTTTCCCTCTATGTCGAACATCACATCCCGGTCGGTACTGGTGACCGGCGGCAACCGCGGAATCGGTCTCGCGGTGGCACAGCGTCTGCTCGCCGACGGTCACAAGGTCGCCGTCACGCATCGCGGTTCGGGTGTGCCCGAAGGTCTCTTCGGCGTGAAATGCGATGTCACCGATTCGGAGTCGGTGGACCGCGCGTTCGCCGAGGTCGAGGCGCACCAGGGTCCGGTCGAGGTCATCGTCGCCAATGCGGGCATCGTGGACAACACCCTTTTCATGCGGATGGGCGAGGACTCGTTCACCAAGGTCATCGACGCCAACCTCACCGGTGCGTGGCGAGTTGCCCAGCGCGCCAACCGCAATATGCTCAAGGGCCGCTGGGGCCGGGTCATCTTCCTCGGCTCGGTCGTCGGCCAGGTCGGCGCGCCCGGCCAGGTCAACTACGCCGCGGCCAAGGCCGGTCTGGTCGGTATGGCGCGCGCCATCACCCGTGAGGTCGGCAAGCGCAATATCACCGCGAACGTGGTCGCCCCCGGCCTCATCGATACCGATATGACCCGCGAGGACATGACTCCCGAAATGCGGGAGAAGGCACTCGAATTCATTCCCGCCGGTCGCATCGGCCAGGCCGAGGACGTCGCCGCGGCGATCAGCTTCCTCGCCTCCGACGACGCGTCCTACATCTCCGGGGCCATCATCCCCGTCGACGGCGGTATGGGCATGGGCCACTGAGCTTTTCAACCACTTTTCAACGAGGAGAACCAAACAACCCATGAGTGGATTGCTTGCAGGCAAGACCGTTCTCATCACGGGCATCATCACCGATTCGTCCATCGCTTTCCACGCGGCCGCGGTCGCGCAGGAGCAGGGCGCCAAGGTGATCATCACCGGTATTCCGGAGCGGCTGCGGCTGATCGACCGGATCGCCAAGCGCCTGCCGAAGGAGGTTCCCCCCGCCATCGGCCTCGATGTCACCAATGAGGAGAACCTGGGCGAACTGGCCGGGAAGCTGGCCGAACTCGCGCCCGAGGGTGTGGACGGCGTGCTGCACTCCATCGCCTTCGCCCCGCGCACCCTGATGGGTCCCGAGGCCAAGCCGTTCCTGGAGGGCCCCGGCCCGGATGCCGCCAAGGCGTTCGAGATCTCGGCCTGGAGCTACGCCTCGCTGGCGCGCGCCGTGCTCCCCGCCATGAACGAGGGCGGCTCCATCGTGGGCATGGACTTCGATCCGCGCACCGCCATGCCGTACTACAACTGGATGGGTGTGGCCAAGGCCGCGCTGGAGTCGGTGAACCGGTATGTGGCGCGAGAGGTGGGCGAGGCCAAGCGGATTCGCTCCAACCTGGTCGCCGCGGGTCCGATCAAGACCCTCGCCGCCAAGGCCATCGCGGGCACCGCCACCGATGACGCCAAGCAGCTGAACATGCTGAACACCTACTGGGACGGCGCTTCCCCGATCGGCTGGGATGTCGACGACCCGACCGTGGTGGCCAAGTCCGTGGTGACCCTGCTGTCCGATTGGCTGCCGGGCACCACCGGTTCGATCATCTATGTCGACGGCGGAGCCAGCCACAACACCTGGTTCCCCGCCGACGGTTTCAACAACTAGCTGAAGGAGATCCGGCAGTGGTAGTGCAGCATCCCGGCATCGACGCCGCGGAACCCGCTACTGATGAAGTGGACGCACTACTGCTGCTGTCCTTCGGCGGCCCCGAGCGCCCCGAAGACGTGATGCCGTTCCTGGAGAACGTCACTCGGGGCCGGGGCGTACCGCCCGAACGCCTCGCCGAAGTCGCCGAACACTATCTGCACTTCGGCGGGGTCTCGCCGATCAACGCCTTGAATCTGGACATCATCAAGGCGGTCGAGGCCGAATTCGCTTCGCGCGGAATCGATTTGCCGGTGTACTTCGGCAATCGCAATTGGCATCCGATGGTGGAGGACACCGTCGAGGGTATGCGGGTGGACGGAATCCGTTCCGCCCTGGTGTTTCCCACCTCGGCATGGGGTGGGTATTCGGGTTGCCTGCAATATCACGAGGACATCGCCCGGGCGCGCGCCGATGTGCTGAACGCGCCCGAATTGGTGAAGCTGCGACAGTATTTCGATCATCCACTGCTCATCGAATCGGTGGCGGACGGAATTCGCGCGGCGGTGGAATCGCTGCCCGGCGACCGGCGTGCCGATGCCCGGCTGGTCTTCACCGCGCATTCGATTCCCGTCTCGGCCGATATCGCCTCCGGTCCGCCGGGGGAGCAGGGGCTGTACAGCCGCCAGATCGCCGAGGCCGCTCGACTAGCCGCCACCGCAACGGGTTTCGGTGAGTACGACGTGGTCTGGCAGTCCCGGTCGGGACCGCCGCAGGTGCCGTGGCTGGAGCCCGATATCGTCGATCACCTGGACGCGCTCGCGGTGCGCGGGGTGCGGGCGGTCGTGGTGTGCCCGATCGGGTTCGTCTCCGATCATCTCGAGGTGATCTGGGATCTCGACAATGAGGCGAAACAGCGTGCGGCCGAACTGGATATGGCCTTCGCGCGCGCCGGAACCGCCGGTGCGGATTCGCGCTTCGCCCGGATGGTGGTCGACCTGGTGCAGGAGCGGCTCACCGGTGCCGAACCGGTCAAGCTGAGTGATATGCCCAGCCTGGGCTGCACCCGCAATGGAATGCCCTGTGTCCCGGGCTGTTGCGAGTTGCCCCCGCGTCCGCAGCGGTAGCGGCGCGTCCGCGGCGATCGGGGAATTTCTCCGCGCGGCTGATGCTTGGATGCAGGCATGACAAGTGCTGATTTGCTGGTCGACGCGTTCGGCCGGGTCAAGGAGAATGTGCACGGCGCGGTCGCTGGTCTGACCGATGCACAGCTGTCGGAGCAACTGGAGGCCGGTGCGAATTCCATCGCCTGGCTCATCTGGCATCTCACCCGGGTGCAGGACGACCATATCGCCGATGTCGCGGACCTGGAGCAGGTCTGGACCGCGCAGGGGTGGGCCAAGCGCTTCGATCTCGACTTCGATGACACCGCAACGGGTTACGGCCATGATTCCGCCGATGTAGCCAAGTTGTCCGGTATCTCGGCGGAGCTGCTGCTCGGCTATTACGACGCCGTGCACGAGCAGACCATCGGATATGTCTCCGGGCTGGTCGACGCCGATCTGCCGCGCATTGTCGATACGCGGTGGGATCCGCCGGTCACCTTGGGCGTGCGGCTCATCAGCGTCGTCGATGACGATATTCAGCACTCCGGTCAAGCCGCATTTGTCCGCGGTGTCCTGTTGCGTCGGAGCTGAGACCCTCACCGCCCGCACGGGCCCGGTCAAATGTATTGTGTCGCAGGTGGACAGGGCTAATGGTGGTCGCGTAGAGCGTGACCGAGGTGTCGGTGCCGGTAACTCCCGTGGGACGGCGACCAAGAAACGCGCGCTGGGCGCCCCCGACTACTTCGTCTGGGCGCCGGTGCTCAGCCTGTTCCTGGCCGCCGGTATCTGCATGACCATCGGGCAGTCCATGTCGCTCGCGGTGGTGCTGGTCGTGATCGCCGTGGTCATGGTCGTGCTCGATATGTGGATCAACCGCTAGCTATTTCAGGACGTTCACCGCGCGGGCGATCACCAGGCTCACGGTGATCAGCGAAATCCCGGACTGCACCATCATGGTGAGTTTGGCCCATCGCGACATCGGCATCACATCGGTGGGGCTGAACGCGGTCGCATTGGTGAACGACAGATACAGGTAATCCAGGAACTGCGGCTCCCATTCCGGATCCGCCAGGTCCGGATTCTGCATCTGTACGAACAGGAAATCCGGATACGGTTTGCGCGCGTGCGCCCGCGCGGCGGGCCCGCCCCGATCCAATTCCCAATACCAGAGCGCGAATACCAGGAAATTCGACAGCCATACCGCCACTCCCGATCCGAGCAGTCCGGCGGCGTTATTGCTGACCTGTCCGTCGATCAACCCCCGCACCAGGTTCACGACCGCCCAGATCATGGCGAACGCGAGCAGACCCATCAGCACCAGTCCGACCCGCCGCAGCCACACCTCCTCGCGGTCGATGCGAAACGGACTGGCCGCGAACAGGATCAGCAGCAGTGCGAAGCCGATGCCGGGCACCGTCCACCACTGCCCCAACCGCAGCCAATCCGGCATGACCGCCTGCAACACCAGGAATCCGACCATCGCCGCGGTGGCCAGCCACCGCGATTCTCCCGCCGTCCGCCGCGCCCACGCGGGTACCTGGTCATCGGCGCTGTCGTTCTGCGAGCTGGTCACCGCAGCAGTATCACCCGGCGATTCGCCCGGACCGCGCAACGACCCAACGAATGACGTCGCCGATGCGGCGGATCAGCCATTGGGCAGGATGACGGCGCGGCCGTTGATCTTCCCGGCGTGCAGGCGCTCATACGCCAGCGGGGCGTCGTCGATGGCGAAGGTTTCGACGTGGACCTCGACATCGCCCGCGTGGGCTATATCGAGTACCTCGATGAGTTCGGCACGGGTGCCCCAGTACGGGGAGGTCACGGTCGTCTCGTAGGGGAGGGCGCCGAAACCGACCGCGACGCGTCCCGCGCCCAATCCGACCAGGGTGATATCGGATTCGATCGCGGCGGCGCCGGCGGCGATATCGGCGGTGGCGGGCGCACCGACGAAGTCGAGCACCAATTCCGCGCCCCGGCCGCCCGTGAGCGTTCGAATATGTTCCACCGCAGTGGAATCCGAGAGGAGAGCTTCGTGCGCGCCGACCTGGCGGGCGAGCTCGAGCTTGTCGTCGGATACGTCGAGGGCGATCACCCGGGTCGCGGACATCGCGCGCAGCAGCTGGATCGCCACATGGCCCAGGCCGCCCGCGCCGAGCACGACGGTGGTGCTGCCGGGCACCAGTTTGGGCAGGGAACGTTTGATCGCGTGATACGGGGTCAGGCCCGCATCGGTCAGGGCCACATTGCGGACCGGATCGAGGTCGCCCAGGGGCACCAGATGCCGGATATCGTCGACGATCATGTACTCGGCGATCGCGCCGGGCGCGCCGAGGCCCGGTGGGAAGATCTTCAGCTCCCGGGCTCGCAGACAGTAATTCTCTTTTCCGACAGCGCATTTGGCGCACGCACCGCAACCCCAGGGACCGTAGACGGCCATTGCCGCACCGATCTCGACACCCTTGACGCCCGCACCGAGCGCGGCGACGGTGCCCGCGCCCTCGTGGCCGAGGGTCAGCGGCAGCGGGAATTGGATGGCCTCGGCGGGCAGGCTCATGATCGCGATGTCGGAGTGACACACCCCGGCGGCGGTCATCCGCAGCAGGATCTGACCCGGCCCCGGTTCCGGATCGGGCAGGGTCACGACCTCCGGCGCTGATCCGACTGTTCGGTACTGCACGGCCTTCATGCGGTCCTCCTCTTCCGAGTGACTTTCCGCGGGCGTGACTATCCGTTCGGGGTTGCGCTATTTCCGAGCATAGTTCGGGTCGGCCGGTGGTTCGGCGAGGGCGAGGCTGTTGCCGTCCGGATCGAGGACTTCGACGTGGCGGACGCCGTTGCCGTACGTGTCGAGGGGGCCGTAGGGGATATCGTGCGCCGCCAAGCGGGCGAGGGTGTCGTCGAGGTCGGTGACGGCGAGGGTGACCATCGCGCCGCCGACTCGCTGGGCGCGCATGTCACGATCGTCGACGACGATCCAGGCGTCCGCGCCGATCTGCCAGAGCGCTTCCAGGCCGACGGTCCGGTCGGGCGGGCGGCCGAAGAAGATCTCGTACCAGCGGATGGCTTCGATTCGGTCGCGCACGCACATGATGGTGAAGAGTTCCATCGCCCACTTCCTGTCCACGGTGTCGAAGGTTGGACCGGCCGCGGGCGCGAATTTCATCGGTGGGCGACGGGATCGGGTGCGCATCGGCTCGGGCGCGCGGTCGCACAGTGTTGTATTCACGGCGAGCGGAACTGTCGTCTTCGCAGGTGGTGGGGTCGTAGCTTCACCGGGTATGACGACCGAGCTGCCTGAAGATCCCACCGCCGACTGGAGTTTCGAAACCAAGCAGATCCATATCGGGCAGTCGCCCGATGGCGCGACCGGCGCCCGGGCGCTGCCGATCTATCAGACCACCTCGTACGCCTTCCGCGATACCGCGCACGCGGCCGCGCTGTTCGGGCTGGCCGAACCGGGGAACATTTACACCCGCATCATGAATCCGACGCAGGACGCGGTGGAGCAGCGGGTCGCCGCGCTCGAGGGCGGTGTGGCGGCGCTGTTGCTGGCCTCGGGGCAGGCGGCGGAAACCTTCGCGATTCTGAATATCGCGGGCGCGGGCGATCACATCGTGTCGAGTCCGCGGCTGTACGGCGGTACCTACAATCTGTTCCGGTACACGCTGCCCAAGCTCGGCATCGAGGTGAGTTTCGTCGAGGATCCCGATGACCTCGAGCAGTGGCGGGCGGCGATTCGCCCGAATACCAAGGCTTTCTACGGTGAGACCATCTCCAACCCGCAGAACCACATTCTGGACCTGACCGGGATCTCCGAGGTCGCGCACGGTTCGGGCATCCCACTGATCGTCGACAACACCGTCGCCACCCCGTATCTGATCCAGCCGTTCGCGCACGGCGCGGACATCGTCGTGCACTCGGCGACCAAATACCTGGGCGGCCACGGCACCGCCATCGGCGGCGTCATCGTCGACGGCGGCACCTTCGACTGGCGCTCGGGCCGTTTCCCCGGCTTCACCGAACCCGACCCGAGCTACCACGGCGTCGTCTACGCCGACCTCGGCGCACCCGCCTACGCCCTCAAAGCCCGCGTCCAACTCCTGCGCGACCTCGGCTCCTCCATCTCACCCTTCAACGCCTTCTTGATCAGCCAGGGCCTGGAAACCCTCAGCCTGCGCCTGGAACGCCACGTCGCCAACGCCCAGGCGGTAGCCGAATTCCTCACCGCCCGAGCCGAAGTCACCACCGTCTCCTACGCGGGCCTGCCCTCCTCCCCGTGGTACGACCGCGGAAAGCAATTGGCCCCCAAGGGCGTAGGCGCCATCATCGGCTTCGAACTCGCCGGCGGCGTAGACGCAGGCAAACGTTTCGTAGAAGCCCTCACCCTCCACAGCCACGTAGCCAACATCGGCGACGTCCGCTCCCTGGTAATCCACCCCGCCTCCACCACCCACTCCCAACTCACCCCGGAAGAACAACTCGCAGCGGGCGTAACCCCCGGCTTGATCCGCCTGGCCGTCGGCATCGAAGGCATCGACGACATCCTCGCCGACCTCCGCGCCGGCTTCGCCGCCGCATCCTGAAAGCGGTACCGCGAGATTCCGATTCCCCTCTCCGGCACGAGGGCGACTGCTATCGGTCGCCCTCGTTTCGCTGTGCGCCGCGTCCCTGTTCGAGATGAGATGAGGCGAGAAACTTTGTCGGACTTGTGATCTAAGCTTCGGCTCGTGTCTGTGAATATCGATCTCACCTTCGAGATCGGCGGCCTGGCGGATATGGCCGCGGTGAAAGCTGTTGTGCCCGCGGTTCGCCGACTGCTCGACAGCGAACGCATCGATTCGATGAGCGGGAGGATCCGCCCCAGCGCGAAGGGCGGATTTTCGGTGTCGTGTGAGTCCGACTACGCCTTGAGCGTGAGCCGTTCCTATCAGTGGTGTCCCGAGTTCGAGCAGGCGCTCGCGGAGTGCGTTCGACAATTCGCGCCGACGGCCGATGTCCAGGTGTACTGGGATTATCGGGATGAGGACTGACCGCGATGATCAGTTGGGTTTCCGGTTACTTCGGTAACTACGGTGGCGCGGTGTGGCTCGGCGATAGGAAACGGTTCGCCAAAATCGAGCGCACCGACGGCGTCGATGTCTACGCGTCCCTGTCCGTTCCAGCCACGGCCGAGGATACGGCTCGCATCGCGGCGGTGGTGGCCGAGCAGCCGGAGGAGATGTGGCATCGGTACGAGACGGACCCGGATATCGAGGACACCTGGTGGACGTGCTGGCAGGTAGGCGAGGGTGCGGCGGTGCGCGCGGATCGTGACGCGGTGATCGCATCGGTGTTCTCGGTGCTGCGTGCGGGATACGGCGTCGAGTACCCGAGTGTCGTCGGGTGGGCGGAGATTGTTCCGATGCCCGGCGATCCGGAGTTGACCACCTGCAGTCCGAGTCGTTCCGGCGCACCCGCGAACTGCACCGGCTGGGACGACTTCGAGCGTCGCCTCGGCTGGGTGCTCCAGACACTTCCCGAGGACTGGGCGGTGAATCTCGAAGTTTCGGGCGCTCAACGCCGCTACCAGCAGATCTGGCGCAGCCGAGATGTGTTGTACGCCTCGGTATTCGATGCGACGGCGATCGGCTCCACCAGCGCCGATCACGACCGCGAGATGGCCGGGCTGGGCTGGACGCACCGGGAGATCCACTGGTGGAAGGGCGTGGCGACGGTCGCCGACGCGGGAAACCTGTCCGGCCGAATCGTGCGGACCTTCCGTGAGGTATTCGCGATCGATGGACCCGAAGCCCTTGCCCACCGCGGATTTCGCAGCATGCCGAATGCGGATGTGCTGGATTACCTCGATGCCGAACTCGGGTTGCCTCGGTCCACCGTGCTCACCCGCCCATAGCCGATAGGTCGTTCGATGAATCACGAAAACACCACCGCGCCGGACGATATGGCGCCGCGTACCGGCGTGGAACTCGTCATATCCGGTGACCACGAAATGACATTCACCTCGCTGACCCGCGACGACCTGCTCTTCTGGGTCACGCAGCTGGACTTCTTCTCCAACCCGTTCCTGGTCCTGTCCCGGCCCGGTATCGACAATGTCTTCATCCAGACGCTATTGAGCGGAAACGAGTACACCCTCGACGTTCGTACCGGGCCCTCCGATCATCAGCAGATGTACGCCGAACTCCGCGATCCAGACACGGTCACCCAACTTCTGTGGGACTGGATATCCGGCGACTGGCACCGGCTCAACGAACTGACCTGGACAAATACCTTTTGATTGGTGGAACTGTCTCCTGCGACTTCTACCCAGTTCTGCGGTGCTACAGGCGGCCTGGCTGTGACCAGCCGAGAGCGTTCGCAGGCTGTAGAACTAGTCCCGTTTGAACGTGAGGAATAGCCCTGAGTAGGTCTGCGCATTGGTGCCCGGCACGATCGAATGAAGCTCCCAGCCTTTCGAGACCATGTCGTTGATCGTCCTGGTAGCGTTCGGGACTTTTATCGGGGTGGCGCTGATGCTACTGGTAGAGAGGGCATCTGCCACCCACAGAACCTCGTACATTGGATGGAAGATACTCGGTCGTTGATGCCGGCACCGCGTGGCCGTGCTCGGGTCGCGGAGCTTCGAAGCGGTGCGTACACCAGTCAGACTCGAACCGATTTTCCCTGACACGACTGAGTGGAGCGAGACAAGCGGGCCGCTGAGGCAGCAGGGACGACTCCGCGGCCGGATCGTCGCGTCCTCGCCTCTGTTAGCTGATGCTGAATCGGCCGTGGTTCTTCACCCAACAACTAGTCAAGAGGGCGTGATGCTCATCAACGCGGGCGCGTAAGCGAATCCCCTCGGCAATCAGTGCCGGATAAAGCCGTCTTGGTCGTACGCGACGAGACCTTCGCCGCCAAACTCGCGAATCGCAATCGCACCTTTTTTGCTGTGCGGTCGAGGACCGGCGGAGACAGCGGACCGGGCTGCACCCCTGGCTTTTCTTGTCCAGTTGGTCGCGTGAAGTGCCGCAATAGGATTCGGGCGGTGCGGGGCTGTCGCGACGCGCCGCCCTTGATTCGCTCGCGGCCTCCAGATGGCCTGGAGGCGCGAACGGGAACGGTGCGCGGTCACTGCGATCCAGACGAATCAGCCGTTCGCCAGGCTGCGGGCGATGACCAGGCGTTGGATCTGGTTGGTGCCCTCGAAGATCTGGGTGATTTTGGCTTCGCGCATATAGCGCTCTACGGGGAAGTCTTGGGTGTAGCCGTAGCCGCCGAGGACTTGGACGGCGTCGGTGGTGACCTTCATGGCGGCGTCGGTGGCGATCAGTTTGGCGACGCTGGCTTGGCGGGAGTAGGGGAGTCCGGCGTCGCGGCGGCGGGCGGCGTCCAGGTAGGTGGCGCGGGCGGAGTCTACGGCGGCGGCCATATCGGCGAGGACGAAGCCGAGGCCCTGGTGGTCGATGATGGGGCGGCCGAAGGCTTCTCGGTCCTTGGCGTAGGCGATGGCGTCGTCGAGGGCGCGCTGGGCGATGCCGGTGGCTACGGTGGCGATGCCGAGGCGGCCGGAATCCAAGGCGCTGAACGCTATCGAGAGGCCCTGGCCGGGGTCGCCGATCAAGCGATCGGCGGGCAGGAAGGCGTCGTCGTACGCGGCGGTCGTGGTGGGGACGGCGCGCAGGCCCATTTTCTCCTCGGGCTTGCCGAAGGTCAGGCCGGGGGTGTCGGCGGGGACCAGGAAGCTGGAGATGCCGCGCGAGCCTTCGCCGGTGCGGGCGAACAGGGTGTAGTAATCGGCCTTGCCGCCGTTGGTGATCCAGGCTTTGCTGCCGGTGATGCGGTAGCCGCCGTCGGTTTCGGTGGCGCGGCAGCGTAATGCCGCGGCATCGGAACCCGCGTGTGCCTCGGACAGGCTGTACGCGCCGATCAGGTTGCCGGACAGCATCTCCGGGAGCCAGCGCTGCTTCTGCGCATCGGTGCCGTAGACGAACAGCGGGTGACAGGACAGGCTGTGCACGCTGACCGCGACCGCGACGGCCGCCCAGCGCGCGCCCAATTCCTCGAGCACCTGGAGATACACCTCGTACGGCTGACCGCCGCCACCGAACTCCTCCGGGTACGGCAGGCTCAGCAATCCGGCCTGGCCGAGCGCGCGGAACGCCTCGTCCGGATACCGCTCCTGCTTCTCGTACTGCGCGGAGATCGGCTCGAGCACCTTGTCCGCGATATCGCGGGTCAGCTCGATGAGGTCGCGGGCTTCGGGCGTGGGGAGCAGGCGGTCGACGGGCATGGCTTCCATTCTCCGAGGGGTCCGGACGGCGGCGCGCACGCCACCGGCATCAGCCTGCACATTACGACCAGCATCCAATTGCGTGCAAGGCAGCACGCAATTTGAGGGGTTGGCTAGACTGGCGCGGTGGTATCCGCCCTGCCCCCGAACAAGCATCAGGAGAAGAGCCTGCGCACGCGGGCGCTGCTGCTCGACGCCGCCATCGACAGCCTCGCCGAGGTGGGGTACGCCAGCGCCTCGATCGCCGATATCACCGCGCGGGCGGGCGTGACCCGGGGCGCGCAACTGCATCACTTCCACACCCGGCAGGAATTGTTCGCCCAGACCATTGAACATCTGACCCAGCGGCAGCGGGAAGCGTTGCAGCGCAAGACGCGAACGCCGGGGGCGACACCGGGACAGATCCTGGTCGAATTGGTGACCGCGCCCTTCTCGGGCAAGCTCGGCAAGGCATCCGTCGAGCTGTATGTCGGCATCGCCAATGAAAAAGAGTTGCGGCGCAATATGCTTCGCGTGCAGCACGAGCTGACCGTCGAGCTGCTCGACGCCTGCGGCGCACGCATCGAAGTCCCCAGGGCGCGACTGGAATCGGCGTTCTGGCTGACCATCAACCTGGTGCGCGGTGCCACCCTCGACGAGATGGTGGGGCGAGATCGCTTGCGCCGCAAGCAGGTTCTCGCCGACTGGGCACGGATTGCCGACGATTTACTGACCTGAGGTCGAAACGGGACGCTTGACGGCCGCGATATACCGGTCATAGGGACGTTCTGAATCAGCGCTCGGCGCACCGCCGGGCGCGGCCTCGGGGGAGGACATCGCCATGGCGATGAATCGTCGGTCTGTGCTGCGTGCGGCCGCGCTGGGTGTGGCATGCTCGGTTGTGGATCTGGGAGCGCTATCCGGTTGTATGCCCGAATCGGCTGCCGGGCAGGTGGATTGGAATGCCCTGCGGCAGGCGCTGGCGGGTGCGCTGATATTGCCGGGCGATGCCGACTACGCGACCGCGAAGCTGGCCTACAACCCGCGCTTCGACGATCGGAAACCGGCGGCCATCGCCCGCTGTACCAATGCCTCGGATGTGCAGCGGTGCGTCGCGGTCGCCGCGGAATCCAGCGTGCGGATCGCGGCGCGCAGTGGCGGGCACAGCTATGCGGGCTACTCCACCCCCGACGGCGGGTTGATCGCCGATGTGGGGCCGATGAATTCGGTGCGGGTCGCCGCCGACGGCACCGCGGTGATCGGCGCGGGCGCTCGGCTGATGGACGTGTACTCGGGGCTGGCGCAAGCCGGGCGCTGTCTGCCGGGCGGATCCTGTCCGACGGTCGGCATCGCGGGACTGACGCTCGGCGGGGGACTGGGGGTGCTCACCGGCAAGTACGGATTGACCTGTGATTCACTGCTTTCGGCGCAGGTGGTCACCCCCGACGGGGTGCTGCGCACGGCCTCCGCGACATCGGAACCGGATTTGTATTGGGCGTTACGCGGGGGTGGCGGCGGAAACCTCGGGGTCGTCACCGAATTCACCTTCCGGACGGTGGAGGCGCCGCGACTATCGGTATTCCAGCTGCGATTCCCGGCCGGTGCGTTCACGGACGTATTGGGCGGCTGGCAATCCTTCACGCACTCCGCGCCCGACGAATTCTGGTCCACCCTCGGAGTTTCCGCCGGAAATCCGCCGACCTGTCGAATCAATGGCTGCTATGTCGGCTCCGAGAACGATTTGATCGCGCTCGTGGACAAACTGGTGGCAGCGACCGGATGTCAGCCCACGAATCGGTATTCGCTATCCAAGGACTATCTGTCGGCGATGATGTATTTCGGCGGCTGCGCGAATTACACCGCCGAGCAATGCCATCCATCCTGGAACGGCGCGGGGGTACTCGGGCGCGAATCATTCATGGCATCGTCTCGGGTGCTCACCGGGCGGCTGTCCGACCCCGGCAAGCTGACCGCACTGCTGACCGACCGGACCGGCATGGACATCCTGCTCGACAGTCTGGCCGGGGCGGCGAGCCGAATCGGCGTCGCGGATACCGCCTTCCCGCATCGCGACGCTTTGGCCACCGCGCAGATCTATGTCGGCGCGACGACCCCTGACGCTCGCTCGGGCGTGAGTGAGGTGCGGGACGCGCTCGGCGATCTCACCGGCAATACCGCCTACGTCAACTACATCGATGAGGATCTGCCGAACTGGTCGGACGCCTACTACGGCGTGAACGCGGCTCGGCTGCGACGGACCGCCCAGAAGTACGATCCGCACGGCGTTTTCGACTTCGACCAGTCGGTCATCAAATGCTGATTCAGAACGGCGCGGGCAGGCGAGTGTAGACGCCGGGATATCCGGGCTGTGCCGCGCCGCGACCCCATGAGGTGAGGCCGACCAGTTTGCCGTCGGCCAGTAGTGGCCCGCCGCTGTCGTATTCGCCGGTGTCGGCCCGGGTTGAACCGGCGCACACCATCTCCCGGGCATCGAACGCGCCCGGATAGGCGCGAGCGCAGTCCGCGTCGCCGACCATCGGTACGGTGGCGGCGCGCAATCGGGTGTTCGAGGTATCGCCGTCCGAGGTCGCGCCCCAGCCCAGGACGGTGGCCGAAGCGCCCTGCGGTGCGGCGATCGGGACGGTCTGGCGGGTCTGCGGATGCTTCAGCGTGAGGATCGCGATGTCATCGTGGTAGACATCCACCCCGTCGACGGTGTCCTGCCGGAAGTCCGGGTGCACGCGCACCGCTATGACGCTCACCGTGAATCCGGTACCCGAGCTGAGGTCGCCGCGGTCGAAGGTCACCGTCAGCGCTTCCGGTAGCAATGCCGCCAATGGCACACAGTGCGCGGCGGTCAGCACCTGATCCGGGGCGATGAGCGCGCCGCCGCAGAATTGTCCGGAGGGCCGATCGAAGAACACCGGACTGCCGACCGCGACCAGCCACGGGTACGCGCCGGTATCGGCCGTTACGCCGCCGATCACCGCGCCCGCGGGCAGCGGAGCGGTGCAGCCGAGGAACACCGCGGTCGCGGCCGCGATACGGCGGGGGAGTGACACCCTCGCACTTTACCGATCCAGGCTCCGCGCAGGCTGTGAGCTGTCGGTGCGGCTGAGTATCGTCGGCGCTATGACGTCTTGGAATGAGTTCGCCGGGGCAGCGCCGCGGATCGCCGAGATCTTCACCCGTCGTCACGCCGCCACCGGCAAGTTGTGCATGCTCGCCACCCTGCGCTCGGATGGGTTCCCCCGCATCAGTCCGCTGGAACCCGCGCTCTTCGAGGGCGAACTATGGCTCGTCGGCATGCCCGACACCACGAAATTCAAGGATCTCGAACGCGATCCGCGCTTCTGCCTGCACACCGCCACCGTCGACACCCATGTCGCCGACGGTGATGTGAAGCTGTTCGGCCGGGTGCGTGATGTGCAGGATCCCGCGCTGCATCAGCGGTGGGCCGAGGCACTCTATGTCGAATCCGGCTTCGACCTGCGCGGGCGCGACTTCGACCACTTCTATGCCGCCGATCTGACGGGCGCGTCCTCGGTGGAGGTCGGTGACGGGCATATGGATGTGACCGTGTGGAAGCCCGGTCAGCCGGAACGAGTTGTCCGCAAGCACTGATGAACACCATCCGGGGACGGCAGACCATGCAATATTGCAGTGAGTGTAATTGTGCGCGAACTGCATTCACGCACGAACTGCCGAACGAGGCGTGTTTCAACGGTTTTCGTACGACTCGACCTGGTGATTCGCCGGACGAGCCGGATAATCGTGTGCCCCTTGGCTATCGGGAGCGTCCCTCGCGGATCGCGGGTGCGGTCGTATGGGAACGCGATATCGCCGGGGACGCAGTTGCCCCGGTTCTCCCGGACGGTTGCATGGATCTGCTCTGGATGAACGGCCGCCTGACGGTAGCGGGTCCGGACACCCGGGCGTACCACCCGACCGTAGGACCTCTCACTCGTATCGCGGGTATTCGCTTCGCGCCCGGTGCGGCGCCCGCACTACTGGGTGTGCCCGCCGATGAACTCCGCGACGGCCGACCGGATCTCGCGGAGCTGTGGACCCCCGCGCTGTCTCGCCGCGCCGCGGCACTCTTCGAATCCGCGCCCTCACCCGTCGCAGGCTTGGAGGCGATAGCCGCATGGCGCGCCGCCGAAACCGACCCGCTGGATCCGATGGTTCCCCGTATCGTGACGGAACTGCGGTCGGGCACATCCACGATCGCGACCCTCGCCGCCGACCTCGAGATCGGCCCCCGCCGCCTGCACCGCCTCTCCCTGGCGGCCTTCGGCTACGGCCCCAAAACCCTCACCCGAATCCTGCGCATGCAACGCGCCCTGGCCCTGGCCCGCGCGGGCACCCCACTCGCCGAAACAGCTTTCCGCACCGGCTATTCCGACCAATCCCACCTCTCCCGCGAAATCCGTGACTTCGCGGGAATGCCCCTCACTGAATTACTGACCCACTAACCCAGCGCCGCATACAAATCCACCCCATTCCCATCGGGATCGAGCACAGTCGCATACCGCTGCCCCCAAAACGCATCAAACGGCTTCAATTCCCCCCGATACCCCGCCCCCACCATTTCCTCGAACTTGGCGTCCACCTCCGCAGCCGATTCGCACCGACAAGCCAACCCCATCCGCCCGGTCGCCCCCTTCCACCCCGGATGAAACGAAAGAATCGTCCCCTCGGTATCCAACGCCAACCGCACCCCACCCCCAAGCGCCGCCTCCACATGCGGCTCCTTCTCCGCCCCCTCCTCAAACTCCACCCCGAGCCGCCGATAAAACCCCACAGCAGCCCCCATATCGGCGACAACAATCCCCACAACATCAATCCGAATAGTCATACCCGAACGGTAAGCCCGCCCACCACGCCACGTCTTGAACAAATCGGACACCGGCATGTCCTGGCGGCCGGACTATCGACGGGACCGAGTTCGTGTTCAGCCGCGGGCGTGGACTGCGGCTAGGCGGGCGGAGCGGATGGCGTTCCAGAGGGGGCGGAGGAGGGTTTCCTGGGCGGCTATGGCGGTGGCTGAGGTGGGGGCGGAGGCGGGGGCTCGTTCGGCAACGGTGAGGATGGCGGCTACCTGGTCGGCGGTGTCGAGGATGCGGCGGGCGCGCAGGGGGAGGGAGTCGGGGTATTGGTGTTGGGAGAGGGCGGCGAGTTCGTCTTCGATGAGGTCTCGGGGGCTGGGGCCGTTCGAGTCGAAGGTGGTGGTGTGCAGTTGCTGGAGGGCGTCGGCGGCGTCGCGGACCGCTTGGCGCATGGCGTATTCGGCTTCGCCGAGCGGCATATCGGGCTCGATGGCGAAGGGGATGGGGGTGGAGTAGACGCGCCACTGCAGGGTGTCGTCGTCGGTCCAGATCGGGACCAGGCCGGTGCCGTCGCTGCCGGGGGCGCCGACGTACAGGCCTTCGCCCGCTTCGGTTGCGGCGGCGGCGAATTCGGTGCCGACCGGGACGCCGCGGACATCACCGGCGACCGGGAGTACCAGGCGCACCTGGGCCTGCGGACCGGTCGATGCCTCGCGAATCAGTTTGAGCAGCACCATGATCCCCGCGCCCGCGGGCTCGGAGGATTCGTCGGCGGCCCACGGTAATCCGGTGTGGCCACCGGTGACGGGGTCCCCGGCGGCAACGGTTTGGCGGGGCGCCCAGGCGCGCAGTGCATCCAGCACATCGTCAGGGGCGCTGCGGCCGGCAAGCCAAGAGCCTGCCCAGACCGTCAGCGTCGCGCTCGGGGTACTCATCCTTAGAGGATAACTGGCCGGGAACTATGCTTCAGGAAGGAAATCGATCAACCGTTCGACGGCACGATTGGCCCGGCTTCGGGACAATGGGAGCCGATGTTCGACGATCGAAGGCCGGGGAGATGAACGGTTCCATAGTGCTCGGCCTGCTCGCCTCCCTCTTCGGAGGATTGTGCGTGGCGCTGGCGACCTACCTGACCACGCGCGAGCGCACCGCCGCCGAAACCCGCAAGCTCGAGGCCGAGACGCAACGCGTGCGCATCGAGACCACCAAGACGTTTCTGGAAGCCAAGGCGCTGCCCGGTTTCGCCTCCTCTGAGGGCAAGCTGCTCACGGGATGGGTTCTGAGCGAGAGCGATCCGGGCAAATACGAAATCGGCATCGACCGCACGGTGCGCGGTCGGCACAGCCCCGCCGGATATGTCCGCTCCCGCAGCGACGCCACCGGCTTCGGCACCCTGATGCAGATGATCAAGGCCGAACAGTTCCGCGGCAAACGCATTCGCCTGTCCGCCTACGTCAAAACCGCCGCCCCCGCGAGTTCGGCCGTGGCCCTGTGGATTCGGGTGAACGGCCGCAAAGGCGAAATCCTGCTCTTCGACAATATGGAGGACCGCCGCATCCGCGGTACCACCCGCTGGACCCAACACCACGTGGTCTCCGACGTCCCCGACTCCGCCCAATACATCGCCTTCGGCCTCCTGCTGGAAGGCTCCGGCGAAGCCCGCCTCAGCGATATGGACCTCGAACCCGTAGGCCCCGACATCGCCGCCACCGCCACCGAACTCCTCAACGACGACGAATTCCCCGACCGCCCGGTGAATCTCGACTTCAACGTCGATTAGCCCGTTTTCGGCCGCCTGCTCGCCCCCAGGTGAACGGGGGTTCGCCATTCGGTGACGGGAGCGAGTGCTGTTGGTCGACAGCGTATTTCGAGGTCTGCGGATGTTTTTCGGGGGTGGCACGATGAGGTGGAAGGTGGTTTCGAAAGGAACGAGGCGGGGTAATGGCCGGTGTGCGTACCCGTGAGCGGGTTGGGCGGGCGCGGGTGTCGCCCGCGCGGGGGATCAACGGCTGGTTGGTTGGGGGCGCTTTCGCTTTCGGGGTCTTTCAGATGCTGCTGTTGCCGTTGGCGCTGCTGCCGCAGGACGCGCGGTGGGGGTGGACGCTGGTGGTGGGGGTGCTGGCGACGACGCCGTTCTGGTCGCTGATTCACGAGGCGATTCATGGCACGTTGCTCACCGACAGGGGGCGAAATGATCTGTGCGGGCGGGGATTGGCGATGCTGTACGGGTCGCCGTTCGCGATGCTGAAGACCGGGCATCTGCTGCATCATCGGTTCAGTCGGACGCGCGAGCGCGCCGAGGTTTACGATCCGGCCACGTCCAGCTGGGTGCGGTTCGCGCCCGGGTATTACCTGCGACTGTTCGGCGGGCTGTATCTGCTCGAGCTCGCGGCGGTGCCGTTGGCGGTATTGCCCGCGCGCGGAATCCGGATCTTCGCGCGCCGGGTGGACGCCCCGGATTCGGTGGCGGGGTTGCTGTTCGAGCGAATCGCGCAGGCGAGACTGATCGGCCAGTTCCGCACCGACGCGGCGGCGATAGCGGTGCTGTTCACCGGCGCGTTCCTCGCCTACGGCCCCTACGGGTGGATGCTGCTGGCCGCGTTGGGCGGGCGGGCGTTGATCGTGTCGATGTCGGACAACGCCTATCACTACGGCACCGACCTCGACGCTCCGCTGGAGGCGTTGAATCTGCGCCTGCCCCGCACCCTGGAACGCTTCGCCCTCAGCTTCAATCTGCACGGTGTGCACCACCGCCATCCCGGCCTGCGCTGGTACGAACTACGCGAGAAGTTCGATCGCGGTGGCGGCGAATACGATCTCGGCTGGGGTCCGGCCGCGGCCCGCCAACTGCGCGGGCCGATCAAGCTGGAGCACCCGGATTCGACTGCCGCGCAGCCGGTTCGCCGCTGACGCTATTCCGGTTCGGTGACGAAGTCGATGAGCCGCTCGACCGCGCCGATGAGCGGCGTCTCCAGATCGCGATAGGAATTGACGGCGTTGTACACCCGCCGCCACCCCTCCTGCGGGGTGCCCCAGCGCAACCGCCGGCAGATACCGGTCTTCCAATCCTCGCCACGCGGAACATCCGGCCAGGCGTCGATCCCGACGACGGACGGCCGAACCGCCTGCCACACATCGATATACGGGTGCCCGGTCACCATGACGTGCGGCCCGAGTCCCTGGGTGAGCCCGGTTTCCTTGGATCCGGTCACCAGATGATCGACGAGCACCCCGACCCGGCTCCCCGGCCCGGGTCGAAATTCGGCGAGCCGCGCACCGAGATGATCCAAACCCTCGAGCTGTTCCACCACCACACCTTCGACCCGCAGGTCATGCCCCCACACGCGTTCGACCAGCGCCGCGTCGTGCACACCCTCCACCCAGATCCGACTGGCCCTGGCCACCCGCGCGCGAGCGCCCTCGACGCGAGTGGAACCGGACGCCGACCGGGTGGACTGCTTGGGCGCGGCCGCGGTCGGCCGCACCAGCGTGACGGGCTGCCCGTCGATCAGGAATGCCGCCTCGCGCAGCGCGAACAACCGCACCCGCCCGCGCCCGTCATCGAGTTTGACGAAGTCCCCGTCGTACGTGCGCTCGAATCCGATTACCGCACCGCAGAATCCGCTGGCGGCATCCTCGGCGACGAGATCGCGTTCGGCGATCACCTTCGGTATCTCGCGCTTTCGCGTCCGCGCATGCCCGGAGAAGATGTCGCCGCTGTAGATGTCACGCCCGCTCACCGCATCGAAGGTACCGGGTGCGCCGGGAAACTCCCCGCTCCGACGCGCGTTTTCGACCCGGGTACCGATTCGGGGGTCGGCGCGGTCGATCTTGCGCACCCCCGCGCGAGAACGATTACTGTGGTGTCGTGGCCGCAATCGTTTGGCTGGTCGCGGGGTTACTCCTCGCGGCGGCGGAGATGCTCACGGGTGATCTGACGCTGCTCATGCTGGGCAGTGCCGCGGTGATCACAGCGGGGGTGGCGGGATTGACCGGCGCACCGCTGGTGGTGGACGCGGTGGTCTTCGGTATCGCCGCGATCGCACTGATATTTCTGGTTCGCCCACTTCTGTTGCGCCGCTACGCGACTCCGCCGCCCACGCCCACGGGTGTGGACGCGTTGCCGGGTAAGACGGCGCGTGTGCTGGAAACGATCGACGAGCATGGCGGCCGGGTGAAACTCGACGGTGAGGTGTGGAGCGCTCGCGCGTTCGATCCGCAGGAGCACTATCCCGAGGGGACGACCGTCTACATCATGAGGATCGACGGCGCTCATGTCGTCGTGTGGAAGGGGCCTTAGATGGCTGTACTGATAGTCGCCGTAGTACTGGTCCTATTGGTGGTGGTGGTCGTCTTCAAGTCGGTGGCGCTGGTGCCTCAGGCCGAGGCCGCCGTGATCGAACGACTGGGTCGTTATTCGCGCACCGTATCCGGTCAGTTGACCTTCCTGGTGCCGTTCGCGGACCGGGTGCGCGCCAAGGTGGATCTGCGCGAGCGGGTGGTGTCGTTCCCGCCGCAGCCGGTCATCACCCAGGACAACCTGACCGTGCAGATCGATTCGGTGGTGTACTTCCAGGTCACCAGTCCGCAGGCCGCGGTCTACGAGATCAGCAATTACATTGCGGCCGTTGAGCAATTGACGATCACCACGCTGCGCAACGTGGTCGGCGGCATGACCCTGGAGGAGACGCTGACCTCCCGCGATCAGATCAACCATCAGCTGCGCGGCGTACTGGACGAGGCCACCGGCCGCTGGGGTCTGCGGGTGTCGCGCGTGGAGCTCAAGGCGATCGATCCGCCGCCCTCGATTCAGGAGTCGATGGAGAAGCAGATGAAGGCGGACCGCGAGAAGCGCGCCATCATCCTCACCGCCGAAGGTCAGCGCGAGGCCGCGATCAAGACCGCCGAGGGCCAGAAGCAGGCGCTGATCCTGTCCGCGGAAGGCTCCAAGCAGGCCTCCATCCTGTCCGCCGAGGGTGAGCGGCAGTCCCGCATCCTGCGTGCGCAGGGCGAGCGCGCCGCCGCCTACCTGCAAGCTCAGGGCCAGGCCAAGGCCATCGAGAAGGTCTTCGCCGCCATCAAGAACGGTAAGCCGACCCCCGAATTGCTGGCCTACCAGTACATGCAGACCCTGCCCCAGGTCGCCAAGGGCGATGCCAACAAGGTGTGGCTGGTGCCCAGCGATTTCGGCAAGGCGCTGGAGGGTTTCGCCCGCAATTTCGCCACCGAGGGCAAGGACGGCACCTTCCGCTACGAGCCCGCCACCGATACCGAGCCCGCCGAACGCCCCGAGGACGACACCGACGAGGTGGCCGACTGGTTCAATACCGCCACCGATCCAGCGGCCGAGCGTGCGGTGCGCGCGGCCGAGGCCGATGCCCGCGCCCCCGCCGATCCGTCCGCCCTGCCGCAGGCCCGTCCGCGCGCGGAAACCCAACTGCCGCAGGCGCGTCCGCAGCAGCAGCCGGAACCGCAGCAACCGGAGCCGCCGACACAGCAGCAGTATCGGCAGGAGCCGCCCGGTGATCAGCGCTGGCAGCAGCCCCCGCCGCCGGGACGCCCGCTGGGCCGCTAGGCAGTCGACCGTCGTCTCGGCTCAGGCGATCGTGCACGCGACGGCGGTCAGCGTGGTGGAGAAGTGCTCATTGGTTTGTAGCGTGTTCACGCTGACCGCCGCCGCGGTGCCGCGGGGCGTGGCGACCGCGAACGTGCTGAAGCTGGGGATTCCGCCCGCGTGCCCCCACACCTGCTTCACGTCCCTGCCCTCGCTGCCGCAGGGCAGTCGCAGCCGCATCAAGCCGAGTCCATAGGCCATGGCCGTGGATTGCCCCATGGGAACGGTCTGCTGCATCTGCGCGAGTTGTGGTGCGGGCAGCAGTTTTCCGGTCACCAGCGCGGTGAAGAAGCGGTTCAGATCGGATCCGGTGGAGATCATCGCGCCCGCCGCGCCCGCCCACGCCGCCTCGGTATCGGTGGCGTCGACCCATTTGCCGTCGACGCCGCGGTAGCCGAGCGGGTGCGGCTCACGCAGCGAGGTGTCACCGGCCGCGGGGAAGTAGGTGTCGCGCAAACCGAGCGGTTCGAGAATGCGGCTGTCGATTTCCTCGGCGAGCGAGCGGCCGGTCATGCGCTCGATCAGCATATCCAGCAGCACATAGTTGGTATTGGTGTATTCGAATCGCGCGCCCGGTGCGAACTGCGGCGGCATGCTCATCGCGATGGCGACCAGATCCGGCGGGGTGAGATCGCGATACGCCTTCCCGTCGCCGGTCTGATCGAGCTGCTGCGGCAGCTTGTGCGAGGGATCCTCGGGCGCGAAATCCGCCAGACCGCTGGTGTGCTGGAGCAACTGGTGCACGGTGATCCGTCTGCCGTCATTCCCATTGCCCTGCACCACGTCCGGCAGATATCGCTCGATCGGCGCTTCGAGTTCGATGGTGCGGTTCGCGATCAATTGCAGCGCGACGGTGGCGACGAAAGTCTTGGTGACACTGCCGATTCGGAAATGCGCGCCCTCGGCGTAGGGCGTTCCGGTGCCCAGATCGCCCGCGCCCGCGGCGAATGTCCGCTGCCCTTCGGCACTGTCCACTACCGCTTGCGCGCCGGGCATCCCGGACCGAACCAGCGCGTTGAGCGCATCGGTGACCTGCGCCGACGGCGATGCGGCCGGACTGGCCGCCGTACCGCTATCGCAGCCCGCCGTGGCGAGCAGGGCCGCGGCCGCGAGCACCGCGTACCCGCCCCGCCGCCGGAAAATACCGCCACCCACGCTGCTACCCCTCTCCACCACACACCGAAGTCGCGCCGTACACGACGATTTCGACGTTAGAGAAGGGCGCACACCCCTGGCTATCCGGTATCCCCCGGAGTCGGTTGTACCCCCACGGTCGTACGTGCCAGCACGCGAACTCTCGTCGGCGCGCGGTCAGTCCGAGCTCACACCCGGATTGCCGTCCTCGATGCGCCCGGTGACGCGGCGGCGGAAATCGGTATCGCCCTCGGCGGTGATCTCCAGGTCGTACCAGCCGTCGTGGGTGGGCCATTCCAGGCGTTGGTCGCCGCCCGGGGCCAGTTCGATCCGGCGCGGATCACCGCCACCGCGCCGCGCGGTAACCGTCACAACGACAACGCGCCCACCATGATTGGCGAGCGCGAGTGCGAGGGTGCCGCGGGTGCCGGGTTCGGCCCCGACCCGGACCCCGGCCGCGGCTCCCGCGCTATTGCCGCGCAGTTCGTGCCAGAACCGATTCGGCCCCTGCACGATGAGGTCGTATTTCCCTGTCACGGTGAACTTCTCGGTCGTGGTGCGCGCGATGTCGTAATGCCGTGGGTCGCCCGATACCCCGGCGAAGGGATAGATGGTGAAATGCGCGGAGGCCCGGCCGGTATCGGTGAGCGTCACCGACAGCGTCGTCCCGTCCAGCGCGCTGGAGACCGCGGGCTGATAGGGGAGCGGCCGCGCCTTGCGCGTTCCCGGTTCCTGACTCGGAATCGATTGCGCGCCGGGCGGTTCCGCCTTCCAGCGGGAGGTCGCGGCGGGCACCGTCCCGGGCGTGCCCAGCCGCGGCCGTTTCCCGGCGGCGGTGAAATCGAAGACCGAGGTCATATCGCCGCAGACGGTGCGCCGCCAGGAACTGATATTGGTTTCGCGCACCCCGGTCCACAGTTCCAGGAATTGCAGTACCGAGGTGTGGTCGAAGACTTCGGAGGAGACGAATCCGCCCATGGTCCAGGGCGATATGACCGTCATCGGCACCCGCACCCCGAGCCCGATGGCCTTCCCGTCGTACCAGTCGTCGCCATTGCCCGAGGCCGGTCGCGGCGGCACCGGTGACGGCACGTGGTCGAAGTAGCCGTCGTTCTCGTCGAAGGTCAGGAAGATCGCCGTCTTGGACCAGGTGTCGATATCGGAGCCGATGATATCGAGGAGTTTGTGAATGAAGGACGCGCTGCCCACCGGCGTCGACTCCGAGGGATGTTCGGAGTAGCGCGCGGGCGGCACCAGCCAGCTCACCGCCGGAAGCCGGTCCGCGGCAATATCATCGGCGAAGCGTTGCAGCAGGCTGTCGGGTTCACCCCGGAACATGCCCCGGTCGAACAGGCTGCGTTCGGCGGGAGTCAGCTTGTCCCGTCCGGCCTTCAACTGTCGCAGTAGCCGCTGCTGATCGGAAAGCGAACGCCCGGACAGGGATTCGTAGAACTTCTCGGTGGTGAGATATTGCCCGCGCACACTGTCGAGCACCTTGCTGCCGATGCGCTTGAACGGCAGGAAGTATTCGATCGGGTTATCGGTGAAGTTGTCCCACTCCTGATAGACCTGCCACGACACCCCGGCCGCTTCCAGTCGTTCGGGATAGGTTGTCCAGTCGTAGCCACGATGCCGAGCGTCGTATGCCGCGTTGTCCACCGCCCGCTTGCGCCCGCCGGGCTCGAACCCCGTTGTGCCGGTGAAGAAGTAATTGCGATTGGGATTGGTGCCGCCGAACATCGAACAGTGGTAGGCATCGCAGATGGTGAAGGTGTCCGCCAGCTCGTACTGCAGCGGCAGATCATGACGCTCGTAATAGGCCATGGTGGCCGGACTCTTGGCCTCGATCCACCGATCCCACCAGCCCTGCCCCCAGGCCTTGGTGCTGCCGTTCCATTCGTGATCGAGACTGTCCAGATATTGGATATCGCTGTCCGGCCGCCCGGCGCGCGCGGCCGCGGCGCGCGCGGAGAACGGCAGTACCTCACCGCTGGATCCGCGCGGTTGCCGGAACGCGGTGCCGCCGTTGCGCAATCGTAGCGGGGTCTCATCCCCGAAGCCGCGAACCCCGGCGAGCGACCCGTAATAGTGGTCGAACGACCGGTTCTCCTGCATGAGCAGCACGACATGTTCGATGGCGCCCAGTCCGCCCGCCCGCACCGGTGCCGCCATGGCTCGGTGCAGCGAAGACGGAAGTAATGATGCCGCCGCCGCGCCCGCCGCGATGGTCGCCGCCGAGCCGAGCAGCCGCCTTCGAGAGACGTTGACCATACGTCGAAGTACAGCAGCCGGACAGGAACATTCGGTGATCGCCGGATGATCGCCGTATGAAGGTCCGAGGGGCCAAGGTTGCCGCGGATGGGCGAGCGCGTGTCCCAGATGCCGGGAACATGAACGGCAGCCGCCGGCAATGCGTACCGCACAGGCCCGGCAGCGTCCGCGCACCCGTGCGATACACGCCCGGCACAGGCCGAGGGCCCTCGACGATGTGTGGTCGAAGGCCCTCGGCATAGCTTCGGACAGTATCAGCCGGCAACCGCTCCGAAGCGTTCTCCGGAGATGGCGCGCGAGGGCGCACCGTCGACGCCCACCGGCACGTCCCCTTCCAGGGTGGTGCGGTACAGCACCCGGGTCACATCGAGGTGGTCCAGATCGCTGGGCGCCAGGTGCGCGGTGGCGCGATTGTCCCAGAACGCGAGACTGCCCTTCTCCCAACGGAATCGGACCGTGTACGCGCTATCGGACAGCTCCGCGTAGAGCAGTTCGAGCACGGCGTCGCTCTGGCGCGGGCTCAACCCCACGATGCGGGTGGTGAAGCCCGGATTCACGAACAGCACCCGCTCCCCGGTCACCGGGTGCACCCGGACCACCGGGTGTTCGGTGACCAGCGGCGCCTTGGCTACCTTCTTGGCGTAATCGCTGTCCGCGTCCCAGGCGGGCTGCTTACCGCCGAACCGGTGTTCGGCGCGCAGTCCGTCCAGGAACGACTTCAGCGAATCGGGCAGACCCTGGTACACCGCCGCCAGATTGGTCCACTGGGTGTCGCCGCCGCGCTCGGGTGCGATCTCGGCCCGCAGCAGCGAGGCCGCCGGGGGATTGATGAGCGGGGAGACATCGGTGTGCCAATGATTGGTGTAGCTGAACTTGCGCCGCCCGAACCGCTTCTCGTACAGGCGGCTGTCCACGGCCAGGATCTCCGGGAACTCGGTGGGCGCGTCCGTGTCATACGGATGCGAGGGCGTGACCGCGCCGAACCGCCGCGAGAACGCGATGTGCTCGGCATGCCCGATGTCCTGACCGCGGAAGAACAGCACCTTGTATTCGTGCAGCGCCGCGGTGAGATCGGTGACCTGCTGATCGGTGAGTTCGGCACGCAGATCGATATCGGTGATCTCGGCCCCGATATGCCCGGCGACCGGGGTGATGCGCAGCGTGCCGGTATCGGCGAAAGTGGTCATGATCGTGCCTTTCGTAATCGGGATAACGGAAAGTTCAGGCGGTGGCCTGGATTTCGGTCGGCGCGAACTGGCTCTCCACCGGCTCCAGGCCGTAGTGACCGCGCAGGGTGGTGGCGGTGTATTCGGTGCGGAAGAGCCCGCGTTCCTGCAGGATCGGGACGACCTTGTCCACGAAGTCCTCGAGTCCGCCGGGCAAGTACGGCGGCATGATGTTGAAGCCGTCGGCCGCGCCGCCCTCGAACCAGCTCTGCAGGTCATCGGCGATCTGTTCGGGCGTGCCCGCCAGGGTGCGGTGTCCGCGCCCGCCGCCGAGCTTGCCGATCAGCTGGCGCACGGTCAGGTGTTCCTTCTCGGCCAGCTCCTTGACCAGGGTGAAGCGGCTCTTGCCACCCTCGATCTCGCTTTCCGGCGGCAGCGGGGGCAGCGGCGCGTCCAGGGCGTGTTCGGTGAGATCGATACCGAGCAGCGAGGAGAGCTGGCGCAGTGCGTAATCCGGGGAGATCAGATCGGTGAACTCCTGCTCCAGGGCCAGCGCCTCTTCTTCGGTGTCGGCGATGAACGGCACCAGGCCGGGCAGCACCTTCAGCTCATCGGCGGAGCGGCCGTACTTGGCCAGGCGCGATTTGAGATCGCGGTAGAACTCCTGGCCTTCCTCGAGGGTGCGCTGCGCGGTGAACACGGCCTCGGCGTAGCGGGCCGCGAATTCCTTTCCGCTTTCCGAGGATCCGGCCTGCACCAGCAGCGGGCGGCCCTGCGGACTGCGCGGTGAGTTCAGCGGGCCCTGCACCTGGAAGCGCTCACCCCGATAGTCGATGGTGTGTACCTTGTCCGGATCGGCGAAGACGCCCTCCTGCGGATCGAGCACGATGGCATCGCTCTCCCAGCTGTCCCACAGCTGCACGGCCACATCCACGAATTCCTGTGCCCGCTCATAGCGGCGCGCATGCTCGGGAATCGAGTCGTAGCCGAAATTGAACGCCTCCTGCTCATTGCCGGAGGTGACGATATTCCAGCCCGCGCGGCCACCGCTGATGTGATCGAGGGAAGCGAATTTGCGTGCCAGATTGAAGGGTTCGTTATAGGTGGTCGACGCGGTGGCGATGAGCCCGACGTGTTCGGTCGCGGTCGCGATGGCCGCGAGCAGGGTGACCGGTTCGAAGACCGCGAGGGTATTGCGCTTGATGCGCGGCCCGACCGCGAGCCCGTCGGCGAAGAACACCGAATCCAGCCTGCCGCGCTCGGCTATGCGCCCGAGCTCCTGGAAGTGACCCACCTCCAGCACCTGATGCTCCCGGGTGCGCGGGTGCCGCCAGGCGGCTTCGTGGTGCCCGACGCCCATCAGGAAGGCATTGATGTGAAAAGTCTTGCGTGACATGGAAAGTGTTCCTTCGAAATCAGCGTTCGGACTGGACGCGCCAGCGGGACAGTCGGCGTTCGAGCGCGACCAGCAGGCCGTTGAACGCCAGTCCCAGTAGCGAGATGGTGACGATGCCCGCGTACATGGCGGGAATCTGGAAGTTCTGCTGTGCCGCGGTGATCAGATAGCCGAGACCGGCGCGCGCCCCGACCATTTCGGCCGCGATCAGCACCAGGATGGAGGCCGAGGCGGCCATTCGGATACCGGTGAAGATGGCGGGCACGGCCGCGGGCAGCACCACCTTGGCGAACAGCGGAATGGGTGAGAAACCCAGTGATACAGCGGATTTGATGAGCAGCGGATCGACACTGCGCACACCGCTGATGGTGTTCAGCAGGATCGGGAAGAAGCTGGCGTACACCACCAGCGCGATCTTGGAGGTCTCGCCGATGCCGAGAATGAGCACGAACACCGGAAGCAGCGCCAGCGCGGCGGTATTGCGGAACAGTTCGAGAATCGGGGAAATGAATTCCGCCACCGGCCGATACCAGGCAATGGCCACGCCCACCGGAATGGCGGACGCCACCGCGATCGAGAAGCCGATACCCGAGCGCGTCAGGCTCGCCGACACATGTTCACCGAGCTGACCGGACCGGAACAGCTCCAGCCCCGCCGACCACACATCCGAGAACGGCGGCAGGAAGACCGGATCCACCAGCCCGAATCGCGGCGCGAGCTGCCAGATGATCAGGAACAGCACAATCGCCAAGCTGGGCTTGATGATTCGCCACGCCAGCCGTCCGGCGATCCTGCCGATGCGCGCTGTGGAAACCGCCGGGGCGGGAACAGCTCGGGTGGATGCGCGTTCGGTAGGTGTTAGCGTCTCGCCGTTCGAGGATGAGACCGCGCCCGATGGTGCGGTCGTATCGCGGTCGACGTCGGACTCTTTCAGACCGGCCGTTGCGGTGACCTGAAGTGCGCTAGACATGGCTGGCTCTCCTGTCGGTGGCGGCGAGCGCGGCGGTCTCCTGGCCCTGCGCCCGGGCGACTTCATCGCGCAGCAGCGACCAGATGTGGTGCCGCACTTCGCGAAAGCTCTCACTGGAGCGGATATCGGCGTCCCCGTCACGATCGAGTTCGATATCGACGACCGCCTTGACCCGCCCGGGCCGGGAGGTGAGCACCGCGACGCGCTGCCCGAGGTAGACCGCCTCGTCGATACCGTGCGTGATGAACAGGATCGTCTTGCCGGTGGCCTTCCAGATGCGCAGCAGCTCGTCCTGCAACGATTCCCGGGTCTGCGCGTCCAGTGCCGCGAACGGCTCGTCCATGAGCAGCACCTCGGGATCGAACGCCAGGCTGCGGGCAATGGCGACGCGCTGCTTCATCCCGCCGGAAAGCTCATGCGGATACCGATCGCCGAATCCGGCCAGGCCGACCAATTCGAGGTAGTGTTCGGCGATCTGCCGCCGTTCGCGCCGTCGAATTCCCTTGGCCTCCAAACCGAATTCGATATTCGTGCGAGCCGTGCGCCACGGCAGCAGCGCGTACTGCTGGAAGACGATCCCGCGATCGAGGCCCGGCCCGGTGATCGGCGCGCCATCGAGAAGGATCTGCCCCGTGGTCGGCTTGCTCAGCCCGCCCAGCAGATCCAGCAGCGTGGACTTACCGGAACCGCTGGGCCCCACCAGAACCAGGAATTCCCCGTCCCGCACCTCGACCGTGATGTCCTCGAGCGCGGTGAACGCGGCGTTCTCCCCGCGCACCGGGAAGTCCTTGCGCACCCCGCTCAGCGCGAGCTTGACCCCGCTCATTTCGCCGCCGCCGCTTCACCACTGGGCCCCGCACCGGCGGGGTACTTGCCGTTGCTGTACGGGTTGTCCTTATTGGTGTAGAGATCCTTGGCCTGGTACTTGCCCGCGGGCAGTTCACCATTGCGCACCAGCCAGTCGAGCCAGACCTGGAACTCGCGATCCTCGACCACCGCACCGGGCACCGGGATGCCCGAGCTCTTGTAGTACTTCAGCAGTCCGGTGTTCTCATTGCGGCCGCGCTTGGTGATGATGGATTCGAAGCGCGCCACCACCTGATCGCGCGGTGTCACCTGCAACCAGCGGGTGGCGCGGGCGGTGCCCTGCACGAAGTCGGCCACCGCGTCCGGCTGCGACTTCAGGTAGTCGTTGCGGAAAACATAAGTGCCGTAATCGAATTTGCCGAACAAATCCTTATCGGTGTACAGCGGGTGCAGGCCGCCGCGATCGACGGCATTATCGCGGAATACCGAGCCCAGGGCCGCCGCGTCGATCTGTCCCTTGCGCAATGCGTCCTCGGTATTGGCGGGCGGCAGCACCACCAGCTGCACCTGCTTGATCTCGGCATCGCTGAGCCCCTGCTGATGCAGCCACTCGCGGGTGACGAACTCGTGGTGCGCGCCCAGGGTGTTGACGCCGACCTTCTTGCCGATCAGGTCCCGCGCCGAGGTGATGCCCGAATCGTCCTTGACGAAGTAGCCGGTGAACGATTCATCGTCCGCCCCATAGGAACTCAGCACGGCGGTGACCGGTGCACCACCGGCGACCAGCTTGATCACCGCGCCGTTGAAGGCGCTGCCGAACTCGATCTGCTTGGTCGCCGCGGCCTGGATATTGGCCGGGCCGCTGGTGGTGTCGCCCTCCCAGTGCAGGCTGATCTTATTGAAGTAGCCCAGATCCGCGGCGAGTTCGAACGGTGTCACCTGTCCGGTTTGACCCTGGTAGCGCACAACGGTTTTCCCGTCGGCGGTGGTGGCGGGTTCGGACTTACCGCAGCCGGTGAGCACCCCCACGGCGCTGGTGATGGCGAACGCGGCGGCGAGTATGCGCAGCGTTCGAGCAGGTCGAAATGCTCGTGCGGGTCTGGAAACGGAAGCCATAGTGATTCTTTCGATGAACGCGTATGCGGTAACGCGTATTCGCCAATGATCGGTTGATCAGATGGTGTCGTCGCCGGGACGGTGCGGCAATCGTCTTTTCACGATGTGGAAATCAGCGTGATTCTTATTCGACGGCGGAATCCGTTGCCCCGCCGACGGTTTGGAACAGGGGTGCGATACGCCCGGCGGTGATCCGCATGGCGGGCACGATATTTCGGATCAGTTCGGCATTGAGGCGCGCCGAACGCGCCTGTACCGCGATCGCGCCGCGCACCCGTTTATCGGGTCCGACGATCGGCACCGCGACCGCGCGGATCGGATCGTCGGTCGGCATGAGTTCGGTGGCGAAACCGCTGCGCCGGACGCGGTCGAGATCGGTGTGCAGGCCGGGGGTCCGCGCCGGGTGGGTATCGCGCCGGGCGGCGTGCTCCTCGGCGATGGTGTCGAAGGGGGAGAAGGCCAGCAGTGCGTGCCCGGCCGCGCTGGCCCGCAGCGGCCGCCGGTCCCGGGGCAGCTGGTTCGGGCAGAAATACACCGGTGGCCTGGCCTGGAACACCGTGACCGCGTCCCGGTCCTCGGCCATGCTCACGGTCACGGTGATGCCGATTCCGGCCGCCAGCGCGTACAGGTGGGGTGCGGCCGAGTCCAGGCCGAACCGCCCGAGCGCGGGCCGCGCCAGCGATGCCAGGCCGTGACCGATGCGGTAACGGTCCGTCGCGGGGTCCTGTTCGAGCAGCCGCCCGCGCACCAGCGCCTGGGCGAGCCGGTGCACGGTGCTCACCGGTAGATCGGCCAGGTGCGCCAGCTCGCTCACCGACAGCTCGGGATCGCCTTCGAAGCAGCTCAGCACCCCGATCGCGCGGTCGACGGCACGGGCGCCGGAGCGCGGTTCCTCGGTGGCCATAGGTCCTCCTGCGGGGACGAAACAGTGGTCCCCGGAACTATGGTCATGGCTCTGACCGGCGGCAATGGTTGTGCGCACCCCGATCGCAGGTCTCGAGAAGCCGGTCGAATCGGGTCTCGGGAAGGGGTCCGCATCGCTCGAAATCTATTTCTATTACGCGACCCGGGTCACTATTTTCGAGTGGCCTCCGTCACATTATCGGCGGTGAATTCGAACAATGTAATTCACCATTCGTCCGGTGCTGTCTGCATAAACTCCGCGAGTGCGGTGCACGCCAATTTGTCAACCGCCCGTGATCGCCCCGTGATTAGTTGTGATTGTTCCGTTACCGTCGTTCACGGCTCGAATCAACGAGTCCGAAATCGAACCGCCGAACACCGGCAACCCCGTCCCGCGGTTCGAACGAAACCGACATCCCTGGGGACGGGGACCCGCAGCCGAGAGCGCGGGCCGGCAGGGCGCAGGCCAGGAATCCCATATGACTCGCAAGTTCAGCACCCGCATGCTCGTCGCCACCGCCGCCACCGGCATTCTCGCCGCTGTCCCGTTCGCGATGTCCACCGGCACCGCCTCGGCTGCCTCGGGCAACTGGGACGCCGTCGCACAGTGCGAGAGCAGCGGCAACTGGGGCGCCAACACCGGTAACGGCTTCTACGGCGGCCTGCAGTTCACCCAGAGCACCTGGAACGCCTACGGCGGCGCGGGCAATGCCGCGAACGCCAGCCGCGAAGAGCAGATCCGCGTCGCGGAGAACGTGCTCGCCGGTCAGGGCGCGGGCGCGTGGCCGCACTGCGGCGCGTACCTGTAAGGTACCGCGCGCTGCCGGTTCGACCGGCGCACCAAGCATGACGATGGCCCCGGATCAATGGCGATCCGGGGCCATTTCGTGTCGGTACCGCTAGCGATGGGCGTCGTAGATCGCCTGTGCCAGTTCGGATTTGAGCGCCTGGAACTCCGGGGTCGCGGTGACCCGCAGCTCGCGCACGGCGTCCGCGTCATCGCCCGGCAGGTCGATCCGGCGATCCAGGATGACCCGGCCGGGGCGGGCGCTCATGACCAGGACACGGGTGGACAGGAACACGGCCTCTTCCACCGAGTGGGTCACGAAGACGACGGTCTTGCCCGCCTGCCGCCACAGTCGCAGCAGTTCGACCTGCAATCGCTCCCTGGTGAGCTGGTCCAGGGCCCCGAACGGCTCGTCCATGAGGATGATGCGCGGATCGTTGATCAGCACCCGGGCGATCTGCGCGCGCTGCTGCATACCGCCGGACAGCTCATAGGGCCGCTTACCGCCCACATCGCCCAGGCCGACCAGGTCCAGCAGGCGATCGGACTCCGCGCGCCGGGTCCGCTTGTCCACGCCCCGGCACTTGGGTCCGAACTCGATGTTCCCGCGCACCGACAGCCACGGGTACAGCGTCGGGGCCTGGAACACCACACCGCGTTCGGGGCTCGGGCCCGCGATGGGGTCCGCGCCCACCAGCAGCGCGCCGGTGGTCGGGGTGAGGAACCCGCCGAGCAGTTGCAGCAGAGTGGTCTTACCGCAACCGGACGGCCCGACCACGCTCACGAACTCGCCGGGTTCGATGACCAGATCGGTGGGGGACAGCGCCACCGTCGATCCGGTCGCGGTGTCGTAGGTCTTGGACACCTCGCTCAGCACGACCCGATCACGCTGTGCGACAGCGGAACTCACTTGGCGCTCGCCGCCGTCGCGGCATCGGCGTAGACCGCCCCGGCGTACTTCTCCGGTGCGGCCAGACCCTGAATCTCGCCCTGGCTCAACAGGAATTGCGCCGCGCCCTGAAGATCGGAGCCGAGCTGCTTGCCCAGGTAGGGCGCGCCCGCCTGCGTCGCGGCATCGAGGAAGACATAGCCCGGCAGCTGCTTGCGCACCGCGTCCACCGAGATGCCGAGCTGCGCCGCGATGTGTGTGGCCGCGGCCTGCGGATCATTGGCGAGCTGGTGCACCGCCCAGTTCTGCGCGGCCGTCCACACCGTGAGGAACTTCGGATTGGCGCTCACGAAATCGCTGCGCGCACCCTCGAGATCGAAGGTCGGCTTCCCGGACTTGGCGGTCTCGGCGGCGGTGGTGACGGTATGCCCGTTCTTCAGCAATTCGGTCAGCGTCGGCTCCCAGATGAACGCGGCGTCGATACCGCTATCGCGCCATGCGCCGAGAATCGCGTCGGGCGTGAGGTTTACGAGCGTCACATCGCGTTCGATCCCCGCCGCCGCGAGTGCGCCGAGCAGACTGTAATGCGAGGTGCTCGCGAACGGCACCGCGATCTTCTTCCCCCGCAGCCCCGCCACCGAGGTGATCGCCGGATCCTTCACCACCAGCGATTCCGCGGATCCGATCACATCGTGGATCCACACCACCTTCATATCGATATTGAGCGGAGCCGAAATCGCCCGCGCCGCAGCCGCACTCCCGAGCAGTCCCAGATCCAGCGAATTGGACCCGAACGCCTGAATAACCGTCGCCCCCGAGGCGAACTTGCTCCAGGTGATCTTGGCGTTCGGCAGGCAGGTCTCCAACAGCCCGGCGTCCTTCACCACGAGCGCGCCATTGGGAATGTCCTGATACCCCAGTCGCACCGTGCCGGTGAAGGATTCGTCGACGGGTACCGGGCACGCCACCTTGTCGCCGCCCGCGCGTGACTGATCGGTCCGTCCGGACTCCACGCAGCCCGAGAGGGCGGCGGCGAGGACTCCGGCCAGTGCCAATGCGACAAGTTTGCGTTTCATGCTTTGCCTTTCCATGGGACGGCGAGGTCGCCGATCCGCTTGATCGCCGCGTCCAACCCGAGCGCGGTGAGACCGATAACGATGATGCAGGCCATGGTGAGCGCGGTGTCCAGGCGCTGACCGGACAGATAGGCGAGGCCGCCGATGCCGGGAATGCCGTTGTCGAGTTCGGCGGCGACCACTGTGGTCCAGGCGAATCCGATGGCTACGCGGATGCCGCCGATGACCTCGGGGAGGGTGGCGGGCAACAGCACCCGGGTGATCACCTGGCGACGATTCGCGCCCAGGGATCGGGCCGCGTTGATCCGATCGGCCGAAACCCCGTGCACGCCGGTCATTGTCGCGATCACCAGCGGCGGGAACGCGGCCAGGAACAGCAGCCAGATTTTCGAGGTGTCGCCGATGCCGAACCAAACGATGAGCAGGCCGATATAGCCCAGCGGCGGCAGCGCGCGCAGGAAATTCAGGTACGGCTCGACGATGGTGGCCAGCGTGCGCGAGGTGCCCAGCGCGAAACCCACCAGTGGACCCAGGATGACGGCCGCGCCCGCGCCCGCGCCGATGCGCTGCAAACTGGCCAGCAGATGCTCCCAGAGGAAGTAGTTCTGCTCCCCGCGCACCTCGCGCGGCACACCCGGTGCCAGCTCGTGCCAGCTGTTCGCGCGCACGAATGCCCGCCACACCGCCCCGGGCGTCGGCAGGAACTGCTGATCGACGATCCGCGCCGCGCTGATCGCCCACCACAGCACCAGCAGCACGGCCAGCGACAGCACCCGCACCCCGATCCCGCGCAACCGCCCGGCCAGGCCGATTGTCTGCGCCCTACCGAGTTCCACTGTGCGCGTGGCGGTTCGGGTCGCCCCGAGGCTGATCATGCCGCCCGTCCTCCGATACCGTCGCGGTCGGCCACCTCCCGTCGAGGGGCCATAACCGTCCGGCCCGATCCTTTCCCCCGCACGCGGTCCTGCCCAGATACCCGATCACCGTGATTTGAAGTGCGTGCGTCCGGGCGCACGCCGAAGCGAAAGGTGGGCGATCCGCCGCGCGGTGCGCGGGAGCCATTATCCAAGCGTTATCTCGTCACGGCCCGGTGTCGGATGTGGCGGCCTACGCTCCTGTGTATGAGTGTTGTGACCTGGCCGGACGAGGTGGACGAGGTCCTCGGCGGTGACCTGACCTGCGCGCTGGCCTACCTCACTCCGGCGGGCGGTGCCGTGGTCTCGGCGGTCGCACCGATCGGGCTGCGCGATCGGGAGCGGGGCACGGTGGGGTTCACCACCTCGCTGGGATTCGGGCGCAAGTTGGAGCGGATGAAGCGCAATCCGCAAGTGGCGCTTGCCTTCCACTCGCGCAAACACGGCCTGGGCGATTTCTCGAACCAGCGGTACGTGCTCGTGCAGGGTTCGGCGACGTTCGATGTGACGCCGGACCGGGCCACCATGGAGGACATCGGCGAACGGGTCGTGCCGTTCGTGGGCCCGCCCAAACAGGGGCGATTCTGGGACCGGTGGTTGAGCGCCTATTACGCCGACCGGGTCGTGGTCACCGTCGCGGTGCATCGCATCATCGTCTGGCCGGATCTCGAAACCACCTGTGTGCCCGAGGTTTTCGGTGAACCGCTGCCGACCGGGAGTGCGCCCTCGCAGAAGCCACCCGCGGGCGGCACCGTGCCGCGGGTCGAGGTGGACAAGGCCGCGGCCAAGGCCGATCGTCTGCCCTTCCGCCTGCTGTCCTACCGTCAGGCGGACGGTTTCCCGGCCATCGTCCCCGTCGATGTCACCGGGTCCGGCCCCGAAGGCCTGCACCTTGCCATCCCCGCCGGTGCTCCCGGCGGCGGCCGCCGCGCGGGGCTGCTCGCGCACGACTACCGGCCCAAACTGATCGGCCTGGAATCACGTCAGCACACCGGCTGGCTCGAAGCCGACGGCGAGACGGGCACCTACGCCCCACACACCGCCTCCGGTTTCGCCGCGCCCCCGAACAAGACCCTGCTACTGCTCGCGAATGGTTTCCTGGCCCGTCGCGGCCTGAAGAAAGCGCAGCAGGAAGGCCTACTCGACGCGCTGCGCTGACCGAGAGCGCGTCGGGTTCCCGTAAGTCCCCGCTCGGAACGTGCTCGGGCAGTATGGTTTTACATGCTCGCCGGTACGGCCGAAGCGCGGCCCGGGGCGGGCGGGGCGGGTATGGCGACTCGGAGAGCGGTGCTGCGGGCAGGTGTACTGCTGCCCGTGACGGCCGCCTGCGCACCTGGATTCGGGGCGCGCTCCGATGCGGTGCGGATCGCGGTGTCCTGGGGTGGCTCCGAACTCGATGCCTTCGAAAGTGTGCTTACCGCAGTGGATTTCGGGCATCCCACCGAGGTGGTACCGCTCGGGGACGATATCGGCACGGTATTCGGCGCGGGGCGTTCGGCCCCCGATATCGTCATGCTCCCGCAGGCCGGACAGGTGCGCAAACTCGCCGAGGACAAGCGATTACGGGCGCTCGACGATGCGCTGTGGACCGCCGGGGGAGCTGCGGAGTACGCCCCGGGGTGGCAATCGCTGCTGCGAATTCCCGCCGCCGGTAACCGGCTGTACGGGCTGCCGTTCAAACAGGCTTGTAAATCACTCATTTGGTACGACCGGGAGCGGCTGCGGAAGTTGGGCCTGCCGGATCCCGGCACCTGGCCGTTCCGCAGTTGGCCGAATCATATGGATGCGGTATCGGATGCGGGGATGAGCCTGCTCGCACTCGGCGCGGCGGACGGCTGGGTGCTGACCGATTTCTTCGAGAACGTGCTGTGGGCCGAATATCCCGATGTCTATGACCGGCTGGCGAATCCGGCGCTCTGGCTGGACGCGAGCGGGCAGCCGCCCGCCGCCATCGGTTCCGCGCTGCGCGATCTGGCGGCGGTCTGGGGTCATCGGCACGCCTTTCCCGGCGATATCGGCAAGACCCTCACCCGGCAGTTCCCGGACGCGATTCGCGATGTGTTCCAGCGTCATTCGGCGGTCATGGTGGTCGCGCCGGATTTCGCGGAGCCGATCGTGCGGGCCTGCGTCCCGGCCGCCGCACTGGAGAGCACCGTCGGTGTCGCGCCATTCCCCGCGGCAGTCGGTAGGAGCGGTGCGCCGCTGATCGCGGGCGGAGATGTCATGGTGGTGACCAGCTCCGCCAAAGACACCGCGGCGCAACTGGTATCCCTGCTCGCGCAACCGCGCGCCGCGCTGCCCTGGATCAGCCGCTACGGCGGTTTCGTCGCCGCCAATCAGCGCACCCCGCAGGCGTATTCACCGCTGATCGCCCCGGTCGCCGCTCGCTTCCGGGACTGGACCGCTTTCGACCTCGGTGACCGAATCGGTTCCAGCGGTGGTCGTTTCGATCTGTGGCGGGTGCTGACCGATTTCCTCACCGCACTCGATACCGCGGGCATCGATACGGCGGTGCGCGATGCCGTCGCCGCCATCGATGAACTCGAACGCCGGCGGCGCGACTGACACCATGGACGCACTGCATTCGCACGGCCTCGACCTGGAGCTGGCTCCGCGCCGCCTGTCCGGCCCGCTCATTCCCGGCAGGCATCCGCGCAAATGGATCGGCGCGGTCATTCTGCTGCCCGCGCTCGGCCTGATCACGGTCTTCATCGTGGCGCCGTCGCTCTATACCGTCTGGCTCGCGGCGCGGGCGCGGCCCGGGTTGACGCTCGGCTGCGGGTTGCTGGTGCTCGCCGCCATCCCCGCGGCCATCGCGCGAGATATCAAGCGCCGCTTCCCGTCGCTACCGGCGGTGCTGCCGGTGGCGGTCAGCTGGGCCGTCGTGGGGGCCGCCGCCGCGGTCGTGCTGATCGGTCGCGGTCTCACTCCCGACGGTGTGCGCGCGTATCTGTTCACGGTCGGATGGGTGGTCGTCGCGGCGCTGCTGGTGCTGCTGGCGCTGGCCATCGCCTGGTTCACCCGTCGACTCCGCTGGATGTGGCGGCCGCTGATCCTGCCGTTCGGCATTTCGGCGTTCACCGCGGGCATCGCGTTCCGGCTGCTCTTCGATCATCTGACCGAGGACCGCGAACTCGGCGGTGTCATCGCCTATCGCATCGCCTTCGGGGTACTGCTGGTGCTGGCCTTCGCCTGGACCTGGCTCGGCCTGCTCACCGGCCTGTTCCGGGCGGCGCTGCTGGCCATCGACGCCGATGAGGTGCGGGCCGGGGAGCTCTATCAGGAAACCCGGCCGCACTTGGTGTTTCGGCTGCTGCGGCTGGTGCAACCGGTGTGGCTGATCGCCATGCTGGTGGTGGGCGTGGCGGCGGCCCGGGTATTCGATGCCATCCTGGCCTCGGTGCCGCGCTCCATGCAGTATCAGATCGACAGCGCGACCGTGTACTGGTGGCGCACCTCGGCGGCGTGCGGGCCATGGTGCGGTGAGGCCGCCGCCTATGCGCTGCCGCTGGCCGTGGCGCTCGGGCTGGCGGCATTGTGGGCGCAGGCCGGTATTCGCGGGCATCGAATGAGCTGGACCGCGGGCACCCGAATTCCGGAAACCGGCCGGGAGCGAACGGGTTTCGTGCAATGGCTGGCGGTATTGGGGCTGACGTGTGTCTCGTTGCTCCCGATCGGCATCTTGGCGTGGGAGGCGCTCGGCAGCTCCGGGCGGTCGGTGCGCGCGCAGTTGCGTGCGATCGGGCATGACGGGGGACTGTGGCGTGCGCTCGGCATCACCGCGAGTGTGGCGGTGCTGGTCACGCTCATCGTGCTGCTGGTTTCGGTGCAGGTGGCGCATCGGCTGGCCGCGGTGCGTACCGGCATCGGGGCGCGAATCGTGGTGCCCTGCCTGGTGTTTCTCACGGTGCTGCCCGCGCAGATGTACCTGGGACCGCTGCACGATGTGATCAACGCCTGGGGTTTCGCGGGCACCCGGGTGCCATTGATCTTCACCCATGCGGCGGCGGGACTGCCCATCGCGATTCTGATCCTGCGTGGCGCACTGCTCGCGCCCGCCTACACCCCGGCGGCGGACGCGCTCTACGGTCTCGCACCCGCGCGGGTCGTCACCGGCCGGGTGCTGCGGGCGGTCCGTCCGGCGCTCGGCGCGGTGGCCGTGCTCGAGTTCATCCAGGTCTGGAACGACTTCTTCATCGGACTGCTGATCAGCGGTGCGGGCGCGAGCCCGTGGGCGCTGCTGCTGTGGGGCGATACCCGCCAATTCGATCAGAACGCGGCACAGCTCGCGGCCGGTGCGCTGGTGTCGGCGGTGGTGCCGGTGACACTGCTGCTGCTGTTCTGGCGACGTTGGCTGGTGCCCGGGCTGACCGGGGGAGCGGTGCGATGACCTCTTCCCGCGACGCCGATACCAATGTCATCGCGACGCCGAAATCTGGTGTGTTGCAACGCATGCTGGGCGCGATGATGGTACTCGGCACCGGTCTGATCGGTGAGCTCGGCCGGATCTCCATCACCGACGCGTTCAAAGAGAACGTCGTGGTGACGCTGCTGTCCGGCGTTCTGGGCTGGGTACTGATGCCGCTGGTGGTCATTGCCGGTCTGATCCTGGTCTTCCGGGCCACGACGGCGATGGCCGCGGAACATCGGGTGCGAACGGGTGAGCTCCCCGAGCCGGGCGGGCCGTGGCCGGAACCGATCGATCCCGATGAGGACGCCACCCTGAACGGCTATCGCGAGGCCGCGGTGCTGCGGGATCTCCCCGTACGGGATTTCGAGATCGGCATCCTGCTGGACGTGCTGGCGGCCATCGGCACCGCCCGCGCCCGGCTGCCCGCCGGATCCGCCCTGCCGGAACCCCGAACCGGTACCGCCACAGCTATTTCGGCCGAATTGGTGCGGCGCGGGGTACTCGAACAGCTGACCTCGGGCCGCTGCCGAGTGGCCCGGGCACCCGCCGAACCGGATACCGCCGCGGTCCGATCGCTGCCGGAATGGCGCGCGGCCTGCTTCGAACTCATTCGACGCCGGGCCGAACACGCGACGGGATGGGCCGCGGCACTGGATGATCCGGAGCGGTCGACCACGGCGCGGCAGTGGTTCCGGATCGAGGAGCCTCGATTGCGCCGCCTGCTGGAGCGATGCGCCGACACCCCCGAGCTGACGCGGCTGCGCATGGCGGTGCCGCAGCTCGCGGTCATCGCCGATGCGCTCGATTCCTGGTACGCGCGAATCGGCAAGGGCGAGAACGACACCGGCGTCGCGACGGCGATGACCCGAATCACACCGGAACCGCACCGGAGTCTCCCGCCCGGCGGGGGCACGCCACCACCCGCCGACGCGGCCCGGTTCGGGTTCCCGGCGATCGGTGAGCTGGCCCGAATCCGCGCGGACCCCGCGTACACCCCGCCGCGCCGCATCCGCCCGCGCGCACTGCTGACCAACCTGCGCGCCCGCGCCGGGCACCGCTGGGCGCTGGCCGAACTGGATTCCGCCGCACCGGAACTGGACCGCGTCGCCACCGCGCTGGAGGCCGCGTGGTGGCGACTGCCGCGCGAGGACACGGCCGGTGAGGTCTGCGCACTGCTGAATCTGGCGCTGGTGCATCTGCGTCAGGGCCGCCTCGACGCCGCCCGAGATCGCCTGGAACTGGCCGAAACCCTGGCGGAGGACGGGCGGGATCCGGCCGGGCTGGCGCATGTGCACGAGGTGCTCGGCATTCTCGACTGGGCGGCCGGTGCGCCGCGCCGCGCCCTGCGCTGCTGGCAGTCGGCGCTGGGCGAATGGCGCGCCCTGGACGATCGTCTCGGTATCGCGCGCTGTCTCCAGCACCTGGGCTCGGTGGCGGTGCTGGATCCGGATCTCGGAGCGCATCTGCTCGATTCGGCGGGCGACGCCCAAACCGCCGAGGTGCTGCGCCAGTCCACCGGATGGCTGGCGCACGCGCGCGAGCTGTATCCGGAAGCGCGCTTCGCACAGACCTATTCGGATCGAGCGGCGGCCACGCTGCGCGCCGCTCCCGGATCGATGCGCCGCGGGGTGCGACCGCTCCGGCATATCGATCGCTGGCCGCTGCGTCCAGAGGAATCCGATGGTTCGGCCGATGCCGCGGGCGGTCCTACACCGGCTCCGGCATGACCTCCGGTTCGGGCACCGCGACGCGCGCGTCGATGACGAGTCCGAGCACACCGATTGCCAAACAGGCCGCGGTGAGTATCAATTGCCCCGGTGAGGTCTTGCTGGTGAGCGCGTCACCGAGCAGCACGGTGCCGACGGTCCCGGGCAGAATTCCGAGCACGGTCGCGACCAGATACGGCTGCATCCGCACCGAGGACAGGCCCGCGCAGTAGTTCACCACCGAGAAAGGCGCGAAGGCGATGAGCCGCAATGATCCGATCGCCAGCCACCCGCGCCGTGCCAGGCGCGCGTCCACCGCCCGCACCGCCGGATGGGTCAGCCGCGCGCGCACCCGATCCTGATCGAGCGCCCGCACCAGCAGCAATGCCAGCACCGCGCTGAGCGTGGTGGCGGACACCGCCAATGCCAGGCCCTCCCACGGTCCGAACAGCATGCCCGCGCTCAAGGTGAAGATGGTGCGCGGGAACGGTGCCACGCAGACCAGCGTGTGCACCACGAAGAACACCAGCGGCAGCAGCGGCCCGACCGAATCGGCCCAGTCGCGAATCTGCTGGGGCGCGGGATGCGGTGCGAAGGCGGCCAATCCGAACAGCAGCGCGATACCGATCAGCGTCGCCAACACGCGTGGCTGGCGCAGTCGGCCGAGCAATCCGGCCATACCGCTCACTACTTCGCGAATGCCGCCGTCCTCCTCGTGCGCACCATGGGTCGGATGCGGACTTTACCGACCGCGCGCGGCGCGGCTGTGGCTGGCTCGGCAAGGATGGTGATACCCATGCTGAACAGTTCGGATTCGGGTCGGACCCGGGCGGGAAGGGTTATTGGCAACTTGCCAGGTTACTCACTGGTAGTGAGACTCAGTGGACAGGAATCACAGCCATCCCGCTAGCATCAGGGGAAAGACGAGGAATGCTCGTTAACCGAAATGACCTCTGAGCAGTGCGGATGCATTACAAACCGGTCGTTTGGTCAGTGAGTGGAAGAAGGAACAGCAGCTATGCCGATTGCTTCAGACCCGGACGCCGATCCGGTGCCCGGGTACGCCGCCTGGCGCAAGGGTGTTGCCGGAGTGCTGGCCAAGGCCCGCAGGGTCGAGGCCTCGGAACTCCCGGAAGAGCCGGAGAAGCTGCTCGCGGTCACCACCTATGACGGTCTTACCGTCAACCCCCTCTACACCCGTCGCGATGAGCTGCCCGAGCAGCCGCTGCCGGGCGCCTTCCCGTTCGTGCGCGGCGGTGACGCCACGCGCGATGTGCACCGCGGCTGGTTCGTCAGCCAGCGGTTCGGGGGATCCGACGGGGCCACTGTAAACCGGAGCATCCTGGACGCGCTGGAAAATGGCGTGAGTGCGGTATGGCTCGGTGTCGCGGACCGCGGCGTCCCGGTGGCGGAGATTCCCGCCGCGTTGAACGGACTGCTGTTCGAGCTCGCCCCCCTCGCGCTGGACGCCGGTCCGGCCGCCGCCGAGGCTGCGGCGCAACTGTTCTCGGTACTCGACGGCTACGACGTGGCCGACCGCACCGGAATTCGGGTCTCGCTCGGCGCGACTCCGCTGACCAGCCTGTTCGCCGGTTCCTCCGCCATCGATCTGGACGGGGCCATCGCCCTGGCGCAGCAGGCGGTGGCGCGGCCGGAGAATATTCGCGCGATCACCGTGTGCGGCATCGCATTCCACAACGCGGGTGCTTCCGCCGCGCAGGAGCTCGGTGCGGCCGTGGCCGCGGGTCTCGAATACCTGCGCGCGCTCACCGATGCGGGCGCCGATATCGCCGATGCGCTGGATCAGCTCGGCTTCCGCTTCGCGGCGACCGACGACCAGTTCGAGTCGATCGCCAAATTCCGTGCGGCCCGCCGTCTTTGGGCGCGCGTGGCGCAGGTCGTGGGCGCACCCGACTACGGCAACGCCCCGCAGCAGGCGGTCACCTCCGCCGCCATGATGACCCAGCGTGATCCGTGGGTGAACATGCTGCGCACCACCCTGGCCGCGTTCGGCGCGGGCGTCGGTGGCGCGGATGTCGTCACCGTGCTGCCCTTCGACGATGCGCTGCCCGCCGGGGAACTCCGTGTCTCGCAGGCGTTCACCGAGCGCATGGCGCGCAATACCCAGCTGCTGCTGCTCGAGGAATCGCACCTCGGGCACGTGCAGGATCCGGGTGCGGGCTCCTGGTACGTCGAATCGCTCACCGATGAACTCGCCGCCAAGGCGTGGGAGTTCATGCAGGAGATCGAGGCGGCCGGTGGCTACCTCGCTGCTTTGCAGGCCGGTCTGCTCGCCGAGCGTATCGAGGCGACCCGTGCCAAGCGCGATTCCGATGTGGCGCACCGCAAGACGGCCGTCACCGGTGTCAACGAATTCCCGAATCTGAACGAGGAGCCGCTGTCCGAGGCGGCCCGCGCGGCCAGCCCGATCGCCCGCTACGGCGCGGCGTTCGAGGCGCTGCGCAATCGCTCCGACGCCTACCTGGCAGCCAATGGCGCACGACCCAAGGCGCTGCTGGTGCCGCTGGGCCCGGTGTCGGAGAACAATGTGCGCGTCACCTTCAGTGCGAACGTGCTGGCCTCGGGCGGAATCGAACCGATCAACCCGGGCGTGCTGAGCGCGGACGGAATCGGCGCGGCGGCAACCGAATCCGGTGTCTCGATCGCGGTGCTGTGTGGTTCGGACCCGCGCTACGGCACCGATGCCGCCGCCGCGGTCGACGCCCTGCGCGCGGCCGGTGTCAGCACCGTGCTGCTGGCCGGAGCCGAGAAAGCGGTGGCGGACCTGACCGGCGCACAGCGTCCGGACGGATTCCTGACGGCGCGGATGGATGCGGTGACGGCGCTGTCCGGCCTGCTGGAGAAGCTGGGAGCATAGAGATGAGCGATATCAAGCATCTGATCGGCAATTTCGCCGAGGTTCCGCTGGGGGAGCCCGATACCGCCCCCGTCGAGGCCGCGCAGGTCGAGGAGTTCGTGGCAGCGGCCGCGTCCGCCAATCACTATGCGCCCGAACAGCTCACCTGGGCGACGCCCGAAGGCATCGACGTGCCACCGGTATTCACCAGGGCGGACCGCGATGCCATTGTGGCCGAGGGATATCCGCTGGATACGGTGCCGGGAATTCAGCCGTTCCTGCGGGGTCCGTACCCGACCATGTACGTGAATCAGCCGTGGACGATTCGCCAGTACGCGGGTTTCTCCACCGCCGCTGACTCGAACGCCTTCTACCGCCGCAACCTGGCCTCGGGTCAGAAGGGTCTGTCGGTCGCGTTCGACCTGGCCACGCACCGCGGTTACGACTCCGATCATCCGCGCGTGACCGGTGACGTCGGTATGGCCGGTGTGGCCATCGACTCCATCCTGGACATGCGCGAACTGTTCGATCAGATTCCGCTGGACCAGGTTTCGGTGTCGATGACCATGAACGGCGCGGTGCTGCCGATTCTGGCGCTGTACGTCGTCGCCGCCGAAGAGCAAGGTGTCAAGCCCGAACAGCTGGCCGGAACCATTCAGAACGACATTCTGAAAGAGTTCATGGTCCGCAACACCTACATCTATCCGCCGAAGCCGTCGATGCGGATCATCTCCGACATCTTCGCCTACACCTCGGCCAAGATGCCCAAGTTCAACTCGATCTCCATCTCCGGCTACCACATTCAGGAAGCGGGGGCCACGGCCGATCTGGAGCTGGCGTACACCCTCGCCGACGGTGTGGAGTACATCCGGGCCGGTATCGAAGCAGGCATGGAGGTCGACAAGTTCGCGCCGCGACTGTCGTTCTTCTGGGCCATCGGCATGAACTTCTTCATGGAGGTCGCCAAACTCCGTGCGGGACGGCTGCTCTGGAGTGAACTGGTCGCCAAGTTCGAGCCCAAGAGCGCGAAATCGCTGTCGCTGCGCACCCATTCGCAGACCTCGGGCTGGTCGCTGACCGCGCAGGACGTGTTCAACAATGTGGCGCGCACCTGTGTCGAGGCCATGGCCGCGACCCAGGGGCACACCCAGTCGCTGCACACCAACGCACTTGACGAGGCGCTGGCGCTGCCGACCGACTTCTCCGCTCGAATCGCGCGTAATACCCAGCTGCTGATCCAGCAGGAGTCCAACACCACGCGGCCGATCGATCCGTGGGGCGGCTCGTACTATGTGGAGTGGCTGACCCATCAGCTCGCCGAGCGCGCACGTGCGCATATCGCCGAGGTGGAGGCGCACGGCGGTATGGCGCAGGCGATTTCGGAAGGCATTCCGAAGCTGCGCATCGAAGAGGCCGCGGCCCGTACCCAGGCGCGCATCGATACCGGCCAGCAGGCCGTCATCGGCGTGAACAAGTATCAGGCCGAAGAGGACCAGGAGATCGAGGTCCTCAAGGTCGAGAACTCGCGTGTGCGCGCCGAGCAGAACGAGAAGCTGGTGCGTCTGCGCGCCGAGCGCGATACCGCCGAATGCGAGCGGGCACTGGCCGAATTGACCCGTGCCGCAGCCTCTTCCGAAGGCGGTATGGAGAACAACCTGATGGCGCTGGCCATCGCGGCCGCGCGCGCCAAGGCCACCGTCGGTGAGATCTCCGACGCGCTGGAGAAGGTGTACGGCCGCCATCAGGCCGAAATCCGTACGCTCTCCGGTGTTTACCGCGAGGAGGCCGGCAAGGTGAGCAATATCAGCAAGGCGATCGAGCTCGTCGACGAGTTCGCCGAGGCCGAAGGCCGTCGTCCCCGCATCCTGGTCTGCAAGATGGGTCAGGACGGGCACGACCGCGGTCAGAAGGTGATCGCGACCGCGTTCGCCGACCTCGGCATGGACGTCGATGTGGGCCCGCTGTTCCAGACCCCCGAAGAAGTGGCCCAGCAGGCCGCCGACAATGACGTGCACATTGTCGGCGTCTCCTCGCTGGCGGCGGGCCATCTCACGCTGGTGCCCGCCCTGCGGCAGGCACTGGCCGATGTCGGCCGGTCCGACATCATGGTCGTGGTCGGCGGCGTCATCCCGCCCGGCGACTTCGCCGAACTGTACGAGGCCGGTGCGGCCGCGATCTTCGCGCCCGGCACCGTGATCGCCGATGCCGCAATCGATCTGATCAAGAAACTGGCCGATGCACTGGGCCATGAGATCGGCACCGGCGCGGCCGAATGAGTGACGCCGTGCGTGCCGCGGGTGACCCTCACCCGCGGCTGGGCACCACCGCCGGGGTCCGTGGCGTCGGCGGCCCCCAGGCCGCGGCTCGCGGTGTGAAGCGGGCCGTCGATGTCGATCAGCTGGCGGAGCAGGTGCGGGCGGGGGAGCGAGCCGGGCTGGCGCGCGCCATCACCCTGGTCGAATCCACCCGCAGCGATCATCGTGAACTGGCGCAGCAGCTGCTGCTGCGCCTGACGCCCGGCACGGACGCGGTGGTGTCCAATCGGGTTGGGATCACCGGTGTTCCGGGTGTGGGCAAGTCGACGTTCATCGACTCGCTGGGTATGTCGCTGATCGAACAGGGGCATCGGGTGGCGGTGCTGGCGGTGGACCCGTCCTCCACCCGCACCGGTGGTTCGATTCTGGGCGATAAGACCCGGATGGCGCGACTCGCGGTGGAGCGCAACGCTTTCATTCGCCCGTCGCCCACCGCGGGCACGCTCGGCGGTGTCGCCAAGGCGACTCGCGAGACGATCGTGCTGCTGGAAGCGGCGGGGTACGACGTGATCCTGGTCGAGACGGTCGGCGTGGGTCAGTCCGAGGTCACGGTCGCCAATATGGTCGACGTCTTCTGCTTCCTGACCCTGGCTCGTACCGGAGATCAGTTGCAGGGCATCAAGAAAGGCGTGCTGGAGCTGGCCGACCTGGTCGCGGTCAACAAGGCCGACGGCAAGCATGAGCTGGAAGCCAAGGCGGCCGCTCGCGAGCTGGCCGGGGCCATGCGCCTCATCCACCCGCGCGATTCGCTGTGGCACCCACCGGTAATCACCATGAGCGGCCTGAACGGCGTTGGCCTGGACAAGTTCTGGGACACCGTCCTCACCCACCGCAAGGTTCTCACCGAGGCGGGCGAATTCGCCGAGAAGCGCCGGCGCCAGCAGATCGACTGGACCTGGACCATGGTCAACGACAGCCTGCTGCGCCGCCTGTCGGACAACCCGAACGTGAAATCCGTTCGCGCTCAGGTGGAATCCCAGGTCCGCGCGGGCTCACTGACCCCTGCCCTGGCCGCCGAAGAACTCCTGCGCGCCTTCGACGAGCACTGATGACCCTCAGGGAGTACCGATGACCATCACGAATGAGCGCCGATGACCATCGTCCCCGGCACTCTCGCCGACGCCGAAGCGGTCGCCACCCTCCACACCGAGAGCTGGCGCACCGCCTACGCGGACATCATGCCCGCCGACTACCTCAACGGCCCGCTCTACGAAGAGCGCCTGGCCCTGTGGCAGCACCGCCTGACCACGCCCACCCCCGGCGCGGCCCTATTCGTCGCCACGGACGCGGCCACCTTGACGGACGCGGCTACCTTGACCGGATTCGTCTACCTCACACCACAATCCGACGGCCGCATCCTCCTGGACAACCTCCACGTCCGCCCCACCCTCAAACGCTCGGGCACCGGCACCCGCCTCCTGACCCACGCCCAAACCTGGGTCACCACCGAACACCCCGGCCGCACCCTCTACCTCGAAGTCCTCGAAGCCAACACCCCGGCCATAGCGTTCTACGAACGCCACGGCGGCAAACGCACCGACCGCCGCCCCGCCCACTTCCCCCAGGGCTTCACCCTCACCGAACTCGAATACACCTGGCTCCCCGCCTAGGCTGTCCGCCATGCTCGACCCCGCACCCACCTCCCCAAACCTCACCGACCACGCCCGCATCCCCGCGGCCCTGCGCTTCACCACCGAACTCATCGCCTGGATCGCAACCCCCTGGGCCCTCGCCCAACACTCGATAGCCCTGGCCATCCTCTCCGTGGTCGTGCTCATCGGCCTGCCAACCCTGTTCTCCACGCCCGGCGACAAGAAGCAAACCCTCATCCCGGTTCCGGGCATCGCGACAATCGCCCTGGTCGTGCTGCAACTCGTCGCAGCGGTCGTCAGCGTGTGGTTCGCCTGGTATCCGTGGCTCGCTGTCGTCGTGACCGTATTGGCATGTGCCACGGTCTTCGCTGAACTTCCGCGCTGGCGCTGGTTGCTGCGCGCGCCAGGCGGCTCGAAGGGATAACTTCACCGGACCTCGCCGGTATCCGGGATCGAAGCCCTCGGAGAGAATCTCGGTGGCCGCCGGGCAGCGCCTCGGCAAGGATGTGTGCGTGCGCGTGCTGGCGGAGTTGGATCGGATCACCGAGGAACAGGATCGGTCGGCGACGTTCGAATTGATTCGGACGCTGACCGATCATGGTGTCGGAGAATCGGAGCGCGAGCGGATCGGCTATGCGCTCGCCCGGCTCAGTGACCCGCGCTCGGTGACACCGCTGACCGGTATCGCGCGCGACCGCGATCGGCCGGACGAGGTGCGCAAAGCAGCGCTGTGGGCGCTGGAGGGTTCGGAGATATTTCCCGTCGAGACCCTGCGCGACTGGTGGGATACCGGTGACGATGTGGTGCGCGGTTGTGTGCTGCGGCAGGTTACGCGCGGCGAGGCGGATCTGGTCGAACCGATCCTGAACGACCCCGCCCACCCGCTGCACCGGGACGCACTCGTGGGAATCGGGGTCACTTTCGAAGAACCGCGCTGGCAGCGATACCAGATCGCCGCGCTGGACCACTCCGACCCGGCGGTGCGCCGGACGGCCGCCTATCACCTCGGCTGGGATGAGCCGGTGGCTGCCGAATCGGCGCTACATCGAGTGGCGGTGAACGACAGCTCGGTCGAGGCTGCTTGTGCCGCAATCGATTCGCTGCGGTATTACGCCAGCAGGGCCACGCTGCGGCTGTTGCACGAACTGGCCCGAGGTGATGACGAACGAGCGACGGAAGCGCGTGCCGCCGCTGCCGGACTGCTCAGTGATTTCGAGGATGACCGGGCAGGCATCGGCGAGTGGCTCACACCGGTCGCCGACTTGCTCGCCTCGCCGGAGATCGGCACCGTAACCGAAATCGACACCGCGCCTGCGCGATCCGGTGCGCCACGATCAAAGCCCCACATGCCCTCGGCAGCGGAGCTCTTTGGCCTGTTCTCTGATCCGGACGGCCCGTGGGAGCCGAAACTCGCTGTGCTGCGCAGGCATATGCTCGGCACCAGTTGGAACGCCATGCCCGAGGCCGACCGTCCCGGACTCGCCGCGTTTCTATCAGGTCATCCCGACCCGCAGGTGCGTGCACTGTGCTGCTGGGTGGTGTCGAATTGGGACGCGGTGGATGTGCTGCTCGCACTGGCTCACGACCCGGATCCAAATGTTCGGCAATCTGCGATCTACACCCTGCGATACATGCCATCGTCGCCTGAGATCGCAACGCTCACATGGGACTTGATCACCTCTGGTGAAGTCGCCGGTACTCGAGGGCAAGAAGCATTGGTCACCTGCGCTGCACACACTCCACCCGGCGAACTCGATGACCGGTTGATCGACTTGGCTCGCAGCGACCTTCGGGAGAGCATTCGTGCCGAGGCGATAACCCTCCTCGGGGATAACGTGGAATCGCTGCTGTATTTACTCTCCGAGCCGCCCCTGCTTACGTGGGCGGTGCACACCCGGCTGCTGGGTGCGTGCCGCGGCGCGGGCCTGCGGCCGTCAGCGGTGAGTGACCTTCGGGATGCCGACAACCGTTATGTGGCACGGGCTCTCGCGAACCTGGACTCCCGATGAACCTCGTGGCGTGAACCAGGTTCGCTAGTCGGCTGATTCGGGTCCGCTGTCGGCGGACGCGGTCAACCGAACGGCGAGGGCGCGCACCGCGTCGTTGAGTTCGGCCGGGTGTTCGATGACGAATGGGCGGTCCAGACTCGCCAGGAGCGGTGGAATCCAGTCGAGTCGCTCGGCTCGGATGCGCACCCGGACCCACGGTTCGGCATCTGCGCGTGGCGAATCGGCTTCGTGCACGGTCGCGATCGTCTCGGGAAGGAGCGGGCGGATCTGAGCGGGCGCACCTTGCATCAGAATCGATACATCGTGCCGGTACGGCGCTGTCGCCAGGGCGGCGAGTAGATGGGCGCTCGGCTCGAATTCGGCCGGGGGAGTGAAGGTTTTGGATAGCACGGTGGCGTTGGCGATGCGATCGAGCCGGAACTGGCGCATGTCATCGCTGCGACCGTCCCTCCCGGCCAGGTACCAGCGGTCGGCATGCGCGACCAGCCCGTAAGGGTGCACGGTTCGTTCGCTGTGTCGTCCGTTGCGATCGGTGTATGTGATTGCGAGCGTTCGGTGTTCGCGCGTTGCCTCGGCGAGGCGAAGGAGCACGGTCGTGTCCACCGCGACTTCTGGACGGTCGTCGGCCGTGAATTCGACGGTGTGGATCAGCGCTTCCAAGCGGGTGGTCAGGCGTGCGGGCAGGACCCTGCGGAGTTTGGCGGTGGCGCTCTCCACGGCGTGGGCGGCCGTCGATCCGCTGCGGCTGGTGAGCAGCCCGAGCAATACGGCCACCGCTTCGTCATCGGTCAGCATCAGGGGTGGCATTCGATACCCGGGAGCGAGTCGATAGCCGCCGTAGCGGCCGCGCACTGATCGGATCGGGATATCCAGGTCGGTCAGATGGGTGACGTATCGCCTGACGGTGCGCTCATCGACCCCGAGCCGCCCGGCGAGCGCGCCGACGGTGTGGGTGCCGCCGGTCTGCAAAAGCTCCAGCAGTGCGAGCACACGGGCGGTAGGCCGAGTCATCGGGAAATTCTCTCATCGATACCGGGCGGAATCTGTCCGGTATACCTTCTACCGTGGCCTTCGACGGCGCACCCGCCGCGCGAATTCCGACCACGGGAGTACCCGATGAACCTCGTCTCGATCCGCCTGATCACCGACAACATCCACCAGCTGGTCACCTTCTACGAACACCTGACCGGCATCGAACCGACCTGGAGCACCCCCGACTTCGCCGAACTCACCACCCCCTCCGCCACCCTCGCGATCGGCAGCACCCGCACGGTCCCCCTCTTCGCCCCCGGCAGCGCCCGCCCCGCCGACAACCACACCGCCATCATCGAATTCCACGTCCCCGATGTCGACGCCACCTACACGCGCCTACGCGCCACGGTCACCGATTTCGTCAACGAGCCGACCACCATGCCCTGGGGCAACCGCTCCCTCCTGCTCCGAGACCCCGACGGCAACCTGATCAACCTCTTCACCCCGATCACCGAGCAAGCTCTCGCAAAATTCGCCTGAACGGCGTCACCGTGATCACGTCGAGTTCCCGCACCAAGGTCCCGGGCATCTCCTCCCCACCGAAATGCTCGACACTCGGCACGATCACGGCCTCCGCATCCAACCGAGTCGCCTGTGCCTTCAACCGAGCGAATGGCGGCCGCCCGAACTTCGGGTCATAGATCACCATATCGGCGAAGTCATAGCCCAGCCGCTCCGCGAGCCTACGGATCCGGCTCTGATCCCAAACCTGCGCCGCTCCGGACACATCGGTCCGCAGATAGCCCAAACACGTTGGCCTGTAATGCATTTCCGTGGTTCCTCTAGTCGATTCGCGGTGGTCGTCCTGTACGAACTGGGAGAGTTCCAGGTAGACCCCCGAGCAATCCTCAGACGCCTCCCCGGCTCGAAGTTCCAGAACACCGCCGGGGAATCTGAAGGCTCCGGTACCTCGGTTCATCGGTGCTCCCTCACTGGTCGAATGCGAGCCGCTCGTTCACGACGAGCAAACCGCAGTGCTTGCGAGGCAAGAAAGATGGCAAGTCGTGCGGAAACGGGGCTTGCCACACCGGTGCGGTAGACCAGAATGAAACCCATGGCCAGGGGTGCGGGTGACTTGACGAACGAGCCTGACCGGCGTCAGCCATCGGTCGCCGACCAGCTGGCGCGCGAAATCAAACGCCTCCGAATAGAAGCGGGCATTTCTCAACGCGTATTGGCATCCAAGATCGGCTATTCGCGTCAGTACGTCACGCTGACCGAGTGGGAGAATTCCAGCCTTCCCTCGCATGAGATTGTTGCCGCGATCGACGGTGCCCTGGGGGCAGCAGGAGCGCTCATTATCCTTCGCGCCCAGGCGGATGATGATCGACAGGCCAGGCGTCATACGGATGCGGGCTCACTCGGTGCACCGACTGTGCCCTGTAAGACGCTCACCGCTAACGTGTTCAGCCCTTTCGATTTGGATGCTGTGCCCGCTCAATATGTTCCTGAGCCCCGCAGAACCGGAAGGGTCGCGTTTTCCGATGTCGAACGAGTACGGGACGCCACCCGCCGCGCCGCGGCCACTGAGAACCTGAGCGGTGGCGGATCGGCCAATGCCTTTGCGAGTCAGCAGCTTTACGCGCTCGCACCGCTCGTGCGAGGAAAGGGTGCAACCGAATCCCGTCGGGCGATGTTCGAGGCTGTCGGCAACCTTGGTGGCGTGGCAGCGTTTGCGGCCTTTGATATCGCGGACTTCGTTACCGCGGAACAGCACTCGCGGTTTGCCCTCTGGTGCGCGGACGCCGCCGGATCGTGGGATCTGCGGGCAAGTGTGCTCGCCGATATGGCTCGGATGATGGCCTATACCAGGGGTGCTGACAATGCACTATCACTCGTCGAACTCGCTCAGGTGCGTTCCGACAGACTTTCCGCCACCACGCGCGCAATGCTCAGCACGCGACGCGCGCAGTTCTTCGCCGCACTAGGTCGTACCGACGAGACACTGAATGAAGTAGCGCGCGCCGACGACTATTTCGCCGACAGCGTGCCAGGTGAGGACGCGCCCTGGATGTGCTACTACGACGAAGCCGAGCACCTGGGCAGCACCGGCAAGGCCCTCATCCCGGTTGCGTTGGCGCGAAACCAGAAGGAGCTGGCCGCACCCCGAATCGCCCAGGCAATCCGGCGGCAGGATGAGAGCTATCCACGATCACGAACCTTCTCGCTGACCCGATTGGCGACGCTCACGATGCGCATTGGGGATCCGCAGGAAGCGGCGGGGCTCGGAATGCAAGCCGCACACCAAGCGAAAGGGCTTGATTCCCAACGGGTTCGCGATGAATTGCAGGTGCTGACTCGCGCGTCCATCAAGCACCTCGACATACCTGAGGTGAACGAGCTCTACGGCGTACTCGCCGAGGCTCGTGAACAACCCACGGTGCCCTCGTGACACAACCCGGAGAACAGATTTCATCCGCTGATGTGCTGGCCCGGGCCGCGGCCCTCGCAAGAGTGGACGCGCGGGGCGCAGTAAGAATTCGCGAAGGCTCCCATGTGATCTTCGAGTTGCCTAACGGGGTTGTGGCTCGAATCGGCGAATCGGGAAGTTACCAGGTGGCGCAGCGGGAACTCTGTATCTCGCGCTGGCTCAACCAAAATGGCATCGAAACCGTGCGCGCGGCGGACGACATATCGCAGCCCACGGTGGTGGGCGACCGACCCGTGACCTGGTGGACCCTGATCCCGGACCACAGGCCGTCCACACCCGGGGAGCTCGGCAGCATGCTTCGAAAGCTGCACACCCTGACGCCTCCAACTGAATTCCCGCTTCCGAGTTATGCGCCATTCGACGGATTGCGAGAACGCCTCGAGTCCGCCGCCGCGATCGACGAAGCAGACCGTTCCTGGCTTCTGACGCAGTATGTACAGCTGCGTCAGCGCTACGACGATATAGATGATCCGTTGCCTCCGTGCGTCATACACGGCGACGCCTGGCAAGGAAATCTTGTGGTGCCGCCCTCGGGACATCCCATAGTGCTGGACCTCGACAACGTATCTATGGGATGGCGCGAATGGGATCTCGTTCAGCTAGCGGTGGACTACACCGACTTCCAACGGATCTCCGACAACGAGTATCGGGGCTTCGTGGCGGCGTACGGCGGCTATGACGTCACCCGGTGGGCAAGCTATCGGGTACTCGCCGACATCCAAGAGCTCCGATGGGTTGCTTTCGCAGCCAGCCGTTCGGATGCGAGCTCGGCAGCTGCGTCCGAAGCGTCGCACCGGATAGCGTGCGTACGCGGACTGGTACCGAGACCCTGGACGTGGCAGGCGCTCTGAGCAGATGATTTGCCCTCGCACACGAGTCGTCGCTTGTAGAGCTCCCCTTCGCCCTAGGCTGACGTTTCGCGGTCGGCGAGGAAAGCATCAAGTAGCTCGAAGATCGACGCCACCAGGCGTGCTTCCTGTTCGGGAGTGCGCTCGGCGTCGAAATCTCTGTCCGGTAGCGCGATACGTTCGATCAGAACCCACCAGGCGAGACTGCTCGCGTGGTGTACGTGGTTGGCTAGCAGCCATTCTCGAAAGCCGTGCAGGCCCGCATCACCTCGATGCCGGACCGCGAAGTCATACCCGTTCAGAAACCCCACTACACCGCGCACCGACTCGTAGCCGATGTATATGCCGGGCCGTTTTGTGAACAGCCGCAGGTAGTCCCGCTCGCTCAATTCGGTCACATCGGCAACCTCACGTCCATTCACCATGAACTGAAGCGCGGGTCCGAAAGTATGGGGGATGTCTTCTGCCTGCATTCTCAAACTCCATCACAATTGAGCGTGACTGGCCACGCAGATCCTCCCGCCGGGTTGAATCGTCGGGTATCGGACCGGAAGGGGCTACGCTTCGAATGTGACGGAGGCTCGGTACCGCCCACTGTTGTTTCTGGATGTCGATGGGCCGCTGATACCGTTCGACGGGCCGGTGGGGGAGAGTGACGATTTCGGGAATCCGCTTGTGGCGCGGGTGGATCCGAGTGTTGGGGTGCTGCTTGCGGCGCTTCCCTGTGAGCTGGTGTGGGCCACGACCTGGATGCATGACGCCAATGAGGTTATCGGGCCTCGATTGGGGTTGGGGACGCTGGGAGTTGTGGAGTGGCCCGAGGCGGCCGATGATCGGGTTGACGCGTGGTTCGGGTTGCATTGGAAGACAAGGGCATTGGTGGAGTGGGCGCGGGGGAGACCGTTCATTTGGGTTGATGATGAGATCGGTCAGGGGGATGTGGAGTGGGTGGCGGGGAATTATGGGGGTTCGGCGTTGCTCTATCGCGTAGATCCCCGAATTGGGCTGAGGGCCAGCGACTTCGGTGTGCTCGAGGAATGCGCGAGGGTGATGGGTGCTGGGTCAGGTGGGGGAGGGCTCCAGCCACTTCGGTAGCAGCGGTTCCGAGATTGCGGGTAGCTGTACTACGGGGGGATTGGTGGTGGGGGATGGAACGGGGGTGGCCTTCATTGCCAAGAGGCCGGCGACCATCAGGGTGAGGGCGGCTATCACGCCGGCGGTGTGGCGGATGATTTTGAACCAGTTCAGTCTTCGGCGGCCCTGTGGCGCCGAACTTTTCGCGACCATCACTCTCCCCAACGTGGCTACGGGGCTGATCGTGGGGCGGGCGGCGAACATTACAGATGGTTAGAGTCCGGGGGTGAATACGCCGGGGGAATCGCCTTCGATACTGGCATTGGCCGATCTCGCCACGCCTATGTCCATTCGGGCGGCCGCTACGCTCGGGCTTGCCGAGCTGGCTGGCGACGCGGGTGGGACAGCTGTTGAACTCGCTACTCGCTCAGGGACTTCCGCGCCCGCACTCGAATTGCTGCTCGACCATCTGGTCACCGTCGGCGTATTCGAATGCGATCGGGCGTCGGGCAGATACCGAACCACATGCCTCGGCGATCAGATGCGCACGGACGCCCCCGAGGGATTCAGAAGACTGCTGGATATCGACAGTGCCGGTGGCCGAGCCGAATTGGCGTTCGTCGAATTGCTGGGAACGATCGCCACCGGGGACGCCGCGTATCCGCGGCGATATGGCCGCTCATTCTGGGCGGATCTGGATGCCGATCCGGCGCTCCGGAAATCCTTCGATGCGCAGATGAAGTGGCGATTCAAGGCGATGGCGGGGCAGATCGCCGAACAGTTCGACTGGGGACGCTTCACCCACATCGTGGACGTGGGCGGTGGTGACGGAACGCTTCTCACGGCTATTCTCCGCGCGCATCCCGGCGTCCGAGGACAGGTGCTCGACCTCGCGCCAACTGCGGCGTTGGCGACCGAAACCTTCAGGGCCGCTGGGCTTACCGATCGCGCCACCGCAATGTCCGGCAACTTCTTCGATCCGCTGCCGACCGGGGCCGACGCTTACATCCTGTCCGACATCCTGCACGACTGGGACGACACACACGCCCGCGCCATCCTCACCGAATGCGCACAAGCCGCAGACCCGAATGGCGTTGTCGTAGTCCTGGAGCCGATTCGGGGCGAGGGCGCGAATACCGCGATCAACCTTTTCATGCTGATGTGCTTCGCCGGTCGCGAACGCACCGTCGACGAACTGACCCGACTGGCCGCGGACTGCGGACTCACTCCCCTCGTGGTGACGCGGGTGGCAGACGGGCGGACCGCTATCAAATTCCAGCCGACCGGGCGTCTCGAACGGACACCCGGGCCGGCGGATACCACTCCCGACTCAGCTGCAGGCGGGGGAGGTCTGGTTGCCGAGTGAGAGCATGTTGCAGATCCATTCCTTCTGGACCTTCCACTTGCCGTCTTCGGCGATGAACGGGACGACGGCGTTCTGCGGGGTGCCGCCATTGAGCGCCAACTGCACGTCGGCGGTGAGGGTGCCGTTGCCGAGGTCGGTCACGTTGGTGACCTTCACTGAGACGTTGTTCTGGGTGTAGACGTCGCTCAGGCGCTGCGGGAGGGACGGGTCCGAGGAGACGCCCTGCATCAGTTCGAGCTTGGCCTCGTTGGGGGTGCTCGGGTCGACGACCTTCTGGAATGCGGCATTGAGGTCATCGGCGGTCGGAACCGGCGGGTAGTTGGTCTGAGCGGCGGCGGTGGTCGCCTTCGACGCGGCCGTGGTGGTGGCGGCGTGCTTGCCCTCATGCTTGTCGCCGCTGCCGCACGCGGACAGTCCCAGCACCGATACCAGGGCAAGTGCGCCGATCGCGATGCGTCCACTCTTCGAAAACGTCAACTGCTCATCCTTCATCGTCGAAAACATCTGTCGCGCACAGTGTCAGCCGGGCGACCGGCGACATCGCGCGATTCCCGACCTTACCGATCGGTCAACCGGATGGACTCATCGGTGGGCGGCCTCGGCGAAATTCAGTCCAAACCCTCAGACTCGGACATTTCGCCCGATCCCCGCTCGTCGAGCATCACGCCCGATCGCCAATTACGATAGCTACGAAATAGCTCACTGATTCGGGTCGGCGGGAGGGAGTGTCATGGCGACACCCGTGGGACAGCAGGCATGGCGAGAACTGATCGACGATCTGGTCACGCAGCGACGACGGCTCGCCGCGGCCGACGACCTCTACCAGCCATTGACCCTGCCCAAACCCGGTGCGACGGAAGCCGAACTGCGCGCCGCGGAGGAACGACTCGGCCACCGGCTCGATCCGCACTACCGCGAATTCCTGAGCGTCGCCAATGGCTGGGACGAATACTTCCTGGGTTCCGGACTACTCGGCACGGACGACCTCGGCACCGGCGATCGCTGGTTCTCGGCCGAGGAGACCTTGCAGATCTTCATGGAGAACAGTTCCGGCGTACTGGCCGCGGACCTCGGCATCCCCGACGATCCGGCATGCTGTCAATCCATCGGCGATAACGACAACGGCTACGCCTCGCACCTGTACCTGCTGCTGCGCGATACCGAGGGCGGCCCCGCCGGTGGCGTCTTCCCCCTCGACATCGGCTCGGACACCATCTGGCCCGACCTGTACTCGTACCTGTCCTATGAACTGCCCCAGTTGCGCGCCTTCGCCGACTCCGCCGAACTCGGACCGCATTCCGATACCTGGGGTCGCGATATCCGCATCGCCCCGCCCTCGATGGCCGATATCGTCGCCAAGATCGCCGAACTCTCTTCCCAAGCGTTCCCGGAGCACCCGGTCATGCTCGAAATCGGCGCCACCGACGCCATGCTGGACGAACTCGACCGCGCGGCGAGCGGCGCACTGCACCCGGAGCATCGCGAACTGCTCTCCATCACCGACGGCATGATCTCCTCGCCGTGGGGCATCGGCGAGGTGCTCTCGACCGGGCAACTCCTCGAAGGCGGCCGCTGGCGCGAAATACTCGTCGCCGCACAGGAATCCGAGAATGAGGCCTTCCAGATGCTCTTGCACGGCATGCGCGTGGGCGGTCATCCGGACCCCGAACCCAAAGCACCCGTCCTCGAACGCATCGGCCTGATCCCCGCCGTACCCTTCGCGATCCTGGGCGTGCGCCCCTTCGGCGTCGACAATCGCGACGGCGTCGTGCGCGCCCTGCTCGACGACTCCACGGTGACCGGCCCCCGCGATGCCCACACCACCGCCGCGGGCACGGTCCGCGAACATCTGCTCAGAGCCTGCGACAGCCTATGGTGGCAAACCCGAATCCGCGCCGAGTGAGCTGAGTTCACTCCGCCCGTCGAGTTGCGGACCGCACAGGCTGTGCGACGACCCCGGCGGGCTGTGCGACGACCTGTCGGGTTGTCCGGCGAACTCGCGCAGGCACTGCCGCCGCCGACCGGCGCTGGGTAGGGTCGGCTCCCATGATCGTCTCCGCGGCCGGGCCCGCGACCATCGGACAGGAACGGGTATGGGGCGCACCCATATTCGTGCTCGGCGGGCTACAACTGCTGGTTGTGCTGGACGGTACGGTCGTCGCGCTGGCCCTGCCCAATATTCGGCAGGCGCTCGGTCTGTCCGAGGCGGCCGGCAGTTGGATCGTCACCGCGTATGTGCTGGCGCTCGGCGGTCTCATGCTGCTGTGTGGCCGCCTGGGAGACACCTTCGGTCGCAAACGGACCTTCACCTTCGGCGTCGCGATGTTCACGCTCAGCTCGCTGCTGTGCGGAATCGCCTGGGACCCAGCGGTTCTGATCGCCGCGCGGGCCCTGCAGGGAATGGCGGCCGCGATCGCGGCCCCGACGTCGATGGCGCTGGTCGCCACCACCTATGCCCCGGGCAAGGCGCGCGGTCAAGCTTTCGCGGTATTCGCCGCGCTCACCGGCGTCGGTTCGGTGGCCGGGCTCATCGCGGGCGGACTGCTCACCGAGATCTCCTGGCGGCTCATCTTTCTCATCAATGTGCCGATCGGTGTGCTGGTCACCGTGGGCGCGCTGGTGTGCCTGCGCGAATCGGTCGGTGCGCGCACCGCACTCGATGTGCCCGGCGCGATCCTGGCCACCGGCGGCGTCACCCTCGCGGTCTTCGCACTGAACGAGGCGGGCAATGGCGTGACCCGGCCGCTGGTGTACCTCCCGGCGATCGTCGCGGTCGCGCTGTTGGCCGCCTTCGTCATGGTCGAACGCCGCGCTCCCAATCCGCTGCTGCCATTCAGCCTGTTCCACAATCCGAATCGCGTCGCCGCGCTCATCGCCATCGGACTGTCCGGCGCGATCATGATGTGCCTGTCGGTGTTCATCTCCATGTTCCTGCAAGGCGTGCTGCTCTATTCACCCTTGCAGAGCGGAATGGCGGTGCTGCCCTTCGCGGTATCGCTGGCCGTGGGCGCGACGCTGTCCTCCCGCCTGGTGCTGCGCATGCAGCCGCGCTGGCTGGTGATCATCGCGGGCGCGGTCATCCTCACCGGCTGCGTCTATGCCTCGACGATCGTCGATGCGAATCCGCCGTACTTCCCGGTCATCGTGCTGGCGGCGATCATCATCGGCTTCGGCTTCGGTTTCGCCGTCATCCCGCTGACCCTGTCCTCGATCGCCGGTGTGCGCCCCGCCGATATCGGCCCACTCACCGCGCTGGCCCAGGTGGCCCAGAGCCTCGGCGGCGCACTGGGTCTGGTGGCGGTCGGCGCGGCCGTCGCCACCCGGGTGCACGCCGAGGGTGGCACCACCGACCCGGCCGCCGTGGCATCGACTGCGCAATTGCACGCCCTGGCCATGGGTTACGGCGTCGCCTTCCTCTGCTCGGCGGGCATCGCGGCCGCCACCGCGCTGGTTGTGTTGGGCATGCGTTTCACCCCGGCCGATATCGCCGAAGGTCAAGCGGCGCAGGAATCCGCGCACGAGGGCTGAATCACCCTTACGCTCAGCATGATTCGATAGTTGGCCAACTATCGAACAATCTCCTAGGCTGGCCGCATGACCGACCTGCACACGCGTGAATGGGGCGCGGGCGACCGCATCGCGCTGCTCGTACACGGCATCACCACCGATTCGACCACGTGGCTCCGGCTCGGTCCCGAACTCGCCGAGCGCGGATACCACGTTATCGCCCCCGACCTGCCCGGTCACGGCAAGAGTGCACGTGCCGCGAGCTATTCGGTCGAATCCCTGGCCCGCGCCCTCGCCGACAGCGTCCCGCACCCGCCCGAACTCGCGATCGGCCATTCGCTCGGCGGGCTGTTGCTCGCCACTGCCGTCGAGGAGATCAAACCGGAGCGCGTCATCTACATCGATCCCGCCTGGGGTCCGGGACATCCGTCCATCGCCGAGGCATTCCGTGCGCAGAAGCACTGGACGCTGGCCGATGTCCGAAGCGCCGCACCGCGATTCACACCCGAAGCGCATGTGAACAAGCTCGAATCACTGGCGTTGTGGGATGAGACGACCCTGGAGATCATCCCGGCGCTGACCGGATTCACTCCGACCCCGCCGTCGGCCCGCACCCTGCTGCTGCTCGCCGACCCCAGCAATGTCGTGACCCCCGATCAGGCAGTCGAATTGACCGCCAAAGGTTTCCACGTGCAGACCGTGCCGGGCGCGGGCCACGTCATCCACCACGACGACTACCCGGCATTCCTGAACGCGGCACGGGATTGGCTCTGACCCTCACTTCGATTGCGGCGCACCCGATCGCAATCGCGAGGCCAGCACCGCGGCCTGGGTGCGTCGCTCCATGCCGAGTTTGGCGAGCAGTCGGGACACGTAGTTCTTGACGGTTTTCTCCGCCAGGAACATGCGTTCGGCGATCTGCCGATTGGTGAGCCCGTCACCGAGCAGATCGAGCAGCCGTCGTTCCTGGTCGGTGAGCCCCGCGAGCGGACCGTCCGGTTGGGTGCTGCGGCGCAACCGTTCCATCAGCGCCGCGGCCGCGCGATTGTCCAGCAGCGACCGGCCCGCCCCGACTTCCTTTATGGCCCGGGCCAATTCCATACCCTTGATGTCCTTGACCACATAGCCGCTGGCCCCGGCCAGAATCGCGTCCATCATGGCCTGCTCATCGGTGAACGAGGTCAGGATCAGGCAGCGCAGATCATCGAGCTTGTCCAGCAACTCCCGGCACAGTTCGATGCCATTGCCATCGGGTAGTCGCACATCCAGCACCGCGACATCGGGTCGTAGCGCGGGGATCCGGGCCAGCGCCTGCGCCACATCACCCGCCTCGCCGACCACGGTCAGCTCGGGATCGCCCTCGAGCAGATCGATCAGTCCGCGCCGCACGATCTCGTGATCGTCGACCAGAAACACGTTGATCATGGCCCGTCCCATCGTCTTCGGGGTCCTGCCCTCAACATAGCGTCGCGCACCACGCCGGGGGATGGCCCAAAGTCCCTTAATCGAGCCGGAATGCCCGAATTACGCGGGCGGCGGCATGCGCAGGTGACGGCTCAGGTCGCCCGTCAGCGTGATGCGGACCTGACGTTCGGCGAATCGCCACCGCCCGTCATGACGTTCGAAGCGATCGCGGTAGTTCCCCGCCGCCACCGGCTGCAACGGGAAGTCCGAAACAGCCTGGAAGACGGTGAAATACGAGCGCGCGGTCGCGGTGTCCGTCGCATCGTCGAATTCGATGGCGATATTGCCGGTGGCATGGTGCGTGCGCGGGGTGCCGTCCTCGTAGCGAATCACCATCGCGCTGAACATCTTCGCGACCGCCGCGCTACCCCGCACCGACGCTCCGCTGCTGACGAACACACCGTCCGCGAACAACTCACCCGCACCCGCGAAATCTCCCGCGTCGATCAACTCCGCGTACTCGGCGATCAAATTCGTCACTGCGGTGGTGTCGGCGGCTGTGCTCATACCTCGCGAGCCTAATCGAGCCCGAACACCCGGGCGGCGTTGTCGTGACAGACCCCGCGCAGCCATTTTTCGCCGAGGTCGAGCCGCTCGAGCGACTGCAGCGCATGCCCGTAGGTATACGGGATATTGGGGAAATCGCTGCCGAACAGGATGCGATCACCCAGCTCCAACAGGCGCGGCCGCTCATGCACCGGGAACGGATCAGCCGCCTCGAAGAAATCGGTGAAGTTCATCGTGGTGTCGAACAGCACCTCGTCGTAAGCCTGTGCCAGATCCAGGAATTCGCCGTACTCGGGTGCGCCCATATGCGCGATCACCAGCCGCAGTCGCGGAAACCGCCGCAGCAGTTCGGCAATCGGCTCCGGACCGGTGAATTCCCCGGCGGCGGGACCGGATCCGCAATGGATGACGATCGGCGTCCCGGCATCCTCCAGCATGCCCCACACCTGATCGAGCAGCGGATCACCGGGATGGAAATGACCGACCTGCACGTGCACCTTGAAGATCCGCGCCCCGGACTCCAGCGCCGCCTCGACATAGCTGTCCGCGCCGTGTTCGGGGAAGAAGGTCGCGGTGTGCAGGCAATCCGGGGTGCGCGCGGCGAAATCCGCGGACCACTCATTGAGCCAGGCCGCCATGTCCGGGCGGTGCGGATATACGAGTGAGGTGAACGCGCTCACCCCGAACCCGCGCAGCGTCTCGAGCCGCACCCGCTCCTCATCGCGATAGGTGATCGGCCATTCGCGATGTCCGAGCAATGGACCCGCGGTGTCGAAATATCCCCACACCTTGCGCAGCACCTGTTCGGGCATGAAGTGGGTGTGCACATCGATGATCGACGACAGCCCGAGGCGGGCCCGGAATTCGCTCACGAATTCGTCGGTCACGCCGGAACCTCCGGGTACACGGTGCGCGCGTAATCCCCGACCCGGCTGATCAGTCGTTCGAAGAACTGCTCCGGATCGGTCCCGATCACGATGTCCGCGTTGGGTTCCCGCTCCCACATTCCCGCCCAGTCCGCGACGGTGGTGGCCCGGGTGATGGTCCCGGCCAGCTCCACGTCGACGGTCGCGGGTTTGGTGACCGCGAGCGCGTTGTCCAGCGCGACCGCCGCGGCGAACGGATCGTGCATATGCGCCAGATAGCCCTGGTCGTACAGCTTGTGGAAGTCGAAGTAGAACCGGATCGCATCGGTCAGGAATCGCACCAGCGGATTGCTCGCCGCCGACCGCCGCTCCGGCGGATCGCTCTCGCGCACCAGCTCCACCGGGGTGCTCCCGGCCCGTTCGGCAAGCAACGCAAGATGTTTGGGCCGCATCTCGATGGTCTCGGTGATATCCAGCGCGCAGACGATCGGCCGCCGATCCGCGGGCGCGGCCGAGAACGCGTCGAAGACCTCCTTGGCGGCCTCCGGATCCACGTGCACATTCCACTCATTGGTGGGTGTGGTGTTGCCGGGATGGTTGAACGCCCCGCCCATGATCACCAGCCGTCGCAACAACCGGGGGAGTTCGGGTTCGATGCGCAGCGCCAGCGCGAGATTGGTCAGCGGACCGGTGCACAGTCCGACCACCTCGCCCGGATGCTCCCGCACCAGATCGACCCACATGTGCGCCGCCGTCCGATCCGAGAGCTTGCGCTCGGACACCGGTAGCTCCGCGTACCCCACACCCTGCGGCCCGTGCGTGTCCTCGGTGGTGCGCAGGGGAATCGCCAGCGGTTCCGCCGCCCCGAGCGCCACCTCGAGCTCGGGGGCCCGGCACAGATCCAGCAGCGCGAGATTATTGGCCGCCACCCGGGGCGCGGGCACATTGCCCGCGCTGGAGGCGATTCCGATGATCTCCGCCTCGGGGGAGGAGAGTAGGTAGAGCAGTCCCAGGGAATCATCGATGCCGGTGTCGTTGTCCATGATGATCTTCTGCCGCACCGTTCGAGCCTAGACCCGCGTGCTCAGTAGCTCGGCAGCACATAGTCCTCGGTCTGATCGAGCATCTTCATCATGACCGGACGGAACGCCTTGGTCGCCATGAGCTTGCCGACCTGCTGCATCGCCTTGAGACCGAACTTGGACGTCGGCAGCATCATCTTGATACCACCGCCGGGCAGCTCCTTGGCCTTGTCCAGGAAGGGCGTCACCTGCGCCTCGTAGCGAGCCAGCGCACCGGCGAGATCCGCTGGCGTGGCGGCGATTTCACCGGCGAGCAGATACGCGCCGACAATCGCCATGGCCGTGCCCATCCCGGTCATCGGAGAGCCGCAGAACGCCGAATCGCCCAGCAGCGTGACCCGCCCCGCCGACAGCGTCGGCATATCCACCCGAACCAGTTCGTCGAAGTAGAAATCGGTGGCCTGCTCCAGCTCGGCCAGCACCTCCGGCGCCAGCCAGCCCGCCTCGGCGAGCATGTCGCGAATCAACTTGCGCTGGGCCGTGACATCGCCGCGCAAGGCCGGGTTCTGATCGGTGCGCAGGGTGATGATGGCCTTGGCGGTGGCCGGATCGAAGTCGGGCCGGATGCCGATCGAGGCGCGCGGCACCACGTGCATGGACATCCAGTCCTGTTCGGCCTGCGCGGGGGTGGGGACGGTGTAGAAGGACATGTAACCGCCCAGGAACGTGGTGAACTGCTCCTCGGGGCCGAAGACCAGTTTGCGGGTGCGCGAGTGCACGCCGTCCGCACCGATCACCAGGTCGTAGCGTTCGCTCACACCGGACTGGAATCCGACGGTGACACCGTCGGCATCCTGATCGATGGTCTCGATCCACTCGCCGTAGCGGTAGTCGAGATCGCCTGCGACACCCGCGAGTTCGGTGAGCAGCACGCCATTGAGATCGCCGCGGCTGATCTCGATATCGGCGACCGGACCCTTACCGTCGAACATCTCCATGGACCAGCGGTAGACGTCGCCGCCCTCGGCGTTGACGACCCGCATGCCCTTCTCGTGCAGCAGGTACTTGCGGATGCCCTCCATCAGACCCATGCGCTCGGCCACCTCGCGGGAGGGTCCGCGCAGGTCCACGGCCTGACCTCCGGGCCGCGGGGAGCCGGCGCGCTCGACCACGGTGACGGCGATCCCGGCCCGAAGCAATTGCAGGGCAACGGCATTGCCCGCGATGCCGCCGCCGGCGATGAGGATGCGGAGGTTGGTGTTGGTGCTCATTGTGACTCCCGGTGTGGTGAAGTACGTCCGTCTAAGACATATGTCTAACAGACGCTGAGACGTATGTCTAGAACAAATGTCTAAAACGCTGGTACGGTGGGGTTATGGGAAACCGAGAAGATCTACTGACGGGGGCGCGGAAGGCCATCCTCGAGCGGGGCATGGCCAAGGTGACCGCCCGCGATATCGCCACCGCCGCCGGAGTCAGCCTCGCGGCCATCGGCTATCACTTCGGCTCCAAGGATCGCCTGGTCATGGAGGCGCTGACCGAGGGCGTAGGCACCGATCTCGGCGATGAGATCGATGCCGCCATCAAGGACGCGGGACAGGGGAGGGCGCTGTGGGACGCGCTCGGACCGACCTGGAACGGGCTGGTCGATGTCATCCAGCGCAACCGCGACAACCTGCAACTGAGCCTGGAGAACGGTATCCAGATCGCCCGCGATCCGGAGATGCAGGCCTATATGGCCGATGCCACCGGCCACGCGCACGCCGATATCGCCAAAGCGGTGCACGAGGCCCACCCCGACCTCACCGACGGGCAGGCGCATGCCGTGGCGAAGGTGCTCTTCGTCCTGTTCCAGGGCATGGCCATGCAATGGATGATCGCGCCCGGCGCGGATCTGCTCGACGGTGACGATCTGCTGACCGCGGTCGCGGCCATGCGCGAACGCTGACCCGCGCGGGTGTCAGCTCGTGTGAATATGGCGCAACCGGATCATGGCCATCACGGCCAGCAGTAACGCCACTCCGGCCGCGATGGCGGAGGTCAGGTGCATGCCGATCAGGAAGGCGTGCTTCGCCGCTTCCGCCACGGCCGCACCGAGTTTGCCGGGCAGCGCGTCGGCCACCTCCATGGCCGCGCCGAGCGTGTCACGCGCACTGTGCACATCGGCATCGCGCAGACCGTACGGCAGCGTCTTGGCGAGCTCACCGCGATAGATGGCGATGCTCATACTGCCGAGCATGGAGATGCCGAGCGCCCCACCGAATTCCGCGCCCGTCTCGGCCAATCCGGAAGCGGCCCCGGCCTGTTCCGGCGGCGCGGTGCCCACGATCAGTTCGGTGGTGATGCCGAAGACCGGCGCCAAACCGAACGACACCAGCAATGACGCGGCGATGGTCAACCCGACCCCGCCCTGTTCGGTGATGCGCGTCAGCAGGAACAGTCCCGCCGCCGCCATGGTCATGCCCACCCCGATCATGTAGGCGGGGCGCACCACCCGGCTCAGCCGGGGGCCGAGCTGCGAACCGATCATGAACCCCAAACCCGCCGGGATGGTGGCGATTCCGGCGCGCAGCGGCGACATGCCCAGCACCAGCTGGAAATACTGGCCCACGAACAGGAAATACCCGAACGCGGCGAAGATGGCGACCATATTGATGGTCAGCGCGGTGCGAAAACTGGCCAGGCGGAACAGTCGCAGATCCAGCATGGGCTCCGCGGCGGTGAGCTGGCGGCGCACGAAGATCGCGCCGACGGTGAGCCCGGCGGCCAAGGCCCCCACCGCGATCGGCACCGGACCGTCCTGGGCGATCTTCTTCATGCCGAAGACCACGAGCAGCACCGCGCTGGTGCACATCAGCGCGCTGAGCAGATCGATCTTGCCCGCGTTGGGATCCCGGAACTCGGGCAGTACGCGGGGCGCGAGAATCAGCAGCAGCACCATGACCGGCACCGCGAGCAGGAACACCGACCCCCACCAGAAGTGTTCCAGCATCAGCCCGCCCGCCAGCGGCCCGATGGAACCGCCCACCGAATACGACCCCACCCAGACCCCGACGGCCACCGAACGCTGACCGGGATCGGGAAACATGGTGAATATCAACGAGAGCGTGGACGGCGCGAGCGTCGCCCCGGCTATGCCGAGCACCGCGCGGCAGCCGATGAGCACCGGGGCCGAGGGGGCGAACGCCGCGATGATCGACACCGCGGCGAAGGCCGCCGCCCCGGCCATGAGTAGTCGGCGCCGGCCGATTCGATCGCCGATGGTCCCCATGGTGAGCAACAGCCCGGCCACGAAGAAGCCGTAAACGTCGATGATCCAGAGCAATTGGGAGCTGGTAGGTCGCAGCTCCATGCTGATCTGAGGCACCGCCAAATGCAATACGGTCAGGTCCATCGAGTACACCAGACAGGCCAGTGCCAGTACCGCGAGTCCCGCCCATTCCCGGCGGCCCACTCTGCCGTAACGAGCTGCTGCCGCAGTACTCAGCAAGGGACCTGGTGTGTCCACGATGACGTCCTCCATCCGCACGTCGGCACACTGCCGACAATATCGATGTCGGTCCCAGCATCTCACTTATTAACGACACAAAAACGATATGTACGAAGGGAATTCGCACTATTCGCCGATGTGTTTGCGGGTGTGCGTGCAGTCGGCCGAGTTGCCTCGAAACGGCTAAATACCGGCCGGTCGGAGTGTCCAGTTTGGTGCGTGTGTGCCGTACTGCGAAGCGGGCCACGGATGATCGGGATATTCGCTGAGCGCCGGAGCGGCCGTGACGACCCCCGCGTGCTCGACCGCGTAGGCCGATCCCGGGATATTCGCCGGTGCGTGCTCGGGCGTCCGGCCCGGCGCGGCGAGCAACCAGGATGCGGTGCGCGCCAGCGCAACTCGCACATCCCGGCCGATTCCATCGCGTTCGCGGGCGGTGAGCGCGTCCAGCACCCCGGCCGCCAGCAGATACCCGCTGCCGTGATCGAGCGCCTGTGCCGGCAGTGCGCCCACTGGGGATGCACCCTGCGAATTGCCCTGCGCGCCTTCGATGAGCGATATTCCGGATGCGGCCTGCACAATACTGTCGAAACCGCGCCGATCGCCCCACGGACCGCGCTCACCCCAGGCCGAAACCCGGCCGTGCACAATTCCTGGCCGAATTTCCGCCGGATGTACACCGATTCTTTCCAAAGCGCCCGGTCGGTAACCTGTTACGAGCACATCCGCGGTGCGCAGCAGCTCCACGAATACGGGAAGTTCGGTACGCAAATCAAGCAGGGTGGAGTGTTTGCCCTGACAGGTATCCAGAAACTGCCAGCCGATCTCCGGCAGCTGCGGCGGATCCACCCGCAGCACCTCCGCGCCCAGCAGCGCCAGCGCGCGCGTGGCCGTCGGACCGGCGATGACACGGGTCATATCCAGTACCCGGATACCCCGCAGCGGCAGCATCTGCGTTGCGGCAGCGGATGATTCGAGGGCACCGCGATCCGCGCGCCGCTCGATCGCCACCACCGGTCCATCGGCCGCGGCCTTACCCTGCGGGGTCCGCGCCCACTCCTGCTCGGTGCGCACCCGCACCGCGATCGCGCCGGATTCGCCCGCGCGGTCCTCGATTTCGGCCGCGGTGAGCTCTCCGATGCGCGCCACCGCCGCCGCCCGGTCCGCGTCGGCGGGCAGTCCGAGCGCGGCCAGCAACCGGACGCGATGATGCGAATAGTTGGCGTGCGTTCGCACCCAGCCGTCCGCGGTCGTGAAAAAGCCCGACAGCTCTGCGAAGGCGTCCGCCGGTGCGCCGTCGAGCCGGAACAGCCGCTCACTGGAGAACGCCGCCGCGATGCGCGCCGGATCCAGCACACTGTCCAACGGCGTCAGACCGTGGTCCCGCCGTCGCCGATCGGCCGCCGCGGCGAAGCTCGCCACCGACCCACCCGCCAGTGCCCACACCGGCAGCGTCGCAGCCAGATTCGCCCCCGGATCGACGGCGGGCATACTCGACCCGGTGATACCGGCCCCGGACTCGTACTCATGGACCAGCGCTGTGTAGCCACTCACCCGTCCGACACTAGCCGTCGAAGGAGCTCGACCGTGGTGGTAAATCTCACCGGCACCGACTGGTTGCGCGTACTGCGCGCCGATACCGATCCGCGCGCCGTCCTGGTGTGCTTCCCGCCCGGCGGGGGATCGGTCACCGCGTACCGGAGCCTGGCGCAGCGATTCGGCGCGGGGATCGCGGTGTACGCGGTGCAGTATCCGGGTCGCCAGGATCGGCTGGGCGAGAAGCCGATTCCTGACCTCGGCGTACTCGCCGAACAGGCCGTACGGGATATGTCGAGCTGGCCCGCCGATACGCCCGTCGCCATCTTCGGGCACAGCATGGGCGCGACCGTGGCCTTCGAAGCGGCCCGGCGCTGGGAGGCAGCGGGCCGCACCCTCGCCCGGCTGTTCGTATCCGGGCGTCCCGCACCGGATCTGGCCGAGACCGGCCGCCTGCACCTGGGGTCGGACGACGATCTCATCGGTCAGCTGGAGCTGCTGTCCAATGATCCGGCCTCGGTGCGCATCCTGCGTGAGGAACCGAGTCTGGCCGAATTGGTGCTGCCCGCTCTCCGCAGTGACTACCAGGCCGTGGAGACGTACCGGTATGAGCCGAGCGCTCCGTTGCGCGGCCCGATCACCGCACTCATCAGCGATGCGGACCCCACCACCACGGTGGCGCAGGCGGGGGAGTGGTCCGCGCACACCTCAGGCTCCTTTGAGGTAAACACCTTCCAGGGCGGGCATTTTTACCTGGATCTCCCGGAAAACACGTCCGCCCTGGCGGATTTGGTGACTACGCGGCTGAAATAGATCCCCTGGCTCAGCCGAGGTATTCGGACTCGAGCACGAGATCCTTCAACATGGACTGATACTCCACGTGGGTGTCGTGCTCGACGGTCCGCCAACTTTTGCCTTGTTCGGCGCGCATGTAGGCGAGGTAGTCCGGAACGCCGGGCACTTTCACATTGTCAGCGACCGCGATGGTGCCGGGATGGATCCACCCCGCCGCCATGATCGACCGCAGATCCGCCAGATACGCCTCCTTGGCGTGATCGAGGAAGATCAAATCGACCGTGCCGGAATCGAATCCGTGATCACCCGTGAGCCGGTGCATGGTCTCCCCGCCGTCCCCGATGGTCCCCACGACCACACTCACCCGATCCGCCAATCCCGAGTGCGCGATGATCGCCCGCGCCACTTCGGCGTTGGCCGCACTGAACTCCACCGACACCAGCCGCCCACCTGCGGGCAACAGCCGCCCGATCCGCACCGCGCTGTACCCGCAGTAGGTCCCCAACTCCAGCGCCAGCTTCGGCGCGGCCTTGGTCACGGCCGCATCCAGCAGCAGCCCCTTCTCATCCCCGACATTCACCAGCATGTCCCGCTTACGGGCGAATTCGTCGACCGTGGTGAGCACACTCTCCGGATCCCCCGCAATGGCATTGGCCAGCACGAAGTCCCGCGCCGCCGCCTCCCGCCCATCCCCGAACTGCCCGGTCCGCCCGAACCTCCGCAGCCCCAACGCCATCCGCGCCATCGACAACGCCCGCCCGCCCCGCTCCCGAACCCCCGCGCCGATCCCCTTGCCGCCCATACCTTCTCCTGTGTCGAGGTGAACAGTCGGCGCGATTATGCCCGCACCGCCGGGCGATTGCGCAGCGCCAGGCCCGTCCAACGCACCAGATCCAGGGCGCTGTGCGCTCGGGTCGACCATGAACCGGCCGGAGTTCGGGGTTTCAGTCGGTTGGCGGGAGTGTGCGGGTGTTGTCGAGGCAGATCACGGTTCGCGCTGTGGCTCCGGTGCGCATTCGGCTGAATCCGTCGTTGACGTGGTCGAGAGTGAGTCGTTGCGAGAGCAGAGCATCGAGTTCCAGGCGGCCTCGTAGGTACAGTTCGGCCAGGAGGGGGATGTCCTCGGTGAAGCGGTTGTTCCCCATGAGCAAGCCGCGAATTCCCTTGGCGGAGGTCACCAAGTGCGTGCCCGGCACCTCGAGGTGTGCGCCGACGGGCGGGATTCCGATGATCCACGCGGTCTGGCCGGGGCGCAGCATCTGCACGGCCTGGGTGGCGGTCGAGGAGCGGCCGACGACGTCGAAGGCGTGGTCCACGCCGCCGGTAAGCGCGAGGACCGCGGCGACGGGGTCGGTGGCGGTGTCCACGAGGTCGGTGGCGCCGAAGCGCGCGGCGAGTTCGAGTTTGGCGGGGTGGGTGTCAACGGCGATGATCGTGCGCGCACCGGCCAGCTTCGCACCCTGGATGACGTTGAGACCGACACCCCCGACGCCGATCACGGCCACCGTCTCGCCGAAGCGCACCCCGGCGCCGCGTATCGCCGAACCGACACCGGTCAGGACCGCGCACCCCAGCAGCGCGGCGAGATCCAGGGGCATGGCGGCGGGAACCTCGACAACCGCGTTGCGGTGCACGATGATCGCCTCGGCCAGACCACCCAGACCGGCGACCTGACCGACCGGCTCGCCGTTCACCCGGGTCGATCGGGGCCGGGGTCGCCCCGCGCGGCCGAGGTCGGATCGCTTGTCGCACAGCCACGATCGTCCCGCTCGGCAGTAGGCGCACTCGCCGCAGAACATCGACAGGCACGCGACCACGGGGGAGCCCTCGTCCAGATCGTGGACGTTCGCACCGACCGCTTCGACGATGCCGGAGATCTCGTGGCCGGGAACAGTGGGCAGGGCCGTCGGTAGATCGCCATCGAGCATGTGCAGGTCGCTGTGACACAGTCCGCACGCGCTGACGCGGAGTCGGACCTCGTCGGGTTCGAGAATGTCGTCCAGGAGCAGGGTTTCGAGGGCGAGTGCGCCGGGAGCGGTGCTCAGCACGGCCGCGCGGACCGGCGTCGGATCAGGCTGTGGCATCGGTGGTTTCGCCTTCTTCCGGCTGCTCGAAATCGGCGATGAAGCCGCGATATTCGTCGGCGACGACACCGTCGCAGATTTCGCGAAACACACCCATACCGCCGACGAACGGCATGAAAGTCCGGGGTTTGCCGGGGATGTTCGCGCCCATGTACCAGGAGGCGGCCTGCGGATACAGCGTCAGGTTCGCGGCGGCGTCGACGCGCTCGACCCAGGCGTCCTGTGCGCCGGTGGTGGGTTCGATCGTGCGAAAGCCCTTGTCTCGCTGGTACTTCACGATATCGGCGATGAACTCGACGTGATGCTCGATCGCGGTGACCATATTGACCAGCACGGAGGGACTGCCCGGCCCGGTGATCATGAAGAAGTTCGGAAACCCCGCCACGCCCACGCCGAGGTAGGCCCGGGGTCCGCCGGCCCACTCGTCTCGCAGCGCGGACCCAGCGCGCCCGCGGATATCGATCCGGTTGAGCGGGCCGGTGATGGCGTCGAAGCCCGTCGCGAAAACCAATGCGTCGACGGGATAGTCGACGCCGTCGACAACCACCGCCGAGGCGGTGACACGTTCGATGGGGGTGTCGCGCACGCTCACCAGCTCGACATTGTCGCGGTTGTAGGTCTCGTAATAGCCGGTGTCCACGCAGATCCGCTTGGTGCCGATGGGATAACCCGAGGGCGTGAGCAGCGCCGCGACGGCCGTATCGGTGACGGTCTCGGCGATCCGCTGCCGAAAGTACGACGCCACAACATGATTGGCCCGGCGATCGAGCAGCACATCGGCGAATACGGCGATGATCCCGGGACCCCCGGCCTCCCACTTCTGACCCAGCAGCCGCGCGTGTTCGGCGGGTGACAGTGCCGCCGCGGTGGTGTCGGACTTGGTGAGCTCGGTACCGGCCGGATTGACGCGACACTTGGCGCGGATCGCCCGGTATTCGCGTTTGACCCTGGCGATTTCGTCCGCGGCGAGCGGTCGATTGCCTGCCGGAGCCGAGAAGTGCGGGGTCCGCTGGAAGACCGTGACCCGTTCCGCGCGTGCGGCCAGCTGCGGGATGATCTGGATGCCGGTCGACCCCGTACCGATCACACCGACCCGGCGTCCGCTCAACGCCAAGTCCTCGGCGGGCCAGGCGGCGGTGTGCACGACATCGCCCTCGAAATCGTCGAGCCCCGGCAGGTCCGGTATCCGTGCCGCGGAAAGGCAGCCCGCCGCCGAGATCAGCCGGGTGCACCGGATGACTTCGCCGCTGTCGCAGTGGACGATCCACTCTCCGGATGGCTCATCCCAGGTCGCCGCGGTGACGGTCGTGCCGAAGGTGATGTGTCCGCGCAGCGCGAATCGATCGGCGACGTGGCGGAGGTAGGCGTGGATCTCCGGCTGGGAGGCGTACCGTTCGGTCCAGGTCCACTCCTGTTCGAGCTCGGCGTCGAAACCGTATGAGTAGTAGACGCTTTCGACGTCGCAACGGGCCCCGGGATATCGATTCCGATACCAGGTGCCGCCCACGTCATCGTTCGACTCGACAACCCGCACGCGCAGACCGAGATCCAGCAGCCGCTCGAGCATGTAGAGCCCGGAGAATCCGGCGCCGATGACGACGGCATCGACCGCGCTCCGCGCGGAGACGACACCGGCGATCTGCTCGGTTACGAACGCCAATCCGCGCTGTGCCCCGGGCAGCAGCCCCACCATGTGGAAGAAGCCGTGCATCTGACCGTCGGCGGTCTTGATCCGCACCGCGACCCCGGCGGCGGCCAACGCGGCGGCGTAGGCGCGCCCCTCGTCGTGCAACGGATCGTGGGATGCGAGGAGGACGGTCGCCGACGGAAGGCCGGAAAAGTCTTGCGCTCGAAGCGGACTCACGGCCGGGTCGACGCGGACCTGGCGGTCGCCGGTGTAATGATCGAAGAACCACGCCATGGCGGCACGATCGACCATGAGCTGATTCGCGGCGGCGGTGTAGCTGGCTCGATCGAAATCGGCGTCCGTGATCGGATAGATCAGCACCTGATGGTTGATGTGCGGACCGCCGCGGTCGCGGGCCCGCTGGGTAATTACCGCAGCGAGATTCCCGCCGGCGCTGTCGCCCATGACGATCAGCGGCGCCCGGTCGACGGCCAGGACGTCGCGGTGTCGTTCCACCCACAGCAGCGCGGCCCAGGAGTCCTCGACCGGAATCGGATACGGATACTCGGGGGCGAGTCGATAGTCGACCAGTACGACCGTGCACCCGGTGCGTGCCGCGACCTGCCGGGCCAGGGTGTCGAAGCCGTCGAGATCGCCGATGACCCAACCGCCGCCGTGGTAGTAGACGATCACTCCGGCCGGATCGGTGACCGGTCGCAGGATGCGGACCGCGATCGAACCGCCCTGCACATCGATGTGGGTGTCGCGTACCGTCGCCATGCGCGGCCCCTCGCCGAGCAGCGCGGTGAGTGCGGCATTGCGAGCGCGGGCCTGTTCGGGCGTGGACTCGTGTAGTGGTGTGCGCCCGGACTCTTCGAGTCGTCGCAGGAATTCGGTCGTGTGCGCATCCAGTTCCATGCGGCTGTCTCGCCTCCTGTCGCAATTGCATGCTGACAGGGCAACTTCAGCAGAGTCACGACGGATTCGGACCGTTGTCGCCAGGCCATTCGGACATATGGATCGGGCAGGTGGCTAGGCGGTGGTCAGTGGGTGAGACGGTGCGACTCTCGCAGCCGCCGCAACACGATCGCCAGGTAGAGGCGGCCGCGTCCGTAGCAGTCGGTGAGGAAGAACCCGAACACCGACTCGGCGGCGGCGACCCGGTGCGCGACGGTGTTGTGGTGGGTGTCCAGCGCGCGTGCGGCCTGACGGATCGAGGTCGAGGCGACCACCACGTCGAGAGTGCGCAGCATGTCCGGCCCGGACTCGGCCAGCACCCGATCCAGCGCCCGCACGTCGTGCATCCGGTCGATGAGCTCGGGAGTCATACCCTCGGCGAGCGCCTCGTATCCGCGCAATCGCCAGTACTCGAAGGCCACGCCCTCTTCGATCAGATACGGTCCCCGATCGCGCGGACTGGGTTGGCTGAACCGCAGTGCCGCAAGGGCTTCGACCACTGCGGTCGGCGCATCGATCACCGGCAGCTCCCTGCTGATGCCGAGTTGCACGCCGGTCGGCACACCCTGCTGCAACAGCGTGGCGACCCGGGGCCCGATCGTGATCATCACGGTGAGCTGATGCCGCGGCGCGCTCATCACCCGCACCCCGCCGCGTCGCAGCGCTTCGGCGAGTCTGGTGATGCGGGACGCCGGTCCGTGCGCGAGCAGCACGCGCGCGGGCTGCTCGGCACTCAGTCCGAGGTGGGCCGCCGCGCTGCGGCGGGCGGCCCGGGATTCGGTGTCGGTGGTCAGCACATCGACCGTGCGTTGCTCGGACATCAGCGATCCGTGCCGGGCGGCCTCGTCCAGCGCCAGCGTCACGCACAGGGCGAGCCGTTGCAGCACCGCCCAGTCCTCGTCATCGGCCGCTCCGCCCAATCCGACGACCACACCGTCGGCGGTCGACGACGTCGCCGAAATGTGTTCGGGCCAGCTGTGTCCGGCGCTGCCGGTGCCGTCGGCGGCATGCACCGTCCCGGCGTATCGCACCGCGACGGCGCGGCCCAGCCAGCGGCTGGTGGCCGCCACGATATGGGCGGCGGACGCGCGTTCACAGGTGAGTGCGTCGAAGAATCGAAGGATGTGCACGGGCACCGAGTCGCCCGCTACGAGGCCTGTCATGCGCCACGCCCTCCTCACCGAGGTTGCCTCACGTCGTGGCGCGACACTAACCGTCCATCCGGCTCGGCGGTAGGGGCATTTGGCTAGCCGAATTCGATGCGACGGCGTGTGTGCCGTGACAGGTTGCAGTCATACCGAATTCCCGGAGAGCCGATGCTGAAATCTCTCGAGCACATATGGATCGGGGGCGTGTGGACCGAGCCACACGGTACCGAGTACGTCACCTTGATCGATCCCCGCGACGGAAAACCCAGTGCCGCAGTGCGTTGCGCCGATGCGGTGGATGTGGATGCCGCTGTCTCGGTGGCCCGGCGACTCTTCGACGACGGGCCGCAGTGGCCGTTGCCCGATCGCCTTCGTGCGCTCTCGCGCCTCGCGGAGATCATCGAGCGTCGTGTCGAGGACTTCGCGGACATCATCTCCGAGGAGATGGGGGCCCCGCCCGCGTTCGCGCGGCAGGGACAGGTCGGGACCGCGGTGAGTACCCTGCGCGGAATCGTCGCGGCGGCCTCCACCTTTCGGTTCACCGAGACCGTCGCCGACTCGGTGGTGGTCGCCGAGCCGGCGGGGCCGGTCGCCGCGATCACGCCGTGGAACTTCCCACTGCATCAGGCGCTGGGCAAGGTTGGTGCCGCGTTGGCGTGCGGTTGTCCGGTCGTGCTCAAACCCTCCGAGCTGACACCACTTTCGTCGTACCTGCTGGCGGAGGCGGCGCTCGAGGCGGGCGTGCCTGCCGGGTGGCTGTCGGTGCTCGCGGGCCGCGGCGAGGTGACCGGCCGAGCCCTGGTGGAACATCCGGACATCGAGGTGGTGTCGTTCACCGGCTCGACCGAGGTAGGGCGGTCCATCGCCGCCACGGCGGGGGCCCGGCTGGCGCGGGTCGCCCTCGAGCTCGGCGGCAAGTCGCCGAGCGTGCTGCTCGACGACCTCGACGACGACGCCTTCGCGGCCGCTGTCACCACCAGCCTGCGCTTCTGCATGATGAACGCCGGGCAAACCTGTGCGGCCTGGACCCGAATCATCGTTCCCGCAACGCGATACGCGGATGCGGCCGCGCTGCTGCGTGAGCTCACCGCGACCTATGTGCCGGGGGAGAATCTCGGTCCGCTCGTCTCGGCGACGCACTGGGAGCGGGTGACCGGGTTCCTGCGCGAGGGCGTGGACGCGGGGGCGGAGGTCATCCACGGGGAGCCCGCTCCGCCTCGTCCGGCACACGGCTACTACCTGAATCCTGTTGTGTTCGGCCGGGTTACGCCATCCATGCGAATCGTGCGTGAGGAAATCTTCGGCCCGGTGCTGGTCGTGCAGACCCATTCCGGAGACGACGACGCCGTACGGTTGGCCAACGACACATCCTACGGTTTGGGCGGCGCGGTATTCGGTGCGGACCAGGCCCGTGCGGTAGCGGTGGCCCGGCGGATTCGTTCGGGCAGCGTGCACATCAACGGGCTCAACGGCAATCGGTCCGCGCCGTTCGGCGGATTCAAACAATCGGGTATCGGACGGGAGTTCGGGCGGTGGGGTCTCGAGGAGTTCCTCGAGGTGAAATCCATTCAGCCGCCGCCCGGATTCGCCTACCCGGTATCGCATTCTCTCCTGCTCGAGGAAAATCATGAGTGAACCGGCACTGTCGTCATCGGATTTGCGCGCTGCGGGGGAGCGTCTCATGGGCGCGGACGCCGGCGCCCCACGCGCCGGCCGCGACCCCGTCAACCAGCCGATGATCAACACCTGGATCGAGGCCCTCGGGGACGCGAATCCGATCTATGTCGACGAGATCGCTGCCAAGGAAGCCGGATTCGACTCCGTGACAGTCCCGCCCGCGATGGCGCAAGCCTGGACCATGCCCGCGCTCGGCGCCGAACGCAGCGACGATCATCCGACGGTACGGCTCTTCGAACTGCTCGACGTGGCGGGATACACCTCGCTGCTGGCCACCGACTGCGACACCGTCTACCACCGCTATCTGGCGCTGGGCGACCAGGTTTCGCTGCATGCCACGCTGGCGGGGTTCGACGGGCCCAAGCAGACCGCCCTCGGCGAAGGGTGGTTCTGCACCGTGCGCAGCATCTGGACGGTGGGGGAGGAGATCGTCGCCGAGATGGACTTCCGGATGCTCAAATTCCGTCCGACGCAGCGGATCGACGATTCCCGGACGCGTGCCACGGATGCCGAGACCGCTTCTGCGCGTAGGTCTTCGACCGCCGGGAACGCTCGATACGGCGGTGCTCCGCCACGGCCTGTGCCCGCGAGGCCGCCCGTGGCGCGGGTCGGCGATCGACTGCCGGATCTGGTGCTCGAGGCGACCCCGACATTCATCGTGTCGGCGGCCCTGGCGACCCGCGATTTCCAGCCCGTCCACCACGACCGCGACTACGCGCGTGCCCGCGGCTCCCGGGACACCTTCGCCAACATCATCACCGATACCGGCCTGGTGCAGCGCTTCGTCACCGACTGGGCCGGGCGGCGGGCGCAGATACTCGCCATCAAGCTGCGTCTGGGTGCACCCTGGTACGCCTACGACACGCTCGTCATCACCGGCGAGGTGAAAACTGTTTCCGGACAACAGGTGTCAGTGGCGGTGACCGGTACCTGCGCGTTGGGCAAGCACATCATCGCGACAGTCGATCTGCTGATGGACCGGACCGTCGCATCGGCAGAGCAGGTCCGGAGGGTGCAGTGAGCGACTCCGAACGCAGACCCGACATCGCGGCGATGCTGCTGGACCGGATCGGCGACAGCCATCCGGGACTGCGAACCCGCGAACGGGAGTGGACGTGGGATGAGGTGGTCACCGAATCGAACCGCCGCGGGGCGCTCGCCGGCGCCACGGTCGTGGGCATCAATCCCACCCGAGACGATGACACCGTCGCCGCCGAAATCCGCCAAACCGACTGCCGACTGATCGTCGCCGATACCCACGGTGCGGCCCGGCTGCAACGTCTCGATATCGGGCTGCCGCCCGACCGCGTCATCGACATCGAGAACGCCTCCACCCTGGTCACCGAACGGGTGCTGCGGCGCTACCCCGGGATTCTCGCCGCCGCCGCGTACGCGGTGCCCGATCCACGATCCGGGGACCTGCTCATGGCCGCCATCGAGGTGCGCGACCCGGCGTGCCTCGATCTCGAAGCCCTGGCAGGCTATTTGAGCAAGCAGGACGATATCGGCGGCAAGGGAATTCCGCGCTTATTACGGATATCGACACTATTGCCGACGACCGGATCGAACAAGATCATGAAACACTTACTGCGGCAGCACCGCTGGGACACCGACGACCCGGTCCATCGATGGTCGGGCCGTCCACCGGTCCGTTACACGCCGCTGACCGCGGCCGACAAGCGCGGCCTGGCAGACGAATTCGCGGTCCACGGGCGCGAGCATCTGCTCGTGCGGCCAGAGGTGCGGCGCAATGGGTGACGTCGACAGCTACGACTATGTCGTCGTCGGCGCGGGCAGCGCCGGCGCGATCGTCGCGAGCAGACTTGCACAACGAGGCGCGAGCGTCGTCCTGCTCGAGGCCGGACGCAAGGATGACACCCGGCTGGTCCGAGTCCCTGGAATGACCTTCATGGTGCACACGGTGCCGCAGATCAAAGCCCGGTTGTGCTGGAAGCAGTATTCGGTGCCGCAACGGCAGGCCGCTGGGCGTCGTATCCCGATGACCCGCGGCAAGGTGCTGGGCGGTTCGAGCTCGGTGAACGGCATGGTGTTCGTGCGCGGCAACAGTGCGAACTATGACGGTTGGGCCGCCGAGGGCTGCGAGGGATGGAGCTTCGAGGAGGTGTTGCCCGCCTTCAAACTCATGGAGGACTGGGAGGGCGGAGCGAGTCGGCTGCGCGGTGCGCGCGGTCCTATCGCGGTCACCCGTGCCACCGAAATCAGTGCCGCCACCCGAGATTTCCTCACCGCCGCGTCGGACACGCTGAGCACGCCGATCATCGACGACTACAACGGCGAGTCTCAGGAGGGGCTGTCGCTGTTCCAGCAGAGCACCCGCGGTGGCGTGCGCTACAGCGCGGCCCGCGGCTACCTGACCGACCGGCCCCAGCTGCCGCGGCTGCACATCGAGACCGGAGCCCACGTCGCGCGCGTCGTGATCGACAAGGGCCGTGCGATCGGCGTGGAAGTGCTGGACGGCAAGAGAACTCGACTCATCCGGGCCGATGCCGAGGTGGTGCTGTCCGCCGGTGTGATCGGTTCGGCGCAGCTGCTCATGCTCTCCGGAATCGGCCCGGCCGCGCACCTGCGTGAGCACGGCATCGATGTGATCGCCGATCTGCCGGTCGGCGACAACCTGCATGACCATCTGTTCGTGCCGCTGACCTTCGTCATGAAGACCTCCCCGCATCGAGGCACGCTCGGCCACTTCGTGAACGGCCTCGCCGCCGAGATCCGGCGCCCGGGATCGGGTTGGTTCGGCCGCACCTTCCTCGAAGGAGTCGGATTCGTGCGGACTTCCCGAGCCGACACGATCCCGGATCTGCAGCTACACACGCTGCCGTGGAGCTACGTCGCGCCCAATCAGGACCGTGACATCGTGCACCGGGTCGACCCCCGGCCCGCGTTCACCGTCATGCCGACCATGATCTATCCCCGCAGTCGGGGCACCGTGCGACTGGCCTCCACAAACCCTCTCGAAGGTCCCCTCATCGACCCCGCGTACCTGTCGGAGCCCGCCGATACCGAAGTACTGCTGGAGGGAATCGCCATGGTCCGGGAAATCATGCGGCACCGGTACTTCGAGCACGACTGCCTCGGTGAACTGCACCCCGGCTCCGATTTCGCCGATCCCGCGGCGATGCGCCGCGAGCTGCCCCACCGCATCCATTCGGTCTATCACCCGGTCGGCACCTGCCGTATGGGAGTCGACGAACGTGCCGTGGTCGACCCCCGGCTGCGGGTCCGCGGAATCGAGGGCCTACGGGTCGCCGACGCCTCGATCATGCCGAGCATCACCGGCGGCAACACCAACGCCCCGAGCCACCTCATCGGCGAAATGTGCGCGTCGTTCATGTAAGGGAATCCATTCGCACACCCGCATCACCATCAGCCGATCGTCCGACCACGGGATGCATGTCATCTCGCGGCAGCGGTTCTGGTGCCGCGGCGGCGCGAGAGCCATACCAGGCCCGCCCACGAGCCGATCACGCACAGCGCCACCAGGATTCGCACCAGGTCGAGGGCGTCGCGCGGGTAGAGGACGCCGGTGATGTAGTGGTCGATGAAGCCGGTCGAGGGTAGTCCGGCATCGCCGGCCTTATGTCTGGCCCAGTTCTCCAGATTGGTCAGCGGGCAGTCGAATCCGAACAGGATGGTGCTGAAGCCCCAGGCCACGGCGGCAAGATGCAGCCAGATGGTGCGCGGCCAGCGCCACGCGATTAACCCGCCGACCACCACGTAGGCGACGAACAGAAAGTGCACGACCGCGGTGACGTCGGCCAGCAGCCGGTACAGCATGTCCCCAGCATAGGGCCGGTTTCGAGATGGGGGAGGGGAAGTCTTCGGCATATCAACACGTCGATATGCGCATCAAAGCAAGTGTTCCCGGGGGAGTCTAGTGCGTCAAACTGCGGTGTAGCGGAGGACCTCTCAGGCCCAGAAGGTGGGCCGCCGCCGGCTCAGAGATCTGCTATCTGCATTAGGGCAGGTCAGGAGTTCAACATCTATAACATATTTATACGGCACTATGCGCATCTACGCATGTGTTTCACATTCTCATGTCTTCCGGCGGTTGGCGACAGGCCAAAAGGAAAAAAGAACTGCCTATGAAAGAGGGGCCGACCAGTTCGGCCCCTCTTTCGAATTGGTGTCCGCTACCAGGCGGAGGACTCGTAGTCCTTGAGGAAAACGCCGTGTACGTCGTCGCCGGCTTCGCCGCGGACGATGGGGTCATAGACGCGGGCCGCGCCGTCGACCAGGTCGAGGGGAGCGTGGAAGCCCTCTTCGGCGAGGCGGATCTTGGTGTAGTGCGGGCGTTCATCGGTGATCCAGCCGGTGTCGACGGCGGTCATGAGAATGCCGTCGGCTTCGAACATTTCGCGGGCGCTGGTGCGGGTGAGCATGTTCAGCGCGGCCTTGGCCATATTGGTGTGCGGGTGGCCCGCGCCCTTGTACGCGCGGCCGAAGACGCCTTCCATGGCGGAGACGTTCACGACGTACTTGCGGCGGGCGGCGGCAGCGGCCATCGCGGGGCGCAGGCGCGAGATGAGGATGAACGGCGCGGTCGAATTGCACAGCTGCACTTCGAGGAGTTCGGTGGCGTCGACTTCGCCGACGGTCTGCACCCAGCTGTTGGTGTGCGCGAGGTCGGGCACGAGACCACCCGCGTCGATGGCCACGCCTTGCGAAATGCGTTCGGGCGTAGCCGAACCCGCGATTAGCGCGAGATCGGTGATGTCGGCGGCGGTGAGGCTCGGGGTCAGGGATGCGGTGAGCGCGGTCGGGTGCGCCTGCATGGTTTTGCCGAAGGTGACCACGTCGGGGAGCTCGCCCGCGGGCAGCGGTCCGGATTCGGCCTCGATGAGCGCGCTGTACGAGCCGGGGGAGCGCCGCACGGTTTGCGCGGCGTTGTTGATGAGGATGTCCAGGGGCCCTTGTGCGGCAACATCATCGGCGAGTGCGAGCACCTGGGCCGGATCGCGCAGGTCGATGCCGACGATGCGCAGCCGGTGCAGCCAGTCGGCGCTGTCGGGCTGGGCGGCGAAGCGGCGGATGGCGTCGTTCGGGAATCGGGTGGTGACCGTGGTGTGCGCGCCGTCGCGGAGCAGGCGCAGCGCGATGTACATGCCGATCTTGGCGCGGCCGCCGGTGAGGAGTGCGCGTTTGCCGGTGAGGTCGGTGCGGGCGTCGCGTTTGGCGTGGCTGCGGGCGGCGCATTCGGGGCAGAGCTGGTGGTAGAACGCGTCGACCCGCGTGTACTTCTGCTTGCAGATGTAGCAGGGGCGGGCGCGCAGCAGGGTGCCCGCGGTGGCGACGCCGGTGGTGCTGGAGCTGATGGGGATGCCGGCGGTTTCGTCGTCGATCCGGTTGGGTGAGCCGGTGGCGGTGGCCGCGATGACGGCTTTATCGGCTTCGGAGACGGTGTCGCGGGCTTCGATGCGCCGGCGCTGCTTGAGTTTTTTGAACATGTGCCCGACCGCGTGCTGGACGGTGACCGAGTCGGGGTGGTCCTTGTCCAGCTGTGCTGCCTGTTCGAGGACCCGCAGGCAGATCGCGAGTTCTGCGGCGTCGATGGCCGTGGTCTCGGTGTCGTGCGCTGGTGCGGTGTTGGTGGCCATCGGTGGGAGCTGCTGCCTTCGTGCGGTGGGCGGGTGGGCGTCGTCCATTGTCGCATCGGTGGCGGGGTGGGTTTGCCACGGCCACGTGCGGATATGGCGCGGGGCACAGTGGGATACGCCGGTGCCCCGCCGCGTGGTGGCGGCGGGGCACCGGTGGGGTGTGGCTATTCGGTTGTGGCGCCGAGGGGTTCGAGTTCGGCGGCGTCGTTGTCGCGGCCGAGTTCGCGGGCGCGTTCGGCGAGCTGTGTCAGGAGTCCGGCGGGGATTTCGGCGCGGACTTCGATGAGGGCGTGCCAGACGATCGGGGGTGTTTCGGTGGTGAGGGCGGCGAGGAATTCTTCGAGGTCGTCCATGCCGTCGATGATTTCCAGGACGCGGGCGCGGCCCTGTTGGTCTTGGGCGAGGGCGATGTCGACGAGGGTGTGGATGTTGTCCCCGCGTGAGGCGGTGAGGACGGCGGCGAGGAGTTGTTCGCGGGTGAGGTCGCCGATGCAGGTGGCGAGGATGGGTGTGACGGTGTCGGGCAGTGCGTCGACCAGGGGTAGCGCCTGTGTCCAGAGGTCGTGTTCGGCGGTGCTGGTGATGACGGCGCGCAGGACGTCGGGTTCGGACATGACGGGCAGTGCTGCCATGCGGCGGCGGTTGTCGTCGGTCATGGCCAGGGCGATGGGGATGAGGGCGTCCCAGAGTCCGGCGGTGTCGGCTTCGCGGACGAGTTCGCCGAGGCGGGTATCGGTTTCGGCGGCGACGCGGGCGGCGATGAATTCGATTTGGGCGCTGGGCAAATGGGCCGCGAGGGGGAGCAGGTTCAGCCATTGGCCGCCGTCGAGTGCGGTGTCCATGATGGCGGCGAGGATGTGTTCGGCGTGGACGGCGGGGCGTTCGGCGAATAGTCGCAGGCTGTCGTGGTTCATGGCGCTGGTGATGGGCAGCAGGGTGGCCCAGGCGTCGAGTTCGTGGACGGCGGTGATGAGGGCGTCCAGGACGTCGTCGCCGAGTCCGGCGGTGATGTTGCCGATCCAGGCGCGGTTGTGGGGTGCGATGGAGTCGAGCAGGTCGATGCCTTCGGCCCACATGGATTGTGCTGCGGCGGCGCGGATTACGCCGGGGACGCGGTCGGCGACGATGTGCAGGACGTTGTCGATGGCGGTTTTGTCTTCGAGCAGGAAGCCGATGCGCAGTAGGTCGGTGTCGCTCATGACGGGTGCGGCGGCGCGTAGTGCGGGTTCGGGGACGACGTGGACGAAGCGGCCCATGGTGATGTGGTCGCCGTGGGTGAGGAGTTCGCGGGCGACGTCGACGACGAGTTTGGCGGGGACGGCGGCGATGATGGCGGCGGTGCGGCGCGGGTCGAGTTGGACGGCGCATTCGGCGAGGAAGGGGGCGGGCAGGGATTTGGCGATGTCGATGGCGCGGTGGGGTTCGACGGCGCTGGCGACGGCGGCGCAGAGGGTGGGTCCGAAGGCGCGTTCGGCGACTTTGGCGCTGATGGTGACGGGGACGAGTTTGGCTCCGGCGGCGACGCCTTTGAGGCGTTTGGTGTCGCGGTCGAAGAGCAGGTCGGTGGCGCGTTCGCGGAATTCGCGGATGGCGGTGGGTGGCAGGTCGACGAGGAAGTCGAGTTCGGTGGGGTCGGTGATGCCGAGCAGGCGCGCGAGTTTGGTGGTTTCGGCGACGGCGACGAGGTGTTCGCTCATAGTCCCAGTGCTTTCTTGACGGCGGGGCGCATGAGGCGCGGGACGAAGTCGAGGGAGCTCGAGATGGCGGCGTCGAGGTTGTCGCCGCGGCGCGTGAGGGCGGCGCGCAGGAGTCGGTCGAGTTCGGTGAGGTCGGTCTCGGGGAGCCGGTCGAAGTCCGCGGGCAGGGGTGCGCGCAGGGTGTCGGCGAGTTGGCGTGCTGCGTGGGACATCGGGTGTCTTTCCGGGTCGATCGTACTGCCGGTACGGGATTCGATACTGGCAGTACGTTCTGGGTGAATGCAATGCCGGTGGGCTGACCTGGGTTGTGGCTTCGATCACTTGACTACCCGGTAACAAGCGCGGTTAACGGCGCGGATTGCGGCGTGAGCCTTCGTACCGCTGGTACGTGTACACTGCCCGCGTGGCTCGAATCAGTGCCGGATCCGCCCCGCTGCAGGTGACCCGTGACGACATCGTGGATGCGGCGGTGCGGGTGATCGATCGTGACGGTCCGCGTCCCAGCATGGATGACATCGCCCGCGAGGCCGGGATCACCAAACCGCGGCTGTACCGCCAGTTCGCCGATAAGGGTGATCTGTTCACCGAGATCGCCGATCGTATGACCCGGCGGGCGTTTTCGGCCACGGGGTCGGATATGACGCTGATGCTCGCGCCGCCGCGGGCGGCGCTACAGCGTGTGTTCACCGATTACGCGAATGGAATCCTGGAGCATCCCAACGTTTTTCGTTTCCTGGGTCAGTCGCCGGCGCAGCAGTCGGGTGCGGGTGTGCTGCAACTGGATCTGGGTCGTGAGGCCGCGGGCAAGTTGACCAAGATGGCGCGGTCGGTGGCCGAGGCGGTGCCGTTGGAAACCTCGGGCCTGGAATATCTTTCGCGCGCGCTGGTGGGTGCGGTGGTGGCGATCACCGATCTGTGGCTTTCGGATTCGGATCGCCCGTCCGCGGCGCAGACGGCCGAGTTCATCGATCAGGCGACGGAATTGGTGTGGGGTCTGATCGATGGTTTCCTGCGTCGTCAGGGCATCGCGGCTGATCCGGACACGCCGATTTTCGCGACGTTCGCCGAGGTCAATCAGGCGCGGTCGGCCACCGATTGACGCATTGTTGACACTTTGCCAATAGCCGTGCACCCTTGGTCACGAGGCGCGCGTGAGTGCGCGCAGGACAAGCGAAGGAACGACGATGGCACGCCCCGCATGGAGCGACGACGAGGTCGAAGCGGTACGAGGACTGGCGAGCACCTTCTTCGAGAAGGAGGTGATCCCGCACGAGGAGAAGTTCATCGACCAGGGCCATCCCGATCGCGCCCTGTACAACCGGGCCGGTGAACTCGGCCTGCTGTGCGCGGCCATCCCGGCCGAATACGGTGGTGGCGGCGGCACATTCGCGCACGAGGCCGCCATCATCGAGGCGCAGACGCATCTGGGCGACGGCGCGCTGGGCATGTCGGTGCACTCCTCGATCATCGCCCCGTACATCCATCAGTTCGGCTCCGAAGAGCTCAAGCGGCACGTGCTGCCCAAGGCCGCCAGCGGTGAGATGCTGCTGTCCATCGGTATGACCGAACCCGGCACCGGATCGGATCTGCAGAACATCAAGACCCGCGCGGTGCGCGAGGGTGATGAGTACGTCATCACCGGATCGAAGATCTTCATCTCCAACGGCTGGCTGTGCGACGGCATCATCCTGGCGGTGAAAACCGATCCCACCCAGGGCGCGTCCGGTGTGTCGCTGATCTTCGCCGAGGTCGGGGACGACACCCCGGGCTTCACCCGCGGTCGCATCCTGTCCAAGATCGGCGGCAAGGGGCAGGACACCGCGGAGCTGTTCTTCGACGGTCTGCGCGTGCCCGCCTCGAATCTGCTGGGGCAGGCCGAGGGCCAGGGCTTCTATCAGATGATGCAGATGCTGGCCCAGGAACGCCTGGTCACCGCGATTCTTGCGGTGGCGATGACGGAGAAGGCGGTCGAGTTGACCGTCGAATACACCAAGGGCCGTGAGGCTTTCGGCAAACCGCTGTTCGCCATGCAGAACACCCGGTTCGAGCTCGCCGAGTGCGCCACCATCGCCAAGGTGGGCCGGGTGTTCCTCGATGATTGCATCGCCAAACACCTGCGCGGGGAACTGGACATTCCCACCGCTGCCATGTCGAAGTACTGGTTGACCGACCAACTCGGTACTGTGGTGGATCGCTGCCTGCAGTTCTTCGGCGGCTATGGCTACATGACCGAATATCCGATTGCCCAGTTGTACACCGGCGCCCGGGTTCTGCGGATCCTCGCGGGCGCCAACGAGGTGATGAAGGACCTCATTGCCCGCTCACTCTAGTACCCCAGCACCGTCGACGACCGGCGGTAATACCGACTCGCGGCCGACGCCCGCCGAGGACACCACGTCCCGGCGGCGCCGCCTCGAGCCCGACGAGCGCCGCGCGCAGATCCTGTCCTGCGCCATCGACATGTTCGGCGAGCGTCCGTACGCGGCTGTCTCCACCGCGGAATTGGCCCAGCGCGCCGGTGTGGCGCGCGGGCTGATCAATCACTACTTCGGCAATAAGCGCGATCTATATCTGGCGGTGGTGCGCCGAATGGTGACCCTGCCGCGCCCGGACTACATGGTCGCCCCCGAGGGGACCATCCGGGAGCGAGTGGAGGCGAGCGTGGAGTGGTTGCTGGACACCATCGGCGAACACGGCACCACGTGGGTCAAGGTCACCGGCCTGGAAGGGATCGGCGACGATCCGGATGTACAACGCATTCTGGACGAGGCCGATAACGCCGCGGCCGAACGCGTCGTACAGATGGTCGGCCTGAGCGATTCGCTGCACAGCGCCGAATTGCGTGCCCTGGTGCGCTGTTACGGCGGCCTGGTCAAGGCGGCGGGCCGGGAGTGGATCGTGCGCGGCACCCTGGACCGCCCGCAGGTGCACGATCTGCTGGCCGACACCCTCACCACGTTGATCACCCAGTCGTTCCCGAAGGTCAACGGCGAGATCTGATCTCGGCCGGTGCGCTGTCGATCAGCTCAGCGCACCGGTTCCCCGGGTGGCCAGCAGCCGGAAATCCGCGGCCAACCGCGCCGGATCGGCGCGGAAGTCGTCGTCGATCCACCACGCCAGCACCCCGACGGTGGCCGCGGCGTAGAACTGGGCGATGACCTCGGTGGCGGGGCCGTCGCCGATGATGTTCGGCGGCAGCCGATCTCGCAGCAGCTGCACGATCACCTGGTGCAGATGCCGGTGTACCAGCGCGCCGCCGGGACGCCCGCACATGGCCCGATACACGCGCTGATTGCGGTGCGCGTGCTCGAAGATCAACGCGGCGGGCCGATCCACCTCGATCGGCTGACGCGCGGAGAGCATTCGATCGAATTCGGTCTCGAGCTGTGCGCGCATATCGTCGAAAGTCGTTGTCAGCAGCGCTTCCTTATCGCGGTAGTGCGCGTAGAAGGTGGAGCGGCCGATATCGGCGCGGTCGAGGATGTCCTGCACGGTGGTCTGCTCATAGCCCTGTTCGAGTACCAGCGACAGGAATGCCTCGTGCAGTGTGCCGCGGGTGCGCCGCACCCGCCGATCCTGATCGCCCATCACCGTCTCCTCACTGTTTCCGGACAATTCGCGCGAGGTGTCCGGAACCGTACATATCCCCGGATTTGGTTGTTGACCTGCACCGGAGCCACCCCAGCATAATCGAACACATAGTTCGGAAACAGATTCTCTGTTCGAAAAAATCTCGCAGGAAACGAGGGTGGCATGTACCCCTTCCCAGTGGCCGTCTGGCTGATCGTGCTCGCCGGAGTCTCCGGAACCGTGCTGCTTCTCGGCGCGGGATTGCGCCGCGCCGGCAATCTCCGCCTCGGTCTCGCCGCCGGAACCGGCTGGGCCGCATGGGCTCTAGTGATCGCACTACTGGCGAACGCGGGCGCGTTCCGGTTGACCCCGCACACCGCCAACCCGCTGATCGGCGTCGCCGCCCTGGGCGGTACCGCGATCGCGCTGGGCTGCACCGGAATTCCCGCGATCACCCGCATCCTGAGCGATCCGGCCGCCCCCTGGCGCTTGACCGCGCCGCACATTCTGCGCGTCACCGGCGGCACCGTCTTCCTGACCGCGTTCGCCCTGGGCTCGCTCCCGGCGATCTTCGCGCTCCCGGCCGGACTGGGTGATCTGGGCATCGGCCTCGAGGCGATCGTGCTGTCGCGGATGTTGCGGCGCGGCAGCGTCGGTCGCGGCGCGCTGCTGTGGTTCAACATCCTGGGCACGCTGGATCTGGTCACCGCGATGACGCTGGGTTTCCTGGCCGCCCCCGGTCCCACCCGCATCATCACCGTCACCCCGACGACCGCCGCCAACGGCCTGCTGCCGCTGGTGCTGATCCCCACGGTCATCGTCCCGATCATGCTGACCCTGCACATCGTATCGCTGTCGAAAATGCGTGCGGCCGTCCGGGACTCACGCCGTCCCGGACGAACCGCCGCCCCCTCGGACTACGGGATCAGTTCGGGACTGTAGATGCGCGCCACTCCTTGGCCGTTATGGGTGATCTCGGCGTAGCTGACGTAGTGGTGGCCCGCCACCACCGCGGCAGTGTTCGTCGCCAGCGGCGGGGAGGGGTAGCTGCCGTTGAAGCACGGCATGGTGTCGCTGATCGCGACCTCCTCATTCGCGCCGGTGCGGTAGGCGTCCTTGTCGATGATCTTCACGACCATCGTGCAATTGTCGATCGTCGAACCGCCGGTTTTGACGGTCAGGCTGCCGTACGCCTTGAGTACGCCCTGGTACTGGTAGACGCAGGACTGCACCTCGGCCGCGCCGTCGCTGGTCAGGAAAACCCCCGAGCAACTCTTGGCGACCTCCCATTCGGGCGGATCGGCCTGCGCGGCCGGAGTGAACGCGAAAAGTGCTGCGGCACTAGCGAAACCACAGGTCAGAACACGCGACAAAGAACTGAAGGACATGTCGTACCCTCTCGATTGCCGAACTCGTGGAACCGTTGATATCGATCTCGGCTCACTCTAGAGATGCTTCCGAACGGAAACATGACCGCAATAGTCGGGGCGGGGAATGCGATCCGACGCGGGGCTGTTGCCCGCAGGTATGGCGAATGATCAACTCGGAACGTTCGGTGTGTGGCGGCCATATTCGATGGTGACCCCCGAACAGGTGCGTGAGCTGGAGGAACTCGGGTACGGTGCGGTCTGGCTGGGCAGTTCGCCGCCCGCGGACTGGGACGGATACGAGGCGTTGCTGGCCGGATCGGACGCGATCGTCCTCGGCACCAGCATCGTGAACGTGTGGGCCTCCCCGGCGACACAGGCCGCGGACACCTTCCACCGCCTCGACGCCCGATTCCCGGGACGATTCCTGCTCGGCATCGGAGCCGGACATCGCGAACACACCGGCGAATACACCAAACCCTATGACGCACTTGTGCAGTACCTCGACGAACTCGACGCCGCGGGGGTGCCCAAGGAGGGGCGCGCCCTGGCTGCGCTCGGCCCCAAGGTCGCCGAACTCGCGCGCGATCGCACCGCCGGAGCGTTGCCGTACCTGTCCACCCCCGCGCATACCGCGTCCCTGCGCAAGCTGCTGGGCCCGGACACCCTCATCGCGCCCGAACACAAGGTCGTGCTTGACACCGACATCGACCGGGCGCGCGAACTCGGCCGCAACTCCACCAGCTTCTATCTCTCGCTGAGCAATTACGTGAATAACCTGCGCCGCTCCGGTTTCCACGACGCGGACCTCACCCCGCCCGGCAGCGACCGCCTCGTGGACGCCCTGGTGCTGCACGGCACCGCCGAGCAGGTAGCCGATGCCGCCGCCGAACATCTGCGCGCGGGCGCGGATCACGTGGCCCTGCAGGTGCTGGGTGAGGATTACATGCGAGACCTGCGCGCCTTGGCGCCGATACTGACCGCCCGCGTCTGACCACGATCGCCCCGGGATGCGCCGCACGGTGAGATGCCGTGCGGCGCCGCGCTGTTCGTGCGAGCGCTGACGCGGTCAGCGCACGAGTACACCGGTGAGGAACTCGACCATCTCACCGATCGCGCGCTCGGCCTCCGGGATCGGGAATAAAGGCCACGCGTGCAGCATGCCGGGATATTCGTGCCAGGCCAGTTCGATACCGAATTCGGCTGCGCGGGAACGGAATCGGTGCGCGTCGACATTGAGGATATCGCGGGTGCCGGTGAACAGCGCGATCGGCGGCACCCCGGTCAAATCCGCGAACATCGGGCTGATCAGCGGATCGGAGACCGCACGCTCCCCGGCGTAGAGTCGCGCGAGCTCGGCCACCCCGCGCACCGGGAGAATCGGGTCGCGGGGTTCGAGCTCGGCCAGCCGCGGATCACTGAGCGTGGCATCCAGACACGGTGAGAGCAGCACCAGGGCCGAGGGCACCGTCAATCCCTCGGCAATAGCCTGAATTGTCAGTGACAGCGCAAGATTCGCGCCCGCGGAATCACCGAGCAGCACCGGCGCGTCCCCTCCGGCGATATCGGCGTAGAACGGCAGCAACCACGCGAAAACCTCATCGGCGGTGCATTCGGGGGCCAGCGGATACATCGGCACCGCGACCGGACGATCCAGCCGCTGCACCAACGCCTCGATCAACTCCCAATGCGGATCCGCGATCGGCTCGACCCACCCACCCCCGTGCAGATATATCGCGGGCGTCCCCGAAGCCGCCGTGCGCGGACTCAACACGAAGACCCCGCGCCCGCGAAAATCCATCTCCCGCACCGAGACCCGCCCCCGAATCTTCGCCGACGGCACCGCCGGACCCTTCGCCCGATCCGCCGCGATTGTCGCCCGAATCCGTTGCGCCCCATCGTATTTGCGCCTCACTCGCAGCGCGCGCACGACAACGGTCAACAGTTCGGCTCGAATGCTCGCCATGGGCGCTCCTGAAATGTAAGTGCGACTTTGATGCGACCGATCGGCGCGGCAGCCAAACGATCGCTCACCGCGAATCGACCTCGAACCCATCGTGGGCCGCAGTGCTTACTGTCCTCTTGCGCCCGCTGGCACCCCACTTGCACGCGACCCCGACAGCGTCGTCACGCATCGACCGGTCACCGTGCGCGATTGCCGAAATGTCGTTGCCAGAGCCCGGATGGTGCTCCGGACGCCCGATCACAGCGACCCGGTCCGACCATCGGCAATTCCGCAGCTGGAACAAATCCTCGCGGTACGGGGACGAGCCACGCGCCCGGCTAGAGGCGCGGATCGAAGACCAGCTGGAACCCCGACAGTCTGGTGGTGCCGTCGGGTTGTCGTTCGGCGTCGGCCCAGAATTCGCGGCCGGGCAGCTCGTTGGTTGGCAGTCCGGCCTGGGTCGCTATTTCCTTGGCCGCCCACGACATCGGCGATCGCGCCGGATGCCAGGGTGTTTCGAGGTAGGCGACCGCGGAATCGGCGTCTCCGAACACCAAAACGCAGCGCACCTGGATCCGTTCGCTTCCCACCCTGCCATCATCACCCCTGGGAGCGGCCGCGCGCACCGATCATGCCGGGTCGTGCTCAACCCTCGCCCGGATCGTTCTCCTTACGTGCGCGCGAGGGTTGCACGCGCGGTGGTTCGTTGGGCATTTTCGGGTATTGCGGCGGCCACGGGGCATCCAGCAATCCCGAGGCGAGATCCTTGTCCGACATCTCCAGCAGGGGAGCCAGCGATTGCGGGATGCGGTCGGCCCAGGCGTCGCCGTGTTCGGCCACCCACGCCGGGACCGTCGCGATGGTCATCTCATCGTTGGTGACCGTGTCCAGCACCTCCCAGTCGATGGGGGTGGAGACCTGCGCGCCGACCTTGGGGCGCACACACCAGGCGCCGAAAACCGTTTTGTGCGGGGCGTTCTGGTTGAAGTCGACGAAGACCCGCGAGCCGCGTTCCTCTTTCCACCAGGCCGCGGTGATGGTGTCGGGGTGGCGGCGTTCGAGCTCACGCGCCAATGCCACCGCCGCGGCGCGCACCTGATAGCCGTCCCACTTCGGCTCGAGCAGCGCGTACAGGTGCAGTCCGCGCGAGCCCGAGGTCTTCACGCGCACATCGATACCGAGTTCGGTGCACAGATCCCTTGTGCGCCTTGCGGCTTCGCGCAGATCATCGAATCCGATACCGGGGGAGGGATCCAGATCGATACGCAGTTCGTCGGTGATACCGGTCGGGGGCAGCAGATCGCCGTTGGCGTCCTCGACCTGCGGGGTGGCGGCCTCGAGTTCGGCGCCCGCGTGCGTGGGCCAGACATGAAAACCCAAGCAGCCCAGATTGACCGCCCACAGAATGTGCGCCATATCGGCGGCGACCAGGGCATCGCTGGTGGTGCCGTTGGGGGTGGTGACCACGGTGGTCCGCAACCAGTCCGGCACCGATTTGGGGACGCGTTTCTGGAACCAGGATTTGCCCGAGGCCCCATCGGGATAGCGTTCGAGCAGCACCGGCCGGTTGCCGATGGTGTTCATGATCGGCCCGGCCACCGACAGGTAGTAGTTGGCCAGGTCGAGTTTGGTTTCCCCGCGCTTGTTGAAATAGATCTTGTCCGGATTGGAGAGGGTGACGGTGCGCCCGTCGACCTCGAGTTCGACCGAATCGCTCACCGCGCGGTCCCTTTCGCCTCATCGAAGATGGCCGACAGTTCGGCCGGCGCGACCTCGTCCAGCTGCGCGTAGGTGCACGATTCGGGGGTGCGGTCGGTGCGGAAGCGCACCAGGCGGCCGCCGTGGCGCAACCGCCCCGCCATCACATGCTCATAGCGGACCTCGGCGACCAGTTCGGTGCGCAACGGCTCCCACGACAGATCCTTGCCGCCGGTCCAACGACTCACTCCGCCCGGCATTTTCCCGTCCGCGCGGGCCTGGGCGGCGGCATCGGCCCATTCGCGCCACGGATGATTCTCGAGTGCGTTCACCCGCAGCGGCGCGAGCTCCTCGACGAGTTCCCTGCGTCGTTTGGCGGTGAAACTGCTCGCCACCCCGACGTGATGCAGATTGCCCTCGGCGTCGAACAGGCCCAGCAGCAGCGAGCCGACGCCTTCACCGTCTTTGTGCCAGCGGAATCCGGCGATCACACAGTCTGCGGTGCGCTCATGTTTGACCTTGAACATCACCCGCTTGTCCTGCAGATACGGCAGATCCGCGGCCTTGACCATCACCCCGTCGAAGCCCGCGCCCTCGAACCGGGTGAACCAGTCCTGCGCCACGTCGGGATCATCGCTCAAGGGTGTGAGGTGAATGCGGGTGACGCCGCTGTCGGACGCGCCCCCGGTGTTCTTGTCCAGAATCGTCTCGAGCAGGCGGCGGCGTTCGGCGAACGGTTCCCCGGTCAGATCCTGATCGCCCAGGGCGAGCAGATCGAATCCCACGAAACTGGCCGGTGTCTCCACCGCGAGCTTGTTCACCCGCGAGGCGGCCGGGTGCAGGCGCTGCTGCAGGGTGTCGAAGTCCAGGCCGTTCTCGGTGACGACCACGATCTCCCCGTCGATGACGCATTTGTCGGGCAGCGACGTGGCGAACAGCTCGACCAGTTCGGGAAAGTACCGGGTCAGTGGGCGATCGTTGCGGGATCCGAGTTCGATCTCGTCCCCATCGCGAAACACGATGCACCGGAACCCATCCCATTTGGGTTCATAGCGCAGCCCCGGCTCGCGGGGCAGATCGGAGACCGATTTGGCCAGCATCGGTTTCACGGGCGGCATGACGGGCAGCTCCACACGACCTCCTCGGGTTGGTTCACCCAGGTAGACGACGTGACCGGTGAGAATTCACCGGTCCGCGTCCAGAGAAGATCGTAATGCCGTACTGGTCGGTTTTGCGGAACCGCTCAGTTTTCCAGCCAGCCATGCTGATCGGCGAACGCGGTGAGCCGGTCCCGGATGGTCAGTATTTCCCCGGCCGTGAGCGCCGGGCTCGCGTCCAGCAGCAGTTCGGTGATCAGGCGGCGATGCTCGCCCGCGCTGAGCTGCCCGCCCGGCGCGCGATCCTTGACCTTATGGGTGCGCACCGGTGGCGGCGCACCGGCGACCAGGGCCAGATTGATGGCCTTGGGCCCGCGATCCCCCTCGGTCACATCGAATTCGAACACCCGCCCCTGTCGCAGCTCGTCTTCATCCAGTCCGATGTCATTGACATGGACGAACACGTCCGGCCCACCGTCTTCCGGACGGATGAAACCGAAACCCCGAGAGCTGTCGAACGACACCAATTTCCCGATGGACACCTAAACACCCGCTCCTCGTACGCCGCGTCCCTCTGCGGTAACTCTAGTCCGCGGCACGATCATTGTTGGAAGAAAGTGCCTTTTGCAACGAATTGAACACCGTCAATCCCTGTCCCACCATGCCATTGACGATCTCGCTCACACCCTCGGGACCGTTGAGCACCGTGAGATTGGCATTGGACAGCCCCGCGGCGGCCTGCTTCACGATCTCCGGAAGCTGTTCGATCAGAAGCTGATCCAGCGCGATGCGGTTATTGGACGCCGCGGCCTCGGCCTGGATGCGGGTGCGATCGGCCTCGGCCACGGCCAGGATGCGCACCCGTTCGGCCTCGGCCAGTGCGGGTTTGACCACCTCGGTCTGCAGCTGCTGTTCGCGCAACTCGGCCTGTTTGCGGGCCTGGATGGCCTGCGCGGTGAGCACCTCCTGCAGCGCGGTGGCCTGGGCGAGCGGACCCGCCTGTGCCGCTTCGGCATTGGCCTTGTCGATATCGCGCTGGTACTGCGCGCGCAGCAGCGCGGTCTCGCGCTGATATTCGGCCTGGCGGCGCTGGGATTCCTGTTCGGCCTGCGCGGCGAGCTGGGCGGCGCTGGCCTGGGCGATCTGGGCGTCGCGCTGGATGGCGGCATTGTGCGGGGCGGCCAGGGCGGTGATGTAGCCGAGGTTGCCGTCATCGATGGACTGGATCTGCAGCGAATCCACCCACAGTCCGATATTGCTCATCTCGACCTTGGAGGCGACTAAAACCTCATCGGCCAGTTTCTGGCGCTCGCGAATGATCTCCTCGACCGTCATCGAGCCCACGATCGAGCGCAGATGCCCGGAGAAGATGCGACCGGTCAGCACCGACATCTCACGCTCCTGTTCGGACAGGAACCGTTGTGCGGCATTGACTATCGAGGCGGTGTCATTGGCGACCTTGAACGCGATGACCGCGCGCACATCGAGCTGGATGGCCTGTTTGGTGACACAGCGTTCCTGGATCTCGGCCTCGTACATGGCCAGCGACAGATAGCTGACCTTGCGGAAGAACGGCATCACCCAGGCGCCGTGGCCGATGACCACGCGGAACGGCGCATTGTCCTTGGTGCCCCCGCCGCTGACCAGCATGGCCTCATCCGGATCGGGCACATGATATCCGAGCACTGTTGCCTCCCTTGATGTCTCAGACTTCTGATGTCTCAGATTTCCCCACGATGGTCGCCGGGCAGCGGGATCCACGGCACCACATCCACGATCCGGCCCGGATGCACCGCGATGATCAGCACGGGTGTGCCGGTGTCGAGTGCTTGGTCGGCGCGCGCGATGTACAGCTCGGTTCCCCCTCGGATGGCGACCAGAACCTCTCCGAGTTGGTGTGCGCCCCGGATCGGCGTGGTCAGCGTACCGGTCAGTCCCAGCACCGGGTCGGACATCTCGGGCAACTCCTCGCATTCGCGGTGAATTGCCAGGGTAGTTGCGTTGTTCGGCAATAGTTGGACCGCGCGGTCGGATTTCGCGACCAAATTGATAACTGCATTTTTGCTACCCCTCGGTATTATTTCCGATGCCGCCGCGCGGCCCGAGTTCACGCTGGCCGCATCCGCACTCGTGAAAGGTGCCGAGAAAATGCCCTTGCGCGTCGAGGTGAAAAAATGCTGGTTCCCCGGCCCCCGAGCTGGCAGGCTTAAGCGGTGACCACCCCTCCGGATATACCGGCCACGAATACGGCCGACGATAAACTGGACGCCGGCGTCCTCAAGATCGCCGGTGTCGTCGTGCTCGGCGCCATCATGTCGATCCTCGACGTGACAGTCGTGACCGTCGCCATCCCTACCTTCCAGACGACCTTCGACACCACCTACGCCATCGCGGCGTGGACCATGACCGGCTACACCCTGGCGCTGGCCACCGTCATCCCGCTGACCGGCTGGGCCGCGGACCGATTCGGCACCAAACGCCTCTACATGGCGGCACTGATCTTCTTCGTGCTCGGCTCGATCCTGTGCAGCACGGCCTGGAATATCGAGTCGCTCATCGCCTTCCGCGTCATCCAGGGCCTGGGCGGCGGCATGCTCATGCCACTGGGCATGACGATCATGACCCACGCGGCCGGACCGCAGCGCATCGGCCGCGTCATGGCCGTGCTCGGCGTGCCGATGCTGCTGGGCCCCATCATGGGCCCGATCCTGGGCGGCTGGCTCATCGACAGCTTCTCCTGGCACTGGATCTTCCTGATCAACCTGCCCATCGGCATCATCGCGCTGGCGCTGGCGTTCATCGTGTTCCCCGCGGACCGGCCCGAACCCTCGGAATCGTTCGACTTCATCGGAATGCTGCTGGCCTCACCGGGTTTGGCGCTGTTCCTGTTCGGTGTCTCCTCGATTCCCGGGGAGGGCACCGTCGCCTCGGCCAAGGTGCTGATCCCGGCGATCATCGGCGCGATCCTGTTGGTGGCGTTCGTATATCGGGCGCTGCACACCGAACATCCGCTCATCGATCTGCGCCTGTTCAAGAACCCCTCGCTGCGCTACGCGGTGCTCACCATGACCCTGTTCGCCATGGCGTTCTTCGGGTCGGGTCTGCTGCTGCCCAGCTATCTGCAGCAGGTGCGCGGTGAATCGACCCTGATGGCCGGTCTGCTCATCGCCCCGCAGGGCCTGGGCGCCATGCTCACCATGCCGGTCGCCGGCCGCCTGGTCGACAAGATCGGTCCCGGCAAGATCGTGCTCACCGGTATCTCGATCATGGTGCTGGGCATGGCCTTCCTGACCCAGGTCACCGCCGACACCTCCTACGTGGCACTGTGCGGCGCGCTGTTCGTGATGGGCCTGGGTATGGGCTGCACCATGATGCCGACCATGACCGCCGCCATCCAAACCCTGACCCACGCTCAGGTGGCGCGCGGCTCGACCCTGATGAACATCGTCAACCAGACCGCCGGATCCATCGGCACCGCAACCATTTCGGTGGTCCTGACGAACCTGCTCAACAACCGCCCGCTGGCCGGGGCCGCCATCGGCTCGCGCTCCAACCCGGCGATCGCCGACAATTTGCCCCCGGGCGCGCTGTCCACCGGTTTCGACGAAGCGGCCACCGCCTTCGCCCACACCTTCGTGGTCGCCCTGGTCCTGCTCGCGGTCACCCTCATCCCGGCGTTCTTCCTACCCCGCACCAAACCGAAGAACCCGGAACTGGCCGAAACCCCGGTCGTCGTCGCACACTGAGGTTTTCGCACCAGCGCTTCGCCCCCGCCGATTTCTTCGGCGGGGGCGAACTGCTGTTTCGGGGTGGGCGAACCGCTCAGGAGGTCGCGGACAACCCGGTGGGGTCGGCGGTGATGCGGCCCGAATCGGTGTCGTAGTCGTACAACTCGCCGTAGCGGCCCCAGTCGATGGCGAGTTCGAGTTGGCGGCGGGCGTCCTCGTCGGAGAAGCCGCGGCGCAGCAGGTCGGTGAAGAAGTCGGCGCGGGCGGTGCCGTCGGAACTGCCGATCAGGGCGCTGCAGATGGTGCGGACCAGGGGGGCGCGGCGGCGGGCCTGGGTGGCGAATACGTGTTTGCTGGTGTGGATGTCGGCGGTGGTGAAGTTCGCGCCGACATTGGTCAGGATGACATCGCCGGAATCGGCGATCAGGAAACCCAGTAGCGCGGCGGCATCGACCAGGGGTAGCAGATCGTCGAGTTCGAAATTGAGGTCGTCGGCGATGACCGGCAGGTCCGCGCGGCCGTCCTGGGCGTACACCAATTCCAGCAGACCCGCGATACCGCCGACCGAGGCGTCGGGCAGGGGAGTGACGAAGGGGGTGCCGTTATCGGTTGCGACGGAAGCGATTTCGGTATCGCGGCCGGTGAGCAGACCGTAGATCTGATCGACCAGGGCGATGAAACCGGGCGCGCGGCGATTGCGCGGGCGCGGCAGTTCCACGGTGACCTCGGCGATGATGTGACCGGGGTTGGCGCCCAGCACCACCACGCGATCGGCCAGCTGCACCGCCTCCTCGATATTGTGGGTGACGATGCACACCGCGCGGGTGGGGAAATCGTCCGTGGCCCACAGGTTCACCAGTTCGGTGCGCAGATTCTCCGCGGTCAGCACATCCAGCGCCGAGAACGGCTCATCCATGAGCAGCAGATCCGGCTCGAGCACCAGGGCGCGCGCGAAACCCACGCGCTGGCGCATACCTCCGGACAGCTCTTTCGGATAGGCGGATTCGAAACCATCGAGGCCGATCCGGTCGATGGCCTCCAGAGCGAGTTGGCGGCGGCGTTCGGGGGCGATACCGCGCGCGGCCAGACCGAGTTCCACATTGTCCTGCACGGTCAGCCACGGCATCAGCGCGAATGACTGGAACACCAGGGCCGCACCGGGATTCGCGCCCGTCAACGGCTTACCCCGATAGCGGACCTGCCCGCTGGTGGGTGCCAGCAGACCCGCCACCGTGCGCAGCAGCGTCGATTTGCCCGAGCCCGAGCGGCCCAGTAGCGCCACGATCTCCCCGTCGCGCACCTGCATATTCACGTGTTCGAGCACATTGAGGCGCTCACCGGCCGCGCCGGTGAAGGACATGCCGACATCGTCGATGTCGATCAGGACCTCTCCGGTGGTCGCGTTCGTCATGAGAGTTCCTTTCGTTCAGAGTGAATAGCGGCGCTGGGCCAGGGCGTAGAGGCGACGCCAGAACAGGCGGTTGATCCCGACCACGTAGGCGCTCATCACCAGCACGCCCACCAGAATGCGAGGGCTGTCACCGTCGCGGGTGGCCTCGGCGATGTATGCGCCCAAACCTGTGGCCACCAGCGTGGTGTCGCCGTACGGGACGATCTCGGCCACGATCGAGGCATTCCATGCCCCGCCCGCCGCGGTGATCGCGCCGGTGACATAGCTGGGAAAGATGGCGGGCAGAATCAGCTTGCGCCACCACAGTTTTCGCGGCAGCCGCAGACTCGCCGACGCCTCGCGCAGGTCATTGGGGACCGCGGCCGCGCCCGCGATCACATTGAACAGGATGTACCACTGCGCGCCCAGGGCCATGAGCAGGATGCCGGCCCATTGCAGGCTCGCCCCCGTGGCCACCAGTACCGCGGTCACCAGCGGGAACAGGAAGTTCGCCGGGAAACTCGCCAGCACCTGCACGATCGGCTGCGCGATCCGGGACACCTTGGGGTTCAACCCGATCCACACCCCGATCGGCACCCAGATCGCGGTCGCGAAGATCAGCAGCACGATGACCCGGCCCAGGGTGATCGCGCCCAGGTACGCCGCGTGCGCGACCTCACCGAAACCGACCGTGCTGTCGATATAGCGCAGCATGTAGTAGCAGCCCACCGCCAGGGCGGCGGCGACCACGACGGTGAACAGCACATCGTTTGCGCGGCGGCGCTTTTCGGGCACATACAGTTGATGCTCGGCCAGTCCGAACACCCGCATCACCCGGTCCATCGGATACACCAGCGGACCGAACACCCGGCCCAGCAGTTCCGGAATATGCGAGCGGCGCAGCACATCGAGCACCAGGCTGCGCGGTGCGTCCGCGGCCTCGGACTCCTCATTGCGGAAACGTTCGGCCCACACCGTGATCGGACGCCAGAACAGCACATTGAGGCCGATCACCATGATCACCATCGTCACGATCGCCAAAAGGATTTTGGGCGTATCGCTTTCGGCGGTCGCCGAGGCCACATAGGACCCGATCCCGGGCAGCGCGTACGAGCGGTTGTTGACGCTGATCGCCTCGGCCGCGGTCAGGAAGAACCAGCCGCCACCGAAACTCATCATCGCGTTCCACACCAGCGGGAACATGCCGCTGGGCACATCCAGACGCCAAAACCGTTGCCAGCGTGACAATCTCAGATTCCGGGCGGCCTCATCGAGTTCGCGCGGCTGCGAGATCAGGCTGTGGTGGAACGCGAACGCCATATTCCAGGCCTGGGAGGTGAAGATCGCGAAGATCGAGGCCGCCTCCAACCCCAGCGACGATCCCGGGAACAGCGCGATGAACCCGGTCACCGTCACCGACAGGAAACCCAGGATCGGCACCGACTGCAAGATATCGAGCAGCGGCAGCAGCACCTTCTCCGCGCGCGGCAAACGTGCGGCCGCGGTGGCGAATACGAAGGTGAACGCGATCGACAAACCCAGCGCCAGGAACATCCGCAGCAGCGACCGCGCCGCGTAGTACGGCAGCTCGGCCGGATCGGTGGAAATGCTCGACGGTGCGCTGGCATCGTCGAACGGCACATCCATGCCCGCCGACACCCGCACCGCCAGCCAGATCAGGATCGCCGCGCCCGCGAACACCGCGATATCGGCCCACCGCGAGCGCGGACGATCCAGCACACCCCGACTGGGGTAGGTGGTGCTCACGCCTCCACCTCGGTCTGGGGCACCGTGCGCCAGCCCACGCTGGTCACCGACGGCTCCAGGCTCAACCGGCTCACCGCGGACTCCATCTGCCGATCATCGCGGCGATCCCCGGTCAGCTCGGCACGCACCTCGACCCGATTGGGCTCGACATTGTGGCTCGAGATCGACACCAGCCGGAAATCGGTGCGGGCCAGCGACTGCACCAGCAGCGAACGCACAGCAGCCTCGTGATCGTCATCGGTGCGGGCGGTGAACGCGTACAGCGCCTCCACCACGCCCTCGGCCGGGCGATCCACCGCGCGCGCAGCGGTGCGCAGCGCGGTATTGACCACCACCACCGCGACCGTGCCCGCCGCGGCGGTGCTGTACATCCCGGCACCGGCCAGTGCGCCGACCGCGGCCGCGCACCACAGCGTGGCGGCGGTATTGAGCCCGCGGATATTGAACCCGTCGCGCAGGATCACCCCCGCGCCCAAGAAGCCGATACCCGAAACAATTTGTGCCGCAACACGAGTCGGGTCGGCGTCCTTACCGCTGAACCCGTGTGCGGACAACAGCACGAACAGTGTCGCCCCGGCCGCGACGAGCGCGTTCGTGCGCAGTCCGGCCATACGTGCCCGGTACTGGCGCTCGAACCCGATCACCGCGCCGAGCCCGACGCCCGCGCCGAGCCGCAGCAACATTTCCCACGTGGTCATGACGCCCTCCAACTAAGAGGTCGGCGCACTCGTCAAGGCACGCTACAGGCAGGAAACCAGCCCGCAGCGGAGAAATGAAGTGTCGCCTGGTGAACGATTGGCTAACGGAACTCTGTCCGATCCGTCGGGCACGACGATCACCTCCACACCCACCGCGCGAACGCGCCACCAGGGAGTGGATCCGGCACGGGACGGCCGGAAACGGTAACCACTCCTCGTAAGACCTTCAGCACTCCACGGCGTAACCCACAACGGGTGTGGGAGCCGGTCGGGATCACCCCTTAATCCGGGGAGACCTGTCCTGACCCGGGGCGTCTCTCGACGTTCGGGGTCGCCGGCCTATATCCGCAGAGGAGCCTCAGCTAACGACGGCACCTTGCGTCAGCGAGTAAACACCCCGGCGCGGGGTCCGGGCAACTCATGTGACGAGCGCAACTGTGCGACTCGCCCGCACCGGCCCGCACCGGCCGGACCCGATATCGCGGCCCGAGCAGCCCCCGCATACAGCGGCTCCGGACGGCGAAAGATGCCGTCCGGAGCCGATTTTCGCCGCGCCCGCCCCGGTCGGCAGCGGCCGGGGCGGGCGCGATCAGGAGGTGGCGATCAGGGGGTGACGATCGCGAACGCGGGATCCTGCTCATCGAGCAAACCCAGCAGGCGTTGCAGCACGGACGGATCACCGTCCACGGTCAGGCCGTCGAGCCCGCCGCCCGCGAGCAATCCGAGCAGTTGGAGTTTGGTCAGCGATACGGTCAGATCCACCTGCGCCGCCGACCGCGGATCGGGGGTGCGGATGAGCGCGCCATTGGACAGCGCCGTGCGCAGTGTGCTGTTCAGATCCGTGAAATGCCAATCGATTACGAGCGATTCGGCGGCCGCGCGCGGGCCGTTGATGCGAATCGCGACGGTGTCGAACAGCTGCTCGACACTCAGCGCCGCGGCCATACCGCCACCGAGATCCAGCGCGGGCGGGGTGATGCCCTCGCGCAATTCCTTCGCACCGGTCAGATAGAACCCGCGCCATGTCGCGTTCTCCGCGCCGTACCCGAGCCGGGTGTACACCTCGGCCAGCGCCTCGCGCGCGGACTTGTTGTCCGGGGCCGCGAATACAGCGTGTTTGAGCAGTTCGGCGGCGAAGCGCAGATCACCGTCGGCGGCGTACTTGCGGCCCTGTTCGACCGTCGCGTCCACACCGCCGATCACCGCGACATAGCGTTCGGCCAGCGCGGTCGGGGGATGCTGCCACAGCGAGCTGGGGTGCCCGTCGAACCACCCCAGGTACCGCTGGTAGACGGCCTTGACGTTATGGCTCACCGAACCGTAGTAACCCCGTGCGTGCCAAGCGTTTTCGAGTCCCGGCGGCAGGACGAAGTCCTCGGCGATCTCGATACCGGTCAAGCCCTGGTTCATCATGCGCAGGGTTTGATCGTGCAGGTAGATGTAGAGATCGCGCTGTTCGGACAGGAACCGCACCAGGTTCTGCTCACCCCAGGTCGGCCAATGGTGCGAGGCGAACGCGACATCGGAGTCGGCGGCGAACAGTTCGATCGCCTCATCGAGATAGCGCGACCACATGCGCGGATCCCGCACCAGCGCACCGCGCAGGGTGAGCAGATTGTGCAGGTTGTGCGTGGCGTTCTCGGCCACGCACAGCGCGCGATGGTTGGGGAAATGGAAGTTCATCTCCGCCGGAGCCTCGGTGCCCGGGGTGATCTGGAAGACGATCGGCACACCGTCGATCGTTTCGCGCTGACCGGTGTGGGTGATGTCCAGCGTCGGCGGAATCAGTCCGAGGGTGCCCTGCGAGGCCTGCAAACCCAGACCGGTGCCGACCTGCCCCTGCGGTCCGACCGGCAGGGTCACCCCGTACATGTAGTTGCCGCGCCGCCCCATCGCGGTGCCGGCGTACACGTTCTCGGCGACGGCCTCGGCCATGAATCCGGCCGGGGCCAGAATCGGGATATCGCCCGCGCCATCGGGCAGCACACCCATGACACCGCCGAAATGGTCACCGTGCGAATGCGTATAGATCACTCCGGTAACCGGTCGATTGCCACGATGCTCTCGATAGAGCGCGAGCCCGGCTGCGGCGCATTCGGCGGAAATCAGCGGATCGATGACGATGACCCCGGTATCACCTTCGACCAGAGTCATATTCGAGATATCGAAACCGCGAATCTGATAGATGCCCTCGACCACCTGGAACAGGCCGTTGGTGCGGCAGAGTTGACTCTGCCGGAACAGGCTCGGATTGATCGTTTCGGGGCATTCGCCATCGAGGAAACCGTACTCGGCCAGGTCGAATACCACCCGCCCATCGGCCGATCGGATCGTCACCGGATCGAGCGTGGCGATGAAACCCCGCTCGGCATTGTCGAAATCGGTGCGGTCGGTGAAATCCAGCGCCATACGGGCTCCTTCGATCGGCGGTCTGCTTCCCCGTCGATGCTCCCGCACTCGCGCACCCGGCGGTTCACACGACACGGGTGATATCTCGTCGGCACATCTTGTCCGTGTCGTTGCCCGAAATACGATTGCCAGCAAATAGCTTTGAGGAGTGGGCACTGTAATCGGAGACCTGTTGCCACTCGGTATCGGCGTGGCGGTATCGCCGATACCGATCGTGGCCGCCATCCTCATGATCCTGTCCAGAAACGCCTCCGGCGCGGGCAACGGCTTTCTCGCGGGCTGGGTGCTCGGTGTCGTGGCGGCGACCGCTCTCATCTGTGTGATCGCCGGTTCGGTGGGCATCACCGACGGCCGGGAGCCCTCGACGACCGGATCGTGGATCAAGGTCGTGCTCGGGCTCGGCCTCCTGGTACTGGCCGCCAACCAATGGCATGAGCGCACCGACACCACCCCGCCGGACTGGATGAACGCCCTCGATCGGCTCACCGCGGTCCGGGCCGCCGGACTCGGCGTACTGCTCTCGGCGGTGAATCCGAAGAACCTGCTGCTGTGCGTCTCGGCGGGCGTGGCGATCGGATCCAGCCCGATCAGCGCCGGTGGCAAGATCACCGCGCTGATCGTGTTCACCGTGCTGGCTTCGGCGAGCGTGGCGGCGGTGGTGCTCGGCTACGCGATCGCCGCCGACCGCGTCCGCCCCGGACTCGACAGCGCCCGAAAGTGGTTGCAGGACAACAATCACGCGGTCATGGCGATCGTTCTGCTGGTGATGGGCGCGGTGGTGCTCGGCAAAGGCATCGGCGGCCTCTGACCCCGACCGCGATCATGGATTACTGTGTCGGCGTGGGGTTTACAGAATTCTGACGGGAAGGTGGCGTGCTGCGCGAGCGCCGCCACTCCCTGACCGTCCGATTCGACGAGGTCGAACTGGTGTAGCTACTTCGCCAGCACCGGGAGCTCGTCGGTAATGGGAACCTCGGTGCCGCGCAAGGACGCACCGACGGTTTCGCGCAGGAACATCCAGGCCACCATGCCGATAGCGCACGCGCCGACCATGTAGAAGGCCGGGAAATAGCTCCAGCCGGTGGATTCGATGACCGCCTCGTTCACCAGCGGTGCGGTACCGCCGAACAGGGCGGTCGAGACGTTGTAGCCCAGCGCGAAACCCGCGTAGCGCACATGGGTGGGGAAGATCGCGGGGAAGGTGGCGGTGATGGTGGACAGCTGCGGCAGATACAGCAGCCCCAGCACGATGAAAGCCACTACCGCCCAGACGATTCCACGCGACATCAGCCAGTACATGGGCACCGCCAGCGCGGCCAGGGCCAGTAGCGAGAAACGCCACATGGGGCGACGGCCCACCCGATCGGACAGGCGGCCGAAGAACGGCAACGCCAGCATCATCACCAACTGGCCGATCAGCATCATCGCGGTCGTGGTCGATTCGGCGACGCCGAGCGTGTGCTGCAAATACGTGGGCTGATAGGTCAGCAGCGTGTAATTGACGATATTGAGCGCCACCACCAGACCGGCCAGGGTCAGCAGCTCACGCCGATACTCGGTGAGCAGTACGCGCAACCCGCCGGTGGGCTGTTCCTGATCCTGCATCTCGGTGAACACCGGCGACTCGTCCAGGCGCGAACGCAGATACCAGCCGATCAAACCCAGCGGCACCGCCAGCAGGAACGGAATGCGCCAGCCCCATTCGTACATGGCGTCCGAACCCAGCAGCAGCTGGCACGCCAGCACCACCGCCGAACCGCCCACGAAACCACCGAGGGTGCCGAACTCCAGGAAACTGCCCAGGAACCCGCGCTTGCGATCACTACAGGTTTCGGCGAGATAGGTTGCCGCACCGCCATATTCGCCGCCGGTGGAGAAGCCCTGCACCACGCGCAGCGTGATCAGCAGGATCGGGGCCAGCACCCCGGCGGTGGCATGGCTGGGCAGCAGTCCTATCGCTCCCGTCGCGCCCGCCATCAGCAGAATCGTGGTCGCGAGCACCGCTTTGCGTCCGATCCGGTCCCCGAGCGGACCCCACACCATGCCCCCGAGCGGGCGCAGCAGGAACGACACCGCGAAACCGAGCATGGTGCCCAGCGATCCCAGGTGTCCGGGGAAGAACGCGGCGGTGATGTAGGTGGCGGCCGCGGCGTACACGCCGTAGTCGAACCATTCGGTGGCATTGCCCATGGCCGCGGCAGCCACCGACCGGGTCTGCTGTGCGGATTGCGCATCGCGGCTCGTCATACCAGCCCTCTCTCGTCGCGAATTCGGCACACATCCCCGGAACGATCACGGAATGCGCCCGCACTGCGTCTACCCGTGGGCGGGCGCAGCAAACACGAGCAAACCGTGTCCGCCCCGGCGTGCGAGGCGGACAGCAGCGGATACAAGAGGTTTGTGACATGGATCGCAGTGGCGTGTATGCGCCGAGCAAACCGGACGGGCAGCTCAGTCCATGCCGCGTTTGCCCGGCGTCCAGAACGGTTTGGTGCGAATCGCGCGACGCGGCCAATTCCGTTCGTGCACAAGATGTTTGCTGATCATCTGAATGGTGCGAGCCTCACCGGCGAGATAGGCCACACCGGGGGTGGCGGGCAATTCGAGCTCGCGCACCGCCTCGAGCAGCACCTGCGAGCGCGCGGCCGAGGCCTCCCCGCGCAGCGGTGCGGCCAGCGCGGCGGTGCGCGGCAGCGGCAGCCGATCCTGCGGCGTGGCCGTCTCGACCGCGCCGTAGACCGGAATATGGTCCGGGACCGCGGCGAGCATCGCCCCGAACGCGACCGAGGCCGTCTCCTCGCCCGCGAACAGGTGATAGGGCGCGCTGTCATGGAGAATGAACGAACCCTCCGGACCCCGGAACAGCACCTGCGCACCCGGTTCGGCGGCGCGACCCCAGCGCGAGCCCGGCCCGTCACCGTGGTCCATCACGCACAGATCGAATTCGCCCCGCGCGGAGTCGAACTGCCACACCGTGTACGTGCGCAGATCGCCGACCCGCGCCAGCAGCCCGCCCTCGGCATCGCCGATGGCGACCCGCACATGCTGTCCGGGCAGGCATCGGGAGTTCCGCAGTGCCGGTGCGCTGATCCGCACCCGGATCATGCGGGCGGCGATGCGTTCGGTCTCCAGGATGTGGCCGGTGCCGAAGAACCGGTCCAGCAGTCGATCGCCCAGGTCGCGCGATCGGCGCGGAGTCGGCGGTCGTGGATCGTCGCCGATCGGCGACGCTTGTTCGTCACTGCGTGTTTGCGCCTGATTGTCACTGTGCGCCATGGCAATACCTTCGATTCGAAAGGGTCACTCGGTGTGCCGGCCGCGCCGCCGGCGATGCTGCCGACGTTTCACGTCGGTCTTGAGATGCTGTAGTTCGCGCGTGGTGTCGGTGAGGATCGCGCGCACCTGATCGACCACGGCGGGATCACCGTGCGCGTGCACCACCACCGATACCGCCGCCTTGAACAGGCGCAGTACGGGTTTGATGATCTCGGCGGCATCGGGATCACCGAACAGACCCCATTCGCCGCGCTCATCCGCGCGCGCCCAGATCCGGGCGATGGCCTCGCGATGCTGATCGACCTCGGTCCGCCCCGCCGGGCTGATATGGAAAACCTTACGGCCGCTGTCGATCTCGAGCGTGGCCAAACCCTCGTCGTCGAGTTGCTGCAGGGTCGGATACACCGCGCCCGCACTGGGCCGGTACGCGCCACCGCAGCGCTTCTCCAGCCGGGACATCAACTCGTACCCGTGACCCGGCTGTTCGGCGATCAAAGCCAGCAGCGCCAAACGCAATTCGCCGGTCCCGAAGAACCGGCCACTGCCGGGTCCGATACCGGCGAAGTCGGCCAAACGTCTCGGATCCACCCGCTGAAGATATATCTTAAGATAGTGCTGAAGCAACGGGTCCGGCGTAATTCCGCAGCTGGGCAACGAGTTCCGCGCGGCCCGGTGTTACGAGGTGCCCGGTGCGCCGAGATGGCGGGTGAGCAGCGCGAGCTGGTCCGCGAAGCGGGTCAGGAACTCCGGTGAGCGCGGATCCTGCCCGCATACGCCCTCGATAATGTGCGGCAGCGTGGTCGGGGCCATCGCCGCGCCCATCAGCATCACCAGCAGATACGCCGGATCCAGATCGGCGGGCAACTGGCCCGCCTGCTGCATGACCCGCAACTCCTCGACACTCTCGGTGAGCATGCGGGCGCGCGGTTCATGATCGGGATCGTCGGCGGGGGCGGTGTATTGCAGACCGGTCCACGCCAGCAACCGCGCACCCTCGGGGTTGTGCAGGGCTTCGAGGGCGTACGTGCGCAATTGCTCGGGCAGGGGAGTGCCGGGCGGAACCAATTCCTGCTGGCGTTGCTGCCACCGCTCTGAAACCGCCTGGTAGAGGCCTTCTTTGCCGTCGAAATAGTACGAAATGAGCTGCACGTTCATCCCGGCGCGAGCCGAGATGGCGGCGATGCGGGCACCGGCGTATCCGTGCGCGCCGAACTCGGCGGCGGCCGCGTCCAGGATCAGCGCGCGGGTGCGTTCGGGATCGCGTTGACGATCCTGCGGCTTGGGTGACCTGCGGGGCTTGGGCTCGGGCACGCCTCGGATCATACATTCACCTGGCTGGATCAAACGAAGATATGCATTAATCAAACAAACACTTGACAGAATCGGGGCTCGGATCGGACGCTGGAGTCACCTCGCCGGGCGATCCGAACCCGGCCGATCAAGGACACGCACATGTCGAGAACACCGAAAATTCTCATCGCGGGCGCGGGCATCGGCGGCCTCGCCCTGGCCCAGGCGCTGCGGCACCGCGGCCTGGAAGTGGCCGTCTACGAACAGGACCCCACACCCCGCATCCGCAATCAGGGCTTCCGTATCCATATCGACGCCGACGGCAACACCGCACTGCGCACCTGCCTGCCGCCGGCGGTGTTCGACCAGGTCCGCGCCAGCAGCGGCAGCAATGACGCCGTACTCGGGATGTACACCGAGCAACTCGATTGCACACTGCGGCAACAGTTTCCGGGAATCACCGAGGAGCTGATCACCAATGTCGACCGGAACACCTTCCGGCGCGCACTGTTGACCGGCCTCGACGGCATCGTCCACTTCGGGCACACCCTCACCGGCTACGAGCTCACCGACACCGGCGGGGTGCGCGTGCGATTCGCCGAAGGCGCTGTCGCCGAAGCGGATCTGCTGATCGGCGCGGACGGCGTCGGCTCGGCCGTGCGGCGCACACTGCTGCCGCACGCCATCGTCCGGGACCTCGGCGTGCGCTGCCTCTACGGCCGGATGACCCTCACCGACACCACCCGAGCCCTGCTACCGCCCGCACTCGCACACGGCTTCACCTGGGTATCGGACGGCATCGGCTGCGGCGCGGGCTTCGCACCCCTGCGCTTCCGCAACCTCCCCTCGGATGCCGTCGACTACCTGATGATCACCCTGCTCGCCACCCCCGAACACCTCGGCGTACCGCACGCCGAACTCCAGCGCCTGGCTCCGCCCGAACTCTGGAAACTCACCAATTCCGCCACCGCGAACTGGCATCCGGGCCTGCGCGCGCTGTTCGCGCACGCCGACCCGGAATCGTTCTTCCCGATCGCCCTGCGCGCGGGCGAACCGGTGCCGCCCTGGGAGCCGGGGCCGGTGACCCTGCTCGGCGATGCCATCCACACCATGCCCCCGACCGGCGGTGTGGGCGCGAACACCGCACTGCGCGATGCGGAAACCCTTGCCGTCGAACTGTTTTCGGTCGCCGCCGGTCGCCGTTCGCTGCGCGAGGCCGTCGCCGCCTACGAAACCGTCATGCTTCCCCGGGGTTTCGCGACGATCGACAGCTCCCTGGCGATGGCCGCGCAGCTGTTCGGCCGCGCCGTCTGAGCTACCGCGACGCGGGCGCGCGATCGTGCCGGGCGATGAATTCCATGGTGCGCGCCGATAGCCGATCCGGAATCTGGAACAGGATGCCGTGCGCGGTATTCGGATAGGTCGCGAGTTCCCCGTTCGGGAGGTGTTCGGCGATACGCGCGGACGTCGCCTCGAGATTGGCGACCAGCGAATCCTGCCCGAAGATGGTCAGCGACGGGACAGTGAGACCGCGCAGTTCGGCATCGGTGAGCACGCGCGCCCAGCCGATCTTCATGCGATATTCGATCGCGGGTTTGGCCAGCGCCGATTCCAGGGGATCGAGGGTGACCCCGGGGGAGAGCCATTCCATCATCCTGCGCAGGTTCTCATCGCTCTTGCCGCCCAGGCCGAATCGAATCATCTGGAACAGGATCTTCCACGCCGGTTTGGTGAACACCCCACCGGGTTCGATGAGGGTGATGCTGGCGATTCGGCTCGAATCGTGCAGGGCGATCGCAGCCGCATGCCACGCGCCATGCGAATAACCGACCAGGTGCACCCGCTGCAGATCCAGGGCTTCGAGCACCTCGTACAGCCACGTCGCGAAGTCCGATTCCTTTGTCAGCGGCGCGGTTTGGACGCTGCGCCCGGCGGTGCCGACGGTATCGAGGGCGTAGACGACGCGGTCGCGGGCGAAGGTCTCGACCACCGAGCGCCACATCAGCCCGTTGCCGCCGAAGTTGTGCAGCAGCACGATCGGGGTGCCCTCACCCGCGCCGGAGCGGCGAATATGCGTGCTGCCCAGGGAGGTCGCGATATCCATGGTGGTCGCGGGGAGCGGCCACAGTGCTTCCGCCTCGGCGTAGGCGCGCAGAAAATCCTCGCGCGCGGCATCGTTCTTGAATCGTCCGATCTTGGCCATGGCCTCCCCTTATCATCGTTGATGGTAGAAACGTACCACATAAGTGGTATGCCCGTACCATGACCATGACGTGCGGAAATGCCTTGAGAATCGGGACGATTCAGCGATACATGGAGCGATACGCGGCGATCGTCTGCACCAGGTGATCCACGATCTGATCCCGCGAGGCGCGCAATGTCCCGTTCAACCATGCCGAGAACATGCCCGCGTTACCGCTGGCCATGGTCACCGCCGCCAGTCGCCGCCGCACCGGATCCTCGATATGGGCGAACAGATGATCCTGGATCAGCCGGGTGAACGCGGGCATGACCGCGATGGTCGTCTGCCCCAGCCCGGTCGAGGAATACGGCTCCACCAGGAACAGCCGCGATTTGCGCGGATCCTCGAGCACCTTGTCGACCAGCACCTCGGACAGCGCGCGATCGCGATCGGGATCATCGCCGACGGCGAACGCGGTCATCGGCTCCAGGAACTCGTCCGCGATCTGCCGGTACAGCACATCGAGCAATTCGTCTCGGCTGGTGAAGCTTTCGTAGAAATACCGGTCGGTGAGATTGGCCGTGCGGCATACCGCGCGCATGGTGACCGCGCCCGCCCCGGAGTCGCCGATCAGATCCAGGGCGGCGTCCAGCAGCGTGGCGCGCCGGGCCTCACGGCGTTCGGTGAGGGTGGTTCCGCCCCAGATACGAGGTTCGGCGTCGGAGGGTGGTTGGCCTGTCTGCACCGGGTCCAGGGTAGTGCCCGGCGCCGGGCACGTGTGCGCACCCGGCGCCGGAGTGCCCCGGTACGCGGCGCGGACGCCCGCCACCGGTCAGCTGACCAGGCAGGCGCTACCCAGATTGATACCGGTGCCGACCTGCACGGTGGCCCACTGCGAACCGTTGTAGCTCCAGGCCTGCACGTAATGCGTACCCGTGGAGGTGGGGGTCCAGCTCGAGGTCGCGGTGCCGCCGCTGCCCAGGCTCACCTGCTGCGGACTGAACGTCGAGGAGCTGCTGTCGTAGAGCCAGATGTACTCGTTCGGACTGCCGTTCACGGTGACGGTGTACGAGCAGTTGGTGCCGTAACCATTGCCCAGTGAGCCGGACGAGATCGAGACGCTGGTGACATACGCCGACGCATCGGGTGCGGCCAGCACCAATGCCAGGGCCGAGGCGGCGACCGCTCCCGCGGCCAGAACTGGTTTTCGAGATCGGATCATGATGATTTCTCCCCCTGCGAAGGGTGAACTACTGCGTGCGCCACGATCCGGCGCATACATGAAGTGTCGGCATTCGGGGGCAGCGACACGCCCGTATCGGACTACTCGTTCTGAATTGCGTTGCGGCCCAACGATCCGCGCGATCTCCTGCGAATCGTTCGCTATCCGAGCAGCTCGTCGATATAGCACCAGCGCCACGATTCGCCCGGCTCCACGCTGCGCATGACCGGATGCCCGGTGTTGTTGAAATGCTTGGTGGCGTGATTGCCCTGCGAGGAATCACAGCAGGCCACATGCCCGCACGTCAGGCACATGCGCAGGTGCACCCACACCAGACCCTCGTCCAGGCATTCGGCGCAGGCGTCCGGGGTGTCGGGGACCTTGGTGTGCGGGGCCTGGCGCAGATGTTCGCAACCGCCGGAAGCCGGTGCGATCATGAGCAATTCGCGGCCGTCGTCATCGGCCTCGGCGACCCGTTCGATGGTGGATTCCTCCAGGTCCAGGGTGGCCATCACCGCCTGTAGGATCTCGTGTTCGACCAGACCCGCATCGCGCACGCGCAGTACGGTTTCGCGTTCGGCCGCGAGCATGGCCAGGCGCAGGCGCCGGTATTCGCCGCTGGGTGTGATGCGCTGGGATTCCGAGCGCCCCAGCAATTCCCACGCCGATTGGGACCGGGCCACGGCCAGCGACCGCAGTTGGTCGACGATATCGGGCGGGGTCTCCTCACCGATATTGGCTTCCAGGGCCTCGAGCCCGGCGGCGGTGGCCTGCTGTAGCAGGTTCGCCTCCTGCAGCAGATCCTCGGCGTGGCTGGGTCCGCGCAGGCGCAGCAGGCGCACCAGCAGCGGTAGTGAGAGCCCTTGCAGCAGCAATGTTCCGGCCACCACCACGACCGCGAGCAGAATCAGCGTGGCGCGCTCCGGCGTGTCGGCCGGGAGCAGCAGGGCGGCGGCCAGGGTGACCACACCGCGCATACCCGCCCAGGACAGCACCGCGGGTCCGGTCCAGGCCGGTTTGTCCTTGCCCTGCCGTCGACCCTCCACCGACCACGAGAAATAGGTGGCGGGGAACATCCAGATCGGCCGCGCCACAATCACCGTCGCGAGCACCGCGACACACGAGATCAACAGGGTGGAATGCGGTAGATCGCTGTTCCACGCCGCCTCGACGATATGGCGCACCTGCAAACCGATGATCAGGAAGACCGAACTCTCCAGCAGGAACTGGATGGTGCTCCAATTGGTGTGCTCGGCGATCCGCGAGGCCGCGGACTGCCAGTGCGGCGCACCGTGACCCAGGATCAGCCCGCAGGTGACCACCGCGATCACCCCGGAGGCGTGCAGCGATTCCGCGGGCAGGTACGCGATCCACGGCGCGAGCAGCGAGACGCTGGTGTCCAGCACCGGATCGTTGATGCGCCGGCGCAGGAATGAGAGCACCAGTGCGGCGAGCACACCGAACAGCGCGCCGCCGCCCGCCGCGCCCAGGAAGTCCGCGCCCGCCTCCCAGATGGTGATCGCGCCCGCCATCGCCGCGATCGCCGTGCGCAGGGTCACCAGCGCGGTCGCGTCGTTGAACAGCGACTCGCCTTCTAGCAGGGTCACCAGCCGCCGCGGCATACCGACGCGGCGCGCGACCGCGGTCGCCGCCACCGCATCGGGTGGGGCCACCACCGCGCCGATGGCGATCGCGGCCGAGAACGGCACCGGCAGCAGCCAATACACCACCCCGCCCACCGCGAACGCGGTGAACAGCACCAGTCCGACCGAGAGCATGGTGATCGAGACCTTCTTGGGCCGGAAGTCCACCAGCGAGGTCCGGATCGCGGTCGTATAGAGCAGCGGCGGCAGCAATCCCAGCAGCACCAGTTCGGGTTCGATATCGAACTCGGGCACGAAGGGCAGATATGAGGCCGCCACCCCGGCGATGGTGAGTACGAACGGCTCACCCATTCCCATGCGGCGGGCCAGCGCCGCCAACGCGACCGCTACCGCCACCAGCACGACGAGCCCGAACGCCAACTCCACGAGGCTTATCGTGCCAGGGTGGGTGTCCGATTCGCGCATCGGCGGGGTGTGTCCGGTCGTGATGATCAATTGACCAGGCACTTGCGGGCGCGGCCGCGACCCGGTCGCGGGTCAGGTCCGGGCGCGCGGTGCGGACTCCATGGGTTTGCCGCTGTCCCGCCAGGCCGCGATTCCGCCTGCGAGGCTGAAGGCTTCATATCCCGCGCGCCGCGCCAGCGCCGCGAACCGCAGCGAGAGTTCACCGACCGGGCAGACGAAGACCACCGGGCGCGAGCGCGGGAAGGGAATGCCCTGCACGAGCATGTCGTCGAGTTGGTCATCGCGAATATTGATGGCCCCCGGTACGTGGGCGATGCGGTAGGCCATCGCGCCCCGGGTGTCGACGATCGTGGGACGTGCCTCGCGATCGAGAGTTTCCAGCGCCTCGGGTGAAAGGGTTGGTGTGGCAGCCAATTCGGTGGCATCGGGTGCGGCCGGGCGACTGCTGCGGCCGAAGAGTTCCGGACGGCGTTTGCGAATGTAGGACAGGTACGGCTCGATGCGATCGCAGACGATGAACACCGCCGTCTGCGGTTGATCGTTCGAAAGTGGCAGTGCGCGCAAATGTTCCAGCGCCGCCGCATAGGTGGCCCCGCTGGTCGGGCCCGCCAGGACCCCATGCCGGGTGGCGAGCTCGACCGTTGCATCGACTGCCGTTCCGGCCTCCACCGCGATAATGCGATCGTAGAAGTCGGGCTGGAACAGTCCCACATCCCACATCTCGGTTTCCGAGCGGATGCCGGGGATGAAATCGCTGCGCTCGGAGACCACCGCGATGGCCTTCAACTCCGGATTGTGTTTGCGCAGAAACGTTGCCGCGCCGCGGGTGGAGCCGGTGGTGCCCAGTCCGCCGATGAGATAGTCGACCCGGGTGATCTCGTCACGTGACAGGTCCTCGTGGATTTCGCGGCCGGTGCCCTCGTAGTGGGCCTCGATATTCTTCTCACTCGTGTACTGCGACGGGTGATGCCAGGCCCCTGGCGTTTTCGCCATCGTTGATTCGATGACCGAGTACACGTCATTGGGTGCGGTCGGGTCCGGGCATTCGGACAGCCCCGGGAGTTCCTCGATATCGGTGCCGAAAAGCTGGAGCAGATCACGGACTTCGTTCACCCGGATGCGATTGGTGACCGCGCGCAACCCGATTCCGTGCATCGCGCCCAGAATGCGCAGTGCCTTGGCGGTATTGCCGCTCGACGCTTCGATCAGACTCTGTCCGCCCGCGATGATCGCATCGAGGTCATCGCGGATCATGCCCCAGGCGACACGGTCCTTCACCGAGCCGAAGGGATTGTAGAACTCCAATTTCGCGTACAGCTCGACATTGTCGAGTCCGTGCACGGCCGGATCCAGGCGCAGCAGCGGGGTATTGCCGATGAGTTCGGTGATGTGGTCGTAGCGCATTACCGCACCCCGTGCCATTGCGGGCTCGGCGGCCGCTGCGCCGCAACCGAATCCGGATCGTATTCCTCATCGCGGCAGACCTCGAAACCGCCCGGACCGGCGCATTCCCCGGGCCGATGCACCACGGCGAGTTTGGGTGGCAGGGTGTGCATCGACGCACGCGCTGCCGATAAATCCATATGGTAGGCAGCGGTATTGGGGAAGGCGATCACATCGCCGGGTTGCGGGCGCTGGGCGAACCACACCTTGTGATTGGTGACCAGATCGCGTTCCAGGCATAACCGCCCGGCCAGGAACACCCCCAGCGCACCGGAATTCGCGTGCGGATTCCTCGGCAGCAGCAGCGGATCCACCATCACCTCCTGATCGGCGGGTGTGACGGTGTCGCGGCTGATATCGAGATTGACCAGGACGCTGCCGTCGGCCGTCTCCTTGACGAACTCGACGCGCGCCAGCGTGATTCCCGCATGATCGACCAGCGCCTTGCCCGGTTCGAGCCACACCTCGAGCAGGTTCTCCGCGGCCAGCTGCGCGAAGGAGCGCCCGCCGTGCGCATCCAATCCGGCATCGAGCAGATCGGCGAGCATGCGATCGGCGGGCACGGTATTGGCGTATTTGTGGAACACCGGTGTGCCGTGCACCGCGCCGCCGTCGAGGTGGAAGCCGAAGGTATTGCCGCCCCACGCCATCGGCTCACCGCGCCCGAGCAGGGATTCGCGCAGCGCCAGCACATAGGCGTCGAAGGCGTCGGCGTCATCGGTGAAGACCTGCCGGAAACCGCCGCCGATATTGATGACCGTGGGGGTCAGGCCGTGCGCGTAGGCGCGTTCGGTCAGTTCCAGGCACGCCTCCACCGCGCGCAGGCGCTCGCCCGGCTCACCGGAGTCGATGTGGAAGGCGAAGCCGCGGAAGGCGATCCGGTCGCGCCGGGCAGTCAGCACTTCGAACACCTGCTCGGCCTGCCGCAGCGGGACACCGAATCGGCTCACCGGGGTGCCCGCGAAACCCGAGAGTCGCACCAGCACCGGCACGCGCGCACCGGGGTCCGCGAGTTCGGCGATCCGGGTCAGCTCCCAGACATTGTCGGCGTTGACGGTCGCCCCGGTGCCGATGAGATCGCGCAGGAACCCCTCGCCCTTGGGACCGGTCACTTCGATACGTGACGATTCGAAGCCCACCCCCAGCGCACCGGCGAGTTCGGCCGGGGAGGCCACATCGATCGCGATCCCGGCGTGCTCGGCGGTGCGCGCGAACGCCCGGGAGTGATTCACCTTGTGCGCATAACAGATCCGATAGGGCATCCCGCGCTCGAGCACCGTGCGCAGCCGACCCAGATTCTCGGCGAACACCTGCGGGAACACCAGATGCGCGGGGGAGGAATACGTGTCCAGCACGGCCTCGGCCGCGCCGGGGGCAGCCAGGAAGGCGCGCACCAGCGGATCGATCATCGCCGGCAGCCGCGGCGGAGTCGCAGCGGTCATACCGCGGTTTCGGTGGCGGGTACGGGTTCCGCGGTCGCGGGACGAGCGGTGGAGGGGTTGTAGCCGCTGTCGCGCAGCGCGTCGAAGGCGCGCTGGCGATTGCGCGGGCTGCGGAATTCGGCGCTCACCCGCTTGGAGATCAGGTCGATATCGTGCACGCCGATATCCATCGACTCCAGCACCCCGGTAATGGTGCGCACACAGTGTTTGCAGGTCATATCGGGGACGTAGAAGATCTGCTCCTCGGCGGCGAGTTCGGCGCTGTCCGAGGCGGTTTCGACGGAGACCTCGGCGATGGTCAGCCGGTCGGCCAGCGCGGTGAACACCTCGGTGAACCGGTCCACCACCAGCGGCAGCAGGCTGTAGTGCGCGCCGTCGAGCTGATGCGGCATCGCCGCCAGGCAGGCGGGGCGGGTGCCCGGCGGCAGCAGCGCGTACTGGCGCGAGATCAGATCCAGCTCATCGTGGTACTTGGTGATGGCCTCGCCGACGCTCAAACCCTCGGTGTGGGTGGCGCGCCGCATGACCCGGTGCGCGTCCTCGATGGTCATATCCTTCATCGCGCGCAGGGTCGCCACCGATTCGGCCGAATAGCGCACCGTGCCGTCGGGTTGGGTGCTCAGGGTGACCGCGATCATGCCGCGCCGATAGCTCGAGGCCTGGAGTTCCCAGAACCAGCGGGTCGCGACCGCGCTGTAGATGCCCGAATCGCGCATGCCGAGCGCGAATTCGACCGGTGTGCGGTACGGGGTCCAGCGGGCCAGCAGTGCGTGCTGGGCCAGTGCGCGCCCGCACGCCTCGATGCCCACCCGGAAGATGTCCAGGGGTTCGTGATCGGTGGTGGTGCCCTCGAGCACATCGCGCTCGCGCTCGGTCAGTTCCGAGATGCGGTGCGCGAGAGCGGTATCCGCTCCGAGTGCGTGCCACAGCGTCAGTACCGTCTCGCGCATGGCGATCGGCACGATCGGTCCCAGCCCGCCGGAGTGGAAATGCCCGGTATTGGGGATGCCGTCGCTATCGGTCCAGGCGATGCGATGGGTGGCGCTGGTGACCTGATCGGCCCGGCACGGACGCATGAAGCGCTCCAGATACAGCCGCTGCGACAGCGTCAGATGTGATCCGGGCTCCGGACGCAGTGGCGCGCAGGTGTATTCGATGCGCCCGCCCGCCGGGGCGGTGACCCCCGTGCACAGGCCCGGGCGGGCCAGCACGGCCAGTACGCGCGAGGCCGCGCGCCGGTCGTAGCGTGGTTCGTGACCATTGGTCGTCATGAGGAGACCTCCTCGGCAATCGTGGCGACACTGTGGGTGAAGCGGTCGATCTCGTCGAGGGTGTTGTAGATGTGGGTGCTCACCCGCACCGAAACCTCTTCTCCCGGTGCGTTGTTCGCGGGCACGCAGTGTGCGCCCGAGCGCACCAGGAAACCGAGTTCACCCAGGACGAAGCCGAGGTCATTGGCGCTGATCCCGGCGAGCGTGAAAGACACTATGCCGTAACCGGTTTCGCAGGGGGCATAGGCGGGGCCAGGCAGGAATTCCAGGCCCGGGACGGGGCGCAGGCCCGCGAGCAGTCGCTGGGTGAGCGCCCGGTTATGGGTGTGGATGGTGTCCAAGCCGATATTGTCCAGCACGTCCAGGGCCGCGCCGAGCGCCAGGATGCCCGGAATATTGGGGGTGCCGCCCTCCATGCGCTGTGGCATCGGTCCCGCGTGCAGGCCCGAATCATCCAGGGTGACACCGGAATTGCCGCCCGGCAGGAACGGGCTCAGCTCACCATGGCGGCGTCGGCGGCAATAGAGCACCCCGGTTCCGGGAGCACCGAACATCTTGTGCCCGGCGAACACCGCGAAATCCGCGTCCAGATCCTCGACCCGTACCGGCAGATGCCCGCCGCTCTGACTACAGTCGAAACACAGTGCGATGGACGGATCGATGCGCCCGCGCAGTTCCTCCAGCGTGCTGAGCGAGCCGAACACGTGATGCAGATGCCCGACGGTGATCATCCGGGTGCGCGGGCTCACCTTCGCGGCGATGTCCTCGACGTCGGCTTCGCCCAGTGCGTTCACCCGGTACGGCACCAGTGTGATGGTGCGCCCGAACCCGGCCAGGAGTTGGCGCAGCTGCACCCACGGATACACGTTCGAGGCGTGATCGCGTGGGCTGTACAGGATTTCGTCGCCCTCGCCCAGGTTGGCCAGCCCCCAGGACAGTGCGATCGCGTGTAATCCCGCGGTCGATCCGCCGGTGAACACCACCTCGTCGGTGTGCGCGCCGATGAAACCGGCCATCCGCTCGCGCACGCCTTCGATCTCGCGCGCCAGACTGGTCGACCACGCGTACGCGCCGCGCCCGGCATTGGCGGTGCGCGCACTGTGATAGTCGGTGATCGCCGCGATCACCGACTCCGGTTTCTGCGTGGTGGACGCCGAATCCAGATACACCTCATGGCTTTCGCGCAGCGCGGGGAACATGCGCCGGGACAGCGCTGGTTCCCGGGCGGGGGGCCCGGCGGTGGACGAAGGCGCACAGGACCGCACCGTGCCGCTCCCTCCGAGGAGTTGGCGCTGGACGCCACCAACGATACGCAATTTTTCACAATGGCTCGAAGGTTCTCGCGGGCAAGCGGTTTCGCCGAATATTCTCGTTACCGCCGCGAAGGACGCGTCAGCGTTCGGGGCCGCCCGGATTGCACATCGCGTTCACCGTGGCCTGATAGCCGACGGCGGGCCGCCACGGCTCCAGATTCCAGCTCGGCTTATTCGGCGCGACCACGCGCGCCCACTCCCAGTGGCAGATGAATTGATCACGCATACCGGGTGTGTCGGCATCGGGGGAGTCGGTCAGCACTTCCTGCCAGGCGCGCTCGCCCGCGGTCGGGAAGGTGTCCTTGCGTCCGGCGTCGGTGGGATACACCAGCAGGCGGCGGCCGTCGACCGCATCGGTCCATTCGGTGCGGTCGATCAGATTCTGTTCGGCGTACAGGTCCACGGCGGGTTGGGACACCGTCGGGTCCGCGATGGGACGCCCGGTGGCGGCCGGCGGCGGTGCGGCGGCCGGGATCGGGACGGTGGTGCTGAGCGATCCGACGATCACGGGCGAGGATTCCTCGGCCGCCCCGCAACCACTCAGCGAGACCGCGAGCGCGAGCAGGCCACCCGTGAGCTTCCAGCGGTGCCGCATCGGCCACGCCCCTTTCCCTTACTCGCGATCGCATCGGGCCACGTCAACACCCATCATCGGATGTTCACGCCGACCGCACCGGCGCCTCGGCGACATCGTCCCGGATTTGCCAGCGCTGGTGTATTGGCCCAGACGGACCCTACGATGTCACGGCCGGGCGGTTCTCGAAAGTGGGGGCCGCCCTGCACATGGGAACCGGATGTGGCTGAGGCTGGGACGACTGTAGGGGCACGATGAACACACCGACGGTGAAATGTCTTGTGTGGGAGGTGGACAACTCCCTGTGGGACGGTGTGGTCTGCGATTCCACCGATGGCGCGCTGCGCGCCGAGGCGGTGCGCGCCCTGCGCATCCTGCGCGAACGCGGCGTCATGCATGCCGTCGCCAGCCGCGGCGAACTCGCCTGGACGGTCGCGCAACTACGCAAACACGGCCTGCACGACCGCTTCGCCGCGATCGAGGTCGGCTGGGGCAAGAAATCCGCCGCCATCACCCGCATCGCCCAAACCCTGGGCGTGAATCTCGATCAGGTCGGCTACATCGACGCCGAACCGCTCGAACGCACCGAAGTGGGTTACGCCCTCCCACAGGTCCGCTGCTACGCGGCCCGGCACATCGACGTGCTGCCCGCCCTCCAGGAATTCCGCGCCCCCGCGGGCGACGTCCCACCCCCGACCTCCCCGATGGGCATAGCCCACATCCACGCCCGCTGACCGAATCAACCGATGACGGTCGCACTCATGGCGATCAGCACGACGGTCAGCAACAGCGGGTAGCCGATCGCATGCGCACGATCAGGAATCTTGACGAGCGACCGCTTGGTAGCCGCAATGGCCGGCAGTGACCCCGCCAACAACGTCACCGCCGCCACGACATCGACCTGCCCGAACAACCCGGCGCGCGATCCGCCGGGCGCGGCAAGGGAATACAGCGCGGTGCCGACAACCGCGACCGGCACACTGAGCGGATTCGCCAGCGCGGTGGCCTCGGCCATCGCCAGCCCGCGCCGCCGCAACAGCGGAACCGTCAGAACACTGCCGCCCACACCGAGAAATGCCGCGACCGCACCGATTCCGATACCGCCGAATACCGATGCCGCCCTGCCGAAGGGCGCGGGGTGGATATCGGTTCGAGCCTCCCGGATGAGAAATCCGCGCCGCAGCGAGATATCGGCGATCGCGACCACCAGATACGCCACGAACAGCAGCCGCAACGTCCGATCCGGCACCAGGCCCGCGGCCAGCACCCCCAGAACCGCGCCGACCGCGATGAAACCGGCCAGCGGACAGAGATATTCGCGGCGCAGCAGTCCCGAGCGGGCGTGTGCCAGCGTCGCGATCGCGGCGTTCACGATCATGACCGCCGTCGAGGTCGCGACCGCCACGTGCATGGCCGCCGCGGTGGAGGTGGCGGCCGATACCGCGTAAACGACCGGGACGGTGACGAATCCGCCGCCGAATCCGAACAGCACGGTGGTCGCCCCGGTCACGCACCCGGCCAGCAGCAAGATCAAGATTGTCGACACCCTCGCACCGTATGTCCGCGACGTGGTGACGCACATTCGAAGGATCGCCAATATCTTTCGAGAATCCGACACCGGCTAGGGTGGCGGGCGTGCGGAATGTGCCGGTGGCCGAAGTCGATTCGATCGCCCGCGCCATCCTGGCCATCGGCACCGACTACCCCGCACGGCATCTGCTGCCTGCTCATCGGCATCGGCGCGCCCAGGTGCTGTACGCCGCGACCGGCATCATGCGGGTCGATACCGCGCACGGCGCGTGGACCGTGCCGACCGGGCGTGCGGTGCTGATTCCGCCCGGGATCGATCATCAGGTCCTGATGGAGGGGGTCAGCACCCGCAGCCTGTATCTGGAACCCGCTGCGGTGCCGTGGTTTCCGGCGCGCTGTCAGGTGGTCGAGGTGTCGGCGATGTTGCGCGAATTGATCTTCGCGGCGGTGGATATGGTGCCCGAGTACACCATTCGCGGTCGGGACGGGACGCTGAGTGATCTGATTCTGTATGAGTTGCGGACGCTGACGCCGGTGCCGTTCGAGATTCCGCTGCCGGTATCGGCTGAGCTGCGGGAATTGTGTGACGGGTTTCAGCACGCCCCGACCATTCGATCCGCGCCCGATGACTGGGCGGGGCGAATGCGGGTCAGCACCAGGACATTCAATCGGCGGTTCCGTGCCGAGACCGGGCTGACCTTTCAGCAGTGGCGGCAGCGGGTGTGCGTCGCGCATGCCATGCACGCGCTGATGGGCGGGGCCACGGTCACTTCGGTGGCCATGGCGCTGGGCTATGACACTCCGGCCGCGTTCTCGGTCATGTTCCAGCGTGAGACCGGAACCGCGCCGAGCGCGTTTCGCACCGCGTGAGATCGCGATCGGTGCGCGGGCGATCCGGGCACCGCACTATCGGACGATCCGGGGGCAGCGCTGTCTGTCGATGCGGGGCCGCGCTGTCAGGCGATGCGGCGCAGGCCTGCGAGGAGGCGTTTGACCTCGGCGGCGGAGACGTTGTAGTCGTCGCTGTCCTCGGCTATGCCTTCGTCGACCCAGGCGCGGATGAGGGCGGTGAGGTCGGTGCCGCGTTTGCGGGCGATTTCCTCGGCGCGGCGGCGCTGACGGACGGTGAGGCGGACCGTGGTGACCACGAGGGTGTCCTCGGCGCTGTCGGGGACTTTGGCGGGCGGGGGGAGTACGTCGTCGGCGTCCACGCTCGCGCCGTAGATCAACTCGCCCGCAGCGGCGGCCGCGGCGAGATCCTCTGCTTCGGCCAGGTCGCGGAACTCATTGTTGCGCTTGCTCATTGGTTCGCCTCCCATTCCTCGAAAGCGGTCACCTGGTGCGGTGTCATCGGTGCGGCGAAGACGATCTGGTGATCGAAACCGCCGAGTGGGCGCAACACCACCAGGATGGGCTTCCCGGTGGCGGTACGAGTCCACACGGACAGGCCGGGCGCGCCGGTTTTGGTGAAGACCGATTGCACCCAGCGGTGTTTCGCGTCGGCTAGTGCCCGGAGCACCTCATCGGTGGTGAGACCGCCGCTGAGGTTCATCGCTGCCGAGAGCAGCCACTCGTAACCCACACTTCGAGAATACAGGGAGCATCTCCGCAGATAGAAGCCCCGATACCGAGATGGGATCGGGGCGTCGCGAAAAGCGGGCGAAAATCAGGCCGATTCGGAGGAACCGGAGCGGATCTCCACGATCGGCAGCACCAGCGCGGCCGGAGCCGAGGCCGGGACCACCGGCTGCTTCGGGGTCACCGGCGCGATGCGCTGATATCCGGTGCCGGGCTCGGGCCGGGTGTCGACCTCACCCTTGTTCGGCCACATGGCGGCCGCGCGCTCGGCCTGCGCGGTGATGGTCAGCGACGGGTTCACGCCCAGGTTCGCCGAGACCGCCGCACCGTCCACCACGCTCAGTGTCGGATAGCCGTACACCCGGTGGTACGGGTCGATGACACCGCTGCTCGCATCCGCGCCGATCACCGCGCCACCCAGGAAGTGCGCGGTCAGCGGGATATTGAACACCTCACCCCAGGAGCCGCCCGCGACGCCGCCGATCTTGTCCGCGACCGCGCGGGTGACCTCGTTGCCCGCCGGGATCCAGGTCGGATTCGGTTCGCCGTGGCCCTGTTTGGAGCTCAGCGTGCGCCCGAACAGTCCACGCTTGGTGAACGTGGTGATCGAGTTGTCGAGGTTCTGCATCACCAGGGAGATGACGGTGCGCTCACTCCAGTCCTTCACCGACATGAACTGCAACAGGGTCAGCGGATGCAGAATCACCGTCCACAGGAACCGCAGCCAGCGCGGCATGCGCCCGCCGCCGTCGACCATGAGGGTTTGCAGCAGACCCATCGAATTGGAGCCCTTGCCGTAGCGCACCGGTTCGATATGGGTGTCGGGCGTGGGATGGATCGAGGAGGTGATGGCAACGCCGCGGGTGAAATCGCGATCCGGATTCACCTTGCGCGTCGCCGCGCCGACGATGGACTCGGAATTGGTGCGGGTCAGCACACCCAGGCGATCGGACAGGTTCGGCAGGGTGCCCTTGTCGCGCATGGCGAACAGCAGCTTCTGCGTGCCCCGGGTACCGGCGGCCAGCACCACGTGCGCGGCGGTATAGGTCTTGGGTTGTTTGCGGAACCAGCTGCCGGTGCGCACGGTGTCCACATCCCAGGTGCCATCGGGCAGCGGGCGCAACGCGGACACCGTGGTCATCGGAACCACCTGTGCCCCGGCCTTTTCCGCGAGATATAGGTAGTTCTTCACCAGGGTGTTCTTGGCGTTGTGGCGGCACCCGGTCATGCACTCACCGCATTCGATGCAGCCGGTGCGCTCGGGCCCGGCACCGCCGAAGTACGGATCGGCGACCTTCTTGCCCGCTTCGCCGAAGAACACGCCGACGGGGGTCTGCACGAAGGTGTGACCCACACCCATATCCTCGGCGACCTGTTTGAACACCTCATCGGCCGGAGTCATATGCGGGTTCTGCACCACCCCGAGCATCTTCTTGGCCTGCTCGTAGTACGGCAGCAGTTCCGCGCGCCAGTCGGTGATATCGCGCCACTGCGCGTCCTCGAAGAACGGTGTCGGCGGCACATACAGGGTGTTCGCGTAGTTCAGCGACCCACCGCCGACGCCCGCGCCCGCGAGAATCAGCACATCGCGCAGCGGATGAATGCGCTGGATGCCGTAGCAGCCGAGCTTGGGCGCCCACAGGAATTTGCGCAGATCCCAGCTGGTATCGGGGAGCTCGTCATCGGCATAACGCTGACCGGCTTCCAATACCCCGACGCGATAACCCTTTTCGGTCAGGCGCAGCGCGGTGACGCTGCCGCCGAATCCGGATCCGACGATGAGTACATCGAAATCGGTCTCGCGTCGGTTCATCGCAAACTCCCTTGTCGTCGTCGACAGTGTGGCGGCGGTTACGCTAACGCGGACAGTTTCCACTGTCAACGTAGGCGGGTTGCGGACTCTATGCTGATCGCGTGGATCGATACAGCCGCTCCCAGCTCGCCGAACTCAGCGGGGTGCCCGCACGCACCATCCGCTACTACCACTCGCTCGGCGTGCTGCCCAAACCCGGCCGGGCGGGCAAGGAAGCGGTCTACGGCGATGATCATCTGGAACGGTTGCAGGCGATTGCGGCCATGCAGGCGCGCGGGCTCCGACTCGATGCGATCCGCGAGGTCCTCGACGCCGAGGTGCCCGCCGACGGGGACTGGCGCGAGCTGTTCGACCCCCGCAATCCCGATACCGAGCCGGGATCGGTCATCGATGACGATCAACTCAGCGAGGTGCTCGGCGATCGCCGCCCGGAAATTCTCGAGGAGCTGGTGAGCGCGGGCTATGTGCAGCCGCACGGGCAGCGCTGGCGAATTCCCGAGCCCGCCATGCTCACCGGCGCGCTGGTCCTCTACGACGTAGGCACCGATATCTCGCTCTCGGGCACCCTGCGCACGCTGATCCGCACCCGCATCGCCGATCTGGCCGATGAGATGGTGCGCGCGTTCCGGGACGCGGTCGGCACCAGCTACGGCGGAGAAGGGGTGCGCCCGGACCTGATTCGCTTCCAGGACCGCTATCGGGCCGCCGCACGCGAGGTGGGCGGGGCGACCCTGGCGGCCGAGATCGAGCGCGCGGTGCGCGAACTCGAGGACTGACCTACGGGACCGTGACCGGATCATCGCAACTGGCCGGGGGATCGACCAGGCCGCAGTCCGAGGGCAGCCGCACCGGAACGTAGGTGGAGGGCACCCCGTTCGAGGCGACGATGCGGCGGTAGGAGTCCACCGCGTCGGTGGGTGTGCGCTTCAGATTCGGATCGGATTTCGCGTCCACCGTGAAGAGCCCGAAACGCGGTGTGTACGAACTCCATTCGTAATTGTCGGTCAGGCTCCAATAGTTGTAGCCCACCACGTTCATGCCGTCGGCCTTGGCGCGCTGCAACCAGTACACGGTGTCGCGCAGGTGATCGGAGCGGGTGTACCCGTCCGCGCGCGGTTTACCGTCCTCGGTGGGCATCCCGTTCTCCACCACCCACAGCGGCTTGCCGGGGAACTTCTCCGAATAGTGTTGCAGCGCATAGTAGATGCCCTCGGGCCGCACCGGTAGTTCCCACATGCCCTTGGGTGCGGCGGCCGAACCGTCGGGCTGGGACACCGAGTTGGACGGCGGCTCGTAGCCGAAGTAGTAGTCGACGCCGATGAAATCGAGTTTGGCGCCGATGCGCTCCATGAGCGGGCCGTTGACCTTGTTCTCCGCGCCCGCGACATAGCCGACATTGCTGGTCACCAGCGCCCCGCGCTGCACCTGGTGGATGTAGTCGTAGATCTCGTTATGCGCCTGGGCGACCTCGTCGAGCATGTGATCGGCGACGGTGTCGTTCTGCCGCACCTCGTGCATGATGTACGCGACGGGCTCATTGACGGTGACCCACACCGGATTTCGGGAGGCGTACCGGTCCACCACCTTGCGCATATTGGTGAGCCAGTCCTGCACCATGCCCGGGTTGTTCCAGCCGCCGCGATCGAGCGCCCACCCCGGGTACACCCAGTGATCCAGGGTCAGCATGGGTTGCATGCCGTTCTCGAGAATGGTGTCGATGACCGAGTCGTAGAAGGCGAAGCCGTTCTCGTCCCAGGTGTCCGGGGTGGGTTGCAGGCGCGCCCATTCGATGCCGATGCGGAAGACCTTCACACCCAGACCGGCCGCGAGGGCGATGTCATTGGGGTATCGGGAGCGGAAGTCGATGGAGTTGCGGTACCGGTCCCAATCGGGGTTGTTCTGGATGTACCGTTCCCAATTGCTGTCCGGCGCATGGCCTTCGGACTGGAAGCCGGATGCGGCCACGCCCCACATGAAGTTCTCCCCGAGCGATCCGTGCGCGGCGGCCGTCGGTGCGGGCGGTGTCGCGGATCCCACCGCGGCCACCGGCAACAGTGTCGAGGCGGTAGCGACCCCCGCCAGGACGAGACGGTGCAGCCGTGTGCGCATCGGAGCTCCTCCTCCGGGACACCTGGTCGGAATGTCCCGATTCGGAGCCTAACCGGCGGATAGCTGAAAATTCGCTCACGGCTTGCGTGTCGCATGATGCGGATGTGACTCGTGTTACTGCGAGGCGGCACCCGGATACCGGTCAGCGCGGCAGCGTCACCGGGTCCGTACAGCTGTCGAGCGCGTCGACCAGCGAGCACGCCGCGGGCGCGCGCGTCGGCCGATAGCTGGATCCGACACCGCCGTCGCGGGTGATCAGCCGGTAGGCGTCCACCGCATCGGTGGGACGTCGGGTGAGGGTGGGATCGGTCAGCACGTCGACGGTGTAGAGCCCGAAACGGGGTGTGTAGGAACCCCATTCGTAGTTGTCGGTCAGGCTCCAGTAGTTGTAGCCCATGATGTTCATGCCGTCGGCCTTGGCGCGCTGTATCCAATACATGGTGTCGCGCAGGTCATCCGCGCGCGTGTACCCGTCCGATCGCGGCAACCCGTTCTCGGTGGGCATGCCGTTCTCGATGATGTAGAGCGGTTTGCCCGGGAACAGTCGCGCGAAGTGGCGCAGCGTGTAGTAAATGCCGTCGGCCTGCAACGGCAGGCTCCACAGCGCCGACTGCGCGTACGCGGTGAACTGCGCCGCCACCTCCGGCGACATGCCGTAGTAGTAGTCGATCCCGACGAAATCGAGCTTGGCCCCGATCTTGTCGAGCATCGCCCCGTTCACCGCCGGATCGACCGCCGGAATGTAGGCGACATTGCTGGTGACCATCGCACCCGGCCGCACGGCGTGGATGTGGTCGTAGATGCTGTTGTGCGCCAGGGCGAGTCGATCCTGCATGACGGGGATGTCGGTGGCCGGCAGTCCGCCATTGCGGACCTCGTTCATCATGTAGGCGGCAGGCTCGTTGATGGTGACCCACAGCGGATCCGCGCTCGCGTACCGATCCACCACCTTGCGCATATTGGTCAGCCAGTCATCGACCATGCCCGGATTGGCCCAGCCGCCGCGATCGGCCGCCCAGCCCGGATACACCCAGTGATCGAGGGTGAGCATCGGCCGCATCCCGGCCGCGCGAATCGCGGCGATCACCCTGTCGTAGAACGCGAATCCGGCCTCGTCCCACACCCCGGGGTGCGGTTGTACCCGCGCCCATTCGACGCTGATCCGGTACACGTTCACCCCGAGGCCCCGGGCCAGCGCGATATCGGAGGCATAGCGCGTATAGAAATCGACGCTGTCCCCGTACCGGTCGTAGTCGGCGTGCGTGGTGGCGTACCGCAGCCAATTGCTGTCCGGCGCATGCCCTTCGCACTGGAATCCGGCCGAGGCCACACCCCAGTAGAACCCGTCACCCATGTCCGGAACGCCCGCCGGGTTCGCCCGCGCCGGTGCCGCCACCAGTGCGGTCGCGACGGCTGCCAGGGTGGCGAGCGCATGGCGGCGGGTGTGCTGGCGCATGGATCTCCTCAGGCGATGACAAGCGAACTGAGCGGGCGTCCAGAATTATTGCGGACCCGTGCCCGAATCACACGAGGTTCGCCCGAATGCCCCGGCTCGATCGGACGATCGAGATAGCGGCAGGCTAGCGCCGCCGCGCCGAGATCCTCCAGCACCTCGAACCCCGTGTCGCACAGCAGCCGGGAGACAGCCCGATAGCCGCCGGGAAGGTAGTCGAGAATGACCTCGGACCCTGTCGCGACGTTGCCCAGGCCGGCGACGGTCCGGTCGAGTGCCGCGATATCGCAGGGCGCGAACTCGCCCGATCGCGACCGAGTTCCCAATCCGACTATGAAGACCGGTGCCAGTCGATCGAAATCCGCTGCCGGGAAACCGAACTCGAGATCCGGTGGAACGAGAGCGCCCGGCGGGACGAAAGCGGTTGTCCCCGTGGCGAGATCGGGTCTCACCTCGAATACGCGGAGTCCGGGATAGGGGTTGTGGCGGGCGAAGGTGTCCAGTGCGGGGCCGAGCAGGATCACCTGGTCGATCCCCGCGGTCACGGCGTCGGCCAAGCGGTCCTCGGCGAATCGGCAGCGGGCGGCGGCCAGCAGTCGGCGGTGGGTGGCCGGGCGCGGGACCGGGTCGGCGGTGCTCATCATGGGAAACCCGGGGCGCGGGGCGGTCAGGGACCGGGGTGCTGATGCGTCGGCGGGGTGGGCGGCCAGCCCGGAATATGCGGCATGGGCGGCACTTTCGGCATCTCAGGCATGGGCGGCATATCCGGCATCTTCGGGAAGGGCGGTGCGGGCGGAATCGGAGGTATGGGCATACCGCCGGTGCCGAAGCGCTGGAAGGCGGCCTGGCGCGAGGTGCCGAAGACCTCGCCGATCTCGGCCCAGGTGCGGCCCTCGTCGCGGGCCTGCTGCACCAGTGAGCGCAGCACATCGTCGACGACGCTGTCGAGGGAGCGGGCCGCGCGCAGGGCGGCCATGACCGAAGGGGTGGGCGCACCTTCGGCGGGGTGCAGGACCTCGGCCAGGAAGGCGGCATTGGTGGACAGGAGTTTCGCCAGGACCGCGCGTTCGTCGGCGGGGTCCCGGTGCTGCGGATCGTTCATATGTAAATGCTGCCTTTACGCGAATCGCCTTGTCAAGGAAAGCTTTACATCACGGAACGGCCCGAAGTTTGCCGTGCGACAGGCGTTCCGGTTGCCGCACGCGCATCCGAACCGCAGCGTTCACCCGCCCGCAATGGGATCGGCCACCGATGTGCGGATCGGATTCATCGGCGGTTATCCGCCGGGGCTAGCGTGACCCCCGAGAGGGAAGGAGTCGCCGTCATGGAGCTGCGACATCTGGTGTCGTTCATCGCGCTGGCCGAGGAATTGCATTTCGGCCGGGCCGCGCTGCGCCTGCACATCACCCAACCCAGTCTCAGCGCACAATTGCGCAAACTGGAGAAATCGGTGGGAGCGCAACTGGTAGCCCGCAATTCGCACGAGGTTCGCCTCACCGCCGCCGGGCGCGAATTCGAGATCCAGGCGAGGCAGATCGTGGCCCAGGTCGAGCGCGCCGCCCGTGCCGCGCGCGCCACCGCCGAGGGACGCACCGGAACGGTGAACGTCGGCTACAACGTCCCCGCGAGCCGTCACGTACTGCCCGACGCGCTGGTGCGTATGACCGAACGGCACCCCGATATCGCGGTCTCGCTGTGGGAGAAGCGCACCGGACCGCAATTGGACGGGCTCTCCGACGGCACCCTCGATGTCGCGCTGGTATACGGCCATCCCAGCACCGCCGAATTCCGGTATCGCCGTATGCTGCACCGGGTTCCGCTGGTGGCGGTGGTGGGTCGCGGGCATCGCTGGGCCGAGCGTGCCGGGGTGCCGTTCGCCGAATTGGCCGGGCAGGAATGCGTGCTGTTCGCGCGCGAACAATGTCCGGCCATGTACGACGTGATCTTTCGCGCGGCCGCGCAGACCCGAATCAGCCTGACCGTCGGGCATTACGCCGATGATCCCGGCGCGACCGCGCATATGGTGTCGGTGCGCCCGATGATCGGATTCGCCTCACTGCCGCGCGCGATCTCCATGGGCATGGGTACGCCCGGCAGTAGCTCGGTGGCGGTGAAACTGGTCGACCCGGTGCCGACGCTGGATCTGTACGCGGTGTGGCGGGCCGAGGAGGACAATCCGGCGGTCTCACTGTTCCTGGATTGTCTGGAAGCCCCCGAGCCCGCCCAGATTCCGGCCTGACTCACTTCAATCCCGAGCGCACGAATCCATCCACGATCTGACGCTGGAGCACCAGGTACAGCAGCAGCACCGGCAGACACGCCGCACCGGCCACCGCCATGAGCGGACCCCACTGCTCGCCCTCGGTGCCCATGAAGCTCCGAAGCCCCAGCTGCACAACGGAGTTGGAGCGACGCAGTACGATCGCGGGCCAGAAGTACTCGTTCCAGGCATTGATGAACAGCAGAATGCCCAGCGCCGCCAGCGCGGGCCGCAGATTGGGCACCACCACGGTCCACAGAATGGACCAGGACGAGCGGCCGTCCACCCGCGCGGCGGCCACCAATTCCTTCGGGAACGCGGCCATATGCTGGCGCAGCAGCAGAATCGCCAGCGCCGAGCACAGCGTCGGCAGCACCGTCCCGACCAGCGTGTCCAATAGCCCCAACCTGCTGAGCAGCAGGTAGTTCGGCAGCATCGACACCTGGAACGGCACCAGCCAGGTGCCCACGAACGCCAGGTACAGCAGCCGCTGGAACGGGAAGGTGTACATGGCGAACGCGTACGAGGCCAGCAACGCGATCAGCAACTGCCCGGCCGCCGAACCCGCCGCCATCAGGAACGTATTCCACAGCAGCCGAGGCAGATCCACCTTGTCCACGGCATCGGCGTAGCTGGCCGTGGACAGCGGCCACGGCAGCGGGGCCAGCGAGGACACATCCTGCGGGCGGCGCAGGCTGGTGGCGAACAACCAGTAGATCGGGAACGCGCACACCAGCGCCGTCGTACCCAGCAGCAGATGCCCGCCGACCCGCTGGATTCGGTCAATCATCATGGAAGGTCACCTTTTCCGAGAGCCACACCAGTAACCCGGCGACGGCGGCGAAGCCGACGAACAGCAGCACACCCGCCGCGGCGCTGAGCCCGGCGTCGAAGCTGTGGAAGGCGTACTCCCACAACAGGTAGTAGATATTCGTGGTGGATTGCGCGGGCCCGCCCTGGGTCATGGAATCGATCAGCGGGAAGGTGAGCGTGGGGCTCAGCAGCACCGTGGTCAGCACCAGGAAGACCAGCGTGGGCGAGAGCAGCGGCAGCGTGATCCAGCGCCGGATCTGCCCGCTGCTCGCGCCGTCGACCCGCGCGGCTTCCTCGTAATCGCCGCTGATCGCCGCCACACCCGCCGAGACCACCAATTGCGCGAACCCGAGCAGCTGCCATCCGGTGATGCCGATGATCACCAGATGCGCTGTCGCCGAGTCATATACCCAGTTGCGGTCCGATCCGAGCATGCGATCCACGAATCCGCTGCCCGGATGCAGCAGCCACCGCCATACCGCCGCGGCGGCAACGGGGGCGACCAGGAACGGCGCGAACACCATGGCCTGGTACACCGCCCGCGATCGCCTGCCGATGCGCCTGCCCGCGAAGGTCAGCAGCACCGGCAGCACGACCGTGAACGGCAGCAGCCCCAGAATCATCACCCCGGTACGCCCGACCGAATCCCAGAAGGCCGGAAGCTCCACCAGCCGTTCGTAATTCGCGGTGCCCACCGGCTTCATCGGCGCGGTCGGCAGCAGGTTCCACGAGTACGTGGACAGCTGCACCGCCTGCACCAGCGGCCGATAGGTCCACACCACGAGCAGAATCAGCGCCGGGGCGAGGTAGAGGTACGGCACCATCGTGCGACCGATGCGCCGCCGCAGCCGCTGCCGCACCGGTGGCGTCGACGGTCGCCCGCCGACGCCACCGCCCTCGCCGCGGTCCGGCGACCCGGCAGGCATCGAATCATGCTCCATTGCACTGGATTCGAGGCTCCCCGCCGTGCCGCAGGGGTCGACCGGACCGGTCTCGGCGCGGGTATCGATTACGAACACGAGCTCACCGATGGTCCGGGGTCAGGACGGCCAGGCGGGCCAGCTCGGCCGCCTCGTCGCGATCGTAAAGCTGTGTGGCCGCGGTGACTTCGACCGCCGTGGCCACGAAGGCGGCGCCGATGACATCGATGCGGGTGAACCCGAAACCGTCGGTGGCCTGCTGGCGTCCGGCGGCGGCCATGGCGTCGATGCGATAGGCCACCGCCGGTCCGATCCACACCGGAATCCCCGCGAGCGAACCCGCACTGGTCAGGTGGTGATGGCCGCTGACGATCATCCGCACATCGGTGCCCGCGACCACATCGGCGAGGTCATCGGTGTTGTGCAGTTTGAGAATGCGGGCGGCGGCCAGGGCCGAGCGCAGCGGCGGATGGTGCACGGCCAGCAGGGTCCCGCGCGGGGCGGGAGTCCTGAGTTCGTCTGCCAGCCACTGCAATTGGGAGGGTTCCAGGCGGCCGTCGTGGCGGCCCGGGATGGTGCTGTCCAGGGCGATGACGCGCAGGCCCGCCACCTCGCGCACATAGTCGTGCGGTCGGTCCGGGGAGAGCGTCAGGCCCAGCAGTTCGGTGCCGAACGCCCCGCGTTCATCGTGATTGCCCATGACATAGACGATCTGCGCGCCCAGTTCGGCCGCGGCCGGTTCGAGCGTCTCGCGCAGGCGGCGGTAGGCCGCCGCGTCCCCGATATCGGTGAGATCACCGGACAGTACGAGCGCGTCGACGCGCCCGCCCGCCGCGCGCAGCCGATCCAGCACGCGGACGAGATTGGCGTGACTGTCCACCCCGTTGTGGATCGGGTCGCCCGCGGCGCGAATATGGGTGTCGGAGATCTGGATTACGGTGAGATCGCTCATGAGGCGGGCAGCAGTTTGGCGCCCTCGGTGCGGGCGGCGGCGAGCGTGGACTGCGGATCCTTGCCCTGGAAGACAATCGATTCGACGGCATCCATCATGCCGTCGCGGATCTGCAGATAGTTATTGCCCGGCAGCGACACCCACGGTTCCATCGCCGCCAATTGCGCGACATTCGGGGCCAGCAGCGGATTCTTCTGCGCCCAGTCGTAGAGGGCGTTGTTCTTGTCCAGCAGGCCTGTACGCAGCGGCAGGTACCCGATGTTCTGCGAGATGGTGGTGTAGGCCGAGGCGCTGGTGAGGAATTTGATCAGTTCCCACGCGGCGCGCTGCTTGGCCGGATCCGAGGACAGAATATGCAGGCCCGCACCGGAATTGGTGGGGACGACAGGCTTATCGCCGAAGCGCGGCATGGCCGCCGAGCGCAGATCCCACTTGTCCTTGGCGCCGGCGACGAAGGTGCCCTGGATGGCGCTGGTTTCCAGGATCATGCCGACCTCGCCGCGCGCGAACGCCTCGTACCCCTGCTTCTGGTTCAGCTTGGGCATCGCGCCGGTGTTCACCAGATCCTGTGCCATCTTGGTGACCTGGACCGCGGCGTCATCGGCGAAACCGAGCGTGCGCCGGTCCTCGGAGACCACGCGACCGCCGTTGGAGCGCACCATGGATTGGAAGCACCAGTCCTTGGCGCTCTTGGTCAGGCAGTCGATGTACGCACCGCCCTGACCGGTGCGGGTGGCGATGGCGCGGGCCGCGTCGCCGACCTCGGCCCAGGTGGTCGGCGGCTTGCTCGCGTCGAGTCCGGCCTGGGCGAACAGGTTCGCGTTGTAGTAGAGCACCGGGGTGGAGAACACGAACGGGACGCCGTAGGTGTGCCCGTCCCAATCGTCGAGGGTGCGGGCGCGCGGGGCGAACGGCAGGGTGCCCTCGAAGTTGTTCTTCACCTCATCCTTGCCGACCAGCACGTCCAGGGGCTTGGCCTGCAATTGGTGCACGGTGAAATCCAGGTCGCTGAAACCCAATTGGGCCACATCCGGCGGTGAACCGGCGACCAGCTGATTCTGAATGCTGGAGATGGTGTCGCTGGCCGGGTTGGGGCTGTTGCCCTGCGGCTTCTGCGCGGTCACCTTGATATTCGGGAATCTACGGCCGAAATCGGTGATGAGGGTGTTGAAGGTGTCGGTCCACGGCCCGGCGAGCCCGTAGTTGTAGGACTCGAAGACGATCGAAACCTGTTGATCGGAGCGCAATTCCGGGATCTGCGCGGTGGTCGATTCGCCGGAGGTGCTGCCGCCCAGCCCGCACGCGCTGAGCGTGACGGCGGCGGCGCACATCAGGCCCAGCCGGGGCAGAGTGCGTTTCACGATGGTTCTCCTCGATATGTGCTGAGCGATGTCAGGACACCGGCACGGCGGCCGGTGACGCGTGGGTGTCGGACTGCCAGCGCAGGCGCAGCCCGGAATCGGGGTGGAAGAGATGGATATCGGCCGGATCGGCGCGCAGGGTGAGTTGATCGCCGCGGCGTACTCCGGCGGGGCGGGGGAGCCGGGCGCACAGGCTGTGCGCGCCGATGTCGAGGTGCACGAGTTCCTCGCTGCCGAGGTTCTCGACCATGCGGACGCGGCCGTGGATGCGGCCGGTGGGATCGATGCGCAGGCGTTCGGGACGGATGCCCGCGGTGACGGCGGTGACACCGGCGTGGGTGTCGGCCGCCAGGCCCAGCGGGGCGGTGATGCCCTCGGCCTGCACGTGTAGTTCGCCGTCGCGCGAGATCGCCTCGGCGGGAAACAGATTCATCGGAGGTGAACCGAGGAAACCGGCGACGAAGGTGGAGCGCGGGCGGTCGTAGAGCTCTTCGGGGGTGCCGACCTGTTCGATGCGCCCGGCGTTCATCAGCGCGATACGGGAGGCCATGGTCATGGCCTCGACCTGATCGTGGGTGACATAGACGAACGTCGCGCCCAAGCGCTGATGCAGGGCGATCAATTCCGCGCGGGTGGCGCTGCGCAGCGCGGCATCGAGGTTCGAGAGCGGCTCATCCATCAGGAACGCGCCGGGATCGCGAACCATGGCCCGGGCCAGCGCGACTCGCTGGCGTTGCCCGCCCGAGAGCGCGGCCGGGCGGCGATCGAGCAGTGCGCCGAGTTCGAGCACCGCCGCCACTTCCTCGACGCGCTGGGTGATCCGCGCCTTGGTTTCGCGCCGGGATTTGAGCGGAAAGCCGATATTCCCGGCCGCCGTCAGATGCGGGTACAGGGCGTAGCTCTGGAACACCATGGCCAGATCGCGGCGCTGCGGTGACATCTCGGTGATATCGCGTTCGTCGAGCAGAATCCTTCCGGCGGTGGGGGATTCGAGTCCGGCGAGCAATCGCAGCAGGGTGGACTTGCCGCATCCACTGGGGCCCAGCAGCACCAGGAATTCGCCGTCCGCGATATCGAGGGTCACCTCCCGCACCGCTTGGTGCGCACCGAATTCTTTCGACACCGCGTCGATCTGTACTCGAGCCATGCGCTCAGTCTCGATGTGCCGCGGCACCGCCGACCCCGGCGATAGAGAACGACGATCGCCCGAAAGCAGTTGCTACCTCACCGCCGGGTGACCCCGAGTCTCGGCCACGGTAATCGGGTCCTCAGATTCCGCAGCAGAAAGCCACCGATGAGAACCCTCGCCGCCACCGTGACGGTACTGGCCACCACCCTGGCGGTCCTGGACGCGTCCGCGACCGCCCAGGCCGACCCCGCCACCCCCGTCAACTTCACCGCCACCAATACCGAAACCGCCACCGTCATCCGCACCGACGCGGGCACCATGACCGCCGACAACGGCGTCTTCAAGATCAAGGCTACCGACGGCACGGTCCTGGGTGGCACCGAATTGTCCTTCCGCGTAGACGATTTCACCTTCCCGATCACCGCCGAAATCGCCGACCACCGCGCCACCCTCACCCCTCGCTTCGACCTCGACCACGCCACCTATCAGCCCGTGGCTCTCCCGTACGAGAACCAGGCCCCCTGGAAGACCGAATACGAACGCGAACAGGCCGCCTGGAACCGCCTCGCCTCCACCATCAGCGCGGGCGCCACCATCGGCACCGCGGTGGGCGGCATCGCCGGTGCCGCCATCGGCTGCCTCATCGGCGGCGCCACCGGCGCGGCCCTCACCGGCGCTCTCTCCGCCATGTTCGGCGCCCTCCCCGGCGCCATAGTCGGCTGCATCGCGGGCCTGTCGGTAATCGGCTTCCTGGGCACCCTGGTAGGCCAACTCTTCATCACCGCCCCGGTAGCCATCCTCGCCGCCGCCCAATACTTCACCACCATCAACACCCCCTTCACCCCCGCCAAATAGCCGCGGCCCAACGCTTCGCGGCGGTCGCACGCGATCGCGGCGAAGCGCGGACGCGGCGGGCAACTGCGTCACGGCTGCTTGATGATCTCCCGGTTCAAGGCTCCGAAAGGAACATGCACCGACGGCGCGTATCGAGACGTTCCCAAGAGATGGGTGGTCTGATCGTCGAAGAAGATGTGCGGCTTGAGCACCTTCATGATTCGACCCTTCTCGATCCCACCGAGGAAGAACGCATCATCGACATTCACCTGCCAAGCCTTGAGGCTATTGACAACTCGCTCGTGTGACGGAGCGTTCCGCGCCGTCACGATGGATACGAAAAGCCTTCTGCGGTATTCGGAATCCGTCTCGCAACGATCTCGCTCGGCCTGCTGGATCCGGGACAGTGCCCGCAGTAGCGGGAGCAACGGCCCTTCGGGGTGGGTCTCGGTCATTTGCTGCGATTCGCTCGCGTGAAAGGCGCTGATATCACCCGACTGCTGAAACACCTGCTCGGCGGCATCGTCGGTAAGGACGCCATCGAAATCGAAGGCGATTCTCAACTCGTCGCGATCGTCGTCCTCGGACGCCGACTCCAGAACTCGCCCCGCGGGATATCCGGCATCGACGGCCGACCGCACCGCGGCGTCATCCGCGGACAGATACAGTGCGATATTCAGCGCCGGTATGAACTCGTAGGGCGATCTACCTGCCCGGAAGATGGCCCGCGTGATATCCAGCCCGTGATGGGCGATCGACCGCATCACCCGCAACCCGGTGTCCGGATCATTGCGCGACATGATGACGACCTCGACCAGTGGATCTCCCACCGGCGAAAGGCTGTTCAGCTGTAGCAGTCGCTTGAGGAAAGGAAAGGCCACACCCGTCCGCAGCGGGTCCTCGAGATGCGCTTCCTGAAATCTCCGATAGGCGGCCTCGCCTTTTTCTCGAAAGACCGCATCGGCCTCCCGCAAATCGAACAGAGCGCTGGACGCCACGCCGATGACCAGCCGTTTATCGAGATCGTAAGGCACACCACCATCCTGCCAGTTCAGGTCACCGAGCAGCTGCGGCCCGGATTCGCTCGGCGAGGAAGGTGTGGTTCACGGGAATTGCCGTGTTTACGAACAGAGTTGGGGTCAGCCCCAGCGGTGTCGCCCGAGCGGCCCAGACGTCCCAGTCCTGGGCGAGACGTTCGGCGTCCTGATAGAACGCTGGGCGGCAGCGGTTTTCGTAGCGCCTTCTCGCGAGGTCGGGTGGGATATCGCACCAGACTTCAACCGCATGGGTTGCCCCGGATTGCTCGATGCCCGCGCGGGCGAAGGCCAGGTCTCGGGGTTTGAACCACCAGGAGTCGATGACGACGGTGCCGGGGATGGCGCGAGCCAGAGCCCAGACCGCGGTCATGGCGGTGCCGCCCAGGATCGAATGATCGGCCATGTGGGCTGAAAAAGCTTCCTTGGCCGCGTCTTTGGAGAGGAAGTGAGCGTGCAGGGCCGTGGCGAGCGGGCCGCCCAGGGTGGTTTTACCGGAGCCGGGCAGCCCGTTGATCAGTACCAGGAGTTCGGCCACTCAGCCATGGTGGCAGATCAGTTGGCGGCGGCGGGTTGGGCGCAGAAGTGGGTGCGGGCGGCGGAATTGGTGGCGTAGGGGGTCAGGGAGAGGGTGGTGGGGGTGGACAGGACGCATTCCTTGGGGGTGGTGTGGACTTCTACGGTGGCAGCGGGGACGAGTTTGTCGGATTCGTAGGTCCAGAAGGTGTGGGTGCGGCCCTTGTTCGCGGGGAGGTCCGCCGAGGTGACGGTGAAGCCGTCGGGGGAGTAATCGATTGCGGTGCCGGTGAATTCGCCGCTGCGGGTGAACTCGGTGGCGGTGCCGGTGGCGTGGTAGACGGCGTAGCGGGTGCCGGACGGGGTGGTGGCGAGGGGGAGGATGAGTTCTTCGCGGCCGTCGGCGTCGGTGTCGATCAGTTCGGGGCGGGAGCGGGCGGCGTCCACGCCCTTCTCGGTGATCGTCTGCGCGACAGTGCCATTGGCGGTGGTGATCGCGATGGTCAGGGTGCCGTTCTCGCCTGTTCCGGTGCGCCGCACGACGAACCCGAGATCGGCCGAGTCGGTGGATTGCAGGGTGCAGTCCGGCAGCGGTTTGCCCGAATCCTTGTCGGGGCAGGGCAGCAGCGCGCCGGCCGGGGCCACCGTGGTCGCCGCGGGCGCGGGAGTCGACGGGGGAGTCGTCGCCGCGGTCGCGGTGCTCGTTGCCGGAGCGGCCGGTTTCGGCGGGTCGGTGTCCAGACCACTGACGTTGTCACAACCCGCGACGATCATGGTGGCGGCGAAAACAGTGCATATTGCGGAATTTCTCCCCATGGCGGAGAGCATAGCGGCGGGCGCGGGGACGTTGGATGGCACGTCATGATGAGTGGCATTGCGCGCGTATGGGATTCGGGTCTAGCCTGAAAGTTGTCCCAGACAGCAAGGGGTGGCTATGTCCGGCGAGACACTAGCAACGGTTCAGCGATTTCTACGGCCGCCGGAAGGCGTGCTGCGCACCCGCACCGAACACGGCATGACCGATGCGATGTCGATCGTCATCGACGCACCGGCACAACAGCTTTGGGACCTGGTCACCGATATCACCGGCATGGGCCGATGGAGTTCGGAGAACCGTCGGGGTCGTTACCTACGCGGTTCGGGTCCGCGGGTCGGCTCATGGTTCGTCGGCCTGAACCGCATCGGCCCGGTGATGTGGGCAACCCCGTGCGAGATCACCGTCGCCGAACCGCGCACGCACTTCGAGTTCCAGGTGCATATCGTCGGACCGCGCTGGGGCTACCGGCTCGCACCCGATCCCGGCGGCACACTCGTCACCGAATACCGCGATTGGTCCTACACGTCGGCGTTCAACCGACTCTTGCGCTGGTCCGGACCCCTGGGTCAAACTCGGGACAATCACGCCCTGCACGGCATCCCGGAGACGCTGCGAGCCCTCAAAGAGCACGCCGAAAGCAAGTCTGAATCAGCGGGGAAATAGAAATAGGAAGGAGAACAACTCCTTCCCACTCTCAACTTATATCGCACCCGGGGGCTTGCCGCAAGACCCGGGTGATGCCGCAGAATCGCTCCTCGAAGCCAGAACCTGCGGATATGAGGAGTTGTGAATGGGTGCGACCGATACGAATCCGCTGACCGTCGATGCGTTCAACCTGCCCGAGCGTCTCGCCGCCAAGGCCGACCCGGCATTGATCGCCGATGACCGGCGGCATTTCGCCGCCATCGCCCAGAGTCTCGAACAATCGATCACCGACCTGACCAACCGTCTCGACACCATCCGCAAGGCCCCCGTCTCATTGGGCCAGGAGGCGGTCGAACGCGATCAGGAGGTTCGCCAGCTCACCGGCCGCCTGCGCGGCCTGAGCCGTTTCGGTCTGGACCTGTGCCTCGGCCATTTCGTCCGCGAGGGCGATCCCGAACCCGTCTACGTCGGCCGACTCAGCCTGACCGACAGCACCGGTGAGCGCCTGCTGGTCGACTGGCGTTCCCCCGCCGCCGAACCGTTCTTCGCCGCCACCCACGGCCGCCCGATGGGCCTGACCCGGCGTCGCCGCTACCGCTGGACCCTGGGCCGCATCAGCGACTACTGGGATGAGGTCTTCACCGCCGACGGCCTGGAGAACAACGCCACCCTCGACGATCAATCCGCGTTCATCGCCAGCCTCGGCAGCAACCGCTCGGCGCGCATGCGCGATGTGCTGGGCACCATCCAGGCCGATCAGGACGCCATCATTCGCGCGGGCTCGCGCGGCGCACTGGTGGTCGACGGCGGCCCCGGCACCGGTAAAACCGTTGTCGCCCTGCATCGTTCGGCCTATCTGCTGTATGCCGATCCGCGCCTGCAACATCGCCGGGGTGGTGTGCTGTTCGTCGGACCTTCCCGGCCGTACCTGTCCTATGTCGCTGATATCCTGCCGAACCTGGGTGAGGAAGGCGTGCAGTCCTGCACGCTGCGTGACCTTGTCACCGAGGGCGAAACCGCTGCGGTGGAATCGGATCCGGAGGTCGCGCGCCTGAAGTCTTCCGCGGATCTGGTGCGTGCCATCGACGCCGCCGTCAAGTTCTACGAGCAGCCGCCCGCCAAGGGCATGACGGTCTCGACCGACTGGGCCGATGTCCGGCTCAGCGCCGACGATTGGGCCGAAGCGTTCGAGGCCCCCGAACCCGGCACCCCGCACAATGAAGCGCACGAACAGATCTGGGACGTGCTGTGCGCGATCCTGAAAGATAAACACGACGATGACATCCCGGCGAGTGCACTGCGAGAGTCATTGTGGCGCAACCGCGAACTGCGCACCGCCCTCAATAACTCCTGGACCATCATCGAGGCCGCCGATCTGGTCGGCGACCTCTGGTCCGTGCCCGCGTACCTGCGTAAATGCGCGCCCTGGCTCACCGCCGAGGAGGTGCGCACGCTCCAGCGCGCGGACGCCAAACACTGGACCATCTCCGACCTGCCGCTGCTCGATGCCGCCCGCCAGCGCCTCGGCGATCCGGACGCGGCCCGCCGCAAACGCCAGTACACGGCGACCGTCGCGGCGGAGCGGGCGCGCATGGACGATGTCATCGGCGATCTGATCGCCTCCGCCGTCCACGATGACGGCGAAGGCCTGATGACCATGCTGCGCCAGCAGGACCTCAAGGACAATCTGGTCGACGGCAGCGCCCTGCCCACCACCGATCCGGATGTGCTGGCGGGCCCCTTCGCCCACATCGTGGTGGACGAGGCGCAGGAGTTGACCGATGCCGAATGGCAGATGCTGTTGCAGCGCTGCCCGTCTCGCAGTTTCACCATCGTCGGAGATCGCGCCCAGGCTCGCCACGGCTTCACCGAGACCTGGCAGGAACGCCTGGAGCGCGTCGGCCTCGACCGAATCACCGTGTCGCCCTTGAGCATCAACTACCGCACCCCGGAGGAGGTGATGGCCGAGGCCGCCCCGGTCATTCGCGCCGCACTGCCCGACGCGAACGTCCCCACCTCGATTCGCAGCAGCGGTCTGCCGGTCGTGCACGGCGTGACCACGGATCTGGACGCGATCCTGCACGCCTGGCTCACCGAACACGAGGAGGGAATCGCCTGTGTCATAGGCGATCCGGCGTTCGAGAGCACCGCCAGGGTCCGTTCGCTCACCCCGGAACTGGCCAAGGGCCTGGAATTCGATCTGGTCGTACTCATCGATCCGGAGCGCTTCGGCCGCGGCATCGAAGGCGCGGTCGACCGCTATGTCGCGATGACCAGGGCCACCCGGCAGTTGGTGATCCTCACCCGCTGACCACTGCCCCCACGGGCGGGACTGTCATGGCGAAACCGGTGAACCGGCCGGTCGGCTAATCTCGATCGATGAGCACAGTCCCGCCCCGGTCTCTCGCCGAGCGGCGTGGCGCGCGCACCGGCCCATCGCTCGCGAAGCAGGCGATCTTCCTGGCCGCGGGCATGCTCGCCGGTGGCCTGCTGGCCTACTCCGCCCCGCGCATCGGACCCGAACCGATCTGGCTCGCCGCGATGATCCCGGCCCTGTGGGTGCTGATGATCGGCCTGATCGTGGTGAGCGCGTGGCGAACCCGTACGGCGATGGCCGGTTTCGCGCGCACCGTCGGCCCGGTGGAGTACCTGTTCGCCGTATCGGCGGTGTCCGGCCTCGTGCTGTCCGACCCGGGCGGTACGCGACTAGCTCATCGGCTGGGTACCGGGTTGCTGGCCTGCGCCGTCCTGTTGCTGGCATTGGCGGTGTTCGCCCGGCTGCACCGGATGCGCCGCCGCACCATCGCGGCAGACGTACGTGAGCGGGGCACCCGCACCCGCGGCGTGGTGACTTCCACTGGGCTGGAGGATTTTCCGGCCACACCCAACCCGAAGATCGCCAACTTGACCGTCCGATTCACCGATGACAACGGCACCGAGCGCTGGCTCACCCCGACCGCCTACCAGGTTCCGATCCAGCCGATCGCGATCGATACCGAAGTCGTGGTGTGGTTCGATCCCGAACACCCCGGCGACATCTCGCGGATAGTGGTCGAGTTCGACAATGGCGTCAGCCGAATCGTGCGGACGAAATAGCGGTCCGAGTCACAGACCGAGCTTGGTTACCGCGTTGTCCTCCAAGGGATTCGCGGTTCGGATGTAGCCGTGCACGGTGCGCGGATTGGACCAGCGGCCCTGTCGCATGATCTCGCGGTCGCTCGCTCCGCCCAGCGCGGCCTGGGTCGCGAAACCCGCGCGCAGGGAGTGCCCGGAGAACAGATCCGGGTCCAGGCCCGCGCGTGCGGCGTAGCGCTTGACCAGTTCGGCCACCGCGCGACCGGACATGGGGGAGTCGCCGATACCGCCGTGCCGCGAGATCGCCGGGAAGAGCGGCACATCCGGTTCGGTGAGCGTGGTGCCGGTGAATCCGTGGCAGCGATGGATGCGTGAATCGGCGTGATGCTCGGCGAGCCATCCGGGCAGCGCGGCGGGATCGGCGAAGTGCGTCTCGCGCAGGCGAATCCAGTCGGCGAAGGCGCAGACCGGGCAGGTGTGCGGCCGCTGCCCGCGCGGCAGCACCACTCGCTGCCCGGCGATGCCGGTGGGGTCGGTCTTGGTGCTGGGCAGCTGAACGATCAGCAGTGGTTCGCCGCTGGCGTGATCGGTGTCGACGCGAACGTCGGTGATGGTCAGCCCGGCGATCTCACTGCGGCGCAACGCTCCCGCGAATCCCACCAGCAATAGCAGGGTGTCGCGGCGGCGGGCGGGCTCGGTCGGCCAGCCCGGATCCGGGAGCTCGGCGAGCAACTGATCGAGGGTGTGCAGCAGGACCGGTCGTTTGCGTTTGGGCTGGGTGCGCCGGGTGCGCCGGATACCGCGCAATGTCAGGCGCACGACATCCGCGCGCGTGGGTGACGGTAGCCCGTTCGCGGCGTGCACCGCGGCCAGCGCCGCGGATTTGCGTTCGAGTGTGGCTGCGCTGAAGGCCCATTCACCGTTCGGCCGCCGCGCATCGGCCGCGGCCGCGAGATACACCGCCACATCCAGGGCATCGGCGGGCAGCGCCTGCCGCGATTCCGCCACGCACCAGGCCGCCCAGGCGATCCAGTCCGTCCGGTACGCGCGCAGCGTATTCGCCGACTGCGACGCCTCGAGATAGCGCCGCAGCGAGCCCGCCTGCTCATCGTCGAACCGTTCCCGAACCAGGTGCAGCGCAGCGGTATCCACCAGCACGCTGCGCACCCCGCGCCGCAATTCGGTGCGCACCGCATCGGGCACCGCGATCACTCCACCGTGCTGTTCGGTCTGCGCTTCCCGCCCTCCGGCCATGAATGGACCCTACGGCACCGGTCCGCGTCCGCGCCGGAACGCACGACAGTAAGGTCGGGCGCGCGTATTCGTGCCGATGCAGGAGGCCAGTGTGAGTATCGAAACCACCCGCCCGGATCGTTCATTTCCGTTGCGGCAGCCACCGATTCACGTCCCGGAGGAAACCCTCGAGGATTTGCGCGCGCGACTGGCGCTGACCCGCTGGTCCGATGACGCGGGCAATGCGGACGGCTCCTACGGCGTCCCGCGCGCCTACCTCCAGGAACTGGTCGAGTACTGGCAGACCGGATTCGATTGGCGCGCCGCCGAAGCCGAGATCAACGCCTACGAACACTATCGAGTCGAAATCGACGGCGTCCCGGTGCATTTCATGCGCAAGCCCGGCGTCGGCCCGAATCCGAAACCGCTGATCCTCACGCACGGCTGGCCGTGGACGTTCTGGCACTGGTCCAAGGTCATCGACCCGCTCGCCGATCCCGGCGCGCACGGCGGCGATCCGGCCGAGGCGTTCGATGTGATCGTGCCGTCCTTCCCGGGGTTCGGTTTCTCCACCCCCGTCCCGGACCGCCCCGACCTGAACTTCTGGAAGGTCGCCGATATCTGGCACACCCTCATGACCGAGGTCCTCGGCCATGAGAAGTACGCCGCCGCCGGCTGCGATGTCGGCGCACTGGTCACCGGTCAACTCGGCCACAAATACGCCGATGAGCTGTACGGCATCCATATCGGCTCCGGTCAGAAACTCGATATGTTCAATGGCGATCGCGCCTGGGACCTCAGCGGCGGCCACCCGATTCCCGAGGGCCTCCCGCCCGATGTGCACGCCCGAATCGTGGAGCTGGACCACCGTTTCGCCGTCCACCTCGCCGCCCACATGCTCGCCCCGAGCACCCTGGCCCACGGCCTGTCCGACTCACCCGCGGGCATGCTGTCCTGGATTCTGGAGCGCTGGACCTCCTGGAGCGATAACCACGGCGATATCGAAACCGTCTTCACCAAAGACGAATTGCTCACCCACGCCACCATCTACTGGGTCACCAACTCCATCGGCTCCTCGATGCGCCTCTACGCCAACCACAACCGCTACCCTTGGACCCCCTCGCACGATCGCGAACCGGTCATCGAAGCCCCCACCGGAATCACCTTCGTAGCCCACGAAAATCCCCCCGGCATCACCACCGCCGACCGCGTCCCCCACTTCCTCACCACCGACCGCGCCCCTTGGTACAACCACATCAACCTCACCGCCCACGACTACGGCGGCCACTTCATCCCCTGGGAAATCCCCGACGAATGGGTCGCCGACCTGCGCCGCACGTTTCGTGATCGGTGAATTGATCGGGCGAAGTATTGTGTGGGACCGCGAGTCCCATATATCCTCGGAAGAGTGCGGGCGGTCACATATCGCCCGCCTGCACGAGGAGACATCGATGACGCTGTCAGATTCGGTTCGCACCGACTTCTTCGACGCCGACTACCGCGCGGCGCTGGCCACCCTGTCCGAGGGCTCGGTGCACCGCAAGTTCGACCCCTATCTCGATATCGATTGGGACGCACCGGATTTCCAGTTGGATCCGAATGATCCGCGCTGGGTGCTGGCCCCCGAATACGATCCGCTGGGTGCCACGCAGTGGTATCGCGAGCTGCCGTTGGAGCGGCAGATCGAGATCGGGCGCTGGCGGATCGCGAACGTCATCAAGGTGGGCGCGGCCTTCGAGAGCGTGCTGATTCGCGGGATGATGCAGTACATCATGAAGCTGCCCAATGGGTCGCCGGAGTTCCGCTACTGCCTGCACGAGATGACCGAGGAGTGCAACCACATCCAGATGTTCCAGGAACTGGTGAATCGCATCGGGGTGGATGTGCCCGGTATGCGGCCGCTGTTCCGGATGCTGTCCCCGTTCATCGGGGTGGCCGGCGGCTACGCGCACGTGATTCTGCTGATCGGGGTGCTCGGCGGCGAGGAGCCGATCGACCACTATCAGAAGGCGCTCATCCGGCACGGCGGCAATGTGCCCCCGGCGGTGTTGCGCACCATGGAGATTCACATCGCCGAGGAAGCCCGGCATATCTCCTTCGCAGGCGAATTCCTGGCCGCGCACCTGTCCCGGATGAGCACCGCCGGACGCGCGGTGTGCTCGGTGGCGTTCCCGCTGGCCATGCGCTGGCTCGCGAGCGAGATCATGGCTCCGTCCAAATCGTTCGCGCGCCGGTTCGACATCCCGGACGAGGTGATGCGCGAGGCATTCTGGCAGGGTCCGCACGCACGACAGATCCTGTCCGGATACTTCGGTGATATGCGTGCGCTGGCACGGGATCTCGGACTGATGAATCCGGTGGCGCGCCAGTTGTGGACGCTGATGAAGATCGACGGCCCTGCCTCGCGCTACCGCAGCGAACCCGAACGCCGGGTCGCCTGACTCACTCCGGGGTGTTCGCCGCCAATTCGTTCAATACGGTCAGCAGCGGGCGCTCCGGGTCGAGGGTGAGGCCGTGCTCACGGGCCACCCCATCGAGCACGCTCCAGGCGTAACCGGCTACGGCCGCAACGAGTTTGGCGCGCGACAGGGCGGGTTCGGGATCACGCGTCCAACGGCTCACCGTCGACTCGGTCATGGTCACGATGGCGAAGGTCATGGTGTCGATGGCCGGTTCATCGGCGACACCGATCACCCCGGCCAGCCCGGACACCAATTGCCGCGTGCGACTCGCGATCTCGGCCTGCAGGCCCACCATCGCCGACATAGTGTCCGGATCTCCGACACCCGGTCCCCGGCGGACGAACTCATCGCGGCGCGGATGTTCGCCGATCCAGTCGACCACCGCTCCGATCGCGCGCAGCAGAATCTCGCGAATCGATCCGGCCCCGACATCGAGCGCCGCGTCCACGGTGCCCGCGAACTCGCCGCAGATCGCGGTGCGCACGTGCCGATCCAATTCGTCACGCCCGGAGAATTGGCGATACACCACCGATTTGGCGAGCCCGGCCCGCTCGGCGATCTGCTGCATCGACGCCTCGGCCCCGGGCGCGTTCTCATCGAGCAATTCGATGGCGGCGGCGATGATTCGCTCACGCCGCTCATCATTGTGCGGTTGCCAGCGCGCCTGCCGTCCACCGATGGCGGCGGCGGGTTCGGCACTGGTCACGCCGCCGAGTCTAGGGCACCCGATACTCGCCGACGGGGAACACCCGGACCGCCATTCCGCCTGCCGAAATCGGGACGAACCACCGAATCACTTCCGGAGCACGGCACTTCGGGGAAAGATCGCGGTCATGACCGAGCCGCGTCCAAGATCGAATGTCCTCCTGATCACCCTGGCTGTCTGCGCGATAGCCGTATCCGGTCTCATGCTGGTGGTGGTCGTGAGCACGATAGGCCCGAGCAAAGATGCCGCAGCGGCCACCAAAACCACCTCGAAGCCCCCGACTCCGGCGGCCATCGCCCCGGTGGTCCCCGTCGTACCGGTCGCACCGCCGCCACCCGCCCCGGTGACGACGGTGCCGACGACCACCGCGTCGGCGAGCGCCCTCGACCACACCGAAGTTGCCTCGGAAATCGTCTCGGTCCTGCAAAGCGACTACGGCATCGACGACATCAGCACCGTCCGCTGTCCCAATTCCATGCCCGTGCGCGTCAACGCCGTCTACACCTGCACCCTCAAGGTGGGCGGCGAACCCAAGCACGTCTCCGTCCAAATCACCGATCAGTCCGGCAATTACGACGTCAGCCGTCCGACCACCTAGCCGAACCCGCGCTCAGTCCTCCACCTTCAAGGCCTGCCGGATGGTGAGACGACCCTGGGTCTGCATGAGCGAGCGGCGGTACAGCTTCTCGGCGGCCAGCACGATGCCGTAGGTCGCCACCGCGGTGATGCCCAGCGCGATGAAGGGTTCCCACCAGGCCGCGGTGCCGTCGGCGAGGCGGCCGGGCATGGCGATAACGCTGACTATCGGGACATACGAGGCGATTACCCGGCCGGTGCCCGTGAGGAAGATGCCCGCGAACAACACCAGCATGATGCACATCGACAACGGCGTCGACGTGGATTGCAGATCCTCATTGCGCGTCGACAGCGCGCCCGCCACGGCCCACAGACTGGCCAGGGCCAGGAAACTGACGACGAAGAAGACGATGAACCAGCCTGCCGCACCGGCGATCTGGGTGACCTGATCACCCTTGCCGATAGCCGCCAAGCCGATCAACCCCGCACCGCCGAACAGCACCAACTGCCCGAATGCCATCACGGTATTGCCCGCTACCTTGCCGATCAGCAACTGCCGCAGCGGGATAGCGCTGGCGAGGATCTCCACGATGCGGTTCTGCTTCTCCTCGACCACGCTCTGCGCGATGGCCATACCGAACAGGATGGACGAGAGGTAGAACAGGAAGGCGAAGACGATGGTCACCACCTTGGCCAGGGCCGGATCGACCGCCGCCTTGTCGATCACGTCATAGCTGACCGCGCTGCCCTTGGACAGCTGCTCGATGGAGGTACCCGCCGCGACCGCATTGCGCTGCAACGTGACCTGCTGCACGGCGGCGGTCAAATAGGTTGCGGCGTCATCGTTCTTCGCCGATTTGCCGAGCAACCGCCAGCCGTTCGCGTCCGCGAGCAGGCCCACGGTGACGGTCTCATCCCGCACCTGCGCATCGACGACGGCCGCGTCGGCGACCTGATGCGCGGTGAAGGTGATCTTCTTGTTCGCGGCGTCGGCCAGCGCGTTCGCCGTGGTGACGATCGGCGCGGCGTCCGCACCCACGATGGCGACGTCGACGGTGCTGGCGCGGCTGCCCGCGAATGCGCTGATGGCCAGCGACGCCACGATCACCACGACGGTGAGAATGGTGGATACCAGGAAATTCCGGTCCCGCAGTTTGACCGCGATCTCGCGGGCGGCGACGATACGCCACACTCCCGACGGCGCGGAATCGGCTGCGGTGGAAGTGCTTTCGCGGCTCATGCGGTCACCTCTCGATAGATCTCCGACACCGAGGGCCGCACCTCGGCCAATTCCCGCACCGACCCATTGGCCAGTGCGGCGGTGAGCAATTCATCGGTGGTCACGCCGGTCAATTCGAGCAGCACGCCCGCGCCATTGTTCTCCACGACCCGCACCCCGGACAGCGTGCCGAGCCACTCGGTATCCCCGGTGAATCCGAGCCGATAGCGCGCCGGACCCGAATTCCGCAGTTCGGCGGCCGCACCCTGCGCCACCACATGGCCCTTGGCGAGAATCACCAGGTGATCGCACAGGCGCTCCACCAAATCCAGCTGATGCGAGGAGAACAGCACCGGAACACCCTGCGCGGCATACTCACCCAGCAGTTCGGCCATGGAATCGATCGCGATCGGATCCAGACCGGAGAACGGTTCGTCGAGAATCAACGCGGTCGGATGGGTGATCACCGCGGCCGCGATCTGCACTCGCTGCTGATTGCCCAGCGACAGCGATTCGAGTTTGTCCTTACCGCGATCACCGAGCTGAAACCGTTCCAGCAATTCCTGCGCCTGCTGTTTCGCGGCGACCGCGGTCAGACCGCGCAGCCGCGCCAAATACACGAGCTGATCCAGCACCGGCTGTTTCGGATACAGTCCACGCTCCTCGGGCATATACCCGAACGATCGTCGATCCGCCGCCGTCACCGGATGCCCGTGCCAGCGCACCTCACCACCGTGAGTGGCCAAGACGCCCATGATCATTCGCATGGTGGTTGTCTTGCCCGCGCCGTTTCCGCCGACGAATCCGGTCAGCGCACCCGGTTGTACGGTGAACGACACATCATCGACGGCGGTGTTCTCGCCGAATCGGCGCACCAGATGCGCGACTTCCAGCATGAATTCTCCCCTGCGTTTGCGGCCGATCCACTCGACCTGCTCTGCCCTCGGACTCGCTATTCCGCCGTGCCTGCGGCGAGACTAACCGCGCACACCCGCCGGTTCGCCGCCGACAAGCTGGACGCGCCGAGCCAGATCGGAGACGAACACCCGCTCCGGATCGGCCGCATCGCGCACCCGCTGCCATTCCGCGAGCCTCGGATACATGGCGCGCACCATTTCCGGCGTGGTGCGCGAATCCTTCGCGAAGTACAGCCGCCCGCCCGCCGCCAGCACCCGTTCATCCAATTCCGCGCACAGGCGATCCAGTCCGGGCGCGATCGGAAAGTCCAGGCTCAACATGAAACCCGGATGCGGCCACGACAGTGGCGCACGATTGCCCGGTCCCATCCGCTTGAATACATTCAGGAATGACGGATGCCCGGAGTGCGCGATGGCACGCACCGCATCGGCGAGCTGATCCTCCGCACCGAATGGCATCGACAGCTGGTATTGCAGGAACCCGCGCCGCCCATAGGCGCGATTCCATTCCCCGAGCAGATCCAGCGGGTGATAGAACTGCGTCAAATTCTGAATCCGCCCGCGCGCCCGCTTCGGAAACGCGCGATACGCGACCTCGGCCAAGACCCGCGCGGTCACCCTGTTCACCATCCCGTTCGGGAAGATATCGGGCACGGTGAACAGCTGCGGCGCATCGAATTTCAATGGATTCGAGCGCAGCTTCACCGGCAGCTCATCGAGTTTGGCCAGCGATCCCCGGCTGAACGCGGCCCGCCCCAGCTTGGCCCCGGTATTGATGGTGTCCGGCACCGACATCGAATAGTCGTACCCGTCATCGGATCCGCCGGTCAGCAATTCCATGGTCTCGTCGAGGGACGTGGTGCGGTCATTGTCGACGAGGAAATACGCGGTCTCGGTGTGCTTGCACCGCACGCGCGCCCGCACCACGATGCCGGTCAACCCCATACCGCCGACGGTCGCCCAGAACAGCTCCGACTCCGGCCCTTCGGGTTCGAGGGTGCGGACCGATCCGTCGGCGGTCAGCAAATCGATCGACAGCACATGATTGCCGAAGCTGCCGTGCGAATGATGGTTCTTGCCATGGATATCGGAGGCGATCGCCCCGCCGACCGTGACCTGCCGCGTGCCCGGCAGCACCGGCACCCACAACCCGTGCGGCAGCACCGTGCGCATGAGCGCGTCCAGGCTCACCCCGGCATCCACATCCACCACACCGCTGTCGGGGTCGACGGTGTGAATCCGGGCGAACGTCGTCATATCGACGACCAGGCCGCCCCCGTTCTGCGCCGGATCCCCATAGCTGCGCCCCAGCCCCCGGGCGATCACCCCGCGCGGCCCCGCCTCCCGGACCGCGCGTGCCACCCGATCGATATCGTCGGTCGAAAGTACCTGCGCCACTGTGGAAGCCGTCCGGCTCCAGCCGCTCAACGCGCGGCGATCGATCACACTTTCCCCTGCGGTGATATTCACACCGCCACGGTAGCGGCGGATTCGGACGCGCGCCGCCGCCCGCGTGTGCCCGGGTATCCGAGCGGCGGTGCAGAATATTTCGGAGGGCCGTCGACTTTCGAGGAGGACGCCATGTGCAGGCTGTTCGGATTATCGGCCGCGCCGCAGCGGGTCAAAGCCACATTCTGGTTGGTGAACGCGCCGGACAGTTTGGAACAGCAGAGTCGGCGGGAGCCGGACGGGGTCGGGCTGGGGACCTTCACCGCCGAGGGGAAGCCGCTGGTGGAGAAGCAGCCGATCGCGGCCTACCGGGACGCGGACTTCACCAGGGAAGCGCGGGAACGGGAGTCGGCGACTTTCGTCGCGCACGTGCGGTTCGCCTCCACCGGTGGTTTGCGGCCGGACAATACGCACCCGTTCGAACAGCACGATCGCCTGTTCGCGCACAACGGCGTCGTGCAGGGACTGCCCGAATTGGAGGCGGAACTGGGTGACTACCGGGCGCTGGTGCACGGTGACACCGATTCCGAACGGTTCTTCGCGCTCATCACCCAGCGCACGGATCGGCACGGGGGAGATGTGAGCGCTGGCATCGCCGATGCGGCGCGGTGGATCGCGGACAATCTGCCGGTGTACGCGCTCAACCTCATTCTGACCACGGCCACCGACCTGTGGGCGCTGCGCTACCCCGATACGCACGAACTGTTCGTGCTGGAGCGCGATCCCGGCGGACCGGACGGCACGCGCCATCTCGAGCACGGCGGGCGCACCGGAATCCACGCGGCCAGTGCACAACTCACCGATCACCCGGCCGTGGTGATCGCGACCGAACGCATGGACCCCGACCCGGGCTGGCGTGCGCTCGCGCCCGGGGAACTCCTGCACGTCGACGGCGCGTTGCGGGTGCGATCCGAGATCATCGCGAATTCCGCACCGCGCCATCCGCTCTCGCTCGCCGACCTCGATCCGACCGCCGCGGCCTCACAGACCGGGCAGTAGCTACACGTCCGTCAGTGTGCCGGTGCGGTGAGGTCGAAGACCGCGAGGTTGCCGATGTGCTGTTCGGTGTAGTGCGCCATCACCCAGTCCAGGATCTGCTTGTTCCCGGCGGGCCGCCATACGCCGGGTTCGGAGTTCGGCTGCGCCGAGTTCGGTTGCGCGGCAGGCGGTGTGGCATCGGCGGTCTTATCGCCGGGCTTCTTGTCGGTGCGCCAGGCGTCGGGCAGCTTCACCTCGGGAACGATGTAGTAGCCGATCTGCCGATCGCGCACATACTGCTGGAACCGCGGCAGCGTGGGCACCGGATCCTCCGAGGTGAAGCCGCCGATCGCCATCACCGAGGTGCGAGTGGCCAATTCGAGCGCCGCCGCCGGACCGGACCGGTCAATGGCCGCGGACCATGTCGTATCGGTGGCCTTCAGCATCGCGGCCAATTGCGGATCGACGTCACCGGTTCCCATCATCATGCTCATCTGACTGCGGAAAGCGCTGAGCGCACCCAGATCTCGGGGCGGGGCAGGTGGGCCCACACTGGGTCCGCCGCCGGTGTGCGACTGCGGCAGCGTCGCGGCGGTATAGGCGACCGAACCGGCCAGGCCGGCAAGCACACCCGCGATTAGCAGCAGCGCGGTGGCGCGATCGCGAGCGGGGCCGCGTTTCGCGGCGGGCGGCAGCGAGGCCAGGATCAATCCCAGCACCACCAGCACGGTGACCGCGAGAATCGTCCAGCGCAGCCACGGCTGCCAGGGGTGATTGCGCTGCAACAGCACGAACGCCCACACCCCCATGCTCAGCACCAGTGCGGCCCCGCCGATTCGGCCGAAGGCACTCGTGCGCCGCTGCCACAACTCGTGCACGCCGAGCGCGAACACACCGGCGATCGCGGGCGCCACGGCGAGGGTGTAGTAGGCGTGCATACCGCCCTGCATGCCCGAGAACGCGACACCGTCGATGATCAGCCACAACCCGAAAACCAGTGCGGCGCCGCGGATCAAGTCCGTGCGCGGTTCCTTGCGGCGCGCGATGAGAACTAGCACGAACGCCAGCAGCGCCGCGGGCAGCAGCCAGGAAATCTCGAAGCCGATCTCGCCGGTGAACATGCGGCTGCGCCCGGACCCGAATCCGCCCGGGCCGAAATGCTGTTGGACGCTGTGCGGGATCTGATAGCCCTCGGGCAGCTCGAACGGATTACGTCCGCCCATATGGTTGTGGCCCAGGTAGCGCGCGAATCCGTTGTAGCCAAGGACGAGATCCATGAACGTGTTGTCCTTGGAACCGGCCAGATACGGCCGCGAGGATTCCGGCCACAGGATGGTCAGCACCACGTACCAACCCGACGAGACCAGCAGCGCGCCCGCCGCCGCGAACAGGTGCAGGAACCGATTGCGGAGTGAGGTCGGTGCGACCACGAGATAGGCCAGCCCGAGCGCGGGCAGCACCATCAAGCCCTCGAGCATCTTGGCCAGGAACGCGAATCCCAGTGCGACTCCGGCCAAGAGCAGCCAGCGCAGGCTCGCCTTCGGGAGCGCCCGAATGGTGCAGTACGCGGCAGCGGTCATGAGCAGCACCATGACGGCGTCGGGGTTGTTGAACCGGAACATCAGGGCCACCACCGGCGTCACCGCCAGCACCGCGCCCGCCAGCAATCCGGCCCCGCGATTCAGCGTCACCCGGGTGACCGCGCCGTACATGAGCGCGACCGCCGCCACCGCCATGAGCGCCTGCGGGGCGAGCATGCTGGCACTGCTGAACCCGAACAGCTGGCCCGAGAGCGCCATCACCCATTGCGAGACCGGCGGCTTGTCGACGGTGATGAAATTGCCCGGGTCCAGCGACCCGAACAGCAGTGCCTTCCAATCGTCCGAGCCGGACCACACCGCGGCGGCATAGAACCCATTGCCCATCCCATTGACGGTGATGTTCCAGAGGTAGGCCACGGCGGTGCCCAGCAGCAGTGCGGCCAATCCCGCGCGCTCCCATCTCCGGACGGGTGGCAGCAGGGCCGTTGCGGTCTCGGCGGGCGGCGTCGATACGGGTGGCGCGGACTCGGCGGTGGTGACGGTCACCGCGGGAGTCTCGCCGCCGACCCGGTGAGGAGCCTGGCCTCTAGCTGGGAAAACGCTGTGAATCAGGTTATGCGGGGCAATTTTTCGCGTGGGGAACGCGGGAGCGATCTTGGGCGTTGGCCCAGTGATTCGGCAGTGGACGTCAGGTGATCGGATGAGTGTGCAGCGTCGCAAGATCGGTAAATGGGTCGTAGTGGTCTCGGTATGCGCCGCCGCGGCGGCACCGGTGGCGGCACCCGCGGGGGCCGCCGCACCGACCGCCGCGGGGGACGGCTCCCATATCGATCACGTGGTGCGCACCGATGAGCGGCGCGAAACCGTCTACGTGTACTCGGCCGCCATGAATCGCGTGATCGGGCTGCGTGTCATGCGGGCCGGGGATACGAGTCGACCGCAGCCGACGCTCTATCTGCTCAATGGCGCGGAGGACGGTCTCGGTGCCGGTGGCGTCGAGTCCTCCTGGGAGACCAATACCGATCTGATCGACTTCATGTCGGATAAGAACGTCAACACCGTGACGGTCCTGGACGGTAAGTATACCTACTACACCGATTGGGTCGCCGACGATCCGAACCTGGGCCGCAATAAATGGACCACCTTCCTGACGCGGGAACTGCCGCCGCTGCTCGATGCCGAACTGAACGGTTCCGGCCGCAACGCCATTGTGGGAGTGTCGATGTCGGGCACCGCCGCGCTCGCACTGGCCGAATCCGCGCCCGGGCTGTACCGCAGTGTCGGCTCGTTCAGCGGATGCGCCGAAACCAGTACCGATCCGGGACGGCGGTATGTCCAAGCGGTGGTGCTCTCCGGCGGCGGCAATCCGTGGAATATGTGGGGTGTGGACGGTGCGCCGGGCTGGGTCGCGAATGATCCCGCCACCCTGGAGAACCTGGAGAAGCTGCGCGGGGTCGATCTGCACATCTCCGCCGGTGACGGCGGGGCGGCGGACCCTACCGGGCGGCAGCACACGGCGGCGGGCGGCGGAGCGCTGGAATCGGTCGTCGACACCTGTACGCACGAATTGGAAAAGCGCACAACCCAACTGGATATCCCCGCCACCTACACCTACGTCCCCGGCGGTCAGCATTCGTGGCCGTACTGGCAGGACGCGCTGCATCAGGCCTGGCCGGGTATCGAACGATCGCTGACCACCGGGAATTAGCCGCGGGGGAGCGGTCGAATCAGTTCCAGCTGTCGATCTTGATATCGCGCGGATCCGGTGCGCCCGTACCCGTTTCGATCAGCTGCTTCAGGCTGACCAGGAATACCGCCCATTTGGTGCTGCAGTGGTGCATGAAGGGTACGGGCTCCTTCCAACCCAGATGCCGGAACAGCACATTGGCGTATTCGTCGGCCTGGTCGAGCTCGAACTCGACATGGGTGCCGATCCACTCCTCGGGACCGTCCACGACCTCCCAGAGCACCCGCTTGTCGGCGACGAGGTCGACGACCTTCATATCGATTCCACCCGGGCCGAAACGGAATTGGAGCACGCCGCCGACGTCATTGCCCTTGCCGGAGGTATTGCTCGCCCACCAGCCCGATAGGCCCTCGACGCTGGTCAGCGCCGAATAGACCTCGGCCTTGGGCGATTTGATGCCGACCTGGTGCAGGATATCTACCATTTTCGATCTTCCTTCTGTGCTTGTTCACTGCTGTGCGTCGTGCTTTTCCTTGGCGCGCTGAATCGCTTCGGCGAGCCGTTTGATCCGGCGCAATCGGGCATCCCATTCGGATCCCACCTGCGCCAATTGCGCTACGGCACGAGCCAATTGGGCCTCATCCACGCGGTATCGGCGCTCGCGCCCGGCGGGGGTGCCGTGCACCAGGCCGACGCGGTCGAGCACGCCGAGATGTTTGGCGATGGCCTGGCGGGTGACGGGTAGTCGCTCGCTCAGGCTGGTGGCCGTACCGTCCCCGTCGGCCAGTAATAGGTCGAGCATGCGTCGGCGAGTCGGATCGCCGATGGCCGACCACAGGTCGTCGTCGACCACGGTGGTCATAGCGCGGACACCAACTTCCCGATGTATTCGCCCAGGCGCGGGATGAAGGTGTCCCAACCGGCGACGTGATCGTTGTACTGCGCCTCCAACTTGGCCACCTCCCAGCCCATTTCGCGGAACCCGGTTTCGACCATGCGGATCGTGGTGCCGGACCCGGAGGGCGTCAGTTCGAAGGTCACCAGCATCGAATTGACCGCGTCGTCGACCTCGTTGTCCGGATAGCACCACCGGAAAGCGAACAGCCGCGGCGGTTCCACGGTGACCACCGTCATTGCCAGCACATCGATTCGATCGCCCCAGACGAATTCGCCGACCGCGCCCTGCTTCACCTCGTAGGAGGCGTCGTCGGTCCACCACTCCGAAATATGCTCCGGGCTGCTGACCACTTCGAACACCACCTCGGGCGGGGCATCGACGTGGATCTCCCGTTCAATGCTCCCGAATTCCAGACTCGTCATACCGGCCTCCATGTGCAACGTTTGGTTGCGTATGACACTAGCCCTCGATCACCGAACGCGCAACCATCGGTTGCTCAATCCGGCAGAATCGGAACCGAAAGCCCCTCACCGCGACCCAGCAGCGCGGCACGCGTGACGGTGCCCGCGCCGAACCGATTCCGAAGCTCGTCCAGGGTCGAATCCAGGGTCGATTCCGCGCGATGCTCCAGCGGCAGCGACAACTGCATGGTGTCGGCATCGTCGAGATTGGTCAGCGCCAGGCCGACCAGGGTGAGCCCGCGCTCATGGATCATGGGCAGCGCCGCGGTCAGCAGGGTGCGTGCGGCATGCAGGATGACCTCGCCGCTATCGGTGGCCTCGGCCAGCGTGTGCGAGCGGGTGGCGCGGCCGAAATCATCGAATCGCAAGCGCAACACCACGGTTCGGCATACCCGGCGAGCCTTGCGCAGCCGGTGCCCGAGCCGATCGGCCAGCCCGATCAGGTACGCCTCGATCTCGTCATCGGTGCGGGTACGGCGGCCCAACGCGCGCTGCGCGCCGATCGACCGCCGCCTGCGACCGGTCTCGACCCGCCGCGGATCGCGCGCCCACGACAGCGCGTGCAGATGCCGTCCCGCCGCCGATCCGAGCACACCCGCCAGCGGTCCCTCGCCCATCTCGGCCAATTGCCCGACCCTGGTGATGCCGCGCTCGCGCAATTCCCGCGCGGTCACCTCACCCACACCCCAGAGCCGCTCCACCGGCAGCGGATGCAGGAATTCCAGCTCCCCATCCGGCGGAACCTCCAGCAGCCCATCGGGTTTGGATACCGCACTGGCCACCTTGGCCAGGAACTTGGTGCGCGCCACCCCCACCGAGATCGGCAGCCCCACCTCCTGCCGCACCCGCTCGCGCAAACCTCGCGCGATCTCCACCGGCGTCCCGGCGATCCGCCACAGCCCGCTCACATCCAGGAACGCCTCGTCGATCGAGATGCCCTCCACTTCGGGCGTGGTGTCCCGGAAGATCTCGAACACCCGCTTGCTCGCCTGCGCGTACGCCGACATGCGCGGCGGCACCACGATCGCGTGCGGGCACAGGCGCAGCGCCTGCCGTGAATTCATCGGTGTCCGAACCCCGAATGCCTTGGCCTCATAGCTCGCCGCCAGCACCACCCCCGATCCCACGAGCACCGGCTTCCCGCGCAGGCGCGGATCATCGCGCTGTTCCACCGATGCGTAGAAGGAGTCCAGGTCGGCATGCAGAATCGCGGCCCGGTCGGGACGAACTCCCGCGCGCGCATCCGCATTCGACTCGAACATATGTTCCATAGCGCCAAGAGTGTAGCGCCCAGTTCGATCGTTTCGGAGGTGACGTGCGCCGAACCCGACGCACCCCGGTCTCGACGAGCCGCGCGACCGCACCCGCGATGCGCTGATTTGCTAGACCGTAACTGAATTGCGGCCATCGGCCCGGGGCGACTGTGGAAGATTGGGGCGCATGCCGCATTCCAATCCGATCGGTGCCTGGAAGTCGCTGCGCGAGGGCAATGAGCGCTTTGTGAAAGGCACGCTGCAGCATCCCAGTCAGGGCGCCAGCGCCCGCGCCAAACTCGTCGCCGGACAGCAACCGCACGCGATCCTGTTCGGCTGTGGCGACTCCCGGGTGGCGGCCGAGATCATTTTCGATCAGGGCCTCGGCGATATGTTCGTGGTGCGCACCGCCGGGCACGTCATCGACTCCTCGGTGCTCGGATCCATCGAATACGGCGTGCAGGTACTGAACGTCCCGCTCATCGTGGTGCTCGGACATGACAGCTGCGGTGCGGTGCGCGCCACCATCGACGCACTCGACAACGGCGATGTACCAGGCGGATTCATTCGCAGCGTCGTCGAACGCGTGACACCCTCCATCCTCATCGGCCGTCGCGAGGGACTCGAAGAGGTCGACGATCTCGAAGCCCGGCACGTGGTGGAAACCGCACGGGTACTGATGCAGCGCTCGATCATCATCTCCGAGCGGGTCGCCGCCGGTGAATGCGCGATCGCCTGCGTGACCTACCAGCTCGAGGACGGCCGCATCAACCTGCGCCGCGTCATCGGCAATATCGGCGAAATCGCCTGACACCGAGAGAGATTCCCTGCCGACGGAAGGGATGACGCCGTGAGCCAGGCGACACAGTGCCTCATCGTGCTGGGCGTGGTGATCGCCCTGTTCCTGTGGAACCGGCTCCCGGTGGAGATCGTGGCCCTGGGTTCGGCGCTGCTGGTCTACGCGCTCGGGCTCATCGATTCCGATCAGGTGTTCGCCGGATTCGGGGATCCGGTGGTGCTGTTCATCGCCGCCATGTTCGTGGTCAGCGGCGCGCTCGAGGCCAGCGGCCTCACCGGCTGGGCGGGGCGGCGGATCGTCGCGCTCTCCGGCGGCCGGCGGCGCCGCGCGCTCGTGCTGGCCATGCTGGTCTCCGCCGCGCTGGCCGCCCTGCTGACCCAGAACGGCGCGGTGGCCGCGCTGCTGCCGGTGACGGTATCGCTGGCCATCAAACTCGGTGCGCAACCGTCCAAATTCCTGATTCCGCTGGCCTATGCCGCGCACGCCGGAACCCTGCTGGTGCTGACCGGAACACCGGTGAATGTGCTCGTGAACGAGGCCGCCGAACACGCGGGCGTGCCGAAGTTCGGGTTCTTCGACTTCGCGGTCGCCGGTATTCCCCTCATCGCGGGAACCATCGCACTGGCGCTGCTGCTCGAACGACTGCTACCCGAGCGCAGTCCCGAAACCCTGCCCGCCGATTTGAGCGAGCACGCGCGGACCCTGGTGTACGACTACCAACTCACCGGCGGCGCAGCGCTTTTGCGGGTCCGCGGGGATTCGCCGCTGGTCGGTCTGCCCGCCGATTCCCTGGTCGAGCACAAGCCGTCCGGGGTGTTCCCGGTGACCGTGCTGACCGCCGATGAACAGTCGCGCGGCCAGGAACCGGTCGAGCGCGGTGACCTGCTCGTGGTACGCGGCGCGCCGGATGCGGTGAATAGCTTTGCCCGGCAACAACATCTGGAGCGTCGCGCCGCACCGGACGATGATCAGCTGATCCCGCTGCTGCTCAATGCCGATACCGGCCTGCTCGAAGTAGTGGTGAGCCCGCGCTCGCGGCTGGTGGGTCAGCGAGTGTTTCCGGGCATGTCCTCCGATGTGGGCGATGTCGTCGTACTGGGCGTGCGCCGGGACGGGCGGGGGAGTGAATCGGGCAGTATTCGAATGGCGGCGGGTGACACCCTGCTGCTGCACGGTTCGTGGGATGCGCTGGCGCGCAAGGCCGGTCGCCGCGCCGATGTGCTCACCGCCGACTCGCCCGAGGCGCTGCGCAGCCAACTGGTGCCACCGGGTCCGCGCGCCTGGCGGGCCTTGGGCGTCGTCGCGGTGATGGTGGTGCTGATGGCGACCGGCCTGGTTCCGGCGGCGGTCGCGGTGCTGCTCGCGGCGTGCGCCATGGTGGTGTTCCGGGTGCTCGATCCCGGTGGCGCGTACCGCAGCATCTCCTGGACCACGGTCGTTCTCATCGGCGGTATGTTCCCGCTCTCGATCGCCATGCAGGAGTCCGGTGCGGCCGATCAGGTCGCGCATACGGTCGTGTCCGCGGCGGGCGGCAATGGCACGCTGCTGCTGCTCGGATTGTTCGTGATCACCGCACTGCTCGGGCAATTCATCAGCAATACCGCTACCGCGCTGGTCATCGTTCCGGTGGCGGTGTCCGCCGCCGCCGATGCCGGAATCTCCCTGCGCCCGGTGCTCATGTGCGTGGCGATCGCGGCCGCCGCGGCGGTGCTGACGCCGATCGCGACCCCCGCCAATTTGATGATCATGGGTCCGGGCGGTTATCGCTTCGGCGACTACTGGCGGTTCGGGCTGCCGGTGCTGGCGCTGTACCTCGTGGTCGCGCTCGGTATCGTGCCGCTGATCTGGTCGTTCTGAGCCGCAGCGCGCTCGGGATACGAAAACGGGCGCGAGCGTCGATAATCCGGGCATGGAGATTCTGCTCGTGCTGATCCCGACGGTGCTGTGCGTGACCGTCGTGCCCGTGGTGATCGTCATCGTGCTCGTCACCCGCAGCTCGCGGCGGCGGTTGCCGATGCCGGGTCAGCGGCCGGGGCATAACGCCGATCAGCACTGGACCCATGCGTTCTTCGATGACAGTTCGAACAATCAGCAGTGGCAGCCCGGTGGTCCGGACTGGGGAGGCTCGGACAATTACGGGCACCAGCAGCACGGTCACCACCATGGGGACCAGAGCCATCACGGCCACAGCTGGTCCCACGATCACAGCGGTCATGGCTCGAGCCACGACAGCGGCGGTTCCAGCTACGACAGTGGCAGTAGCAGTTCGAGCGATTCCGGTTCCAGTTCGAGCGATTCGGGTTCCAGCAGTTCGAGCAGCAGTTCCGACTAGCACTGCCACACTCCGGCCAGACGCGTCTCAGCAACTACCGAAGTGTGCTCACTATTCTGGTCGAATGAGCACAGGTGCGATAGCGATGGTGCCGATCGACCCCGAACTCGAAACGGTGACCACCACCGGACCGGAGGACGATGCCGCCGCGCTCGGGGTGGACCCGCGCGCGGTCGAGGCGATCTGGGAGTCGGTGCGGGACTGGTATCGCATGGGCACCACCCCCGCCATCCAGGTCTGCCTGCGCCGCGACGGCGGAATCCTGTTGAACCGGGCCATCGGCCACGGCTGGGGCAACGGACCCGCCGACACCGCCGAGACACCCAAACGACTGATCACCCCCGATATGCCGTTCTGCGGGTTCTCCACCGCCAAGGGCGTGTCCGCCGCCCTCATGTTCATGCTGATCGAGCAGCAGGCATTCGCGCTGAATGATCCGGTCAGCCAATACATTCCGGAGTTCGCGGCGCACGGCAAGGAGCGCATCACCATCGCCGACGTGCTCTCGCACTCGGCGGGCGTCCCGTTCATCACCGCACCGCACTCCGGCACCGCAATGGTGCTGGACGAGGACCTGGCGGTGCAGGGTCTCGCCGATCTGGTGCCCAGCTGGCGACCCGGCCGATTCCGCGTCTACCACGCCCTCACCAGCGGCCTGATCCAGCGCCTGCTGGTGCGCCGCGCCACCGGCAAACCTATGCGCGACCATCTGCGCGAGCAGGTGCTGGACCCATTGGGCTTCCGCTGGAACAACTTCGGCGTCGACCCCGCCGATGTGGACGAGGTCGTCCCGAGCGTCAAGGTCGGCCCCGGCCCGTCCCGCATCTGGCGGCACCTGGCGGGCAGGGCCCTCGGCGGCGGCCTGTCCGGCCCCAATCCCGAGGCCGATACTCGAGCCTTCCTCACCGCCGAACTCCCCTCGGGCAACCTGGTCACCACCGCGTACGAGCTCTCCCGGTTCTACGAAATCCTTACGCGCGGCGGCGAATTGGACGGGGTTCGGATCATGCGCCCCGAAACCGTGAATCAGGCCGTCCAGCCCGCACGCTGGATTCCGGGTGCGGCGGGCCGAGTATCGGTGGCCGGATACGAACTGGGCGCACGCCGCTCCAAATTCGGCCGCCACACCGAATCCCATTTCGGCCGAAGCGGTTTGACCACCCAGTACGGCTGGTCCGACCCGGCTCGCGGGCTGTCGGGTGCAATCCTCACCAGCGGTAAGGCCACCGCGGACACCTCCCGGCCCTGGCAGTTGGTCGCCCGGATCTCGGAAGCGGTGCCGCACCACCCCTGAACACCGCCCCCGCTCCGGGTGCTGCGGGCGAATGCCGCAATGGCGCAGTGGATCCTGCGCCGCGCCCAGCAGGGGAGCGGTTCAGGAACCCAGTGCGGTACGGGCGGCGTCGAACCAGGCCTGCGTGCCGACCAATCCAGCCTCGATATCCTTGCGAGCTCCGTTGAACCCGTACAGATTTCCCGCGAACACCGTCAGCACCGAACCTTCCTGCTCACCGAGTTCCTCGAGGACCTCGGCATCCTGGAGTAGGTAGGCGACACCGGCGATTTCGCTCGGCGACCATTCGGTGCGGTGGTCGGCCCAGCCGTTCTCGCGCACGGTGCGGGCGCGCGCCACGAGTTCGGTTTGCAGCGCGGCGCGGTCGGCGTCGGTGGGCTGCCGCGATTTGAGGTGGTCCCAGCTGATCGGTGCTGCGTCGGACACGTCCGGACTCCGTCCCTGAAGGGTCGATGGGTGACTGCTGGTTTACCGCAAGCTCCAGGGCAATCTATCCCGCCCGAGGTCGGTGCGGCGTAGGCGGTTCCCCGGACACGGGTCACACGTCGTGTCCGATACGCGCAATTGCCTGTCTCGATTCTGTCTTTCCGACAGGTCGGCGCCTGATTAGCGTTGGTGGCGCACCCTGGCCGGCGGGGTGCGTCCACCGAATCGTCAGGGACGCGGCAGCGGAATTCGCCGCGCGCCCGATCAGATCAGAGGTTTGCAAATGACTACGACGACCGCCGGTGCGGGGCTCGAGCCATCGAGACGAACGGTCGGCCCTGCCACCCGTCCGGGGCTGGTGCTGTTCATGGTGTGCACCGCCATCTTCATGCTGATGCTCGACGCCACCGTGGTGTCCGCCGCGCTGGCGGATATTCGCGGCGATTTCGACGCCTCCATCGACGGGTTGCAATGGGTGATCGACGCCTATGCGCTGCCCCTGGCCGGACTGCTGCTCACGCTCGGCTCGGCCGGAGACAGGTTCGGGCGCAAACGCGTATTTCTCGGTGGCATGGCGGTTTTCACCGTGTCCTCGCTGGCGCTGGTGCTCGCGGGCTCCATTCTGCAACTCAACGTGCTGCGTGCCGTTCAAGGCGTAGGCGCGGCAATGCTTTTCGCGACGGCGCTGCCGTTGCTCGCGGTCGCGTATCCGCAGGCGCATGCCCGGGCCAAGGCGATCGGCGTCTACGGCGCGGTGATGGCGGGGGCGACCGTGGCCGGTCCGGTGCTCGGCGGCGCATTGGTCACCGCATTCGGGTGGCGGTCCATCTTCACCATCAATGTGCCAATCGGCGTGCTGATCTTCGTGCTGGCGTTGCTGCGGATGCCCGAGACCGCAAGGCATCTCGATCGCCGAACAGATTGGCTCGGATCGGTGCTGCTCTCGGGTGGACTGCTGGCCGGCGTGCTCGGCCTGACCCGCGGTAACGCACTGGGCTGGACCTCGGGAACGATCGTATCGCTCGGTATCGCCTCGGTGCTGCTGCTGACGCTGTTCATGGCATGGCAATTCCGCACTCCCCATGCGCTTTTCGACGTGTCGATGCTGCGCAAGCCGGGATTCGCCGGAATCGCGATCATCGCCGTCGCGCATATGGCCACGCTCATGGCGGCCTCCAACTATCTGGCCATCTTCCTGATCAACACCATGGGATTCACGCCGCTTCAGATGGGTGTGCGGCTGGTGCCGGTGAGCATTGCCGCGCTGGTCGCCGCACCACTGGGCGCGGTGCTGGCCAAACGGGTGCCGACCGCGGTATCGCTACCGCTCACCATGGGGCTGGTCGTACTCGGCATGTGGCTGCTCGGCAATGTCGAAAGCACCGACGCCTGGACGCATTTCGTGCCGGGCATGATCATCGGCGGCATCGGGCTCGGCGCGATCACCACGGTGAATCAGGCGGCCGCGCTGACCTTCGCCTCGGATGCGAACGCGGGTATGGCCAGCGCGACCTTCGGCACGCTGCGGCAGGTCGGGATGGCGGTGGGCGTGGCGGGACTCGGCGCGATTTTCAGCCATAGCGCGCGTGCGGAAGCGGGACGGGGCCTGGATCTCCTTGCCGCGCACAATGTCACTGTGACGCCGGAATTGCGCACCCAATTCCTCGACGGCGTCGCCGCCGGGGCGGGCACCGACCTGGCGGGCGCGGTACCGCCGGAATTCGCCTCGGTCACACCGCTATTGACCGAGACCGCGCATACGGCATCGATCGAAGGATTGAACGCGCTGTTCACGCTGGGTACGGTGTTCGGCCTGGCGGCGACCCTCGTGGCCGCGGCGGCCTTCGCCGCGGGAAAGCTGCGCGCTACCCGCCGCTAACCTGACCGAGATCGGTGCCGCTCCCGCCGAAGAATACGGCCGGGGTGGTGCCGATCTCGCGGCGGAACGCGGTGATGAATGAGCTCGCGGTGGTGTATCCGACGGTCCGTGCCACCCGCGAAATCGGCTGTCCCGCAGCCAGTAACGGCAGCGCCGAGTTCAATCGCTCGAGCGCCCGCCAGCGTTCGAAACTGGTGCCGGTCTCGGCCCGGAAGCGTCGCGAGAGCGTACGGGTGGACACCGCGAGCTCCCGGGCCCAGGCATCAAGTCCGCGAGTATCGGCCGGATTCTCCTTGAGCGCGAGGGCGACCCGCCGCGCACCCGGATCGGTCGGCAGTACGACCGGCATCATCGTCACCGCCATCGGGATCATCAGATCCCACAGCACCGCATTGCCGCGCGCCCGCCGATCGGTCTGCTCGTTCGGCAGATCCGTCAGGTACCGCAGCAGCGGGCCGATCAATCCGGTCGCGTCGACCACCGTCGGCTGCGCCCACTCCAGCGGGCACTCCTCGGCTTCGAAATACAGTGACAGCATCTCGCACGAGGAACTCGGCATCACCGAATGCGGTGTGCCGCCGGGAATCCAGAGCGCCCGCGCCCGCTGCACCACCCAGCGCGCATCCCGGGTTTCCATGGTGAGCACGCCGTCCGGCACCCAAGTGAGCTGATGCTGCGGATGGGAATGCGGCATCAGCCCGGTCGCGGAGTCGAGCGGGATGACAATGCTCGGATAGCCCGTGTAGTCGAGGCTCAGATGCTGGTCCGGCATGGCATCCAGGGTATGGGTTCCGCTCACCCCGGTTCGGAATCGGTGCGCACCCGCGGGAAGACCTCGACCAGGCGCTCGATTCGCGAATCCTCCAATTCCGGACGCGGATAGGTGGATCGGAAGATCGCCTCGCCGTCGAACATGTGGATCAGCGAGGTCGCCAGCAGTTTCGCGGTCTCGGGGGAGACCATCGGGGTGAGGGCGGCCACCGCCAGTTCCTCCACCGCGTCGAGCAGTGCGCGGGCGACGGGTTCGAGGCGTTCGCGCAACTCCGCTTCCGTGCGGGCGGCGACCAGCAGTTCGAACCAGACCGTATTGGTCTTATCGCGAATCTGGCCGCGCACCCGAAGCATCATGTCGGCCAGATCGATCGGCTGATCACCGGCCTCGCTACGCCGCAGATCCTGCACCGCGCGGATATGCCGGTGGCTCACCTCATCGGCGGCCGCCACCACGAGTTCGGTGCGGGAATCGAAATGCCGGAAGATCGCGCCCTTGGAAATGCCCGCGCGACGGCTGATCTCACCGAGCGAGGCACCGTGGTAGCCGATTTCGGCGATCGTCTCGATGGTGGCCTCGACCAGTGCCGCCCGGGTGGCGGCACTGCGTTCGGCCTGGGTACGGCGACCGGTGACCGCCGTCATCGGCCTCCCGCCCGCAGGAAGCGGCCGGTGCGCCGGGTGCCGAGCACGGGTGCGGACACACCGTCGCCGAAGACGAATTCGCCGCCGATGAAGACGGCCGATACCGCGGCGTCATTGCGATTCACCATGCGAGAAAGGTTGTCATACTCGGGCACAACCTGTTCGGCGTATGTGTCGAGGGACTCATCCAGGTGCGCCGGATCGATGATGACCAGATCCGCGCGATCGCCCTCGCGCAGGCGTCCGGCGTCGATGCCGTACCAGTCGGCGAGTTCACCGGTCATGCGATGCACCGCGTGCTCCAGCGTCAGGAACGGACGTCCGGCCTGTTCGGCGCGATGCACCCGGCGCAGGAAGCGCAGGCCGAAATTGTAGAAGGCCATATTGCGCAGATGCGCGCCCGCATCGGAGAAGCCGAGCTGCACACCGGGATTCGCGCTGAGTTTGTCCAGGAATTCGGGTCGGTGATTGGAGATGGTGGTGCGCCAGCGCAGTTTGGTGCCGTGTTCGACCACCAGATCCAGGAACGCGTCGACCGGATGCAGTCCGCCGCGGCTGATCCCGACCTGACCGAAGGTCTTGCCGATGACGGTGTCGTCCGGGCAGTCGACGATTTCGGCGTCGAAGAAATCGCGATGCCAGACGCGCATGCCGAATTTCGCGTCGTACTCTTTGCGGAACCGTCGACGGTAGGTCTCGTCCTGGAGCAGCGCATTGCGCTGCACCTGATCGGCGAGATGCAGTGCGGCGGCGCCGGATCCGAATTCCTCGAAGATGACCAGATCGATGCCGTCGGCGTACACCTCGAACGGAACCGGCAGGTGCTGCCAGCGGAAATCGCCGCCGAGGGCATTGACCAGCCGCGCCAGCGGTCCCATGACGTACACCAGGAAAGGGTTGGCCTTGAGGTCCGCCGCCGAGAGCAGGGTGGTCTTGAGCTTGCGGCGGAACAGGCCCGCACTGCTGAAGGTCATGGCCGCGATACTGCGCGGCGAGGTGATGTCCGGGCCCGCCTGCAGGATTCGATCACGTTGCCGCAGAATCGCATTGAGCCGACGTCGTTCCTTGGCTCGGGCGTAGGTCGAGGGCAGGGTGCGGGAGCGGCAGACATCGCCGTCGAGCTTGTCGAACAGCAATTGCTGCGCCGACATCCCGACGAAGCCCGCGTCGAGGGCCTCGTGCAGGGCCTGTTCCATGGCCGATTGCTCCGCGGCGGTGGGTCGCACCTCTTTGCGGGTGGCCCGGTCCAGTCCCAGCAGGGCGGTGCGCACATCGGAATGTCCCAGCATCGCCGCGATATTCGGCCCGAGGGGGAGTGCTTCCAACGCTTCGACATACTCGCGCGCCGAGCTCCACCGCTGCCCGGTGACGGCCTCGATCACGTGCTGGCGCGGGATCGCCTCGACCCGGCCGAACAGGTCACCGGCATCGGTGGGCTGGACGTGCACGGTGGACAGCGAACACGACCCCAGCAGGATGGTCGTGATCCCGTGCCGCACCGATTCGGTGAGCGCCGGGGCCTTCAGTACTTCGACGTCGTAGTGCGTGTGGATGTCGACCATGCCGGGCGTCACCCATTTGCCGGTGGCGTCGATGACGTTGTCGCAGCCGGATTCGTCGAGCGGTTGCGCCGAGACCGCGACGACGCGATCACCGCGAAGTCCGAGATGGCGGATGGCGGAGGGCGCGCCGGTGCCGTCGAACCAGCGGCCGCTCTTGATGATCGTGTCGTAGCTCACCCCATGATTGCAACCGATCGGTCACTAACAGTCAATGTGCATATGTACGAAGTCTTTTGGTTGATATGCCAAATCGTCACCCCGCTGTACACCGTCTGTACTGCATGTTCCTGTCATCCTGAGGGTATGAAGCTCAGCGTTGAGCAGAACGGCGGATCCTTCTACGACGCGGGCAAAGCCCCGGCCGAAGTCGCCGCCGACGCGATTTCCCCCGATGCCGTGGTGATCAACTCCGAACCCGCCCCGCCGCCACCGCCGCCGCCGGGACCTTCCGCCCCTCCCGCTCCCGAAGCGCCCACCCCCGACCTCACCATCGAACTGGCGCGGCTCTACGACAGTGCCAGTGGCCGTGAGGAATTCCGCCTCCTGCGTCGCATCGGCTACGTCGATGACGCCCCCGGCGGCGTGGGCATCATCCAGGTTCCCGCCGACCTCGAGCACTGGACCACCGATCTGACGTCGGTCCCGCCCTTCCTGACCTGGTTGGTGCCCAAAACCGGTGCGCACCTGCCCGCCGCGATCCTGCACGACGGTCTCGTCCTGGCCAAGGACGAACCCGCCAGCTATATCGCCGAACGGGAAATCCACCGCGACGAGGCCGACCGCATCTTCCGCGACGCCATGGCCAAGACCGGCACCGGCCTGATCCGCCGGTGGCTGGTGTGGTCCGCCGTCACCCTCGCCACCATGCACGAAGGCCGCCAGGTCAACTGGACCCGGCTCCAGCGGTGGCATTACTTCTTCGCCCTGTGGGGCACCTTGATCCTGATCCTGTTGCTCGGCATCCTCGGCACCCTGGACCTGTTCGATATCCCCGGCGTCGGCCTCCCCTGGATGGGTGACGGCCCGCTGCACAAACTGATCGGCGGCCTCTCCGGGGCCATCGTCATTCCCTTGATACTCGGCATCACCTGGGGCAGATTCCGCATCGCGGGCTGGATTATCGGGCCCCTGGTGGCGGTGGTCATCCCCGCCGTCATCCCGATCATCGTCGTCGGCTGGCTCTATATCGCGGTGGAAGCCCTGCACACCTGGCGGCCCTGGCTGGCCAAGGCCCTGGCCGTGGTCCTGGTCGCCACCGCGTTCATCGTCTTCATAACCTCGTGGTGCCTGGCCTGACGCGCTGCCAAGATGGATTGCCATGAGAGCCTTGCGTTTTGCCCGCTGGGGACTGGCGGCGACCGCCCTGTTCGCCGTCGCGGGCTGCGGTGCGGACGACCCGAGCACCGCCCCGCCGACCACCGTGACCGCCACGTCCGGCACCCCCTTCACCCTGGCCATCGGTGACACCGCCCAGCTCGACACCGGTCGCCTCGCGGTCACCCTCACCAATGTCTCCGGTGACAGCCGCTGCCCCGAAGATGTCACCTGCGCCTGGGCCGGCGATATCACCGTCACTGTGACGGCGAGGATCGACTCCGCCGAAACCAGCTACTCCCTACACCCCAACCCCCAAGCCAGTAGCGCCACCACCAACGGCTATCGCATCCAACTCCAATCCGTCCGGCCCGGCCGCCACACCAACCGGCAGATCCCCTCCGCCGACTATCGCGTGGATCTGCTCGTCTCGCCCGCCTGATGCATTCGAATGTTCGAAGGGTGCCCAGTTTTTCATGGGTTCTGTTGGGGTTACGTTGCGTTTGCGGCGACCAAACTAAACGAATTAAATTCGCAGGTCGATTGACGGAATCGCGGAGCCTGGCACCCGATAACGTTCACTTATCGGTGGTCAGGCCGGCTGGGTTCTGATTGGGGCGCAAAAGGATTCGTTTCGTGTTGTTGCGTTGGAAATGACGGAACCAACGCTACGCTTTTGCCATGTCGAGCGTGTGTAACTACCCGGGATGCAGTCGGCCGATCACCAAGGGCGGGGGGCCGGGGCGGCCATCGGAATACTGTGGGCACCCGGACCACACGCGCTGGCGGGCCTGGCGGGAACGGCAGCGACGGTTACAGGAGGAGGCCGAGGCACCGGCCGCGAACGTCACTGTGACACAACAGGGCCCGGTGACGGTGGCTCGAATGCGGGCCGACGAGTTGTTGATTCAGTTCCGCGCGTTGGCCGATCAACTGGGCAATACGCTGTCCGGCGCGGTCGCTGAATTGTCCACGCTGGCAGACCCTTCCATAGCCGAAGCGCAGGTCCAGGCCGTGCAGGCGGATGCGGCACGCCGGATCGCCGAAGCCGAGATGGCCGCCGCGGCCGCCGAGCAGGCACGGCGGGACGCCGAAGAGTCCAGGGCGGCAGCGGAATCGGCGGCCGAGGATGCCGCGGTGTCCGCCGAGCAGGCCGAGGCCCGCATCGCCGAGGCGATGAGTTCCCGCGATGACGCGCTGCGCGAGGTGGAGCGAATCACCAAGCAGGCGGCCGATGACGTATTCGCCGCACGCACCGAAGCCGAGCAGGAGGTCCGTACGGTTCGCCGCGAGGCCGCCGAGGATGTGGAGCGGGCGCGCCAGCAGGCGAGCGAGGAAATCGAGCTGGCCCGATCCAAGTCCGCGGCCGAGGTGGAGCAGGTGCGGCGGGACAGCGGACAGAAGATCACCGCGGCGGCCGCCGAACGGGATCTGGCCGTACAGCGCGCCGCCGATGCCGACCGCGCCATCGAACGCGCGGAACAGGCTGCGGCCGAACGCAATCAGGTTGTCGCGGAAACCCGCGATGAGCTGACCCGGGTGCGGGCGGAGCTGGAGCGCGTCCGTGCCGAGGCCGCCGCGACCCGGCAGCGCGCCGCCGACGATATATCGAATCTGCGCACCGAGGCCGCGACGACACTGGACCGTGCCCGCCAGGAGTCGGCCGCGCGCATCGCCGCGCTCGATGATGCGCGCCAACAGATCTTGGCCCGCGCCGAACGCGCAGAACAGCAATTGGACGCAATGATCGCGACTCGCCGTCCAGTGGCCGAGAACAGCACGGTTGGCGACTGACCGACCGGTTCGTCACGGATCGATGCACGCACTGCCGTTCGCGACAAGTGAAATGACATCGGAACGTGCAGCAATGCCGGTGATTTCAGGGGCGTCGCGGCGGTATCGTCAGGGAGGAAAAGAGCGCTCGGGCGCGGACCCTATCTGGAATGATCTTCAATCAACGGTTCTGGCCGTCAGGACTACCGTGTGTCGGAGACCGCCGGGGCACGGAAGGTAAAGGGGTGTCACTTGAATATCAACGCCATGCGAGCACGGCAATCCCGGCCGAGTGTGGCGCGTGTGTACAGCTACGTACTCGGTGGACGAGACAACTACGGCGTGGACAAGAGCGTCGGCGACTACTTCATGAGTGATCTCGCCGGTTCCGAACAACTCGCGATCACGAACCGCGAGGCCGTCCTCCGCGCTGTACACAGCATGGCCACCGACGGCATTCGCCAATTCATCGATATGGGTTGCGGTTTGCCCTCGACCGAGAATGTCCATGAGGTCGCGCGTCGGCTGCAGCCCGATGCCCGTGTCGTCTACGTGGACAACGATCCGTTCGTGGTCGCCCATGGCCGCGCACTGCTCGCCGTCGACGAGGGCATCGATGTGGTCGAGGGTGATGTGAGCAAGGCCGCCTGGATTCGCGAACATCCTGCGGTCGAGCGATTGATCGATTTCGGCCAGCCGGTCGGTGTGATCTTCGCGGCGACGCTGAGCTTCCTGGAGGACGAGGAAGATCCGTCGGGTGTCGTGAAGTTCTGGATCGATCAGGTGCCACCGCACAGCCAGGTCTACATCTCGCACTTCCGCACCGGTGGTACCCGCGAAGCCCAGGCCACCGAACGCAAGATCCTGGAGGCCTTCGGCCGTGGCCGCTGGCGCAAAGATGACGAGATCCGAGCCTTCTACGGCGATCTCGACATTCTCGAACCGGGCATCGTCCCGTGCGCCCAGTGGCGTCCGGAACCCGGTAAGGGCGAGCACCAGCTGAGCGATTGGGAAGACATGGTCGTCTGCGGGCTGGCCCGCAAGCCCTGACGGGCTATTGCATTCGGGCATAAAGCATTTCGGCACCCGGCCCGGCGAGTTCGCCGGGCCGGACCGCTCTCCCGGCACGGCAGCGAACAGTCAGCGTTCGCGATCCTTGCTCACCCGCAGGGCGGCATCGTTGAAAGCGCGTACGCGTGCGGTTTCCCGCGAGGCGCGCCAGACGAAGCCCCATTCGATGGGTGGTGCGTCCCGCAGCGGCAGATAGACGACGTCCGGCCGGAGATAGAACCGGGTCACCTGCGCCCCGACGACGAATCCGCCTTCGCCCGCGCCGATTCGCGCCAGCACTTCCTGGAAGGTGTGCACCACGGGCCCGTGCGCGATCGGCCGCCCGCCGGGCGTGCGAGCGGGGGTGCGATCGTCCAGAACGGAGTCGGGCACGGTGCCGGGCATGCGCAGCAGCGTCACCTCGGCCAGATCCTCCAGCGAGAGTTCGGTCCCGGTGGCCAGGCGATGCGTGCGCGGCAGTGCGAGCATGCGTTGTTCGCTGATCAGGGTGGGTCCGGTCACCAGATCGGGTTCGTCGATGGGTCTGCTGATCAGCACCATGTCGTAGGTCTCGCTGCGCCAGCTCTCCAGTCCGTCGGTGATCTGAACCTCGCGGAAGCGCACCTCGGCCCCGGGGTGTTCGGCGCGAAAGACCTTGGTGGTCTCCAGAATCAGCTGTCCGGCGGCGGCGCCGACGAAGCCGACATCGATGATGCCGTCGGTGCCGCGGCCGGAGTTGGTCGCCCGGTCCAGCGCCTGCTGTACCTGACGCAACCCGGGTTTGAGGTCGTCGTAGAGCGTGCGGCCGATCGGAGTGAGCGCCACCCGACGGCTGGTGCGTTCGAAAAGCACTGCGCCGAAACGGCGTTCGAGGCCCTTGACGGTCTGACTGATACGGCCGGTGGAGACCCGCAGGCGCTCGGCCGCCCGCCCGAAGTGCAATTCCTCGGCTACCGCGAGGAACGCCTCGATCTCATACCGTTCCACGGACCCTCCAATTCGATCGTTGAGTGGAGCAATACAACCGTTCCCGGATGGGTCGTTGTTCCCGTCGATCATCGCGCCGATTCTCGACAGTGGCAGCTGACCGAATGAGAAGAGGGATTGCCGTGAATGACAAGTCGACCGTGCTGGTGCTCGGCGGCACCGGGAAGACCGGCAGCCGGGTGGCCCAGCGACTGGAATCGCTCGGCGTGCCGATCCGCATCGGATCGCGCACCGCGACACCGACTTTCGACTGGGAGAATCCCGCGAGCTGGGCGCCCGCGCTGCTGGATGTGGGAGCCGCGTACGTGAGCTTCCAACCCGACCTCGCGGTGCCCGGCGCCCCGCAGGCGGTGCGGGCGTTCGGTGAGATGGCGGCCGCGGCCGGCGTGCGTCGGCTGGTGCTGCTCTCCGGCCGAGGTGAGGAGGAGGCGCAGCTGGCCGAGAAACTGCTCGCCGAGACCGGTCCGGAATTGACGGTGGTGCGCTCCAGCTTCTTCGCGCAGAACTTCACCGAAGGTCAATTCGCACAGGCGATTCGGGACGGGCAGCTGATCCTGCCGGTCGGCGCGGTCCCCGAACCGTTCATCGATATCGAGGATATCGCCGACGTGGCGGTCGCCGCGCTCACCGAGGACGGGCACGGCGGGAAGATCTACGAGGTGACGGGACCGCGCCTGCTCACCTTCGCCGAAGCGGTGGCCGAGATCTCCGCCGTGACCGGACGTCCCATCGAATACCTGGAAGTCACGCCGGAGGAGTACCGCGCCGCGCTGATCGCCGACGGCCTGCCCGGGGAACTGGTCGAGTTCCTGCTCTACCTGTTCACCACGGTGCTGGACGGCCGCAATGCCCGCATCGACGACGGCGTGCGGCAGGCACTCGGTTGGGGCGCACGTGATTTCGGTGATTTCGCCCGCGCCGCCTCGGCCACCGGGGTGTGGGACGAGTCGCCGCGATGAGATCCATTCGCACGATCAGCCTGGTCACGTCCGCGATCGTCACCGGTCTGATGGCGGGCCTGTTCGCGGCGTTCTCCTACGCGGTGATGCCGGGCCTGAAGCGCAGCGGCGACGCGGCGTTCATCGAGGTCATGCAGAACATCAACGCGGCGATTCTGAATCCGCTGTTCATGACGCTGTTCATGGGCGGGCTCGCGGTGGGATTCGCCGCGGTGGTGACCAATTGGCGCACCGGCGATCCGGCCGTGCGGTATTGGACGCTGGCCGCTTTCGCCTGCTACGTCGTGATGTTCGCGATCACCGCGGGGGCGAATGTGCCGCTCAATGATCAGCTGGCCGCGGCGGGTGATCCCGCGACCATCGCCGATCCGGCCGCGATGCGGGCGAAGTTCGAGGGCCCGTGGGTGTCCTGGAATATCGCTCGCGCACTGGTGAATACGGCGGCACTGGGGTGTTTCGCGGCGGCGCTGTTGCGCGCCGGGCGGGCGGCTCGCTGAAACGGTGCGCCCGGAAGCGCACCGTTTCCGGGCGCACCTACAGGCTGAACGCCACCGAACGCAGCACCAGCGCGAGAATGAATACGATCGTGAACGCGAGATCGATCGCCAGACCGCCCGCGCGCAGCGGCGGCAGCACCTTGCGTACGGGAGCGATCACCGGTTCGGTCCACTTATGGGTGAAGGCGCGTGCCTTGTATGCCCAATCGGGCGGGCTGCCCGCGACCGCGATCCAATCCAGCACCATGCGCGCGAGCATCAGCACGATGAATGCCGTCAACAACCAGCCGAGCACTCCGCCGATGAGACTCATGACCAACTCCTTCGTGGTGGCCGGATCGGCCGATGTCGCAGATCGTAACGCCCGGTTTCATCGCCGAACGGTTGAGCGGACGGTGTGTCAGGTCCGGGGCTCGCGCCACATCGGCCACAGCAGCGGACCGCCCTCGGTGGCATCGATCTCACCGGTCGCGTCGAAGCCGAAGCGCTCGTAGTAGGGAACGTTCGACGCCTTGCTCGATTCCAGATACGCCGGAAGTCCCTCGGCATCACAGCGATCCAATCGCGATGCGAGTAGTGCCTTGCCATATCCCATACCGCGCCCGGTGGGCAGCGTGCCGATGGCGGCGAGGTACCAGTGCGGCGGATCGTGCGGATGCACCGCGGCCATCTTCTCGGCCATGCGCCCCGCGACGCCGAGCCGTGTTCGGAAGGCCCGCAGGAAACCGGGGAGGGCGCGCAGGCTGTTGCGGCCCTCGGAGTAGCCCGGCGGCTCCCAGATGGCGGCGCCGATCATGGTTCCGGCATCGTCGATCGCGACCTCGACACCGCCGTGGTCGATGCGGTCGTATCGGGCCAGGGCGGCGAACATAATGGCGGCGCGCCGGGTCCGGGACGCCGCATCGGGGATCAACCAGGAGAAGATCGGATCATCGGCGAACGCGATCCCGAGTACCCGGGCAAGAGCGGGAATATCCGAACGCTGGGCCTGACGCACGGTGATCTCCATTTCCTCACCGTACTGGCGGTGTCCGATTCGCGCCCGCAACAGCGGGTGCACGGCACGCGACAATATGACTATCGACCGCTACACGACAGGGGAGTGGAATGGCTACGAGGACAGCACGATACGCGAGCGTGGCCGTCTGTTGCACGGTGCTCGGACTGGCCGGATGCGCGAGCAACTCGACCGATTCGGGGACGTCGTCCGCCCCGCCGCCGAGTGATACCGGCGTCGCCGCGCGGGTGTCGACTCCGCCGAGTACCGGCTCCGCGATATCGGTGCCGCCGACCTCCGCCCTGACGACCTCCGCTCCGACGACGTCCGCCGCGCCCGCGCCGTGCGGCAATGGACAGGTCGTGGTGGACGCGACCGTCATGTCACCCGGTATGGGGCATCGCGGTGTGCGCCTGAACTTTTCGGTGGCCCGGGATGGTCGGGCGTGCACGCTGACCGGATATCCCGGGGTCGATACCGGTGCGGGCGGGCCGCTCCTGCACGCCGAACGCACGCCGCGCGGATATATGGGCGGGCTCCCCGCCGGCGATGACAGCGAGCCGACCGTGCTCCTCGATGCCGGTCACGGTGCGCAGGCGGTCGTCGAGGGCGTCGCATTCGACAATGACGGCAAGGGGTGCGCCTCCTATACCGATCTGCGGGTCACCGCACCGAATACCACCGATACGGTGACCGTCGCCGCGCAGATCGACACCTGTCACCTACAGATTCATCCGGTCACCGCCCCGCAGTAGCCGAATCCGACGCGGTGGCCAGGGTCCGGGTGGCGTCGTGGTCGTGGGTCGGGATCACGGTGGCGAACTTGCGGGCCAGGTGTAGCCGATGCAGCGTCTTGAAGGCCAGATCGCGGTCTGTATCGACGAAATTGCCTGGGAACGACGACTTTTGGCGGATGTGCCGAACTTGCAGTTCATGCCAGGCCGCGTCGCCCGCCAGCAGGATCCAGCCGCGCTCGGTGAAGGCGAGTATTCCGATGCTGCCGGGGGTGTGGCCGGGTAGATCGACCAGCACGATGCTGCCGTCACCGAAGAAGTCATGGCTGCGGGTGAAGGTGAGCACCGGCGGACCGTCCAGCTCGAATTGGATGACCGGACGGTCCAGCAGCGAATCGCGAACACCACCCACCGGAGCCACCGGCCCCGCACCGATCCACTCGTATTCGGGACGATGCAGCTGGACCGGCAGCCCGGGCAGATCCAGCAGACCACACACGTGATCCCAATGCGCGTGCGTCGGCAATGCGAAATCCGGTGCGGGCAGCTCGGGTTCCAAACCCAGTGCGGTCACCGTCGCCAAGGTCTCGGCGGGCGGGCGCACCACACCGCGCAGCGCCGCGGGCAGCTGTGCGATGGCCCGGTGTTCGGCGTCCAGACAGACGCTGGGATCGACCAGGAAGGTCGCGTCCGGATGCTGAACCACGAACGTGGTCAGCGAGTTGGCGATCCGGCGCGGCCGGAACAAACCCTCCACCACCATGGCCGTTGGCACCGGGCGCGGCGCCTGGGCCAGTGCGGTGACCTTGACCGTGCGGCTCGGGGTGGGCAGACCCGCATCGGTGATCGAGCGCAGGAAACGCTCGTCGACCGGGCGCGGGCGCACCATACCGCGCAGCAGACCGGTTGCCGCGGCGCAGCATTGGGCGAAACTGGGGGAAGGCACGGGATCCGACATGGGTTGCACTCTCTGTTCGGTGCCCGGAAACCTGGTCGGTCGCCGGGAGTGCCGACAGGCTAAAACTTCACGTCGACATGAAGTAAAGAGGCGAATTGTGACTACCGCGCAGGACATGCGGATCGGTGATGCCGCGGCCGCACTCGGGATCGAGGCGCATGTGCTGCGGCACTGGGAGTCGGTGGGTCTGCTGTATCCACCGCGCAGTCCCTCCGGGCACCGCAGCTATGACCCCAATACCCTGGACGTGGCCCGGCTCATCCGCCTGCTCCAGCGCACCGGGCTGTCGCTGAGCCAGATCCGGCAACTCGGTGTGGGTGCGTGTGATGACAGACTGGACCTGATCAACAGCAAGCGCGCCGATATCCAGCGGCAGGTCGCGCTACTTCAGGCCACCGAACGCTTTCTCACGCACCTGACCGAATGCAGTCACCCGGTCATCGCCGAATGTCCCGACTGCTCCGAATTCACCAGGGCGGATTCGGAATTCCCGCGCCAGCTCAGAGCAGGGTGACCCGCACCGGTGCACCGTGTGCCGGAACGTGGGTGATATTCCGAATCCGGGACCGCTCGCCGGTGACGCCGTCAGGCAGCGATAGCCGGTAGCGGGTGAGGATCTCGCGCAGTACGGCCGTGCCCTCCATGAGGGAGAAGCCCGCGCCGATACAGCGCCGCACCCCGCCGCCGAACGGCAGCCAGGTATTGGGGACGACCGAACCGTCCAGGAACCGATCGGGCCGGAAGACGGCGGCGTCCGGGAAGTTCTCGGTGCGGCTGTGCGCCAGCAGAATCGAGGTGGATACCACCGTGCCCTCGGGCAGGTCCTGCCCGCCGATGGTCATATCGCGGGTGAGCCGGCGGCCGGTGCCCGCGATAATGGTGCGCAGGCGCATGGCTTCCTTGAGCACGGCTTCCAGATACTTGTCATCGCCGTCGTGCGCGGCCCGCCGGGCGGCCTCCTGCACCTCGGGACGCATCGCGAGCTCATGACAGGCCCAGGACAGCGCCGACGCGGTGGTCTCATGCCCGGCCAGTAGCAGGGTAATCAGCTGATCGCGCAGTTCGGCATCGGAAAGCGGTGTATCCGAAGGGTTTTCCCCGGACCCGACCGCGAGCAGCCGGGACAGCACATCGGCGCGCTGTGCCAGATCGGGATGTGCGCGGCGCTGGGCGATCTCGCTGTACAGCAGCTCGTTGATCGCATTCTGATTCTCGCGGAAGCGCTTCCACGGCCCGCGCCGGTCCAGCCACGGGTATTTCCAGCCGAAGAAGATGATCGGGTTGATATCCACGATGCGGCGCAGTCGCGGTGCGAGCGCGCCCCGGCGCTGCTCATCGGTCATGCCGAAGACGACCTGCATGATGACATCGAGGGTGAGCTCGTTCATGCTGTCCAGGGTCGGCACGGTCGTCCCGTTCGACCACCGATCGATATGCGTTTTGGCGATCGATTCCACCAGGGTGCGATACCCGCGCAGTGAGGATCCCGCGAAGGCGGGCATCAGCAGCCGCCGGGAGCGGGCATGCTCGGCCTCATCGGTGAGCAGCAGCGAATGCTCGCCCATGATGTGCACCAGCAGCCGATTGCCCTCGCCCGCATGCAGATCCGCCGGATCGGCCGCGAAGATCTCCCGAATATGTTCGGGCCGGGAGAACACCACCACCTGCTCGGAGTACGGCGGAACCAGCTTCAGCGTGAAGGTATCCCCGTATGTGCGTGCCGCCGACCGCAATAGCGCACCGCGCCACTTCCCATAGAGCGTCGTCTGGACGATCCTCGGCAACCGGGGACCCGGTGGATAGGTGGCGGTCACAATGTTCCCCCTTCACGCGGGGCCGCTCCGATGCGACCGCCTGCGACGGTCATTACAGCCTAGAGCGCCGCGCGAACCGGCGGCAGTGCGGAAGCGACTTCGCACCCCGACGCGCCGGTACCTATTTCGCGAACGTCACTGTGACGCATGCGGGTTCGGCTCGGAGGCCACCGCATTCGCGCAGCGCCGGGCCAAGATCTCGATCTGCTCGACCAATTCCGGCGGCTCGGTGACGGTGAAATCGGTATCGATCGAGGTGATCATCCAGGACAGCGCCCACGGCGTATCCGCGCCGATGTGCAGCAGACAGCTCGACTCGTCCACCGCCTCCAAAACGCCCATGCCACTCCAGATTCGATCCGTGAGCTCCGCGGCCGAGCGATGCAGGGTGACGGTGGCGCGATGCGGCCAACTGCCCGAAGACAATCGGTGCGACAGGAAGGTGACCACATCACCGTCCGGCGGATCCCGGGGTGCGAAGCGGGGCCCGGTCGGTATGCGCGGGTGCAGCCGATCGACCCGATAGGTGCGCCAGTTCCGGCTGGCGATATCCCACGCCACCAGATACCAGTGCCGGTTGAAGTTCACCACCGCGTGCGGCTCGACCTCCTTGATCGATTGTCCGCCCGCGTGATTGGTGTAATCGAAGCGCAGCCGTTCATGGCGATGGCAGGCGTCGGACAGCGCGATGAGCGTCTCCGGATCCACCCGCGGCGCACCGGGTTCCACCCGCACCACCGAACGTTGCAGTCCCTGCAAACGATGCCGTAACCGGGACGGCAGCACCTGTTCGAGCTTGCTCAGCGCCCGCAGCGACGCCTCCTCGATACCGGTGACCGTGCCGCCGGTGGTGGTGCGCAGTCCCACCGCGACGGCCAGGGCCTCCTCATCGTCGAGCAGCAGCGGTGGCAGCTGACTGCCCGCGGCGAGCCGATAACCGGCCGTGCCCTGCATGGCATCGACCGGATACCCCAGCTCGCGCAGCCGATCGACATCGCGGCGCACGGTGCGCGAGCTGACGCCGAGCCGTTCGGCGAGCTCCGTGCCCGACCAGTCACGGTGGGTTTGCAGCAGGGACAGCAGGCGCAGCAGCCGTGCCGAGGTTTCGAGCATGCCTACAGATTCGCACGCGCTTAGGACCGAACCTGACCTAACCGATTTCTATCGTTGAGTCATGACCACTTTCGAGCCCTTCCGCATCGATATTCCGGCCGCCGACATCGACGATCTCAATGCCCGCCTGACCGCCACCCGCTGGCCGGATGAGCTGCCCGGAGTCGGCTGGACCTACGGCATTCCCACCGCCTACGTTCGTGAGCTCGCCGAATACTGGCGCACCGAATACGACTGGCGTACCCACGAGGCGGCCCGGAATCGCTTCCCGCAGTTCATCACCGAGATCGACGGGCAACATGTGCACTTCCTGCACATTCGCTCGCGGTTCGAGAACGCGCTGCCGCTGGTGCTGGTGCACGGCTGGCCGTTCGAGGATTTCACCGAGGTGATCGGCCCGCTCACCGATCCGCTCGCGCACGGCGGCAGTGCGGAAGACGCCTTCCACCTGGTCATTCCGACGCTGCCCGGCTTCGCGTTCTCCGGTCCCACCCGGCAGCCCGGTCAGGCCGCCACCGAGCGCAGTGCCGAGTTGATCGCGAAACTCATGGCCGCACTGGGCTATACCCGCTACGGCGCGCAGGGCGGTGACGCGGGTTCGTTCGTCGCACCGCACCTGGGACGCATCGATACCGAGCACGTGGCGGGCATCCATCTCAACGATCCGATCACCATCCCCGCGTGGGGCGATGACGGCTCCGCCTACAGTGCGGCCGATCAGGAGAAGCTGGCCGCCATGCAGGATTGGAGCAGTCAGGAAACCTCCGGGTACGCGGGCATGCACTCCACTCGCCCGCAGACGCTGGCCCCGGCGATCGCCGATTCGCCCGCGGGTCTGCTGGCCTGGATCCTGGACGTGGTGAACACCTACTGCGATCCCGCGAAATCTGCACCCGATGCGGCGATCGACCGCGATGTGCTGCTGACCAATATCGCGGCCCTCTGGTTCACCAACACCATCGGCTCCTCGATGCTGCTGTACAAGGAATCCGGTCAGTGGGGAGCCGAGGTCCCGAACTCCGGCGTCCCGACCGGTGTGGCGGTCTTCCCCGGCAACAAGACCGTGCGCGGCGTGGCCGAGTCGCAGCACACCGTCGTGCACTGGTCCGAGTTCGATCGCGGTGGTCACTTCGCCGCGATGGAAACGCCCGACCTGCTCACCGCCGATCTGCGCGATTTCTTCCGTAAGCTGCGCTGATGCCCGCGCCGCACCGAGTGCGGACATGCCGAATCCGCCTGTCCTCCAGCGACTTGGACTAATCGGTCATACAATTCGGCTATGCCCACCAATCGGATCGAGGGGCGTACCGCGGTGTTTGCCGACTGGGCTTGGCAGGCACTGCTGGTCACCGGCATGTGTTCGGTCGGCGTCGGAATCACGCTGGCGGTCTGGCCGAACAAGTCGGTGACGGTCGAGGGCATACTCTGCGGGCTGGTATTGCTGGCCACGGCCGCCTTTCAGTTGATCGCGGCATTCGGTGCAAATATCGCCACCCCGTTGAAGGCGCTGCAATTCCTCGGCGGTGTGACCGGGCTGTTGCTGGCGCTGTGGTGCATCAACAGCGGTCAGTGGGTCCTGTTGCTGGCCTTGTGGATCGGCATGGGCTGGATGGTTCGCGGGGTGGTGCTGGCGATCACCGCGGCCTGGTCCGACGAGTTCGTGGGGTCGGGCTGGCAGGAGATCATCGGACTCGTCACCGCCGGCGTGGGCATGGTCGTCGCGGTCGGACCGTTCGAATCGGTCGTCTCGCTGTCCATCGCGGTCGGTCTGTGCACCGCGCTGCTCGGGGCCACCGAGATCTGGACGGCCGCACGGGTTGAGCAGGGCGAGGTCGGCGTTACCGCCTGACGTCCCGACACCGCCGAAATTCCCCAATTGCCTGAAGTTTGCCGGTACGGTTTCCGCTATTCGTGAACTCGTGGATCCGACCGCGCGACGGAGCCCGCCGCCGGTCCTGGTGAGAGGCGGGATAGATGGCGCGTAGCAGCGGAAACACCCTCGACGGCGAATTGACCGAGGCGCTCATCCGCTCCCGGCGCTTTTTCACCCGCACCGAGATGTCCCCGGATTTGCGCAGCGAATATCTGCGCGGCGGACGGGAGGCGGACGACTTCTATCGCGACCGCTGGTCCCATGACAAGGTGGTGCGCTCGACGCACGGGGTGAACTGCACCGGATCGTGTTCGTGGAAGGTGTTCGTCAAGGACGGCATCATCACCTGGGAGACCCAGGCGACCGATTACCCCTCCACCGGTCCGGACCGCCCCGAGTACGAACCGCGCGGGTGCCCGCGCGGCGCGGCCTTCTCCTGGTACACCTACTCGCCGACGCGGGTGCGCTACCCCTACATTCGCGGCGTTCTGCTGGAGCTGTATCGAGAAGCCAAGCGCCGCACCGGAGATCCGGTGCTGGCCTGGGAATCGATCATCTCGGATCCGGAGCTGTCGCGGCGCTACAAGAGTGTGCGCGGACGCGGTGGCCTGGTGCGGACCACCTGGGACGAGGCGGTCGAACTCATCGCCGCCGCGCACGTGCACACCATCAAGGCCTACGGTCCGGACCGCATCGCCGGGTTCTCGCCGATTCCGGCCATGTCCATGGCCTCGTTCGCCGCGGGCGCGCGCTTCATGTCGCTCATCGGCGGCGCGATGCTGTCCTTCTACGATTTCTACGCCGATCTGCCGGTGGCCTCGCCGCAGGTTTTCGGCGATCAGACCGATGTCCCCGAATCCGGGGACTGGTGGGACGCGGGCTATCTCATCATGTGGGGTTCCAATGTCCCGGTGACCCGCACCCCGGACGCGCACTGGATGGCCGAGGCGCGCTATCGCGGTCAGAAGGTCATCTCGATCGCGCCGGATTACGCCGACAATGTGAAGTTCGCCGATGAGTGGGTGGCTCCGCATCCGGGCACCGATGGCGCGCTCGGTTTCGCCATGGGGCATGTGATCCTGCGCGAGTTCTTCGTGGACCGTCAGGTGCCGTATTTCCAGCAGTACGTGCGCCGCTATACCGATCTGCCGTTCCTGGTGCGATTGGACAAGACCGAGGACGGATTCCGGCCGGGCAAATTCCTCACCGCCGCCGATCTGCCCGAATACGCGGACGAAGACAATGCCGCGTTCAAGACGGTATTGCTCGATGGTGCGGGAAAGCCGTTGGTGCCCAACGGTTCCCTCGGCTTCCGCTACGGCGAGGCGGGCGCGGGCAAATGGAATCTGCAACTCGACGAGGTCGAACCGCTGCTGACCATGGACGGTCAGGGCGCGGTGCGGGTATCGCTGCCGCGCTTCGACACCGGTGACGGTTCGGCCGCCGAGATCGTGCGCGGCGTGCCCGCGCGAACCATCGGCGGGCACCTGGTGACCACGGTGCTGGACCTCATGCTCGCGCAATACGGGGTGTACCGCCCGGGATTGCCGGGGGAGTGGCCCACCGGATACGAGGACGCCACCCAGCCGGGCACGCCCGCCTGGCAGGAGACCATCACCGGCGTTCCCGCGACCGTGGCGGCCCGGATCGGGCGCGAATTCGCCGCCAATGCCGAGGAATCGCGCGGGCGGTCCATGATTCTGCTCGGCGCGGGCACCAATCACTGGTTCCACTCGGACACCATCTATCGCACATTCCTGGCCCTGACCACCTTGACCGGATGTCAGGGCGTGAACGGCGGCGGCTGGGCGCATTACGTCGGCCAGGAGAAGTGCCGGCCGGTGACCGGGTGGGCGCAGGTGGCCAACGCGCTGGACTGGACGCGACCGCCGCGGCAGATGATTCAGACCGCGTACTGGTATCTGCACACCGATCAGTACCGCTATGACCCGTTCAGCGCGGACGCGCTCACCACGACCAATGGCGCGGGCCGATTCACCGGCCGCTCGACCGCCGATCTGATCGCCCAGACCGCGCGCATGGGCTGGATGCCGTCCTTCCCGACCTTCGACCGCAATCCGCTGGATCTGGTCGACGAGGCCGAGGCCGCCGGGGTGGCACCGGCGGATCATATTGTGGGACAGCTCAAATCGGGGGAACTGCGGTTCGCCTGCGAGGATCCGGACGAGCCGCGCAACTTCCCGCGCCTGCTCACCATCTGGCGTTCGAATCTGCTGGGTTCCTCGGCCAAGGGCAATGAGTACTTCCTCAAACATCTACTGGGCGCGGACAATTCGCTGCGCGCGGAGGAAGCGCCGCCCGAGGCCCGGCCCAAGGACGTCGTCTGGCATGACGAAGCTCCGGTGGGCAAGCTGGATCTGCTTGTCACGCTGGACTTCCGGATGACCAGCACCACCATCTTCTCCGATGTGGTGCTGCCCGCCGCCACCTGGTACGAGAAGCACGATCTGTCCTCCACCGATATGCATCCGTTCGTGCACTCGTTCAGCCCGGCCATCGCGCCGCCGTGGCAGACCCGCACCGACTGGGACGCGTTCATGACCATCGGTGAGGAGTTCAGCAAGCTGGCGCGCAAGCATCTCGGGGTGCGCAAGGATCTGGTCGCCACCCCGCTGCTGCACGACACCCCCGATGAGATGGCCAATCCGCACGGCATCGTGCGGGATTGGAAAACCGGTGAATGCGAACCGATTCCGGGTGTGACCATGCCCCGCCTGACGGTGGTGGAGCGGGATTATTCCGCGGTTTTCGCCAAGATGAGTTCGCTCGGGCCGCTGCTGGACAAGCTCGGCGCGACCACCAAGGGCATCACCTACGAGGTGGAGCGCGAGATCGAGTATCTCGGGCAGGCCAACGGTCTCGTACACGGCGGGCCGGGAGACGGGCGGCCGTCGCTGCTGCGGGATGTGAACGCCTGCGAGGCGATCCTCGCGCTCTCGGGAACCACCAACGGCCACTTGGCAACCCAGGGTTTCCGCACGCTGGAGAAGCGCACCGGTACCGCGCTGGCGGATCTCGCCGCCGAGCATGAGGGTAAGCGCATCACCTTCGCCGACACCCAGGTCGCGCCGGTCCCGGTGATCACCTCACCGGAGTGGTCCGGATCCGAATCCGGCGGCCGTCGCTATTCGCCGTTCACGGTGAATGTGGAGCGAAACAAGCCGTGGCACACGCTGACCGGCCGCCAGCACTTCTATCTGGACCACGATTGGATGCAGGAGGTCGGCGAGCAATTGCCGGTCTACCGGCCGCCGCTCAATATGACCGCGCTGTTCGCGGAGCCGCGGCTCGGTGAGCAGGACGCGCAGGGGCTCACCCTGCGATATCTGACCCCGCATTCGAAGTGGTCCATCCACTCCGAATATCAGGACAACCTGCTCATGCTGAGCCTGTCGCGCGGTGGACCGACCATCTGGATGTCGAACCTCGACGCCGCGAAACTCGGTATCTCGGACAATGATTGGATCGAGGCGGTCAACCGCAACGGTGTGGTGGTGGCCCGCGCGGTGGTGTCGTATCGCATGCCCGAGGGCACGGTGTACATGCATCACGCGCAGGATCGGCTCATCGATGTCCCGCTCGCGGAATCCTCGGGTAAGCGCGGCGGTATTCACAATTCGCTGACCCGGCTGCTCATCAAGCCGACGCATCTGATCGGCGGCTATGCCCAATTGTCCTTCGCCTTCAACTATCTCGGCCCGACCGGCAATCAGCGTGATGAGGTGACGGTTATCCGCCGTCGGAGCCAGGAGGTCCAGTACCGATGAAGCCCATGGCGCAAATGGCGATGGTGATGAACCTCGATAAATGCATCGGCTGCCACACCTGTTCGGTGACCTGCAAGCAGACCTGGACCAATCGCGCGGGCGTGGAGTACGTCTGGTTCAACAATGTGGAAACCCGTCCGGGACAGGGCTATCCGCGCACCTATGAGGATCAGGACCGGTGGCGCGGCGGCTGGGAGCTGAACCGCAAGGGCCGGTTGCGATTGCGCGGCGGCGGGCGAATGCACAAGCTGTTCACCATTTTCGACAATCCGATCCTGCCCGAGCTCTCGGACTACTACGAGCCGTGGACCTACGACTACGAGACGCTCACCACCGCGCCGGTACAGCAGCACACACCGGTGGCCCGGCCGAAGTCGCTGATCACCGGTGAGGACACCAAGATCACCTGGTCGGCCAACTGGGACGACAACCTCGGTGGCGCACCGGAACTCACCGGCGGTGATCCGCTGCTCGAGCAGGTCGGCGATAAGGTGAAGTTCGAATTCGACCGCACCTTCATGTTCTATCTGCCGCGCATCTGCGAGCACTGCCTGAATCCGGCCTGTGCGGCGTCCTGCCCGTCCGGCGCGATCTACAAGCGTGAAGAGGACGGCATCGTCCTGGTCGATCAGGACAAGTGCCGCGGTTGGCGCATGTGTGTCTCGGGATGTCCGTACAAGAAGGTGTTCTTCAATCACCGCACCGGTAAAGCCGAGAAATGTACGTTCTGTTTTCCGCGCGTGGAGGTCGGGCTGCCGACGGTGTGCGCCGAAACCTGTGTCGGCAGGCTGCGATACATCGGCGTCATGCTCTATGACGCCGATACCGTCGCCGATATCGCGGCCACCCCGGATGAGAAGGATCTCTACGCCGCCCAGCGGGACGCGTTCCTGGATCCCTTCGACCCCAAGGTGATCGCTGCCTGCGAACGCGCGGGCATGCCCCGGGATTGGGTGCAGGCGGCGCAGAATTCGCCGGTGTACGCGCTCATTCGCAAGTATCGGGTGGCATTGCCGCTGCATCCGGAATACCGCACGGTGCCGATGGTTTGGTACATCCCGCCGCTATCGCCGGTGGTCGACGCGCTGCGCGATACCGGGCACGATGCCGAGGACCACGGCAATCTGTTCGCCGCCATCGAGGCGCTGCGCATTCCAATCGAATATCTGGCGGAATTGTTCACCGCGGGCGATCCCGCACCCGTGGACGCGGTGCTGCGCCGACTGGCGGCCATGCGCAGCTATATGCGCGACATCAATCTGGGCCGCCCCTCGCGTCCGGAGATCGCCGAGCGGGTCGGGATGAGCGAGGAATCGCTCTATGACATGTACCGGCTGCTCGCCATCGCCAAATACGAAGAGCGCTATGTGATTCCGACCGCGCACGCCGAACAGGCACACGGGCTGGAGGAACTGGCCACCGAATGCAGCCTGGACTACGACGGCGGTCCGGGCATGAACGGATGGGGGCCGTTCGGTGAGAGTTCCGGGCAGCCGACACCGGTCGCGGTGGAGAACTTCCGCATGTTGCAGGACCGCCAGACCGCGGACACCCCGTCGAGCATGGCGGGTTCGGGCCGGGTCAACCTGCTCAACTGGGACGGCCGCGGCGCACCGGACGGGCTCATGCCGGAGTCCAACGGCGGGAGGCATCGCAAATGAAGCTGACCGATTCGATGCGATCGGGAGCCTGGCAGGTGCAGTCGCTGCTGCTGGCGTATCCCGATGAGGGACTGCTGGATTCGCTGTCGCTGCTGTGCCGTACGGCCGCTGCGCTGCCCGAACCGGTGGGTGCGCCGCTGCGATCGCTGCTCGATCATCTCGAACGCGGCGCACCGCTGGCGCTGGCGACCGAGTACGTCGACACCTTCGATCATCGCAAGCGGTTCAGCCCGTATCTGACCTGGTTCCTGTACGGCGACACCCGCAAGCGCGGGATGGCGCTGCTGCGCTTCAAACAGCTGTATCGGGCGTCCGGGATGGTGCTGGACGATGGCGAGCTGTCCGATCATCTCGCGGTGGTGCTGGAGTTCGCGGCCGCGCACCCCGAACCCGGCGGGCAGCTGCTGCGTGAGCATCGCGCGGGTATCGAGGTCATGCGAAAGGCGCTGCGCGAGGCCGGATCTCCGTGGACCGGGGTGCTGGACTCGCTCTCGGCGACGCTGCCGCCGTTGCGCGGTGAGGAGAGCACCGCCATCGCCAAGCTGATTGCCGAGGGGCCGCCCGGTGAGGATGTCGGACTCGAACCGTTCGCCCCGCCCACCTATATGCCGCAGATGATCGGAGGCCGTCGATGACGCTGAGCGCCAGCGATGTACTGCTGTGGGTCGCCATACCGTATGCGGCGCTTGCCATTTGCATCGGCGGGCTGATCTGGCGGTATCGGTACGACAAGTTCGGCTGGACCACCCGGTCCTCGCAGCTGTACGAGAATCGCCTGCTGCGCCTGGGCAGTCCGCTGTTCCACTACGGCATCGTGTTCGTCTTCCTCGGGCATGTGATCGGCCTGGTGATTCCGGAATCGTGGACCGATAAGGTCGGCATCACCGAAAGCATGTATCACGCCGCGTCTTTCAGCCTCGGCGCGGTGGCGGGCGTGGCGACGGTGGTCGGTCTGCTCATCCTGATCTATCGCCGTCGCACGGTCGGTCCGGTGTTCTCGGCGACCACCCGCAACGACAAGATCATGTACGTGCTGCTCGGGCTGACCCTGCTGCTCGGCCTCGGAGCGACCCTGTACGGCAACCTGACCGGCAATCCACACAACTACCGCGAGGACATCTCGCCGTGGTTCCGGTCCATCTTCTACTTCCAGCCCAAGCCCGAGTTGATGGTCTCGGCCCCGCTGGGCTTCCGCCTGCACGCGCTCTCGGCCTGCGCGCTGTTCGCGTTCTGGCCCTTCAGTCGCCTGGTGCACGTGTTCTCCGCACCGGTCGGCTACCTGACCCGCCCCTATATCGTCTACCGCAGTCGCAATACCGGACTGGGCACCAAGGCGCAGCCGCGCGGCTGGGAGCGGGTGCAGTAGCCCGTGCGCCAACGCTATCCGCGCACTCGGTCGTAGACCGCGGCGACCTCGCCCTGTTCGCCGGCCTGCTGGAAGGTCAGGGTCCACTGTGAGCCGGGCAGGCCGTCCTCGAACAGGCGGTCGCCGCCACCGGCGATCTCGGGGCAGATGATCAGGTACAGCCGGTCCACCAGATCCGCCGCGAGCAATGGCTTGAGCACGCTCGGGCTGGTGTTGATCAGGATGTCGCCGGTACCGGAGGCCTGAAGTTCGGCGATGGCTTCGGCGGTGGGCGCGTTCACCACGCGGGCACGTTCCCACGGCGCGTCGGTCAAAGTCGTTGAGAAGACCACCTTTTCGGTGTCGACCAGCCACTTCGCATAGCCGCGATCACGCGGGTCGGCATTGTCGTCGGTGGCGACGACCGGCCAGTACCCGAGGAAGCCCTGGGCATTGCCGCGGCCCAGGACCGCGGTTGTCGCGTTCTCGCACATGCGGGTCATCTGATCGCGGGAGACATCGGTGGCCGCGTAGCGCACGATCGAGCCCAGATCGCCGGGGCCGCCCGGGCCGTTGTAGCGGCCGTCGAGGGTGATGGCGATATTCGCGGTGACTTTACGAGTGGTCATGGCTGTACTTCCTTTTCGGTGCTGTCGGTTGTGATGGTGGTGACGAGGTTGTCGAGGACCTGACCCCAACCGGCTTCGATTCCGGCGATATAGGGGACGGCCGCGACGGCGGTGTCGGTGATGGTCAATTCGAGCCGTAGCCGGGTGCCTTCCGGGGCCGCGGCCAGGGTGAGGTCGTAGTGGCCGGTGAACGAGACGGCTCCCGCCGCGTCCAGCACCGACAGATCGAAGACGAGGTGTTCGGGTTCGCGTACGGTGTGCACCCGGCCCTGCGAGCGGTAGCGCTGCCCGTCGGCGTCGAGGTATTCCAGGACCGCCGCGCCGCCGGAGTGCGGTTCGATTCGGCAGTCGGTGATGGTCATCGTGGTTGGCGCCCACCAGGATTCGAGGAGATCGGAATCGATCCAGTAGTGCCAGGCGGTGTCCGGCGCGACGGGCAGGGTGCGTTCGAAGACGAAGGTGCGTCCGTCGGCCCAGCGGTCGCCAGTCGCGTTCGCGGACTCCGATTCGATGGCCGCCTGATAGCGCGCCAGCACATCTCGCTCGCCCTCATGGCTCGCGATGGTCTCGACCAGACCGTGCAGGTGCTGTTCGAGTGCTCGCAGTGGAGCGGATTCGATGGCGTACACCCGGCGCTGGCCGAGCGGGAACATCGTGACGAGCCCCGCGCGAGCCAGTGCTTGTAGATGCTTCGTGGTCTGCGGCTGGCGCAGACCGGTCAGCTGGGCCAGTTCGCCGACAGATCGGGGACGTTCGGCGAGGAGTTCGACAATGCGCCACCTCGCGGTGTCTCCGAGTGCTGCTGCGATCTGCTCCATGCCAAGAAGTATTCTCCAAAAGGAATATTCTTGTCAAGGAATATTTGAAATCAGCGTTGAGCTCGTGCCGAACGACCGCGCCGGGACAGCAGCGATTCCGCCAGGACCAGCACTCCGAGGACCAGCACGCTCACTCCGATCACCCGCAGGCCCAGGTCCGCGCCCGAGACGAAGGCGGTGATGATCTCCGGTGCGCGGCCGGGTACGGCGGCCAGTGCCTGCGCGACCGTGTGCGGATCGTGGGCGGCGCGGATATCGGACGGTAGGGCGGCGGCGAAGCGTCCGGTGAGAATGGTGCCGATGACCGCGACGCCGAGCGCGCTGCCGAATTCGCGCGTGGTGGCCTGCAAGCCCGCCCCGACACCGGCCTGGGCCGGGGGCAGCGAGCCCGCGATGGCTCCGGACAGCGTCGGAAGTGCCAGTGTCACACCGATTCCGGTGATGATCAGCCAGGCGGCGTATTCGACGTACGCGGTGCGCTCGCCGCTGGTGGAGAGTCCGAGCAAACCGCCGCCGACGAAGGCGAAGGCCAGGGCGGTGGTGGCGTTCATGCCGATGCGCTGGGTCAATCGGCCCACGTGGCGCGCGCCGAGAATGATCGGAATGGTCAGCGGGATGATGCCGAGACCGGTGCGAAGCACCCCGAAACCCTTGGCGTACTGCAGGAATGACGCGTTCACGTAGAACAGCGCGAACATGCCGAAGAACACCGCGGTCATGCCCAGGCCGGCGCTGCGCAGTGCGGGCAGGCGGAACAGCCGGGGATCGAGCAGCGGGTGTTCGACCTTCAGTTCGACCAAGGTCCAGAGCGCGAACAGCGCGGCGGCGCAGGCGAATCCGGCGACGACGAGGGGACTGCCCCAGCCCGATTCCGGGCCCTGGACGATGCCGAGCAGCAGCGCCACCGAGGCGGCGACCAGCAGGACCGCGCCCAGCCAGTCCAGGCGGCGATCGTGACGCTCGGACACCGGCACGATCCGGGCTGTCAGGGCGGCGAGCAGTACCGCGATGGGCACGGCGGCGGTGAACAGCCAGCGCCAGGAACCGCCCGAAAGGATCGCTCCGCCACCGACATTGCCCACCACGCCGCCGATACCGGTCATCGACGCCCAGGTCGCGATGGTCGCGCCCTTGCGTTCGACGGGGACCGCGTGCAGCAGGATCGCGAGGGTATTGGGCAGCACGGCGGCCGCGCCGACACCGGTGATCGCGCGGCCGACGAGCAGCAGGGCGATATTCGGGGCTATGGCCGACAGCAGCGCGCCGACCGCGAAAAGACCCAGCCCGGTGAGCAGTACGCCTTTGCGGCCGAAGCGATCTCCGGCCGCGCCGCCCGGAATCACCAGGCAGGCGAAGAAGATGACGTAGGTGTCGACGATCCAGACCAGTGCCGACGCCGACGGGTGCATACCGCTGGCGGCCAGCATCGGGACCGCGAGGTTGATGGCGGCGACCATCCCGACCACGAGGACGACGCAGGCGCACATGAGCGCCAGCAGGCCGCGTTGCGAGACCGGGCGGGACAACCGCGGAATGGGTGGTTGATCGCGAATCAGATCGTTCAGTGCCATGCGATTCACGCTATGGAGCAGGGATGTATGCGTGCCACGCAAGTTTGATAAGGGTGACTTGCTTAGAATGCAATCATGCCCGAGCAGATCGATCTGAACCTGCTACGCGTCTTCGACGCGCTGCTCCAGGACGCCAGCGTCACCTCGGCCGCCGAGCGCTTGCACCTGTCGATTCCGGCGACCAGTCGCGCGCTCGGGCGTCTGCGCCGTGCCATGAACGATCCGATTCTGGTGCGTGCCGGGCGCGGGATGGCCCCGACTCCGTTCGCGCTGCGCACCGCGCCGCGGGTGCGCTCACTGCTGGAGCAGGCGGCGGCGCTGATCAGCGCCGATCGGGAGTTCGATATCGCGAAGTTGAAGCGCACCTTCACCATTCGGATCAATGACGGTATCGCGGTGACCTTGGTGACGGCCGCTGTCGAGGCCACGGCGGCGGTCGCGCCGGGGGTGACGCTGCGTTTCGTCACCGAGGGCAATGAGAGCATCGAGGCGTTGCGGGACGGGTCGGTGGATCTGGATATCGGCGCGGGGGATGACGCGGCACCGGATATCAGGACCGCCGCGCTCTATCGGGAGCGGATGGTCGGCATCGTTCGTGGCGATAGTCCGCTCGGCCGGAATTCGGTGCCGACGCTCGCGGAACTCTGCGAGCACCCGCATGTCTCATCCTCGCGGCGGGGCCGGGCGCGCGGACCGCTCGATGACGCCCTCGAAGCGGAGGGGTTGCAGCGCCAGGTTGCGGCCGTCGTCCCGACCTCCGCGGTGGCCGCGCTACTGGTCGCCTCGAGCGGCTACGTGGGGCTGGTACCGCAGCGTCTGGCCGAGCAGTACGGAAAAGCCTTGGGGCTGCGCTGGTTTCCGATTCCGGCGGAACTGCCGGAGGTCGAGGTTCGGCTGCTGTGGCATGCGCGGCTCGATGCCGATCCGGTGCAGCGCTGGCTGCGGGACACGATTCGTCAAGCACTCGAGGTGACTTCGGATACGACGGAGCCGGGCGATGGGGGAGTGTCCGGGTGATCGCCGCCGCTTATCGAGTGCGGCCGATGCCCTCCAGCAGGCAGGTCAGGCCGAAGTCGAAACGTGCTGTGGCGGTGATGTCTTCGGCGTCGGCGAGGCGGCGGGCGAAATTCGGATAGTCGCCGGTCGCGATGACGTCGCGTAGGTAGGGGCCGACGGTGGCGCGCCACTGGTCCTCGGTCAGGCCGGTGCGCTGCTGGGCCCGGATTTCGGCGAGGACATGGTTGACCGCGCCGAAGACGTAGGCCGTCACGGTGTCGACGATATTCGTGGCGAGGGTGATATCGCCGGTGAAGGGAATCAGGGCTGCTAGTCCGGTGTCGTAGCGGCGCAGGGCATTCGGCCCCAATGCGGGGCGGCCGGAGAGTTCCGCCGCGAGCCAGGGATGCGCGAGCAGGGTATCGCGCAGGTGATGGGCGAGGGCGGCCAGATCGGTACGCCACTCGCCGGTGAGTGCGGGCGCATCGGTTTCGCCCTGCGCCGCGTCGATCATCAGGTCGAGGAGTTCGTCGCGGCCGGCCACATAGCGGTAGAGCGAAGCCGTGCCCGAGGCCAGTTCGGTGGCGACGCGGCGCATGGAAACCGCTTCCAGCCCTTCGGTATCGGCGATGGTCAGTGCCGCGTGCACGATGCGGTCCACGCTGGGCGCGCGGCGGGCCGGGGTGCGGCGGTCCTTGCTCCACACCAGTTGCGGGGTGTTGTCCGGCATCGCCTGCCCTTCGTTCTCGGGAAATGGTCGTTGCGCCCATCCTAACACTGTGGATACGGTGTAGCCATTACGGCAACACTGTATCCATAAGGGGATTGTCATGGCGGATATGCGAATTCCGGTGCTCATTGCCGGGGGTGGTTCGGTCGGGCTCGCCACCGCGCTGTTCCTGGCCGATCAAGGTGTCGAGACGCTGGTGGTGGAGGCGCAGGACGGGCCGTCCGCGCATCCGCGCGCCACCGGACTCGGACCGCGCACCGTGGAGATATTGCGCGGGTTCGGCCTCCAGGAGGCGGTCGACGCGGCGTGCGTGGACATGGTCGAGGGCGGGCTCGGCAAGATCGCCGTGCGGACTCTCGCCGAGACGGACTTCGCGGCGCTGCCGTCGATCGCGCCGATGCGGCGGATATCCGGGCAGGACGAGGTCAGCCCCGGCCGGGTGCGCGGTATCTGCCCGCAGCATCGGCTCGATTCGGTGCTGTTGCCCGCGGTGCGGGAACGCGGTGCGGTGGTGCGGTATTCGACGCGATTGGAATCGTTCACGCAGGACGCGACGGGAGTGCGGGCGCTGCTGTCCGACGGATCGACGGTGGTCGCCGACTATCTGATCGGCGCGGACGGGGTGCGCAGCGGTGTGCGGGATGCGCTGGGCATCGGGGTGAGTGGCCCGGGGGCGCTGGGGAATCCGATGATGAGCATGCTCTTCCACGCCGACCTGACCTCGTATCTGCAAGGGCGGCAATTCGTCACGTGCAATGTCGAGAATCCCGGTGTGCGCGGCATGCTGGTCACCGTCGACGGCGCGAAGGAGTGGATTCTGCACGTCGAGTGCGATGACGCGGCCGATGCGTTCTCGAATGACCACTGCCGGAACCTGATTCACGCGGCCATCGGTGATCCCGCCCCCGACGTGCGGATCGTCAGCGTATTGCCTTGGCGGCCACGCGGTCTGATCGCCGACCGATTCCAGACCGGCCGAGTCTTCCTCATCGGCGACGCCGCCCGAGTCGTCCCGCCACTGGGCGCGTTCGGCCTCAACACCGGCATCGCCGACGGCCACAACCTCGCCTGGAAGATCGCCGCCGTACACGCGGGCCGAGCCGGATCCGCCCTACTGAACACCTATGCCACCGAACGCCGCCCGGTCTCCGAACTGGTCCTCGCCCAAGCCCTCCGCCGCCTCCCCGACCCCCGCCTGCACTGGGGCACCGGCCCGGAAATCGCCGCCGCCCGCCACGCCGCAGGCGTCCAGAACGCCCCCGTCGTCCAACTCGGCTACCGCTACAACTCGACAGCCGTAATCGACCCCACCCCAACCCTGCCCTCCACCGAAGACGTCTCCCGCAACCTCGACGGCACCCCCGGCTCCCGCCTACCCCACCGCTGGCTCGACCACAACGGCGCGAAGCTATCAACCCTCGACCTGATCGCCCCGACCCTCACCCTCCTGACCGCAAACTCGTCCTGGGCGACCGCAGCCCGCGAAGTTTCCCACTCCCATCCGTCCGGCCTGACCGTGCATCGAATCCCCCCGGGCGAGTGGAGCACCGCCACCGGCATCGGCGCACTCGGCGCGGTCCTGGTCCGCCCCGACCATTTCATCGCCTGGCGATCCGCAGGTCAGCACGCCGAACCCGAGGCCGATCTCATTCGGGCACTGGATCAGATATCGGCAACCCGAGGAATCATCCGCACCCCCAATGCGGTTTGATGGCAAAGCAACTGCCCATTTCGAGCGGAGGTACACCATGGTCGAGATTCCCGAAAAGGCCCAAGACCTACTGGAGCGCCCGGTCTACGCGAGCCTGGGCACCACCCGCCCGGACGGCGCACCCCAGGTCAACCCGATGTGGTTCGTGTGGGATGGCGAATTCATCTGGTTCACCCACACCAACTACCGCCAGAAATTCAAGAACCTGGCCCACGAACCCCGCGTCTCCATCTCGATCTTCGACCCCGACAACCCCTACCGCTACCTCGAAATCCGAGGCGTTGTCGACCACATCGACGACGACCCCACCGGCGCCCTCTACACCCGCCTCTCCGAGCGCTACAACAACGGCCCGGTAGTCCCCCCGGACGCCAAAGACCGCGTAGCCCTCGCCATCCGCCCCACCGGCCTCTACGGCAACGCCGTCTCCCGCGACTGACCCGGCGAGCGATGAAGGTGCGCTGCCGCCGGGCCGGCCATCCGGTCCCGGCCCGGCGAGCGCACTCTCATCGATCCCTTGCCACCTCGCGCATCGGGGCAATCGCCCACCGTGCGTACGTTTCCTGAGGTTCGACCGTGATCACATCGGCGACCTGAACGATCTCATCCGGGGCTGTGCCTCCGAGATGTTCGAGATGCAGAGTGATGATCGCATCCACGTCGAGCCGCGACACCAGCACTCGCAATCTATGAATTGGTCGATCGGTATGCGGCCCGAACACGGCGATCTTCCGCAGGTCGTACCCAAGCCTGCACGCGAGCTTTCTGATTCGCGCTTCATCCCATTGCCTACGTGATCCGGAAATATCGCTGCGCAGAAATCCGACTGCGGTAGGGATATCGAGCATCGGAGTTTCCTTCGGTGCGGGGATCGATAGCAATCCTCGAATGTTCGGAATCAGCTTGTCCGCGACCATGTCCAGTGACAATGGCACTTGCGGGGTGCAGCACCCGGAAGTGCCACAGGCTGTCAGCCGACGCGTGGTGCGGGGTCAGTATTCGAGGTTGATGAGGTCGGCGAGCTGGCGCATCTCCGTGGTGAGCGTGCGCCGCTCGGTGATCAAGCGGCCCATGAGATCTCGGGCCAGGCGCTGTTCGACCAGCCATGGTCCGGCTTCCATCGAGAGTTGCCGCAGGACTTCGAAGGCGGTTTCGGGGCGTCGCAGGTCAAGATGCGCGGAGGCGACGTCGAGGAGGTGTCGGTTGCGGTTGTCGGATGTGGGGCGCAATCCTGCGGGGACCTCGCGGGCCAGTTGCAAGGCGAGATCCGGCCGATCATCGACGACGGCGTTCTCGACCCGCTTCATCGCGACGGTGGCGGGTCCGAACCTCGTCCAATAGTCCTGATAGCCAACGGTATCGCGCTTCATGACCACCGCCCCGGCCTGTGCGAGCCGCATCATGTCGTCGGCTTCGTCCGGGCGATTGTCGCGAATCGCCGCGGCCGAGCCGCGCAGCAGCAGCCAACCCCAGGTCGAGATTTCCCGCTCCGTCGCCACCGACAGCCGCGGCTCGATCCGATCGGCCCACCGCGTCGCGAGTTCTCGCACCGCGTCGAACTGCCGCTCCACAATCATCAGCCAGCACAGGGTGACGATCGCCGATGCGGAATCCAGCGCGTTCCCTGTCGCCTCGGCCTCGCTGACCGACTGTTCGAGAGCGATTCGCGCGGGCCGCAACTGACGCGTCTGCACCATGACCGAGCCGGTCAATTGCAAGATCCTGGACCGAATCACCGGATCGGCCGCCCGCCCTTCAGCGATCAGGATCGGTAGTACCTGTGCCAGCCGGTCGTATCGGTTGTCGTGGTACAGCTGCACGGCAGCCGCGAGCGATCCTTCCAATGCGCCGCTGGAATCGGCACTTTCACTCGGTTGGGTCGTCGCGATGGCTGCGCGAGTCGGTTCCCACAACGCACCATCCCAGCTCTCCGGAGGTACCGGAGCAGGCCCCAACAGCGTCGTCAACGGACACCCCAGCGCCACAGCAAGTCTGCGCAATGTCTCCATTCGCGCGTCATCCCGCTCACCCTGCTCGAGCTTCCGAATGAACGACAGCGAAACCCCCGAAGCCTCGGCGAGCTCCCGCTGCGTAAATCCCCGCCGCTTCCGCACCGATTGCAGGTACTGCCCGACGTCCCCGCTCATGAATCCAGGCTAAGGCTGCGCACGCGTGTGCGGACCTGGTCGGTGGATCGCCGATCGTCGCGGCCGGGTATTCCGGTAGGCGGATTGCGTGGGGCCGCGACTCATTCCGGAGGGTGAGGTGTCGCTGTTCCGGTCGAATTAGGGTGGTTGGGTGGTCGACGAGCGGGTGGTGTCCTGGTTGCGGCGGCGGTCCGGGCTGGTTGACGTGGTGCTGGCGGCGACGTTGCTGGCGGGGTGTGTGCTGTGCGGGATTCTGGTGGGGGCGGATGTCGACTATTTCGTTTTGTCGGCGGTGGTGTTGGGGCCGTTGGCGATTCGGCGGCGGTGGCCGGAGGGGGCGGCTGTCGGAGTGGCAGTCGGTGCGTTTGTGCAGTGGGTGCTGATTCGGGATTCGACGGGGGCATTGCCCGCCGATATCGCGGTGCCGATCGCTGTGTATACGTTGGCGGCTTATGGGCGCGGGTATTCGAGTCGGATCGGGTTGGCGGGCGGGCTCATCGGCGCGGTGCTGGGCGGGTGGAGTTGGCCGCAGTTGCCGATGCCGGTGCTGGCGCATGTGATTGTCGGTGCGGGGCTGGCCAGTACGGTGCTGGCCGCGTGGCTGGGCGGGGCTTGGCAGCGGGCGCGGCGGGGGGAACTGTTGGCGCTGGCCGAGCGGGCGGAGTTGCTGGAGCGCACCCGGGATCAGGGGATGAGATTGGCGGTGCTGTCCGAGCGCACTCGGATCGCACGCGATATCCATGACATTCTGGCGCATTCGCTATCGGTGATCGTGGCGCAATCCGATGGCGGGCGCTATGCGGCCGCACGGGAGCCCCGAGCCGCGATCGACGCATTGACGGCGATCGGAGAACACGGGCGGCGAGCACTGGTCGAAACCCGGCGCGCCATAGGCGTATTGCGAGCGGATGTGCAGCCCGAGACGTCACCGAGTCCCGGCTTCGCCGATATCCCGAGGCTGGTCGGCGATCTGCGCGATGCGGGACTCCCCGTGGAATTGGCACTCGATGTGCCCGAGGGAATTGCCGAAGGCATCGGCCTGGTCGTGTACCGGATTGTGCAGGAGGGCCTGACCAATGTGGTCAAACATGCCGGAGCCGGTGCACGAGCGCAAGTTTCGATTATCCAGCACGAAGGCTGGCTTTCGATCGGTATCGACGATAACGGCAACGGCTCCTCGGTTTCGAACAGCCCGGGTTACGGCCTGCGGGGAATGCGAGAACGCGTCGCATCGCACGGCGGCGATATCGAACTGCGCCGCAAGCCGGACGGCCACCTATTGGTGGCACGAATCCCCGTGCGAATCGAGGAATAGACGGTGATCAGCGTGCTGCTCGTCGAGGATCAAGCGCTGGTGCGGGCCGGGTTCCGCATGGTCGTGGACTCGCAATCGGATATGCGGGTGGTCGGTGAGGCAGGCGACGGCGCGGCGGGCATCGCCGAAGCCGCGCGACTCACCCCCGATGTGATCGTCATGGACGTGCGCATGCCGCACCTGGACGGCATCGAAGCGGCCCGGCAGATCCTGTCGGCGTCCCGCACCCCGAAGATCCTCATGCTCACCACCTATGACCTCGATGACTACGCCGTCGCGGCGGTACGCGCCGGAGCCAGCGGATTCCTACTGAAAGACGCGCCGGCGGAAGACTTCCTGACCGCGATCAGAACCGTGCACGCCGGTGACGCGGTGCTGGCGGCCTCCACCACCCGCCGCCTGCTGGCCCGCCTCGCCCCACCGGTCGATCCCGCCGCCCAGCGCCTCGTCGCGACCCTGACCGACCGGGAGACCGAGGTACTGCGGGTGCTGGCGCGCGGACTCTCCAACGCCGAGATAGCGATCGAATTGGCGGTGGGCGAGGGAACCGTGAAAACCCATGTGCGGCATATCCTCACCAAACTCGCCGTGCGCGACCGCGTGCAGGCGGTGATCATCGCCCACGAGGCCGGGCTGGTGCGGCCCGGCGCTCGCTAGCGGCGGATGTCAGTCCGCGACTCGGCGACAGGTTCCGTCACCGCCGGGCAGGACACCATCGAGCAGGTAGCTCTCAACGGCGGAATCTATGCACCGGGAGGGCTCGGCCAGATAGACGCCGTGCCGAAACGCCCCTTCCATCACAAGCATTCGAGCTTCGGGCAGCGCCCGCCGCAATGCCCGCTGTCCAGCCACGGGCGCTACGGGATCACCCGACGCACCGATGAGCAGCGCCGGACGACCGTTGCTGATCTCGGTGGCAGGTTCTGCCGGACCGACCGGCCACACCGCGCACGGGGTGAGATGCCGCGCCAGCGCGCCGAACATCGGCTCATCGGCGCGGTAAGCCCGAATATCGGTGAAGTAGTCCTCGACCCCGCGCGCCGACCGCTCCGCGCACTGATTGGCAACCGTTGCGCTGAAACCGAATTCGGGGGACACCGACTTGTCCGCGTAGAGCGCCAGCTTGGCCTCGAGCTCCGGTGCCGGATCCGATGAGTGCCCCAATGCCGCGTCATACAACGCCCGCACCTGCCGCCCGAATACCTCGTAGTACGCATCGGAATCGTCCACCGTCAGCAACAGCCCCGGGACCATATCGGCGGTGATGCTCACCCCGCCGATCGTCACCGGCCGTACGGCGACGGCATCGGCGATCCCGCCGACCGCCTCCAATACCGCGTCCCGCGTTGTCCCCAAACCGAATTCGTCATCGCGCAGCGCGGCCCATCGAGCCCAGTCGGCCAAAGCCGCCGCCGTGGCGGTCGCGGTATCGCGCGTCAGATCCGGTCCCGGCGCTCGCGGATCCAGCGCACTGTCCAGCACGACCCGATCGACCCGATCACCGAAGAGTTGCGTATAGACCGCGCCCAGATACGTCCCCCAGGACCAGCCGAGGTAGGAAATCCGCGACTCCCGCAACAGAACTCGCAGCAGATCGAGATCGCGGGCAATCGCCCGCGTGGACGCGAACGGCAGCAGCGCACGCGACGACTCACACCGCGCGGCCAGCGACCGGGCGGTGGCCACGGTCCGATCGAAGGATTCGCGATCGACCGGCGCGGCCTGCGCGATGCCGAGGTATTCACCCGTGCCCCAGCCGCAGTCGAGCGGCGAGCTGGCCCCGAAGAACCGCGGATCCATCCCCACCAGATCGAACCGTTCGGCAATCGCCGCCGCCGCGGGATGCCCACCTTCCGGACCGTCGACGATCATGGTCACTCCATCGCGTGACGGCCCCGGTCCACCGGTGTTCACCACCAGCGTCCCGAGCCGATGCACCGAATCCGTGGCCAGCCGCCGCGCGACCGCGATCGAGATGGTCGCGCCACCGGGATCGGCATAGTTCACCGGGGCCCGGAATTCTCCGCACTGCGCGCCCGCGGCTGCCAATCGCTCCCCGGTCACATCCTCCGGACCCGTCCGGCAGTCGTGCCAGGTGATCAGCTGCTCCTGAAATCGCGCGGGCAGTCCGCCCGCGGCGGGCGAATCCGGTCCGCCCGTGCCACATCCGGCCAGCATGGTCACGGCAAGCAGCGGAACCGCTGCCCGCGCATGTGCGGCCGACATCATCGATTGCATGAAACCCTCACAGACGGTGGTGCCTCGAATGCCGCCGAGCGACGGCCGCATTCGACGCTAGGTAGCACCGCCACCCGGCGGCATCTACCGCGCGACCCCTTTTCCGGCCGCTGATCTCGCCCGTTCGGAAGAGCCGAATCCCTCCCCGGTTCGATGTCCGGTCCGATGTCATCCGCATCTGGTAGTCATGGGTTCATGACGACCTTGGGAGCGGTGTTCCGTCCGCAGAATCCGCCGGAGCGCCTGCGCGAGGCGGTTCGGGTGGCGGATGATTCGGGACTCGACGAATTGTGGCTGTGGGAGGACTGTTTCCTGGAGGGCGGAATCTCCACCGCCGCAGCCGCATTGGCGTGGAGCGAGCGGGTGCGCATCGGGGTCGGGGTGCTGCCCGTACCGCTGCGCAATGTCGCCCTCACCGCCATGGAGATCGCGACGCTCGAGCGCATGTTCCCCGGTCGCGGCATCTGGGGCGTCGGCCACGGCGTCCAGGATTGGATGGGCCAGGTGGGCGCGCGTGCGGCGTCGCCGGTGACGCTGCTGCGCGAATACCTCGAGGCCCTGCGCGCACTGCTGGCCGGTGAGCGACTCACGGTGAAGGGCCGCTACGTGCAACTCGATGGCGTGGCTCTGGATTGGCCCCCGGCCGCCGCGCCGCCGATCCTCGCCGCCGCGAGCGGCCCCAAAACCCTGCGGCTGGTGGGCGAATCGGCCGACGGCGTCGTGCTGGACAGCACCGCCTCACCCGAGCGCATCCGGGCCGCCGTCGACATCTTCCGCGATGCCCGAACGGAATCGCTTGCTGCCCAGCCTTTCCCGATCGTGGCATACCTGCTGACGGCCACCGGACCCGACGCCGCCGACCGCATCGCCGCCGAATTGCAGATCAAGGACCGCGACACCATTCCCGATATCGGCGTCGCGGGCAATGCCGAAGCCATCGCCGAATCGGTACTGCGCTGGTACGAAGCGGGCGCGACCAGCGTCATCCTGCAACCCACCGCCGACGAACCCGACCCGATCGGATTCCTGCGCTTCACCGCCGAACAGGTCCGCCCCCTATTGCCCTGACGAACTCGGTAGCGTGCGAATGGTGGACTCAGATGTCGAAATCGCCATTCGCGCAGCGGAAGCCGCGTCCGATGTACTGCGCGCGGCCTTCCGCGGCCCCGTCGAGCACTATGCCAAGGAAGGCGACGATTTCGCGACCCAGGCGGATATCGCCGCGGAACAAGCCATTCTCGAGGTGATCAGCGCCGCCCGCCCGGACGATCGATTCATTGCCGAGGAATCGGGCCGGTCCGGCGCCTCGCGCGCGGATCGCGTCTGGCTGATCGACCCGCTGTGCGGAACCCGGAACTTCGCGGCGGGCACCCCTGAGGTGGGCGTGAATATCGCACTGCGCGAAGGGAATTCACTGAAGGTCGCGGCGGTCGCCGATCCTTTCGCCGGAGAGATCTTCTGGACGGCGGGAACGGGCGCATTCGCCCGGCGCGACGGCGCGGACCGTCCACTGGCACCCCGCGCCGATAGCAAACTGGTCGATATCGACGTCGATCCGCCCTATCCGAATCGCGGAACATTCAGCGCCGGTCGCCTATTCACCGACGACCGATTCATGACGCGATTCCATCCCCGGGTTCTCTCCACCTCACTGGCATTGGTTTGGGTCGCCGCGGGCCGTCGCGCGGCATATCTGACCGATGGCGATTTCCGGGACAATGTGCATTTCAGCAGCGGAATAGCGCTGTGCCGCGCGGCGGGATGCGTGGTGACCGGGCTGGCGGGCGAAGAGGTGCTCGCCGGAGCGCACGGGTTGGTGGCCGCCGCCGACACCGCGACTCATGAACGGCTGCTGGAAATCATTGCCCGCCAGCACGTAACAGATAGGTAGCCCGATCACCCGTCGGACGCATACGGTGGGGCCGTGGCGGAGTGGATCAGCGTGTACTGCCGGGAATCGGTCGAGTTGGATGGCGCTGAGGTGTGGGACTGGATATCCAGCGCGGATCTGTGGACCTTGGCGGAGGGCTTCTTCGAGAACGACGCCGAGGTCGAGGACGCCCTCGAACACGCCCTGGTGAACCTGCGCATCGACGCCGACGCCGAGGTATCGGTCGGCTGGAAGACCGAAGGCCGCGGTATGCGCGTCTGGCACGCACTCGGCGCCGATGTGGTCGCCCAGGTCGGAGAAGTACTGGGGGAGCACCTGATCGGCGCGGTCGGCCCCGGCCCGGACCGCATCCGCGCACATCTCGCCGAAACCACCCAGGTGGTGAATATCGAAATGTCCGCCGAGGATTCGCATCGCCTGGGCGCGGTCTTCGGCTCGGTGATCGCCCTGCGCATCGCCGAGGAGGCCGAAGGCCTGGTCTGGTACTTCGATCAGGAATGGGTCGACCCGCAGAAACCCGCCGAATCTCTCTGGACCGCCTGACAAGTGCGCACCTGTTCACCAATTGTTGTCGTAGTGAACAGCATTCGTCCGCCGAGTGATCGCATGCCCGTCACGAGCGATGGTCACCGTGATGCGGCTTGGATGACATGCGGATGTGAGGAAATCGATGAGCAGTACCACCGTCGTGCGGGGTCGTTGGACCGCGGGCATCGCCGCGGCCCTGGTCGCCTTGGCCAGTGGCATCACCTGGGTCGCCCCGGGCAATGCGAGCGCGGATCCGCTGTGCGCGCTACAGAGCGGATCGGCGGGATCGTCGTACGCCTGCGCGGCGGCGGGTGATCTGCTCGATGTGCGGATCGGTGATGTGCTGGCCACCCAGCCGTCGCTGGGCTACGACGAGATCTATTACAAGCTGGGCCGCTACACGCTCGGCAAGGACGAGATCAACTCCAAGTTCAACGACTGGTGCGAGAGCAACGGCCAGCTGGCCGTCGTATCGGCCAAACCGGATGCGCGCCTGACTGATCCGTCTTCGTTCCAGTGCAAACTGGCGGTCGGCCAGGAGACTCCCGAGAGCATCGCCGCGATGAAGACCGTGGTCATCGGCCCCGGCGGCAAGCCGTACCTGACCGACGGGCATCACACGCTGACCTCCTACCTGGAGACCCCGGACGGCGGAGCTGATCTGCACGTGCGGCTCAAGGTGCTGGGCAACCTGAGCACCCTGTCCGATGCCGACTTCTGGACGCAGATGAAGGCCAAGGGCTGGGTCTGGCTCAAGGATGTCGCGGGCAATCCGGTCGCGGTGGATCAGCTCCCGAAGTCGCTGGGCCTGTCCAACTTCTCCGATGACAAGTTCCGCAGCATGATGTACTTCGCCCGCGATATCGGCTACCACGTCGGCGATCTGCCGTTCGAGGAATTCTTCTGGGGCGATTGGATGCGCAAGGGCAACGTCGGCGGCGACTGGAATCGCAGCGATTTCTCCGCCTACCTGGCCGCGCTGAAGACCGTCACCAAGGCGCAGACCGCGCTCGCCCCCGATGCCATCGTCGCCGAGGGCAAGACCGCCCGCGAGCTCGACCAGCTCGGCGCGTGGAATGACGGCAAGGCCGAGGACAAGGGCGAATTCGCCAAGATCTCGCAGCCGTACTCGGCGGACAAGCCGGGCAAGCTGGGCTACGCGGTCGAGTACCGAATCCGCAACGGACGCTGATATTTCCGGATCGACCGACTGATCGACCCGGTCGCGCGGTGGCATCGAACCCACCGCGCGACCGAGGCCGCATTCGTGTCCGGTGTACCCCGCTCGCGGTTCCGGCATAGGGTTTGCGGGGTGAGCAATCCGTTCTTCGAACCCAGCACCCTGCCGTATCAGCTGCCGCCGTTCGCGGATATCCGCGAGGAGCATTACCTGCCCGCTTTCGAAGCGGGCATCGCGCAGAAGCTGGCCGAGATAGCCGCCATCACGGCCTCGGATGGGCCGACATTCGCCGATACCGTGGTGGCGCTGGAGCTTTCGGGTGCGATCCTGACCCGGGTCGCGAATGTGTTCTTCAATATCTCGTCCTCGGATTCCACGCCGGGCAGCGAGGCCATCGAATCGGAGATGTCGCCGAAACTGGCCGCGCTCAGCGATGCGGTGCTGCTGAACCAGGACCTGTTCGCCCGCATTCGCACGCTCTTCGACCAGCGCGACACGCTCGGGTTGAGTGCGGAGGAAGCGCGGCTGCTGGAGCGCTACCACAACCGATTCGTGCGGGCGGGCGCGGCGCTGAGCGCGACCGAGCGGGATCAATTGCGCACCTGGAATATGGAATTGGCCTCGGCCACCACCGAGTTCAAGCACAACATCATGGCCGCCACCAAGGCCGCGACCCTGTTCCTGGACACCGAGCGCGAATTGGCCGGGCTCGCACCCGCCGCGATCACCGCCGCCGCCGAGAACGCCCGCTCGCTTGAACACGACGGCTGGGCGCTGAGTCTGCAGAATGTCTCCAATCAGCCGGTGCTGGCCGAACTGGCCGATCGTGAAGTTCGGCGGCGCATGATGATGGCCTCGCTGGGCCGCGGCTTCGGCGACAATCCGAATGCCGAACTCGCGGGCCGGATCGCCCGGCTGCGCGCGTCCCGCGCCGCACTGCTCGGCTATCCGGATCACGCCTCGTATATCGTCGCCGACCAAACCGCCACGACCACCGACGCGGTCGAGGAAATGCTGAGCCAGCTCATCGGCCCCGCGGTCACCAATGCCGAACGCGAGGCGGCGGAATTGACCACCGCCATGCGCGCGGGCGAATCCTCGGACGATGCCGAATTGCGGTCCTGGGATTGGCAGTACTGGTCGGAAAAGGTACGGGCCGAACGCTTCTCGGTCGATGCCGACGCGCTGCGCCCGTACCTGGAATTGGAACGGGTACTGCGCGACGGCGTCTTCTACGCCGCCGAACAGGTATACGGCCTCACCTTCACCGAACGCACCGACCTGGTCGGCTACCACCCCGAGGTGCGGGTGTTCGAGGTCTTCGACGCCGACGGCAGCGGGCTGGGCCTGTTCCTCGGTGATTTCTTCGCCCGCCCGTCCAAGCGCGGCGGCGCGTGGATGAATGAACTCGTCGGCCAGTCCGAATTGCTGGGCACCCGGGCCGTGGTGGTCAACAACCTCAATATCGTGAAGCCGCCCGCATCCGAACCGGCACTGCTGACTTGGGATAACGTCCGCACCCTGTTCCACGAGTTCGGCCATGCCCTGCACGGCCTGTTCTCCGATGTGCGGTATCCGTTCTTCGCCGGAACGGCCGTGCCGCGCGACTTCGTGGAATTCCCGTCCCAGGTCAATGAGATGTGGGCGAGCCGCCCGGAAATCCTGGCCAACTACGCCCGGCACGTGGAAACCGGTGCGCCGATTCCCGCCGAACTACTCGAAAAGCGTGCGGCGGCAGAGCGATTCGGCGAGGGCTTCCGCACCGTGGAATACCTGGGCGCGACCCTGCTGGATTGGGCCTGGCATCGCATTACCGCCGACCAGTCCGCCGATATCGACGCCGAATTGTTCGAGGAGGCGGCACTGCACAAGGCCGGGCTCGCGCTGTCGGCGATCCCGCCGCGCTATCGCACCGGCTATTTCGCCCATATCTTCGCGGGCGGGTACGGCGCGGGCTACTACTCCTACATCTGGAGTGAGGTGCTCGACGCCGACACCGTGCAATGGTTCGAGGACGGGGAAGCGCCGATCCGCGAGAAGGGTGAACGATTCCGTCGCGGTCTGCTCGCCAAGGGCGGATCGGTGGATCCGCTCGTGGCGTACGCGTCATTCCGGGGGCGTGCTCCGGAAATCCAGCCGCTGCTGGCCCGGCGGGGTCTGACCGGCTAGTCAGCGAAAAGCATCGGCGTGCACCGTGGCCCACTGGGCGAAGGTGCGCGGTGCGCGGCCGGTGATCTCCTCGACGGTGTTCCGCACAATGGATTCGTCGATCGCGCCGTCGACATAGAAATCGAAGAAGGCGTTCACGTATTCGACCGGGGTGGTGCGCAGCATTTCCGTGCGCGCCTCCTCGTCGGACAGGCCGACGCAGTGCAGATCCCGATCCAGAATCCGCGCGAGAATGGCGACCTGGTCCGCCGGCCGCAGCGGTTCCGGACCTGTGGGCCACAGGATTTCGCCGCGGTAGGCGTCATCGCGCAGCGCGTGCGATGCCACCGCAGCGAGATCGTAGGAATCGAGTGCGGCGGTGCGGACCTCCGGGAACGGCGCTCGCACCACATCACCCGCCGCCAGTTGCGGCAGCCAGCGCAGTGCGTTCGAATCGAAGGCGCACGGCCGCAGTATCGTCCAGGCCGCACCGGATTCGGTGACCTCGCGCTCGGAGGCCATCATGTAGCGCGTCACCGCGTTGCCGGTGTCACCGGTCGCCGCGGACACCCCCGACAATTGCACGATGTGTTCCACGCCCGCCTTCGCGGCGGCCTGCGCGACGCCTGGATAACCCGGCAGCAGGAAGAGCGCCCGCGCGCCCTCGAATGCGGCGGCGAGACTGTCCGGAGCCGTCAAATCGGCTGCACGGCTTTCGATTCCGGCCGGGAGCTGCGCCCGTGCCGGATCGCGCACCAGTGCCCGGACCGGCTCCGCGTCATCCGCCAGGGCCGCCACCAAATCCGCGCCGACATTGCCGGTCGCGCCCGTCACCACGATCATGCTCATCCCATCGACGATGGCTCCCCAACCGGCAGCCCCCATCAAGCAATACACGAAACCGGCAACGGCGGACGACGGCCGAACCGAATCCTTACGATTACCGACGTCCGATCAGGCGGTTCTCATCGCAGGTAGCGCGAATATCTCCACGAGCAGATCGGCGAAGGCCTCCGGCTCATCGGTGAAGCCGCTGTGGCCACCCGGGAATTCGGTGACCTCCATGCCGAGCTGATCGGCCAGCACCGCGGCCGGGCGCGCGGGCAGGTGTAGACCGGTGTCGCGGCCCGAGGCCAGCACCAGCCGGTCGGTCACCGTCACCAGTGCGTCCATATGCGGGATATGCGAAGTGAACTGTCGCAGTTCATGTTCCAGCATGATGGGGAAATTCGCGGTGAGCCGGGCCAGCATGGCTCGGGCGCGCGGCGGCAGCTCAGCGGAGTCGGGGAGCGGTTTCATCGTGCCGCCGATGCCCGCCAGGAACCGCGCTCCGGCCGCGCCCGGCCCTTCGGCGCGGAACAGCGCGTACACCTCGTCGATGAAGGCGCGCTGCGCCGCGGCGTCGGGAAGGATTGCGAAACAGGGTGGTTCGTGCGCGACGAGCCGATGCACCCGCTCGGGATAGCCCGCGAGCAGATCCAGGCCCACGATGGCACCGCTGCTGCCGCCGAAGACATAGGCGGGCTCATCGGTGAGGTGCGTGATCAACCGGTGCACATCATCGCTCTGCACCTCGACGCGCTGATCCAGTGGTTCACCCGCGTCGATGGTGCTGCGGGAGTACCCGCGCGGATCCAGGCAGGCCACGGTGAAGTGCGCGGCGAGCCGGTCCGCGATCGGGTCCACCACTGCGGCGTCACCGCCGCCGCCGGGAATCAACAGCAGCAGTGGACCGGTGCCGCGCACCTCGTAGTGAATGGTCGCGCCCGGTACGCGCAGGGTATCGGATCTCATCTCGCCCTCTTCCTATTGTTCTTAGGGTTTGACCTAATATACATAGGAAGAGGGTGCGGGCAAACCCCGTTAAAGCGCTGCGAGGCAGGCCTGCGCCACCTCCACGTCCTGATCCGCCGTACCGCCCGAGACGCCGACAGCGCCGATCACCCGGCCCTGCGCATCGGTGATGGGCAGGCCGCCGCCGAAGGACACGAGCCCGTCATTGCTGAGTTCGATGCCGTAGATCGGGCCGTCCGGGCGGGACAGCGTGCCGAGTACGGCCGTCGGAATGTGAAAGAGGATGGCGGTCTTGGCTTTCCGCTGTGCGAGGTCGATGGAGCCCAGCATCGAATCCGCCATCCTGGCGAAGTGCAGCAGGTGTCCGGCCGCGTCGACGACCGCGATATTCATCGGGGTGTCGATGGCGGTGGCCGCCTGCAATCCGGCGGCGGTGATGCGGGCCGCGCTGTCGAGCGAAATATTCGTCATGCCAATGAGATTCGCCGTGCGGGCGATCTTCAGCCAGGGTGCTGTCGTGGCCGGGGCCGCCGTTCCGGGGGATGGAACCCCCAGGAACATCCGGTCGTGGAATGCGAGACTGGCCCGGTGAGCGAGTTGGGCGAATTCCTGAAGGCCAAGCGGGCGGCGATATCCCCGGCGGATGTGGGCCTGCCCGCCATCGGAAATCCGCGCCGGGTCAAGGGATTGCGCCGCGAGGAGGTCGCGCTGCTGGCCGCGGTCAGCGTCGACCACTACACGCGACTGGAACAGGGGCGCGTCGCGGCCGCCTCGGAGAATCTGCTGGCGGGCATCGCGCGCGCCTTGCGACTGACCGCGGCCGAGCATGACTACCTGCGCATACTGGTGCAGGCCAGACCCGCGCGCGGCGGCCACTCCGCGCCGGAGGTCAGCCCACCGCTGCGCGACCTGCTGGATACGCTCACCACCCCGGCGTTCGTCCTGGGTCCGCGCACCGACCTCCTGGCCTGGAATGCCGCCGCCACAGCACTTTTCCTCGATTTCGGCGAGATTCCCGCCGAGCAGCGCGCACTGGTCCGATTGATATTCCTGGAGCCGCACATGCGAGCGATCTTCCGCGATTGGGAAGCCGTGGCCACCGAAGCGGTGGACCGCCTGCGAATGGCAGCCGCCCGCACCCCCGGCGACCCCCGACTACTCCGCCTGGTCGGCGAACTCTCGGTGTGTGACACCGATTTCCGCCGCTGGTGGGCCGGCCACGGCGTCCGCGCCCTGGCCGGCGGACGCAAACGCCTACACCACCCCGTCGTCGGCGACCTGGACCTGGATTGGCAAGTCCTACAGGTGCTTTCCGCCACCGAACAATCCCTCGTGACATACACCGCGCCCATCGGCTCACCCAGCCACGAAGCCCTCCGCATCCTCGCCTCCTGGGCCGCCCAACCGCCGCAGCCCGCTCAAACCATCACCGCCCCGATCCGCCCGTGACGGAGCCGAGCATCGAGGTCAGGCCATTGCGGCGAGCATTGCGGGTGGGGCGTTCATGAAGCCGTGGGCCGCGATCAGCAGCCAGGGGTTGCGGTGGCGGGACCAGAGGTAGCCGAGGAATAGGCCGGTTACGCCGATGTTCAGGATTGCGGCTGCCGAATCGACGAGTAGGCCGTTGCCGCCGTGAATGGCGGAATGCCATGCGGCCCACAGCAAGCTGGTGAGGAGGATGGCGGGCCAGCGGCCGTAGCGGGACTCGAGGCGCGTCTGCAACCAGAAGCGATAGAAGATTTCCTCGAGCACCGCGTTGATGAGAAAGACGGCGAGGACGGTGACGACGTCGGGCGGGTTACCTGACCAGCCGGGGTCCATCGCGATGGATGCCAGCAGGAAGGCGGCGATCGCGATCGCGGGCCGAAGCCAGCGGCCGCGCACATCCAGGCGCGCCCATTCGGCCCAGCCAACGTGACAGACCAGCAGCGGGAATGCCAGCAGCAGAACACCTTTCAGAATCAGGAACCACAGGTCATCACCCCGCGCCAGATGAAATCCGACAGCGAAGGCAACCGCGGCGGCGACCAGCAGCCAGGTGTCGCGAGTAAGTATTCGCGGCTCGGCGTCCGCAAATCGGTCCGAAGCAGCCGTACGCGGCGGGATCAACGCCGCGATCACCAGCCCCACCCCAGCGGGTATCCACAGCATCCAAACCGGCCGCGCCTCCCCGGTATCGGCCGAGAATCGCACCGTGGTCTCCCCGCTGACGATCAGCACGATAAGCGCCATGCCGTAAATAGCGATTCCGGCGACCAACAGTGCCGTACCCGTTCGAATCGATGTGCGCACCGGATTCACCGTAATCGTCCTGCGGCGGTACACCATCGTGCGGCCGCGGCCCGGGCCCGAGTGGTCGGGCCGAAGGATTCGGGGCGAGAACGATCCGGGGCGAGGGGGAGCGTGGCGGCGTAGCGTCTGGGGTGGTGTCCGCGTAGTCCGCTCGCTGGGAGTAAGTATGGCCTCGACGATTCCCGTCAGCTCCGGATTTCTGACTGTTCCGGATGGTCGGGTCTACTACGAAACCCGGGGTAGCGGGCCGCTGGTTGCCCTCGTCGGCGCACCGATGGATTCGGTGCCGTTTGTTCCGCTGGCTGAGCTGCTGGCCTCGGAGTACACGGTGTTGACGGCGGATCCGCGCGGGCATGGCAGGAGTGTGCTCACGGATCCGGAGAAGGATTCCACGCCCGAGTTGCGGGCGGACGATATGGCTCGGTTGATCACCAATCTCGATGCGGGACCGGCGATTGTGATTGGGTCCAGCGGTGGTGCGATCACCGGGCTGGCGCTGGTGTTGGATCATCCCGCAACCGTGCGCACCCTGATCGCGCACGAACCGCCATTGCGCGAACTTCTGGATGATCGTGTCGAACGACGCGCCCAGGACGATGACATCATCGCCACCTATGCCGCGGGCGAGATCCTCCCCGCGATCCGCAGATTCTTCGCCAGCACCGGATTGACCCTGCCCGAACCGGTCTTCCAGGACGCCTTCGGCGGCGAGCGCAGCGCGGCGGATCTTGCCTCCGAACGCTTTTTCTACCTGCACGAGTTCCAGGGCACGGCGGGCTGGCGACCAGATCTGGACGGCCTGCGCGCCACCCCCGTACGGATCGTCGTCGGCATCGGCGAAACCTCCGCGGGCCTGTTCTGTGATCGCACCTCGCGCCACCTCACCGCTGCACTCGATATCGAGCCCGAACTCTTTCCCGGCGGCCACGTCGGCTTCATGCAGGATCCCGAAGCCTTCGCCAAACGTGTACGCGCACTTCTCTAGTCAGGATTTGGGGGTGGGTGGGACCCTCCAGCGGGCGTAGGTGTTCTCGGGCGTGACGGTGATGAGATCGGCGACCTCGACCAGGGGGTCGGGGATCGCGCCGTCGAAATGCTCCAGGCTTGGGGTGATCACCGCATCGGCTTCGGCCTCGGTGATGGCGGTGCGCACCTCGTCGATGAGTTCGCCTGTCTCCGGCCCCAATACGAGCGTGTGACACAGGTCGTATCCCAAACGCTTTGCCAGCTGCTGCATTTGGGCTCTGTCCCAACGCTGGTGCGTGCCCGACACGTCGTGGCGGAGAAATCCGATCGCCGCCGGTTGTTGCCGCATCTGCCCATCCTTCCGTGTCCGGGCCCGGTGAGACTCCACGCTATGGCACGTTCACGCGTCGCATGCTCGAAGTTGCTGAACTGCCGGATAATTGCCGAGGTCAGGGATGCCCTGCGCGCGGAGCCGGGGCTTGCACAGCGAGGATTCGGCCGGTCCGATTTGGCAGTGTCATCCCTTCCGTCCCTTTCCATTCCGCCGCAACGATATACAAAGTTTCCGCGCCGAGCATGCACGCGAACGGCGCGCGATCCAGCTCGACCCGAGCCAGCACGCGCCCGCCCTCCTCGATGCGCAGGCAGTGCTCCATCGCCGCGGCCCATACCGCGCCCTCGGCGTCGAGACAGATGCCATCCGGATATCCATCCAGTTCAGCCCATACGCGCCGGTTCGCCAGAGCGCCGTCGGCGGCGATATCGAACGCGGTCAGCCGCCGGGCGTGCGATTCGGCGACAATCAGCGTCGACCCGTCCGGGGTGATCACCATGCCATTGGGGAAATGCAGGTCATCGGCGACCTGCCGCACCGCGCCGTCGGGCGAAACCACCGCCAGCACACCGGGTTTGGGATCCTCGCCACTCATCATGTCGAAGCCGATCGAATTGATGTACGCGTTCCCGCGCGCATCCACCACGATCTCGTTCCACGGATAGGGCGAGACGTCCGCGAGTTCGGCGTGGGTGACCAGCGAGCCGTCGTGCTCACGTCGTAACAGCTTGCGCCCGTCCGCATTCGACAGAATCAGCAACCGACCGTCCGGCAGCCAATCGAAACAGAACGGCAGCCCCGACATCGTCAATTCGACGGTCGGCACACCGGCCGCGTCGATCGACATCACCTCCCCGGCCAGCCAGTCCGACAACCACAGCCGTCCCTCGTGCCAGCGCGGCGACTCGCCCAGCGCCAGCCCCTCCAGCAGCACGCTCGGCACCAGAACCGGGTATTCAGCCATGCTCCAACCTCCGAATAGAGTTATCCACCACTTCAGACGACGCAGCATCGCGAAAATCATCGCGCCCGATATCGGTCCCGCGTGGCCGACTATCCGAGGTTGGCGCGTTTGATCTTGGTTTGGCGCGGGAGCCAGGGGTTACCGTCGGCAATCAGGACACCGGCATCGACCAGCGTCTTGACCCGCCAGAACAGCGGGGAGTCGCCGACGTTCAACTCCGCCATCACCGAACCGACGGCACGGGCGATGACGGTCCACTCCGGGCCGGTGGCATCGAGAATCGCGGCGTCGTAGTGGTCGGCGGGCGCGGAGGCCAGACCGGCGGGAGTGATGATGCGGAAGGGTTGATTCTGCTCGGCCACGGCGTGCCAGTTACGCGCTGCCGCTTCGTGTTCGGCCGCGGTGAGCGGCCGAATCCCCGCGAACGATGCGGCCAGAGCATCGGGGGATTGAGCACCCACCGCTCCCGGGATCTCGACAACGTCGAACGACGCGCCCGGCCGGGTGGCGCAGATCTGCTGGAACATCGCGAGTTCGCCGACATTGTCGCGGCCGTACCAGATGATCGGCGACCGGGCGCCGTCCACCTGCTTCCAGAAGGCGGCCAGTTCCCCGGGCAGCTCGCCGAGCGGGGCGAAATGGCTGCCGGTTTGCGCGAGCACCATATCGGTCAGCCAGCTCCACCATTCGACCCGGACGGCCGGGTCATCGGGCAGCAGCGGACCGCAATCCAGACTGTCCGGGAATTCGATGACGGTGTCGTGGCGGCGGGCGATGTCGGTGGCGAGCGCGGTACGCAGGGACTCGCCCGCGGCGGGACCCGCCACCAGGTGCAAACTGTCCATCCAACAAGTGTGCCTATGGGTAGCTGGTCCGCGCCTCAGGGTTTCCACCCATCATGTCCAGGAACCCGGCACGCGCCCGATATCGGCTCACGCCCGTTCCAGGACGCGGGCGAGCAGATACGGATCGTGGGAGTTGACCAGCGCCAGCGACGGGTCCGGTTGCCACCAAAGTTGCCGCAATAGTTCATGATTGGCTCGCACCCGAGGCCAGTCGGCGGCGACGCCGCGTTCCATGGCCGTGAGACTGCGCGGGGCCGCGTTCGTACCGTCGAGTTGGGCGTGATGGTAGAAGGCGTCACCCGCGTGCAGGATCCAGTGCGCACCGGCGTCGACGGCCACGGCGGCGTGGCCGCGGGTATGACCGGGCAGGTTGATCAGGACGATGCCGGGGGCGATGGCGGTGAGTTCCCGCGCGCTCTCGAAGCCACGCCAGGCTTCACCGGTCGGCGGGTAGGCGATGAGATCGGGGGTGTGGGAGCGCTGGGCGGGCCGATAGCGCTGTCGCTCGACCAGCGTGCGCGGATGCCGGGCGGCCAATGCCTCGGCATCGGTGAGATGCACTTGCGCCCAGGGGAAATCGGCGAGCCCACCGACATGGTCGGCATCGAAGTGGGTGAGCACGATGTGCCGGACGTCCCGGGGGTCGTGGCCGAGTTCCCGGATGCGGGTGATCGCGGCTTCGGCCGGATCGAATACCGGCCGGACATAGTGGCGAGCGACGCCGAACCGCGCGCCGGGGGAGTCCGCGTCGTGCCGGCCCAGGCCCGAATCCACCAGCGCGAGACCGTTTTCGGTTTCGATGAGCAGGACGTGGCAGACCAGTCCGCCGGGCGCGGCGGGTGGTCGCATGGTGCCGCAGTTCAGGTGATGGACCCTCATCGGACCGCGAGATCCGCTGCCGGGGTGTCCACGAGCGCGGGATTGGGATCGCCTGTCATGGCGAGCAATCCACGCAGGGCGCGGATGACCAGGGGCCAGGTGCGCGGATCACGCAGGTTCAATCCGCCGATGAGCTGTTTGAGCATTGTCAGGGTGTCGAAGTAGATGCGTTCGGCGATCAGGTTCTCGTCCGCGTCGAAGACGAAGTAGGCCGTCATGCGGGTGCGATGCCGGGAACCGGTGGGCGGGATCGCGCCGAGCGGGCCGGAATGCGTTCCCAGCAGCCAGAATTCGACGATGACCGCATCGGCGCTGTGCCGCAGCGCGATGATCTCGTGGTCCTGATCGGGGAAGGCGACGCGGGTGTCGTGGTAATAGCCGCGCACCGCGGTATCGCCGTCGTGGACGGTGAGCGTGGGAATGATCTCGTAGCGCGGATGCGGGAAGGTGGCGAGCACATCGTCCCAGTCCTGGCGCACCTCATCGTGAAAATGGTCGAGGACGAGCTTTTCCCGCGCCCGCAGCACCTCGGCGGACGGCATGGCGAACCGGTCGGTCATGACAATCTCCTGTAAACCCACGGCGTGGGAATAGCCGTCAGATTAAACCCACGCCGTGGAAATATGCAATGGTGGAAGGATGACCGATCCGGCTACCCCACCTCGGCGCGGACGTCCGCCCAAGCATGAGACGCAGCTCTCGCGCGCGGCGATCCAGTCGGCGGCGCTCACGGTGATCGATACCGAAGGCATCGCGGCGCTGGGCATGCGGTCCGTCGGCCGGGTGCTCGGCGTCGACGCCAAAAGCCTCTACCACCACGTCAACGGCAAGGACGACCTGCTGGACGCGGTCGCCGAACACATCCTCGGCCAACTCCGGATACCGCCCCCGACCGATTCCATCGCCGCCGATCTGCGCGCCCTCGCGCACGAATTCCGCCGCGTCACCCACGCGCACCCGGAAGCGGCGACCCTGGTCCTGACCCGTCAACTCTCCTCAACGGCCGGACTCGCGCCGACCGACGCGATCCTGGCCCTGCTCAGCCGAACCGGAAGGCCCCCGGCCGAATCCGTCCAGCTGCTGCGCACCCTGCTGGCCACCCTCGTCGGAACCCTGCTCCGCGAAGTCTCCGCCGGACCCACATTCGGCACCGCCGACCTCGAGGGCATCGCCGAACGCCGTCGCACTTTGGAGCAGTCCGGCCTGCCGCAACTCGCCGCGGCCGCGCCCGAATTGGCGCGCTTCGACCGTGATCGGGAGTTCGAGTACACGCTCGATCTCATCGTCGGGATCGTCACCCGGTCCGCATGAGATCCCTGTATCCCGCTGGTACGTCCTGATTTTCATCACGATTCGCGCGAGAAGACGCGAATGACGGCAGGATGGCGGAATGCGTCTTCTGATTCAGCTTCGCCCGTCGGCCGAACTGGTTGCGGCGGTGGCAGATCCCGGGGTCACGGTTCGCTCGTCCGAGGTGCTGGGTGAATCGGGCGGGTTCACGCTCGATGATTCGTATACGCCGGTGCTGCTGCCCGGGGTGGGGCCGATCGCTTCCGCGTCCGGTGGGGCGACCTACTCGGCGGCGCTCGAGGATGCGACGGTGCTCGTGCGCGGGGAGATTCCCGATGACGAGATCACCCCGGGCATCCGGCTGTTGAATCGATCGGCCACCGTCAGCGGGGTGTTCGCGGATCCGGTCATCGAGAACAACCTGACCTGCGGTGGAACTCCGGCGGTCGGAACCTGGCACGATATCGAATCACGTTTGCACACAGACCAACTCACCGCCGCCGGGCTCACCGGGGCGGGTGTGGCGCTGGCGATTCTGGACACCGGGATCAATGCCGCGTTCGTCGGGAAGGTGCGCGGCACACCGCCTGCCATCGACGCCGCGCGCAGTTGGAATCCGTCCGGCGTCACCGGCACGCCCGGCGAGTTTCCGGTGGCGCACGGCTCGATGTGCGCGTTCGACGCGTTGATCGCCGCACCGCAGGCCAGTTTCCTCGACTATCCCGTCTTGCAGAGTGCTCGGCACGGCGGCAGCGTCATGGATGGCCTGCTCTCCGACGCGGTCGCCGCGTTCGCCCAACTGCGCACCGTGCTGATCGCTCAACCCGAAGCCACCCGTGCCCTGGTGGTCAGCAACAGTTGGGGTTCGTTCTCGCCGCAGTGGGACTTCCCGGTGGGCAACCCCGGCAATTACTCCGACAACCCCTCGCATCCCTTCAATGTGATCGTGGGATCGCTCGAATCCGCCGGAGCCGACATCCTTTTCGCCGCCGGGAACTGCGGCCGCGACTGCCCCGACGGTCGTTGCGCCTACAAGGACCAGCCCATCGGCGGCGCGAACTCGCACCCCAGCGCGCTGAGCATCGGCGGCGTCGACAACACCGGCACGCGCGTCGGCTACTCCTCCCAGGGGCCCGGCCGGCTCAGCGCCCGCAAACCCGATATCTGCTCCTACACCCACTTTCTCGGGTCAACGGCGTTCGGAGCCACCGAACCCGATACCGGCACCTCCGCCGCCTGCCCGGTCGCCGCGGGCGTGGTCGCCGCCATTCGCACCCGATGGTCCGCGACCGCGCTGCCGCCCGCTCGGCTGCGAGATCTGTTGCGCAACACCGCGACCGACCGCGGCGCGCTGGGCTTCGACAACGACTACGGCTACGGCGTCGTCGATACGGCGGCTCTGCTGGCAGCGCTGCAACGCACCACCGCCACCGTCTGATGACGGTGTTCGAGCGCGTATGCGCGGTAGGGGAATTCGTGGCATCCGCCGTATCGCGCCGGATGCCCGGCGCGTCGGCGGGGCCGGAAGGGGTGGAGTTCGCGAAAGGCGGTCTGGCCCGCTACAACCTGGTGTACGCGACCGTCGGGCAGCACCGGGATCTCGCACTGGATCTGTACACACCCGCCGAATCGCGATGGCCGGGCCCTCGCCCCACCGTGGTCTACATCCACGGCGGCGGTTTCGCCGCGTTCGACAAGACCGGGGTGCTGCCCACCCTCGGCTTCCGTAATCCGGTGAGCCTCTTCGCCGATCTGGTCGATCGCGGCTATGCGGTGGCGAGCCTGGACTATCGGCTTTCCGGTGAAGCACAGTTCCCACTGCCGCTGCACGATGTGAAGGCCGGAGTCCGCTGGTTGCGTTCCAAGGCAAAGGAATTCAACCTCGACCCCGACCGCTTCGCCTCCTGGGGCGAATCCGCCGGCGGCTGGTTCTCCGCCATGCTCGCCGCCACCGGCGACCACCCCGACCTCGAAGGCGACCAGGGCGTCACCGGCGTCTCCAGCCGAGTCCAAGCCGCCGTCGACTGGTACGGCCCCACCGATTTCGCCCGCATGGACGACCATCTCATCCGCCCGGTCCTCCTCCGCCACGACATCGAGAACTCACCCGAAACCCACTTCCTCGGCGTCGTCCCCTCCCAATCCCCGGACCTGAACCGAGCCGCCAGCCCCCTCACCTACATCACCCCCGATACCGCCCCAATGCTCATCCAGCACGGCGCATTCGACCACATAGTCGCCCCGGACCAGAGCATCCTCCTGGACCGCGCCCTGACCACCGCCCAGGTCCCACACCAACTGATCATCTACCCCCGGGCCGACCACATGTTCCTCGGCTACGGCTTCCTCCACCCCTCCCGAATAACCACCCCGTTCTTCGCCTTCCTCGATACTCACCTGTCGCCGGACCGCTGACGCCCGAATGGTGTGGTGTCCCACAGACGCACCAGTCCGCTGCCCTCGTCCGCGGTGGCGAGAAACTTGCCGTCCGGGCTGAACGCGATCGAGTTGGCGGGCGTGTCCAACTCACCGACCAAGGTCCCCGACACCGGGTTCCACAGTCGCACTCCGCCATTGACCCAGCTGTGGCGGCGGGCAGTCACCAGGAGATGACCGGCGGGGTGGAAGGCGATCGCATGGGCACCTTCGTCGCCGATACGGCGGATCCGCTCACCGCTGAGGTCCGACAACCACACACCGCTATTGCAGGCAGCGGCGAGCAGTTCACCGTCGGGGCTGATGGCGAGGTGCTCGACGAACCGCTGATTCTCGATACGCAGATCGCGAATGCGTTCGCCCGTGGCCGAATTCCACAGCCGCACAGTCGGATTCTCCATGGGTTCCTTATCCCGGCGCTCGGTGCTGGTAGCCAGCACCCCCGGTCCCACCGCGATGGCGGTGACTCGCTTGGCGAAGCGGTCCGCGGGCTTATCCGGATCCAGGACCAGCACGGGGTCACCGGTGCCGATGCTCCACGTCGTCTCGCCCGCGAGCAGCGTGCCATCCGCGAGAAAGGCGACGCCACTGCCGTACTCGGATTCCGTACCGATTTCGCGTAGGCGGTCTCCGGTGGCCGTGTCCCACAGGCCCGCTCTACCCCAGCCGTTCGCGGCGAGCATGGCGCAGTCCTCGCTGAAGGCGAGAGCAGAGACGAGGTACTCCGTATCCAGGGTGTGCAGGTGCTCGCCGCGCGTGGCACTCCACAGGACGATCGCATGGTTATTGCCGTCGCAGGTCGCCAGCATGGTGCCGTCCGGACTGAAAGCGACCGCCTGGAATCCTCCGGCGCAGTGCTCGAATGCTCGCAGTTCCAGCACCGGTCGCTCGCGACGCAACTCCACTCGCAATCGCTCCTCGGCGACATGGTCACCCGCGGCGATCAGACTTCGAAGCTCGGCGACCGCTTCGTCATAACGTCCCTGTATGAGCAGCAATCCGGCCAATGCCCGGCGACCGATCGGATGACTCGTGCCACCCAGCAGATCTATGGCTTCATCACGCCGATGGAGTCGCCGGACCCGCCACCGATTCGCGAACCACACCAGGCTCAGGTCAAGAGCGTCGTAGCGCGGCAGGCCCGCATCGATATCGCTCAGTAGATCGATAGCGGCCGTGAAGCGGGCACTACCCCACAGCGACACGACCGCCCGCTCGAGATCGTCCACGGCAGCGGCGTTTCCGGTGGCAGCGAGCTGCCGAAGCAGGTCGAACCGGTACTGGCCCGACACCCATCGGACAATGTTCTCGTGCCGCTCCCACCGGGGCACACGTTCGAGCTGCGCGATGGCCTCCTCAACGTATCCCTGCCCGGCGAGCAGCCGAGCCAGCCGCCTGCGAGCACCCACGTTCCCGGACTCGGCCACCACCCGCATCACCTCGATCGCCTCATCGAAACGTCGCCGATATACCAGCCAATCCGCCAGTGCGCGAGCCGAATACAGATCTCCGGCAGCCGTGCGGTCCCGAACCTCACTGATCCGCCCTGCCCGAACCAGCGCAACAGCCAATTGTCTGCACCCCTGCGGATCCCCGTTATCGGCCCACTTCCGCAATTCCGCCAGCTGACCCGTCCTCGCCAGCCGGATCGCTGCCTGTCGTTTCAGAAACGAATCCACACCAGAGTCCTAGCACGCAGTATGCGAGTTCCGGAAACGAAAAAGTCCCGCCGCGGGAGTCGCGGCGGGACTGGGGGTTTCGGGGTCAGTGGGCGAAAGTTGCTGCGTGTTCGGCCAGGTCCAGCAGGGGCTGGGGGAAGATGCCGAGGACGAGGGTGGCTGCCGCGGTCATGGCTATGACCGTTGTTGTGAGGGTGGGGGAGACGACTGTTGGGGCGGTCGCCGGGGCGTCGGTGAAGAACATTAGGACGATGACGCGGATGTAGAAGAAGGCGGCGATGGCGCTGCTCAGGACGCCGACGATGACCAGGCTGGTCATGCCGCCGGAGGAGGCGGCGGCGAAGACACTGAATTTGGCGATGAAGCCGCTGGTCAGGGGGATGCCGGCGAAGGAGAGGAGGAAGAGGGAGAAGATGGTGGCGAGCCAGGGGGAGCGGCGGCCCATGCCTGCCCAGGCGGGCAATGCGGTTGCCTCGTCGCCGTTTTCGTCGCGGACCAGGCTGACCACGGCGAAGGCGCCGAGGGTGCCGAGGCCGTAGACGGCGAGGTAGAACAGGACCGAGGAGACGCCGGAGGTGTTGGCCGCCACCAGGGCCGTGAGGATGAAGCCCGCGTGCGCCACCGATGAATAGGCGAGCATGCGCTTCATATCGGTCTGGGTGATGGCCAGCACCGCGCCGACGACCATGGTCGCGATGGCGATGGCGGCCAGGATCGGACGCCAATCGTTGCGCAGGCCGGGGACCGCCACGTACAGCACGCGCAGCATCGCGCCCACGGCCGCGATTTTGGTTGCGGCGGCCATGAATCCGGTGATGGGGGTCGGTGCGCCCTGGTAGACGTCGGGCACCCAGGACTGGAAGGGCACCGCGCCGATCTTGAAGAGCAGGCCGACCGCCAGCATGGCCACACCGAGAATGGCCAGGGTGTGCGAGTTGCTGGTGTCGCGGGCCACCGCGTCGGCGATGCCGCCCATGCGCACGGTTCCGGCGTAGCCGTAGAGCAGCGCCATACCGTAGAGGAAGAACGCCGAGGAGAACGCGCCGAGCAGGAAGTACTTCAGCGCCGCTTCCTGCGAGAGCAACCGCCGACGGCGGGCCAGCCCGCACAGCAGATACAACGGAAGCGAAAGCACTTCCAGCGCAATGAACATGGTGAGCAGATCATTGGAGGCCGGGAAGAGCATCAGCCCGGCGACCGCGAACAGCGTGAGCGGGAAGACCTCGGTGGTCGACACGCCCGCCTTGGTCGCGGCGATCTCATCGGAGCTGCCGGGCATGGCGGCCGCCTGCGGGGCGAAGGCGTCCACCCCGCGCGAGGCGGCCAGACTCCAGGTGCCCGGCCCCTCCTTGTGAATCGGCATCCGATCCGCGCGCCGTTCGGCGATCAGCAGCAGTCCGAGAATGGACACCACCAGGATCGTGCCCTGGAGAAACAGCGTCACACCGTCGATGGCGACCGCGCCGACCACCGCGGTCGAATTGGTGCCCCGCAGTCCGATGACCGCGCCGAGCGCGACACCCATACCGCCGAGCCCGAGCACCATATGCAGCACGTACCGGGATGCCCTTGGCGCGAACGCCTCCACCAGCACCCCGACCACGGCCACACCGAACACGATCAACATCGGAGACAGATTGCGATACTCGATACTCGGTGCGGGCACGGCCGCGGCGAGGATCAGGGGTGTAGCACTCACTTGTGAGCACCTCCGCTAGACGTCTGGGCGGCTTCGGGTTTCACTGCCGGAGCCGGATCATGCTGTCCGATCGTGGTGAGCGTGCGCGCCACCGCCGGATCGATGCGATCGAGCACGGGCTTGGGGTACGCGCCCAGGAACAGCAGCGCGATGATGAGCGGCGCGACCACCAGCATTTCGCGCGGCAGCAGATCGTAGAGCCGCTCATTGCCCTTCTTCACCGGCCCGGTCATCATCCGCTGGTACATCCACAGGATGTACAGGGCGGCGAGAACCAGTGCGGTGGAAGCGAATATGGCCGCCACCGGGTAGCGGGTGAACGTCCCGATCAACACCATGAACTCACTGATGAAGGGCGCGAGCCCGGGCAGTGACAGCGTGGCCAGACCGGAGATGAAGAAGGTGCCCGCCAGAATCGGCGCGACCTTCTGCACCCCGCCGTATTCGGCGATGAGCCGGGTTCCCCTGCGCGACACCAGGAATCCCGCGATCAGGAACAGCGCCGCGGTGGAGATCCCGTGATTGACCATGTACAGCGTCGCCCCGGTCCCGCCCTGCGTGGTGAGCGCGAAGATGCCGAGAATGATGAACCCGAAGTGCGAGATCGAGGTGTACGCGATCAACCGCATCACATCGGTCTGCCCGATGGCCAGCAGCGCACCGTAGATGATGCCGATCACCGCGAGCACGCTGATCACCGGCGCGTAAGTCGCTGTGGCGGAGGGGAACAGCAGCAGGCAGTAGCGCAGCATGCCGAATGTGCCGACCTTGTCGACCACCGCCATCATGAGCACCGCGCTGGCCGGGGTGGCGGCCACGGCCGCATCCGGCAGCCAGGTGTGCAGCGGCCACAGCGGAGCCTTCACCGCGAACGCGAACATGAAGCCCAGGAACAGCGCGTTCAACACCACCGGCCCGGCGCCGAGCTGTCCGGAATTGGCGGCCTCCATAACGGTCCGGAAGTCGAAGGTGCCACTGCCATTGCTGCCCAGCTTCTCCCGCGCGGTCAGCACATACAGTCCGATGACCGCGGCCAGCATGATGAGCCCGCCGAACAGGTTGTACAGCAGGAACTTCACCGCGGCCCGGGACCGCTGCGCCCGAATCGCCGGATCGCCGGTGCGCGCACCGAATCCGCCGATGAGGAAGTACATCGGGATCAGCATGACCTCGAAGAACACGTAGAACAGCAGAATGTCCAGCGAGACAAAGGAAATCAGCACCATGGCTTCCACGACCAGCATGAGCGCCACGTAGTAGTGCACGACCCGCGGCCCATTGCCGACCTCGCGCTCGTCCTGCCAGCCCGCGAGCATGAGCAGCGGCATCAGTCCGGCGGTGAGCAGCACCAGCACCAGTGCGATGCCGTCCATGCCGAGTGTGTAGCCCGCCCCGAACGCCGGAATCCACTCCCGCGATTCCACGAATTGGTATTGCGCCCCACCGGCTTCGAACTGGGTGGCCAGCCAGATCGCCACCCCGAGCGTGCCGACCGACACCGCGAGCGCGAACGATCGCGCTCCGGTGCGCCAGGCGGCGGGGAAGAACAGCACCAGCGCGGCTCCGACGAGCGGAACCGCCCAGAGCGTCGTCAGCCAGGGAAAGTCACTCAAAACAACCTCACCGCCAGCAGGGCGGCGGCCACCAGTGCCGCGCCGGTGAACATGGACAGGGCGTACGAGCGCACGAAACCGGTCTGCACGCGCCGGACTCGGGCGGACAGGCCGCCGATAATGGCGGCGGTGGTGTTGACCAGACCGTCGATTCCGCGGTTGTCGACGAAGACCAGCGAACGGGTCAGATGCTGGCCCGGGCGCATGAACGCGGCCTCGTTGAACGCGTCACCGTAGAGATCCTGGCGCGCTGCCGCGGTGAGCGGCGTTCCGGCAGGGGCGGTTTCGGGCACCGGATGCGCGGAGTACTGGTCGTAGGCCACCCATACGCCCGCCGCGACCACGGCCAGCGCGAAGAAGGTGATGGCCCACACCGGGATGATCGGTTCGCCGTGATGGGTGCCGACCACGGGAGCCAGCCAGTTCTGGAGCGACGAACCGTAAGCCAGCAGTGCGCCCGAGGCGACGGAACCGAAGGCCAGCAGGATCATCGGCCCGGTCATGGAAGCGGGCGACTCATGCGGATGAGTGCCTTCCTTCCAGCGCTTCTCACCGAAGAACGTGAGCAGCATGACCCGGGTCATGTAGAACGCGGTGATACCCGCACCGGCGAGCGCCGCGAGCCCGGTGATGATGCCGCCGAATCCGCCATGCGCGAACGCCGCCTCGATGATCCGATCCTTGGAGAAGAACCCCGCGAACGGCGGCACACCGAGAATGGCGAGGTAGCCGAGCCCGAAGGTCACGTAGGTGATCGGCAGCAGTTTGCGCAGTCCGCCGTACCGCCGCATATCGGTCTCATCGTTCATGGCGTGCATGACCGAGCCCGCGCCGAGGAACAGTCCGGCCTTGAAGAATCCGTGCGTGAGCAGATGCATGATGGCCGCCGCGTATCCGACCGGGCCGAGGCCCGCGGCGAGAATCATGTAACCGATCTGGCTCATGGTGGAAGCCGCGAGGGCCTTCTTGATGTCGTCCTTGGCACAGCCGATGATCGCGCCGTAAAGCAAAGTGACTGCGCCGACGGCCATTACGGCGGCCTGCGCGCCCGGGGCGAGATCGAAGATCGGATTGGACCGCGCGATCAGGTACACACCGGCGGTGACCATGGTGGCCGCGTGGATGAGCGCCGAGACAGGTGTCGGACCCTCCATCGCGTCCCCGAGCCAGGCTTGCAGCGGCACCTGAGCGGACTTACCGCAGGCACCCAGCAACAGCAAAAGCCCGATGGCCGTGAGGGTTCCGTCGCTGGCCTGCGAGGCCGCCCCGAACACGGTCCGGAAATCGATGCTCCCGAACGTCGCGAACATGATCATCAACGCGATGGCCAGACCCATATCACCGACGCGGTTCACCACGAACGCCTTCTTGGCAGCCGTTGCGGCCGAAGGCTTGTGGTACCAGAACCCGATCAGCAGATACGACGCCAGACCCACGCCTTCCCAGCCCAGATACAGCACCAGGAAGTTGTCCGCGAGCACCAGCACCAGCATCGCGGCCAGGAACAGATTCAGATAGGCGAAAAACCGCCGCCGACCCTCATCGTGCGCCATGTACCCGATCGAATAGATGTGAATGAGCGATCCCACACCGGTGATCAGCAGCGCGAAGCACATCGACAGCTGATCCAATTGCAGTGCGGCATCGACCTTCAGCCCGGTGACCGGCACCCAGCTGAACAGGTTGTAGTGCACCGCCCGCGTCGCATCGGAACGACCGAGCATTTCGGAGAACGCCCACACCGCGACCCCGAAAGAGCCAAGCGCCAAAGCGGTTCCGACGATATGCCCCCACTTATCGCTGAATCGTCCCATGAGCAGCAGGAATACAGCGCCCGCGAGGGGCAGCGCGGGCAGCAGCCACAGCATCATCTGCGCAGTGTCCATGTCAGTACCGCAGCAGATTCGCATCGTCGACCGAGGTCGAGCGGCGGGCACGGAAGATGGTCATGATGATGGCCAGGCCGACCACGACCTCGGCGGCGGCGACCACCATGGTGAAGAAGGCGAACACCTGCCCGTCCAGATTGGCGTGCAGCCGGGCGAAGGTGACGAAGGCCAGGTTGACCGCATTGAGCATGAGCTCGATGCACATGAACACCACGATCGCGTTGCGCCGCACCAGGACTCCGGCGGCGCCGATGGTGAAGAGCAGGGCGGAGAGATACAGATAGTTGTCCGGGTTCACCGCAAGCCTTCCTCGGGAGAATCGTTGCCGTCTTCGCCGCTCGATGCGTGGGCACCGCCGTTGCCGACGGTCCGCACCACGGCTTCCTCATGGGCGCGATTGCGGCGATGCCGCAGAATGCTGCTGACCGAGAGCTCCTCGAAGGAGCCGTCCGGCAGTCGAGCCGGGGCGTCGACGGCATTGTGGCGGGCGTACACGCCGGGCGTCGGCAGCGGCGTGACCCGCTTACCGTCCCGGAAGCGTTCCTTGGACAGCGTGCGCTGATCGGTGCGCGGTCCGAACTTCTCCCGGTGCGCGAGCACCATCGCGCCGATGGTGGCGGTGATGAGCAGCGAACCGGTCAGCTCGAACGCCCACACGTAGCGCACGAACAGCAGTTCGGCGAGCGCGCCGATGGCGTCGTTACCGCCCAGTCCCGGACCGGTCTCGGCCACGCTGGTCTCGTTCATACCGCGGGCGACCGCGGCGATGACCAGCATGCCGAAGCCGATGCCGACGATCAGCACGGCGATCCGCTGCCCGCGCAACGTCTCGCGCAGCGATTCCGAGGAGTCGACACCGACCAGCATGAGCACGAACAGGAACAGCATCATGACCGCGCCGGTGTAGACGACGATCTGCACGATGCCAAGGAACAGCGCGTTCTGGGCGATGTAGAACGCCGAGAGCGTGATCATGGTGGCGGCCAGGCAGAGCGCGGAGTGCACGGCCTTGCGGGCGCACACCATGCCGAGCGCGCCCGCCACCGCGACCACCGAGAGAATCCAGAACTGCACGGCCTCACCGGTGGAGGTGTGCGTGACCAGCTGCGGGGCAGGCTGGGCCAGGAGCGAGAGCACTACTTCTTCCCTCCTTCTACGCCAGCGAGTTCGCTTGGCGCACCGGGGACTTCACCGCGGTAGTAGGAGCCCTCGTCCGCACCCGGATACATGGCGTGCGGTGCGGGGGCCATACCCGGCTCCATCGGCGCGAGCAGATTCTTCTTCTCGAGAATGAGGTCGGCGCGATTGTCATCGGCCAGCTCGTACTCGTTGGTCATGGTCAGCGCCCGCGTCGGGCACGCCTCGATGCACAGGCCGCAGCCGATGCAGCGCAGGTAGTTGATCTGGTAGACGCGGCCGTAGCGCTCACCGGGTGAGAAACGCTCTTCCTCGGTGTTGTCCGCGCCTTCGACGAAGATCGCGTCCGCCGGGCAGGCCCACGCGCACAGCTCGCAGCCGATGCACTTCTCGAGTCCGTCCGGATGCCGATTGAGCTGGTGCCGACCGTGATAGCGCGGCTGGGTCGGAGTCTTGACCTCCGGGTACAGCTCGGTGTTCGGCTTCTTGAACATGGTCGCGGCGGTGACATAGAAGCCACCGAGCGGCTCCAGCAGACCGGGCTTCTGCACCGGCGCGCTCGCCTCGGCGGGCATCGGCGGTACCGGGAAGTCCGAATACGCCGTTGTCGCATCGGCATCCGGCGCGGCCTTGTTCCGATCATCGCCCGCGTGACCGGCCTTGAGCACCAATCCGAGCAGCAGTGCCGCGATGACGATGCCGCCGATGATCATGCCCGGCGTCTGGACGTGAATGCCCTCGTTCTGCAGCGCCCGCAGCGTGGCCACGTACATGACCCACGCCAGCGATACCGGGATCAACAGCTTCCAACCGAGATTCATGAACTGGTCGTAGCGCAGACGCGGCAGCGTGCCGCGCAACCAGATGAAGACGAACAGGAAGCCCCACACCTTGGCGGTGAACCACAGCATGGGCCACCAGCCGGTGTTCGCGCCCGCCCACAGGCTGATCGGGAACGGCGCGTGCCAGCCGCCGAAGAACAGCGTGGTGGCCAGCGCGGAAACCGTTGCCATGTTGATGTATTCGGCCATCATGAACATGGCGAACTTGAGCGAGGAGTATTCGGTGTGGAAACCGCCGACCAGTTCGCCCTCGGCCTCGGGGAGGTCGAAGGGCGCGCGGTTGGTCTCACCGACCATGGACACCGCGTAGATCAGGAACGACGGCAGCAGCAGGAAGACGTACCAGGTGCCGAACTGCGCGCGCACGATATCCGAGGTGGCCATCGAGCCCGAGAGCAGAAACACCGCCGCGAAGCACAGCGCCATGGCGATCTCGTAGGAGATCACCTGCGCGGTGGAGCGCAGCCCGCCCAGCAGCGGGTAGGTGGACCCGGAAGCCCAGCCCGCCAACACGATTCCGTACACGCCCACCGAGGCCATGGCCAGGACGTAGAGCACACCCACCGGCATATCGGTGAGCTGCAACGGCGTGCGATGTCCGAACATGGACACCTCGGGGCCGAACGGGATCACCGCGAACGCCATCACGGCCGGGATCAGCGAAATGATCGGCGCGAGAATGAAGATCGGCTTATCCACGATGGCCGGGATGATGTCCTCTTTGAGGAGCATCTTCACGCCGTCGGCGATCGATTGCAGTGATCCGCGCGGGCCGACCCGGTTGGGGCCGACGCGCATCTGCATGAACGCCACGATCTTTCGTTCGGCGTACACCGCGAGCATCGGGATCAGCAGCAGGAAGACGAAGATGCCGATCGATTTGATCAGCACCAGCCACCACGGATCGTGGCCGAACACGCTCAGCGTGCCGGCGGCCGGTGCCGGCCCCGCGGCCTGGGGCACCGTGGCCGCCCACATCGATACGAGCTCACTCACGGTGGTCCTCCCGACGGATGCGCACGAGGTGGCCGGGTGTGGTGCCGAGCTGCACCAGCACATCGGCCCCGGGGGAATTCATGGGCAGCCATACGACCCGGTCCGGCATGTCGGTGATGACCAGCGGGAGGGTGATATGACCGTGATCGTTGCCGACCGTCACCGGATCGCCCGTGGTGGCGCCGATTTCGGCCGCGGTGACGTGCGAGAGCCGCACCACCGGCGTCCGGGCGGTGCCCGCCAGGTTGGGCTCACCGTCCTGCAACCGTCCGCGGTCGATGAGCATGCGCCACGCGGACAGGATCGCGGTGCCCGAGGTGGGCTGGGCGATCGGCTGCGGACGATGCGCCGGGGTAGGGGCGGCTGGACCGTCCCACGCACCCAGATCCGCCAATTCCGCACGGGCACTGGAGACATCGGGCAGGCCGAGGCGAATGCCCATCTCCTGTGCGATGGCGTCCAGCACCCGATGTTCCGGCATGGGCGCGGCCTCGCGGCGCACGGTGGAATCGCGCAGGGCGGCATCGAACTGGCGGTGCCTGCCCTCCCAGGTGAGGAAGGTGCCCGCCTTCTCCATGGCCGAGGCCACCGGGAACACCACATCGGCGCGCTCACTGATATCGCTGGCCCGAAGTTCCAGGCTCACAACGAAACTCGCGGCGTCGATGGCGGCCAGCGCGGCATGCGGATCCGGCATATCGCCGACCTCGACACCGCCGATGAGCAGTGCGCCCAGCGTCGGCGCGGCGGCCAGGATGGCGGCGGTATCGCGACCCGGATTCATCGGCAGCTCGTCCACGCCCCAGGCGTCGATGAGCTGGTGCCGCGCAACGGGATCCGCGACCGGGCGGCCACCCGGGAGCAGCACGGGCAGCGCGCCCGCTTCGAGCGCGCCACGCTCACCGGCACGGCGCGGGATCCACGCCAGCGCGGCCCCGGTGTCATCGGCGAGGCGGGCGGCGGCGGATACGCCGCCGGGGATTCCGCCGAGCCGCTCACCGACCAGGATGAGCGCACCGGGCTCACGCAGCATGGTGGCGATATGGTGCAGATGGCCGGGAGCCACTGCGACGGAATCGGTTTCGCCGGTGCGAATGGCTTCCAGCAGATGCGGTTCCCCACCGGGGGTGGTGGGCAGCAGGGTGCCGTTCATGCGCTGCAAACCGCGCGAGGTGTACGGCGCGAGCGAATAGACCTCGGTGCCGTTCTTGCGGGCGGCCTTGCGCAATCGCACGTAAACCATCGGCGATTCCTCTTCGGCTTCGAAGCCGATGAGCAATACGATCGGGGCACGTTCCAGCGCGGCGTAATCGACCGTGATGCCTTGTCCGGCAACACGTGCCGCCAGGAAGTCCGCCTCCTCCGCCGAATGTTCCCGGGATCGGAAGTCGATATCGTTGGTGGCCAGCCCGACTCGCGCGAACTTGGAGTACGCGTACGCGTCCTCCAGGGTGACGCGCCCGCCGACCAGCACACCCGCGTTGCCGCGCGCCGCGGCCAGCCCACGCGCGGCGTGCGCGATGGCCTCGGACCACGAGGCGGGTTGCAGGGTGCCGTCCCAAGTGCGCACCAGCGGGGTGGTGAGCCGATCCCGCTCGGTCGCGTACTGGAAGGCGAACCGGCCCTTATCGCAGTTCCATTCCTCGTTCACCTGCGGATCGTCACCGGCCAAGCGGCGCATGACCTTTCCGCGCCGATGATCGGTGCGCTGGGCACAGCCGGAGGCACAGTGCTCGCACACCGCCGGGCTGGACACCAGATCGAAGGGCCGCGCCCGGAAGCGGTAGGTGCTGCCGGTGAGCGCGCCCACCGGGCAGATCTGCACGGTATTGCCGGAGAAGTAGGAGTCCATCGGCTCCCCGGCGGCGATCCCGACCTGTTGCAGCGCACCGCGATCCATCAGTTCGATGAACGGATCACCGGCAACCTGCTGGGAGAAGCGGGTACAGCGCGCACACAGCACGCAGCGCTCGCGGTCCAGCAGAATCGCCGAGGACAGCGGAATCGGCTTGGGATAGGTCCGCTTCTCACCGTCGAATCGCGATTCGGCCCGCCCGGTGGACATGGCCTGATTCTGCAACGGGCATTCGCCGCCCTTATCGCACACCGGGCAGTCCAGGGGGTGATTGATGAGCAGCAGCTCCATCACACCCTCCTGTGCCTTCTCCGCGGCAGGCGAGGACATCTGGGTGTGAATCACCATGCCCTCGGCCACCGTCTGGGTGCAGGAGGCAACCGGCTTACGCTGGCCCTCCACCTCGACCAGGCACTGGCGGCACGCGCCGACCGGATCGAGCAGCGGGTGATCGCAGAAACGCGGGATCTGCACGCCGATCAGCTCGGCCGCACGGATCACCAGCGTCCCCACCGGCACGGAAACCGTGGTGCCGTCGATGATCACGCTCACCATATCGGTGGGCGTGACTCCGCTGGCATTGGAATTGGCTATCGCGGTCATCGCTCTCCTTGCGCCCAGGCGGTGGACCGGGCCGGGTCGAACGGGCATGCGCCGAGGCGGATGTGCTCGACGTACTCGTCGCGGAAGTACTTGAGGGAGGAGAAGATCGGGCTCGCCGCGCCGTCGCCGAGGGCGCAGAAGGATTTGCCGTTGATGTTGTCGGCGATATCCATGAGCTTGTCCAGGTCGGTCTCGTGACCGGTGCCCTTCTCCAGTCGATCGAGCAGTTGGACCAGCCAGTACGTGCCCTCGCGGCAGGGGGTGCACTTACCGCAGGATTCGTGGGCGTAGAACTCGGTCCAGCGCAGCACGGCGCGCACCACGCAGGTGGTGTCGTCGAAGATCTGCAATGCCTTGGTGCCGAGCATCGAACCCGCGGCGGCGACACCCTCGTAGTCGAGGGGGACGTCGAGGTGCTCGTCGGTGAAGATCGGGGTGGAGGATCCGCCCGGGGTCCAGAACTTCAGGGTGTGGCCAGCGCGGACGCCGCCGGCGTGAGTCAGCAACTCGCGCAGCGTGATTCCGAGGGCCGCCTCATACTGCCCCGGTCGCGTCACGTGACCCGAGAGCGAGTAGAGAGTGAACCCCGGCGACTTCTCGCTGCCGAAAGACCGGAACCAATCCACGCCATTGGCGAGGATGGACGGCACGGAGGCAATGGATTCCACATTGTTGACCACGGTCGGGCAGGCGTACAGACCAGCCACGGCCGGGAACGGCGGACGCAGGCGCGGCTGACCGCGACGGCCTTCCAGGGAATCCAGCAGCGCGGTTTCCTCACCGCAGATGTACGCGCCCGCACCGGCGTGCACGACGATATCGAGGCTGTAGCCCGAGCCCTGGATGTTCTCGCCGAGATACCCTGCGGCATAGGCCTGTTCGACCGCCGCCTGCAAACGCCGCAGCACCGTCACGACCTCACCGCGCACGTAGATGAACGCGTGCGAGGCGCGAATCGCGTAGGAGGCGATGATGACGCCCTCGATGAGGGTGTGCGGGCTCGCCAGCATGAGCGGAATGTCCTTGCAGGTACCCGGTTCCGACTCATCGGCATTGACCACCAGGTAGTGCGGTTTGCTCACCCCGTCCGGGCCGGGGCCCTGCGGAATGAAACCCCACTTCATACCGGTCGGGAAGCCCGCGCCGCCGCGACCGCGCAGACCGGAGTCCTTGACGGTGGCGATGACCTCGTCGGGCTGCATGCGCAGTGCCTTGGGCAGACCGCGGTAACCGCCCTGGCTGCGATACGCCGTCAGGGTCCAGGAATCGGGTTCACCCCAGTACTTGGACAGCACCGGTGTCAGTCCGCGCGGGGCGGCCTGGGTCTGCGTCACTTCCCGCCTCCGTTCGAATCCTGTTCGGCCGCATGCAGACCCGCGAGGGTGGCGGGTCCGGGTGCGCCATCGGTGGCACCGGGGCGCGCATCCGGGTAGCCCGCGAGAATGCGTGCCGTCTCGCGGAAGGTGCACAGCGGGATACCGCTGCGCGAACCCGTCACCTGATCACCCTTGCGCAGCGAATCCACCAGGCCGCGAGCCGATTCCGGCGTCTGGTTGTCGAAGAACTCCCAATTCACCATGACAACGGGTGCGTAATCGCACGCCGCGTTGCACTCGATGTGCTCCAGCGTGACCGCGCCGTCGGCGGTGGTCTCACCGTGCTTGATCCCCAAGTGCCGCTTCAGTTCTCCGAAGATCTCATCGCCGCCCATGACCGCGCACAGCGTGTTGGTGCACACCCCGACGTGGTAGTCGCCGGTGCGCCCGCGCCGGTACATGGAGTAGAAGGTGGCGACCGCGGTCACCTCGGCATCGGTCAATCCCAGTTGCTCGGCGCAGAATTCGATGCCGGTGCCCGAGACATAGCTCTCCACCGATTGCACGAGATGCAGCAGGGGAAGCAGTGCCGAACGCGGATGCGGATACCGCGCGATGATCTCCTTGGCCTCCAACTGGAGCCGGTCGTGCACCTCCTGCGGATACGGGATGGGGCGCACGGTCAGATTGAGCAGAATCTCTGTCATCGATCAACACCACCCATAACCGGATCGATACTGGCCACCGCGGCGATGACGTCGGCGAGCAGCCCGCCCTCGCACATCGCCGCCACCGCTTGCAGATTCGTGAACGAGGGGTCGCGGTAGTGCACCCGGTACGGCCGGGTGCCGCCGTCGCTGATCATGTGCACGCCGAGCTCACCGCGCGGTGATTCGACGGCCGTGTACACCTGGCCGGGTGGAATGCGCAGCCCCTCGGTCACCAGTTTGAAGTGGTGGATCAGCGCTTCCATGGAGGTGCCCATGATCTTGCCGATGTGCTGCGGCGAATTGCCCAGGCCGTCCGGCCCCAGCTGCAAATCGGCAGGCCATGCGATCTTCTTGTCCGCCACCATGATCGGGCCCGGTCGCAGTTTGTCCAGGCACTGTTCGACGATCTTGAGCGACTCCTTCATCTCGTTGACACGGATGAGGTAGCGGCCGTAGCAGTCGCAGCCGGTATCGGTCTGGACATCGAATTCGTATGTCTCGTAACCGCAGTACGGCTGGGCCTTGCGCAGATCGTGGGGGAGTCCGGTCGAGCGCAGCACCGGGCCGGTGATGCCCAGCGCCATACAACCGGTCAGATCCAGAATGCCGACATTGCGGGTGCGGGCCTTCCAGATCGGGTTCTCGTTGAGGAGAAGTTCCATATCCCGCAGGCGCTTGGGGAGCAGGTCCAGCAGTTCGCGCACCTTGGCGACGCCGTCGTCGGGCAGGTCCTGCGAGACGCCGCCGGGCCGGACGTAGGCGTGATTCATGCGCAGACCGGTGATGTTCTCGAAGACGTCCAGGATCAGTTCGCGCTCGCGGAAGCCGAACAGCATGGGCGTGAGCGCGCCCAGCTCCATACCGCCGGTGGCCAGGGCCACCAGATGCGAGGAGATGCGGTTGAGCTCCATGAGCATGACGCGAATGACGCTGGCGCGCTCGGGAATATCGTCGGTGATGCCGAGCAGCTTCTCCACGCCCAGGCAGTACGCCGTCTCATTGAAGAACGGCGACAGGTAGTCCATGCGCGTGACGAAGGTGACGCCCTGCACCCAGCTGCGGTATTCGAGATTCTTCTCGATACCGGTGTGCAGGTAGCCGATGCCGCAGCGGGCCTCGGTGACCGTCTCGCCCTCGATCTCCAGAATCAGACGCAGCACCCCGTGTGTACTGGGGTGCTGTGGGCCCATATTCACGACTATGCGTTCCTCGGCGGCCCCATCGAGGGCGGCGGAGATCTCGTCCCAGTCATTGCCGCCGACGGTGATGACGCGCTCGGGGCGCTCGCCGGTCTGGGGACGTTCGATGTCTGTGTCGTGCATTAGTGGTACGCCCTCCGCTCGTCGGGCGGCGGGATACGCGCACCCTTGTACTCGACCGGGATCCCGCCCAGCGGGTAGTCCTTGCGCTGGGGGTGACCGCGCCAGTCGTCGGGCATCGAAATCCTGGTCAGCGACGGGTGACCGTCGAACAGGATGCCGAAGAAGTCATAGGTCTCGCGCTCGTGCCAATCCGTGGTGGGGTACACGGAGTAGAGCGAGGGCAGGTGCGGATCGGCGTCGGGTACCGAAACCTCCAGGCGCACACGGCGATTGTGTGTGATGGAGTTCAGGTGATACACCGCGTGCAATTCGCGTCCGGCGTCCTCGGGGAAGTGCGCGCCGTTCACGCCCAGGCACAGTTCGAAGCGCAGGGCCTCGTGATTGCGCAGCGTCAGCGCCACCACCGGCAGGTGCTCGCGCCGCACGTGCAGGGTGAGTTCGTCACGGAAGACGATGATCTTCTCGATGGCGTCCTCGAAACGGCTCTGCGTACCCGCGAGCGCGTCGTGCAGCACGGCGACCAACTCGTCGAAGTAGCCGCCGTAGGGCGGCGCGCTGCCGCCGGGCAGGCTGATCGTGCGCACCAGGCGGCCGTAGCCGGAGGTGTCGCCGGTACCGGTGACACCGAACATGCCCTTGCGCACGCCGATGACCTCATCCGCCGGTGCGGCGGATTCGGTTGGCGTGGGCTCGATTTCGCCTGCGGCGAGCTGTTCGGCCACCGGTTCGGGCTCGGGCGCCTGATTGGATTCCCCGGGTGCTTTCACGGCTTCCTCCGGAGGGCTTTCGGTGCCGGTCGGACCATCGAACGTCATCGCAACAGCCCCTTCATCTGAATGGTGGTGGGGCTGGCGAGGGCGGCGGCCTCGGCGGCGCGCACGGCTTCCTCACGATTGACGCCGAGCGGCATTTCCTGAATCTTCTCGTGCAGCTTCAGGATCGCGTTCAACAGCATCTCCGGGCGCGGCGGGCAGCCGGGCAGGTAGATGTCCACCGGCACGATGTGATCCACACCCTGCACGACGGCGTAGTTGTTGAACATGCCGCCCGAGGATGCGCACACACCCATGGCCAGCACCCATTTCGGTTCGGTCATCTGGTCGTAGACCTGGCGCAGGACGGGGGCCATCTTCTGGCTCACCCGTCCGGCGACGATCATCAGATCGGCCTGGCGCGGCGAGGCGCGGAACGCCTCCATACCGAAGCGGGCGATATCGAAACGCCCACCGCCCGTTGCCATCATCTCGATCGCGCAGCAGGCCAAGCCGAATGTCGCGGGCCACAGCGAACTCTTGCGCAGATAGCCGGCCAAATCTTCCACCGTGCTCAGCAGGAATCCGCTGGGCAGTTTCTCCTCGAGACCCATGTCGAACTACATCTCCCGGATCGGAACACCCCGCACGGGGCGAGGTGTTCTGGTTGGAATCCCCTGTGTGCGGCTCAGTCCCAGCTGAGCCCGCCTCGCCTCCACTCGTAGGCGTAGGCCACCGAGACGTTGAAGATGAACAGCGCCATCGCCGCCAGCCCGAACAGGCCGAGCGAATCGAAATGCACAGCCCACGGGTAGAGGAAGACGATTTCGATGTCGAAGATGATGAACAACATGGCGGTGAGGTAGTACTTCACCGGAAAGCGTTGTCCCGCACCATTTCCCGGACCGCCGCCGACGGCGTGCGGGGTCGGCTCGATACCGCACTCGTACGCTTCGAGTTTGGCGCGGTTATAGCGCTTGGGGCCGATCATGGCCGCAAGCAGAACGGAGAACACCCCGAACGCGGCTGCTACCGCGCCGAGGACAAGCGTCGGCACCTCGATATTCACAACAGCACTACCCCTCCTGCGGACTGACGCGTGTGGACGGCAGCTGCCGAGGCGGGCTGACATCGTTGTCTGCCGGGCCAGTCACACCAGGGCACCACTCGTCGAGGGCGCGGACTTCGGGGGACTGACGCGGCGGCTTCATTGATACCGGGGCCCGCGCTCGTGTGAGCTACGGCACAGCCTACAACTCAGACGAGAACATACATGACGTTTCGCGACGGTGTTTGATCGAATTCGGAACGGTCTTTCATGACCGATTCGACGGAATCGCGAATGTCACGTGACACAGATTTCCCCAGGTGACGGGGAGCGGAAAGATCAGGCCGCGGAACGGTTCCGGAGTACGCCGAGCACGGCGTCGGTCAACCGGATCGGATCGAGCGGATGCGATACCGCGGCCTCGGCCCGCGACCAGTTCGCCAGCCACACATCATCCGGGCGGCCGGTCAGGACCACGATCGGCGGGCAGTCCGCGATCTCGTCCTTCAACTGTTTGGCCAGGCCCAGGCCACCGGTCGGCGCGGATTCGCCGTCCAGAATGGCCACGTCGAGCTCACGGGCGTCCATGCGCTCGATGACAATCGGACCGGTGGCCACCTCGATGTATTCGATCGGGGGCAGGGCCGGATCGGGGCGTCTGCCCAGAGCCAGCATCACCTGCCTCCGAGTATCGGCGTCACTGCTGTATACGAGAACCCGCAACGCGGCGGGACGCTTCGGTTCGGCCACGCACCGGATGGTACGGGTTAGGTATGAGTGCTGGTGGCAGGTTCGCCGGAATCCCTCCGCGCGTCGCGACGAAACTCCGGCGGATGGGGCGGGCCCGCCGAAGTATTACCGGACCGGGACGAGTCGGCGGGGCAGGTGTTGCCAAGTGCACGAGCGCATTAACGTCGGACGGGACCGCCGCCGAACGAAAGAGGAGCCATGCCTGCCGAAGCCGTGGATGTAGTCGTGATCGGAATGGGGCCGGGCGGTGAGGATCTGGCGACGCGGCTGGTGCGCGCCGGGCTGAATGTCATCGGTGTCGACGGTCGGCTCGTCGGCGGTGAATGCCCGTACTACGCGTGCGTTCCGACCAAGGCGATGGTGCGCGCGGCCGGGGCGCTGGCCGAGGCGCGGCGGGTGGGCGAACTCGCGGGATCGGCTGTGGTGACACCGGATTGGACGCCGGTCGCCGAGCGGATTCGCGATGAGATCACCGACAACTGGGATGACACCGCCGCGGTCGTGAAATTCGAGAAGGCGGGCGGCCACTTCGTGCGCGGCTGGGGCCGGATCAGCGCACCCGGCGAAGTCACCGTCGCGACCTCGGACGGCGATCGGGTCTTTCGGGCGGGCCGGGCGATCGTGCTGAATCCCGGTACCTCGCCGCAGGTTCCACCGCTGCCCGGTCTTGCCGAAACTCCGTACTGGACCAATCGCGAAGCCGTCGCGGTCACCGAGGTGCCCGAATCGCTCATCGTCATGGGCGGCGGTCCGGTGGGAGTCGAGTTCGCGCAGGTGTTCTCGCGCTTCGGTGCGAAGGTCACCGTGATCGCCAGTCATCTGGTGCCGCAGAACGAACCGGAAGCGGGTGAGTTGCTGGCGCAGGTCTTCGAATCCGAGGGCATCGCGGTGCACAGCGGCCACGGCACGGCGGTCAGCCATGACGGTTCGCGATTCACGGTCGAGCTCGACAGCGGCGATCCGGTCAGCGCCCAGCAGTTGTTGATCGCCACCGGCCGTCGAATCGATTTGTCCGCCTTGGGCATCGGGGCCATCGGGCTGGATGAATCCGCGCACAGCATCACCGTGGATGAGCGCCTGCGCGCCGCCGAGGGCGTCTGGGCCATCGGCGATGTGGTGGGTCACGGCGCCTTCACCCATATGTCGATGTACCACTCGCGCATCGCGGCGGGCGATATTCTCGGCGATTCCGATGAAACCGCCGAATATCACGCGGTCGCGCATGTCACCTTCACCGATCCGGAAATCGGCGGTGTGGGTATGACCGAAGCCCAGGCGCGCAAGGCGGGTCTGAATGTCCGCACCGGTTTCACCGAACTGCCGAATTCCACCCGCGGCTGGCTGCACAAGACCGGTAATGCGGGTTTCATCAAACTCGTCGAAGACGCGGATCGCGGCATTCTGGTCGGAGCCACGTCAGTGGGGCCTGACGGCGGCGAAGTTCTCGCCGTATTGACTCTCGCGGTGCACGCGAAGGTGCCGACCAGTACTTTCCGCCGAATGATCTTCGCCTACCCCACATTCCATCGCGCCGTCGAAGCCGCGCTGGATGCACTGTCTGCCAGTTAGGTTTCGACGCACAAAACGTTGCTGTTCACTCGCTCGTGAACGCGCCATCCTGAGAGGCATCGATGGTTCGAGCAATTGGCGGTGGCATATGCGAATCTCCGAAATCCTGCGTCGCAAGGGGCCCGATGTGGTCACTGTTGCACCCGATGCAACAGTGCGGGAATTGATCAGAGTGTTGGCCGAGAAGAATGTCGGCGCGGTGGTGGTGTCCGACGATGGTGAGCACATTGTCGGCATCGCCTCCGAACGCGATGTGGTCCGCCGCCTACACAGCATCGGCGCCGGCCTACTCGACCGTCCGACATCGGAGATCATGACCGCGGTGGTACACACCTGCGCACCCGAGGACCGCGTCGAATCCCTCAACGAAACCATGACCGAACACCGCGTCCGCCACCTCCCCGTCCTCCAGGACGGCCTCATGGTCGGAATAGTCAGCATCGGCGACGTAGTGAAAAGCCAAATCTCCGAACTGGAAACCGAACGCGAACACCTGGTCCGCTACCTACACGGCTGAGAAGTCGGATACGGCCAGAACGGTCTTCGGCGGCGCGGTCCGCTGTTCGAGCGCGCGATGCACCTCGGCGACCTCATCCAGCGGAACCACCGCCAGACCGTTCTGCACCAGAATTCCGCGGTGCGCGAGATCGGCCACCGCGGCGAGCACCGTCCGGATGCGATCCGGAATCCGATGCGCGACACCGCCCAAACTCAGACCCATCAGCTGGCGGGTGCCGTGCCAGGCCGAATCGGTGGATACCACCGGATCGTCCCCACTGGCATTACCCAGGATGACGTGCCGACCGAACGGCGCGAGCAGCTCCCACGCCCGCGTGCGCAGCTCACCGCCGACCGCGTCGACCACCACATCGACCCCGCGTCCGCCGGTCACCTCGCCGACCGTCCGCTCCAGCAGATCTGCGGGGGTCAGGTGGATCCACGTCCCGGGCTTGTCGAGCGCCTTCGCCCTACCACTCGCCACCGCGATAACCGTTCCCACCGGGCTGATCTCGGCCAATCGCCGAGTCATGGCACCGACCCCGCCACCACCCAGTACCAGCACGCTGTCCGAAGTATCGACGCGAGCGAGATCATGCAGCGCCATCCACGCGGTGACACCGTTGATCAGCACCGCGGCCGTCATCGCCAAATCGGCATCGGCGGGCAGCGGAATCACCATGCTGCTGTGCGCGACCGCGAATTCGGCATACCCACCCGCCCGCGGTCCCCGGCCGAAGTCATTGAGCAGCGCGGCCACCCGCTGTCCGGGATGGAAACCGGCGACACCCGCCCCGACCCGATGCACGCGGCCGGTGATCTCCAACCCCGGCACCGACGGCGCGGGGAGATCGAAAACCCCGGAGCGAAACAGTGTGTCGACGAAACCGACTCCGGCATAGGCCACTTCGATGACCAGCTCACCCGCGCCCGGAGCGGGTTCGGCGATCTCGGCGGTGCGCAACGCCTCCGCCGGTCCGGGGGTCTCGACCACTATCGCCCGCATTACCGTGACATCTCCTCCGTGAGAGTTCTTGCCCCCGTTGCCACTTCGGTGGCGGTGGCCAGATCGAGGTGCAACTCCAGATCCGAGGCGGCAGCGGGGCCGTCGTGATGGGTGATGCCGTTCTCGGTTACCTCATAGTGCAGCACGGTCTCGCCGATGTGCACGGTGGCCGTTCCCGCGGGCAGGATCCGGGCGATCGCGCGGCCCAGGGGGAGGGCGAACCAGTGGGCGCGTACCGCGTCGGTGGGGCGGCGGTCGCCGAGATGGGCTGTGCCCCAATCGGACAGCGCGTCCAGTGCGGGGCGCAGGGCCATGCCGGTGGGGGTGAGTTCGTACAGCGCGGTGGCGGCGCGGGGGCCGGCTTTGCCCCGGGTGAGGATGTTGTCGCGTTCGAGTTCCTTGAGGCGGGCGGCCAGGACGTCGGTGCTGATGCCGGGGAGGTCGGCGAACAGGTCGCTGTAGCGGCGGGGGCCGGAACAGAGTTCGCGGACGATCAGGAGGTTCCAGCGGTCGCCGACTATGTCGAGGGCGCGGCTGACGGCGCAGTAGTGGTCGTAGCTTCGGCGGGGCACGGGTCTACTGTAACTTCTAACTTGGAAAAACAAAGTGCAAACTTGGAATTTCCAAGTAAGGTATGCCGCAAGCGCATTCAGAAGGGACTTCCATGCAGGTCAAGCAGTCGAGCAAGCTGTCGGGTGTGTCGTATGAGATCCGCGGGCCGGTGGCTGAGCATGCGGCACGGCTGGAGGCGGAGGGTCATCATGTGGTGAAGCTCAATACCGGCAACCCGCTGCCCTTCGGGTTCGAGGCGCCTGCGGAACTGCTGCACGACATGGTGCGGAACCTGCCAGTTTCCAGCGGGTACTCGTCATCGAAGGGGCTGCTCTCGGCGCGGCGCGCGGTGGTGCAGTACTACCAGACGCTCGGGGTGACGGGGGTCGATGTCGAAGAGGTGTTCCTCGGCAACGGCGTGTCCGAGCTCATCATGATGGCGATGACGGCGCTGCTGGAGAACGGGGACGAAGTCCTGGTTCCCGCACCGGATTTCCCGCTCTGGACCGCCGCCACGGCGCTCAATGGCGGCAAGCCCGTGCACTACATCTGCGATGAGGGTTCGGACTGGTTTCCGGATGTGGCCGATATCCAATCCAAGGTCACCGATCGCACCCGCGCGATCGTGCTGATCAACCCCAATAACCCGACCGGAGCGGTGTATTCGCCCGAGGTGGTGCGCGAGGTACTCGAGGTCGCGCGGCGGCACAACCTCGTGGTGTTCTCCGATGAGATCTACGACAAGATCCTCTACGACGATCTGCAGCACACCGCCACCGCCTCGCTCGCTCCCGATCTGCTGGTGCTGACCTTCTCCGGACTGTCGAAGTCCTATCGCGCGGCCGGATTCCGCTCCGGCTGGCTGGTGGTCTCCGGTCCGATCGAGCACGCGCAGAACTATCTCGAGGGGCTGACCATGCTCGCGGGGCTGCGGTTGTGCGCGAATGTGCCTGCGCAGCAAGCGATTCAGGCCGCGCTCGGTGGGCACCAGAGCATCTACGATCTCACCCTGCCCGGCGGCCGACTGCGTGAGCAGCGTGATCGCGCGTGGGAGGCGCTCAATACGATTCCGGGCGTCTCGTGCGTGAAGGCCAAGGGCGCGCTGTACGCGTTCCCGCGCATCGACCTCGATATGTACCCGATCCACGATGACGAGCAGTTCGTATTGGATCTGCTGCTCCAGGAGAAGATCCATATCGTGCAGGGCACCGGCTTCAACTGGCCGCGCCCCGATCACTTCCGGATCGTCACCCTGCCGTACGCCGATGACCTGGAGGCGATCATCGAGCGCGTCGGCCGCTTCCTGGCCACCTACAAGCAGTGATCCGGGGCGCGAAAAAGTTTTCGAGAGATCTCCGGGGATACGTCGAGGGGACGTGATTGGCTCCGACCTGTAGGTGAACGCACCGCACCAACACCTCAGGAGCCCATCATGAGCACCACCGTCAACACCTTCCTCTGGTTCGACAACCAGGCCGAGGAGGCCGCCGAGTTCTACACCGGCCTCGTCTCGGACTCCCGCATCCTCGATATCTCCCGCGGCCCCGACGGCACGGCATTCGTCGTCACCCTCGAACTCGCCGGGCACGCGCTGACCCTGCTCAACGGCGGCCCCGGCCACACCTTCACCGATGCCGCCTCACTGCAGGTCGTCGTCGACGGCCAGGACGAGGTCGATCGGCTGTGGGCCGCCTTCACCACCGAAGGCGAGCCCGGCCCATGCGGCTGGCTCACCGACAAGTACGGCTTCTCCTGGCAGATCGTCCCCTCCGGCCTCCCCGCCCTGCTGAGCGGAGCCGAACCGTCCCGCATGATGGCCGTAAACGCCGCGATGCGGACCATGACCAAGATCGACCTCAAGACCCTGCAGGACGCGTACGACAACGCCTGACGCAAACCAACGCAATTCGGCCGGTTCCCCTTGGATCCGGCCGAAGCGTTGTACACCAACCTATTTGAGCGCCACCCGCGCACCGCCCGAGAATGCCGAGTCGTGCAACTCGATCGCCGCCGGAACCGTTCCCTTCGGGACATCGAACGGGATCGACACCGATAACTTGTTCCCCGGGTTGATTTCGGCAGTGAGGCTCGTATTCACGGCCAACTCCGCGGCCGTGTCATTGCTGTACTGCTTTCCCTGATCGTCGATCAGTTTCTGATTATCGCCGAAGTAGCTTTGCGCTTTGTCTCCGGTATTGGTGATATCGACGTGCACGACGACGTACTCGCCCTGCGCGGTCTTGCGCAGAATCTCATTGTCGCCCAACGTCGCAACGGCGGGATCCACCGCGGTGACGATGAAGGCGAACTTGCCGTCCCGCACTTCCGAGCCCGCCGCGGCCACCGACGTGCGCTTATCCTCACTCTTCGACACCTCGTGCGCCGCGGTGCTGAAAATCGCGACGCACCCGCCGAAGAACAGGACGATTACCCCGAGTAGCACCCACGGCCATATCTTTCGTTTCCGCGGCGGCGGTGCGGGATACCCCTGCCCATACATGGGCTGGCCACCCGGAGGCGGGGGCGGGGGTTGTTGAGGATTCGACATGGCACCCTCGATTCACTATCCGGCAAGGGCCGACCCTCCCTTGCAGTGGGATCGATCAATGGTGCCAATTATGAACCGGCACATGAACTCCAACTCGCATTCGGTAAATTGGGTGATCTTTGTGGCACGAATCGTCGCTAATAGGCCAACTTTTCGGACAAATCGCATAAGCAAATGACCAGTACTGCGATTGCGATGGCACCGCCGGAGATCAGGACGGTTGATGGGGAGGTGCGGTCGAGTAGTACGCCGCCTGCCAGGGCGCCGGCGCAGAAAGTGGCTTGGAACGAGGCGGTGAACAGGACCGAGGACACTTCGCCGCTGTTCGGGGATGCCGCGGCGAACCAGGTTTGCAGAATGACCGGGATGCCGCCGTATCCGATGCCCCAGATGATCAGTAGGGCGGCCGCGCCGGATTCCCAGCGGCCGAGCACCGGAAGCAGCAGTAGGGCGAGCGCCATGAGGGCCGCGGCTGCGCCGAGGGCGCCGCGCGGACTGCGGGCAATGAGGTTGCCGCCCAAGAAGTTTCCGGCGATGCCTGCGATTCCGTAGATCAGCAGTAGGGCGGTGACGCTGCCGACGCCGGTGACCTGTTCGAGAAATGGTGTCACGTAGGTGTAGGTCCCGAATTGGGCCGTGACGATGAGAACCGTTGCGAGCAAGGCGAACCGGGCGCCGGGGGCGGTCAGGCCCGTGCGCAGTGTCGACCAGCCGAGATCCTGATGCGCGGGTAGTGCGGGGACGGCGAGGGCGAGCAGTGCCAGCACCGCTGCCGACAGGACGCCCAGCACCACGAACGCGGCTCGCCATCCGGCGATATCTCCGACGAACGTCCCTACCGGGACACCCAGCACCGAACCCAGCGGCACCGCGGCGAAGATCACCGTCGTCGCTCGCGCCGCGGCTTCCGGCGGCACCAGCCTGCTCGCCAATCCCGCTGCGATGGACCAGTATCCGCCGATGGTGATTCCGAGCAGCACCCGGGAAGCCAGCACCATCCAGAACGCCGGGGCGATGGCCGCGATCAGATTGGCCGCCACCAACAGGAGGGTGCAGACGATGAGCAGGCGTTTGCGGTCGACCCGTGCTCCCGCGACGCTGACCACCGGGGCCGAGATGGCGGCGAGCAGGCCTGGCATGGTCATCATCAGCCCGGCCATGCCGTCGGACACGGTGAAGTCCGCGCCGATCGAGGTCAGCAAGCCGATCGGCAGAATCTCGGTGGTGACGATCGCGAAGATTCCGAGCATTACCGCGATGACACCGAGCCAGCTGACGAATCCCGGCTTGGCCACGGGAGTGGGTGCGAGAAGTATGGACACGCAGTCCACTTCACCAACCCGATGGTCCGATCACCGGCGGTTCCCGGCCACCATGGTTCGCAGGTTCACCGGGGAGGCGGCGACTCGCGGCCCCCGGTTCACGGTGATCGAGTGGTCAGGGTGAGTCGGGCTGCTGATCCAGTGCTTCGATCAGGGTGCCGAGCGATGACATGAGCGCCTCGCGCTGCGGCTGATCCAGGTTGCCCATCGCGGCGGCGAAGCGCTGGATGCGAGCCGAGGTGAGGCCGGTGACCAGATTGTGGGCCTGATCGGTCGCGCTCAGCAGTTGGGCGCGACCGTCCTCCGGATCAGCTTCGCGGACGATATAGCCCGCCTTCTCCAGACCCGTCACCATGCGGGACATGGTTGGCGCGCTGACCCTTTCGATATTGGCCAGATCGCTGAGCCGCATCGGCCCGCCGCGCGCCACCGAGGCCAGCGCCGACGCCGCGCCGGGGCTGAGCGAACCCAGGTCACCCGAGTGGCGCAGCAGCCGGAGCAGGCGGCCGATGGTGTGGTAGAGCTCGGCCGCCTCGGTCAGCTGATCGGGGTCGGCGACACTCGTGTGCTGATGCAGTGCGGCCTCCTCGATCAAGGGTCAGATTCCCGCGCGGTCGGCTTCGATGAGTTCTTCGGCTTCGTCGGGAGCCTTCCCGCTGCCTGCGAACCAGGATGCCACCGCACCGATCAGCATCATAAGTGCGGCCGCGAGGAACACGACCACCAGACCCGAGTGGAAGGGGCCGGAAATCAAGTGCGGGAAGAACTCCTGGCCGGTCAGCACCTCGGAGTTGACGCCGGGCTTGTCGAGCGTGCCGCTCGGGCCGAGCAGTTCCTTGAACGGGTTGTAGCCCAGGAACGTCGCGAAGAGGCTGCCGACGGGCGGCATATCCGCGATCTGACCCGCCACGGCGGGGGAGACGCCCTGCTCACGCAAGCCGGAATCCATTGCACCGGGCAAGGTTCCGGACAGACCGACGATCATGAGCGAGAAGAACACGCCGATCGAGAGCGCCATACCGCCGTTCATGAGCGTGCCGCGCATACCCGATGCCACACCGCGCTGCGATGCCGGAACCGAGGACATGATCTCGGCGGTGTTCGGCGAGGTGAAGATGCCGGTGCCGAGGCCGTTCAGCAGGATGATCAGCGCGAACAGCCAGTAATTGAAGTCCACCGGAATCACCACGAGCAGCACGAACGTGACCGCCGCCAGCAGCAGACCACCGGCCGCGAAATAGCGTGCGCCGTATTTATCGCTGAGCCAGCCCGAGATCGGGCCCGCCACCAGGAATCCGGCGGTCAACGGCAGCATGTAGATACCGGCCCACAGCGGAGTGGATTCGAAGTCGTACCCGTGCAACGGCAACCAGATGCCCTGCAACCAGATGATCAGCATGAACTGCATGCCGCCGCGGCCGACCGAGGCCATCAGGCCCGCGAGATTGCCGAGTCCGAACGCGCGATTCTTGAACAGCGTCAATTGGAACATCGGCTGTGCGACGCGGGATTCGATGTAGCAGAACAGGACCAGCAGTGCGATACCGCCGAACACCGCGGCCAGCACCAGCGGGTTGTCCCAGCCGGTCTTCGAATCACCGTGCGGCTGAATGCCATACGTGATGCCGGTGAGCAGTGCGGTCAAGCCCAGCGCGAAGGTGATGGTGCCCGGCAGATCCAGCGATCCGGCGGTGCGCATGCCGTTGTCGTGCAGCGACCGGTACGACCAGACGGTGCCCAGGATGCCGAACGGAATGGTGACCCAGAAGATCGCCTTCCAATCCCACTCCGACAGGATGCCGCCGATCAGCAGGCCCAGGAACGAACCGGCAACGGCCGCAACCTGATTGATGCCCAGCGCCACACCACGCCGATTGGCGGGAAACGCGTCGGTGAGGATCGCCGCCGAGTTCGCCATCAACATGGCTCCGCCGACACCCTGCACCACTCGCCAGCCGATCAGCCAGATGGCCCCCGCCCCATGCGTGAACGGATCGAATGACAGCGCGACAGCGCAGATCGTGAACACCACGAACCCGAGGTTGTAGATCTTCACTCGCCCGAACATGTCGCCGAGCCGCCCGAACAGCACCACCAGCACGGCCGAGGTGAGCAGGAAGCCCATGAGCAGCCACAGCAGATAGCTGACATTCCCGGGTTCCAGCGGATTCAGATCGATGCCACGGAAGATCGCCGGCAGCGAGATGATGACGATCGAGGAGTTGATGGTCACCATCAACATGCCCAGGGTGGTGTTCGACAACGCCACCCACTTGTAATGCGGATGATCGCGATCCACCCGGAGCCGCCTCCGAATGGTCTGGACATCACCGCTGTCGAGGTCGGTGGTCGGCGCACCCATGCAGAGCCTCCAAAACTGTATCGAACGAACTCGTCCAATATAGTTGCATAAGGCTAACTAACGAAATGGTGACGTGTCCCACTGGCCGGATCGTCCCCGGGACATGGGTGAATAGCGCGGTGACGGCACCGCGCTAGGAGCTCGACGATGTCAGAGCGTGAGTTGTTCGGATTGCCAGTCGCGGCCGAACAGCGACAGCTGGGGTGAGGCGGACTCGGCGTCGGTGTTGAGGCTGCGTAGGCAGCGGACGCAGGTGACGGCGGCTCGGGTGGGCTGCAATGCCGAGGGGGACCAACCGGCGACTCCGGTGTGGCACAACAGTTCCGGGACTTCTTCGGTGCCGAACCAGGTTCCCAGGCCGACCGCGTGCACGGTGCGGCCGTTGCGGACGATGGCGTGGACTCCGGGGTCGCCGAATTTCGCCCGTGCGGTTGCGGCCAAGGGGGCGATATCGGTCATGACCAGGACCATACGGACGCCCTACGACAAACTACGACAACTTCGCCGTGGGGACGCGCTATCGCTGGTCTATCGGACCCAGGACGGGCTTGATATCCAGCACCGGGGTGCCGTCGACCGCTTCCAGATCGCGGACTCGCACCCGGGTGCCGTCGATCGACACGATCGTGACGGTGTGCAATCCGATCGGGTTGGGGCGATGCGGCGACCGCGTCGCGAAGACGCCGGTTTCGGAGCGGGTGCGGTCGCCGCGCGGGTATACGACCAATTGGTCGCGCGCGGCGCGGTCGAGCCAGGTGAGGACGATGATTTCCGCACCGGCGCTCAGGCCGGTCAGCGCCGGGGCGAATTCGTCCGCCAGCGCCAGATCGCAGTCGGGTGCGCCTTCATCGCCCTGGCGTGGCGCCGCGTCGAGATCGGTCAGCGGGGACTCCACCCGGCCGATGGGACGCACTACCGGATCCGTCATGGTCGATACCTCTCGTTCGGTTTCCGATCTCGATCTTGTCACCACCGATCACGAAGCAGCGCAACATCTTCGAAGATTCGCGGCGAGCGCTAGGCTGTGTCGCCGCACAAAGGAGATGGAGCGTGGAGTTCCCCCTGTACGGCGTCGCCGATGATCGCGTCGACGCCGCACTGACCGATATTGATCGCCGAATCTGGCAGTCCTGGTACACGATTCGATATGACGCCCGGGATCCGGTCACGGAGTGGTGGGGGATGGTCGACGCACTGCTGGATTACGTCGGAGCCGGATCGACCAGAGATCGCGATCTGCGCGCCGAATCCGCGCGCGTCGCGATGCGCACCGCCGCCGAAGCCGCTTTCGGTGCAATCTGTTTGGAGCGGTGGCCCAGCGGCGACCAGGACATTCGATTGCTGATGATCAATGAGGCGATCTCCTCGGAGAGTCGGGATTTCCACTATCTGAGTGACAGCATCCCGCCGGTGTCCCGGTGGATGGAGGCTTTCTGGTTGATGATCCTGGGCGGAGTGGTATCGCATCAGGGCGCGGTGCTCGTCGAGGATCACGCGCCGGAGGTGGCCGACGCCTGCGGTGAGAGCGTCAATGGGCTGATCGTGACGGCGCTGTCCGAGTACATCGGCGGACCGTTTCCGGAGTCCTATATAGGCCTCCCACCGGCCGCTGTCCGCGCACATCACCTCGATCGCCTGGCCGCCGCACCGATCACCGCGGGGTCGGAAGCCGGGATGCTGCGGGCGCTCTTGGCCGATGACGAAGCGGCTTTCGAACATGAGCGAGAGAGCTGGCTGGCCTGGCATCGCGCGGAGTTCGGCGCCGATCCGGAGCCCCGCGACCTGCTGCCACTGCCCGTGCTGGGGTTGACCGCGCTGGCCGTGCACGCACACGGCTGGCGCGCACAGGCGGACTCCGGCTGGCTGCCTGCCGGACTTCCCATCGAGATCGATGGCGTCCCCACCGTACTGACCGTCTCGGTTCCGGCGCATCCGGGCGAACGACGGAGTACGTCCGAGCTCGCACGAACCCTGAAACATCTTGTCGCCGACGCCATCTCGAATCTGGCGCGATCACCCCGTTCCATCTTCTCGGCATTCGAGTTGGCGGAGCTTTCGCTTCGAGCACAGTGCGCTGCCTACTCACCCGGTGACAGCCCGCACGACGCGCGACTGGCGGCCGTGCACGCGTTGCAACTGGGCTGCGCGATGTTCGAACTCACCGCACACACCGACGGCGTCGTCGAATGCGAGATAGCCGGACAAATCCACCTCATTCCCGCACTCGGTCCGTCCTCGGAACAAACGGTCCAGCACTGGATCACCACGTTCTATCTCGGGCTGATCTGCACGGATCCGCTACGGTTGCACCACCTTTCATACATCCCGGTCGACTCCCTGCGCTCACCACGCGCCTTCGAGGAGGAGTTCTACTTCCGCTGGGTACGAGCGCTGCAAACCTGGTTCGAAGATGACCCCGAATGGGCCGTGAAACTGGGCGAGGCGATCACCCAATCCAAACCCGAAATCGCGACAACCATCCCACCCGACTACCTCAACCTCATCCTCTACCAGCCCATCAACCTCTTCCACGCCCTGCACCGCAAAGACGAACGCGCCTTCAACGACACCCTGACCCGCGCCCTACGCCTACACCGCGACTACTGGTCCGACAAAGAACCCCCCGAAACCATGGACCCCGACCTCGCCCTGGGCCTACTCGCCATCGCCTGCCTCGCCCAGGACTGCGGCCACACCATCACCGTGAAATCCGACTACCTCCCACCCGTTCTGCTACAGCGAGACTGGCCGCACGACTACGGAATCGGGACTGCGGGGCAATGAAATTCGAGAATCCACCGATCACGAAGGTGCACAGCATCTTCGAACATCGCATCGGACGCTACGCTGTATCGCCACACAAAGGAGATCGAGCGTGCAGCTCCCGCTATCCGACGTCGCTGATGACCGCGTCGAGGCCGCACTGGCCGATATCGAGCACAGTATCTGGAAGTCCTGGTACGAGATTCGATACGCGTCCGACGATCCGGTCACGGAGTTGTGGGGGATGGTCGATAGGCTTCGGGACTATCTCGGGGCCTGTTCGATTGCGGATCCCGGCCTGAGTTCGAAGTCCGCGCGCACCGCGATGCGCACCGCCGCGGAAGCAGCCTTCGGTGCGATCGAGTTGGAGATGTGGCCGCTCGGCGACCAGGACATCCGATTGCTCATGATCGGCGAAGGCATCTCCTCACAGGAGCAGGATTTCCACTACTTGTCGGAGACGGTCCCGCCGGTGTCCCGTTGGCTGGACGCGTACTGGCTGATGATCATGGGCGGATTGGTGTCCGTCCAGGGCGGTGTGCTCGCGGAAAACTCCGCACCGGAGATCTTCGATGTGTGCGGTGACAGCCTCGAGGGAATTGTCATGAACGCGCTGTCCGACTATATCGGCGGTGAGTATCCGGCATCTCGACTGTGCCGGCCATCGGACGAGAATCGACAGCACTATCGGAGGCTCTTGGCCGCAACACCCATTGGCGCCGGCTCACCCGCCGGGATGCTGCGGGCGTTGTTGGAAGAGGATGAATCCGGTTTCGAAGTCGAGCGGCGCGCATGGTTGGGCTGGTACAGGGATCAGATCAGCGGCAGCCCGGAGCCGAGCGTACTGCTGCCACTGCCGGTGATCGGATTGACGGCCCTGGCCGTGCACGCGCACGGTTGGCAGGGACAAGCCGCATCCGGGTGGCTTCCAGCTGGGCTACCCGTTGAGGTCGATGGCGTCTCCACCATTTGGTCGTGACAGTACCGGCGCATCAGGATGAAGGGCGAGCAGACTCGGGCTCGCGCGGCTCCTGAAACAGGAAGTCTCGGGCCCCGTACCGAATGTACCGTCCAGGATTGGATCACCACGTTCTATCCCGGGCTCATTTGCTCGGATCAACAACGGCTACAACGGCTTTCCCTGATCCCTGCCGAGACGCTGCGTTCCCCGGAGGTCACCGCGGAAGAGTTTCACTTCCGTTCCCGACATCGTGACAACCATCCCGCGCGACTACCTCGACCAAATCGCCTACCAGCCGATCAGCCTCTTCCACACCCTGCACCGCATGGACGAACGCGCGTTCAACGACACACTCGCCGTTGCACTACGGCACCACCGCGACTACTGGACCGCCGATTCCCGACGCGCCACAGGCATAGAAGGCCACCTCGGCCCTCGGCCCGCTGGCCCTGGTCCGCCTAGCCCAGGATTGCGGCCACGCGATCGAGGTGGGATCCGACTACCTCCCACTCAGCCTGCTACAGCGAGACTGGCCAGCGAACGACGAAATCACCCACCCCACTCCTTGATCTAGAGGGTAGGCGACCGAGGTGATTTCGCTGGAACGGTACCGTGTGGCACATGATCCAGGCTGTTGTGTTCGACGTCGGGGAGACGTTGGTCGATGAGACGCGCGAGTACGGGACTTGGGCGGATTGGCTTGGCGTGCCGCGACATACCTTCGTCTCCGTTTTCGGTGCGGTGATCGCGCTCGGCCAGGACTATCGCGAGGCCTTCCAGATCTTCCGCCCCGGATTCGATCTGTCCCAACAGCGCGAAGCGCGTGCTGCGGCCGGACATCCCGAGACCTACGGCGAAGAAGATCTCTACTCGGACGTACGACCCGCCCTATCCAAGCTTCGCGATATGGGCGTGTGGGTTGGGATCGTCGGCAATCAAACGGTTCGATCCGGCGGCATTCTACGTAGCCTCGATTTGCCCACCGATTTCATTGCGACATCAGATGATTGGGGAATCCAGAAGCCCGCTCTGGGCTTCTTCGAGAAGATCGTCGAAGTCGCGCCGTGCGAAGCCGACCAGATCGTTTACGTGGGCGACCGACTCGACAACGATATAGCCCCCGCGAAGACGGCAGGTATGCGTACGGCATTCATCCAGCGTGGTCCGTGGGGATGGATCCAACGCGATAGCCCGCAGGTGGCGGAGCTTGCCGACTGGAAGATCACGGACCTCAACACTTTGGCAGATATCGTTGCAGAGGAGCAAGATTCGCTACGTAGCCAATGACTTGATCGTAGTGTGCCAGTTGTAGAGCTTTCCATCGAGCGCACGAACCCTTGGCAGTGAGTCCCATTCACGCAAAGAATGACGAACCGCTTTGACTCGGTCCATCGCTGTGGCGTACCAGTGTTCTCCGAGCACGGTCAACGTCTCGTCCAGATATCCGCAAGCCTGCTCAGGATCGCGCTCGAGCACGGACGCGGCGGCAAGATCCGCAAGGAAGACGGCGCGCTGCTTCTTCGCATCCTCGGGAAGTACGGCGATCGCGCCTTCGAGCGCCTCACGGGCATCCCGACCCCGTCCGGCAGCGAGCAGCGTATTTCCTTTGAATCCAGCGAGCCGAACTGGCGAGAACCAGTCCAGCCATGCCGGACTTGGGTTCTCTTCGGAGTTGTAATTCCGATAGGACTCCTCTGCATGTTCGATCAGGCGAAGAGCCCGCCCGGTATCACCGAATCGGGTTTCGACCTCGGCTTCCACTGCATCGAGCCACGCCACCAATTCCGGGCTGGCATTCCCGCGGACTGCGAACGCGCGCGACGCCCGAAGTTTGTCGCGTGCTTCTTCTGCTCGCTCCGCCTCGCCGGAAAACGCCGGAGCGAAAGCCATATGCGCGAGCGCTGCGGCTCCGAGCAGTTCATCCTCGGCCGCGCTGGCAGCCTGCAATGCGAGAAGGAAGCTCGGCTTCGCCAATTCAGGCTGCTGAAGGTCGAAGAATTCGAGCCGTCCCGCCAGCAGGCTGGATTCCGAAACCGCGCGCGCCATCAGCGATTTCGCTGGACCAGGCAGCTGCGGATGCAAGTCCCAGCCGAAAGCTGCGTGCTCTGCCACAAGACGCTCCAGCCGGGCGGCGGGGACCGACCAGTACATCCGGCGGTACGCGGACGTAGAGGCCATGAAGTCGGATGCCACCGAAGGTGGCAAGGGCGCCGAGTCCACGCCGGAGTGACGAGATGCCCAAGTCTCCGTATACCTGTTTCTGGACGTCCGGGACGACAGCTCCGCGCCCGCACCTCGTGACGGGGTGAAGCCCAGTTCCGTGAGCGGCCTCCCGAAGAGCGCCTCCAACGCTGCGGCGTGCTCCGCCTGCGGCCAGGGTGGCTCCTCCGATTCCCAGCGACGGACCGTCCTCGAGTTGACTGCGATGCGTAGGCCGATTTCCCGCGCGATCTTGTTGAGTCCGTCTGCCAAGTCTTTCTGCGAACGGTATCCGAGGGCCAATCGCGCGGAACGAAGCGCATGTGCCGGATGCGTCATGGCAAGAGTCTAACGCCCCCAAGCCTTTTCATGTCCTGCTTGGGACATTTAATGTCCCATCGAAGTCCTCATCAATGACCTTCTTTAGGACACAGTCGGGTGAGACTCTGATATCAGATCCCGACGCCGGAACGGCGCGGCAGCTCTACCTCCAATTCGGAACAGCCAACCCTACGAGGACACGATGCTGACGACATCGATCTTGTTCGGCCTGATCACAAGCCTGACCGTCTTCACTCTCTGCGCGTGGCGCTTACCTCTTTCGGAGCCGAAACACCTTGCCGCCGTGCAGCGAACCAACCGGCAGCCCGCAAAACATCGACTCACCGCAGCCAGTGTTCGACCGTTCGAGTGGCTGCACGACGCACCCGATCAACTGCCGAGCCGTATCGAAGCGCACCGGATCATGCAGAGCCACCTCCGATGCCGGACTAGTTTCTGCGCCCGGAAGGCCGCCGCTTTCGACGTCCTCGTGGGGTCCGGGACAATCAGGCCGAGGACCTGATCGCCTTGACGAAACCGACTGCGAGACAGTTGCTTTCCGCGATGTCGGGCAACTGGGACCGAACGGATCCCTACATCCAGGTACTCCGCGCCGCATGGGTACTGACACGCCTGGACTCCGAATTCACCTCCGGATCATCTTTCAATCTGCAATTGAGCGAGTGCGGCACCCACTCCACGACATTCCGCGAAACTGGTGTGACCGTGATTCAGTCCCTCGGTCTCGATCGCCAGGACGTGACTCGGCAGCAGCTGCTCAATCGGATCGCTGACGAGGTCGGTGGTGACACCGGGTTCGCCGCAGCGGTGGACCATCTCGCCACGTGCGTCCGCGCGTTCCATCAGACCATGACCTCAACCGAACCAGCCGTCGATGCCTGCCTCGACGCCATCGCCGAAGCACGTCGCGACTACGAGCTGAAGTATGAGTCCTGTGTCAGTGCGATCGATACAGATTCAGGTTTCGGGCGCAAGGGATAGCTACTCGCGGTCGAAACGGCTGTGTCAGAGCGAGTTCGGTTGCTGCGCGGCGAGCATTGTGGCGGTCAGGTCGGCGAGGCGGCGGGCGGTGACTGGGTTGAGGGTGGGGAAGTCGAGGGGGACAGGGCGGCCTCGGTCGATCGCGGTCAGGGGTGCTGCGGGTGGGGTATCGACGAAATCGTGCAGGGGGGCGATCGCGGTGGTTATCGGTTGGGCTGCGAGGCGGGAGAGGGTGCGTAGGAGGAGGCGGGTGGGTGGGTTCAGGGGTGAGTGGTCGCCGCTGCGGGTGAAGCCGGGGTGGTAGAGGATGAAAGGGATTGGGGAGTGCGAGGTTTCGGCGTAGTAGACGGCTAGGAGGTCGTTGGCTCGGCCGGCTTGGAGTTGGGCGGTTATGGGGGTGTAGCGGCGGGAGAGTTGGGGGTCGGTCCAGTTGATGGAGCCTTTGGTTACGCCTACGCCCGCGATGCTGATGATTGTGGGGGTGGGGCTGCGGTCGAGGAGGGGGGTTAGGCCGTGGGATAGGAGATGTCGGCTCAGGTAGTAGAGGGCGAAGGTGTGTTCGAAGCCTTCGGGGGTTAGGACGCGTTGGGGGAGAACGCGATTGGCGAACAGTAGGAGGGCGTCGACGGTGGGGGTGGTGACAGTCACCTGGTCGATTACCCGGTTCACTTCGACGGTCGAGCTGAGGTCGGCGCGTAGGAACGTCAGGTTTCGCGCGGTCGCGGCGGCTGCCGCGATCAGCGATTCGCCCTTGGCGGGGTTGCTGCCGATGGCGATTACGCGGTCGCCGCGCGATAGGCGGGCCAGGGCGAAGGCGCGGCCCATTCCGTCGGTACCTCCGCTGATCACAACGGTTTTCGGCACTGGTCCTCCATTAGGCTCGGGGTGGATACCTCGATCCTGAGGGAGGCACGGTGATGGCGAAAGAAGGCACTCTAATGGCTGATACGCACACGAATGTGCCCTCTATGGTGGCAACCCGGTTGCCCGATCGGGTGCCGGTCGGGGAGTACGAAGCGTGCCCGGTTACCGAGGTGGCGCGGCGGATCGGCGATAAGTGGACGATGGTGGTGCTGGCGCTGTTGGGCGGGCGCGCCTATCACTTCAACGAGTTGCAGCGCGCCATCGAGGGCATCAGTCAGCGGATGTTGACGCGGACCTTGCGGGCGCTGGAATCGGATGGGCTCGTCGAGCGCACCGTATTGCCCACCTCGCCGCCGAGCGTCGAATATCGGCTTTCGCCGCGTGGTGAGTCGCTGCTGATTCCGCTGTCGGCGCTGGCGGATTGGGCCGTCAGTAGCGGCGGTAGCCGGGGTTGAAACCGCGGCGGCGGGAGCGGACGAAGAGGAAGAAGAACAGGGGGAAGATGAAGAAGGGGAAGATGTGGGTGGTGGCGGCCAGCACTACGGCGAGGATGAGCATTGAGATCAGTGCGACCGGGACGAAGGCGCGGGGTGGGCGCGGGGCAGGCGGGGGTGCAGCCGGGCGGATCGGGGTGGGCTGGGGGAGGTCGGTGAAGAGGGCCGAGAGGTCGGCTGTGGTTTTGGCGGCGTAGGCGCGGGCTACTCGGTCGTCGTATTCGTCGACGTCCAGGCGGCCTGCGGTGAAATGTTTGCCGAGGGATTCGGCGGCCTGCTCGCGTTCGGCCGTGCCCACGCGCAGGGCGGGCGGTCCGAATACCGCGGGGCTGAAATCGGTCATGTCCAACCACCTCACCGGGGGAATCAAGTTCGCTGTCCACCACAGTAGGCCGAAATTCGGGGGGCGGCTTGCGACCACGGGCGTATTTCGGGGTACGACCGGGGACGTACGGGAGGACACTGCAACGGTGACGATCGATGTCTGGGCTCAGCATCCGACACTGCGGTTTCTCGAACACGACATGTTCGAGTCATTGCGACGGTGGACCGGCGGAACCATCCCGAGCGAGGCGATTCCGCTCTCGGTGACGCTCGGGGTGATGGACGCCTCGGGCATCGAACGGGCGCTGATCTCGGCGTGGCATGGGCCCGAGGGGGTGCTCATCTCCAATGACGAGGTGGCGGCCTGGGTGGGGGAGGCACCGGATCGTTTGACCGGTGTCGCGTCGGTGGGATTGCGCCGGCCGATGGAGGCCGTGCGCGAGATAAGGCGGTGCGCCGAGCTCGGATTCAAGGGTGTCCGGGTGCTGCCGTGGCTGTGGGAAACCCCGCCCACCGATCGGCGGTTCTATCCCATCTACGCGGCCTGTGTCGAAGCCGGAATCCCGTTCTGCACGCAGGTCGGGCACACCGGACCGCTGCGGCCGTCGGAACCGGGACGGCCGATCCCGTACATCGATCAGGTGGCTTTGGACTTCCCGGAGCTGACCATCGTCTGCGGACATATCGGCTACCCGTGGACCGAGGAGATGATCGCGGTCGCGCGCAAACACGAGAACGTGTATATCGACACCTCCGCGTACACCACGAAACGCCTTCCGGCGGAATTGATCTCGTACATGCGGTCGAATTCCGGACGCCACAAGGTGCTCTTCGGGACGAACTATCCGATGATCCTGCCCGGCCACGCCCTGCAGGGCCTCGACGACCTGAGCCTGGATGTGGAGGTGCGCGAACTGTATCTCGCCGGCAACGCCCGGCGCGTCTTCCAGCTCTGATCACGCGGCGCGAAACGCCTTCTCGCCCACCCGCTCCGGATCGGTGATGTGCGTCAGGAACAACCGCGCCGCCGGCGTCGGCGTGCGCGTGGTGACCGCGTGCCAGGGCCGATTGAGCGGCGTCCCCTCGATCGGCAGCACCTCCAGATGCCGATCCGCCAAATCGTTCTCGATGGCGTCGGAGTGAATCAGGGTGATGCCCAACCCTTCCCGAGCCGCCGCCAGCGCCGCCCCGTGCGTGCCGAGAGTCAGTGTGGGAGGCCGTATCTGGAGCCGATCGAACAGGGCGAGCGTGGTATCCCGGGTACCCGACCCCGCACCCCGGAGCAGCCACGTCGCCTCGGACGGATCCGGCCACCGCCCGGGCGCGCCCACTACGACCAACTGACAGGGTCTTCGGGCGCGTGTCACCAGCCCGGCCTCGCGCGGCGGCCGCCCCGCGACCACGAGATCGGTTTCGTGGTGCGTCAATTCGACGAACAGCACGTCCCGGGGCTGAATGGACAACCCCAGCTCGATATCGGGATACCGGTTCCGGAACGAGGCCAGCAGCCGCAGCAGCACGTACTCCCCGGCCGTCGCGACGACCCCGATTCGCAGCCGCCCCGTCTCCGCCTCGCGCACCGCCGCATGCGCCTCCTTCATCAGTCCCAGGATGCTGCGGCAATAGTCGGCGTACACTCTTCCGGCCTCGGTGAGCGCGATACCGCGCCCCGATTTCGCAATCAGTTTGGCGCCCAACTGTTTCTCGATGTGCGCAACCGCCGCCGACGCGGCGGCTTCGGTGATGTGCAACTGCGCGGCGGCCCGCCGGATACTGCTGTGCCGTGCCACGGCGAGAAACGTTTCCATGCGGACAGCGCTCACCGTACCCATCCACAAACGGTAGCAAACACGACAAAATGGTTGAGGGAGACGAGAAACAATCGAATTGTTTGTCGATAACACTGCCGTCATCCTGGGAATCGCAAGTCGCCCAACCCGGTTCGCAGGAGGAATGATGGCCGTAACCGATGATCAGGATGGCACCCGCGGCCGGTGGGATCCGGGCGTACAGTCCTACGCGTCGATGGGATACTACAACCCCGACTACGAGCCCAAGGACACCGATGTCCTGGCCGTCTTCCGGGTGACCCCGCAGAAGGGCGTCGACCCGATCGAGGCCTCGGCCGCCGTCGCGGGCGAATCCTCCACCGCCACATGGACTGTCGTGTGGACCGACCGCCTCACCGCGCACAGCCGCTACCAGGCCAAGTGCTACCGCGTCGACGAGGTGCCGGGCCGTCCGGGCGAGTACTTCGCCTATGTGGCATACGATCTCGACCTCTTCGAAGAGGGTTCGATCACCAATCTGACCTCCTCGGTGATCGGCAATGTATTCGGTTTCAAACCGCTGGCGGCATTGCGCCTGGAGGACATGCGAATTCCCGTTGCATACGTGAAGACCTTTCAGGGTCCGCCGCACGGAATCGTTATGGAACGGGAATACCTGAATAAGTACGGCCGCCCGCTGCTGGGCGCGACAGTGAAGCCGAAACTCGGTCTCTCGGCCCGCAACTACGGCCGCGTGGTCTATGAAGCCTGTAGAGGCGGACTGGATTTCACCAAGGACGACGAGAACATCAACTCGCAGCCGTTCATGCGCTGGCGTGATCGCTACCTGTACGCCATGGAGGGCGTCAATCGCGCCATCGCCGATACCGGTGAGCTCAAAGGGCATTACCTCAATGTCACCGCCGCCGATATGGAAGACATGTACGAGCGCGCGGAATTCGCGAAATCCCTCGGCAGCGTCATCATCATGATGGATCTGACTGTCGGCTACACCGCCATGCAGTCGATGTCCAAGTGGGCCAGGCGCAATGGCATGCTGCTGCACCTGCACCGCGCCGGGCACTCCACCTACACCAGGCAGAAGACGCACGGTGTGAGCTTCCGCGTACTGGCCAAGTGGTGCCGTCTGATCGGCGTGGATCACCTGCACGCGGGCACGGTCGTGGGCAAGCTGGAAGGCGATCCGCACACCGTCAAGGGCTTCTATGACACGATGCGGGACAACCACGTTCCCACCAATCCGGCCAATGGCATCTTCTTCGATCAGGACTGGGCGAGCCTGCCCGGCGTGATGCCGGTGGCGTCGGGCGGTATTCACGCCGGGCAGATGCATCAGCTGCTCGATCTGTTCGGCGATGACGTCTGCCTGCAATTCGGCGGCGGCACCATCGGCCATCCCATGGGCATCGCCGCGGGCGCGGAGGCCAATCGCATCGCGCTGGAAGTAATGGTGAAGGCGCGCAACGAAGGTCGCGATCTGCTCAAGGAGGGCCCGGATATTCTGCGCCGTGCTTCCGAGACCAATCGGCCCCTCGAAGTCGCGCTGAAGACGTGGGGTGATGTCACCTTCGACTACACCTCCACCGACGCCCCCGACGCCATTCCGACCGCGACTCGCTGAAAGGCGTTGAACCACAATGCAACTGCGCCATGGCACCTTCGCGCACCTGCCCGATTTCACGGATGAGGAAATCGCCGCCCAGGTCCGCTACGCCCTGCTCAACAATTGGCCGGTCTCCATCGAATACACCGATGATCCGCACCCGCGCAATGTCTACTGGGAGATGTGGGGCCTGCCCCTGTTCGACCTGGATGAGCCCGACGGCGTACTCGCCGAGATCAACGCCTGCCGGTCGACCTTCCCCCGGCACTACATCCGGATCAACGCCTACGACGCCACCTACGGGCGGCAGAGCACGGCACTGAGCTTCCTGGTGCAGCGTCCGGCCGAAGAGCCGGGCTTCCGATTGGAACGCACCGACGCTGCCGATCGCAGTCAGCGCTACGGCTATCACGCCTACGCCCTGGATGACCGTCCCGGCCAACGTTACGGCGGCTGAACATAATTCGGATCGGGAGGACCTATCGTGAGTACAGCGCATCCCGCGGTTCCGGGCGATCGGGCACCTGCAGCCGGCCGTCCGGGCAACGGGTTCCAGATGCATCGGCCCGGGGCCACGAACTCCGCACCGCTGCGCGGATCGGCCGCCGACCCCTCGTCACCGGAGGACGCGGCGGCCGACCACCTAGCCGATGACGCGCTGCTGGACCTCTCGACCGATATCGCGGGCAAGGATGTCGAGGACACCCTCACCCGCCTGGACGCCGAGCTCATCGGATTGGCCAATGTGAAGCGCCGGGTGCGGGAGATCGCGGCACTGCTGCTGATCGACCGCGCCCGCCAGCGCTTCGGATTGCAGGCCACCCGGCCCACCATGCATATGAGCTTCACCGGCGGGCCGGGCACCGGTAAGACCACGGTGGCCCTGCGCATGGCCGAGATGCTGCATTCGCTCGGCTATATCCGTAAACCCAAGGTGCACACCGTTACCCGTGACGATCTGGTCGGCCAGTTCATCGGGCACACCGCACCCAAGACCAAGGAAGCCCTCGCCAAAGCCGCCGGGGGCGTCCTGTTCATCGATGAGGCGTACTACCTGTTCCGGCCGGAGAACGAACGCGATTACGGCCAGGAGGTGATCGAGATCCTGCTGCAGGAGATGGAGAACGAACGCACTTCGCTCGTGGTCATTTTCGCGGGCTACCCGGATCGCATGGACACCTTCTTCTCCGCGAATCCGGGCCTGTCCTCGCGGGTTGCGCACCACATCGAGTTCCCGGATTACACGCACGCGGAACTGCTGGCCATCGCCGAGCTCATGGTGGCCCAGGAGAACTTCCACTTCGATACCGCCGCGACGCAGGCGTTCTCGCGATATCTGGAACTGCGCATGACCCGCCCGCGCTTCGCCAATGCCCGCAGCGTGCGCAATGCCCTGGACCGCTGCCGACTGCGTCAGGCCAAGCGGCTCGTCGAACTGCACCGGCCATTGAGCCGGACCGATCTGATCACGTTGACCGACAACGACGTCTACGGCAGCAGCGTGTTCGCGGACGCCACCGCACCGGAGGTGGCCACCACGTGAGGAATTGAGCAGGGGTATGCCTGAAGGTCTGAAAACCCTCACCCGCTACACCATCGAGCAGGAGCACCGGCACCCCGGATCATCGGGGGAGTTCTCGGCGCTCCTGAACGTATTGGCGACCGCCACCAAGATCATCGCGAATCAGGTGACGCGGGGCGCGATCGTCGGATCCCTCGGCGCGTACGAACCGGATAACCTCCCGGTCACCGTGCACCGCAAGATGGATGCCATCGCGCACGACGTCATGGTCGCCGAAAGCCAGTGGAGCGGACCGCTTTCGGCGCTGGTGTCCGAGCAGATGCGTGAGTTCCACGCGGTGCCCTCGGAAGTGCGGCGCGGAAAATACCTGCTCGCCTTCGACGCCCTGGACGGGTCCAGCAATATCGATGTGAACCTGCCCGTGGGAACGATATTCAGTGTGCTGCGCGCCCCGGAGGACGGGCGGGCGGCGATCGCCACGGACTTCCTGCAACCCGGTGTACAGCAGGTGTGCGCCGGGTTCACGCTGTACGGACCCGCCACCATGCTGGTGCTCACCACCGGCAACGGGGTGGACGGCTTCACCCTCGATCGCGAGGTGGGTGCGTTCGTGCTCACCCATCCGCGCATGCGAATCCCGGACGACACATCGGGTTTCGCCATCAACGCCGCCAATGAGCGGTTCTGGGAGCGGCCGGTGCGCCGCTACGTCCACGAATGCCTCCAGGGTGACGAAGGCCCGCGCGGACGCGATTTCAATATGCGCTGGGTCGCCTCCCTGGTCGCGGACACCTTCCACATCCTCACGCGCGGCGGGCTCTACATGTACCCCCGCGACACCCGCAATCCCGACCGCCCCGGCCGCGTCTCACTGCTCTACGGCGCCAGCCCCATCGCCTTCATCGTCGAACAGGCGGGCGGCGCGGCCACCACCGGACACGAACGAATCCTGCAGGTGCGGCCGAACGAGTTGCATCAGCGGATTCCGTTCATCTTCGGCTCCCGCAACGAGGTCGAGCGCATCGAGCGCTATCACTCCGAACCCGATGAGGGGCCGAGTTTCGACGCCTCACTGTTCGGATCGCGTTCCCTGTTCCGCCCGGCCCGTTAGCGGCGAAATCAGCTGTCCGGCAATCCAGGAGGTGCCATGTCGGTCAAACATCCCGTGGTCGCGATCACCGGGTCTTCCGGTGCGGGAACGACCAGCGTCACGCGGACCTTTCAGGAGATATTCCGCCGCGAGGGAATCAACGCGGTCCTGGTGGAAGGGGATTCGTTCCACCGCTTCGACCGCAATGAAATGCAGTTGGCCATGGCGGAAGCGGAGCAGAATCGCAATCTGGGATTCTCGCATTTCGGCCCGGAGGCGAACCTGCTCGGCGAATTGGAACGGCTCTTCAGCGACTACGGCGAGACCGGGGTCGGCGCGGTCCGGCGCTATCTGCACAACGAGGGCGAGGCCAAACCCTATGGGCAGCCGCCCGGTACGTTCACCCCGTGGGAGGAACTGTCCCCGGGTAGCGATCTGCTGTTCTACGAGGGATTGCACGGGGCCGCCACTACGGACGGCATCGATGTCGCGCAGTACACCGACCTATTGGTCGGGGTGGTGCCCATCATCAATCTGGAGTGGATTCAGAAGGTACACCGCGACAAGACCGAACGCGGTTACTCCAGCGAGGCGATCATCGATACGATCCTGCGCCGCATGCCGGACTACGTGAAACACATTTGCCCGCAGTTCTCCCGGACCTATGTGAACTTCCAGCGCGTGCCGACGGTTGATACCTCGAATCCGTTCACCACTCGCTCGATTCCCACCGCGGACGAGAGTTTCGTGGTCATCCGGTTCGCCGATCCGAAGGTGATCGACTTCCCGTATCTGCTGTCCATGCTGCACGATTCGTTCATGTCGCGGCCCAACAGTATTGTGGTGCCGGGCGGGAAAATGGATCTCGCCATGCAGCTGATCTTCACGCCGCTGATCCTGCGGCTGATGGATAAACGGCCCAAGCGATTGCGCTGACACCGCCTCCGGACAAAAGAATCCGGCGGCCGCGCTCCGAGGAGGGCGACCGCCGGCAGGCGAATTCTATTGCGTCAGAACGCCTTCGGTACGTCCTTCGCACCGCTCTTGACGGTGAACGCGCTGAAGATCTCCATGATGCCGATGAAGATCAACCACCAGCCCGCCACCAGGGTCAGGGTCAGGATCGAGGTGAACGGCACCGCGATCAGCCAGCCACCACCGATGACCAGCATGATGCCGAAGAAGATCGCCCAGCCGCGGCCCGGCATACCGTCCGCGTCCAGACCCGCGATCAGTGAAGCGACGCCGCGGAAGATCCAGCTGATGCCGATCCAGATGGCAAGCAGCAGCACCGCGGTGGCCTCACCCTTGTCCCGCCAATTGTGGAAGCATAGGAAGCCCAGGATCAGCGACAGAATGGCGCTGATGAAGGACAGGATTCTCATTCCGGCGCTGAGATGCGCACCGAAGGCCGCGATGAGTTGGAAGAGTCCGGACACAATCAGATAGACGCCGAAGAGAACGCCCGCCACCAGAATGGTTTTGCCGGGCCAGGCGAGGATCAGGATGCCCAGCACCACCGAGAGGATGCCGGTGACCAGGATCGACTGCCAGGCGCTCCGGGCCAGAGCGTGCACCGGCCCTTCGTTAACTTCCTCTTTGCTGGTTGTCATATTTCGGAGAATAGGCCCAGCTAAGTCACTTTGCGGTTAAGTTGCCCGGTGTGGTGTCAGGTTGTGATGCGGTGCATGCCACGTCGGTTCGGCGTTTCTCCTCGTTCCGGCAGTAGCGCACATCGGCTCGCCAGGTGTAGATCGCGACCAGCATCGAGCCGACGACCGCCGCATCCAGCATGTATTCACCGGACACCGGAATACTGACCAGTCCGCCGATGAGCGCGCCGAGCGCGAAAGAGCCGTATTGAACGGCATATCCGGCCCAGTCGCGCACCGAACCGCCACCCGCCAAATGCCGTTCGATACCCTGCGCGAGTTTCACCAGCGTGCCGGTGACATAACTGACCGGAATGGACACCTCGCCGTTCTTCACGAAAGAGGTGTTCAGCGCGCCCATTCCGAAGGCGACGGCGAGAATCGGTGTCAGGCCGATACCGCGTTCGCCGAGAATGTGATCGCCGACGGCCGCGACCATCAGCGCGGCGGTAGCCAGCATGGTCGCACCGTGCGGATGATTGCGCCACCAGTACCGGCGGCACATCGAGGCCACGAAAACACCCAGTACGAAGCAGCCGATGAGCAGGCCCGCACCCGCGGCCAGGGTGTGGTCGCCGACGAAATTACCGATGATGGCGCGCTCGGTATTGCCGGTCATGAAGGTGACGAAGTAGCCCGCGGAGTGGGCGTAGGCGGCCGCGCCGATATATCCGGCGAGCATCGACAGGACAGAGGACAGTCGGGTCTCTAGGTCCCAAAAAGGGCCCGGTGAGACGCCCTGGCTGGCAGTCATGGCAACAGGCTAGCAACCAATTCTGAGGTCTTCCTGGATGTTCGAATCGGTGCGAACGCGTCGGCTGGACGGTGGGGTACAGTACTGATGTTAACCGGAATTCACATCCGGTAGGCAGGTACGAACAAGGAGAAGCCATGACTTCCGCCGTCATAGTCGACGTCGTCCGCACGCCCTCCGGCAAAGGGAAAGCCGGTGGTGGACTATCGGAAGTGCATCCCGCGACGCTCTTCGCGGGCGTGCTGGAGACGCTCGTGGAACGCACCGGAATAGATCCTGCGCTCATCGATGATGTGATCGGCGGTTGCGTCACGCAATCGGGCGAGCAGGCGTTCAATATCTCGCGAACGGCGGCACTGGCGGCCGGATTCCCGGAAACTGTGCCGGCCACCACAGTCGATCGGCAGTGCGGTTCGAGCCAGCAGGCGGCGCACTTCGCCGCGCAGGGCGTGATCGCCGGGGCGTACGACATCGCCATCGCCGGTGGCGTGGAATCCATGTCGCGCGCGCCGATGTTCTCCAACGCGCAGGGTAAGGACGCCAATCGTGGACCGCTGGCGCAGCGGTTCCCCAATGGGCTTGTGCAGCAGGGCATCGCGGCCGAGATCATCGCCGCGCGCTGGAAGTTCGATCGGGGCGCGCTCGACGACTTCGCCGCGCGGTCGCACCAATTGGCCGCTGCCACCGCGGCTTCCGGCGGATTCGACCATGAGATCGTCGCCGCGGGCACGCTGACCGCCGATGAGACGATTCGGCCGACCACCTCGGTGGAAGGGCTGGCCGGGTTGAAGCCCGCGTTCACCGACGCCGAATTCAAGGCCCGGTTCCCGGAGATCGAATGGTCGATCACCCCGGGCAATTCCTCTCCGCTCACCGACGGCGCGTCCGCCGCGCTGATCATGAGCCAGGAGAAGGCGAAGCAGCTCGGGCTGAAGGCGCGGGCGCGGTTTCACTCGTTCGCGGTGGTCGGCGATGATCCGCTGCTCATGCTGACCGCGGTCGTACCCGCCACCCGCAAGGTGCTCGCGCGGGCGGGATTGAGCATCGACGACATCGACGCCTACGAGGTCAATGAGGCGTTCGCGCCGGTGCCGCTGGTGTGGGCGCATGAACTCGGCGCGGATCTCGCCAAGTTGAACCCGCGCGGCGGTGCGATCGCGCTCGGGCATCCGCTCGGCGCGTCCGGGGTGCGCATCCTGGCGACCATGCTCAACCATCTCGAGCAGACCGGTGGCCGGTACGGGCTGATGACCATGTGCGAGGCGGGCGGCCTGGCCAACGCCACGATTATCGAACGCCTCTGATTTCACACCGGGAAATCCGCACTCGCACAGCGCGGGGTCGTACGGTGATCTCGGCTTCGGTGTCGTCGAGAGGTGGGTGCGGTGCGGGTTTCCTGGGATCAGGTGTTCACCTGGCGGATGGGTCGGCAGTTCATCGCCGCGCGCGATGGAGCGAACGCGGTCGCGGTGGTGGGCCGCCTGGCCGGGGTGCAGGCGCAGGTGACCTCGGCGGCCGAAACCGCCGTGGCCATCCGCACCACGAAGGGTGAGCCCGGCGCGGTGGTCAAGGCGCTGGGGGATGGGAAACTGGTCAAGACCTGGGCCATGCGGGGCACCCTGCACGCACTCACCCCCGACATCGCGGCCGGGGTGCTGTCCCTGATGGGTTCGGCCCGCACCTGGGAAAAGCCTTCCTGGACAAAGGTTTACGGTGCGACCCCAGCGGATGTCGCGGCACTGGTCGACGCGGTGGGGGAGATCCTCGACGGAGCGATCCTGTCGCGCGACGAGTTGGTGTCCGCGATCGTCGCCGAACCCCGATTCCATCCGCTCGGCGAGCAATTGCGCTCCGGCTGGGGCTCGGTGCTCAAACCGCTGGCCTGGCAGGGCGCGCTGTGTCACGGTCCCGCGGACGGCAATTCGATCACCTTCACCAGCCCGGCGCACCTGGTCCCCGACTGGAAGGGAATTCCCGAACCCGATGCGGCCGCGCCCGAAATCATCGCGGCGTACCTCGGGGCATACGGACCGGCCGCACCGGAGACCTTCGACGCCTGGCTCTCGCGCGGCAATATCAAAAAGCCGGTGCTGCGCCGCTGGTTCGCCGAATTGGGCGACCGGATCACCGAAGTAGAGGTCGAGGGGCGCAAGGGATACATCCTCACCGAACACGCCGACGCTCTGGCCACCACCGAACCCGCACACTCCGTGCGGCTGCTGGGCGCGTTCGATCAATACGTCCTCGGCCCCGGAACCGCCGATGCCGCACTGCTTTCCGCCGAACACCGTGCCAAGGTGAGCCGCACGGCGGGCTGGATCTCACCGCTCGTGCTGATCGACGGAGCCATCGCCGGAACCTGGGAGGTCACCGGCACCGACCTCATAGTCTCGATGTTCGACGATGCCCCCGCGCCTCTCTCCGAGCTATCCGCCGAAGCCGCGCATGTTGCCCGTGCCCTCGGCATCCCGGATCTCACGGTCTCCGCGAAATAGGTCTCGACTCAGTGACCGGCGGTCGGCAGCAGGTCCGGGCTGTGTGCGCCGGGGCCGAGCTGTAGCCGGAGGTCCCGGCGATGCACGTGCTCGCCGCAGGATGAGCAGACCGGTTCGACGGTCATGGTGTGGCCGCAGCTCTTGTGCACGGTCTCGATCGGGGGGCCGTCGGGGGCGGCGAAGGTGTCGCCCCACTGGCGCATGGCGGCGATGACCGTCCAGAGCGCACGGCCCTTCTCGGTGAGCCGGTAGTCGTAGCGGGGTGGATTCTCCTGGTACGGCTCGCGGGTCATGATGTCTTGCGCCACAAGGTATTCCAGGCGCTGGGTCAAGACGTTGCGGGCGATGCCGAGGCGGGAGCGGAAGTCGTCGAAGCGGGTGACGCCGAAGAGCGCGTCGCGAACGATCAGCAGCGTCCACCATTCGCCCACGACTTCCAGGCACTGGGCGATGGAGCAGTTCATGTCCTCGAAGCTGGTTCGGCGCATGCCCACACCCTAGTCGGTTGCTTGAAAGAACTCACCCGGCTATGGTGCGTTTCATGATGCAACTCACTGGCCCGCCCGGGCGAATGATGGGGGATAGATCGTGAATACCGTTGTGGCCGAGCCGGACCGCAAGACCGTCGATTCGCGGCTGGTGCTGGGCATCGTCGCCATCGGCGTACTGCTGTCCAGCCTGGACCTGTTCATCGTGAACGTGGCGCTGCCCGAGATCGCCGCGGACTTCAGCGGTTCGAAGATCTCCGGGCTGTCCTGGGTGCTGAACGCCTATGCCATCGTGTTCGCGGCGCTGCTGGTGCCCGCCGGGCGGCTCGGTGATCGCGGCGGGAATCGCACCACCTTCCTGCTCGGGCTGGGGCTGTTCATTCTCGGTTCGGCACTGTGCGCGGTGGCCTGGAATACCGGATCACTGGTGGGCTTCCGGGTCCTACAGGCGGTCGGCGGCGCGATGCTCACCCCGGCCTCGCTCGGGTTGGTGCTGGCGGCGACCCCGCCCGAACGTCGCGCCATGGCGGTGCGGCTGTGGGTCGCATTCGGTGGTCTCGGCGCGGCGCTGGGACCGGTACTCGGTGGGCTGCTCGTCGAAATCGATTGGCGCTGGGTGTTTCTGGTGAATGTGCCGATCGGGATCGCGGCGCTGGTGATCGGCTGGCGGCTGCTGCCGAATCCGACCGGTGACGGTGGTGCGCTGCCCGACGGGTTCGGGGCGCTCATGCTGGTCGCCTCGGTGGCCGCGCTGATTCTGGCGCTGGTGAAGGGCGAGGATTGGGGGTGGGGTTCGGCCGGGGTCGTCGGGGGACTGGTCGCGGCGTTCGTATTCGGGCTCGCCTTCGTGCTGTCGTCGCGACGGCATCACAGTCCGGTGGTGGATCCCGCGCTGCTGCGGCTGCCGAATTTCGCTCTGATGGTGGGCAATTCGATGCTGTTCAATATCGCCTTCGCGGGCATGCTGCTCTCGGTGGTGCTGTGGGCGCAGAACGTGTGGGGCTGGTCGGCGCTGCAAACCGGGCTCGCCATCGCGCCCGGGCCGCTGGTGGTGCCGATCGTGGCGGTGCTGGCAGGAAAGGTCATCGCGAAGGTCGGCGCGGGGCCGGTGATCCTGCTCGGCGGTGTGCTGTTCGCGGCCGGAATCCTGTGGTGGACAGTGTCGGTCATGCTGACACCGAACTTCGCGGGCGGTCTGCTCGGCGGCATGCTGCTGACCGGATTGGGCGTCGGCTTCACCCTGCCGACAAGCTTCGCCACGGGCACCGCGGGTTTGCCGCCGCAGCGTTTCGCCACAGGCTCGGCGGTATTGAGCATGGCCCGCCAACTCGGATTGGCCATTGGCGTAGCGGTTCTGGTCGCGGTGCTGGGCACCCCGGCCGGACCGGACGCGACCCTGGAGGCGTTCCAGCGCGGCTGGTACGTCATCGCCGGTGCGGCGGTCGCGGCCGGAGTGGTCGGTCTGGCCGCGCGACTGCCGCGCCCGGCTGCCTGACCGGAATCGGCGGCACCCGCGCATCCAACCGGAGGCGGGTGTCGCCCCCGGACTTCTCAGGGCCGGACTCAGGGGTTGTCCCGATGGTCAGCGCCTGCCCCGGTCCCTACGGTCGAACTATGCGAATCATGCCGATCGTGACCGCTTTCGGACTCCTTGCGGTGGCGGGTTGCTCCAGTGTGAACAACGACAGCTCGCCCAAGGTCGTGACCACCACACCGATCGAGGTGTCGCCGAATCGAGTCGACCAGGTGCGCAAGGATATCGACGCGCTCGTGCACGGCGGCGTCCCCGGTGCGATCGCCACGCTCACCGAGGGCGGGCAGACGGTGACGCTCACCTCCGGCGTCGCCGATCGGACCACCGGCGCGCCGATTCCCATGACCCCGCCGCAGCAGACCCGGGTCGGCAGCATCTCCAAAACCTTTGTGTCGGCGATCATCATGCAGCTGGTCGGCGAGGGGAAGATTCGGCTCGACGAACCGATCGACACCTACCTGCCCGGACTGCTCACCGGTCAGGGTGTGGACGGTCGCAATATCACCGTGCGCCAATTGCTCCAACATCGCAGCGGTCTACCGGAACTCACCGACGATCCGCAGATCGACGAATACCGCGCCGGGCTCGACGGACGCACCTACACACCGGCGCAGGAAATCGCGATCGCCCTGCGCATGCCCGCGCAATTCGCGCCGGGCGCGCAATACAAGTACACCAACACGAACTACATCGTCGCCGGAATGCTCGTCGAAAAGGTCACCGGCAGAGCCTATTCCGATGAGCTGGCCGGCCGTATCACCGCGCCGAACCAGCTCACCGACACCTATCTCCCCGCCACCGGCGAACTCGATATTCGCGGCCCGCATCCGCACGGCTACGCCACCATCGACGGCGTCCTGACCGATGCGACGCGCTCTGAACCCTCGGTACCCTGGGTCGCGGGCGCGCTCGTCTCCACCGGCGCGGACCTCAACCGCTTCTACCTGGCCCTGCTCGCGGGGCGCATCGTGGCCGCCCCCGAACTCACTCAGATGCTGACCAGCGATTCGCCCATGCCCGACGACGGCAACATGCGCTACGCCCTCGGCATCGGCCACACCCAACTGCCTTGCGGCGCTGAATACTTCGGCCACACCGGCGGCATCGCCGGCTACATCACCATCACCGGCGGCACCAAGGAAGGCCGAGCCTTCACCATCGCCATGACCGCCGCCCCCGAGACCAAGCCCGACATCACCGCCCTGATATCCCACGCCCTCTGTCCCTGACCGAGGCCGGGCCGTAGGTGGCCTCCCGCAGTAGCCATTCCAGGGGGCCATATCGGTGGTGACGCACCCAGATTCGCGCGATGGCGAGCTGGGTGAGGTAGATGGCGAGCGCTATGGCCAGGACCATCCAGTCGGAGAGTTTGCCCGCCAGGGCGAGACCGTAGCCGGTGAAGATCACCGAGGTGATGATCGATTGGCTGATGTAGGTGGTGGCGGCGATCTTGCCCGCGGGGGCGAAAATCTCGGCCACCCGGGGGTGCGCGGACAGGATTCTCAGGAGCGTCGCCGCGTACGCGGCGGTCAGCAGTGGATCGGCGACTGTTACCGGGCCCGCCAGCGCAGGCCAGTGGGTGAGGGCCGCGAGGATCGAGACCGGAAGTCCCACACCGAAACCGATCCATTGGATGAGGGGCAGGTAGGGGAGGTAGCGCTGCGGATCCTCGAGAACCCTGGCCTTTCCCGCGGCGAGTCCGACCAGGAAAAGGGGGAGGATATTGATCAGTCCGTAGACGACGAACAGCGGCAGATTGCCACTGAACTCCTCCCAGCGCAGCCGGGCGGCCGCGCCCCAGCCCTCGCGCATGATGCCCACAAGCCGATCATGTTCGGCGGGATCGATTTCGGACGAGCCGCCGGAGGCCAGCAGACCCAGCACGGTCATCACCGCGACGCAGATGGCGAATATCGCGCCCGCGACCTGCAACGCTCTGCGCGGCCGCAATCCGCTGAGCAGCAACAACACCAGGCCGATCGCACCGTAGCCGAAGAGCACATCGCCGGTGAAGAAGAAGATCGCGTGCAGTGCGCCGATGGCCATCAATGCCAGGCAGCGCCGGATCGTGCGCACCCTGGCGCTGACCCCCGCCCGCTCGGCGGATCGGAACTGCATTGTCAGCGAGTAGCCGAACAGGAAGGAGAACAGGACGTAGAACTTGTTGTGGAAGAACGCTTCCAGGACCGTGATGGCGGAGCCGTCACCGAAGCCGCCGGGATCGGACATCACCGTGATATTCACCAAAAGGATTCCGCCGAGGGCGAATCCGCGTAGCGCGTCCAGCTCGATCAGGCGCGGGACCGCCGGCCGTTCCGTCATCGCTCGACCTTAGAGTCGCCCGCCCGATGCCGAATCGTCTGTGAGAATGACCCCCGCCTACCTCTACGGGGGTACTCACCCCGAGTACTGGAACGCGTTTCAGTATGGTTCCCCCATGACCCTTGTCATCGACAACAGCGTGGAGATCGACGCACCCGCCGACCTGGTGTGGCAGGTGCTCACCGATGTGGCCAAATACGGCGAGTGGAACCCCTTCGTCTCGTCCTGCCAGACCACCCTCGAACCCGGCACCCCGATCGATATGCAGGTGCAACTGCTCGGCTCCAAACCCCGCCAGCAGCGCGAATACATCCGAACCCACACCCCGGGCAAGGAATTCAGCTACAACATGAAGCCCGTGCCGGGATTGCTGAACAGCCTGCGGCAGCACAATGTCATTCCGCTCGAGGACGGCCGCACGCGGTACACCTCGCATTTCGAGCTGAATGGTCCGCTGAGCATTCTGGTGAGCGCGGTGCTGGGCGGCGCCATGCGCAAGGGCTTCGGCGGGATGACCGATGGGCTCAAGCAGCGCGCCGAAGCGCTGGCGTCGGTACAGGGTTAGTTCACGCGGTTCGCAAAGGGCGGCGGTCGTCAGGCTTCGAACGGAATGACGTTTCCGTAGGAGTCGCGGCCGTCGGCTTCCTGTTCGATGGCGCCGGCCAAATCCTCTACCGCGGACCAGGATCGGGGTGGGGTGTCCTCGAGGTTGCCGATGGTGTACCAGGTGGCGGTGCCGCGATAGCGGACCAGGCCTTTACCCGAATAGTCCAGCGTCACATCGAGATCCCCGGAAACCGTGCCCTCTTCCTGGGTCATGACGGCTGCCTCGGTGCGAATTTCGACGATGTCGACTATTTGAACTCTCCTTTGTCGATACAGTCCTTGACCGCTGTCTGGATCGCGGTTTGCTCCTTGGAATCGACGTTCAGGTCGTACTTTATCTTGACCTGGATATAGCGGGCGATATAGCCACACCGGAAATTGCCGGGCGGGATATAGGTCGACGGGTCCTGATCACCCTTGGAGCGGTTGGCCGTCGGGTCCGAGGGGGCCAGGTTCAAGGCGTCGTTGGCGATATCGCGGCGGTGGTTGTCATCCCACTTGGACGCGCCCGAACGCCACGCTTCGGCCAGCGCGACAATGTGATCGATATCCACGCCCGCGGAATCGGTGATGAACTTGTACGGCTTGAGGCCGTTGGTCTTCTTGTCCGGCACGCCGTACTGATCGCGCCAGCCCGAATCCTTGCCGATGGTGAACTTGCACGTCGCGGGATCAAGGGTGACCGTGCCGACCGCATCGCGCAGCAGCATGACCTCGCGGGTGGTGCAGCGGCTGTACTTGGCGAACGCGTCGCCGAAACCGTGTTCGGGCTTCTCGGTATCCCAGTGCGGGAACCGATCCCGGTCGTATCCGGTCATCGGCAACTCGTTGGACACCTTGAGTTTCGGTAGCAGGCCGTTGATTTCGGCCGCCGAGGCCACCGGCCCGCCGCGCGGCGGCGCGGGCGGCGTGGAGGTGGTGGAGCTCTTCGAACCGCCCATATTCTCGAGCAGCGCGGCGGCGATGATGAGCACGAGAACGATGCCGACGGACACGACGGTCCCGAGGATTCGGCGCGAAGGCTTCTTTTTCAGCATGATTCGAACACCGTCGCAATCCTGGACCCGAAACAGCAAGTCGCACCGGCGGTTCGGAGACGCGTGTCACACCGCTGCGCGAACAGCGGCCGTCGGCGAACCCGGCGCTACCTACATAGTGGGGTAGCCGGGGGCCGAGAACAACGCGGTTGCAGCGGGTTTCAGGCGACACGCCGGGGCGACTCGCGGAAGCGCTGTCGCGCGGCGCTTCTCACGCGCACGAAAAAGCCGCGCCGACAACGAGGTCGACGCGGCGAATTCGGGTGCCGCTAGGCGTTGTTGAGCTTGTTCAGACGCTCACAGGCCTCCAGGTACTCCTGGATCAGGCGCTGCACCACATCGGTGGAACGCTCGATCTTGTTGAGCTGACCGACAACCTGGCCCACCGGGTTGAAGTTCACGTCCTTGGCGGCCTCGGGGTAACGGTGCCCGCGCTTGACGCCATCGAGCGCGACCATCATCTGCAGCGGCATGCCGAGCGGGTTCGGGGTGTCCTCGCGGTCCCACGCCTCGGTCCAGTCGTTCTTGAGCATGCGGCACGGCTTACCGGTCCAGGACCGCGAACGCACGGTGTCCGAACTGGTGGCATCGACGTAGGTCTGCATCTGCGCGGGCGGCACATTGGCCTCCTCCACGGTCAGCCACAGCGAACCGGTCCACGCGCCCTGCGCGCCCATGGCCAGCGCGGCCGCGACCTGACGGCCATTGCCGATACCACCGGCGGCGAGTGCGGGCATATCGCCGATCGCGTCGACGACCTGCGGCCACAGCACCATCGAGGCGATCTCGCCGCAGTGCCCGCCACCCTCGGTGCCCTGCATGACGACGAAGTCGAGTCCGGCGTTCTTGTGGTTGAGCGCGTGCTTGACCGAACCGCACAGCGCGCCGATCAGGCGGCCGGAGTCCTGGATCGTCTTGATCACGTCATCGGGCGGGGTGCCCAGCGCGTTGGCGACCAGCTTGGCCTTGGGGTGCTTGAGGATTACCTCGATCTGCGGCGCGACGGTGGTGGCGGTCCAGCCCAGCAGCTGGTTGTGCCGCTCGTCCTCGGGCAGATGCGGGACGCCGTGATCCTCGAGGATCTTCTCGGCGAAATCGCGGTGGCCCTGCGGAACCAGCTTGGCCAGTTGGGCTTCCAGCTCCTCCGGGCTCAGACCCTCGACGCCCTTGCCCTCGTACTTGGAGGGGATGACCAGGTCGACGCCGTACACGCCGGTGACATGCTCATCGAGCCAGGCCAGTTCGACCTCGAGCTGTTCGGCGGTGAAGCCGACCGCGCCGAGCACGCCCAGCCCACCCGCATTGCTGACCGCGGCGGCCACATCGCGGCAGTGGGTGAACGCGAAGATGGGGACATCGATGCCCAGGCGGTCGCAGATCTCGGTACGCATGTGGTGGGGGCTCCTCTAACTTCCCGGCACTGGAATGTTCTGCCCATCACACTAGAACATGTTCTACATTCAGACCAGTCTCCGGACGACCGCCCACTGCCACATGTCAAGAACATGTTCTAGTTAGTGGAATCGGGATGTGCGGCGAGCAGGCCATCGGCCAGCAGATCGTCGAATAACAACTGGTCGACCGGCGGAACATGCGGGCGATCGGCGTAGGTGAACCAGGCCGTCTCCTCTATCTCGCTACTGACGGCGAGGGTACCGGTGTAGTCGGCGGTATAACAGGCCATTCGCACGACGGCATCGGGAATCTCGGCCTCGTAAGTACCAACGTGCACAACGGATTCCGGCAGCAGGGCCACCGTGAGCTCTTCCTCGATCTCGCGCAGCAGGGTCTGCTCGTCGGTCTCCGCGCCCTCCCGCTTGCCGCCCGGGATATAGAAGACGTCCTTACCCGTGGGGCGAGCGCAGAGAATCCGCCCGTTCTCGATCCGCACCCACGCCACCGTGTCGATCAGTCGCCGCTCCGTCCGCATCCCCGCAGCCTAGGTCAGATGGCCTGATTCACCAGGAGGTCCACCGAGCGGGTGATGCGATCGGTGTCGCCGGTGATCCACCAGTCGGTGATCACCCCGCGCATACCGGAGATGAGCAGGGTCGCGGCGGCTTCGGGATCCGCGATGGTGGGATCGATGCGGGTGAGTGTGTCTGTCATGGCGGATACCAGGACTCGCACGGCATCGGTGGCGTACGCGGTGAAGGGGCTGCCGGGCACGGTTGCCGCGCCGAGGACCTGGAGCAGGACTCGGATGCTGACAGCGGCCTGTCCCGTCGTATTGACCGTAAAAGACTTCCCCAGACGGGATTTCAGGACGTCCGGATCGTCGATGCCCGCGAAGAGCGCCGGAATATCCGGGCGCTGGGTTTCCAGTGCGGCGATCAACATCTGCTCTTTGGTGCCGAAGTAGTGGATGAGCATCCGCGAGCTGGTGCCCAGGTATTCCGCGAGGGGCCGCAGCGAGAGTTCGGCCAGGCCGCGCTCGGCGATATAGGCGATGACGCCGGCCAGCAGTTCGGCGCGGCGGGCGTGGTCGAGGGGTCGCGGCACGGGTTGACTGTAGCGGACGGTACAGGTATCCATGTCGGCATGGGTGTAGCAAGTGGTACAGAAACTCGGAATGTCGTGGTTACCGCAATGGCGGCCACCACCTGCCTCGGACCGGATCTGGATACGACCTGGCGGCGACTGCTGGCGGGCGAGAGCGGAATCACCACGCTCACAGATGATTTCGTGACCGAGAATCAGCTGCCGGTGCGGATCGGCGGGCGATTGACCAATCAGCCGGGCGAACACCTGACCCGGATCGAACAGCGGCGGATGTCGTTCGTGCAGCAGCTCGCGCTGGTACTGGCGCGGCAGGTCTGGCAGGAGGCCGGAACGCCCGAGGTCGAGGCCGAACGGCTCGCGGTAGCGGTCGGAACCGGGCTGGGCGGAGGTGAATCGCTGGTCTACGCGGTCGACGCCATGCGCGCCGGGGGATATCGCAAGGTACCGCCCATGACGGTGCCCATGGTGATGCCGAACGGTTCGGCCGCCACCGTCGGATTGGAGATCGGCGCGAAAGGTGGTGTGTACGCACCGGTTTCGGCGTGCGCGTCCGGGGCCGAGGCAATCGCTCACGGCTGGCGGCTGATTGCGACGGGCGAGGCCGATGTGGTGGTCGCCGGTGGCGTGGAAGGACATATCGACGCGGTGCCGATCGCCAGTTTCGCCATGATGCGGGCCATGAGCACCCGCAATGACGAACCGGCGCGCGCCTCACGGCCTTTCGACCGGTCTCGCGACGGGTTCGTCTTCGGCGAAGGCGGGGCGCTGCTGGTGCTGGAGTCCGAGGCGCACGCGCGAGCCAGGGGCGCACGGATACTCGGACGGGTGCTCGGGGCGGGCATCACCTCGGACGGCTATCACATCACCGGTACCGCGCCGGACGGTGACGGGGCCGCGCGGGCCATGCGCAAGGCGATCAGCACCGCGGGACTGGCCGCCGCCGATATCCGGCATGTCAACGCACACGCCACCTCGACCCCGATCGGTGACGCGTCCGAGGCCAATGCCATCACCGCGGTCACCCCGGATGCTTCGGTGTACGCGCCGAAGTCGGCGCTCGGGCATTCCATCGGGGCGGTCGGCGCGCTGGAGGCGATCCTCACGCTGCGCACGCTGGAAGAGCGGATCGTCCCGCCCACACTGAATTTCGAGCAGGGCGATCCGGACACCTCGCTCGATATCGTCGCCGGTGCGCCGCGTGCGCAGAGCGTCGATTACGCACTCAGCAATTCGTTCGGATTCGGCGGGCACAATGTCACCCTGGCGCTGGGGCGCGCCTGACCGGCGAGTTCAGTCGCGGGTAGCCCGCGCCAGCACTGCCCGGCTGCGCTCGGCGAGCACGGGGCGATAGGTGAAGCACAGGCTCAGCCACAGGATGCCGAAGACCCACCCGGCCAGTACATCGGTCGGCCAGTGCACGCCGAGATACAGCCGGGACACGCCAACGCCGAGCACGAACAGCACGGTGAGGGTCACCAGCAGGTAGCGCCACAGCCCGTGCAGCAGCGGAACCAGCAGCGCGACAACCACACCCACCACGACGGTCGAACCCAGCGCGTGTCCCGACGGATAGGAGTGATTGGTCTCCACCACCAGCCGATCGACCAGCGGCGGCCGGGGCCGCCCGATCAGCAGTTTGCCGAAGAATACGATCGCACCCGAGCCCAGCGCGGTGAACGCCACGAAAACCGCGGTCTCCCAATGCCTTCGCCATGCCAGCAGCACACAGGTGACCACGCCGAGCATGGTCATCGTCGCGGTGTCGCCGACCGCGCTGATGCCCTTGGCGAACGCGGTCGCCGTGCCATTGCGATGCTCGACGAACCACCGCATCCAGCTCGCGTCCGGCCCGAGCGGATCCGGATGCGCGACCACCGCGATGGTGAGCACGAGCATGCCCAGGCCCAGCGCCGCGAGGATGCCGAGTACGGCGGGACGCGGCGGATTGGGGCGCGCCGATACGGCCGGAGACTCCATTTGCTTGTGGGTAGCTGCGGACGACATCCTTCGACCATGTCACGAACCCGCTGAGAGGATGTTGAGAACCCGGGCCGAATTCCGGCCGCCCGCGTCCGCTGGTGCATGCTTGGGCGGTGCGAGTGCTGGTGGTGGAGGACGAGGAGCGGCTGGCGCGGACCATCGCGCGTGGGCTCGAGCTCGAAGGTTTCGTGGTGCAGCTCGCGCATACCGGGACCGATGGATTGTGGTGGGCGGCCGAGGACACCTTCGATGTGATCGTGCTCGACATCATGTTGCCGGGATTGAGCGGATACGAGGTACTGCGACGCCTGCGACAGCGCGATGTGGCCACGCCGGTGCTGATGCTCACCGCCAAGGACGGTGACTACGAACAGGCCGATGCCCTCGATCTGGGCGCGGACGACTACCTGACCAAGCCGTTCTCCTTCGTGGTGCTGATCGCGCGATTGCGCGCCCTGCTGCGCAGGCGCGCGCCGCAGCAACCGGCGATCTTGACGGCGGGGGAGTTGACGCTCGATCCGGCGCGGCGGCTGGTGCGGCACGCCGGGGCGGACTTGACGCTCACCCCGCGGGAATTCGGATTACTCGAATTCCTGTTGCGACACAAGGGAATCGCGCTGACCAAGGCCGAGATCCTGCGCAATGTGTGGGATGCGCACTATGCGGGGCCGGAAAACGTGGTCGAGGTGTATATCGGCTATCTGCGCAAGAAGATCGACGCGCCGTTCGGGCGCAGCAGTATCGAGACATTGCGGGGCGTCGGTTATCGGCTGATCGATCCCGGCACCGGCGACGGGTAGCTCAGGGCAGGGTGTCTGTCTGAATGCGCGGGTCGAGTTTGCGGAGGGTTTCGGGGCGATCGGTGAGACAGGGCCAATCCCGGCTCACCGCTTCGATTGTCGCGTGACCGGCGGGGATGAGGGAATCGGCGTCGAAACGATCGGCCAGGGCAGCGCCGAGTTGATCACTGGCCGGGCGGTCCAACGGCTGGATGACCGTATTCGGCAGGTCCAGCAGGACGGTCAGAATGTCATGTCGCCCCGGCGGAATCAGCGCGCGGGCGGCGGCCAGCGCGGTGGCCGGTATGACGATGGTGTGCCCGGCGTCGGCGGTGGCCCACACCACCGATTGCACATAGGCGACCCGATGCGCCCACGCGGTCAGCGCGGCGGTATCGAAGACGACGCCGCCGAGGGTGGCGCCGGGGGAGGTCATGCCGCGCCGGCGTGGTCGCCGTCGACATCCTCCTCGGGTAATGGCGGCAGGCCCTGCACGGCGCGAGCGCGATTGATCAGATCCAGGGGTGGGCGGCCGCCGAAGACCTGCTCGATGCGGGCCAGGGATTCGGCACGGTCGACGCGGTTCTTCACGGACTCCGCCACGAAGGCCGAAATCGATTCGATACGACCCCGACTGCGCCAATCGTCCAGGGTCGCGGCGATCTCTTCCGGCACCGTCACGGTGATCTTTCGGGTGCGACGTTCTCTCGCCATACCGCAATGGTAGCGCGGTATGTGCGAAGAACACGAGAAGGTAACGGTGTGATCCCACCTGGCAGGACTCGGTGATCTCGGCGCTCGGCGCGCGGGTGATTCGGATTCCGGTGATCTGAAACCTGCCGGTCACGCGGCGATCCGTGTTCGATACGGTGGGCGTATGCCGGTCGCGGGTCGCGCCGGAGTCAGCGAGAGGACAGACGATAGATGGCTGAGAGCTCGATCGAGTGGGTCGACGGTGCCCTGGTCACCATCGATCAGCGCGCACTTCCGCAGGAGCTGCGGGAATTGCGGATCACCACGGTCGACGATCTCATCGACGCCATCAAATCGCTGGCGATTCGAGGCGCTCCGGCCATCGGCGTGTCGGGAGCGTTCGGCGTGGTGCTCGCGGCGCGGGCCGCGACCGTCGACGGCGTGGTGAATATCGAACTCGTCGAAGCGGAATCGGCTCGGGTCGCCGATGCTCGGCCGACGGCCGTGAATCTCGCGTGGGGTGTGAATCGCGCGCTGGCTCAGCTGCCGAATGGTGCGCAAGCCGTGCTGGATGAGGCACTGGAAATGCTGGCCGAGGACGGCCGGGTGAATCTGGCCGCCGCCACGCATGCCGCCGATCTGGTGCAGCGGCTGTGCGCGGATCGGCCGCTGCGGATTCTCACGCACTGCAATACCGGACGGCTCGCGACCACCGCGGTGGGCACCGCCATCGGCGCGTTGAACGTGCTGCATCAGCGCGGTGCGCTCGCGGAAGTGATTGTGGACGAGACGCGTCCGCTGTTGCAGGGTGCGCGGTTGACCGCGTGGGAGATGGCCGAGGCCGGGATTCCGCATCGGCTCACCATCGATTCCGCCGCCGCGTGGGCGATGGCGACCGAGGGTGTGGACGCGGTCATGGTCGGCGCGGACCGCATCACGGCGGACGGGTCGGTGGCGAACAAGATCGGCACCTACATGCTGGCCATCGCGGCCAAGCGGCACGGGATTCCGTTCATCGTGGTCGCGCCGGAATCCACCCGGGATGTGGCGACCGCGCGCGGCAGCGACATCGTGGTGGAGCAGCGGGCCTCGGGTGAGGTCACCGGATTCGGTGGTGTGACAACGGCTCCCGAGGGGACGCCGACGTTCAATCCCGCGTTCGATGTGACGCCGCCGGATCTGGTGACCGCCGTTGTCACCGAAAATGGCGTGCTCGGCAATCCCGCACTCGATGCCGGGCGGGAGATCGCGGGTATCGCGCGCGGGCTCTACGCCAACGGGTGGATGCCGGGGACGGCGGGCAATATCTCGGTGCGCCAGGGTGATACGGCCATCGTGACCGCGAGTGGGTTGTCCAAGGGTGAGCTGGATGAGACCGACACCGTGAGCGTGGCGGTCGCGGATTCCGCGCCGCTGTCCGCGACCGGGCGAAAGCCGTCCGCCGAGACCACGATTCACACCGCCGTCTATCGCACCACCGCGTCGGCCGCGGTCGTGCATGTGCATCCGCCGCACGCCACCGCACTGTCGATCGTTGCATCCGGTGCGGATGTGCAGCCCGTGCGTTTCAGCGGCTACGAGTTGATCAAGGGATTGGGCAGCCCCCGTCCCGATCTCATCGACATTCCGGTTTTCCCGAATCACGCCGATGTCCCGCAGATCGGCGCGGATATCGAGAAGTATTTGAACGAACATCCCGACGCTCCGCCGGTGTTGTTCATTGCCGGACATGGCATTACGGCATGGGGTGCGACGCTGGCGCAGGCCCGCGACCGCGCCGAATGCCTCGAGGCCATGTGCGAGCTGGTCACCTTGACCGGGCTCCGCAAGCTGCCGGTGCGCGAGAATTAGTTCCGAGGAAGGAATACCGATGACTCTGCTGCAGATCATGTCCGATCAGGACTCCGCCGATGTCAAGCTGCGCACCACCGATGACGCGGTGATCGCCGCCGAACTCGGTAAGCGCGGCATCACCTTCGAGCGCTGGTCACTGTTCGACGGTTTCGACGCCGCCACCTCGACCGAGGACCTGCTGGCCGAATACCAGTCGCGCATCGAGGAATTGAACGCGGACGGCCGCTTCAAGTTCATCGATGTGGCGCGCATTCACCCCGATGCGAACGATCCGGAATGGCCCGCCAAGGCCGTGGCCGCGCGCACCAAATTCCTGGACGAGCATCGGCACGCCGAGGACGAGGTGCGTTTCTTCGCCGCCGGACAGGGCTGCTTCTACCTGCATCTCGGCGATGAGGTGCTCGCGACCGTATGCACCGCGGGCGATCTGGTCTCGGTTCCGGCGGGCACGCTGCACTGGTTCGATATGGGCACCGAACCCGAATTCGTGGCCGTGCGGTTCTTCGAGGAGGAGGACGGCTGGATCGGCGATTTCACCGGCGACAAGATCTCCGGCGGCTTTCCGACCCTCGACGAATTGCTTCCGGCATGATCAATGTCATCGTCCTCGATATCGAGGGAACCACCAGCCCGACGAGTTCGGTCCGCGAGGAGCTGTACGGCTACACCCGTGACCGCCTGCCCGGCTGGCTCGCGGAAAATACCGGGGGAGCGGCGGATTCGATCATCGCCGACACCCGCGCACTCGCCGACCAACCGGACGCATCAATCGCCGACGTGGCCGCGATCCTGATCAACTGGCTCAACACGGACGTGAAAGCCGAACCGCTGAAAGCGGCCCAGGGCATCATCTGCGCCGAGGGTTTCCGCAACGGTTCCCTCTACGGCGAATTCTTCCCCGACGTCCCGCCCATGCTCCGCGCCTGGCGCGAATCCGGCCTAGAGCTCTACATCTACTCCTCGGGTTCGGTCCGCAACCAAAAGGATTGGTTCGCCTACGCCCGCCCCGGCGACCTCTCACCCCTGATCACCGGTCACTTCGACCTCACCACCGCGGGCCCCAAACGCGAAGCCTCCTCCTACGAGAAGATCGCGGGCGCAATCGGAGTCCCCGCCGACAGCATCCTGTTCCTCTCCGACCACCCGGACGAACTCGACGCCGCGGTTGCAGCGGGCTGGCAAGCCATCGGCGTATCCCGCCCCGGCGAACCGAACCCACCCCGCCCCCCGCACCGCTGGATCAACGACTTCGCCGACGTCGAACCCAACTAATCCCGACCCGGGACAGATGCCGGATCATTCCGGAGGCCGATAACGCCACGTGACATGAACATTCGGCCTGAAACGGCATGCGCCGGTGCCAACGGGGTTCCCGTTGGCACCGGCGCATCGTGGGGTTGTTCTAGGGCCGCTTGCGCACCTTCAGGAGCGCGAAACCCAGGGGGAGGTCATGGCGTTCGGTCACTTCGAGGTTGACCGATGCCGCCAGATCTCGGTAGTGGGTGGGGGTGCGTTCGCGGCCGCCTACGTTGCAGAGCATGTGGATGTCCCAGGCTGGGACGAGGGAGGGGGAATTGTCTTCGGGGAGGAGTCTTTCGATGATGTAGAGGTGGGAGGTGGGGGTCATGGCGGTGGCGCAGTTGTGCAGGATGGTGCGGCAGTCGGTGTCGTTCCAGTCGTGCAGGACTCTGGAGAGCAGGTAGATGTCGGCGGCGGGGGGCAAAGGGGTGGTGAAGAAGTCGCCGGGGACCAGGTGACAGCGGTCGAGGCAGTTTTCCCGGAGGAGGGTGGGGCGGGCGCGGTCGAGGGTGGTGGCGCGTTCGAAGAGGGTGCCGCGCAGGCGGGGGTTCGCGGACAGGACTCGGGCCAGGAGTTCGCCGTTGCCGCCGCCCACGTCGATGACCGTGTCAGCGGTGGAGGTGTCGATCAGGTGGCCGACGTGGCCGAAGATCGCGGCGCTGGCGGCCATGGCGCTGTCGAAGAGTTCGGCGCGGTCCGGATCGGCGGTGAAGTAGTCGAAATGGTGCTGACCGAAATGCTCGTCGAATGCCGTCCGCCCGGTGCGGATGGCGTAGTCGAGCGCGCCGAAGGATTCGTAGAACGCGCCACCGTACAGGCGCGCAAGGGAATTGAGGGAGTGGTCGTGGCCGTGGGCCAGTAGTGCGCCGGTATCGGTGAGGGCGTAGCCCGCGCCCGCGGGTTCCACCACCTCGAGGTCGAGGAGGTAGCGCATGAGCCGGGTCAGCGCGCCGCAATCGGTGCCGGTGCGGGTGGCCAACTCGGCGATCGGGACGCCGGGGGCGGCGGCGATGTGGTCCGCGATGCCGTGTTCGGCGGCGACCGCCAGCGCCTGGGTGGCCCACGCGCCGGTCAGCTGTCGCAGCAATCGCTGTGCCGGGCCCTCGGATTCGAGGGTGTGGGTGCTCAGCACCTGCGGTTGATGCCCGGCGACATGTAATTCCAGTCGCCGGTACGGCTGGGTGCGCGCACCGGTGCACGCGAAGTAGAGGATGGTGGTGTCCTCGTGCGGGTTGTAGCCGCCGCCATCGGCCCGCATCCGTCCGCGACCGGTGAACAGTGCGCGCAGACCGGTCAGGGTGATCTCGTCGATGGGGCCGGTGGCCATCGCCAGGTGGGATTCGGCCCCGGTGACGCGTTCGGCGGCCGCCACCTCGTCCGGCGCGTTCTCGAGTGCGAAAACCTCTATCTCGCAAGGTGATCCATCGAGAGCGGGCACCGCCGAACGATAGATGCGGACGGGCATCCGCTCGTCCGGTATGCCGTGCCGGATCGCCAGGCGGCGGCGCACCACGGTACTGGGACCGGCCGACACCACCGCGAGGTCGTGTTCGGCGAACAGCGCGTCGATCGCCTCCGGCTCCTCCGGGAAGATCAGCACGGCGGTGTGGGCGAACCGGCAGTGCGCGGCGATCGCGGCGTGTTCGGCCACGGTCAGATCGGGCAGCATGGCGGCGAGCACCCGGCCGGTGTCATGGCTTCTGACGAACTCGACTGCCTCCGTGATTCTTTCGCGGTCGGTGGTTTCGATACGAAGGGGTACTGCCAGCGAACGGGTCACGCGTCCTCCTGTATTCAGATGCCGACGTAGTTCTCCGCGAAGAAGTCCTGATGGGTGCGTGAGGTGGCGAGGCTGTGCAGGCGGGCCTGCTGCATATCGCGCTCGAACGCGTGATTCGGCCCGGCGGGCGGATGCAGCAGGTTGATCATCCAGTGCGAGAACTCGTGCGCCCGGCGGATGCGCGGCACGCATTCGGCCGAATAGCGTTGCAGCGCAGTGGTATCGCCGCCCCGCAGCGCTGCTATCAGCGCTCGCGCCAGGCTGCGTGCGCCCAGGATGGCGAGGTTGGCCCCCTTGGCGGCCGACGGGCTGATCGAGGACGCCGCGTCACCGGCCAGGAACAGCCGTCCCTGCTGGATCGGGTCCAGGATCTCCGAGCGCAGCCGCACCAGACCGCGTTCGAAGATGGGGCCCGCACGCAGCGAGCCGTACCGGCCCGCGTCCAATCGCGTGGCGAGCGAGTTCCAGATCCGCTGTTCACTCCAGTGCAGCGGATCGTCGTGCGGATCGCATTGCAGGTAGTAGCGGGTCACCTCGGGTCCGCGCGGCATCTGCCCGGCGAAACCGTCCCGGTGCACGCCGTAGACGACGGTATCCGTGGTCGGCGGGGCCTGGACCAGCAGTGCCAGCCAGGTGATGTCGTATTCGCAGGTCGAACTCGGCGCGGCGAAGGTCTTGCGGGCGAGGCCGCGCGCGCCGTCACAGCCCGCGACATAGCTTGCGCCGAGCGGGTTTTCGACGCCTTCCAGCGTGCGCGACAGTACCCACGGCCGATCCCCGTGCAGGTCGCCGAGCCGCAGCGCGGTGGTCTCGCAGCGCAGCTCACCACCGCGGCGCAGGTATTCGGCGACCAGATCGGTCACCAGATCCTGCTGCGGATACACCGTATGCACTTCGCGCCGTCCGAGGCCGCCGTAGGACAGCTCGAATCGTCCAGCGGCAGTGCGGAATTCACAGGAGTCGTGGGTGCGCCCGCGCGTCCGCAGCCCACCGTCGAGCCCGTACTCGCCGAGCACCGCGACACTTTCCGGCGCCAGGAATCCGGCGCGCGCCCGCTGTTCGATATGCGCGCGGCTGCCGCGCTCGAGGATCACCGAATCGATCCCCGCGCCCTGCAGAATATTGCCGAGTACCAGACCGGCCGGTCCGGCTCCGAGGATCAGGACCTCGGCGATGCGATCATCTCTGCCCACATGCACGGGATCGGAGATTAGAGCACCCGACGCCTCGCAACCCCACTGCGACCGCGTGTCGTGACGAAGCCGATTTCAAATGTCCTCACTCGCAACATATTTGCGGGTCAATTGGGACAGCAGACTGAAAATCCAACAGACAACATTGGTTTCAGCTATCTTCGGGCAATTCGGACATAGGCTCGGATGGCACATTGCCGCTCGCCGCCGAACCGAGCGCGATCGCGAGGGAACGGCGGCGAGCGATGAGCTCGGGCGGATACAGCACCTCGAAATCGTGACCGAGCAGTGCCACATGCATGAGGACGGCATCGAGATTGGCTGCACCGCTGCGGAGTTCGCAGGTATCGGCATCGCGGGCGTGCACAGATGCCGCCGAGGGCGGGACCTGAGCGCGAACGGTGTCGGCGGCGGCACGAATCAGAAATCCCGCTTGCTCGGGGTAGACCCGGGTCGTCACGCCGTCCTGGACGTATGGGGCCGGATCGGGGGCCGGACGCGGGTCGAAGTGCCAGGTCCGGGCGGCGACCGCCGTCATTCGGTCCACCCGGAAGGTGCGCCAATCCGCGCGATCGAGATCGTAGGCGAGCAGGTACCAGCGGCGGTCGGAGGCGACGAGACGGTACGGCTCGACCCGGCGGGTGCCGGTGGCGGTGGCGGTGGACGACGGGTAGTCGAATACGGCTTCGACGTGATCGCGGCATGCTCGCGCGAGCGTCATCAGCACATCGGGATCTATCGGGGTCCGCCCGCCGTCGAAGGAATCGATTGCGCCGGTAAGGGTTTGGACCTGTTGCCGCAGGCGGACGGGCAGCACCCGATCCAGTTTGGCGAGGGCGCGCAGCGCGGTGTCGGCCGACCCCGTGAGCGCTCCGCCCGCCCCGAGCAGCAGGGCGACGGCGGTGACGATCGCCTCCTCGTCATCGAGCAGCAGCGGCGGCAGGTCTTGACCGCGGCCCAGTTGGTAGCCGCCGCCGACACCCTGGCTCGCGTGCACCGGGTAGCCCAGCGCTCGTAGCCGGTCGATATCGCGGCGGACCGTGCGCGGGGTGACGGCGAGCCGGTCCGCCAACTCGGGACCGGTCCACACCTGACGCTGCTGCAGCAGGCCGAGCAGGGTCAGGACGCGCTCGGTGGTGCCGCGCTCACCCGAGGATCCCTCGTTCATACCGCCCATCGTGCCTAAGATAGCGGACCGGATCTGTCCGCTATCGGTGCGAGGGTGGCTGCCATGGATACCAATGAATTCGACTGGAATCAGACATTGCGGGAGCAATGGGAGTGGCATTGGGAGAATCAGATTCGTGCCCGGCTGACCGGGCTCACCGATGACGAGTACTTCTGGTCGCCGGTACCGCAGGCGTGGAGCGTGCGGCCGCGGGGAAGTTCCACCGCACCGGTGCAGGCGGGATCGGGCGACTTCACCATCGACTACGCGATCCCCACCCCGACGCCCGCGCCGTTCACCACCATTGCCTGGCGGCTCGGGCACGTGATCGTCGGTGTGCTCGCCGCACGCAACGCCGTACATTTCGGGGCACCCGCGGCCTCCTATGACGAGTGGGAGTACGCCGGGAGTGCGGCGGATGCGTTGAAGCAGTTGGAGACTCAGATCGATGTCTGGCTGGCGGGAGTGCGAGGTCTCAGCGAGGCAGAGCTGCGCACCCCGGTCGGCTCGAAGGAGCCCTTCCCCGAACTGCCGATGGCGGCGCTGGTGCTGCACATCAATCGTGAACTGATCCATCATCTTTCGGAGGTCTCGCTACTGCGCGATCTCTATGTCCACACCCATACGGCCGGGTCCGGCAGCACCGAATAGGCTGCGCCGGTTCGGCTTCAGGCGCGGCGGGCAATGGCTTTGCGGTAGCTGATCCGCCAGCCCTGCGGTTCCCGTCGCAGCGTGTCCTCGTAGATCGCGGTTCCGGCCCCTCCATCGGATGCGATGCCCAGCCCCTTGGAGCGGGCCGACACCGTATCGCCCGCCTGGCCGACCACGACGGTATTGGTGACGTGATGGCCCAGCGCCTGGTTCTCGTCACCGTGCACCCCGCGCACCAGATCCAGCATGGCGTCGAGTCCGCGCAGGGTGCCGAAGCCGTAGTCGGTGATGTCGAAAACGATGTCGGCGGTGAAAACCTCGCCCAGACGGTCCCATTCGCCGTCGTCGATCAGATGCCCGTGCAGGGCTATGACCTCGTGAATCGCTATGCGGTCAGCGGTGGTGATGCTCGACATGAGACTTCCTCGAACTAAGTGGAGGGGGTACCCCAGTTACAGTTCGGTACGATACGGTGGACCCACCCCACTTAGCAAGAAGGTATCGCGACCATGGGTGCGAAACCCGATTCCCCCGTGCGGCTGCGCGCCGACGCACAGCGCAATCGCGACCGCCTGCTCGCGGCCGCGAGCGAGGTCATCGGCGAGGCCGGAGCCGAGGCGTCACTCGAGGAGATCGCCCGTCGCGCCGGTGTCGGCTCCGCCACCCTGCACCGCCATTTCCCGAGTCGGGCAGCGCTTTTGGGTGAGGTGCTGCACACCCGCGTGCAGGCGCTCTGCGATCGCTCGGCGGACCTGCTCACCGCGCCCGACGCCGGTCAAGCCCTCGTCGTCTGGATTCGCGATGTGGTCACGCACGCCGCCACCGCCCGCGGCCTCGGCCCCGCCCTGACCGGATACCGGTCCGCCCCGGAGTTCGAGCCGCACACCATGATTCGGCAGGCGATCCGCCCCCTCCTCGAGCGCGCGCATCGCGAAGGCGTCGTCGACCGGACGGTCACCGTCGAGGATCTGCTGCAGCTGGCCAACGGCATCGCCCTGGCCACCGAATCCCTCCCCGAACCGACGCGGCGCGCGGACGCGTTGATCGCCCTGGTCGCGGGTGGGCTGCTGCGCTGACCCGGGCCCTGGCACAGTGGTGGGATGGAATTCGACGGCGGCTGGGATAGTCGAGCGGTCCTGGTCGACGGCTGGGTGGAACGACGACCGCGCAGACCGGAGGTGGGTGCGCAGCTGCGTCGCGAGGCGCGGCTGATGCCCTGGCTGGCACCGCAATTGCCGCTGCCGGTACCCGTCACCGGCGTGGTGAGCGATGAGCCGCTGATAGTGCGCCATCGACTCGTTCCCGGATCCGAACTGACCGAACCGGCGTCGCATCACGGCCGCGCGCTGGGGGAGTTCCTGCGCGCACTGCACGGCGTTTCGGCAACCGATGCGGTGCTGCACGGTCTACCGCCGCAGGCGCACACCAGAAGCGAGCGTGCGGCGGATATCCACCGCTTCCGAACCGAGGTCGTGCCGCTATTGCCCGCGGCGCACCGCGATTCGGCACGAACGCTGCTGGACGCGGCCGCCGAACTGCCCACCGACACGGTCGTGCACGGCGATCTCGGCCCCGAACACGTACTGGCCGACGAGGAAACCCTCAGCGGCATCATCGATTTCGGTGATGCCCAAGTGGGCGACGCCGCCATCGATCTGGCCTGGGCACTGTTCGGCACGCCCCCGGAATTCGCCGATGCCGTCGCGCGAACCTACGGCGTGACAGCGCGATTGCGTGCCCGCGCGCTGATCTGGCATCGGCTCGGCCCCTGGCACGAAGTCATCCACGGCTTGGATATCGACGATCCCGCCGTGATCGAGGACGGTCTGGCCGGAGTACTCGCCCGGCTGTGCTGACCGCGAGACGAGAACAGCGCCCGTCCCTGAACTGGCAAGGGCGGACGCTGTTCTCGCGACGAGGGTTGTTCAGGTGGCCACGGGGGCGGCCGCGGCGCGGGTGATGAGGTACTCCACCAGCGTCATCAGCACGTTCTTGGCGGAGGCGCGGTCGCGGGCGTCGCAGAGCAGGACGGGGATCTGCTCGTCGAGGTCCAGCGCGTCGCGGACTTCCACCGGGGTGTACAGGGGCGCGTTCTCGAAGCAGTTCACCGCGACCGTGAACGCCACACCGCGGCGTTCGAAGAAATCGATTGCGGCGAAGGAGCTTTCGAGGCGGCGGGTGTCGGCCAGCACCACCGCGCCGAGCGCGCCACGCGCCAATTCGTCCCACAGGAACCAGAATCGGTCCTGTCCGGGGGTGCCGAACAGGTACAGCACCAGGTTTCGGTCGATGGTGATGCGGCCGAAGTCCAGCGCCACCGTGGTGGTGGTCTTGCCCTCCACGCCGCGCAGGTCGTCGACCCCGGCGGAGAGTTCGGTGATGAGTTCTTCGGTTCTCAGCGGCGTGATTTCGCTGAGCGCCCCCACCATAGTCGTCTTGCCCACGCCGAAACCGCCCGCGATGAGGATCTTCACCGACGCGGCCATGGGCTGGGATTGGTCAAAGTTTTCGGATGCCATCGAGTACAGCTCGCAAAATGTTGAGGTCACCGGGCGCCGCGTCCGGAGAGACGGGCGCACGGAACTTGAGGATGCCGTCGGAGATGAGATCGCCGACGAGGATCTTGGTCACTGCAAGAGGCAATCGCAGGGCCGCCGATACTTCGGCGACGGACAGCGGAAGCCTGCACAAGCGCACGATGTCGCCGTATTCCGGTTCCACCCGGCGCAGCGGTGGGGCCGCGTTCGGCACCACCACTACCGTGAGCATGTCCAAATCATGCCCAGCGCCCATGGTTCGACCGCCGGTCCTGGCGTATGGGCGCACCAATGGACCTGCCGCATCATCGAACCAGTGATCCCCCGGCCGCGCCATCATGACAGCCTGGGGTTAACCTGTCCGGCCAGATGATGGCGCGGCGTGGTGGACAGATAGGTACCGACGCGCTGCACGGTCAGGTTCATCTCATAGGCGACCATGCCGAGATTGGCCTGCTCATTGGCCTGTAGCGCGAGGCAGGCGTGGCTGCCCGCCGCGGTGACGAACAGTACGGCGCGATCCAGCTCGATGACCGCCTGGCGCACGCCGCCGCCGTCGAATCGGCTGCCCGCGCTGCGTGCGAGTCCGTAGAGGGTGGAGGACATGGCCCCGAAGTGCTCGGCGTCCTCCCTGCTCATCGCGGAGGAGCGCCCGAGCAGCAGGCCGTCGGTGGAATGCACCACCGCGTGCCGGACGCCCGCGAGCCGATCCACCAGATCATCGAGTAGCCAGTTGAGATCACCAGCGTTTGAGGTGGTCACCGTCGCCTTCCTGTCGGTCCTGGAATTGCTTGGACACAGGCTCGGCCGCGCCGGGATCGGCCCGGCGGCCCTGCCTGGTTCCGTTTTCGATGGCGGAGAAAAGGTCTCGGGCCTGCTCGGCCGTGCGGGTGGGCTGATCGGGCGCTTCGGTAGCCGCCGTCTCCTGCGCCAATTCCGGTGCGAGACTTGCCTGCCGGCGCCTTCGCGGGAGCTCGGGCCGGACGTCCGAGCCAGTGTACTGGGATCGGTCGAAATCGCGAGAGCGGAAATCGTTTTCCGGCTGCGGCTGCGGGGCGGGCCGGGAAAACGATTGCGGGCGACCCGAGTTCGGCTCGGTCGGCGGCTCGAACGGCCGCGGGGTATCGAAGGACATCTGACGCTCCGGTGCGCGGGGTTCAGGGCGGGCCGGAAGGGCTTGGTTGGAGAAGGACGGCAGGCTGGAAGGCGGATCGAGCTGCCGGGGCGCATCGAACGCCGGTGGGGTGTCGATCTGTTTGGGCGCCTTGGACGCCTCGAACTGCTGCTGCGCCTCGAGCTGTTTGGCGGTCTCGGCGGCCAGCGCCGCGTGGAACTGCCCGGTATCGAATGCCGCTGGTACGGCCGGGATCTCACCGGTCCGGCGGCCGCCGTCGACGGTGAGCGCGGACGGCACCAGCACGATGGCGCGCACGCCGCCGTAATCGGATTCGGCCAGCCGCACCGAGATGCCGTTGCGGACCGCCAGCTGCGCCACCACGAACATGCCGAGGCGGGAATCCTCCGAAAGCGTGTTGACGCCGAAATCCGGTGGGTTGCGCAGCATGTCGTTGATGCGGGCAAGCTCGGCCTCCTGCATGCCCATGCCCTGATCGACGATCTCGATGGCGATGCCCTTGCCGACCACATTGCCGCGTACCTCGACCTGCGACTGCGGCGGGGAGAAGTGCGCGGCGTTGTCGACGAGTTCGGCGAGCAGGTGCACGAGGTCGGCCACGGCGCTGCCGGCGACCGCGACCTCGGGCAGTCGAGTGATCTTGACGCGGGTGTAGTCCAGCGCCTCGCCGACGCCGCTTCGCACGACCTCGATGAGCTGCACCGGATTTCGCCACTGCCGCCCGGGCTGACCGCCCGCGAGAATGATCAGGTTCTCGGCGTTGCGGCGTTCGCGGGTGGCGAGGTGGTCCAGGCGGAAGAAGATCTCCAGCAGCGCCGGATCCTCCTGCTTGGCCTCGGCCTCGTCGAGCACCTCGAGCTGGCGGTGCACCACGACCTGGCTGCGGTGCGCGATATTGAGGAACACGGCCTTCACACCCTCGCGGGTGCGCGCCTCGGTGACCGCGGCGGCGACGGCGGCGCTGTGCGCGTGACCGAAAGCCTTTGCCACCTGGCCGATCTCATCGGAGCCGAAGTCCATTTCCGTTGTCTCGGTGGAGACTTCGACGGTCTTGCCGTCGCGCAGCTGCGACATGATCTCGGGTAGTCGCTCATCGGCGAGCAGGAAGGTCTGATTGCGAAGTCGCTTGAGCCGCCCGATGATTCGGTTCGCGAGCAGCAGCGCCACCAGGAACGCGGACAGCGATACCAGCAGCATCGCGCCACCGGCGATGGCCGAGTTGCGGGCATTCTTGTCGGCGGCCTCACCGGCCTTGCCGAGGGCGTACCGGCTCTGCGCGTCCCACATGTCCAGCAGCGCCTTGTTGACCGCGGCGACGGTATCGCGCCATTCCTGCGGGGTGAAGGTCAACGGGGCGATCGCCGGTGTGGCACCGGCTTTGACGGGCGCGGCGGTCATGGGATCGAGTGCGCGGGACAGCAGCACATTCTCCATCATGATCAGCTTCTGCCAGTTCGGGTCATTGACCACGGCCTGGAAGGCGGGCTTGCCCTTGCTGCCGTCCGCTCCCGAGAGCACGCCGATATTGACGCGGTACGCGCCGAGCACGCGCGAGAATTCGATCGCCAGATCCGGTGCGAGGGTGCCGTCCCGCAGCAGTACCTCGGCCAATGAGTTTGCCCGCGAGAGCATTTCGGACGCGGAGACGATCTCCAGGGTCACGCCGGTCTCGATCGCGACTTCCGGATTGGGCGCGGTGGTCTCCACGGCGCGGGTGCCGACGGAGATGAGGTCGAGCAGATGCCCGTAGAAGTTGTAGGCGTCGGTCAACGGCAGTGCGTTGCCGTCGATCTGGGTGCGCACGGCCGCGAGCGAGCGGGTCAGGGTGAGGAAGCCGCCGACATCGCCGGTGACCTCCTGCGGGCCGAGCGCCTCCATATCCTTGGTGGTGCCCGACATTCCGCGCAGCGCGTTGTCGAGGCGAGTCCTGGCCTGGGTCAGCGCCTTCGGATTGGGTTCGTCACCGGCCAGCTGGGCCATGGTGAGCTGGCGTTCCAGCTGCACCGAGCTGACCAGCTCCTTGGAAAGCGGAGTGGCGGCGGTGAGTGCGTCCGCCCACTCTCGCGCGTTCTTGCCTTCCACCACCAAGTATCCCGCGCCACCCACACCGATAACGAGCAGCGCGAGGCTCGGAACCAATGCGATGGCGAGAACACGGGTCCGGACCCCGAGTCTCGCTCTGAACATCTGCGCAACGTAACGGGATGAACGTCACATTCGTCAAGCTGATCTCATTGAGCGGGAACAGGATTGACACAGGTTCTCATGCATGCACCGGTATGAAACCCTCACGCCAGGGCGCGGGTGATGAGATATTCGGCGAGGGTGGTCAGCACCTGTTTGCAGGAGCTGCGGTCGCGGGCGTCGCAGAGCAGGATCGGCACGTGTTCGTCCAGGTCCAAGGCATCGCGAATCTCCTCGGGCGCATATACCGGCGCACCCTCGAAACAGTTGACGCCGATGGTGAATCCGATGCCGCGACGCTCGAAGAAGTCGATCGCGGCGAACGAATTCTCCAGTCTGCGGGTGTCGACCAGGATCACCGCGCCCAGCGCCCCGCGCGCCAATTCGTCCCACAGGAACCAGAATCGGTCCTGGCCGGGGGTGCCGAACAGGTACAGCACCAGTCCGGCGTCGATGGTGATGCGGCCGAAATCCAGGCCCACCGTGGTGGTGGTCTTACCCTCCACACCGGTGAGATCGTCTATGCCCGCGGAGCGTTCGGTGATGATCTCCTCGGTGCGCAGCGGGGTGATCTCGCTGATCGATCCGACCATGGTGGTCTTGCCGACGCCGAAACCGCCCGCGATCAGGATCTTCACCGACTGCGCGAGCGGGGTGTCCGTCTCGAACCCGGTCATGCGGGGGCTCAGCCGAATTCGCCGGAACGCCGGGCGGCGGTCGACAGGAACGAACCCACCCGCTGCACGGTCAGGTTCATCTCATAGGCCACCATGCCCAGATTCGCGTCCGCGCCCGCCTGCAGCGCGAGGCACGCGTTCGCGCCCGCGGCGGTCACGAATAAGACCGCGCGATCGAGTTCGATCACCGCCTGGCGCACGCCGCCGCCGTCGAAACGGTGTCCGGCACTGCGGGAGAGCCCGTACAGCGTGGAGGACATGGCGGAGAAATGTTCGGCATCCTCGCGCAGCATGCGGGTGGAGCGGCCGAGCAGCAGACCGTCGGTCGAATGAACAACGGCGTGACGCACACCGGCGAGTTTGTCGACGAGATCGTCGAGCAGCCAGTCGAGGTCACCGGCGGGAGAAGTACTCACCGTCGCCTTCCTGTCGATTGTTGTCGGATGGGGGGAGGATGCCCGGATCGGAGCGACGACCCTGCCGGGTGCCGTTCTCGATGGCGGACATGAGGTCTCGGGCCTGTTCGGGACTGCGCTCGGGCAGCGCGGGCGGCGCGCCCGCACCGGGGCCGATGGCGTCCCATCCGGTGCCGGATGTCTCCGGCACGGGATCGTGCGCCAATTCCGGTGCGAGGCTTTCCTGTCGGCGGCGCTTGGGCAGCGACGGGCGGGCGTCGTCGGGGCGGCGGGAGACGGGATGCGCGGCGTGACGGCCGGTGTCGCCCGGTCGCACCCCATTCGCACCTCGGGGTCCGTGGCTCGTATCGCGACCGATGGCGCTGTGCTGATCCGGTCGCGATCGGCCGCCGTCGCGCCCCGGGGCAGCGTCCAGCACCGGGAGTTCGCCGGTGTCCGGGCGGAATTCGGCGCGGCGTGGGATCGGGAGCTGGCCCGAGCTGTATTCCGGGGAGGGGGTCTCACCGGCGATGAGGGCGGCCGGGATGAGCACGATGGCGCGCAGACCGCCGTAGTCGGATTCGGAGAGGCGAACCGAAATGCCGTGGCGGGCAGCGAGTTGCGAGACCACGAACAGGCCCAGGCGGGAGTCGCCGGAGAAGGTGGTGAGGCCGATGTCCGCGGCGGTGGCGAGCAGGGCGTTGATGCGCTCGAGCTCTTCCTCGGTGACGCCGACGCCCTGGTCGATGATCTCCAGGGCGACACCGCGGCCGACCGCGTTGCCGGAGATCTGCACGTGCGACTGCGGCGGCGAGAAATGCGCGGCATTGTCGATGAGTTCGGCCAGCAGGTGGATGAGGTCGCCCACCGCGACGCCGACCAGGAAGGTGTTGGGCAGCTTGGCGGTTCGGACCCGTTTGTAGTCGACGGTCTCGCCGACCGCGCTGCGCACCAGCTCCATCAGCGGCACCGGATTGCGCCATTGGCGACCCGGGCGGCCACCGGCCAGGATGACCAGGTTCTCGGCATTGCGGCGCTCACGCGTGGCCAGATGGTCGAGCAGGAAGAAGGTTTCCAGCAGTACCGGATCCTCCTGTTTGGATTCGGCCTCGTCCAGTAGCTCCAGCTGACGGTGCACCACGATCTGGCTGCGGTGCGCGATATTGAGGAAGACCGCCTTGACGCCCTCGCGGGTGCGCGATTCGGTGACCGCGGCCGAGATGGCGGCGGTGTGCGCGTGGCTGAAAGCGTCTGCCACCTGGCCGATTTCATCGCCGCCGAATTTCAGTGCGGGGGAGGCGGTATCGATATCGACCTGTTCGCCGTCCGCGAGCCGCCGCATGGTCTCGGGTAGTTGTTCGTCCGCGAGGGCGATGGTCTCGTCGCGAAGTCGCCGCAGCCGCCCGATGATTCGATTGGCCAGCGCCAGCGCCACCAGGATCGCGCCGAGCGCGGTGACCACCATGGCCGCACCGGTGAGCAGGGAATTGCGGGTGGTGTCGGCGGCGGCGTCACCGGCGAGCCGCTGCGCCTCGATATTCTGCGCCTGCCACAGATCGGCGAGCGCCTTGTTGACCTCGTCGGCGGCGCGTTCCCATTCGGCGATGGTCAGCGGCAGCGGGGCGGGTTTGAATGTCGCGCCCTCGGCGCGCGGCACCGCGCGCTGCGACAGCGAGACCTCCATGGCACCCAGTCGCTGCCAGGCCGCCCCGGAGACAAGGGCTTTCGCTGCGGTCGCCTGTCGCGGGTCGCCGTCGCCGATGAGCCGATCGACGCGATTGTGATAGAAGCCGAGCAGGCGCAGATACTCGTTGGCCAGGTCGGGGGTGAGCCCGCCGCCGCCGTCCAGCAGCGTCGCGCCCAGCGCGTTCGCGCGGCTCATGGCCTCGAGGCTCTGCAATACCTCACTGGCGGAGGCGAGTTCGATGGCGGTGGGCGCATCGGGTGCGGTCTGCTGGGCGATCCGCACCCCGGCCAGCACGAGCTGGGGCATGGAGCTGTAGAAGGCGTCCGCGTCACCGAGGGCGAGGGTGCCCGCGTCCAATCCGGCGCGAATCAGCGTGAGCCGCTTGCCCAGATCGGTGAGGGCGGAAGTGGTGTCGCCCATGGCCCGGGGCCCGATGCTGCTCAACCGCGATTGCGCGGGAGCGAGCTGGGTCAGCGCGATATCCAGGCGCTGGCGCGCGGCGGCCAGAGCGTGCAGATCGGTATCGGTTCCGGCGATGCGCCAGAACGTGATTCGGCGTTCGGATTCGAGCGCCTCGATGAGTTCGCGGGTGGGTGCGACGCCGTCGCGCATCTCATCGGCCCAATTCTGGGCGGTATTGGAGCGGTCCACGAGGTATCCGGTCGCGCCGACGCCGATCACCACCAGCGCCAGACTGGGCACGAGTGCGATGGCCAGAATCCGGGTCCGCACCCCGAGCCGCCTGGTGAGCATTGCCCGAGGGTAGCCATCCGGTGGCCGGAACACCCACGCGAGTCCTTTTGAGCGGGACGGGATTTGACTCGAAGACCGGCCGTCCGGTATGCGATCGCGGGCGCGGAGACGCCGGAACAATCGTTGAATCCGTTGTGCGAGAGTATTTCTCGCCCACGGTCCGGCCACTCCCGGATCACCACCTGCGCTATGCGTTCTGAGCCTGGTGACCAGAGAATAGCCCCGCATTCCCGCGCGTGTAGCCGGTTCGCGGGACCCGGAAATAGTGCCCGTGTCATGCACCCCGTGTCAGTTGTCATGACATACGTTCACCGGATCGACAGCTCCGCGTCGGATTCGGGCAACCGTCCAGAGATACGTTCGCCGCGCCCGGGGTACAGCGGGTCGCGCACGGAGACCCCGTGTCGCGAAGGTTGGAGGGAACGAAGTGCAGCACAAGAAGCGCGCCTGGCTCGGCGCGGTCGCGGCCATCACCGCCGCGTTCGTGGGCTCGACCCTGGTCGCGGGTTGTGGCTCGGACAAAAAAGCCGACAACGAAGTGCACAACATCATCTACCTGCTCGGCGACGGTATGGGGCGCAGCCACATCACCGCGGCCCGCGAGCGCTTCGTCGGGGCCAACGGGCGCCTGAACATGGAGCAGCTGCCGTACGTGGGCGCGGTCGCCACCTACGCGGTGGAGCCGAACAGCGATAAGCCCGCGCTGGTGACGGACTCCGCGTCCGCGGCCACCGCCTGGGCATCGGGCGTCAAGACCTACAACGCCGCCATCGGCGTCGACGCCTACGGCAAATCCGTGCCCACGCTGATGGAACAGGCCAAGGCGGCCGGTTTCGCCACCGGCAATGTGAGCACCGCCGAGATCACCGACGCCACCCCGGCGGGCATGTTCAGCCACGCACTGCTGCGCGGCTGCCAGGGACCGACGTTCACCGAGGCCACCTGCCTGCCCAAGAAGTCGGACGGCAGCTTCGAAGCCGCGCCCGCGGACAAGACGCTGGTGACCCCGATCGCGGAGCAGATCGCGCGCAACGGCACCGCCGACGTCATCTTCGGCGGCGGCCTGGCCCGTTTCGAGCCCGATGACCAGAAGTCCTTGACCGACAAGGGTTATCAGGTGCTGGGCAGCATGGGCGATCCCGCGCTCAAGGCGCAGACCGCCGACAGCCAGAAGGTCGCCACCGCCGCGGACCTGACCGCGACCAAGAGCGACAAGGTGATCGGCCTGTTCAACCGCAGCAACCTGACCGTCACCGCGGCCCGCAACCTGCTGCCGGACTCCGCGCCGCAGAAGCAGGAGCCGACCCTGGCCGCCATGGCGACCAAGGCCATCGACCTGCTGTCGAACCGCAAGGACAGCAAGGGCTTCCTGCTGCAGATCGAGGGCGCGCAGATCGACAAGCGCTCGCACGCCAATGACGCGGCCCAGACCCTCGACGAGATGAAGGCGTTCGACGACGCCGTCGCCGCGGCCATGGACTTCGCCAAGAAGGATAAGCACACCCTGGTCATCGTCACCGCCGACCACGAGTGCGCGGGCTTCAACATCATCGAGAAGAACACCTTCACCAATGCCGAGGCCGTCGCTCCGCCCACCAATGTGGACGCGGGCAACACCGCCAACAACTCGCTGCCCTCGCGCGACGGCAAGGAGAACGTGAAGGATCCGGCGCGCTCCAGCGGCCTGATCAACGGTGCGGGCGCGAACGATCCGAAGAACTTCGGACCGGCCACCTTCCGCACCCCGAATGACAAGCCCGAGGTCAAGGACGGCTCGCCCGAGGCCAGCCTGTGGCTGACCTACCTGTCCGGCAACCACACCGGCGCGGACGTGATGATCTACGCCTACGGTCCGGGCGGTGACGTCTTCGCCGCCAGCCAGGACAACACCGCGCTGTACACCAAGATGCACAAGGCCCTGCTGCCGTGAGCATGAATGGTGTTGCGGGGCTCGGGGGTTCGGACTCGGCCGCGACCATGCCGCGAGGGGCGTGGATCGGGACGCGGGGGAAGAAGTCCGGAGCGGCGCGGGTAGCGATGTTCGCGGGACTGCTCCTGGCGGCCACGCTGGGCACCGCGTGCTCGAACTCGCAGACCGCCGGCGCGCCGACCACGGTGACGACGCCGTCCTATGCGGCGAAACCCGCTGTGGCACCGGCGGCTTCGATCAGCGCCGGACCGGGTGAGGTGCGCCTCGAGCCCGGGCCGTTCACCGATCGAATCCAGCTGACCGGCACCCGGCTGGACGGATCGACGGTGCACGGACGACTGGCCATCACCACCGATGTGAGCGATGTGCTCGCCCTCGAGGTACAGGCGGCGTTCTACGACGCGGCCGGAAAGCTCGTCGGCACCGGGCATTTCGAACACGCCGATGAGGAGGCCATGGGCGGCGGGACGCATATCCCGCACGACGACGGCATCGACTTCACCATTCCGGCCCCGGCCGGGACCGCGGTGTCCGCCGCGGTGCTGTCGATTCCGGTGCTGGTGAACGAATAGCGCCGGACCGCAACATCACTCGCGAGCCCGCGTGCACATACCTGGTGCACGCGGGCTCGCTTGGTTGTTCGGCGAATTCGCGAGCTTCAGCGCACCGCCGTCGCCTCCGTCGCGCCGATCAAGTCCGCGATATTGTCGGCGAAGCTGGGCCAGAGTTCGCGGGGGAGGCTGTGCGCCATGCCCGCGAACGAGATGAATTTCGCGCCGGGAATCACTGCCGCCGTAGCCTTTCCGCCACTGATATCGATGACGCCGTCCTCCTCGCCGTGCATGGTCAGCGCGGGCACCGCCAGCTCCCGCAGGCGTTCGGTGCGGTCGCCGGAGCCGATCACCGCGAGCATGTGCCGCATCATGGCGTCGAAGGCGAAGCCGCGGTCCCAGATGCGGCCGAGGGTATCGACGGCCGCGGCCTCGTCGAATTCGAAGCCCGGGGAGCTCAGTGCGCGAACGGATTTCAACCGCCAGGCAATGAACTCGTCCCGGGTGCTCGGCGGTCCGCCGGGTTCGCCGAACGCACCGGGTCGCGCCCGGCCGACGGCGGGATCGCCGGTGGTGGACATGATGGTGGTCAAAGTCCGCACCCGGCTGGGATATTCGATCGCGATGAGCTGTGCGATCATCCCGCCCATGGACGCGCCCACCAGATGCACGCTGTCCAGGCCGAGAGCATCGAGCAGGCCGACCGTGTCGGCGGCCATATCGGTGAGCGTGTAGCTCACCGACGACAGATCCCCGGCCAGCGCCGCCGCGATATCCGGGGCGGGCGCATCGGTCATGAAGGTCGATCGGCCGGTATCGCGGTGATCGAAGCGAATCACGTACAGCCCCCGCGCGACCAGCTCATCCCGGAACCCGTCCGGCCAATTGATCATTTGCCCGCCCGCGCCCATGATCAGCAGCACCGGCGGATGTGCCGGATCGCCCGTCGTCTCATAGGCCACCTCGATCCCCGCAGGCCCCACGCCGATCGCCTTGTGCTCAGCCATCTCCCACCTCGTTCTTCGGTCTCGAAAAGCCACAGAGCAGCGAGTATGGACCACGGCCGGGGGCTTGCGGCAAGCCCGGGTCCGCGATATAAGTTTCAATGGGGAGGAATTCGATTCCCATCCCCGACGGACTCGGCGCGCTGTGTCACGGCAGGGCCGGGGGCAGCCCGAAGCGTGGGAACAAGCGCGGATCCAGGAATACGGTGATCCGCTCGATCGCCGAATCCGACACCGTCAGTACGTGAATCGCGTGCGCATGATGAACTCCGTCCGCACCCCGCAGGTAACAGGCAACGGCCGGTTGGGTATTCGCGGCCGTGCGCACCAGCCGCCATCTGCTCGGATCCGCGCAGGTCTTGGCGCTGAAGAACTCCACCACATGGGTACGCCCGGCGAACCACACCAGGGCGGGCGGCATCTCCATCACCGCGTCGTCGCGCAGCAGTTCGGCCAGGGCGCGCATATCGGCATTGCCGAAGGCGTGCATATAGCGATCGACCGTCGCCCGCTCATCCGGGCTCAATGATTCGGACATCTGGTCGAGCATCGGGGCGACCTCCTCCAGGTGGGCGTGCGCGCGTTGCAGCGCGCTGTTGACGGCGGCGGGGGAGGTATCGAGGAGTTCGGCGACCTCGGCCGCCGACCAGGCCAGCACATCGCGCAGGATCAGCACCGCGCGCTGGCGGGCGGGCAGCAGCTGCAGCGCCGCGATGAACGCGAGCCGCACACCGCTTCGCGCCGCCACCACCGTGGCGGGGTCATCGGCCGAATCGCCGAGCAGCCCATCGGGAATCGGCTCCAGCCACGGAATCTCCGGATGCCGGGGCGGGGAGGTGTCCAGCATCGGACTCGGGCCCGCGAGACCGCTGGGGAGCGCTCGCCGCTCACGCTGCTCCAGCGCGGTCAGGCAGGCATTGGTGGCGATCCGGTACAGCCAGGTGCGCAACGACGCCCGCCGCTCATCGAACCGGTCCGCGGCGCGCCAGGCCCGCAACATGGTCTCCTGCACCAGATCCTCGGCCTCGTGGATCGAACCGAGCATGCGGTAGCAGTGCGCGAGCAGTTCCGGGCGGAATGGTGCGGTGCGGGTCGCGAATTCGGCGCTGACCATCATGATTGACGAACCTACCGAGTACTCGGGAGCGCGGGAACAGCCGCGTCGTCGGCGCGAGCCGAAGCCGGCGCGGCGGGCGTGCCCGCCGGAATCAGCAGACCCGCCGCCGCGCCGAGCAGCGCCAGCAGTGCACCGGCGATGATCGCGGCGGTGAAACCATCGGTGAATGAGCGTGCGGACGCATATCCGCCTGTCGCGGCGAAAACGGCTGCGGGGACCGCGATTCCGAACGCACCGCCGAGTTGGCGCAGCGCGTTGTAGGTGCCGGACGCGGCCCCGACGCCCGATATCGGGACCGCCCGCAGCACGGCGCTCTGGGCGGACGGAATGGCCATCGACGCGCCGATGCCCGCGATCACGAAGGGCGCGACCAACATCGCGTACGGCAGATCGGGTCGGGCGATGAGCGCGATCCAGCCGTACCCGATCGCCTGCAACAGCAGGCCGAGCACGACAAGCGGGCGTTCGCCGAACCTGTTGACCTGCTTGCCCGCGACGGGTGCCACGAAGAACAGCGTGACCGTCCAGGGGGCCAGGCGCAGGCCCGCGCCCAGCGGACCGTACTGCTGTGCCACCTGGAGGAACTGGGTGAAGAAGAACGCGCCGCTGAAGATGGAGGCGGTCAACAGGAAGCTCGCCGCATTGCCCGCGCTGAACGCGCGCGAGGTGAAGAAGCGCATCGGGATCAGCGGCGCGGCGGTGCGCAGTTCCCAGCGCACGAATCCGATCAGTCCGGCGACACCCGCCACCAGGGCCGCGACGACTTCGGCACTGCCCCAGCTGGATTCATTGCCGCGAATCAGGCCCCATACCGCACCGAACGCGGCGACACTCACCAGCGCTATCCCGGCGTAGTCCAATCGTCGTGCCGCACCGAAACTTTCGGACAGCCGAGTCAGCACCAGCGGAATCAGCACGATTCCGATCGGCACATTGATCCAGAAGATCCACTGCCATGCCAGTCCCTGCACCACCGCCCCGCCGACCAGCGGTCCGCCGAGCGTGGCCAATCCCGTGGTGGCGGCGAAGAATCCGAGAGCACGGGTGCGCTGATCGGGCGGGAACGCCGCCGACAGCAGCGCCACGGCCACCGGCATGACCGCGGCCGCGCCGATGCCCTGCACCGTCCGGGCGGCGATAAGCCACCCCAGATCAGGTGCCAGCGCGCATCCGGCCGAGGCCACGCTGAACAGCGTCAGCCCCGTGGCCAATACGCGCCTGCGCCCGTACCGTTCGCCGAGCGCGGCCCCGGCCATCAGCAGTACGGCGAAACTCAGGTTGTAGGCGTTGATCGTCCATTCCAGCGCGCCGATCGAGGCGTGCAGATCCAGCTGAATGGCATGCATGGCCGTGGTGACGACCAGTGCGTCCAGCACGATCATCAATCCGGCGAGTGAGGTGAGCGCCAGTACCCAGCGCTGACCGACGGTCATTGTCATCGCGTGCAGTCCTTCTCCGAAGGGGTGTCGCGAATACATACCGGCGAGCCCGGCCGAATTCATCGGAGCCGTTAGTGCTTCGTTGGTGGATGCAGAGTCGGCTCACCGACTCTTGGTGCAGACCAACGAACACCAAGAAGGTGAGAAGACAATGACCAGTGCCCCCAAGCCCGCGCTGAAACGTGCCGTGATGGTCGCTTCGGCATTCGCACTCGCCGCCGGCGCGCTCCAGATCGCCGCGGCTCCGGCGTACGCCGTGGCGGGCCCGACCACCAAGTACGAGTGCCGCGATCTGCAGACCCCCGGCAAGCTCTTCCCCGGTGACGAAGTGGCGTGCACCGTCACCGTCAGCACCGCCGGGAACGACTCGTTCTCCAATGTCATTGCCGAAGTGACCATTCCGAACGGCACCGTGTACGAGTCCGGCGGCAACAAGCTGGGCGGGCAGAAGGTCTCGTTCACCCTCGGCGAGGTCACCAAGAACAAGACCGCGTCCGCGACCATGACCGTCATGGTCGAGGGCCAGACGCCGCCGAACACCAATATCTCCAGTGACGCGGTGGTCAAGGGCTTCGCACCGAACGGCGCGTTCGACACCAACGCCTCCTCGAACACCCTCGTCGTGGTCTCCGCCGGTGGCGCGCAGGGCAACCAGCTGGTCGCCAAGACGGATGTGGCCTCGGTCAACACCTTCGGGCGCGCCGAGACCCCGATCTCCGAACTGGTCGACGCCCCGGCCGGTGTCACCCCGAAGATCGAATTGGTGACCAGCGCGGAGCCGAAGAAGAACTACGTCGGCGCATCGATCATCGATAACGGCCAGAAGATCGCCTGGACCGCACTGTGCACCGCGACCCCGCAGGAGAAGACCCAGTCCTTCACCATCAAGATCTCCGCGCCCGGTCAGGCGTCGGTGGAGGCCAAGACCACGGTGCTGCTCGGCAACAATGTCGCCAACCAGGGCATCGTGCCGCCCGCGAATTGCGCGCCCAAGCCCTGATATCCCACTCGAATCAGCACGGCCGGTGCGACTTCTCGAAGTCGCACCGGCCGTGTTTCCGTGTGCGCGGCGGCACCGCGATTGCCGACATTTTCGGACGGAAACCCGGCTCGACCGGCCGGATATCGGACTCAGCCGTCACGGGTGCCCGGTGGGGGTAGATTGTGTGTACCCCGAAGTTACCTGTAAGTAGGAGGCGACGATGCCTGTGCCGGCAGCCGCAGTGTTCGAACGTCTACGGACGTTCGCGGCCGTGGATACCACCGAGGACCGCGATATTCGCGCGATCACCGAGGTGTTCACCGGAAAGACGCTCGGTACGGTGCCGGTGGGCACGGCCGCCGACGTGACCGCCGCCGTCGCCAAAGCGCGTGCGGCGCAGGCGGAATGGGCCGCCCGCCCGGTCAAGGATCGGGCCGCGGTGTTCAGTCGGTACCGCGATCTGGTGGTGGAGAACCGCGAATACCTGATGGACGTGGTGCAGGCCGAGACCGGTAAGGCGCGCTGGGCCGCTCAGGAAGAGATCATGGGCCTGATGATGGCGGCCCGCTATTTCGCTCGTGTCGCACCGCAATTGCTGGCCTCGCACAGCGTGCCGGGCGCGTTCCCGGTGCTCAACCGGGCCGCCGTGCGCGCGGTGCCCAAGGGCGTGGTCGGCGTCATCGCGCCGTGGAACTACCCGATGCTGCTCTCGATCGGCGATTCGATCCCGGCGCTGCTGGCCGGTAACGGCGTCGTGGTGAAACCGGACAGCCAGACCCCGTACTCCTCGCTGGCCAATGCCGAACTGTTCGCCCGCGCCGGACTGCCGCGCGACTTGTTCGCCGTGGTCACCGGGCCCGGAACGGTGGTCGGCACCGCCATCGTCGAGGCCTGCGACTACCTCATGTTCACCGGTTCCTCGACCACCGGCCGCACGCTGGCCGAACAGTGCGGCCGCCGCCTGATCGGCTTCTCCGCCGAGCTGGGCGGTAAGAACCCGATGATCGTCACCGCGGGCGCGAATCTCGACAAGGCCGCCAAAGCCGCTGTGCGCGCGTGCTTCTCGAACGCCGGTCAGCTCTGCATCTCCATCGAGCGCCTCTACGTCGAACAGTCCGTGGCCGCCGAATTCACCGAGAAGTTCGTCACCGCCGTGAAGGCCGCGAAAGTCGGTGCGGCCTACGACTATTCGGAGGATATCGGCAGCCTCATCTCCGAGGCCCAGCTCGAGACGGTCACCAAGCACGTCGCCGACGCCGTCTCCAAGGGCGCGAAGGTGCTCGCGGGCGGCAACCCGCGCCCCGACCTCGGCCCGCTGTTCTACGAGCCGACCGTGCTGGCCGATGTCACCGACACCATGGAATGCGGCCGCAACGAAACCTTCGGCCCGCTGGTGTCCATCTACCCGGTAGCCGATGTCGAAGAGGCGATCACCCGCGCCAACGACACCGAATACGGCCTCAACGCCAGCGTGTGGGCGGGCAGCAAGGCCGAGGGCGAGCGCATCGCCGAACGCCTGCACGCGGGCACGGTCAATATCGACGAGGGATACGCCCCCGCCTGGGGCTCCACCGGCGCTCCCATGGGCGGTATGGGCATCTCCGGCGTGGGCCGCCGGCACGGTCCGGACGGGCTGCTCAAGTTCACCGAACCGCAGACGGTCGTGGTCACCCGTTTCCTGAATCTCGATGCGCCGCCGCTGATCTCGCAGGACAAGTGGCAGCCCTTCCTGATGGGCGTCGCCCGCGCCATCAAGTACCTGCCCGGCCGCTGATCTGATCCGACCGCCAGCCCCCGCACGAAACCAACGGTATGTTTCGGTACGGGGGCGGGCGGCGATGTCCGGCACCCTGTTTCGACTTCAGGAGGGCCAATGACGCTGAGCACCGGGCAGATCGGGCGGCACTATCCCTGCGATCCGGACGCGGAACGGCCCGGCGGTCGGCTGGATGACGCGATCGACCTGGTTCACGAGCAGATCTCGGGGGCATGGGAGACCGCGCACGCGATTCTCGAGGAGGACCTGGCGACCGAACCCTTCATCGGGTTGCAGGCGGTCGCCAATGAATTCCTCGGGCTCGCGGGGTATTACAGTCTCGCCGATTTCGGTGACGGGCACACGCGTATTCGCTCGTACACCGAATCGGCGGCCAACGCGCTGGTGGGGCGACTACAGGCGGCGCGGCAACCGGTGGGCGGCGCGGCCGTCACCATGATCATCGAAGATGACCAGTACCGGGTTCCCGGCATCGGCGGGAACGAACCCGGCCCCGCCGCATCGGATTTCGTGTCCGCGCTGTCGCTGGGCTCGATCACGCGTGATCCGCGGCTGCTGGCATTCCTGGTGGGCACCGTCGATCGGCCCGCGTTCCCGCTACCGGGGGCGAATGACTACGCGACACTGTGGGCGCTGGGCTGGCAGCAACTCCACCGGGGCGAAGCAGGTGTTCGGGACACCCTGCGCGCGGCCTGGGATGCGGCCACGGACAGTTCGGACGAGTACGCCGTACTGTGCGCCGCGCCCGCGATCCGGGCGCTGGAGTACGCCGCCGCGGGTTCGGCCACGGAGTTCAATGCCGCGATCGCCGAAGCGCTACAGCAACATCGAAGGTTCTGGGGTACGCGCGAACGATGTCTCGCCCCGGTGGGTTTCGTCTCCTGGCATCTGCTCGGGCTGGCCGGTTTCGCGTCCGATCGCGGACTGCCGGTGACCGTCGAATCCGGTTATCTACCGCCCGCGCTGCTGGATCGCGCATGGACGATTCCGTTCGCGGAAGAGATCGTGGTGCGCCCCAGGGTGACGCACGACGATCAGGGGCACCCGCTGTATCCGCTTCGGCTCGGGATCGACGGGCTCTGGGAACTTCTGCCGCAGTAGGGCTTTCACACGTGGGGCGGTGGCGCGGCCGGCCCGGAGAAACCGGCCGCGCCACCTTTCTCATCCGGTCAGGTCGGCGCCTCGGGGCGGCCTGGGAGCCGCCTCCAATACCGCCGCCTCGGCATCGGTGAACAACCGCGACCGGATGATGAATCGGACTCCCTCGGGAATCTCGAGGGAGAAGCCGCTGACGCGGCCGGTAACCACGTCCACGGTGAGATGGGTGTGCCGCCAGTGCTCGAAAGTACCGGCGCTCAACCAGAACGGTGTATCCGGGAAGACACGGCCGAGCAGGACATCGGCCGCGCCGACCCGGAAATCACCCAGCAGGTAGCACATGGGTGAACTACCGTCGCGGCAGCCGCCGGACTGATGGAACAGGACCGGGCCGTGATGCGAGATGAGGCCCTGCAGGACATCGGCCGCGGCATCGGTGATGGCCACCCGGGTGACCGAACCCGTCTTCATCTGACTCCTCCAGTGATGCTCGGATGTCTTCGGAAGCGTTGGGCCTCAGAGGAACCCGAGCCGCTCTGCGGTGACCGGGGTCACTATGAACCCGCCGGGTTGGCACAGGGTTGGCGTGCGGTTGGTGAAAAGTAGGCTGTTCAGTGCAACCTCGGCGCAACGATGCGCCAACCCGCGGGCGGTCGTGTCCTATACGCCGAACCGGTCCCGTGCGGGCCGGTATCGACCAACTACGCGCGTAATGCGGTGTGCAGCCGGGCCGCCGCCAAGGCGCGGCGACTGTCGCCCGGGGCGAGCAAACGCAGTGCGTGTTCGTGGATTTCGATATCGTCCGGGCAACGCTGCCCGAATCGCAAGGCGTGCTCGGGATTCCGATCCGCGAGCACCGCCGTGCGCAGACCGACGTCGAGATGTTCGCGCCACTGCACGATCCCGGGAATATCGGAATCCGGTAGTAGCGGACCACGATACAGCCGTACGGCGGTCGTCAGATCGCCCGCCTCCAGGGCCGCGAGCAATTCGGTGGCATCACAGGCGAGCGGATCGGTGAGCATATAGCGGCGGTCCGCGATCTGGCCGTCGGTGGCGCGGCGCAGGCGCGAGACATCGGCCTTGAGGGTGCTGGGGGAGACCGACCGGTCGCCGTAGACGGCGGCGTGCAGACGCTCGGGGGTGAAACCCTCGGGCTCCAGCGCCAGCAGGGTGAGGATCTCCACCTGCCGCGGGCGCATGGCCACCTGCTGGCCCTGCTTGTACAGGCGCGGCACCCCGAGGCATTCCAGCCGGGTGCGCGCCACCGGTCTGGATTGTTCTGTGTGCAAACGGGATTCGATGGCGGTCACCAGCGCCCGCACCGTCGCCAGGATCATCGGATGCGATCGATCCCAATAGGTCGACAGGTCCAGCACGCCGATCTGACGGCCGTCGGCGGCACGAATCGGGGCGCAGTAGCAGACCCAGCCGTGCAGCGCCTCCACCAGATGCTCCGCCGCCCACACCGTGCTGGGGCGGCCGGTGTGCAGGGACAGGGCCACACCGCTGGTCCCCATATAGGGCTCGTCCCAGCAACCGCCGGGCGCGAGGTTCACGGTTTCGGCGCGCCGCCGCACCGCGCGGTCACCGCAGCTGAACAGCACGGTGCCCTCGTCATCGGTGACCACCGCGATCATTCCGGCGTCCTCGGCGATGGCGCGGATCTCCCCGGCGAGTTCGGTGACCGGGATCCGCAGCGGCGATTCGGCCCAGCGCGAACCCAATTCATCCCGATCGGTCGCCGGGGCCACCGCGCGCGCCGGATCGACGGTGCGCAGTGAGCGCTCCCACGACTCGACCACTTCTTCGCGCAGCACCGGCACCGGTGTACTCGCGGCGGGCAGTGCGGGCAGCTGTTGCGTCCCCGTCGCCCACCGCGCCCACACCTTCTCCAACTCCGCACGCTGTTGGAAGATGGCCGGTAGCTGTGTCATCGCGCAAACTCCTCGCGGGCGCCTCGGAAATGCGATACCCCATGATGGCGCGCCTGAGCCCCGCCCGTACCCCATTCGGTGGAGTCCACGCGTTAATTCGATTCGGCCGCCTTCGCAGGCTTCGCCGGGCGGCCGGAACTCAGTGCTTGTGATCTTGTACGGATTCGACTGGTAGACAGTAGGTATGGCGTACCCATTCCGCTTCGGTGTGAACATGATTGCCCCGTCATCACGCACCGCCTGGATCGAGAGGTGTCGCCGGGCCGAACAACTCGGCTTCGATGTGATCGGTGTTCCGGATCATCTGGGCCTGGCCGCGCCGTTCCCCGCGCTCATGCTCGCGGGGGAGGCGACCGAGCGGGTCCGGCTCAACACCTTCGTCCTGAACACCCCGTTCTACAACCCGGTGCTGCTGGCGCGCGATGTCGCCGGACTCGATCAGCTCACCGACGGCCGCGTCGAACTCGGACTCGGCGCGGGCTACGTCAAGGCCGAATTCGACGCCGCCGGAATGTCTTTCCCCTCCGCCCGGGAACGAGTCGACCATCTCGAGCGCACCGTCACCACACTGCGCGGATTGTTCGCCGACCCGGAATACACCCCGCGCCCGGTACAGCCGGGCGGCCCCACCCTGCTGATGGCGGCCTGGGGTGACCGATCACTGCGGCTGGCCGCCGCGCACGCCGATATCGTCGCCTTCACCGGTGCGGGCGCGAGCGATAACGGTCGCCTGACGCTCGCCGACAGCGCCGCCCTCGCCAAGCGCACCGACTACGTGCGCGACCATCTGGGCGGGCGCACGGTGGAATTCAATCTGCTCGTCCAGGCCGTCATCGGCGACCAAGAGCGTTCCGCCGCAGCCGATTCCCTCGCCGCGCATTTGCCGTTCGAGTTCGACGGCGACCTCGGGGACCTGCCGGTGCTGCTGCTCGGCACGCCCGCGCAGATCGCCGATACGCTGCGCGAACGCCGGGAAACCTTGGGGTTCAACTACATCACCGTGCTGGAGCCCAATATGGAAAAACTCGCTCCGGTCATCGAGTTGCTGCGCGGGGAATGATCCGCTCATACGTTTGAGCCCGCCGCGTCGAGGCATTACGTCCGCAAGAGACGGACTCGGCGAGGAGGAGCAAGATGTCGGGTGCAGTAGTAACCGTGATTGTCATCGTGGTGGTGATCGCCGCGGCAATCGTGATCGCGCTGGCGCTGATGCCACGCATGCGCAGTCGCAAATTGAAGGAGCGGTTCGGGCCGGAGTACGACCGCACGCTCGAACAGGCGGACAGCCGCCGCGAGGCCGAACGTGAACTGGCGGAACGGCAGAAGCGGCATCAGCAGTTGAACCTGCGCGAGCTGACCGACGACGAGAAGCGCCGCTACACCATGCAGTGGGCGCACGTGCAGGAGCAGTTCGTCGACGATCCGGCGCACGCGCTGGAGAACGCCGACCGCCTGCTCACCCTGGCGATGGCCGATCGCGGCTATCCGACCGAGGACCCCGACCAGCGGGTCGCGGATCTGTCGGTCGAGCACGCGCAGCCGCTGGACCGATTCCGCCGGGCGCATCAGATCGCCGGACAGGCCGGACGCGGGCAGGTGTCCACCGAGGATATGCGGTCCGCGATCGTCGACTACCGGCAGCTCTTCGCGGAACTGGTGGACGGCAACGGCTCCGAAACCGCCACCCAACGCTCCGCACGCGATAACCGATAAGTGAGGTACGACCAATGAGCACCGACAAAGAGCAAGCGAAACAAGCCGCCGCACAGGCGAATACGGTGACCGGCAGCGATGCCCGCGCCGCCGGTTCCCCGGACCGGCCCGAGCACACCGGCCGATCCGATGACGCCCAGCGGGGCACGCCGGAATCGCTCGACCCCCGCCGCGATCCGAATTCTCTCGGGGTGCAGACACCCGATTCCGTTGCGGCGCAGGCCTCCGACCCCCGGGCGGCGCACGCGCCGGAGCACGCGGTCCACGGACAGCCGAATCAGAACGTCGAGGCCGATCAGCGGCTCCGCGCGGCCGCACAGCAACCGTCGGCGAGTACGCAGCGGGCGCACGAAGGCGGACAGCTGCAGCCGAACGGTGGCCCCGGCAACGGTGGCCCCGGCGCGAACGAAGCCGCCCAGCGACAGCACAACGGCGGCCTGGTTGCCGACGGGCAGCCCGGCACCGGGCAGAGTGCGCACGGGGTCGATCCGAACCAGCTGCGCGGTCAGTGGCGTGAAGTCCAGACCATGTTCGTCGACGACCCCCGCGACGCGGTCACCCGCGCCGACAAATTGGTCGAGGGCGGCATCCAGGCGCTGGTGGACAGCTTCGCCCAGCGACGGCACGCGCTCGAACAGCGCTGGCACGAGGAAAAGGGTTCGGACACCGAGGAATTGCGCCAGGCGCTACGCGGCTATCGCGACCTGTTCGATCAGCTGATCACGGCCTCGGCCGGCGGGGCGACGAACATATAGGACTTCTCCTCGATTCGCCGGCTGATCCGCCACTGATCGTCCACCCGGACGAATGAGTCGTGGTACCAGAGCCCGCACAGCATCAAGCGGGGCAGACCGTCCGCACCGGCCACCACCATCGGGTTGTGGCACATGGTGCGGGCGGTCGCCGTATCACCCTCGACCTCGATGGCGGAGTTGGCGATCAAATGCTGGAACGCCGTGAAATTCGGCATGACCGTGGCGAGAAACGCCTTGGTGGAGGCCAGATCCCCGGCCGGACCACCCATCGCCGTGTAGTCGATATGCGCGTCGGCGGTGAAAATCCCATCGAGCAAATCCCACTGCCGCGTATCCACCGCGTGCGAGTAGTGGACCATCAGGTCCTGGATTTCCATCCGATCCGAAATCTCTTGCAGGGACAGCATGCTCGCCTCCGGGTAGTGCCTGTACAGCTGGTGTTCGGTGCCCGAGCGTACGGCGCGTCGCGGATTGATCTTGTGTTTTCCGAAAGATCAGAACGGCGCGACCGCGTAGTCCTTGGCCGCGACGGTGCGGGCCACCTTCTGCGGCGCGCCACCGATGAGACCGCGCCACGGCAGATACGGCAGCAATCGCACATTCAGATTGCGAACCCGGATCATGGTCTTGCTACCGGGCGCGTACCACTGGCCCACCCCCTCGGCGAACTGCTGGCAGGCATCGACCATGGGCCGCATCTCCCGCTCGTAGGCGGCGAACGCGAGCCGGTAATCACCTGCGGCGGCGGCCAATTCGCCCGCGAGCAGATACGCGCCGACCAGCGCCAGATCCGCGCCCTGGCCCGAAAGCGGGGAAGCGCAGTACCCCGCGTCACCGACCAGCGACACCCGGCCCCGGGACCAGGTCGGCATCTTGATCTGCGCCATGGCGTCGAAATAGAAGTCCGGCGCGTCGGCCAGTTCCGCCAGTAGCCGCGGCACCTCCCAGCCCTGATCGGCGAAGGTGTCGGTCAGAATGCGCCGCTGGGCGTCCGCATCGCGGAAGTCGTAGTCGAGCTGGTCGGAGGCCCACGCGAAAATCGCCTTGGCCTCGGTGTTCTCCCGCGCGCTGTAGCTGCCCGCGATCTTGCCGGGGGTGTTGTAGTCCAGTTCCCAGTGATCCAGGTTCAGCAGATTGGGGATGGTGAAAATCGAGATGTAGTAGCCCATATGGCGGACGAAATCCGACTCCGGGCCGAAAACCAGTGCGCGCGTGCGGGAATGCACACCGTCCGCGCCGATCACCAGATCGAAGGTGCGGGCGGGGGAGTGCTCGAAGACGACGTGCACCCCGTCCGCGGTCTCGGTGAGCTCGGCGATGGAATCGCCGAAGAGGTATTCGACATCATCGCGAGTGGCCTCGTACAGCACCCGCGCCAGATCCCCGCGAGCGATCTCGGTATCACCGTCGGCCCCGACGCCGTTGAACACCTCGCTGCTGATGCTGGCCTTGACCGCACCGTCGGCGCCCACATAGGAGGAGCCGCGCTTCCCGGTCTGCAGGGCGTGCACTTGCTCCAGCAGCCCCATCCGGCGAATGACCTCGGTCGCGGTGCCGAGCACATCGATGGCCTGACCACCCTCGCGCAGCGCCGGGGCCTTCTCCACGACGGTCGGCCGGAAACCGTACCGCCGCAACCAGAAGGCGAGAGCGGGACCGGCGATGCTCGCACCGGAAATCAGGACGTTCTGGTTGGCCATGGTTCGCATGGTCAGAACTGTACAAATGTCTTAGGCATTTGCGCAATACTTTTGTCTGAGGCGTTTGCGCTAGTCTGCTCGACATGGGAAACCGTGAGGATCTGCTGGCCGGCGCGCGCACCTGCCTGTTCGACAAGGGCTTCGCCCGCACCACCGTGCGCGATATCGCCACCGCGGCGGGCGTGAGCATGGCCGCCATCGGCTACCACTTCGGATCCAAGGAAGCCCTGCTCACCGCCGCGCTCACCGCCGCGACCCGGGAGTGGGGCGACGAACTGGCGCGCGCGCTCGCCGCGACCGATATCACCGACCCGGACGCGCTGCGCCGCTTCACGGCCCGATGGGACGCGGTCCGGGAGTCGATCGCCGACCACCGCGGCGTATGGGCGGCCACCTTCGACGCCCTCTCGCACCCGGACTCACGGGCGCGATTGGCCGCGACCATGCCCGAGGCCCGGGCGGGCCTGGCTCGCCTGTTCGGCGGCGGTGACACCGAGCAGGATCGCACCGCGGGGTTGGTCTACCAGGCGCTGCTCATCGGTGTGGCCGCGCAGTATCTGATCGATCCGGAAACCGCGCCCACCGCAAGCGATCTCGCAGACGGGCTGCGCCGGATCACCGGAGCGGGCGGGCGCGTGGGGTCCGGCACGTGACGCGGCGGCGGTCCGCATGCTGGCCGATTCGCAACGAGAGTGTCTCGCAATACATTTCGCGGCCTGCCGCACGGATTCCGCCGCCGGATCACACATCGGCAATCTCATTTGCACGTACACCGCGGCGAACGTGCTGATCACGGAAGATCTTGTCGGCCTTGATCTCTCGGTGCGCAGTCAGCTCCGCCACACCGGCGTTCGGCCACCCCGCACGGCCTTGAAACACGCGATAGACTCGGCGAAAGTGGCAGGGCTGATCAGTCTTCCGGCGCATGACCGGACTGGTACCGGCGGGGGGTGGACCCACTGACAGCTATCCGACTCCACGCGGCGCTCGCACCACCGGCCGAATAGCGGTCAGATCGCCGGTTGTAGCCGAAACGCCGGTATGGTCAGAGCGGCGGGTAAACTGGTTGGGAGATAGGCAGTTTCGATGGAGCCAACCGATTTTTTCATGCCGTACGCCCCGGTGGACCTCAATCCGCTGGAGCTGGAGGCAGAGGCGGGTATGTGGGAGTGGCTCGAGGCGTTCGAGCTCGTGCCCACCGAACTGACGCGCCGGCGGATGGAACGCACCAGACCAGCGCGGATGTACGCGCTGTGGTGCCCGAAGGCCGATATCGAGGAACTCACGCTGCTCAGCCAGTACACGGCTTGGGCTTTCGTGGTGGACGATCAGTTCGATATTGAAATCCCCGATCCACAGCGCTGTTTGGAGGCCGTGCGCGCGCTCAACGCGGTATTCGACAGCGCCAGGCAACCTTCCGGCGTGCTGGCGGTGGCGTTCGCTGATCTGTGGCGGAGACTGTGCCACGGCCGTTCACCCGAATGGTGCGAGGCCGTACAGGCGGAGATCCGCGACTGGCTCTGGACGTACTACACCGAGAGTGTGGGGCGGCTCTCCGGAAATCTTCCGGATCTGGACACCTATCGCGCGCATCGCCGAGATGGCGTGGCGCTCTTCGTATTTCTCGATATCAGCGAGCGCGCCGAGGGGATAGACCTGTGCGCTCCCGCCCGCTACCTCCCGGCCATGCGTGGTCTGCGCGAGGCGGCGGTCGAGCATATGGGCCTGTTCAACGATGTGCTGTCGGTGGCCTCGGACGAGGCCTCAGGTTACCTGTACAACTCGGTGCTGCTGGCCGAATACCACCACGGGCACAACCGGACCCGCGCACTCGAGCTCGTCAACACCCTGCTCACCGAGTGCATAGACCGCATGACCGCAGCACTCGAGCGACTTCCGGCCGAACTCGCCGACGCCGGACTCGATGATCGTGATCGCGCCGACACTTTGGCCACCGCAATCAGTTACACGGTGTACGTTCGGGCGAATTTCGATTACCACTATCAGGCGGCCCGTTATACCAGCGCGCCGGTGGAGGCGCTCGAACACGGCCTGCCACTCACCTGAACTGCGGCGCAGTCGCCGTTGCCGAAATGAAATCCACAGGCGGTCCCGCGTTTTCACGTTCGGATGGGACGATTGGGATCTTCTATGCATGGCCGCCCAATCACCGCCGGGTGGCTACGGAGGCCGTGTGCGAGTGAGCGGGGCCGATTATGCGAGTGTCGAAACCGACCGGAAACACAGCGGGACAACGACTCGAGGGCATGCGCCGCTGGGGTCTGACCCGGCCGACCATGATGAAAACCATCGGCCACAGCGAGATACGCCAGCGCCCAGCGGAATACGAGCAACATCCCGACGGCGATGCGCACCTCGCGGCCCGCGGACAGCTGACCGCCGCGCGGCTGGCCATCGAACCGGTGTTGCGCGCGGCGGTCGCCTCACTCTCGGAACCGATGGATCGCATGGCCGGATACCACTTCGGCTGGTGCGATGCCGAAGGCGTGGAGATCACCGGACTACAGGGCAAGGCCCTGCGTCCCGCCCTCACCTTCGCGGCCGCGGTTGCATGCGGCGGGACCATCGACAGCGCCACGCACGCGGCCGCCGCGGTGGAGCTGCTGCACAACTTCTCCCTGGTGCACGACGATGTCATGGACGAGGACCGTTTCCGGCACGGCAGGCCCACGGTCTGGCGGGTCTGGGGTGAAACCAATGCCACCCTGCTCGGCGACGCGCTACAGGCGCTGGCCCTGGGCGTGCTCTCCGATGGTGTGCCCGAGGCGGTGACCGCGGAGGCGGTGATCCGGCTGGCGCGCGCCACCGTCACGCTGTGCCGGGGGCAGTACGAGGATTGCGCCTTCGCGGCGCGCTCCTCGGTATCGGTCGACGAATACCTGACCATGGCCGCGGGCAAGACCGGGGCGCTGCTCGGCTGTGCCTGCGCGCTCGGCGCGCTGTGCGCCGGGGCGGATCATCGAGTGGTGTCCGCCATGCACACCTTCGGGTGCGAATTGGGCCTGGTGTTCCAGCTCGTCGATGACGCCATCGATATCTGGGGTGATCCCGAGGTGACCGGAAAACCGGCGCACAGCGACCTGATTCAACGCAAGCAGTCGTTCCCGGTGGTCTGTGCGTTGGCCTCCGATACCGGACCCGGGCGGGAGTTCGCGCGGATCTATCACGCGCGCCAGCCGATGACGGCGCAGCGGGCGGCACGCGCGGCGAACCTGATCGAGGAGGCCGGTGGCCGCCAGCGCACCCTGGGCCGCGCTGCAACGGCGCTGGAATCGGCGCTGGGCGTACTGCCGCCGGGAATGGCCACCGCCGACCTGACGGCACTGGCTCATCTGGTCGCCTACCGGGATAAATAGCACGCACGGGGTTGAGGCGATTTATGTGTAACCGACGGTTACACATACTTTGACTCTTACCGAAGAAGGGGATTCGCCGCGCACGACGGGCGGCTGATGGATACGACCATAGCATCCCGCCCGCCGCGCCGTGGCACCTCCGTCGAAAATCGACCTAACCGAACACCCGCGCACCGCCGACATAGGTCTGCTCGACCTTGGCATCGGCGATCTCCGCCGTCGGGTGCTCGAATGGATCACGGTCCAGCACAACGAGATCCGCGAGCATTCCGGTGCGCAGGCTGCCCGTGTCATCGCGGCGGTTCGCATACGCCGAACCCGCGGTGTACGCGGCCAGGGCCGTCATCAGGTCCAGGCTCTGCTCGGGCAGCAGCGGCGGGAGCGCCGAACCCGGGGTGACGCGATTGACCGCGGTGTGAATCCCGGACAGCGGATTCAGATCACTGACCGGCCAATCACTGCCCGCGGCCAGCGTGACGCCCGCGCGCAGCAGATCACCGAACAGGTACTGCCGATCGCGCAGGCCCGCGCCCAGGAACGGCAGGGTCAGATCATCGAGCTGCGGTTCGTGCGCGGCCCACAGCGGTTGCAGATTGGCGACCGCGCCGAGCCGGTGGAAGCGGCCGATATCGTCCGGATGGATTACCTGCAGATGCGCCAGCTGATGCCGATTACCGCGCGGGCCGTTGGCGGTCAGCGCGGCCTCGACCGCATCGAGCGCCTCCCGCACGGCACGATCGCCGAGGGCGTGGAAGTGCACCTGGAAATCGAGCGCGTCCAGTTCGGTCACATAGCCGCGCAGCGCGCGCGGATCGACGAAACTCATGCCCGCGTTGGCGGTACAGCAGCCCCGGTGATCGAGGTAGGGCTCGGTCATGGCGGCGGTGAAATTCTCGGCGATGCCGTCCTGCATGATCTTGACCGTGTCCAGGCGGAAGCGCTCGCTGCCGAACTGCTTGCGGCGCAACAGCATCGCTTCGATCTGAGTGGCGTCGCGATCGCGCTCCCACCACTGCGCGCCGGTGACGCGCGCGGTCAGCAGCCCCTGTTCGGCGGCTCGGGCGAAGGTCGCCGCCGAGTCCATATTGCGGTCGTAGCCGCCGACGATCGCCTCCTGCCAGCCCGTGATGCCCAGCGAATGCAGGAGTTCCTGCGCGCACAGCAGTCCGGTCAGCCGGTCCTGCGGGGTGATCTCCGGGAGTACCCGCTCGACCAGGGCCATGGCGGCTTCCTGGAGCATTCCCGTTGGGCCGCCGTCGGTTTCGCGTTCGATCCGGCCATTGGCGGGATCGGGGGTCGCGGCGGTGATGCCCGCCAGCTCCAGCGCCCGGGTATTCGCCCAGGCCCCGTGATGGTCCCGGTTGACCAGATACACCGGCCGATCCGGCACCAGCGCGTCGAGCCGTTGGCGGGTCGGCTGCCCGCCGGGGAAGCTCTCCATGGACCAGCCGCTGCCGGTAATCCATTCGCGCGCGGGATTTTTCGCGGCGTAGGCGGCGATCCGGCGCTGATACTCGGCCAGCTCGACCGTCCCGCTCAGATCGCACGCCGCCAGTTCGATACCACCGGCGGCGGCGTGCACGTGCGCGTCCTGGAAGCCGGGCAGCAGCGCGCGCCCGCGCAGCTCGACCACCTCGGTACTCGGGCCGATGGCGGCGTGCGCTCGCGCGTGCCCGACGGCGCTGATGCGATCGCCGGTCACCGCCAGTGCGGTCGCCCGGCTGCGCGCGGAATCCATGGTGAGCACCGCGCCGCCGGTGAACACTAGGTCGGCATGGGACATGAAACTGCTCCTGACAGCGCTGGAAGTCGGTTGCGGCTCATAATCAACCAGCGTCCCATCCCGCACCCGAGACCGGGTCAGCTGCCCCGGGCCAGGATCGCGAGCAGCAGTTCGGCGCGTACGCGGGCGCTGTCCAGATCGCACCCCAGCAAACCCTGTGCTGTCGCAATGCGTTTGCGCAGGGTATGGCGATGCACACCGGTCGCGGCGGCGGCCGCCTCCCACTGGCCGTTGGCCTCGAGATAGGCGCGCAGCGAGAACAGCAGATCCGAGCCGTGCGCCGCGTCATGATCGATGAGCGGGGTCAGCACCGTATTGGCCAGGGTGTCCAGCACCCGGCGGGTGGAATCGAAGGACAGCAGCGATCTACCGGTGAGCGCGCCGAATTCGGAGGGGGCGCTACCGCGTTCGGCGGCCGCGGCGGCCAGGCCCGCGGCGTCGGCGGCGACGGTCAGTTCGGGCAGCGGATGCTCACCGCTCAGACCGAAGCGCACCGACCGTCTGGTTCCCTCACCCAGATCGGCGGCGAGTTCGCGGGCGAAGGCGACCGCGGCGACCCCGGGCAGCACCACCAGCACCCGGCGCGCGAGCAGATGCAGAAACAGCGGATGACCCGAGCGCACCGCCATGCTCTCGGCCACCGAGCGAATCTCGTCGACCGCGTCCAGACTGTCGCACTCAGCGGCGAGCACTCGAATTCGCCCCGCCGCGTCGGCGGCCTGCGCCAGATGCGTCCAGGCCGGGGCCAGATCGGATTCGCTGCTCAACAGCAGGCCCAGCACGGTGCTGTTCAGTCGATGCTGGGCCTCCCATAGTCGCGCCGGCTTCTCGAAATCCAAGGCCAGCAACGAGTTCGCGTGGCCGAGCAGAATCTGATCCACCGCGCTGAGCGGGGCGGGGCTCACCACCACCAGACTGCCGTGCACCCGGCCGCCGACGCCGATGCGCTGATGGGTGATCGAGCGGCCCTGATCGGTGTGCACACCGCCGGTCGCGCCCGGATCGGTGGCGATGGCGGTGCGAACCGTATGCAGCAGTTCATCATCGGGGGTATCGGGGTGCACATCGGTGACCCGGGTCTCCGCGTCCAGCACCAGGACGGTGGCGCGCAGCGCGGTGGCGAGTTCGCGCACGATGGCGCGCGCACCGGAACGCACCAGGGCGCGGGTCATGCGGGGCTGGGTGCGCGCGGCGCGCAGCAGCGCATCGTGCCGGAGTTGCGCGGAACGCGCGGCGATGCGGGCGACGATTGCCGCGAACGGAGTCGATATCGCGACCTCGAACAGCGGCAGGCCGATCTCGTCGGCGACCTCGATCAGATCCGCGGGAATCTCCGCATGGGCCGGGCCGATGCCGAAACCCATTGCGGCGACGCCTCGTTCATCGAGACGGCGCAGGTGGGCGGCGCGGGCGGCGGGGGTCGCGGGTAATCGGGTTCCGGTGGTGAGCACCAGCTCACCACCGGACAGCCAGCCGAACGGGTTCTCCGATTCGATGGTGAGTACCAGTGCGATGGTCCGGGCGATGCCCGCGACGCCGCCGCGCAGCGGAATCTCCAGATCGGGCTGCGAGAGGACCCAGCTCACCGGTACGGACACTCAACCCCTTCCGCGAATCGCGAAAATTACGAGTTCCATGAATGCAACGCGGGCGCTTTATTTCCCAGTACTTTCACAGTAGGGGAGCGAGTGTACAGAATGTCGAAGACACGCTCTTCGAATAACCATTTCGGCGCGTGGTTACCGGCGAGTCTGGGTTTTTTGTACGAAATTTTTTGTACGAGGCTGTTCCGTTCCCTCGCGTATCGAGGTCAGGCCGGTTGGCGGTGAACCACGGCGACGGGGATCTCCCGGGTGGTGTTGCGCCGGTAGTCGTCGAACTGGGGCATGATCGCAACCATGCGATCGTACAACTCCGCACGCTGTTCGCCGGACGCGAATTCGGCTTTGCCCGTGTAAGTTTCGGTCCCCAGCTCGACCGTCAGCTCCGGGTTGGCGCGCAGATTGTGGTACCACGCCGGATGCTTGTCCGCGCCGCCGTTGGAGGCGATCAGCACGATGCGGTCACCGTCGGACACGTAGACCAGCGGACTGGTGACCGCCCGTCCGGACTTCGCGCCGGTCGTGGTGATGAGCACCAGATTCGCATTGCCTTCGAACGGCCCGCCGACCTTACCGCCATTGGCGCGGAATTCTTCGATCACATTTTCATTGAAGGCGTTCATCTCACCCGTCCTGTTGCCTGTCGTGCTGCGGTCTCCCGGCACCAACCCCGGCCGTGGCCGCGAAATTCCGCCCCTAGCGGATCTGGGATCCGGACAACACCGTGGCCACCATCCGGCGCACCGCGACCGCGTCCGGCGGTGTGCCGGTGCGATCGGCGAAGAGCAGATGCCCGGCCCCGATCAGGGTGGGGGCGAGGGTGTCCACGTCGGCATCCGCCGTGAGACGGCCCAATTCCCGTTCGGCGGTGAGGTATTCCGAGACCATGACGGTCGCGTCCGATAGCAGTGGGACGCCGATCGGGCGGGTGCCGCGCAGCCGGGTGCGTAGTTCGTCGCGGAAGATGATCAGGCTGACGATGGCCACCGCGACGGGGCCGAACACCTTGGTGACCGCATCGGCGAGATTGTCGTCGACGGTTCCGATACCCGCGGATTCACGCAGTTCGGTTGCGTCGCGGGCGAGTACGGCGATCCGGTCGCGGACCAGTTCGGCGAGGAAATCGTCGAAATCGGAGAAGTGGCGGTGCAGAACGCCTTTCGCACAGCCCGCCTCATCGGTGACGGCGCGACTGGTCAAACCGCTGGGACCCGCGCGCAACAGCACGCGTTCGGCGGCGGCGAACAACTGTTCGCGAACGTCACGGAGGGCTACACCGGTGGGCACCGTAAATCCTTCTCTCACAGGGCGATCGTTGACGAGTGGGCATGCGCCCACTAGAGTGGGCACATGCCCACAATACCGCCGGAACCCTCGGTTCCGCGTGCACCGGAGCCGCATACGCATCGCGATGTCGCCGAATCCTTCGGAGTGGACGCCGCACGCTACGACCGCGCCCGCCCGCGCTATCCCGAGGACATGGTGCGGCGGGTGGCCGCCGCCGGTCCCGGTCGGCGGGTGCTCGATATCGGCTGCGGCACAGGTATATCGGCGCGCCAGCTACGGGCGGCGGGGTGCGACGTGCTGGGCGTCGAGCCAGATGCGCGGATGGCCGAATTCGCGCGCGACACGGGGGTGAACGTCGAGGTCGGCACCTTCGAAACCTGGGATCCCACGGGTCGGACATTCGATATCGTCACCGCCGGACAGGCGTGGCACTGGGTCGATCCGGTCATCGGGGCCGCCAAAGCCGCGGACATCCTTGTCCCCACGGGTAGATTCGCCGCGTTCTGGAATGTCGCCGACGCACCGACCGAGGTGACCGACTCCTTCATCGCCGCCTACCAGCGGGTACTGCCCGACTCGCCGTTCGATACGGCCGCCATGCGGCGCGGCGCGGGCGGGTCCGGCGCGGTCACCGACCGGGCCACCGATGGGCTGCGTAAGTCGGGCCGGTTCACCGAGCCCGAGGTGTGGCGGTTCGAATGGGAACAGCCCTACACCCGTGCCGAATACCTGGACCTACTACCGTCGCAGGGCACGCTCACCCAGCTCGCGCCGGAACCGCTGGCACGGATACTCGATGAGGTCGGTGCGGCGATCGACGCGACCGGTGGTGTTGCGACCGTGCGCTATACGACCGTTGTGGTCACAGCGACCCGCGACTGAGTTTTCGGCCGGGCTCAGGCGCGCGGCCTGTCACCTACTCGCTGAAGGCGTCGCTGTCGAAGCCGTGCGCCTGGGCCACCAGATCGTAGAAGGCCCAGACACCGCCCTTGTGATACGAGTCCGGATGCTCCGAGCCGCCCATGAACGGATAGGGCGCGGCGATGTAGACCTCCCCGGCGGCAAGCGGGCCGAGTCGGCGGCGAATGGCCGAAACATGCTGGGGTTGCAGGATATACGTGATGACGTCGGGGTCGAACAGGACGCGATCCACGAACGCGGAGAGGTCGTCGAAGGTGCCGTAGACCTTGGTGCCGGGGAAATACGGGTCCATGATGGCGTATTCGCCGGTGCCGGTGCTCATGAGCAGTGCGTGACCCAGGTCGGTGTAGCCGATCACCCGATTGAAGCGGGGGAACTGCGGCGCCCACGCCGGCATCACCTGATCGAAGTGATGCGGTCCGACGAGTTTGAAAGCAACGCTGGTCACTGGCCATATCCAACCAGAGTGGACCGAGCGCATCGCGGGTGGCATCCGCGAAACGGTCAATTCCGGAGCGCGGCCACCACCAGCGCGCCGACCGCGCGCATGCCGAGCGAATTGGGGTGCCACGGCGTGGCGGGTTGCGGCAGGTAGATCGATTCCACCCAGCGCTTGTCGTGGGTCTGGCACATATCGTGTCCGGCAATGACATTCGCGTCCACACCGATGTCTCCGGCGTGCGCGGCCTCATCCATCAGCATGGTGGACAGCCGGCGCAGGGCGCGGAACAGATAGGGGATATCGCCCTTGGCGACACCGTGCCAGTACCCGCACTCGTCCGAGGTCGGCGGAACCAGCGCGAGATAGTTCACCGCGACGATCGTGGCGCGGGGCGCGCGATCTCGAATCCCGCGCAGCACCGCGGCCACCGCCGGGCGCACCTCATCGTCGATGCGCTGTGCGAAGGTATCGACGCCGGTGGCGGTGAAGCGTTGTTCGCAGGGGTTACCGATGCGCGGGGTGAACGAGGTTTCCGCGAGCGAGGGGATCAGACAGGGCACCAGCGTGCGCAGCAGATCCAGATTGTTCGCGCCGATGGTCAGCGTCACCAGGTCCGTCTCGGCGGTGAGACCGTCGAACTGCGGCGGATTCACATCGCCGAACGCCGATTGCGCCTCGGTCATATCGCGGGTGGTCGCGCCGCCGCAGGTGTTGTCCACGAATTCGGCGGGGGCGAGCGCGGCCGCCACTTGATTCGGATAGTTGTCCGCCGCCCGGAAGCAGCCGGGCGGGCCGTTCAGCGCGGTCAGATCACCGACGGAGGCGAACGAATCCCCGAGCGCCACATACCTTCCGATACTCGGAGCAGCCTGCGCCGGCGCGGTCAGGGCGAGCGACACACCGAGCAGCGCGGCCGCTAACAGTGGAAGAGTCCGCATGCGACACCCCGAATCCCGCCGGAGTTCCATTGTGTCGCACCGGCTCCGCGCGCACGGGAGTTTCGCTACGGGATCAGTCGGCCTCGTGCGCGGCCTCGTACTTCGCCTCGAAGGTGCGTTCGCGGCGGCGTTCGCGCACCTTCCAGACGATCAGGCCCACGACCACCAGTACCGCGACACCGATGGCGATATCGCGGCCGACGGTCTTCGCGACCCGCTCATAGGAATTACCGGCGATGAAACCGAGTACCACGAATGTTGTGCCCCAGACGATTCCACCGAACGCGTTGAACGCGAGGAAGCGGCGATACGGCATCTTCGAGGTTCCGGCGAGCGCGGGCATCATGGCGCGGAAGAACGCGGTGAAGCGGCCGAGGAACACCGCCCAGCCGCCGCGCCGGGCCAGGAAGTCCTGCGCCTGCTCGACCCGACCGCGATGCTTGTCGAGAATCCGCACGCCCAACAGCCGCGGACCGACCTTCTTACCGACCTCGTACCCGACGCTGTCGCCGACGATCGCCGCGAGGACGACCAGCACGATCATGGCCCAAAGCGCCACGTGCCCTTGGCTTGCCGCGACACCGCCGAGCACCGCGGCGGTCTCCCCGGGCACCACGAAGCCGACGAAGATGGCGTCCTCGACGAAAACCAGTGCGGTGACAATCAAGTAGATCCACACCGGTGCGATGTCCAAGATCCGGTGCAGCAGCGAATTCATGCCGCCACGCTACCCATTGCGACCGCTGCGGCGGATATCGAATGCGCTACCCGGCCCGGCACAATCCCGTTCGCGGCCGTGCCGATGCACCGGCCTCGCGTGGCGGCAACGCGCTGGGCACCCCATCGACCAGCCCCGGGACCAGTTCCGCGGACTACCGCCGCGACCGGGGCACCATCCGCACCGCGAGAATTCGCCGCGATCGAGGGTTGCTTGGAGTGCACTCCAGCTGATTACCGTGGTCGCATGAGCAAAGTTTGGTTCATCACCGGCGTCTCACGAGGATTCGGCCGCGAATGGGCGGTCGCGGCATTGGAGCGGGGCGACAGCGTCGCGGGTACCGCGCGCGATCTGAGCACACTGGACGAGTTGGTCGCCAAGTATCCGGACACATTCCAGGCGATCCAGCTCGATGTCACCGATCGGGAGGGTGATTTCGCTGCCGTGCGCGCGGCCGCCGATCGGTTCGGGCGGCTCGATGTGGTCGTCAACAATGCGGGGTACGGACAGTTCGGCATGATCGAGGAACTGTCCGAGGAGGAACTGCGGACGCAGTTCGAGACGAATGTGTTCGGCGCGCTGTGGGTTACGCAGGCGGCGCTGCCGATTCTGCGGGCGCAGGGGAGCGGGCACATTCTGCAGGTCTCCAGCATCGGTGGCATCTCCGCCTTCCAGAATCTGGGCGCGTACCACGCCTCGAAGTGGGCGTTGGAGGGCTTCTCGCAATCGCTCGCGCAGGAAGTCGCGCCGTTCGGGGTGCACGTGACCCTGATCGAGCCGGGCGGTTTCGGGACCGACTGGTCCGGGCCGTCGGCCAAACACGCCGCCCCGATCGAAGCGTACGAACCCGCTCGCGCGGCCCGCGCCGCCCAGCGTTCGGCCAACCGTCCCGGCGATCCGACCGCCACCGGCGCGGCGATCCTCAAGGTCGTCGATGCCGATAAGCCGCCGCTGCGCATTTTCCTCGGCGAGGTCCCGCTCGCCATCGCCACCGCGGACTACGAGTCCCGGCTCGCGGTATGGCGGGAGTGGCAGCCGGTTTCCGCTGCCGCACAGGGGAACTGATCAGCGGCGCAGGGTACCGCGCCAGCCGCGCACGGCCAGCAGCACACCGGCGATGAAGACGATCGGGCCGATGATCGACCAGGTGACGGTGCCGGTCATCGGACTGCCGGAGATGGCGCCGAAGCCCTGGAGCGCCCAGAGCCCTCCGGCCAGGGCGAGGATGACACCGAGCGCGACGAGGATGGGGCTGCGCATAGCCGGGCCTTTCGTTGGCACCGCGCGGAAGCGGTTCTCGACACCACCGTAGCCGCCCCGAGTGGGCGGACCGGTGCGGGCGGTGGATAGTGGAGTCGTGCCCGCCGACAAGGCTTCCCAGCCCGACGATCCAGGCGCACCCGTCGGGCGACGGGTGGTGCTGGGCCTGCTCGCGGCCGGAGCGGCCGGAGTGCTGGGCGGGGCATCGATTCAACGGGGACTCGCCGCGGTGCTCGGCCCCATCGGCAATCACGATCCGACGGGACTGATCGGGCTGTTGCCGGTGGGCAATACCTTCCGCTTCTATTCGGTGACCCGCGGCGCGCCCAGGCGCGATGAGAGCAACTATCGGCTCGATATCACCGGGCTGGTCGACACCCCGCGCAGTCACACCCTGCCCGAACTGCGCGCGCTGCCGCAAACCACGCTGGTGCGTGACTTCCAGTGCGTCACCGGCTGGCGGGTGCCCGAAGTCCATTGGCGCGGAGTACGTTTGGCGGATCTACTGGACGGGGCCGGGGTCAAGAACACGGCCACCGCGGTGCGCTTCACCTCGTTCGACGGCACCTATACCGAGAGCCTGACCCTCGACCAGGCCCGGCGCGATGACGTCATCGTCGCCCTGGAAATGATCGACGGGCCGGTCAGCCACGATCACGGCGGACCGGTTCGGCTGTATGTTGCGCCCATGTACGGCTACAAGAGCTGTAAATGGCTCTCCGGAATCGAGCTGACCAGCGACGTCGTCCCCGGCTATTGGGAGCGCCGGGGTTATTCGATCGACGGCTGGGTCGGCGCGTCGAACGGGCGTGATGATGACCCGACCAGCTGAGCTGCACCGCTTCGGGCGGGTCGAGCGCTGGGTGCACTGGCTGGTCGCGGTGCTCGTGCTGATCTGCGTCGTCACCGCCGCGATCCTGTACAACGGGTCACTCGCGGTGCTGGTGGGCAATCGGCACATTGTCGAATTGGTGCACGTCTATTCGGGTTTCGCGCTGCCCGTGCCGATTCTGCTCGGCCTGCTCTCGCGCGCCTACCGCGCGGATCTGTCGCGGCTGAATCGATTCACCGCCGCGGATCGGCTGTGGTTCCGGTCCAAGGCGCGCCGTCTGTTCGGCACCGATGTCGGGAAATTCAATGCCGGGCAGAAACTCAATGCCGCGCTGAGTGCCGGATCGATCTTCGTACTGTTCGGCACCGGCGTCATCATGTACTTCCCGGAGTGGACACGACTGGTCTGGCGCACCGGCGCGACCCTCATGCACGACTGGTTCGCGCTCGCCTTCGGCATTCTCGTGGTGGGGCATCTCATGTACGCGCTGCGCGATCGAGAAGCCATGCGCGGCATGCTCACCGGCACCGTGTCACGATGCTGGGCCGACCGCGAGCACATGCTGTGGGCGGCCGAACACGACTCCACCGACGAGACATCCTGAGACCCGGTCACCGGGAACTCCGCCCGCTGTGGCCCCCGTCACGGCTAGCTTCGAGGTAGCCCCGTCGCACGGCGGGGCCGAGGTCGTGAGTTGGTTCGAAAGGTGCGGGCATGTCGCACAAGGTTGTTCAGCGGGTCGAGGAGCTCGCCGCCCAGTTGGCGGCGCACGCCGAGGAGACCGAACGGGCGGGCAAACTGTCCGAGAAGAGTGTCGCGCTGGTACGCGAGGCCGGGGTGATGCGCATGCTGCAACCCACCGAATTCGGCGGATACGCCGCGCATCCCAGGGATTTCGCCGAAGCGGTGATGGCCACCGCGGCCGCCTGCGGTTCCACCGGCTGGGTATGCGGGGTCGGCGGCGTGCACCCCTGGGAGATGGCGCTGATGGATCGCCGTCTGCAACAGGAGGTCTGGGGCACCGACCCGGATACCTGGATCGCCTCCCCGTACGCGCCGCAGGGCGTGGCCACCCCGACCGACGGCGGATACATTCTGCGCGGCCGCTGGAGCTTCTCCTCCGGCACCGATCACTGCGACTGGATCTTCCTGGGCGCGTTGGTCGGTAACCCCGACGGCACGCCCGTCATGCCGCCGCGCACCCTGCACGTGGTGCTGCCCCGTGCGGACTACACGATCGTCGACGACTCGTGGGATGTCATCGGGCTCTGCGGAACCGGCAGCAAGGACGTCAGCGTCGACGGCGCGTTCATACCCGACTACCGCACCATCGATTCGGAGGAGGTCGCCTCGGGCACCATCGCCGCCGATCGCGCCGGGCGCACCGAAACGGTGTACCGGCTGCCGTTCTGGGCCATGTTCCCGCTCGGCATCACCGCCGCGGTCATCGGCATCGCCGAGGGCGCGCTGGCCGCGCATCTGGACTATCAGCGCAATCGCATCACCGCGATGGGCACCGCCATCAAGGACGATCCGTACGTGCTCTACGCCATCTCCGAGGCAGCCTCGGAGATCGCCGCGTCCCGTTCACAACTCCTGGACGGCATCAGCCGCCTCTACGATCTGGCCGATGCGGGCAAGACCATCGCCTTCGAGGACCGATCGGTGGTGCGCCGCAACCAGGTTCGCTCGGCCTGGCGCGCGGTCGCGGCCGTGGACGAGATCTTCGCCCGCTCCGGCGGCAACGCGGTACGCAAGAACAATGCGCTGCAACGCTTCTGGCGCGACGCGCACGTCGGTTTGCAACACGCCATCCACATCCCGGGATCGATCTACCACTCCGACGCCCTGACCTCGATGGGCGTCGAGCCACAGGGCATGCTGCGCGCACTGATCTGATACGGGTCGTCAGTGGACCAGTGCGGCCTCCCACGCCCGGTCCTGGAGGCGCGGGTCCTGGAGACGCTCGGGTAGCGATGCGGGTTTGCCCTTGCTCTCGAAGAATTGGCCGCTGCCAACGCTTTCCAGGGCCAGGCGGATGGGAACCCGGGCCGCTCTGTCCGGCCGTGCGCGCTTCTGTACGGCGCGCACGATCGGCCAGATGAGACGCCAGGCGGGGACGGTGTCGGGGGTGAGCTGCCGGACGCCGGGGGTCCAGGCGGTTCCGGGGTTGACCGCGTTGATCGACCGATCGCCGGGGGTCCGCCGGGCCAGCGAGAGCATGGCCAGCAGGTTCAATTGTTTGGCTCGGGCGTAGGCGCCGATCGCGGTGTAGGCGTCGGGCTCGGTGAACGGGTCGCCCTTGTGCATGAGGAGCGCGCTGGACACGATCTGCAGGATGTGCGCGTTCGGGGTGAGGATGGGCAGCAGCGCATCGGTGAGGGTGATCGGGCCGAGGTAGTTGAGCGCCGAGATGACCTCGTGCCCTTCCGAATTCAGTGTTCGATTCGGAAACGCCATACCGCCGACATTGTTCACGAGAACATCGAGTTCGCCGGTGGTGTGCGCGACCGCCGCGGCCAGTTCGAGGTTTCCGTGCACCGTCGCGTGTTCGGCAGCCAGGAACGTCGCGCCGGTGTGCGCCGCGAACGCCGCACCGCGCGCGGCGTCGCGCCCGGTCACCAGCACCTGCGCGCCCGAGCCGACGAGTCCGATCGCGATCTCGCGGCCAATCCCCTCGGTGCCGCCGGTGACGAGCGCCCTCATGATCGGGCCCGCGATGAGATCAAGGACAGAGATGCCATGACAACTCCAAAGAACGAGTGATTCGCAGGTCGAACGCTAACTTCGGCGGGTGCCGGCGCACATCCGCCGCCAGCCGTAATCGGCGGTACGCCGCCGCGCGCAGGTCCCTGGAATCTGCTCGGGCAAACAAAAAGAGCCCTCCCGAAGGAGGGCTCTTTTCTGTGTCGAGAGGGGGACTTGAACCCCCACGCCCAATAAGGGCACTAGCACCTCAAGCTAGCGCGTCTGCCATTCCGCCACCCCGACTCGGTGTGCTCGACAACAGTAGCCGAGAATGCGGGGAAATAAGAAATCGGCTGGTAGCGGGCGGTTTCGGGCTACTTTCTGATGAAGATTCCGGCGATGTCGGCGTTCCGGATCGGGGTTTCACCGTTGGCCTGGATCTGGCACAGGGTCTGCACCGAGGCCATGCCGATATCGACGTTGGTGCCGGACGGCTCGTTCTGAGTGTTGGTCTGCTGCTTGATGAACTTGGTGATGGTGATGCGCTGGGTGTCCGCATCCTGCTTGAGGTAGTCACTGCATTTGGTGTCGCCGCCCTGGTTCACAGCGGTTTTGATCTCGCTGCAGCCGGACATCAAGGTGACGGCGAACGCGGCGGCGGCGAGGCCGGCGGTCCAGCGCATGGTCTTCATCGGTATGTCCCTCGGGGTAGCGCGCGACGGTGTCCGACCGCCGCGATCGACCGCCACTGTAGAACGGCGCGACCGATCGGCAATCCTGGCTGGACCCTGATATTTGGCGGATTTAGTGTGATTTGCATCACAATTTGCCGCACATTTGGGGGTACACGGATGGCATGGTGAGAGGTATGTCCGCTGCTTCCGCTGAAACGATTCGGGTCCTCGGCGCCCGCGAGCACAATCTGCGCAACGTCTCCCTCGACATCCCCAAGAACAAGATCACCGTCTTCACCGGCGTGTCCGGTTCGGGCAAATCGTCCATCGTGTTCGACACCATCGCCATCGAATCCCAGCGCCAGCTGTACGCCACCTTCCCGGCGTTCATCCTCAACTTCCTGCCCCGCTACGAGCGCCCGCACGCGGAGGCCATCGAGAACCTGACCGCGCCGGTGATCATCGATCAGAAGTCGGTGGGCGGGGGACCGCGCTCGACGGTCGGGACCATGACCGATATCTACGCGCTCATTCGCGCGCTGTTCGCGCGGTTCGGATCACCCTCGACCGGGCTGGTGTACGACTACTCGTTCAATACGCCACAGGGCATGTGCACCGAATGCGACGGCCTGGGCATGACCATCACCGCAGATCCGGACAAGCTGGTGGACCGGACCAAATCGCTCAACGAAGGCGCGATCCTGCTGCCCGGATACGGTGTGGGCAGCGGAGATTGGCAGCTGTACGGCAATTCCGGGCGCTTCGACCTTGATAAGAAGCTCGCCGAATACAGCGATTCGGAATGGCACGATCTGCTGCACGGCAGCGGCGGCAAAGTGGAGCTGACTTTCAACAAGGGCACCTGGAAGGCCAATTACGAAGGGCTGGCCGATAAGTTCACCCGATCGCGGGTCAAGCGGGATACCTCGGGGCTCTCGGACAAGACCCGCGAGCAGATTCAGAAATTCCTCACCGAGGGGGTGTGCCCGGCCTGTCATGGGGCACGGCTCAACGAGAAGGCACTGGCCACAAAGATCAACGGGCGCAATATCGCCGACTGGACCGGATTGCAGATCACCGATCTGATCGAGGTGCTCGGCGAGATCCAGGACCCGGCGGCGCTGGGGCTGGCCGAGGCGACGCGGGTCGCGCTCGGACGGGTCGCCGATATCGGCCTCGGGTACCTGAGTCTGGACCGGCCGACCTCGACGCTGTCCGGTGGTGAGGGCCAACGGTTGAAGATGATCAAACATCTGGGCAGCACGCTGGTCGGGATGACGTACATCTTCGACGAGCCCAGCGTGGGATTGCATCCGCGCGATGTCGGGCGGCTCAATCGCATGCTGGAAGCGCTGCGCGACAAGGGCAATACGGTGCTGGTGGTCGAACACGATCCCGATGTCATCCAGATCGCCGATCACATCGTCGATGTCGGTCCGCGGGCCGGTGCGCACGGCGGGGAGATCATGTTCACCGGCAGTTTCGCGGAACTGCGGGTCGCCGAGACGCTCACCGGGCAGGCGCTGCGGCGCGCATTCACCGTCAAGGAGGCATTCCGGGCCGCCAATGGCGAACTGCGCGTGGACAATGCGAACGCGCACAATCTGAAGAACGTCTCCGTCGGGGTGCCGACCGGCATTCTCACCGCCATCACCGGGGTGGCCGGATCGGGCAAGAGCAGTCTGATCCGCGATGAGTTCATGGCACGCTACCCGGACTCGGTATTCGTCGACCAGTCGGCCATCGCGGCCTCGTCACGGTCGACACCCGCGACCTATCTGGGGTTGATGGATCCGATTCGCAAGCTCTTCGCCAAGGCCACGGGCAAGCCCGCGAGTCTGTTCAGCTTCAATTCCGATGGCGCGTGCACCGAATGCGGCGGCCGCGGGGTGATCATCACCGAGATCGCGTACATGGATCCGGTGACCACGCATTGCGAATCCTGTGACGGGCGCAGGTTCTCCGAGGAGGTGCTCGGGCTCGGGCTGCGCGGTAAGTCGATCGCCGATGTGCTGGAGCTCTCGGCCGAAGACGCCGTCAATTTCTTCCCGGAAAAGGCGTTGAATGCCAAGTTGCGCACCATGAATGAGGTCGGGCTCGATTATCTGAGCCTCGGGCAGGCGATGAGTACGCTGTCCGGCGGGGAACGCCAGCGCATCAAACTGGCGACGCAATTGCAGAACAGCGGGGCGGTGTACGTGCTGGACGAACCCACCACGGGACTGCACATGTCCGATGTCGACACCCTGCTGCGACTGCTGGACGGCCTGGTCGAACGGGGCAATACCGTCGTGGTGATCGAGCACAATCTCGATGTGGTCGCGCACGCGGACTGGGTCATCGACCTGGGTCCGGACGGCGGTAAGAACGGCGGCGAGATCGTATTCACCGGCACCCCGGCCGAACTGCTGCGGCATCCGAAGTCATTGACCGGTGAGTACCTGCGGCTCTACAAGGACGGGTCCGCCGTACGGGGGAAGTGAGATGCGCTGGCACTGACTGCCATTCGGCATAGACTGCGGCCCTGCTGATCCGAAATGGCGGGGCCGCAGTATTTTCCGGTCAGTGTGCGGGTGAATCGGCCGCGAGCGCAGCGCGCCAGATGCGGGCCTCGGCCGGATTGCCGCGGCGGTCCAGCACATCGGCCAGTCCGGCCATGGCGCGGGTGTCACCGTGCTCCGCGGCGATCCGCCACCACTGTTCGGATTCGGCGAGCTGGCCCAGGCGCAGCAGCACGACGGCGAGATCGTAGGCGGCGCTCATATTGCCCAAACCGGCTGCCTGCCGCCATAACTCGCAGGCTTTGCGGTCGTCACCGCGATGGTGCAGGGCCACGCCGAGGTCGTAGAGCGCACCGGTATAGCGTCCGGCGTCCGCGGCCGGGATGGGGTCCGGCGGGGTGGGGGCGGTGGCCAATTCGACCACGAGTTCGGTGAAGTCGGGCGGGCCGACACCGGTGCTGCAGTGCAGCACCAGGCACGATCTCTCGCGGGTGATGAGCATGCCGTAATTGCCGGACCAGGACACCACATCGCCGAATTCGTCCACCCAGACCGGGGTCAGCGAGATGGCGGCATCCCGGGAGCCGGGGCATACGCGCAGTTCGATGCCGCCGGACATGGCGTCGGCCCAGACGTCAACCCCACTCAACTGATGGCCGTTCAGCAGGACGTGCCCGCTCTCCACGGCCAATCCCATGCCCACCCCGCGCACCCCGCGGCGCGGTGCGGCCGAGCGCAGGGTGAGCGTGACGGTGGTGGGGGAGACGCCCACATGCTGCGAATGCAGGGGGTAAACCTTCGCGCCATTCCAGGTCAGGGGCTCGGCGCTGTCGTATCGGTGCGCCAGCGGTGGTTCATCGGTGGCCCACCTGGCGTACTGATACGTGGTTGTCATCTGCCCCGCCTTTCACCGGTGCGCGTGCGTCTTTCCGGCCCACCGTAATACCGATCCCGGCCGATGAGCGGCGTATTTGCCAGGTGTCTTTTTCAGCAAACTCCTGGACAATTGACCGGCGTAACGAGGCGGTTTCAGCAGGTCGCTCGACGTGTTGAGCCGAAACACGCGGTGTGTCGTACCGGTTGCGGGCCTGGCGTCATGTTTACTCGACGCCGACGTACCAGCGAACGAGTGAAAGGTAAGGACATATGGCTCTGCCCACCATGACCCCCGAACAACGCTCTGAGGCGCTGGCCAAAGCCGCCGCGGTGCGCAAGGCCCGCTCGGAGTTGATCGCGCAGGTCAAGCAGGGATCGGTCAGTCTGGCGGAGGTTCTCAAGCGCGCAGACAAGGAAGACCTGGTCAAGAAGACCAAGGTAGCGGCCGTGATCAAGGCGCTCCCGGGAATCGGCCCCGTCAAGGCGGCCAAGTTGATGGATGAGGCGGAAATCCCGGCCGATCGTCGTATCGGTGGCCTGGGCTCTCGCCAGCGCGCGGCTCTGCTGGAGGCATTGAGCGCCTGAGTTTTCGGGGGGTCGCCGCCCGGGCCGCAAATCAGCCCGGCGGCAACCGCTCCCGATGCTCCAACGTCTCCCGCACGCGCGATAAACCGGCCGCGACCGGGCTGGATGATTTTGTCCAGACCATCGCATCCGATAGCCTGGCTGCACACCGGTCCGGGTGGCGGAATGGCAGACGCGCTAGCTTGAGGTGCTAGTGCCCGTATTAGGGCGTGGGGGTTCAAGTCCCCCTCCGGACACCACGAGGCGTGAATTCCTGTTGAATGACACAGGGATTCACGCCATTTTTTTATCGATAGTGGGCTCGGAGGTTCAGGTGGAGCAGGTCTTTCAGGTTGATCTGCGGGGGATTGTGGATTTGCTGAGTCACCACCTGTACGGCAGTCCGCGCGTGTATGTGCGCGAGTTGCTGCAGAACGCGGTGGACGCGATGACCGCGCGCCGCGCGCTCGAACCGGACGCACCGGCCGTGGTGCGGATCGAAACTCCGGATATCACCGGCGACGGCAGTATTCGGGTGTACGACAGCGGGATCGGGTTGACCGAATCCGAGGTGCACACTTTTCTCGCGACCATCGGCCGCAGCGCCAAACGCGATGAACTCGGGTTCGCCCGGCATGAGTTCCTCGGGCAGTTCGGTATCGGCCTGCTGTCGTGCTTCATGATCGCCGACGAAGCTCTGGTGGTGACCCGGTCCGCGAAGGGCGGGCCGACCGTGCGCTGGACCGGATACGCCGACGGCCGCTTTCGGGTCGAGACCGTCGAGGATCGCACCGAGCCCGGCACCACCGTCACCCTGCTGCCGCGCTCGGGGATGGAGCAGTGGGTCACCCGCACCACCGTCGCCGATCTCGCGGCCCTGTTCGGTGGTCTGCTGCCGTTTCCGGTGACCGTGGACGGACACTCGGTGTCGGAGTCCGTATTGCCCTGGCAGGCACACCATCCCACCCCGGACGACCGGCAGGCCGCGCTGGCGAGATACGCCGAGGACACCTTCGGGTTCGTCCCGTTCGCCAGTTTCGACCTGTCCTGCGCCGAGGCCGGACTCACCGGCGTGGCCTTCGTGCTGCCGCACGCCGCCAATCCGGCTGCGCGCGCCGGACATCGGGTCTATCTCAAACGAATGTTGCTGGCCGAGAACCTCACCGGATTGCTGCCGGACTGGGCCTTCTTCATCCGCTGTGTGGTCGACACCGGTGAGCTGCGGCCGACGGCCAGCCGCGAGGCGCTCTACGAGAACGATCTGCTCGACGCCACGCGTGAGGCGCTCGGCGCGCGGGTCCGGGACTGGCTGGTCGAGCTCTCCACCACCGATCCGGGTGGGCTGTCCCGGTTCCTGCAGGTGCACGACATGGGTGTGAAGGCGCTCGCGCTGCACGACGACGATATGCTCCGGCTGGTCGATCGATGGCTGCCGGTGGAAACCAATGCCGGGCGTATTCCGCTCGCGGAGTTCCGGCGTCGCTTCGGCGCGGTGCGGTACACCCCGTCGGTGGAGGAGTTCCGTCAGCTCGCGGCGGTGTCGAGCGCGCAGGGTCTGGGACTGGTGAACGGCGGCTACTCCTATCTCAGCGAAATCGTGGAGCGATTGCCCGCGATCGATCCCGATATTCGGGTCTCCCGCCTGGATGCCGCCGAACTCGCGACGCATTTCGATCTGCTGGATCCGGCCACCGAACTCGCGCTGCGACCGTTTCTGTCGATCGCGCAGCGCTGCCTGGATCGGCTGGACTGCGAGGTCGCGCTGCGCGAATTCGATCCGCCGTCGCTGGGCGCGCTGTATCTGCTGGACCGTGACGCCGCGCACCGGGCCGAATTGCGGGCCACCCGCGAGGTCGTCGATGAGCTGTGGGCCGACGTGCTCGGCGCGTTCGACACCGGCCCGGGACCGGACCGGCCGCAACTGCTGCTCAACTACCGAAATCCATTGGTGCGGCGCGTCTGCGGGCTCGCCGATCCGGGGCTGGTGACCACCGCGGTGGAAGCGCTCTACAGCCACGCGCTGCTGCTCGGCCAGCATCCGCTGCGCCCGATCGACAGTGCGCTGCTGACCAAATCGTTTGTCGGACTGCTCGATTGGGCGGTGCACGATCCGGAGGAGAAGTTCTGATGGCGCCCAGCGAGGAGGACCTGCACGCGTTGCGCGCCCAGGCCAGACGGCTACCCGAGAGTGACGGCAAAGACGCCGCGCTGGAACAGATCCTGCGGCACGCCGAGGCCGGTGACCATCGGATGCTGGCGTTCGCGACGCGTATGGATCTGATCGACGCGTACTCCGCGGGCATGCAGCCGTCGAAGTTGTTCGTGCCCTTCGCGCGCTGCCTGGCCGACTACGACCGGAATCCGGCGGAGTATCCGGAGTGGGCGGGGCGGCGGCTGCGCTGGTTCTTCAAGTTCGCCGTGCAGGGGATGGTGAACTTTCCCGAGGTGTCCAAGGATCGGGCGCTGGCGGCACTGGATCAGATGGAGCGGCGGTACAAGTCCGAGGGGCAGAGCCCGCACGCCGTCTACGCGCATCGCCATCGCGTCGCACTGCATCTGGGTGATCCGACGGCCGCCGAGGACTGGTATCAGCGTTGGTGCACCAGCCCGTACGACCACAATTCCGACTGTGCGGGTTGCGATCCCAGTCAGAAGGTCGCCTACCTCGCCGGGATCGGACGTGACGACGAGGCGATCGAGGTCGCCACGCCGGTGCTCGCGGGTGAGCTGACGTGCCGGGAACAACCGCAGACAATCCTGAGCGAGCTCATGCTGCCCTATCTGCGGACCGGGCAGTGGGAGCAGGCGCGTAACGCGCATCGCCGGGCCTATCGCATACTGCGCACCCGACCGCAGGATCTGTCCGCCATGGCGCAGCACCTGGAGTTCTGCGCGCTCTCGGGTAATCAGGCGCGCGGTTTGGAAATTCTGGAGCGTCACCTGTCCTGGCTGGATCGAGCGCCGAATCCGCTGGCGGCCATGCGATTCGCCGGATCGGCGGCACTGCTGCTGCGCACGGTCGCCGAGGCCGGGCACGCGGATACGATGATCCGGCGGCCCGCGCACGCGGATCGCCCGGCCACCGAACTCACCGCGGGAGTGCTGTTCGAGGAGATGCGCGGTCACGCGCTGGCGATCGCCGAACGCTTCGACCGGCGCAATGGCACCGATCGCCAAACCGCTTCGGTGCGTGAGCTGCTCGATCAAAAGCCGGTGGCCGACCAACTGCCGCTGTCGATTCCGGTTCGGCCGGGCCCGGTCCTGGACCCGCCCGCCGTCCTGGAAGTGCCGAAACTGCCGGTGCTCGAACTTGTCGAACGCCTCGAATCCGCGCAGGACGCCCAGGCGTTGGCGGCGATGGGTCCGCTGGTGCGGCAGCTCGAAGACCACGATCCCGGCGATCCCGTGCTGGCGGGACGGATCGCGGCACTTCTTTCGTCCCATGCCGCGAATAGTGGCGAGGACGCGCGCTCGGAAGCATTGCTGCGGCAGGCGGTCGAATTGTTCACCACCGCAAGAGAATCGGAGCGTCGCACGGTCGCTGTCTCGCGCCTCGGCGCGAAACTGTGCGGTAGGGGCGATCTGTCCGAGGGCTTGGCGCTGCTTCGCGCCGCATACGCCGACCTGGACCGAGTCGCATCCACCAACCACCGGGCGTTGGTGGTGCTGCGTCTGATCAGCGGACTCGGCGACGCCGTGGGTAATGGTGATGATGCTGTCGCCCTCGACGAGATCCCGGTCCTGCTGGAGCAGAGCCGGGAGATCGCCGCGGCATCCGATGATCCGGTGCTGATCGGCGATATCGCCTACGAGCAGATGGAATTCGAGGACCTTCGACACCGGCACGAGGAGGCACTCGAGGCCGGTGCTCGCGCGCTGGCGGCCTACCGCGTGTCCGGGCCGCCACTCATGCGGGCGCTCGTCGCCAGCCGGATGGCGGAAGTGCACGCCGGTCGCGGCGACTACGACGCCGGGCTGGTTCTCGTCGAGGAAGCACTGGCCGAGGCATCGCCGGAGATCCCGGCCGGTGCGCGCGCACATTTGCACAAACTCCGCGGTCAGCTGCTGCGGCAGGTCGATCGCGACGCCGAAGCGGTCGGCGAACTGCTTGCCGCTCTCACGCTGAGCGACGATCCCGACGAGATCCCGGCCACGAAATGGGCGCTGGCCGAGGCATATCGCAAGACGGGCCAGCTCATCGACGCCGCCGACGCCGCCGAAGAGGCGATCGCCGGACTCGAGGAGCGCGGTTACCTGCACGCGGTCAACAGCTGCCGGTTCCTGCTCGCCGATCTGCATCGCGAGCTGCGCGAACCCGAGGCGGCGCTGGCGGTCTACGACGAGATCATCGAATTCCACAGCGGCACAGACGATCACGCAGCCCTGGGCTACACTCTCGCGCTGGCCGCGGATCTCCTCGACGGGCTCGATCGCGACGCCCAGGCCGCCGACTACTACCGGCGGGCAGCCGAAGCGGCCGAACTGGCAGACGATCCGCTGCGCGTGTCCTACACCCGCTACTGCGCTGCCCTGTCCCTGCATTGGAGCGGCGCGACCCAGGACGCGCTGGATGCGCTCGAGACCGCCGAGCAGGCCCTCGCCGCTTTGGCCGCCACCGACCCGAACCCCGAAGTGCTGCAATGGCATAACGCACGACTCGACCACAATGCCGCGCGCATCCTGCGCGGTGCGGGCCGCCTCGACGAGGCGGTGGCGAAATCGACGACCGCCGCGGCCCACTTCCGCTCGATCGGCCAACCCGTTCAGGCGGCCCGGGTCGATCTAGGTCACGCTCGCACCCTGGTCGAACTACAGCAACCGGCCGAAGCGATACGCCTGCTCGACGCGACCCTCACCGAGATCACCGACGACGAAACCCTCCGCACCGCACTGCTCGAAGCCCTGGCCCACGCCCGAGCCCACCTCTGAAACGCCGCCGCCTTGATTCACTCGCCGCGGGATTGGTGGCGGTTGCGTTCTTTCGGCTTGTCGACTGACCAGACCGCCTCCAAGCGAAAATCTGCGTGTCGCAATCACACTGGGAGTACGTTGCCCGACTGTGGCTGACACACCGTCCAATCCGCACGACGCGTACTTCAGACAGGCGCTTTCCCATCCCGCCGACGCTGCCAGCGAGTTGCGTGCGAATCTTCCACCGGCTGTCGTTCCGCGATTGGATTGGGACGCACTTGCGTTGCAGCCCTGCAGTTTCGTCTCCCAGCACCTGCGGTCACGGTATAGCGACCTGCTGTTCCGCACCCGCCTCGACAACCATGACGCCTACGTCTATCTGCTGATCGAGCATCAGAGCCGCCCGGACCCGCTGATGCCGATGCGGATGCTCGAATACATGATCGGTATCTGGAACCGCCACTTGCGTGACCATCCGAAGGCCAAGACTCTGCCTGCGGTGATCCCGCTCGTGGTCCACGCCAACCCGACCGGTCGCCGTTGGGATACCCCACACGAACTGTCGGAGTTGATCGACATAGACCCTGCGGCACGCGCCGCGCTGGGCCCGCACCTGCCTAGTTTCAGATTCGTCTTGGACGACCTCTCCGCGTGCTCGGTGTCCGCGATTCGCGCGCGCGACCTCACGCCCGCAACGCGGGTGCTGCTGGTCATGCTGAAGGTCGCGACCGGCAACCGCGAGCTGGTCAGAGAGATAACGCCGCTGTTGGAGGATCTGCAAGCACTCGTATCCTCACCCGGCGGACTCGAGGCGCTCGAGTGTGTGGCCACGTACATTATGAGTGTCAGTGAAACCGGCGTTGCCGAGCTGGCACCTGTCTTCGACCGGATCGGACCGCACGCCAAGGAGATTATCGTGACTACTGCGGATCAACTTCGTGCTGAAGGCGAAGCACGTGGTGAAGCCAGAGGCGAAGCACGCGGACGGGCTGAGGGCCTGGCGCAGGGGCGGGTCGCGATTCTGCTCGAGCAGCTGACGTTGAAGTTCGGGGCGGTGCCCGATGAGGTTGCGGCGACCGTTCATGAGGCGGACGTCGGTCAGTTGCGGGTTTGGGCGGCGCGGGTGCTCACCGCGGTCGATTTGGATGAGGTTTTCCGGCAGTAGGTTTCAATTCAGCGACTGCGGGGCTCGATCCTGGGTTCGGATTTGTCGTCGTGGCGAAGGCTGTGGTTCGGGAGGAGACTGGGGGCGTCTCAACGAAATCGTCTTCAGGAGTTGCTATGGCGTCTGACAAGCCCTTTGGGATCGATCCGGAAGATTTCGAGCGTGCGCTGCGGGAGGCGGGGGTTGAGATCGGGGGGTTGATTGGGAAGGCGGGGGAGATTATTGACAGGGCGGGGGTGAATTCTTTGGCGGGGTTGTTGGGGCAGTTCGTGCAGCCGGAGCGGGGGCGGGCGACGAAGGTGGAGGAGGAGACGACCGGGGAGACCGGGAGTGGGGTGTGGGCTATTTATAGTCTCGATGAGGCGGGGGTCGCGTTGGTGGAGCAGGTTTTCCCGAGTGAGCTGGAGGCTTTGCGGGCGCATCGGGACAATACCGATGTGCGGCGGCGGGTGCGGTTTCTGCCGTACGGGGTTCCGGTGACCGCGTTGGATGGGAACTGAGCGGCGGGGACGTGCTAATAGTTCGGGATGACATTCACTGCTGATCCGGCCCGATACGACGGGGCCATGCGTTACCGACGGTGTGGACGGTCCGGGCTGGATTTGCCGGTGCTGTCGCTGGGGTTCTGGCACAACTTCGGGGATGATCGGCCGTTCGCGGGGCAGCGGGCAATCGCGTTGCGGGCCTTCGATTCCGGGATCACGCATTTCGATCTGGCGAACAACTACGGGCCACCCTATGGTGCGGCGGAGATCAACGCGGGGCGGATTCTGCGGGAGGATCTCGCGGCGTATCGCGATGAATTGGTCATCTCCACCAAGGCGGGCTGGGATATGTGGCCGGGCCCGTACGGGCAGGGCGGCGGGTCACGCAAGTATGTGCTGGCATCGCTCGATCAGTCGCTGACCCGGCTCGGGCTGGATTACGTCGATATCTTCTATTCGCACCGGTTCGATCCGGACACTCCCCTGGAGGAGACCGCGCGGGCGCTGGATACCGCTGTGCGACAGGGGAAAGCGCTGTACGTCGGTATTTCCTCGTACACCGCGCCGAACGCCGCGGCGATGGCGGAACTGCTTCGGGACCTCGGCACCCCGCTGCTGATTCATCAGCCGTCCTATTCGATGCTCAATCGCTGGATCGAAACCGAGGGGCTGCTCGATACCGCCGCCGACGCGGGATTCGGGGTCATCGGATTCACCGCGCTCGCACAGGGACTGCTCACCGGAAAGTACTTGGACGGGATCCCGGCGGGTTCGCGTGCCACCCAGGACAAATCATTCCAAACCGAATGGCTGACCGAGGAGATGCTCGGCCGCCTGCGCGGCTTGAACGATATCGCCGCCAAACGCGATCAGACGCTCGCGCAATTGGCACTGACCTGGGCATTGCGTGATCCGCGCGTCACCTCGCTGGTGATCGGCGCATCCTCGGTACAGCAGTTGGATCAGAATGTCGGCGCGCTGGCCGGACCGGATCTGACCGATTCGGAATTGGCGGCGATCGATGCCCTGCTCGATGACGACGGCACCGTCGATCTGTGGCGCGCGGCCCGCAAGGGCGAGTTGTAAGCGCCCGTAAGCCTTCCCCCGCGCGGTGGCCGCTCTCTATGCTCGGCTAATGCTGGACAGTCGACTAGATGCCTTCGCCGATGACGCCCTGGGCCATCACGACGCGGTCGGAGCGGCCGCCGCGGTCCGCGCGGGGGTGACCACCCCGGCCGAACTGGCCGCGGCCGCCGCGGCCCGCGCCCGCAAGGTCGATCCGGCGCTGCACGCGATCGTGCACGCGGACTACGAGCAACCGCGCTACGGCGAGGACGAATCCGCGGCACTGTACGGGGTGCCCACGTTCGTCAAGGACAACACCGATGTGCGCGGTATGCCGAGCAATCACGGCACCACCGCGTTCCGGGCACGGCCCGCACGCGCCGATGGCGTGTACACGAGCCAATTGCTCGGTACGGGTATGACGGTGCTGGGCAAATCCCGGCTGCCGGAGTTCGGATTCAGTGCCACAACCGAATTCATGACCGCCGAACCCGCGCGCAATCCGTGGAACACCGAGTATTCGGTGGGCGCGTCCTCCGGCGGCGCGGCCGCGCTGGTGGCGGCGGGCGTGGTGCCGATCGCGCACGCCAATGACGGTGGCGGATCGATTCGAATCCCGGCGGCATGCGCCGGACTGGTCGGGTTGAAGCCGAGCCGGGGCCGCCATGTGGACGGCGAAATGGCGCGCATGATGCCGATCAACCTGGTCTCCGAGGGCGTGCTCACCCGTACGGTGCGCGATACCGCCGCGTATGTGGCTGCCGCGGAGGATTTTCGACGCAATCCGAAACTGCCGCCGATCGGCGCGGTACTGGGCCCGGCCCGGCGTCGGCTGCGAATCGGGCTGGTCACGGACACGCTGATGGGCGAGCCCATCGATGCCGAGACGCGGGCGGCACTGGAGTACACCGCGGCGCTGCTGGAGCATGCCGGACATCGGGTCGAACCGGTGCGATTGCCGGTCACGCGCGGCTGGGCCGATGATTTCGTGCAACTGTGGGCGCTACTGGCCGATTTGATCGGCACGGCGGGCAAGCTGACCTTCGACCGATCCTTCGACACCGCCGAATTCGATGGCCTCACAAGAGGTTTGCGCGCCCATCACCGGGCGAATCTGCATCGCACGCCCGGTGCGCTGTGGCGGCTGCGCGGTACCGCGGACGCGGTGGCCGGAATGTTCGCCAAACACGAACTGATCCTGTCCCCGGTGCTCTGTCACACCACACCGAAGATCGGATACCTCAGTCCCACACTGGAATTCGATGAACTACTGACGCGGCTGATGAACTACGTCGGTTTCACCCCGATCAACAATGTGGCGGGCACCCCGGGGATCTCGCTGCCGATGGGCATGACCGGTGCGGGCATGCCCATCGGCGTGCAACTCTCCGCGGCCTACGGTGATGAACGGACACTGCTGGAATCCGCCTTCGAACTCGAAGCGGCACACCGTTTTCCGTCCATCACCCGGCGCGCTAAGGGTTGAGCGGCTGCGAGGTGCCCGGCGACAGTGAGTAGTCGTCGGAATCGTCGTCGGTGCTGGTCGTGACCGATTGCAGCAGGCTGGCCACGATACCCAGGATCAGCATGACGATCAGCAGGATCTGCCCGGCCCGGGACAGCAGCAGCGGCCGGGTCGGGGACTGCTGCGGCACCGACGGCACCCACTCCGCGCCGGCCGCGGCGGGAACACCGGTCTGATCACCGAAGACGCCCTTGAGGTAGGCGGGGGTGAGCAGATACGTGTAGGCCTGCGTGCGTAGTTCGGCGCGCAGCACAGCGCTGGTCGCCTCGAAGACCGGGCGCGGCATGCGGCCGGTGATCAGCACGATCAGCCACAGCACGAATGACACCACCGCCCAGCCGCCGGTGAGCCAGCTGGTGAAGACCAGGATCGGGAATGCCAGGATCAGCCGGAACAGCACCGCCAGCCGGTTCAACGGTGTCGGTGCCGGAAACAGCACGCGCACAGGGTAATCCGGCGGATTCCAGGCGAACGGCGGGTACGCGTCGACCAGCAGCATGCCGTACGCGTAGACCCGCGTGCTGTAGGAGAAGTACCCGCGCAGGAAATCGCCGCACCATTCCGGCAGTCGCCCGGTGAACAGCGCGCCGAACCAGCCGCAGACCACCACCACGAACGCGGCGATGCCCAGCACCCACAGCGCGATCAGCTGCGGGATGACCAGCAGCGCGCGCAACAGCACCGTCCAGCGCCGATGCTGTTCCGGCGGAAAGACATCCAATTCGACCAGCGTCTCACCGCCCTGCCACTCCTGGCTGCCCGGTGGTTGCTGCCACTCCGCGCCGCCGGAGGGCCACGGTTCACCCATCGTCATGTGATCACACCCGCTTTCGGATTCGAGCCGTCTTCAGTCGTGCCCGAATGTAGTCCGGAACGGGAGAATTGCCCGGTAACGCGCCGATGTGACACCTACTACCGGACGGGTGGCGACCGCATGACTCTCATCGATCGGTACGGGTCGCCCGCGCGATCTCGATATCGCGGTGAATTCGCTCGGTGATTGCGGACAGATCCCAGCTCGCGTCGATGCGGGTCTCGGTGACGAATCCCAGTGGCTGCCAGCCGTGATACCACTCGGCGAGCGAACTCTCCGGCACCTCGGCGGCCAGGGGTCGGCTCGCATGCCGGACGAGGGTCTCCTCGAAGGTGAGATCGAATCCGTAGAACAGGCTCGCCGGGGCGGCTCCGGCCAGACGCTCGAGCATGGCCTCGTAGCGGCGGGTGTCCAGAATGCCTTCGACAATCGTCACCAGGCCGCGAGCCAGCGCGAACCGCGCGATGTGCTCGATCAGGTCGACATTGATCCGGCCCGGTTCGTCCGGCTCCCAGGTCATTTGGCGGCGCACCACATCCTGGGGCACGACCACGCAGCTGCCGCGCGGTATCGAATGCTGCAAAGTCCGTGCGGTGGTGGACTTTCCGGACGCCGAATTCCCGCGCAGCACCACCAGCACCGCGCGGGTCGCTCCGTCATCTCCATTCGTCATCGCCCCCACCGTATCCGGCGGCACACGTGGCGATATCAGGAGGCGACGGGGACGATGCGGCCGTCGGCGGTGTGCACGTGGATGAGCGGATGTTCCCCGTTGCGGGTGCGGACCAGCGCGAACGCCAGGCCGTTCGGGGCGATCGGGGCGGTGTAGCTGTCGATGGTGGAAATGACCGTCAGCGTGGTGGCATCGGCCGCGGCGGTGCCGAGCACGGCGGACCAACCGGTCTCAGCCGGTTTGCCGTCGGTGTCCGGATGCACCATGCGACTTCGGCTCATGCGCAGGAGCGGGCGATGGTCGAGCGTGCGCGCGGGCCGGGCGCGCGACACCGGGCGCGGGGTGCCCGAGACCATCGCCGGGGTTATCCATTCGTCGTCGCGATGCTCCACGATGACGATGACGCGGAAATCCCGGCTCTCCAGCAGTACCGCGGCCGCGCCGTCGCCATGTTCGATGAGCGCGACCGGCTGGAAGCCCTGGTCGAGTGCGGCCAGCCGGGCGGTGGCCGCCGCCACGGCGGGATGCGGAGGTATGGAAGTCATTGGGGCTGCCCCCTTCACCTCGGATCGAACCACGAATTGTAGGCACGGTCGGCGGGCGCGGCCACTCATACGCGCTAAGTGAAATGAACACGCAGCCTGATGGTTTCGCGGACACAATGTCAGGGTTCGACTCGAATCCGGAAGGTGTCCGATGACAGATGTGCTGCTGACCCCGCCCGATGCGGCCGAGGTTCACCTGGTGGCGCGCGGGGTGGTCACCGCGGCACAGGGCGAGCAGGGACTCACCCCGTTGCAGCAGTTGCTGATTCCGGCGCTGTTCCTGTCCCTCACCGGGCACCCGGTGGAATTGGACAGCCTGGCCCCGATCACCGCCGAGGAATACGCGCACGGCCTGACCCGGCGCAATCGGATCTTCCGCGAACGGGTCATCCAGACCATGCTGCTGGCCGCGCTGGTGGTGCGGCCGCTGCCCGCGAGCGTGGCCGAGAAGCTGCGGGTGTTCGCCGACGCGCTCGACGTGGACGACGACATGATCTCGGTGGCACGCAAATACGCCGACGGCGCGGAGGATCTGGCGGCGGTGGATTTCTCCCGCAACGGGTATCTCGGTGGGCTCGGTGCGGGACGGCTGCACGCGCTGCACACCTCGGAGCTGGACAGTTCATGGAGTGCGGTGGTCGACGATCCGGTGCTGGCAGCCCGCTGGGCAGAACTGCGGGAGCTGCCCATGGGTACGCTCGGGCGCGGGGTGGCGGATTTCTATCGCGACCGCGGCTTCGTCACGCCCGGTTTGCCGGGTTCCGCGCCTCCGCTACTGGCCCAGCATGATTGGGTGCATGTGCTGGCCGGATACGGCACCACGTTGGAGAACGAGATCGAGGTGTTCGCGTTCATGGCGCGCGCCAACGATGATCCGCGGGCGTTCAGTCTGCTGGCGATGGTGATCTCGCTGTTCGAAACCGGGTATCTGCGGGCCGGGGCCGGGCTGTTCGAGGCGGACGCGGGGCATCTGCGGGCCTCGGGCATGGCGGGGCGGCTCGGTGACGCGCTGCGGCGCGGCGCGCTCACCCAGGGCAGTCATGACTTCCTGGATCAGGACTGGTTCGATCTGGCCGATCGCCCAATATCGGTGGTGCGCACTGAGATCGGGCTCGTACCCAAGGCCGAGGCCGCGATCGCCTCGGGTTCGGTAGGACCGTGGCAGCCCGGCGGCATCACCCCGTATCAGTTGAACTCCGCGCGGGTGGCGGCCGAATCCGAAGCGCGCCAGTATGTTCCGTGGGAGCCGGACCCGACGCGCGACTGATCAGGCCGAGCCGAGCAGGCCGAGCATTCCGGAAACGGCTGCGGACCAGGTAAATTGCTCGGCGCGGGTGCGGGCGGCGCGGCGGCGTTCGAGGAGCGGGCGGGACAGCACGTCGGTGACGGCGTGCGCGAAGGCGGTGGGGTGGTCGGCGGCGACGGCCCCGCAGTCGGCGGTGACGATATCGGCGAGTGCGGAGGAGCGGCTGGCCACCACCGGGGTGCCCGCGGCCAGCGCTTCCAGGGCGGCCAAGCCGAAGGTTTCGTGCGGGCCGGGAGCCAGGGAGACATCGGCGGTGGCCAGCAGGGTCGCCAATTCGGTTCGGTCATTGATGAATCCGGTGAAATGCACGGCCGGCAGGCCATCGCGCAGCGGGGCCAGGGTGCGGGCGCGGCGTTCCAGTGCCTCACGGCGCGGGCCGTCCCCGGCGACGATGAGCCGCGCGTCGACGCCTTCGCGGCGCAATCGCGCGACGGCTTCGATACTGCGATCCACCCGCTTCTCCACCGACAGTCGCCCGCAGTGCACGAGCAGCGGATAGTCCTGCGCGCCCAGGTCGGTGCGCAACCGGACGTCGCAGCGGGACGGGGTGAACATGTCCAGATCCACCCCGAGTGGGACCAGTTCCACGTTCGGCACATCGATGCGCTCGAACTCCTCGCGCGCGAATTGTGTTGTGCAGACGACGATGTCGTAGTTCTCGGCGGTGCGCCGATTGGCCGCGTCGGCCGCCCGGCGCGCGGCCGGTCCGGGCAGCACCTGCCCCAGCAGTCGATCCAGTCGCTCGTGCGAAATCATCACCCCGGCCACATCGCGCCGCCGCGCCCAGCGCCCGAATCCCCGCAGCGTCAAACGATCCGACACCTCGAGCACGTCGGGCCGCAGTCCGGACAGTACATCGGCCACCCGGCGCGGATGCGCCGCCCGATATCCGCCCGTCCACGGAATCGCGGGCGCGGGCACCGTGATTCGCCACACCCCCGACGGCAACAACTCCTCGCCACGCCGTGGCCCCGGCACGATCAGCACCACTTCGTGCCCCGCCGCCACATACCCCTCACCCAGGTGATGCAGTGCGGTGCGCAGCCCACCCGACCGCGGCCCATAAAAGTTCGCCAGCTGCACGATGCGCACGTCGCTGATCGTGCAGGGCAACGGGTTACCTGCGGCACCCCACCGACCAACGCCACATGAACACCCGCCGAAGACCCCGCCACATCACGACCTCGGGGATTTCAGCGCGGTGTCGAATCGGCCACCCACTGGTCTGGCCGCTTGACCTGTTGACCAGGCGGACCTACGTTCGGGGCATGGCAATCAGGCGGATCGATCGGCGGACGGTGCCCGATACCGTGTTCGAGCAGCTCGTGGACGAGGTGCTGGACGGGGAGTTGGCACCCGGGGCGGCATTGCCCGCCGAGCGGGCGCTCGCCGAGGCGCTGGGGGTGTCGCGACCGACCGTGCGGGAGGCATTGCAGCGATTGGCGCATACCGGATTGGTGGAGGTACGGCAGGGCGGGTCCACCACTGTTCGCGACTTCCGGCGGCATGCGGGCATGGATATGTTGCCGCGGCTGCTGGTGCGGCAGGGCGAGGTCGATCCTGCGGTGATTCGCTCGATCCTGGAAACGCGCCTGGTACTGGGACGTGAGGTGGCCGGGCTCGCGGCCGAACGCGCCGGGGCGCGGCTGGCGGGGGAGCTGGGCACGGCGCTGGAAGCGCTTGCGGCGCAGTCGGATCCGATCATGCAGCAGGTGACGGCGATGGCCTTCTGGGATCACCTGGTCGATGGGGCCGATTCGATCGTGTTCCGGCTGCTCTACAACGATCTGCGCGCGGTCTACGAGCCCGCGCTGGCGGCGCTGGCCGGTTTGATGGCCGCCGAGGTCAGCCAGGTCGAGCGCTATCGGGCGGTCGCGGACGCGGTCATCGCGGGTGACGGCGTGGCGGCCCGAGCGGCGGCGGAATCCCTCTTGTCCTTGGCCGCAAAGCAATTCGACACGGTACTGGGCCAGGTCCGCACCTCCTGAGCGCCGCCGTCCGGGCCGGGCGGTTGGGATAGTCCACGGCAACTGTTGCCTTATCCGTTCGCATGGATATAGTGGTCTGACCACTTGGCCATCTGGCCAAGATCGAATCTCTGTGAACAGGCGGGATGCATATGACGCCCCTCGAGCAGGCGGTGCGGGACACGGCCGCCGATGGCGATGTGCCGGAGTCGGCGACCGCGCAGGCGTTGATCGACGCGGCCCGGGCCGCGCAGCCCGGGTGGGGTGCGCTCGGGGTCGAGGGGCGGGTGCGGGCACTGGCCGGATTGCCGGGGCTGCTGCTGGCGGAGCTGGATCGGATCGCGGATGCGATCAGCTCGGAGAATGGCAAGCCGCGGGTGGAAGCCATTGCGCACGAGGCGGTTCCGGCCATCGCGCTGACCCGGCATCATCTGGAGAGCGCGGTCGCGACGCTGGGACCGGCCAAGATCACCTCGGCCAGCGCACCGCATCGCACGGGCCTGCGACTGCATCACCCCTACGGGGTCGTGGTCGCCATCGCGCCGTGGAATCTGCCGTTCCTGATTCCGTTCAGCCAGGTGCTGCCCGCCTTGATCGCCGGAAACTCGGTGATTCTCAAACCGTCCGAGCTGACCCCGAAGGTGGCGGCCGTGCTGGTCGAAGTGATCGCGCGATGCGAATTGCCCGCCGGGGTGCTCCAACTCGCGGTCGGTGACGGGTCGCTGGGCGCGGAACTGGTCGCGGCCGGACCGGACAAGGTGCTGTTCACCGGTTCGGTCGCCACCGGACGCAAGGTGATGGCCGCCGCCGCGCGATTCCCGATTCCGGTCGGGCTCGAACTGGGCGGGGTGGACGCGGCGCTCGTGCTGGACGACGCGGATCTGGAATTCACCACCTCCGCGGTGGCCTGGGGCGCGACTTTCAATGGCGGACAGGCGTGTTGCTCGATCGAGCGGGTCCTGGTGCACCGGGATCTGCACGACGCCTTCGTGGTGCGCCTGCGGGACAAACTGCGCCGCATCGACACCGGCCGTGATCTCGCGCCCGCCATCGATCAACGGCAGCAGAACATTTGGCGGCAGCACGTGGACGCCGCCCGGGAGGCCGGGCTCACCGTCGACGGCGGCGCGGTGCTGCCGGGCCGCCGCTACGCGCCCACCGTGATCACCGGCCCCGAGGTCACCGCGTCCGAGGTATGGCAGCAGGAGACGTTCGGCCCGGTCGTGGCCGTGGCCGCCTTCGACACCGATGAGCAGGCGATCGCCCTGCACAATGCGACCGAGTACGGACTGACCGCCAGCATCTTCTCCGCCGACACCGCCCGCGCCCGGACCCTGGCCCGGCGGCTGCACGCGGGTGCGGTGGCGATCAATGATGTTGCCGCCACCATGTATTCGACCCCCGAATTCCCCTGGGGCGGTGTCGCCCGCTCCGGGTTCGGCCGCTCGCACGGCACCGACGCCCTGCTGGACGCGGCCTGGGTGCAGATCGTGGAATCCCCGCGCGGCCCGGCCTTCGGCCCCAAACGCCCCTGGTGGTACCCGTACGGCGTCGAGTTGGAGGACGCCATGCGCGCGCTCGCCACGACCTTCGCCGAACCCCGCCCCATCGCCCGCCTGCGCGGTTACGGCCGCGCCGGCCAGCAGCTGCTCGGCATGCTCAGCCGCACACCGAAACTCTGAGGGACACCGCATGATTGCCACCGAACAGAACGCGCCCCGGCTGCGGCCCGGCGCCGATCACGTCGAATCCTGGTTCATCCGGGCCAATGACCCGTATTCCCCGCGCGCGGTGTGGATCAAGGCCACCGTGCTCACCGGTAAAGACGGCACCGCCCTGGCCCAGGCGTGGTGCAGTGTGTTCGACGGTGACCGCACGCGCGCCTGGTGCACCGACATTCCCCTGGACACAGCACGATTCGAGCAGAACGCGCTCGGGCAGGCGATCACGGCCGGGCCGCTGCGCATGCAGTTGACCGGGCGCGGCGGGGATTCGCAGGGCACGCTGGCGGACGACACCTCGACCATCTCTTGGGATCTGGAATTCACCCGGGTCGCGGTGATCGGCGCACCGCTGTCCATGCTGCCCTCGGATCGACTGCTGGACGCCGGCTTTCCCAAGAACAAGCTGGTGACCCCGTTCCCGGTCGCCACCGTCACCGGACACCTGGACTGGGACGGCGAACGCTGGGACCTGCACGGCTGGCACGGTATGCAGGGCCACAACTGGGGCGCGGAGCACAGCCCCGAATATGCCTGGGGCCACAGCGTTTTCACCGAGACCGGCACCGACGCCCCGTTCGCGGTCATGGAGGGCGCGTCCGGGCGCACCCGCATCGGCGGCAAGGTGTCCCCGCTGCTGTCCATGCTGGTGATCCGCCGCGGCGACCAGGAATACCGCTTCGACCGCATCGCCGATCTGTGGCGGCAGCGCCCGCACCTGGATTTCCCGCAGTGGACGCTGCGCATGCGCGGGCGCGACGGCACCGCCGAGGTGCGCATGCTGGCCGATCCCGCGCAGATGGTGTGCCTGGCCTACCGCAATCCGGCCCGCGCGAGAAGCTACTGCCTCAATTCCAAGACCGCCGCGGTATCGGTGCATGTGGCCCCGATCAACGGCAATGCCTTCGAATTGCGTAGCGCGCACGGCGGAGCGTTGGAATTCCTTGCCCCGCAGCCGGTTCCGGCCGTACAACCCATCGTCTGAGCGGAAAGCCCCGAACCATGCCTTTGACCTTCTTCGAGACCATGCGCGGCGAACTGCGGGACGCCGACGGCCACCCGCATCACGTCGCCATGGATCTGCGCTGCGAATCGGGGCGGGCGCTGGGCTTCGTCACCAATGGTCGCTCCCGCCTGACCGGCACCATTCGCGCGCTGCCCTGGGTGGACGGCGCGGCCGTGACCGGCACCCTGGTGGCCCTGCCGGTGACCAAGCGGCTGATGGCGTACGAGGTGAGCTTCCGCGACGATGACGGGCGTGCGTGGCGGCTCAGCGGGCACAAGGATGTGCGCTGGCTGCGCCGCGCACACGCCAGCCTGACCAACCTCGATGCGACGCTGTGGTGCGAGGACCGCGAAATCGCCTCGGGGCGAATGCAGTTCTTCGCCAATGACTATCCGAGCTTCCTGCGTTCGTTCCAGCCGTGGACCTCGCTGCGCGATGATCTGCCGGACGGCGCGAAGCCCACCGGTGTCCTGACCGACGCCCAGCGCTCGATATTGCGCGCGGTGGCGGCCGCGCTCATCGAACCGGGCGGCGCGGTGCCGCCCGTGGACGCGGGCACCGTCGATCGGGTCGACGAGTACATCGGCAATATGACCCCGATCATGCAGTCGGGCCTGCGGCTGGCGCTGCGCGGGCTGGATACCGCCGCGCGCGCCCGCTACCGGCACGGGCTGGCGGCGCTGGGGGAGACCGAGCGAGCGGAGTTCATCGAGGCCGCGCGCACGAATCCGGCCCTGCAACACGCGGTGGCGGCAGTCGAAACACCGGTGCGGATAGCGCATTTCAGTGATCGCCGCTACCTCGACGCCATCGGCGCGCCCGGCTATCGGGAGCCGGTGCTCGAACGCAAGCCCGGCTGGCTGGCGAATATGACCACCCCCGACGCGCTGCCCGGCCAGGACCTCATCGAATGCGATGTGGTGGTGATCGGGACCGGAGCGGGCGGCGCGGCGGTCGCGGCCCGGCTCACCGAACAGGGCCTGGGCGTGGTCATGGTCGAGGAGGGCGATTACGCCGGCCGCACCGAATTCCGCGGTGAACTGCACGACCGCACCCAGAAGTATTGGCGCGACGGCGGATACAACCTCGCGATCGGCAATTCGGTACTCGGGGTGAGCACCGGCCGGCTGGTCGGCGGCACCACGGCCATCAATTCCGGTACCGCCTTCCGCACCCCGGACGCGGTGCTGCGCGAATGGCTCGACGCGGGATTCCCGGGCGATTTCGAACCCGAGATCTTCGGTTCCTACCTGGACGAGGTCGCGACCGAACTCGGTATCGCCCATGCCGATTCGCGCTATCTGGGCCGGGTCGCCGACATCATCGGCAAGGGCGCGGACGCGCTGGGGGCCACGCACGGGCCGCTGCCGCGCAATGCGGTGGGCTGCGACGGTCAGGGCCAGTGCGTGTACGGCTGTCCCACCGATGCCAAACGCAGCAGCAATGTCAGTTGGGTGCCGCGCGCGCTGGAAGCCGGTGCGCAGCTGTACACCAACCTCACCGTCACCCGGATCCTGCTCAATGACCGGCGGGCGGTCGGCGTGCTCGCCGAAGGCCAGGACAGTCACGGCGCGCCGCGCACGCTGGAGATCCGGGCACGCGCGGTGGTGGTCGCCACCGGAACGCTCATGACGCCACTGCTGTTGCGCCGCAACGGCATCGACCTGCCCGCACTGGGACGCAACCTGTCGGTGCATCCCTCGCTCGGCGCGGTCGCGATGATGTCCACCCCGGGCACCCCGTGGACGGGCATTCCGCAGGGCTATCACGTCACCGGCCTGGGCGATCCGCTGTGCACGTTCGAAGGGGTTTCCATCCCACCGCAATTCGCGGCCGGGGTGCTGCCGTTCCACGGCGCGCAGCTCACCGAGTGGATGAATCGGTGGGCGTACACCGAGCAGTTCGGGGCCATGGTCCGCGATACCGGCAGCGGCAGCGTGCAGCACGGGCCGGGCGGGCGAAGCCTGTTGCGCTACACCGTGACTCCGCGCGTACAGGCCGCGCTCCAGCACGCCTGCGCGGGCCTGGCCGAGCTGTTCCTGCACGGTGGTGCGGAGGCGGTGGCGTTGCCGATCGCGGGCATGCCACCCATCCGCACCCTGGAGCAGGCCCGCGCGGTCGCCGAAACACCGCTCACGCCACGGCAATTCCGCATGATGGGTCCGCATCCCCTGGGCACCGCGCGAATGGGCCGCGATGCCCGCACCGCGGTGGTGGACTTCGAGAACCGGGTCTTCGGTACCAGGGGCCTCTACATCGCCGACGGTTCGGTGGTGCCCACCTCCCTCGGGGTCAATCCGCAGGTCACGATCATGGCCATGGCCCTGCGGGCGGCCGACGCGATCGCCGCCGAACTGCGCTGAGCACCAACGATCCTTCGGGGCTGGCGCGGTGGCGGCGATCTTGGTACACCTTGGGGGCGAGACCGGAGTGATCCGGGTCATTCGGGGACAAGGGGAGTCATGGTGGACGCCAAAGCCGAACTGGAGCGGGAGTTGGGCGGGCCGCTGGCCGCGCTGGAACTGCTCACCGCGGCCGAAACCGCCGACCTGCTGGCGGTTTTCCGGCAGGCACAGCGCACCGAGACCGCGGATATGGTGGCCGCGGTCGACAAGACCGTCGGCGCGCTACCGTGGCCGCTGAGCACGGCGGCCAAGAAGATCATGTTCGGGAACAAGCTCGGATGAGCGATCTGGTCACCCGCGCGCAGATCACCCTGCTGTCGCGGACATTGCATGTGCCCGAGGAGCGCCTGGCGCATCTCGAGCGATTGGGCGCACAACACCTGCACGAATTGCAGGAGGCGCTGGCGAAAGTCATGTTCGCCCAGCACAATCAGACCTTCTCCCGGTTGAGCATGCTGGTGCCGGTGATTCCGTTGAGCATTTCACTGCCGCTGGTGCAGCGGCTGGTGCCCCCGCTCATCGCCGGGCGCGCGGCCGGGGCGATCGGCGTTGACCATCCGCGCAAGGCCGCCGAGGCGCTGGCCATTCTCACCCCCGACTACGCCGCCGACGGTGCGCCGTACATGGATCCGCACGCGGTCGGTCAGCTCGCCGATATCGCACCGCCCGAACCGGTGGTGCGGATCGTGAACGAGATCCTGCGCCGCCGCGACTATGTGACGGCCGGACCGTTCCTGGCCTATGCCACACCGGCATTGATCGCGGCGGTGGAGAAGGGCACCCATGACGACGAGGGCCTGATCCGTTCGGCCGCCTACGCCTACTCGGGCGAGAGCATCTCCACGGTGGTGCGGCATCTGCTCAACGGGAACCTCCAGCGGATTCCCAAACTGGTGCGCACCATTCTGGGCGGCTCGGCCGAACTCCAACTGGCGGCGGTATCGGTGTTCTCGCGCTGCGACGCCGATGTCATCGTGGGTATCGGCGACATTCTGTTCGATGAGGGCGCGCCGGAGGACATCGGCGCGCTCATTCGCGCCTTCGTCAGCGCCGGGGTGGTGCCCGAGACGATGCGGTTCGTCGGACAGCTCAGCCCCGCGGCGCTGGATCGGCTCGCCGCCAATCCGGCGGTGGCCGAACCCGAGTCCGTCGACGCGTTCACCGCGGCGATCGATATCGACAGCGATGCCGCGGTATGGCGTGGCCTGCTGGAGTTGGCCGACCGCACACCCGCTCCGGCCACCCGCCGGATCGGCGGCAATCTGTCCCGCCTGGACGGGGCAGTGCTGGCGCAGCTTCCGGCGGTGCTCACCGCGGCGGAGCTGTGGACGCCGCTGCTGCGCATCCTCGCGGTCGCCGAACCCGATGCCCAATCGCGGATCGGCGAGGTGTGGTCCGCGCTGGAGGATTCCGAACGTGGCGCGCTGGAGCAGCGCATCGCCGATCTTCAGCTGGGTGAACAGCTTTCGGCACTGGCTGCCACCTTGCGCATCACGCACTGACCCTGCACCTGATTCGGACCCGCCGCGTATCGCGGCGGGTCCGAATCGGATCGGCGGGTCAGCCACCGAATTCGGTGAACGGTTCACCCACCGTGGTCCCCGATGCCGGAACTCTTGGCACTCAGCGCAATTCCTCGATGGTGCGGGCGAAGGCCATGCCGCCGTGTCCGGCCCGGACCTGCCGATCCACCAGGGCGGCAATCGGTTCCAGCAGGTCGGGGGCGACTCGAGCGTCCTTGCTGGCGCGCACGAGGGCATCGAGCGCCGATTTCTGGAACGCGAGATGCTGAACCTCCGCCGCGTACGCACCCGAATCGATGGTCGCGCCGTAGGCGGGCAGGCCCTGCACCATCGCGGACAGGAATGGCACCGCGCGCGCGGCGAATTCGGTGGCGCTCAGGCCACCGGTGCCCGCCAGTGCCGCGCCGTGGGAGAACCCGGCGAACATCTGATACATGCTCGCCAGCAACGCGAAATCGTTGAGCGCTGCGGCACCGGCGTCGTCGCCGAAGTATTCGGCCGAACCCAGCAGTTCGAGGACACCGCGATGGGTGTCGAACAGTTCGCGGGCACCGCTGTAGAAGATCGCCGACCCCGGGGTGCCGATCATGGACGGGATCGCCATGATGCCGCCATCGAGGAATTCGATGTCGTGCCGGGCCGCCCACGCCGCCAATTCCCGGGATTCCTCGGGTGCGGTGCTGGTCAGATTGACCCACTGCCGCCCGGCCAGTTGTGCGGCGACCGGATCGAGCTGTTCGTGCACCGAGGCGTGATCGAGCAGCACGCTGATGATCAGGCCGCCGCCACCGATCGCCTCGGCGACCGTTTCGGCGCGCACCGCACCGGCCGCGACCAGGTCGATATCCTTGCCGGCGGACCGATTCCACACCGTGGTCGGCACACCGGCACGCACGAATGCCGCCGCGAGCGCCTGACCCATCGCGCCCAGGCCGAGCACGATCACCGGGGTGTGCTGATTGTTCGTCATTGCGAGTACTCCTTCGATTCCGGGCTGAGGTGATCGGCGCGCGCTGGAATCGAGGTTGCCCGTCGTGACGTTGGGCAACAAGTACGCACTATTTTCTCGGACACGTACCGAAAGGTGTGTATCCAGCTAGTGAGGACGGGCATGAGCGAAAAGAGATCGGGACCATACTTCTGCGGTATCGACGCCGCCATGGATGTCATCGGCGGTAAATGGAAAGTCCTGATCCTGTGGGAACTGCACGAGCACGGCGTGCGCCGCTTCGGTGAACTGCGCAGGGGACTGCCCGGCGTCTCGGAGAAGATGCTCGGCCAGCACCTGCGCGAGCTCGCCGAGGACGGCATCATCCACCGCGAGCTGTATCCGGAAATCCCGCCCCGCGTCGACTATTCGCTCACCGAGGAGGGCGTGGCGCTGAATACCGCCCTGAACGCGCTGGGCGCGTGGGGCTCACGCCGCATCAACCGCATCGGCGCGACCCGCGTCCACGCAACGCAGCCGGTCGCGGATCACCCCGCGCTGGCCGAGGCAATTCGCGACTAACTGCCCCGACCAACCAACCCGTCATCCGCGTTCCCGTCATCCGCGTTCCCGTCATCCGCGTTCCCGTCATCCGCGTTCCCGTCATCCGGGTTCCCGTCATCCCGGCGTGTATTTGGCCGGGATCCACACCCGCCGCAGGCTACGCATCCTGCTCGGCGGGCCCGAACCAGCGGGTGAGAGCCTGCTTCAACCCGGCCACCTCGGAAGTGTCGGCGGCCCAGGCCACGACACCGTCCGGACGCGCCAGCAGCGCGGAAATGCTTTGGGGCTGAGCGGGTTTGGCGGTGACGACGCGTACCCGGTGCGGCCAGGCGGCGGCCACCTCGCGCAGTGCGGGGGAGTCGTTCAGATCCAGCAGCACCCCGGTGCCCTCGGCGAAGTATTCGCCGAGGCGGGTGCCGTCGGCCAATTCCAGGTCGGGGGCGACCGCGCCGACCAGGGGATGCGTATCGCCCAGGTCATAGCGGTGCAGAACGCCGGAGATGCGTTTGAAGATCTCGGTGGCCCCGTCCTTGGTGCCGAGCAGATCGGTCATGACCGCGCGCAGGGCGCGGCTGCGCGGATCGGTGCGCATGACCGCGATCTGCGCGCGCGTCCAATCCAGCACCCACGCCCCGATCGGATGCCGTTCGGCGGTGTAGGTGTCGAGCAGATCCGCCGGAGCCCAGCCGCGCACCACGGCCGCGAGCTTCCAGCCCAGGTTGAGCGCATCCCCGATACCGAGGTTCAGACCCTGGCCGCCGAAGGGTGAATGTACGTGCGCGGCATCGCCCGCCAGCAGCACCCGCCCCTTGCGGTAGTCGGGGACCTGGCGGGTGTTGTCGGTGAAGCGGGTCGCCGAAATGACCTTGGTGATATGGACTTCCACGCCGGTGACCTTGCGGAAGCTCTGCTCCAGCTCCGCCGCGGTGATGGGTGCGTCGCGGTCGGCGGGCGGGCCGTCGAGTTCGACGGTCAGGAACCGGCCGGGGGTCGGGCCGTAGACGTAGATGCCGTGGGGGGTGTCGTGCCAGCCGGGCCGAACCTGTTCCGCGCCGGTCATTTCCACCACGGCCTGCCTGCCGGTGATCTCCGGGTCCAGGCCCGGGAAGTCGAAGCCCGCGAGCTTGCGCACGACGCTGCGGCCGCCGTCGCAGCCGATCAGCCAGCCCGCGCGCACGGCGCGATCACCGGTGTTCACGGTGACCCCGATTCCGTCATCCTCGAATCCGGTCACCGCCACGCTGCGCCGGATCTCGACGCCGAGTTCGGTCGCGCGGCGCGCCAGAATCGTTTCGATGCCCTGCTGGGAGACGAACCAGGCCGCGGCGGCGGGACCGGCGTTCGCGAACACCGGATCGTCGAGATCGATTGCGCCGCCGTCGAGTTGGATGCCCGCGAAATGTCCGGGGACGAATCGCTTCCCGGCGGGCGGCTCCCCGATCCCGGCGCCGCGCCGGAAGGCGGCGAACTGGGCCATGGTGGCGTTGTGCTGTTCCAGCAGTTCGGGCAGGAATCCGCGCCGGTACAGCGCCTGCGCGGTGGGCACGTTGATCGCGCCCGCCTTCAGAGTCGGATCGATCTCGGTGAGCCGCTCCAGCACCAGCACATCCACGCCCGCCAGTCGCAACTCGCACGCCAGCATGAGCCCGACCGGTCCGGCTCCGACAATCACCACATCGCGTGTCTCGTTCATGAGAATCACTGTGCCGAGCCGCGATTACCGCGCCCTTGCGCTGTCTTGCGTACCGCTTGCGCCCGCATGAGAGGAGGCTGTGCCGCTCATGCGCGGACCTCGCGCACCGGAAACGGCGCGGGCCGCGCAGCGGAAACAACGCGGGTCGCGCACCGAATGGCGCGCGACCCGGCGGCGGTTGGCGCGCCGTGGTGACGGCGCGGGGCGGCAGCTGACCGGATCAGCCCCAGCCGCGCGAATCCTGCTTGAGCGCGGTGTCGATGGCCAGGCCCGAGGCGACCACCATGGACAGCAGCGGTTGGGGGAGCTGGCGGTGAATCTGCACAACATAGTTGTCGGCGGTGGTGAACATGTTCTTGAGCAGGCCCTCCCACGTCTTGGTGATGCGGGCGACCTCCTGACCGGTGTGGTCGTGAATCATGAAGTTCCAGGCCCGCCAGTTCTCGGCGCGAATCCCGCCGATTTGCTGGCCATTCACCACAAAGGAGAAGTTGATCTTGCCAATCATGTTCTCCTGGATGATCTCCCCGATCGGCGCGCCATTGCCGTGCTCGATCACGAAGCGCGACTTGAAGACCTTGGCCGGGCGCGTCACGCGCAGCACCGTCTGGCCCTGACCGTCGCGGATCTCCAGTTTGTGCGTCATGAACTGGTCATAGCTGGACATGAAGCGCACGGCCTTCTTGAGCGCGCTCTGCCCGACCTCGACCACCGCGCCGATCTGCCGGCCCTGCTGGTCGAAAACGGCGTACTCATTGGCCATTTCGATGAGCTTGACCTTCTGGTTCACCACCAGGATCGGCTCGGTGAACACGGTGCCGCCACCGGCCTGGGTCGCCCCGACCCCGGCCTGCTGCTGCACCTGGCGCTGGATCGCGGCGGGATCGTGCGCGCCGCCGATATCGAATTCCAGGGCGTGCGCGTCACTGGGCTGCTGACCGTATTGCGGCTGGCCGTATTGCCCCTGCTGCGGCTGCTGAGCGTACTGCTGGCCCGAATACTGCTGGCCCTGCTGGGCATATTGCTGGCCCTGCGCCTGCTGACCTTGCTGCGCGTACTGCTGTCCCTGCGGCTGCTGGCCCTGCTGGCCGTACTGCTGGCCCTGCTTGGCGTAGCCCTGCTGCTCCTGCTGCCCGTACTGCTGCTGACCCGATGTTTGCTGACCCTGTTGCGGTTGCGCCTGCTGCTGAGGTTGCGCCGACTGTTGCTGCGGCTGGGTGTGATTGGTCCATTGACTACCGTCCCACCAGCGCACGACGGTGGATCCTGGACTCTCGGGGTACCACCCCGCGGGATGACTCATGGCCGCATCCTAACGGGGCTCTGTGAGTCTGCACTGTTTGCGGTTTTCGTCGTATCTGCCCGCCTATGATGGGCGGTCGAACACGGCGGGTCCGCACTCGGACACCGCAGGACGGGGAAACATGTCTGCCACAGTCGATTTCGCCTATGGCGGAAGACCCGCGACCCGGTGCGGCCTATGACCGATCTGGTCACCCGCGCCCAATTGGTACTCCTGGCAAGGACCCTGCACGTCCCGGTAGAACGCGTCGAACATCTCGAGCGACTCGGGGCGCATCGGCTCAACGAACTGCAGCAGCGCATGTCCGGGGCACTGTTCGACCAGCACACACCGGTTTTCGAGCGGATCAGCTCGCTGGTGCCGATCATTCCGCTCGGCATCTCGCTGCCCATCGTGCAGCGTGTGGTGCCACCAGCCATGACCGGACGCGCGGCCGGAGCCGTGGGCGTGCAGCATCCACGCAAGGCCGTGGACGCGCTGCTGCGGCTGAGCATCGAGTACGCGGCCGATTGCGCGCCGTATCTGGATCCGCGCACCGTGGGACAGCTCGCCGATGACGCACCCACCGAACCGGTGATAGCGATCGTCAATGAACTGCTGCGGCGGCGCGACTACATCACCGCCGGGCCCTTCCTGGCCTATGCCACACCGGAATTGGTGCGCGCGGTGGAGGAGGGCGTCCCCGATGACGAGGGGCTGATCCGCTCGGCCGCCTACGCCTATTCCGGGGAGAGCATCAGTGCCATTGTGCGGCAACTGCTCTCGGGCCCCGGCGATCGGATTCCGAAGCTGCTCGGCACCGTCATCGACGGGTCCAAGGAATTGCGCCTGGCCGCGCTGTCGGTGTTCGCGCGGTGCGCCCCCGATGTCATCGCCGCGGTCGGCGATATCCTCTTCGAGGTCGCACCGCCCTCGGCCATCGCGGACCTGCTCACCACCTTCCTGGCCGCCGACGCCACCGATGACCTGCTGCGTTTCGCTGGACAACTGAGCCCGCAGGCGCTCACCAAACTCGCCTTCAACCCGGTCGTCGCCGAAACCGCCGAAACCCTGGTCGCCGCCCTCGACGGCAGCAGTGAACTGGCCCTGTGGCGCGGTGTCCTGGAACCGCTGGCCCGCACACCCGCAGAAGTGCGCCGCCGCGCGGGCACCCAGCTCGCCGAACTCGACACCTCGACGCTGATCATGTTGCCCGCCATCGCCCAGGCCGCCCGCCTCTGGGCACCCCTGCTGTGGGTACTGGCCGCCACCGACGTCGATGTACAGGCCCGCATCGGCGAACTCTGGGCCGCCGGCACCCGCCTGGACCCCGAGATCCTCGAACGCCGCATCGCCGATCAGCGCTTGGAGTCCCTGCTGGCGACCCTGACCATGACCCTGCGCGTATTGCGCTGACCGCCAGCCCCGTCATCCCGGCGTGCTTGTGGCCGGGATCCATACCCGAAGGTGCCTGCGCTTACGGTGTGGATCCCGGCCAAAGACGCGCCGGGATGACGGAGGACGTAGCGCACCGCGGCTGGGAAGTGTTGTGCCGGGCCTGATTTCAATTCGGCTCGTGGCCATCACCTGCGCGGTGCGGGGTGTGGAATGACGGGGCGCGGCGGTGGGGGTGTGCGGAGATGGTAGGAAAGGGGACGTGTCCGAAACTGGCGAACTTCGCACGTCCCGCGCCGTCTCGGAGGTGGTGGACCTGGTCAGCACGCTGATCCGGTTCGACACCTCCAATACCGGCGAACTCGAGACCACCAAGGGTGAGCGCGAATGCGCGCAATGGGTGGCCGATCAACTGCATCAGGCGGGATACACCACCGAGTACGTGGAATCCGGCGCGCCCGGGCGCGGCAATGTGTTCGCCCGGTTGCAGGGCGCGGATTCGAGCCGTGGCGCGCTGATGATGCACGGGCATCTGGATGTGGTGCCCGCGCAGGCCGAGGACTGGAGCGTGCACCCGTTCTCCGGGGCGATCCGCGACGGGTACGTATGGGGCCGCGGGGCCATCGATATGAAGGATATGGTCGGCATGATGCTGGCCGTGGCCCGGCAGTTCAAGATCGAGGGCACGGTGCCGCCGCGCGATATCGTGTTCGCCTTCCTGGCCGATGAGGAGAACGGCGGGCGCTGGGGGTCGCAGTGGCTGGCCGATAATCGGCCCGATCTGTTCGCCGGGGTGACCGAGGCGGTCGGCGAGGTCGGCGGGTTCTCGCTCACCGTGCCGCGACCCGATGGCACCGAACGCCGGTTGTACCTGGTCGAGACCGCGGAGAAGGGTCTGGGCTGGATGCGCTTGCGCGCCAAGGCGCGCGCGGGGCACGGGTCGTTCCTGCACGAGGACAACGCGGTCACCATTCTGGCGCAGGCGGTCGCGCGCCTGGGCACGCACACCTTCCCGCTGGTGGTCTCGGATTCGGTGGCCGAATTCCTGGCCGCGGTCGCCGAGGAATCCGGGCTGACCTTCGATCCGGCCAGTCCCGATATCGAGGGCCAGCTCGCCAAGCTCGGCACCATCTCGCGCATTATCGGTGCGACACTGCGCGATACGGCCAACCCGACCATGTTGCAGGCCGGCTACAAGGCCAATGTCATTCCGCAGACCGCCGAGGCCGTGATCGACTGCCGCGTGGTGCCGGGGCGGCAGGCCGAGTTCGAGAAGGAGGTCGACGCGCTCATCGGACCCGATGTCGAACGCGAGTGGATCACCAAACTCGACTCGTACGAAACCACTTTCGACGGTCACCTGGTCGATGCCATGAACGCCGCGATCCTCGCGCACGACCCGCAGGGGCGCACCGTGCCCTACATGCTGTCCGGCGGCACCGACGCGAAAGCGTTCGCGCGCTTGGGAATTCGCTGCTTCGGCTTCGCGCCGCTGCAATTGCCGCCGGATCTGGATTTCAGCGCGCTGTTCCACGGCGTGGATGAACGCGTCCCGGTGGCGGCGCTGGAATTCGGTGCGAGCGTACTGGAACACTTCCTCCTGAACTGCTGATCAGCCTCGCGATCGAAAGGACGGCCCGTGCCCGACTACTCCTACAATCCCTACGCTCCGCTACCGCAACTGCCCGAATTCACCGTCACCTCCGGCGATATCACCGCGGGTGAGCCGCTGCACCTGGATCAGGTCAGCGCGCTGGGCGGCGCGGGCGGCAAGGACATCTCCCCGCAGCTGAGCTGGTCCGGATTCCCCGCGGAGACAAAGAGTTTCACCGTCACCGTGTACGACCCGGACGCGCCGACCGCCTCGGGTTTCTGGCACTGGGTGGTCGCCAATATCCCGGCCGGCACCACGAGCCTGGAGACCGGGCAGGGCAGCAAGGGCGGCAACCTGCCCGAGGGCGCGGTCGTACTGCGCAATGACGCGGGCCTGCACGAGTACACCGGCGCGTTCCCGCCCGCCGGACACGGCCCGCACCGCTACTTCGTGGTCGTGCACGCGGTCGGGGTGGACAAGCTCGAGGTCGACGAGAGCGCCTCGCCCGCCTACCTGGGGTTCAACCTGTTCCTCAACGCCATCGGGCGCGCCACGCTGATCGGTACGCACGAGCAGAAGTAGTCGCCGGACTGTATTCGACTGTGGCCCCGAGCTATTCGCTCGGGGCCACAGTCATGTCCGGCATGGACCGGGAATGGATCCCGGCCACAAGCACGCCGGGATGACGAGATCCCCGGGGCCCGGGTGGCCGTGTCAGGAGGCCGGGTCCGACAGTGCGGCCAGGGCTTGGATCCCGGCGGTGAGATCATCGGCGGTGGGGGTGTTGTCCGGGTCGATGAGGGCCTGGGCCAGTAGGCCACCGATCAGGGTTTGCACGATGACGCCGATGCGAGGGTCGTTGTCGCCCAGGGCTTCCGAGAGGCCCGCGCGGGCGCGGACCTGGGCGGCGCCGATCTCGGTGCGCAGTTCGGGGGAGTGCAGGGCCTGGGCCATGCTCTCGACATTGGCCGACCACACTGCGCGATCGGTGCCGAAGGATTCGAGGAGCTTGCGCCAGAAGGTAGTCAGGCGTTCGCCGGTGTCCAGGTCGGCGTCGTCGGGCAGGGATTCGAGTACCCGGGTCACCGATTCGCCCGTGGATTCCAGCATCGCCTGATTGAGCAGCTGGTCACGGGTGCCGAAGTGGTAGTTGATGGCGGCCAGATTGGTGCCGGAGGCGGCCACGATATCGCGCACGGTGGTGCGGGCCAGGCCGCGTTCTGCCAGGCACTTCTTGGCTCCGGCGAGCAGATCTTCTCGGGTTCCCACCTTCGGCAGCCTAACAGCGGTTTGTGACGATCGTTTCAAACATATGTTTGTGACAATTGTTTGAAACGTGTGTATGGTCGATTTCGCCAGGTCCACCGCAGGAAAGCCGGAAGCACATGACCAGTCAGCGCCCACTGTCCCCCTTCGAGAACGGCTACTTCGGCGAGCACACCCGTCTGGGCAGCGTGCCCATCGGCGGTATGCCGCTGTTCATCGGCAGCACCGTGCGCGGGGAGATGGACCCCGCCGCGCTGCGCGACACGCTCACCGAACTCGCTGCCCTGCATCCGCTGCTGCGGGCGCGGGTGGTCACCGGCGATGCCGGGGTGCGACGATTCGAACTCGATGACGACTATCGGCCGAGCGTCACGGTCACCGCGGGCGGCGCGCAGGTCTATCGCACACTGGTGAACGCCCGACAGGAGTGGGGCGCAGGGCTTTTCCGTGCGGAACTGCTGCGCGAGGGCGAGTTCACCCGGGTCGTGCTGGTGCTGCATCACGGCATTTCCGATGGCCGCTCGGTGTTCCCGCTCGTGGACGAGATGTGGCGGCGCTACACCGCGCGGGTGACGGGATCGCCACTGCCGCAACCGGAACGGAACTACGCGTTGCCCGCCGGGGTGGATACGCAGCTCGCCGCGCTGATCAGCGATGCCGAGGTCGACGCGTTCGTGGCGATGGTGCGCGCGGGTGCGATGGCCATGGATCCGGCGGCCGCTCCGGTGCACCTGCCCCTCGATGGTCAGGGCGGGGGAGATCCGAGCGGCAGGCTCGCGGTACGGCGCATCGAATTGGATGCCGCGCAGACCGCGGCCTTGGTGGCTACCGCACGCGCACAGGGGTTTTCGGTGAACAGCCTGCTCGCCGGCGCGGCCATGGCGGCGGTGCGCACCGAGTTCGCGCCCGAGGCCGGACCGCTGCCGATGATGTGCGGGCACGCGGTGGATCTGCGCCCCGATCTGGTGCCGGTGCTACCCGCCTCGACCGTGCTCAATTGCGCCGCCGGGGCCGGTACACCGGTACTCGCGGCCCCGGACTCGCATCCGATCGAGCTGGCGAGCGCCGTCGCGGCGGGTATGCGTGATTCGACGCAGGCCCGCTTCCCCGCCATGTTCATGCGCGCCGCCCAGCGCGACCTCGACGAGGTGACCGCGGCACTGTTCGGCGCGCCACCGACCCTGGCGCTGTCCAATATCGGCCGCGTACCGGCCCATTCCCTGCCCGCGACACTGGAATTCGTGCGCGATGAGGTATTCGCCATGACCCCGGGCATGCCACCGAAAATGACCATGTTCACCGTCGGCGACCGTCTCACCGTGCAGGTCGAGTACGACACCGCCGAGCACTCGCACGCGCAGATGGAACGGATCGCCACCGAGATGACCTGGCAACTGCTGCGGGTGGGGTCGGCCACCGCGCGCGCGTGACCGATGCTGCGGGTGGGGTCGGCCACCGCGCGAGCGTGACCGATTGTCCGGCACAACATTCGGCGTTGCCGGCCGGAGCGCGTGCGTGCATCTGCTCCGGAAACGACTGTGGCCCCGAACGAATCGTCCGGGGCCACAGTCGTTTTCGACTCAGGACAGGTTTACGACATTGTCCGGGGCCGGGGTGGTGTACAGCGCGGTGATATCGGCGGCGTACTTGGTGTTGATCGGGCTGCGCTTGAGCTTGAGGGTCGGGGTGAGTTCGTCACCGCCGGGCTCCCAGCCCGCATCCAGCACGATGAAACGCTTGATCTGTTCCACGCGTGAGAGTTTGGCGTTGGCGGTGGTGACCGCCGCCTTGATCTCCTCGACGATCTCCGGGCGCACCGCCAGGGTCTTCAGATCGGCGTCCGGGGTGCCCAGGGCCTTGGCGCGCACCACCGCGGTATCGGGGTCGAGCACGATGAGCGCGGCGATGTACGGCTTGGCGTCACCGATCGCCACCACCTGGCCGACCAGCGAGGACGCCGCCTTCACGGTGTTCTCGATATTGGTGGGAGACAGGTTCTTTCCCGCCTCGTTGATGATGAGTTCCTTCTTGCGATCGACGATGCTGATGTAGCCGTCACCGTCGATGGTGGCCACATCGCCGGTGTGCAGCCAGCCGTCCGCGTCGATCGCCTCGGCGGTCTTATCGGCCATCTTGCGGTAGCCGTGCGTCACGATCGGCCCGCGCAGCAGCAGCTCGCCGTCCTCGCCGAGGCGAACATCGGTGTCCTGCATGGGAATTCCCACCGTGCCCGGCTTGGGCTTGGCCAGCGGGGTGTAGGTGCCCACGCCGGAGGTCTCCGACATGCCCCACACCTCGGTGACCACGAAACCCAGTCCGAGCATGTACTCGAGGGTCTCCGGCGGGATGGCCGCCGCACCCGAGGCCGCGACCTTGAGTTCGTCGAATCCCAAGGTGTGCCGCAGTTTCGACAGCACCAGGGCATCGGCCAGCTTGTGCTGCACATCGAGCAGCAGACCGCGGCCGTTGCCGGACAGGTCCGCGCGCGCGGCTTCCACGCCGACACCGATGGCCCAATTGGCCAGGGCCTTCTTCACGCCGCTGGGCTCGGTGGCGAGCTTGGCATCGATGCCGGCCTTGATCTTCTGCCACACCCGCGGCACACCGAAGAACGCGGTGGGGCGGGCATCGGGCAGGGCGGCGGCGATCTCGCGCGGATCGGGCACGGTGGTCATCTGCACGCCGGTGAACAGGTTGGCGCAGTGACCCGAAATGCGGTCCGCCACATGGGCGGCGGGCAGATACGACACCGAACGGTCATCGAGGCCGACCACCAGCGGGCCGTTCACCAGTCCGACGATCTGGGCGACCACATTACGATGGGTCAGCTCCACGCCCTTGGACGGGCCGGTGGTGCCGGAGGTGTAGATCAGCGTCGCCAGATCCTCGGCCTTGACCGCGCGCCAGGCGGCGTCGAAGTCGAAATCGGCGGCCGGTGCGGCTTCCACCTCGGCGAGGGTGATGGTGCCCGCGGCCGAACCCTCCACCAGCACAATGTGTTCGATCTCCACACCGGCCCCGCGCACCGCGTCCAGGAACGCGGGCTCGGTGATGACGATCTTGTTCTCGGCATTGGTGAACAGATGCGCGATCTGCTCGGCGGAGCTGGTGTTGTAGATCGAGAACGGCGTCGCGCCCAGGTGCAGCGCCGCGGTGTCGACGAGATTGAACTCGGGCCGGTTGGTCAGCATGATGCCGACGGTGTCCCCGTGGCCCACCCCCAGCCCCGCCAATCCGGCGGCAATGCCGCGCACCCGCTCCCCGTACTCTCGCCAGCTGATCTCAGTGGTTCCCCCCACCGTCCTGATCGCGATCTGCTCCGGACGCAATGTCAGCGTCTCCTGAAACGCCTCCGGAATCGTGTAGACCGTTTTGCCCGATTTGTGCGGATAGCCGATGTCTGTCGTCATAACCCTTTTCCGATTGCCTCTCGCTTACACCGCCACACGCGCACCCATCCGACCTGCGCGAACCCGACGTCCCGAGAGAACACCCACCGATCACGCGATGGCCGCACGCTCATCTGTGGCGCGGCTCACTCAGCTTAGCCAGAAAGTCACCGCTGTGTCTCGCGCTACAACCCAGATCCCGCAAATCGGACATTTCGGACCGCTCCCCAGGCTCCGCGCACCGCCCGCGCAGGCCACCGCCGCCCGCCGATCATCGACCGATGCCCCCGAAACCTCCGCTTGGCCTCCATATACTGCCGCGCCCGCTCACTCCGCGGCTCGGTCAACAGCGGCACGGTCACCACCGCGAACCCCGCCTCCTCCAGCGCCGCCACCTTGTCCGGATTGTTCGTCATCAACCGCACCGACCGCAGCCCCAACCCCGACAGCGCCTGCGCCGCATGCCCATACGACCGCGAATCGATCGGATGCCCCAACATCCGATAGCTCGTGAAGGTGTCGACCCCGATCTGCGCGCCCAACCGCAGCCCCATCGCCTTCACGATCAGTCCGGACCCTCGGCCCTCCTGCTCCAGATACACGAGCACGCCGTGTCCCTCGGCTTGGATCAGATCCATAGCCAGATCGAGCTCGGGTCCGCAGTCGCAGTCCTGTGAGCCCAACGCGTCGCCATAGAGACAACGTGAGTGGATCCGCACCAGACACTCCTGATCGGGATCTCCGAAAACGAGGATGTGCCCGAGTAGTTCCCCGGCCCCGGTCTCAGGATCCGCCCGCAACTCGCTGACCCGCACGGACAACTCCCGTCCCTTGCGCGTCAGCGAATGTGCAGTCGCCTGAAGCTCTTTCACGGCCGCCCTAGCTCATTGTGCCTCCGGCAATTATGGCCGAAGGGAGCGAGCATAGGCCGATTCCTTCGGTCGCGTCGGCTGGTTCCAGAACCGGATCTACGGCAGCCAATTGTTCACCACGGGAAGAAGGTGACAACAATGTCGCGCATACCAGTCTAATTTTGGCCTTCAGCAACCGAGTTCGAGTGAATCCCCACCTTCCTACCAAGAGACCCAGTACAGCGGGAATCACGCGATCCAAGCCGAATACGGTACTGGGCGTCATCAATTCGGCAATCACCCCGCACGATGCCGCGAACGCAACGACGCCTCCGGCACTGGACAACCGGCTGGCAGCCCGGTATGTCCACCAGGATTGTGGCAGTTCATGACCTCGACGCTCCCGTTTCGCGGCCAGGTAGTCGTTTACGCGATCATTCCCCGGCAGGATACGCAGCGGTACCTGGCGCACGGACAACCCGGCATCGCGCAAAGTCCGCACCTTTTCCGGATTGTTGGTGAGCAGGCGAATCTCGCTGAGCGCCAAGGCTTTGAGCATCGCGGCCGCGCCATCGTACTGTCGCGCATCCTCCGGGTACCCCAGCTGTACATAGCTCTCGAAGCTGTCGAGCAGCGCTTGCTGACTCAGGTGATAGCCACGGCCTTTCGCCACCAGTCCGGCGCCGCGGCCCTCCTGCTCCAGATAGATCAGCACCCCGGCGCCCTCGACCTGCATCATGTCCAAGGATGCGGCCAGTTGCGGTCCACAGTCACAGTCGTGCGATTCAAGTGCGTCACCGTAGAGACATCGCGAGTGAATGCGAACCAGACAACCCTGCGATATCGTGCCGATTATCAGGGCATGTCCGGATCGGTGATCGCCGTCCACCTCGGCCACCCGAACCTCGAGCGGCCTGCCATGGCGAACCACGAGATGAGCGGGCTCGGCCAGGATTCGCGGATCCGGACCTCCGAGTGGTCGGTCGGTGCGGACCTCGCCAAACCCTGCATCCATTGAGCGAGTCCTTATGAGTCGGTCTATCAGCGAGTCCAAGGACGGCCCATCGGCCGCGAGAAATGCTAACTCGTGGGCCCTGATGACACACGGAAGCCCGGATAGCCAGTCCCGGGCACGTCACGCGTCGTCGCGATCACGTGCCACGATCCGCTCGATTTGCTCGACCGTCGGCATCGCGTCCGGAACATTCCGGACCGGAGCAGTCGCTGCGATCGCGGCGGTGGCCCAGGTGAAATCGTCGATGTCAGCAGCCTTGCCTCGCGTTATCAACCGATACGCCAGCGCGGAGGAAAACGCCGATGCCGCACCCGCTGATCCGGGTAGGACCGCCGCGAACCGCGACAACTCCACGCTGGGACGCCGCAGTCGATGGATCGTGCAACGCGAACCGTCGACCGTGCATACGGTGCCGACGCCGAAGCCCAGGAGCCGTTCGATCACCTCCGCGGGCGTGCTACTCGGCCACAACTCTGCCATCTCTATCGAAGTGCCCACCAAATAGTCCACCGCACGCAGATACTCGTACGCCGATTGCGGAAGCACCTGCGGTGGCGAAACATTCATGATGAGCCACGGCGGCGAGCTGAGCGAATCCACAACTCGCAGAGCCTGTTCGACCACATCGGTGGACTGTTCGAACGTCAGCAACACCGCCCTGGAATCGGCGATGGCCTGCCGGATCGAGGCACTCTCCAAATCTGCATCGGTCAGCTGAATACGCCGCTCTTTGAACGCAATCGACGCGTACTGGCCGGTCAAATTCATGATGACCGCCGTCACCGGGGTGCGGCCGCCGCGATTGATCTTGACCAGGCTGGTGTCGACCCGCTGTTTGAACAGATAACGCCGAATGCTCTCGCCGTCGTCGTCATCACCGATCGCCGTCACCAATCGCGCGTCCAGACCCAGGCGTGCGAGCGCGACCGCGCGATTGAGGCCCTTACCGCCCGGATGCCTGCGAAAATCACCCCACGCCGAGGTCCCCGCGACCGGAATCTGTTCGACCACGTAGAGCTGATCGATCACCGCGTCACCGATCACGGTCACCGTGTCCAATCCCGAAGTGTCCGGGATCGACCCGGATGTCATCAGGGTCGCCAAAGCGGTGAAGGCTTCCAGCTCGGGAGCGCCACGCAAGGTTCGCACCGTCGGGGCGGGAGGGATGTCGGAGACTCCCATCGCTTCATGGAGATGCAACCACTCGCGCGCCAAATAACGACGCCTGTCGATCAGGTCTGGTCCATACAGTGAGTTCAGATCGATACCGGCGGGTGGCTCGTCACCGAAAAGCCCCAGGCACAGCTCGGCATCGACAATCAGCCGATGTGTCGCGGGCAGCTGACGAGCGACATGAGCGATGACTCCGGGCACCGCCTGTTCGGTTGTCAGCCCCGCGACATGCGCGAAACGCGCGACCACGCTCAACTGCTGCAGGGTAGAGATGTCGATCTCGGTGCTGCCCAGCCGATCCGAGCTCAGGCCCGACCGGGTACGAAGACGAGTGAGAATGCTGAGCACGGCGACGGTGGTCGGATCAGTGGGCGCCATCGACAGATCGACTCTTCGTGAAGTGCGGGTTTTCTCCATCCAAACCTCACGATACGTCGGTGCCGCCACAGCGACTGTCCGGTTGCTCCGATCTTCCTCGAATCACGCTGCCCGCATGGAGGTCGGCGGCATCGAACGACTCCGACTCCCGGTCGGTGCGGCGTTGCGGGTTGTTCCTGGTCATTCTTCCTCCACGTACCGGAGGTCAGGTTTATTGAACAGAAGAACCGTCAATTCCCTTGGTGCATCGGCAATTGCCGGAATCGGTCGGCAAATGCCATTCTCAGTCTAGGCGAAAGAACGCCTGCACCAGACGGTTTGGGAGGTCTCGGTGTTGGGAGCGATTCCACTGATTTGGCGGTTTCGGCGGGGGACGCGGGCGGCGGCCGGCGAGCCCGAGACGGAGCAGGACGGCGAAGTCGCTGTGCGGTAGGCGGATTCGCCGAATCAGCACAGACCACACCCCTGTTCCGCCGTCGCCCGCTCGATCCGTGTTCATACAATTCGTTGGCAGCGACAGCACCGGCTGATCATCGCGATGCGATCGGCCGGTCTCGGGCATTCCGAAAAGAGGATGCTCCGGCGGTGGCGCTTCACTTTTGGAGAACCGTCGTGATGTACGAGAGCAGTCGATCGATAACCAGTAGCACCTGCCCCGAGTGGGCGCGGCGGCGCAATGATCGGGGTGAGCCCGCCTGGGAGTTGAGTTGGTGGGACGAGCGGTTGTTCACGCTAGAGCAGGCTCGGGCGGGGATGGAGCTCGCGGAATTGTGTTGTTCGCCCGAAGAGCCGGGGGCGCGGGCGGAGGTTCTTGCCAGGGAGCTGGGAACCAGCGTGAAACACGTCATGGCGGTGCTGCATCAGCGGATGATGGAGCGGGGGAGACCGTGACGATCTACTACTCCGACTGGCAGATGACCAGTGACCTCACCGGCGAGGCAGCGCATCGGGTGGCCGATGGGCGGGAGTTGGGTTATCGGCGCGACGTGATTCTGGCGGCGCGGGCGATCGTCGACGCGGACGAATTGGGCATGCCGGTGGAACAGGTGCAGCAGGTATTGCAAGGGAGGCGAGAACACTGAATTTCCCGACAAACCGGGCGGGGTTGGGAAAGGGTGAAATACCGACCGTCCGGTGTTCGATGAGGATGCAAACAGCTCAGGGAGGACCCGGCAGTGACAATCGATATCAGCCATCGGGAGATGACCAGCGACATCACCCCCGAATTCGCGCTTCGCGCCCGTGATGAGGACGCGTGGTCGCTGAGTTGGCTACCCGAACAACGATTGACCCGCGCGCAGGCGCACGCGGGAATGGAATTGGATGAGATCCTGTCCGATCCGGAGATCGTTTTCGACGACGCCGCCCATTCCGAGGCGGCCGAACGCGCGGCCCGGCTCGGAATTCTGGTCGAGCACGCGGTGGTCATGCTCGCCCAGCGCATGGCCGAACGCATGCATCACGACACCCTGATCCCGTACGAGACCGATGCGGTGCTGCCCGAACCGTTCCTGCGCGGCTGGTATGTGGGCACCCTGCCGCCGGGCACGCTGGCCCCCGCCGCGTCCGGCGCGCGCTCGCAGCACCTGTGGGCCTGACCCGGTACGGCGGACTGAAGGCTGTTGCGCCACAAGGCCGTTGCCCCTGATGCCCACTGCGCCGACCGCAGAGTCGCGGTCAGCGCAGCAGAACGCTCAGGCGCGAGCGGTATGCCCCGCGCCCACGGCCTGACCCAGGCTCGAATACCCGTGCGCGCGCAGTTTGACCGCGAGCCCGCGGTGAATGCGCCGCGCCCAGAACGGCCCGCCGTAGATGAACCCGGTGTAGCCCTGCAACAGGGTGGCGCCCGCCAGAATCCGCTCCCACGCCTGATCGGCGGTCTCGATACCGCCGACCGAGATGAGCACCAGCTGATCGCCCACGCGCGCGTACAACCGGCGCAGCACCTCGAGCGAGCGATCGGCCACCGGCGGACCGGACAGTCCGCCCGCGCCCAGCGCCGCCACCTCGTCGGCGGGGGTGTTGAGCCCGTCGCGGCGAATCGTGGTGTTGGTGGCCACGATTCCGGCCAGCCCCAACTCCACCGCCAGATCGGCGACCGCGTCGATGTCCTCGTCGGTCAGATCCGGTGCGATCTTGACCAGCACCGGCACCGACACCGTATCGAGCACCGCCTGCAGCAGCGGCCGCAGCGAGGCCACCGCCTGCAGATCCCGCAGCCCGGGGGTATTGGGCGAACTCACGTTCACCACAACGAAATCCGCGAGCGGCCCCAGCAGGCGCGCGCTGCTGGCATAGTCGGCGGCGGCGTCGGCGGCCTCGACCACCTTGGTCTTGCCGATATTCGCCCCGATCGGAATCCCACCGGCGCGCCGGCGCGACAGATGCGAAGCCGCCTGTGCCGCACCGTGATTGTTGAATCCCATCCGATTGATCAGCGCCCGGTCCGCGGGCAACCGGAACAGGCGCGGCGCGGGATTGCCCGGCTGCGCCTGCGCGGTCACGGTGCCGATCTCGGCGTAGCCGAAGCCCAGCGGCCCCCACGCCTCGGCGCCCTCGGCGTCCTTGTCGAAGCCGGCGGCCAACCCGAGCGGGGCCGGGAAATCGATCCCGAACGCGCGGGTGGCCAGCACCGGATCATCGGCGACAAGCACTTTCGAGGTGATCCAGCGGCCCGGGGCGAACCGGGTGGCCAGTTTCATCGCACCGAATGCGAGATGATGAATACGCTCCGGGGGGAGCAGGAACATCACCTTCAACAGCAGGGCGTACAGGCGCTCAGACATGCGGGTTACATCACCGCCTCGGGTGTCGGGGATAGTAGGGAACTCTTGCGGCGGCGCAGCAGCACGCGACGGCTGCCGTCGGTGTAGGCGCGCACCCGCGACAACTCCCAGCCGCCGTATTCGGCCTGAATGGCCAGGCGCATGGAGGCGGTCACGCGATTCATTTCCGGGGGTAGTCGCAACGGCACGTATTCGTACTCGTCGCTGGTTTCCTCCCAGCCGGCCGGTAGTGCGCGCGAATTATGCGCTGATCGTGAGGCCCGAGCCATCACTGCCCTCTCTTCCGCTGGTCCGCGCTGATCCGCTGCAGACCGTCACCGGTCGCGGATCCCACGAACAGGTCACCGGTACGAGCGTCGACGGTGACCGTATTGGGCTGGCGCACCGTCGGGTAGCGCCCCACCTCTACCGGTATACCCGTCGACAGGTCGTAACCGACGACTTGGTTACTGCCTGTCAGCGTCACCCACACGGTCTCGGACCGCGGATCGTAGGCGAGTGCGTAGGGCGAAGATCCTACCGGGAAACGCTGGCGCAGGACCAAGGGATCGGCGGTGTAGACCAGCAGTTCGGATCCGGCGGTATCGGTGACGATGCGGCGGCCGAAGTGATCGCCGATCAGATTGGTAGCTCCGTCACCGGTGCGCAGGGTCAGTCCGAGGCGTTTATCGGGCAGGTTCAACTCGGTCAGCGCGCTCTGGCGGCGGTCCAGCACCACGACGGTATCGGTGCTGGTATCGATGGCATCGGCCGAGGCCAGGCCCGAAATGCTTTCCCGCACAGCGCCATCGGAGCCCACGATGAGCACCTTGCCGGTGGCGAGCCCGGCGACGAGATCTCCGTCGGCGCGCAGCGCGACCGAACGCACGTCTCCGTCGACGGCGATCTCGGTGAGCTTGGCGGTGGCCGCGTCCAGGCGAACGACCTTGCCGGGCACCGCGATCAGGATCTCCCCGGGCTTACCGGCGGCCAGCGCGGCGGCCGGACCGGGCAGCGGCACCGTGCGGGTGCCACTGGTGTCGATGAGCGAGAGCGTCTTTCCCGCATCGGTGAGCACGGCCAGGATCCCGGTGGACGGTTCTGCCAGTAGCGCGCCGACCGCGGCGAACGGGGTCACCGCACCGGTCGGGGTGGCGGCGGCCACGGGCGCGGCGGCGGGGGTGGCGGGTTCGATGGTGGGTTTGTCCCCGCCATCGTCGTTGGAGGAACATCCGGCCAGCAGGGTCAGCACGGCCGCACCCGCGAGGGCCGACCGGATCCAGCCGCGACGGCGCATGCAGCGAACTCCTTACCTGACCGACAAAACGTATGCGTGCTCACCAATATGACCATGTTGCCCGACCACGCCCGGTGGGCGGGGTCTTGGTTCACGGCGCGCCGTCATGCGCTACATGACGGGGCACACATTCGGAATCGCGAGTGCATACGCGGTCAGTTATATGACGTGACATGGGGTTTGGGGGAGCGTGTCGGGGGCAACGGTTACCGTGGAAGGTAATAGTGGGCGCTGACAGGGAGATTCGTTGGTAACCGACCACACCTCGGGCTTACCGGAGCCCGCTTTCGCCGTCGAGGACATCACCGTGGGCCATTACGCGCACGGCTTCGGTGTCACCGGCGACGGGCGCTCGTTCGCGTTCCGCACGGTGCGGGCCACGCTCACCCTGGAGATCTACCGCCCCGACCTCGATACCGAGGTGCCCGCCGCCGAGGATGTGGTGGCTGTGGCGGTGGCCCGGGTCACCGATATCGATCTCGACGATGAACGCAGCATCATCGCCCTGGTGCGCGATCTGGTCCCCGAGGCGGTGCCGGTGCGCGCGGTGCAACCCCTGGAAGCCAGCACGGTCCGCGCGCTATTGGGCCGCCTGGGCGCGGTACTGGACGGAATCTGAGACCCGCGCGCCCGGGCGGCGGTCATGAGCTCGGACACTCGGTCGCGCACATGTGACGCGCGAGTCAGCTTCCACAGGTTCGCATGATTGACTGTGGGCAAGTAACCGCAGTTCGAGCATGAGGAAGTTGATGGCTTTTCGACGACCGGCCGCAGCAGCACTGATCATCACCGTCCTCGGTCTCACCGTCAGCGCGTGCGGTGGCGGTTCCGATGACGAGTCCTCGGTGGCGGCCGCGCGCTCCTCGGCCTATGCCGCGCTGAGTTCGTCCTCGCAGGCCGCGGCCGTCTCGAGCGCGAACCGCCCGCCGCTGCCGACCGCGGCCGAACTGGACGCCCAGATCAAGGCGGCGCTGGATCCGTCGCTGCCCGATGCCGATCGCACCGCGCTGATCGAGGACGGGGAGGCGTTCAAGGACGCCATCCCGGATATGTACAAAGCGCTGCAGGACAATCCGCGCGCGGTGTACGGGGTCAAGGATCCGGTGTTCGACAATCACGACGGCACCCTGACCGCGACGCTGAGCCTGGACAAGGACGGCACCGGCTCCAATGTGCGCACCACGGTGGTGCATTTCGTGAACAAGGACGGGCGCTGGAAGATCTCGCGCACCGATCTGTGCGGCATTCTGCGCTCGGCCGACTATCGCACCGCGGCCTGCGGCTGATGGTCGGTAGGACCGGTGAGCGCGCACCCCGGGTCATGATCGAAAAACCTGCCGACCGGTCGCGCTCGCTGCGATGGGGACGCCTCATTCACAAACACCGCTATCTGGTGTTCGCGGTGTTCGGGCTGACCGTACTGGCCTCGGGGTTCTACGGCCGCGATCTGGGTGATCATCTGACCCAGGAGGGCTGGTTCGACGAATCCAGCGAATCGGTCGCCGCCTCCAAACTCGCCGATTCCACCTTCGGGCGCGATACCGACAGCGATCTGATCGTGGTCTACACCGCCCCGCCCGGGCACACCCTCGATGACGAGCCGATGCGCTCGGCGGTCACCGATGAGCTGAATCGATTGCGCGCCAAGCATTCCGAGCAGATCCTCAAGATCGACTCGTATTGGGACGGCGCACTCATGGGCCAGTTCGCCGACCCCTCGCGCACGCACGCCTTCGCCAGTATCGGCCTGCGCGGGGACGGCGGCACCGACACGGTCAACAATTACATGGCCATCAAGGACGAATTCCACGCCGGCGCACCGGGTTCGGGACCGGGCGGCACCACCGTGCAATTGGCGGGCATGCAACCGGTGGTCGAGGGCATCAACACCGGGATGCAGAACGATATCCATCGCGCCGAGCTGATCGCGCTGCCGATCGTGGCGATCCTGCTGTACTTCGTGTTCGGTGGCGTGGTGGGCGCGCTGCTGCCGGTGCTCATCGGCGGTATGACGATTCTGGGCACCCAGGGCATCATGCGCGCGCTCACCGATCACATCCAGGTCAACGTATTCGCTTCGGCCGTGGTCACTTTGGTGAGTCTGGGTCTGGCCATCGATTACGGATTGTTCGCGGTCACCCGGTTCCGGGAGGAGCTGGCGGCCGGGCGCACCGTGGAGGAGGCGACCGCGCGCACCGTGGCCACCGCCGGGCGCACCGTGCTGTTCTCGGCGGCGATCATCGCGGTGAGCCTGGGCGCGCTGTTCATCTACCCGAACGGGGTGCTGCGCTCGGTGCCGCTCGGCGGTATCAGCGCGGTGCTGCTGGCGGCGGTGCTGTCGGTGACCGCGCTGCCGGCGATGTTGAGCATCGTGGGGCGGCGCATCGATCTGTGGGGCTGGCATCGCCTGGCCAGTATCCGCACCGCCGAACAGATCGACGCCGGATTCTTCTCGCGGCTGGCCACATTCGCGATGCGCAAACCGTGGCTGGTGATCGCGCCGATCGTGCTCATGCTGCTGGCGTTGATCCTGCCGTTCCGCAGTATCGAGTTCGGCGGGCTCAACGAGCGCTATCTGGCCTCGGACAATCCGGCGCGGGTGGCGCAGCAGGATTTCGATCGCATGTTCCCGCAGTTCCGCACCGAACCGCTCAAACTGGTGGTGGTGGGCGCGAACCCGCAGCAGCTCAGCGATATTCGATACGAGGCGAATCAGGTCAGTGCCGCGCATATGACCGGGCCGTTCGATCCGGTCGCACCGACCAAGGACGCGGTGACGGTGCTGGGCAGTGGCCTGGCCGATGACCGCGACGCCGATACGGTGATGACGGCGCTGCGTGGAATCGAGAAACCGCCCGGGGTGCAGGTGATGGTGGCCGGGGTGCCCGCGCTCGAACGCGACAGCATTCTCGGGCTGATCAAGGGTCTGCCGCTGCTGGCGGCCATCCTGATCACCGCGGCGCTGGCACTGATGTACGTGGCGTTCCGGTCGCTGGTGCTGGCGATCAAAGCCGTGGTGATGAGCGCGCTCTCGCTCGGTGCGACCCTGGGCATTCTGACCTGGATCTTCGTCGAGGGGCACGGGGCGGGCCTGTTCAACTTCACGCCCGGACCGCTCATGTTCGCGGTCCTGGTGTTGATCGTGACGGTGTTGTTCGGGCTGTCCACCGATTACGAGGTGTTCCTGCAATCGCGCATGGCCGAGGCACGCGCGGACGGCGCGTCCGCGCCCGAGGCCATCCGGTACGGGATCGCGCACACCGGCGGCGTGATCACCTCCGCCGCGGCCATTCTCATCGTGGTGACGGGAGCCTTCGGGTTCTCCGATCTGGTGTTGATGAAGTACATCGCTTACGGCATGATCGCGGCACTGCTATTGGACGCCACGGTGATTCGCATGCTGCTCACCCCGGCGGTACTGAAACTGGTGTGGCGTTGAATGTGCTCAAGGGCGCGAATCTGCTGCTGATGTTCCTGCTGGAACTGTGCGTGCTGGGTTCGGCCATCGCGTGGGGTTTCAGCCTCGATGTCCCGGTGATCGTGCGGGTGCCGGTCGCGGTCGGCGCGGTCGCGGTCTTCGTCGCGGTGTGGGCGATATTCGGGGCGGCTCATGACGCGCGGATTCCGGTGCGCGGCTGGCGGCGTGCGGTTCTGGAGATCGGGTGGTTCGGGGCGGCCGGGGTGTTGCTGGGCTTCGCCTGGCGCCCCATCGCCGGGCTGGTGCTCTTTCTGCTGTGGCTGGGCAATGCGGGCCTGCGGCTGCTGTGGGGGCAGGTGTACGCGGCCGGAACGGAAGCGCCGTAACCGCTCGCTGAAACCGGATAACCCCGCGGAACCGATACCGGTTCCGCGGGGTTTCCCGCTAGACGCCGAAAGGTGTTGCGTAGCGGATGATTCCGCTCGGCAACGGCGAGTCGTCCAGGCTCATCACCATCAGCGCCTCATCGGGAACCTCGACACCCATGGCGATGCCGTATTTCGAGGCGCGCTCGAAACCGAAGCGCGGGTAGTACTCGGGATGTCCGAGCACGGTGACGAATCGTTCACCGCGGGTGGCGGCTTCGCGCAAGACCGCGCGAATGAGTGCACCGCCCACACCGGTGCGCTGATACTCCGGCAGCACCGCCACCGGGGCCAGGCAGAGCGCCTCGGTGTCACCGATATGGTTGCGGGTCAACAGGATATGCGCGATCGGGGTGTCGGTGTCGTCGGTGGCGACCAGGGACAGGCCATCGATCCAGGCGGAGTCGGTGCGCAATTGGTCGACCAGATCGGCCTCGGCGGGGGTGTCGAAGGCTGCGGCGTTGATGGCGTGTACGCGGGTGATGTCCGCGCTGTTTTCGGTACGGATGGTCCAGGACCGGTGTGTGCTCATGAGGCACAGACCCTTTCGTGTACGAGGAACCGTCGCGCGTCAGGCGCGAGCGGGAGGGCGGGAACGGGTCAGGCCGTCGCCGCGGGGGACGTGGTGATCCGGCTGGCGGCAACGGCCATACGCGCGGTCATCAACATCACTCCCTGGTTCTCGTGGCACACGAAGGTGCGGAATTCGGACGCGCCCAGCCTAACAGAAGCTGGGCGACCGTCCAGCTATTTCGAGGCCAGTGTCACCACCGGCGGCGCGCCCGCAGGCCCGCGATACCGACCAGCAGGTCCGCGGCGATCTCGAACAAGGCGGCGAACCAGGAGAAACCGTTGACCTTGGCACTGGCGGGCGGGTTGATGAAGCTGTCGCTGAACGGGCCGAACCAGTCCGGGAACACGTGCACCAGGGTGAAGCCGACGGCGCTGGCGAAACCGATGCCGATCGCGAAGGTCGGGGCCCAGCGGTGACCGGTGAAGACCAGGGCGATGGTGATCAGCGCGATCGCCGATTGCACGAAGCCCAGGACCATGACGGTCATCGAGACGGTGCTCATGCCGCGGCGCAGGTGGTCCGCGCCGTGGGTCGCCAGTGCCACCGCGAATATGACGGTGGCCCAGCGTAATTGGAGTGAGGTTGCGGCGGGGGCAGAGGTTTCGAGCATGGCGACATCCAGGGGTGCGATGGTGCGCGGCCGAGTAGTACTACTTATCGTAGTATTTCTTGGCGGTGCTGTCGGCACTTTCGGACAAGTCGCGTGAATCCGTGGTCAGGACCGCCCGCGCACCGGGAGCACCAATTGCGCGCCGGTGGCCGGATGGTCGAACACATCGACCGGATGCTTGTAGACGCGGGTGAGCAACTCGGTGGTGAGTACCTCGCGCGGCGGGCCGTCGGCGGCGATGCGACCCGAGTCCAGGACCGCGACCCGATCGGCGTAGGCGGCGGCGACACCGAGATCGTGCAGTACGACCACCACGGCCGCGCCGGCGGTGGCGCGTTCGCGGGCCAGGTGCAGGACCTGTTCCTGATGACCCAGATCCAGCGCGGCCGTCGGCTCGTCCAGCAGTAGCGTCGCGGTGTCCTGGGCCAGCACGCGCGCCAGCGCGACGCGGGCGCGTTCACCACCGGACAGGGCCGGGAAGGGCCGTCCGGCAAGGTGTTTCACATCGGTCGCGGCCAAGGCGTCGGCGATGTATCGCTCGTCGGCGTCCTGGCGGTCGGTGCGCGCCCAGGGGGCGCGGCCCATGGCGACGACTTCGCGTGCGGTGAACGGGAATCCGACGGTGTGGTTCTGCGGCAGTACCGCACGGCGGCGCGCCATATCCAGGTGCGCCCACTCGCCCAGGGGTTTGCCGTCGAGCTCGACGGTGCCCTCGGACGGGTCGAGTTCGCCCGCCAACGCGGCCAGCAGCGTGGATTTGCCCGCGCCGTTGGGGCCGACCAGGGCCACGATCTGCCCGGCGATGACCTCGAAATCGACACCGTCCAGGACTCGGTTGCCGCCGGTGCGGACCAGTCCGACCCCGCGTGCGCGCAGGGTGACCTCGCCGATTTTCGGGGTCTCGGGCAGCTCGTGGGCGCGGGCGAAAACCCCGGTGATGCTTCGCAATACGGTGCTCACGCCCAGCCTCCCGAACGGGCGCGGGTGCGCCGCAGCAGCCAGAAGAAGAACGGCCCGCCCACCAGGGAGGTGAGCATGCCCAGCGGCAGATCCGCGTTGTGCACCAGGGCGCGCGAACCGATATCGGCCGCGACCAGCACCACCGCGCCCACGATCGCCGAGAGCGGGATGAGTACCCGATGGCCGGGGCCCACGAGCATGCGCACCAGATGCGGCACGATCAAGCCGACGAACAGGATGATGCCGGTGAACGCCACACCCGCGGTCGCCAGCACCGCGACCACGACGATCACATTGCGGCGCAGGCGTTCCACGTCCACGCCCAGATGCCGGGCCGCGGATTCGCCCAGTGCCAGCAGGTCCAGGCGCGGGGCCATCAGGATCGCGGCGGCCACACCGAGCGCGGTCAGCGGCGCGACCACGTACACCGATTCCCAGGTGGCCCCGTTGAGCGAGCCCATCTGCCAGAACACGATCTGATCCCGGGCGGCCGGGGAGGCACTGAACAGCAGGAACGAGATGAGCCCGCCCGCGAAGGCGTTGATGGCCACACCGGTGAGCACCAGGGTCACCACTTCGGTGCGCCCGTTCGAGCGCGAGAGCACATACACCAGCAGTGTGGTGAGCAGTCCGGCCACGAACGCGCCCGCCGCCACCGACCAGGACGCCACGAACGCCCCACCGACCACGATGACCGTGCCCGCGCCCACCGCCGCACCCGCCGAAACGCCGATGACACCGGGCTCGGCAAGGGGATTGGCGAACACACCCTGCAACAGCGCACCGGCCGTGGCCAGTGCCGCACCGACGAGCATCGCCATCACCACGCGCGGAAACCGCACCTCCCACAACGTGACATCCCCGGCGGGATGCTTGGGCATCGGACCCCAATCCAGCCCGATGCGATGCAGGAAGCTGCCCGCGACTTCCAGGGGTGTCGTGGGCACCTGCCCCACGGCCGCCGAGATCAACGCCAGCAGCACCAGCGCGGCCAGCGATCCGGCGAAGATGAGCGTGGTCCGCGAGGCCGACCCCCGCCGCGACTTGCCTTGTCCGCCTACGGAATCGACCTCGGCGTTCAAATCCGGCACCGACTGCACATCGGCATCATGCGCGGCGTTCGCGGAATCCGGTGCTGGGACATCCTCGTTCGAGGGGTCGGGGGAGTGCGCCGGGGGCACGGTTCGGTCCTGTGCGTCGGGGTGAGCGGGGTTGGTCATGCCGTCTTTTCGCCGTAGACGGCCTTGACCAGGGCGGCGACGACGCGGCCGGTGTTGGGGCCGAAGCTCAGCACGACCGCGTCGGACATGTCGACCACGCGCTTGTTCTTGCCGGCGGGGGTTTGGGCGATGCCGGGGACCTTGGCCAGGCCGTCGATGCCGCCGACCGAGGCCAGGCCGTCGGTCATGACGATGAGCACGTCGGGGGCGGCGGCGATGAGGGCTTCGCTGGTGATCGGGATGAACGGTTCCTTGATGCCCGAGGCGGTGCCGGCGTCGGTCGCGCCCAGGGATGCGATGAGCGAGTCCGCGCCCGAACCGGGTCCGGCGATCATGGTGATGGCGGTGCTGCGCAGGTACAGGAACGCGATGCGCAGTTTCGGGTCCTGGGCGGGGACGGTCGCGGTGGCGGCGGCGATCTCGTCCTTGGTGCGCTGGGCGAGTTTGCGTCCGGCCTCGGGGACGCCCAGTGCGTCGGCCACGGCCTGGATCTGCGGGCCGACACCGTCGATGGTGCGCTGCGGATCCAGGTAGACCGTGGTGATGCCCAGGGCCTTGAGCTGATCGCGCATGACCGGGGTGGCGCTGGTGCTGTCGGTGAGCAGCACCGAAGGCCGCAGTGCGGCAATGGCTTCCACGTTCATCGAGCCCGAACCGCCCGCGACGTTGGCCACGTCCTTGACCGCGGGGAAGTCCGCGGAGGTGGAGCGCCCCACCAGTTTCGAGCCCAGTCCGAGCGCGTACACGGTCTGCGCGAAGGTGCCCGAGCGGTCGACCGCGATGATGCGGCTCGAATCGGTGACGGTCACCTCGCCGCCGTCGTAGCTGTGCACGGTGACCGGCAGGGTCGGGGTGGGTTCGGGGCCGATCGGCACCGGGTTGGCGTCACCGACGGTGGCGGTGGCCGGTCCCTGGTGACCGGCCGCCGGTGTGGTCGTGCCACTGGTGCAGGCGGTGGCGCCGATGAGCAGACCGGCGCCGAGCACAGCGGCGGCGGTGCGCATCAGGACCGCTGATCGGGCATTCGCGAGACACCTCATGCAGGTAAGGCTAGCCATCGCTCATTTCCAGCGCTCATTCGGTGCGGGCACTGACGTCGCCGAGTGCGGCGGTGATGGCGCGCGGCAGCTCCAGGGTTTCGGCGGCGAGCACACCGGTGAGCTGGCCGATATCGCGGGCGCCGACGATCATGCTCGCCACGCCCGGCTGATCGCGAATCCACGCCAGCGCCACCGCCAATGGCGAGGTGCCCAACCCGTCCGCGGCGGTCACCACCGCATCGACCACGCGTACCGCGCGATCGTCGAGGCTGGCGTTGATCTCCGCGGCGGTGGCCTCGTCCGCCCCGCGCGAGTCCGCGGGCACGCCGTCGCGGTATTTGCCGGTCAGGATGCCCCCGGCCAGTGGCGCGGTGGCGATGATGCCCAGGCCGTGATGCTGTGCGGCGGGCACGAATTCGTGTTCCACCCCGCGCGCGAGCAGCGAATACGGGGTTTGCGCGGCGGTCAACGGTGCGGCCGCGGCCAGGGTGGCCAGCTGCCAGCCGTCATAGCCGCGCACACCCGCGTACCGCACGCGCCCGGTGCGCACCGCGTATTCGAGAGTGCCCGCGACCTCTTCCAAAGGTGTGTGTGGATCCCACGCGGCCACGGTCCACAGATCCAGGTGATCGGTGCCCAGCATGCGCAGGGTTTGATCGAGTTGGCGCATCATGGTGCGGCGCGAGGCGTCCACGCTCCAGCGGATGGTGGCGGGTCCGGCGGCCGGATCGGTATGCACCGCACGCTGTCCCGAGCACACGCTCAATACCAGGTCCTCGCGCCCGATCTCGGCGACCAGGGGTCCCAGAATCCGTTGCGCGGCACCGTCGCAGTACGCCGGGGAGGTGTCCACCAGGGTGCCGCCCGCTTCGGCGAAGGCCGCCAATTGCGCTGCGGCGTCCTCGGCGTCGGTCTCCCGGCCCCAGGTGTGGGTGGCCAGTCCGAGCCGGGAAACTCGGAGCCCGCTGCGCCCCACCGTCCGCTGTTCCATCACCGCGCATGCACTTTCGTCACACACGTCAGCCTAAGCGCACATGTCCCGTCCGCCCCGCTATGCCTCGCCGGGCCGCGCGCATATCGATTCGCGCGCGATACGGTGCGGCCGTCGCCGCCGATCGCGCAATCCCCCTCTGGACCACCATGTTTGCGTGTTCGGACCGACCTCGGCGGCGTATCGAGCGCGGCGGTTCCGGCGTGCCCGCGGTGACGGTGCGGGAGCGGTGCGGCGGTTCGCCGCCCGGTTCGGTGCTTCCGCTGACGGGTGTTCTCGCGCGCCCTGTAGGGTCACCGGCGGTATTCGCGGCGAATGCGTCGCGCGTGGGCGAATTGTCCACCGGCAGCCGACGATTCGGGACTGGAGGATGTGCGTGGGCGAGTCGATGACGTGGGTGCAGGCCCTGATATTGGGTCTGGTGCAGGGCTTGACGGAGTTTCTGCCGATTTCGTCCTCGGCGCACATGCGCATCGTGTCGGCGGTCTTCTTCGGCGATGACGCGGGCGCGTCGTTCACCGCGGTCACCCAATTGGGTACCGAGGCCGCGGTGCTGGTGTATTTCGCCAAGGACATCTGGCGAATCCTGGTGGCCTGGTTCACCACCATCTCGTGGAAGATCACCGGGCGTGAGCCCGCGCGGGTGCCGCTGCACGATCAGCCCACCACGGTGCTGCCGGTCTATCGCGACGATGTGCCCGGCGGCTATGTGCTCGATCCCGATTCCCAGCGCGATCTGGACTATCGCATCGGCTGGTATGTGATCATCGCCACCATCCCGATCGGGGTGATCGGATTCCTGCTCAAGGACCAAATCCGTACCGGCGCAAGGAATCTGTGGCTGGTCTCGACCATGCTGATCGTGTTCGCGCTGGTGATCGCGGCCGCGGAGTACTACGGCGAGAAGCGCCGCCCCATCGAACAGCTCACCACCCGCGACGGCCTGATCATGGGCTTCGCGCAATGCCTGGCGCTCATTCCGGGCGTGTCGCGCTCGGGTGCGACGTCCTCGGCGGGTCTGTTCATCGGCCTGACTCGTGAAGCCGCCGTGCGCTTCTCATTCCTGCTCGCGATTCCCGCGGTGCTGGCCTCGGGCCTGTTCTCACTGCCCGATGCCTTCGAACCCGCCGGTGAGGGCCTCAACGCCTCGGGCCCGCAGATCCTGGTCGCGACCATTGTCGCCTTCACCGTCGGTTACGCCTCGGTGGCATGGCTGCTGCGGTTCGTGACCAAGCACTCCCTGGATTGGTTCGTGGGCTACCGCATCATCCTGGGCCTGACGGTGATGGCGCTGCTGGCGACCGGCGTCGTCAGCGCGACCTAGCACGTAGGCTGTCCCGGTGACGGTGATCCTGTTGCGGCACGGCGTCTCCACGTCGAACACTGCCCGCACCCTGGCCGGCCGCAGCGCCGGCGTCGATCTCACCGACCGCGGGCGCGAGCAGGCGCATACGGTCGCACAGCGACTGGGGTCGCTGCCCATCGAGCACATCGTGACCTCACCGCTGCTGCGGTGTCAGCGCACCGTCGCCCCGCTGGCGGACAAGCTCGGGATCGAGGCCGAACCCGATGAGCGCCTGCTCGAGGTGGATTACGGCGACTGGACCGGGCGGGCGCTGAGCGAGCTGGTGAACGAGCCGCTGTGGAAGGTGGTGCAGCGGCACGCCTCGGGTGCGGTGTTCCCCTCGGGTGAGGGTTTGGCGCAGGTTCAGTTCCGCGCGGTTTCCGCTGTGCGCGAACACGACCGGATTCTGGGAGAGAAACACGGCGGCGATGTGTTGTGGGTGGCGTGCACCCATGGGGATGTGATCAAGTCGCTGCTGGCGGACGCGTTCGGAATTCACCTGGACGGTTTCCAGCGCATCGTGGTCGAACCGGCCTCGATCAGTGTGGTCCGCTACAGTCCGACCGCTCCGTACGTGTGGCGGCTCAATGACACCGGCTCGGATCTGTCCGCCTTGGCGGCGATTTCGCCGCAAACCGGCGGCGAATCCAGATCGGGACCGGTGCCCGGCGGTGAAACGGGCAATACCGGTAGTACGGATAATGGGGTAGCGGAGCGCCCCGATTCTTAGTGGTGAGTGAGCTTTGGAGGAGGTGCCATGGGCCGAGCAATCCATATTTTCCGCACCCCCGATCGATTCATCGCCGGCACCGTCGGCGAGCCGGGTGACCGCGCCTTCTACCTGCAGGCCGTGCAGGAGCCGCGCGTGGTCAGCGTGTTGCTGGAGAAGCAGCAGGTGAAAGTGCTGGCCGATCGGATGGGTCTGCTATTGGACGAGGTGGCGCGGCGTTTCGGCACCCCGGTGCCCCCGCAACCGGCCGATGTGGCCGATGTCGCGCCGCTGGCCACCCCGATAGAGGCCGAATTCCGGGTCGGCACCATGGGTTTGGGCTGGGACGCGGACGCGAACGCGGTGGTGGTGGAGCTGTTGGCGATCACCGAGACCGAGGTCGACGAATCGGTGGTGCTCGATGACACCGAGGAGGGCCCGGACGCGGTGCGGGTATTCCTGACCCCGGTGCAGGCGCGTGAATTCGCGTTGCGTTCCACCCGGGTGATCGCGGCGGGTCGCAAACCGTGTCCGCTGTGCGATGAACCGTTGTCCCCGACCGGGCATATGTGTGTGCGCACCAACGGGTACAAGCGCGGCGAGATCTTCGGCGCCACGAGTGAGCCGGAAGAGGATTGACGTGTCGAACGACCCGCTGCGCACCGCCGAGCTGACGGTGATCGGGCAGGTCACCACCGCCAGCAATGTGACGCTGGTGTGCGAGGCCGAGCAGGACGAGTCCGAGGTGCTGCGCGTGGTGTACAAACCGGTGCGCGGGGAACGTCCGCTGTGGGATTTCCCCGACGGCACCCTGGCGCAGCGCGAGGTCGCCTCGTACGCGGTATCGGAGGCGCTGGGCTGGGGTGTGATTCCGGAAACGGTGTTGCGCGAGGGCCCGTACGGGATCGGCATGGTGCAGCGCTGGATCGATATCGTCGACGAGGGTCCGGATCTGGTGGATCTGGTGCCCGTGGGGCAGATTCCGGACGGGTATCGGGAGGTGCTGCGGGCCTTGGATCCGTCCGGGCATCCGGTGTCGCTGGTGCACGCGGCAGACCCGCGGCTACTGCGCATGGCGGTGCTCGATGTGCTGATCAACAATGCCGATCGCAAGGGCGGGCATGTGCTGTCCGGGGTCGACGGGCGGGTGTACGGGGTCGATCACGGCATCTGCCTCAATGCCGAACCCAAATTGCGCACGGTGCTGTGGGGTTGGGCCGGTGAGCCGATCGAGGACGAATTGCTCACCGACATCACGGTTTTGGTCAAAGCGCTGCCGGGTGAGCTGGGTAACCGGCTCGCCGAGCTGATCACCGACACCGAGATCGAGGCGCTGGGTGCCCGCGCGCAGGAGTTGCTCGAGCATCCGGTGTTGCCGCTGCCGTCGAGCCAGCGGCCGATCCCCTGGCCGGCGTTCTGATCACCTCGAGTCCGTGACAACGCGAAAAACGTTGCCTGCATCATGATTTCAACCATTGACGTGTGCGCGGGCGTCATTAAAGTGCAGGTCGAGCGGTACCTCACAACACGGGTGCAAGTACCGGTGACCGGGGGCGCGCGGGCTGGACGCCCGTCACACAGTTAACCTCGATTCATGCAGTCCTGGTCCGATACCGCTGTCCCGACCGTCCCCGGATCCGGACCGGCGTTACGTTTGTTCGACACCGCCGATCGGCAGGTGCGCCCGGTCACCCCCGGCGCGACCGCCACCATGTACGTCTGCGGGATCACCCCCTATGACGCCACCCACCTCGGTCACGCCGCCACCTATCTGACCTTCGATCTGGTCAACCGGCTCTGGCGCGATGCCGGACATGACGTGCACTATGTGCAGAACGTCACCGATGTCGATGATCCGCTGTTCGAGCGGGCCGCACGCGACGGTATCGACTGGCGCGATCTGGGCACGCGGGAGATCAATCTGTTCCGCGAGGATATGGAAGCGCTGCGTGTGGTGCCGCCCGCGCACTACATCGGGGCGATCGAATCGGTGCAGGAGGTCGTCGAACTCGTCGACAAGCTGCTGGCCTCGGGTGCGGCGTATGTGGTCGACGACGCGCAGTATCCCGATATCTACTTCCGGCATGACGCCACCGATCAGTTCGGTTACGAGTCCGGCTATGACCGGGCCACCATGGACAAGCTGTTCGCCGAACGCGGCGGCGATCCGGATCGCCCGGGTAAGCGCGATCCCATCGACGCGCTGCTGTGGCGGGCCGAGCGCGAGGGTGAGCCGTCCTGGCCGGCCCCGTTCGGTGCGGGCCGCCCGGGCTGGCATATCGAGTGTGCGGCGATCGCGCTCAACCGTATCGGCACCGAATTCGATATCCAGGGTGGCGGCAGCGATCTGATCTACCCGCATCACGAGTACTCCACCGCGCACGCCGAGGCGCTGGTCAAGGGCCGCCGCTTCGCCCGCCACTACGTGCACGCCGGGCTGATCGGCCTCGATGGCGAGAAGATGTCCAAATCGCGCGGCAACCTGGTGTTCGTGTCCAAGCTGCGCCGCTCGGGCACCGACCCGGCCGCGATCCGCCTGGGCCTGTTCTCCGGGCACTACCGTCATGACCGCGAATGGTCCGATGCGGTACTCACCGAAGCGCTCTCGCGCCTGGACCGCTGGCGCTCGGCGGTCGCACTGGCGTCCGGCCCCGATGCCGCGGACACCATCGCCCGCCTGCGCCAGCACCTGGCCGATGACCTGGACACCCCCAAAGCCCTTGCCGCGGTGGACAGCTGGGCCCAGCAGGCCCTGAACTACGGTGGCCCCGACGCGGACGCTCCGGCGGCGATCCGTGCCGCGGTGGACGCGCTGCTCGGCATCAGCCTGTAGCGGGTACTCCGGCGGGGTTCGGATCGCACCGCGCGACAACGACAATCGCCCGAAGTTCCGGCACTCGCCATATCGCGAATCGCCCACGGCCCACGCGGCGGTGGGCGATTCTCGTTTCGCCCGGTGGTGAAGTCGCGGCCCGGGCCGGGCACCCCTCCCGCTCGGCGCCGGATGGCGATACGGTGAGGCTTTAATGCTCTCATCCTCAATGAGGAGGTTCGACGGTGAGTTCGGTGCCCGGATTCGACAAATTCCGTGCTGTGCGAAAGCAATTGCGGGCCGGTGGTGATCTGCTGGGCGCGGTGCGCCGGGATCCGCGCATCGTGCGCGATCTGGTGGCGGGGTTCACCGGGCAGCAGCAGCCGCCGGAACCGGTGGATCTGGGTGAGCGCACACCGCCCGCCGGGTTGAGCGAGTTCGTGCGGACCGCACACGCCCAGCAGGACCTGGACGTCGACGCGGGGACGGCGTTGGCGTATCTGGTGGATCTGCACCGGATTCCGGAGTGGGTCACCTTCCACGCGGGCTGGCGCGGTGAGGCGCCCGGGCAGGCCGAGGCGGGTCTGGAGTACGGGCAGGTCGCCAAGTTCATGGGCATTCCCGCCGATCTGCGCTGGACCGTGGAGTCGGTCGATGAGACCGGCCTGTACGTGCGCGGTACCGGACCGCAAGGGTTGACCCTCGGATTGTGGATCACGGTAACCCCAGCCGGGCCCGGGTCGACGGTGTATCTGGATGCGGGACTGGCCGGACAGCCGATCGAAGGCCCCCTGGGTGGGACCGTCGCGCGCAGTCTCGGTGACGCGCTGGCCGAGTCGCTCACCGGGCTGCCCGCGGCGATCGCGGCCGCCGGACCGGCATCGCGTCCGTCACGGAAAGCCGTGCGGCACAAGGCCTCCGGTGCGGTGCTCGCGCCGTCGACGCCGGTGCTGGTGGGTGTGGGTCAGATTGTGAATCGCACCCCCGATCCCGGTTATGTCGATCCGTCGGAGTTGGCGGTGCGGGCGCTGCGCGCCGCGGCCACCGATACCGGTGCCGGACAGGCGCTGCTGGCGCGCGCGGACGCGGTGTATTCGGTGTCCCCGACCTCGTGGCAGTACCGGGATCTGGGTGCGCTGGTCGCCCGGGCGGTGGGCGCGGGCACGGTGGAGACGGTGCAGTCGAGTCCGTTCGGTGGTGACGGCGGGCAATTGGTGCTCAATGAGGCGGCCGCGGCGATCGCGGCGGGCGACTACGACGTGGTGCTGGTGACCGGAGCCGAAGCCGGTGCCACCCAGGCCGCTGCCCAGCGCGCGGGCGTGGAAGTGCAATGGCCGGTACAGGATTCGGGGGTGCGTCCCACGCGTACGGTCGGTATCGACAAGGCCGCGAACAACGCGCCCGAGACCGAGTCCGGGCTGCTGGCTCCGATCAATATGTACGCGCTGCTCGAGTCGGCGAACCGGCATCGCCTGGGCCGCACTCCCGCCGAGCACGCGCAGGCGGTGGCCGAGTTGTGGTCGCGGCTGTCGGCGGTGGCGGCGGGCAATCCGAACGCCTGGCAGCCGCAGGAGTTGAGCCCGGCGGAGATCGCGACGGCGACCGAGGCCAACCGCATGATCTCCGCGCCGTATACCAAACTCGAATGCGCGAATCTGACCGTCGATATGGCCTCGGGCATCATCATGTGCAGCGCCGCGGCCGCCGAGGCCGCGGGTATTCCGCAGGACAAGTGGGTGTTCCTGCACGCGGGCGCGTCGGGCAGCGATGAATGGTTCGTCTCCGAACGCACCGAACTCGCGGCGTCCCCGGCCATTCGTGCCCTGGGCGCGGCGGTGTTCGATCACACCGGTGTTCGCCCGGAGGATCTGGCCCATATCGACCTGTACGCGTGCTTCCCGGTCGCGGTGCAGATCGCCGCGCGCGAGCTGGGTTTGCCCGCCGATGACCCCAAGCGTCCGCTGTCGGTGACCGGCGGGCTGACCTTCGGTGGCGGCCCGGGCAACAACTATGGCGGTCACGCGGTCGCGACCCTGGTGCAGCGGCTGCGCGCCGAACCCGAATCCTTCGGCCTGTCCACGTCTCTGGGCTGGTATCTGACCAAACACGCGATCGGCCTCTACTCCGCGACCCCGCCCGCGTCGGCCTACCGGCATCTGACCCCGGTGATCGAGCACCCGCCCAAGCGCCGCGCCCGCACCGGCTACGACGGCCCCGCCGTGGTCGAGGCCTACACCCTGCCCTATGACCGCGACGGCCATCCCGAAGCCGCGATCCTGAGCCTGCTCACCGCCGAGGGCGATCGAGTGCTGCTGCGCAGCACCGATTCCGCGCTGCTCACCGAGTTGAGCGGCGAGGGGACGGCGGTCGATGGGGATCTGCTCGGGTTGCCGGTGACGGTGACCGGGGATCTGGTGCGGGTCGATGGCACCGAGCGGGTCGAATTGCCCGCCGCGCCACCGGCTCCGGTGTTGATCGAGCGGCGCGGGCACGTGATGGTGATTACGATCAATCGGCCCAGGGTGCGCAATGCGATCGATTTGGCGACCGCGCTGGGGCTCGAGCGGGCGATCGACGCCTATGAGGCGGATCCGAACGCGCGGATCGCGATTCTGACCGGTGCGGGTGGATATTTCAGTGCCGGAATGGATCTCAAGGCCGCCGCGCGCGGTGAGGTGCCGGTGACCGAGAAGCGCGGCATTCTGGGGATCGTGTCCACGCCCCCACGTAAACCCTTGATCGCGGCGGTGGAGGGTCCGGCGCTGGCGGGCGGGTGTGAGCTGGCGTTGTCGGCGGATCTGATTGTGGCGGCGCAGGATTCGACGTTCGGCATTCCGGAGGTCAAGCGTGGTCTGGTGGCCGTGGGCGGTGGGGTGCTGCGCCTGTCGCAACGTCTGCCGCGCGCGATCGCGATGGAGCTGACCTTGACCGGTGATCCGATCACCGCGACCCGGGCGGCGGAGCTGGGTTTGATCAATCAGGTCGCCGCGCCCGGTAAGGCCCTGGAGGCGGCGCTGGAGTTGGCCGAGCGGATCGCGGTGAACGCCCCGCTGAGTATCGACGCCGGTAAGCAGATCATCGATCAGGCCCCGGATTGGTCCACCGCCGAGGCGTTCTCGCGCCAGGGTCAGGTCGCCGCGGCGGCGCTGTCCTCCGAGGATGCCGGTGAGGGTATGCGCGCGTTCGTGGAGAAGCGCCCCGCGGTGTGGCGGGGCCGCTGAGCGGGATTTTCCCGCCGATTTCACGGTCCGGGGTGCCGGGGTGGAATATGTTGTGGCACAACCGCACTCGCCGATCGGGCGGGTGCGGGCGCGCACCGGGTCGCGGTGCGCGCCTTCGGCCCCATCCGCTGACGCGGGTGGGGCCGCGCTCGAAGAGAGGTACCTATGACATCGGCTGACACCGGTGAGTCCGCGCTGGAGTTGCGGCGGGACGGTTTATTGCTGTCGGCACGGCAGTTCGGGGAGGCCGACGCACCGCTGGTGATGCTGCTGCACGGTTTCCCGGATTCCCCACACAGCTGGGACGGGGTGATCCCGCTGCTGGTCGATTCCGGTTTCCAGGTGCTGACTCCGTGGCTGCGCGGCTACACCCCCGGGTCGGCGCGCCGTAATGCCCGCTATGACCTGATGGCGGTCGCGGACGATATCGCGGCCTGGCATCGCGCCCTGGGTGGTCCGCCCACGCATCTGGTGGGCCATGACTGGGGTGCGTTCGCGGCGATGGTGCTGTCCAAACGCCAACCCCGCCAATGGCTTTCCCTGACCCAGCTGGCGATCCCGCCGTTCGGCGCCGGTTTCCCGCCGGCCGCGGCGCGGCATCTGCCCCGGCAAACGGTGATGTCGTCCTATATCCCGGTGATGCAGTCCGGTGCCTCACATCGCCTGCTGACCCGGCACGACGCGGCGTTCGTGCGCCGGTTGTGGCGGCGCTGGTCTCCGGGCTGGGATTTCACCGAGGACGAGTTCGCGCCCACCGCAACGGTTTTCACCGATCCCGCGACCGCGCACGCGGCGACCCGCTACTACCGGTCGCTGTTCACCGTGCATCGCGCCCCCACGCGCGGGTTTCACCGGGTGCTGATGGCGGCTCCGGCACCGATTCCGACGCTGGCGCTGTCCGGTGCGCGCGATGGCTGCATGTCCCCGCCGATGCAGTTGGCGCTGGCGCGCAGTGCGGGGGTCGATGCCGTGCAGATCCCGGACGCGGGCCATTTCCTGCATGCCGAACAGCCCGTCGCGGTGGCCGAACGCCTGCTGCCGCATCTGCACGCCACCTCACGCTGAACCGTCCGCGCACCGAAGCCGAACCTCATACCGGCAGTGTGCGTCCGATCCGATGCGGTTGCGGCCGTGCCGGATCGGCGGTGGCGGCGTCGAGCAGCTGCTGGAAGGTGGGGCATTGCAGATGGGTGGGCGCGGAGCAGTGCGCGGCATGGCGCAGGCTCTCGCTCAGTGAGCTCAGGCGCGCGATGGTGCGGTCGAGTTCATCGGCTTTGGCCGCGAGCAGCGCGCGGTCCAGGTCCGGGTCGCCGTCGGGGGTGAACATGCGCCCGATTTCGTCGAGGCTGAATCCGGCGGCGCGCCCCATCCCGATCAGCGCCAGCTGTCGCAGTACCCCGGGCGCGAAGACGCGGCGTTGGCCGCGCCGCCCGATGGAGGTGATGAGGTTGCGTTCCTCGTAGTAGCGCAGGGTCGAGGCGGGTATGCCCGAGCGGGTGACGACTTCCCCGATATCGAGATCCGCGCCGGTGCCGGGGTGCATGGCTTGACCTCCAGTCGACTTGAACTGACACAGTGAAGTCTGTACCGCAGATCCCGGTGAAGCAAAGGAGATCCCCATGGCGAGCGCACCGCAGGCCGATGAGCAGAGCACCCGCTGGAACGGCCCGTCCGGGCACGCGTGGGTGCAGTGGCAGCAGCTGCTGGATCAGGTGATGAAACCGCTCGAGGAGTTGCTGGTGCGGCCGGTGGTCGCCGGATCGGGTGCGCGCCTGCTCGATGTGGGATGCGGGGCCGGGGCCACGACGCTGGCGGCGGCGCGGCGGGTGGGCGCGCCGGGCAGCTGTACCGGGGTCGATATCTCCGAGCCGATGATCGCCGCGGCGCGGGCGCGCGGGGCGGAGTCGGGTGCGCGCGTGGACTTTCTGCTCGCCGACGCCCAAACCCACGCGTTCGATCCGGGCTCGTTCGATCTGATCCTGTCCCGGTTCGGGGTGATGTTCTTTCCCGATCCGGTGGCCGCGTTCACCAATCTGCGCAGGGCCACCCGAGAGGGCGGTGCGCTGCGGTTCCTGGCGTGGCGCGGCACCGATGACAATCCGTTCATGACGACCGCCGAGCGCGCGGCCGCACCGCTGCTGCCGAATCTGCCGCCGCGCGTGCCGAATCAGCCGGGTCAGTTCGGTTTCGCCGATCCGGAGTTCGTGCGCGGGGTCCTCGACACGAGCGGCTGGGCCGATATCTCGGTGCGCCCGGCCGATGTGCGGTGCGCGATGCCCGAGGAGTCACTGGTCGGGTATTTCACCCAGTTCGGCCCGGTCGGTCAGGTGCTGCCCGAGGCCGATGAGCCCACTCGCGCTCAGGTGATCGAGGTGGTGCGGGCGGCGTTCGAGCCGTTCGTGGACGGCGATCAGGTGCGCTATACCTCCGCGTGCTGGATGGTCCACGCGCGCGCGTGATGACTCCTGTTCCAGCACAGCAGTATTCGCACCCGATGCACCGCCGGGGCGGAACCGTGCGGTTCGGTCAGGGGTTGGTCAGCGCGGTGACCGCCCCGGCGAACATGACGCTCTTGATCGCACCGAGCGTGCTCTGATCCTTGGCTCCGAGCGGGGTGAGTACGGCCACCGCGGCGTCCAGTACCTCGGCTTCGGGTGCGGTGGCGTCGATGAGTTCGTATTCCACGGCTTCGGGTGCCGGGAAGCGCCGCCCGGTGGTCATGGACGCGACGGCCGCGCGCGGGGTGAGTTTGCCCTGGATGAGCGCGGCCATGCCCTTGGTGAACGGGATGCGGATATCGGCTTCGGGGAAGCAGAAATAGCCGCGGTCCGCGCGCATGAGGCGGAAATCGTGGGCGATGGCGAGCATGGCGCCCGCGCCGAAGGCGTGTCCGGGCAGGGCGGCGGCGGTGGGCAGCGGGAAGGTGAGCATGCGCGCCAGCAGCGCCTGCACCTGTGCCACATACCAATCTGCGCGTTCACCGTTGGCCGAGAGCCATTCCAGGTCCAGGCCGTTGGAGTAGAACTTGCCACTGCCGGTGGTGATGAGCGCGTGTGAGCCGTCGCCGAGCACGGTGTCCAGGGCGGTGTTGATCGCCTCGAGGCGTTCGGGGGTGAAGCGGTTCTCGTCGTCGCCGAGGTCCAGGACGGCGATCTTGTCGCGGTGGGTCAGGGTGATGCTCATGCGGGTTCCTTCGGATCGATGGGTGACGGTGGTGTTCGTGGTGCGGGTCCGACCGCGAGGACCGCGCGCACCGCGGCGCGCAGATGTTCGCGGGCGGTGGGGTCGGCGAGTCGGTCGCGGCGCAGCAGGATGGCGGTGGGCAGATCGACCAGGCAGGTGGTGATGGCGTCGACGGCGCGCGCGTCCTTGCGGCCCCACAGGTCCAGGGCCAGGCGTTTCATCAGTTCGATGAGGGAGCGTTCGAGTCCGGTGAGCTCATCGGCGACTTCGGCGGGCAGGTCATCGCCGAGCAGGTCGCCGCGGCGCACGGTGAGCAGCATGCGTGAGGACGCGGGAAAGCGTTGTGCGAAGACCGCGGGCGCGTCGGCGGCGGCCACCACGGCCTCGACGCCGCCGCCGTCATGGGCGTCGATGAGTTCGAGCTGTACCGCGCCGAAGCGGCGGGCGGCGCGAATCCAGGTGCGCCCCAACAGTTCCGAGCGTGACCCGAAGGTGTGGTAGATGGCCCCGTTCGATACCCCGGTGGCGGTGGCGACCGCGCGAATGGTGACCGCGCTCGCCCCGCCGTGTGCGGCCAGGGTTTCGGCGGCGTCCAGGACCGTGCCGGGATCGTGGGTGCGGGGGCGGGGCATAGTCGAAACATAACAGAGCAAGCGCTCTGTTACGAGTGTGGTGTGCGGCACCCGCCCGTGAGCGGGTGCCGCCGTATCGGATTCACCTGCGGCAATGCCCCTTACGCGGGCGTGGAGGCCTGTTCGGTGCTCGGTTCGTGTACGTCGGTGTCGCGGTCGGGGGCGTACATGCGCTCGATATCGGCGGCGTATTTGTCCGCGATCGGATTGCGGCGCAGTTTCATGGTCAACGTGATCTCGTCTCCGCCGGGTTCCCAGAACACGGGCAGGATGACGAATCGTTTGATCTGCTCCACGCGGGACAGATGCGTGTTCCCGGCGGCGACTCCGCGTGCGATCTCGGCGATCACTTCCGGGTGCGCGACCAGCGACGCCGCCGAGGCATCGGTCAGATTGTGTTGTGCGGCATAGGGTTCGGCGGATTCGGCGTCCAGGACGATGAGTGCGGTGTTGTAGGGCCGCCGGTCCCCGATGGTGGCCAGCGCACCGATGAGGGGGGTGGCGGCTTTGATGGTGTTCTCGATATTGGCCGGGGACATGTTCTTGCCGCCGGAGTTGATGATCAGTTCCTTCTTGCGGTCCACCACGCGCAGATAGCCGTCCGCGTCCTGGGTGACGATATCGCCGGTGGCGAGCCAGCCATCGGTCAACGCTTCGGCGGTTTTGCCGGGCTCGCCGCGGTATTCGCGCATCACCAGGGGTCCGCGCACCAGGAATTCGCCGTCCTCGGCGATTGTGGATTCGAGTCCGGGTAGCAGTTTGCCCACGGTGCCCAGGCGTGCCTGGGTGGGTGGGCTGACGCTGGCCACACAGGTCAGTTCGGACATGCCCCACACTTCGGAGATGGGGATGCCGAGCCCGAAGAAGAAGCCGAGTGTTTCCGCCGGTATCGGCGCGGCCCCCGATAGCGCCCATTTGAGTTGATCCAGGCCGAGTTTGGCGCGCAATGCCGAGAGCACCAGTTCATCGGCTTTGGCCCATTCGGCGGCCTGCACGTCATCGAGTGGCACGCCCGCCAATTGCGCTTGGGCTTTGCGGTCGGCGACCTCGAGCGCCCAGGCCAGCGCGGCCTTGCGCGCGGGATCGGTTTCGCCCGCGACCGCGAATTCCACTCCCGCCTTGAGCTTTTCCCACACCCGGGGCACCGCGCCCCAGATGGTGGGCCGCACATCGACCAGCGCGGCACCCAATAGCGCGCGATCGGGTACCGCGGTGATCTGACTGCCGAAGTATTCGTGCAGATACAGCCCGGTCACCCGGTCGGCCATATGGGCGCTGGGCAGATACGAGGTGATGCGGTCCCCGAATTCGACGGGCATCACCGAGGCGTAGGCCTGGCATTCGAAGCTCAGGTTGGCGTGGGAGATCTCCACGCCTTTGGGATTGCCGGTGGTGCCCGAGGTGTAGCACAGGGTCACGATGTCGTCCCCGGTGACGGCTTGCCAGGTGGCGTCGAAGTCGAAGTCCGAGCGCGCGAGGCAGGTCAGTTGCGCCACCGAGAGTGTGCCGGGCACCGCGTGATCCACGCACACGATCGTCTCGATCGGCACCCCCGAGGCCCGGATGCGGTCCACGTACTGGGCTTCGCAGATGACGATCCGGTTCCCGGCGTTGGTGAACACATAGTTCAACTGTTGCGCGGTCAGGGTGTTGTACACCGAGAACGAGGTCGCGCCCGCGTGCTGTGCGCCCACTTCCAGGGGATAGAACTCGACCCGGTTGGCCATCATCAATGCCACGGTGTCCCCGCGCCCGACCCCCAGTGCCGCCAGACCCCCGGCCACCGCGCGCACCTGCGCCGCGTACTGCCCCCAGCTCAGCGACTGGTCCCCGCCGATCGAGCGCACCGCGATCGCCTCGGGGTCGATGGCCGCGGTCGCCTGGAACGCTGCCGGGGCCGTAATCATTTCTGCCATAACACTTCTCGATCCACTCACCAGCATGCTCTCTCAGACAGTAGAGGCTGTGGCGTGTCGCGCGCAGATGTTTGCGCGCATCGCCGCCGGGCGGTGATCGTCCTAAGGGAGCGTTAGGAAACCCGATGATGGCTTCTGTGCGGCTGTGTCGCGGGCCACAGTGGGTGCGGGATGCGATGAGGCTCCCGTGGAAGGAGTGTCCGGTGACCGACATCAAACTCGGCGGGGAGCGCCGGGTCGTGGCGAATGTCCTGCGCGGCTCGATCGGCAATCTGGTCGAATGGTACGACTGGTATGTCTATGCGGCGTTCAGCGTGTATTTCGCGAAATCGTTCTTCCCCGACGGGGATCCGACCGCGCAATTGCTGTCCACCGCCGCGGTGTTCGCGGTCGGATTCCTGATGCGCCCGATCGGCGGCTGGGCGCTGGGCCGGTACGCGGACCGGTTCGGGCGGCGCGCGGCTTTGACGCTGTCGGTGACGGTGATGGCGGCCGGATCGCTGATCATCGCCGCGACCCCCTCGTATGCGACGATCGGCTTGGCCGCACCGGTCATTCTGTTGCTGGCGCGACTTCTGCAGGGCTTGTCGGTCGGCGGGGAGTACGCCACCAGCGCCACCTATCTGTCCGAGGTCGCCTCGGCGGGCAAACGCGGGTTCTATTCCAGTTTCCAATACGTGACGCTGGTGGCCGGGCAGTTGACCGCACTCGGTGTGCAGTTGGTGCTGTTGCAGTTCCTGTCCTCGGCGCAAATGTATTCGTGGGGTTGGCGTATCCCATTCCTGATCGGCGCGTTCGGGGCGATCGTGGTGATGCTGCTGCGCCGCGGTATGGACGAGTCCGCATCGTTCCGCGCGGAATCGGCCGCGCCGCAGACGAAATCGAATCGCGGGTCGCTGCGGGTGCTGTTGCAGTATCCGCGCGAGTGCCTGCTGGTGGTGGGGTTGACCCTGGGTGGCACGGTCGCGTTCTACACGTACACCACCTATATGCAGAAATACATGGTCAATACCTCGGGTATTTCCAAGCCGACCGCGGCGTGGATCAATTTCGCGGCGCTGCTGGTGTTCGTGGTGTTGCAGCCGATCGCGGGCGCGCTCTCGGATCGCATCGGGCGGCGCAAACTGCTGATCACCTTCGGTGTGCTGGGCACCCTGGGCACGGTGCCGTTGATGACATTGCTGGGCGATACCCGCAATCCGTTCGCGGCGTTCGCGTTGATGCTCACCGCGCTGGTCATCATCACCGGTTACACCTCGATCAACGCGATCGTGAAAGCCGAACTGTTCCCGACGCGTATTCGCGCACTCGGTGTCGGATTGCCGTACGCGCTGACGGTCGCGATTTTCGGTGGCACGGCGGAAATGATCGCGCTGGCGTTGAAGAAGGCCGGGCACGAATCGCTGTACTTCTGGTATGTGTCCGCGTGCGTGCTGATCTCGCTGGTCACCTATTTCTTCATGCGCGAAACCTCCGCGGCCTCCACGATCGATGCCGAGGACAATTCCGCCGCGGCCGAGCCCGAGACGACGGTGAGCGGCGCGGTCTCCGAGCCCGCGCCGAAGCTGACCCCCGCACGCTGAGTTCCCCGGTCACCGGGCTCGCGCCGAGCCCGGTGACTTTCGCGTTCCCGTAGCACTGAAAGAATCCGGTCCATGCGCCTTGCGGTAGTCGAAGATGACGACGGGGTCGGTGACGCCCTGGTCGAGGCGTTCACCGCGCGCGGATTGCAGGCGACCCGGATGCGCCGCGGCGCGGATCTGCTGACCGCGCATCGCGGATATGACGCGATCATTCTGGATTTGGGGCTGCCCGACGCGGATGGGCTCACGGTGCTGCGGCAATTGCGGGAAGTGAGCGCGGTACCGGTGGTGATCCTGACCGCCCGCAATGACGAACGTTCCATCGTGCGCGGATTACGCGGCGGCGCGGACGATTACGTGGTCAAACCGGCGCGCATTTCCGAATTGCTGGCGCGCATCGAGAATGTGACCCGCCGTGCCGGGGCAGTGACCGCGCCACCGCGGCGCACGGTCGAGTCCGGGGATGTGCGGGTGGATCTGGGTGCGCGCCGGGTCGAGGTCGCCGGGGTCGATATCGGGTTGACGCCCAAGGAGTTCGAGCTCGTGGAGGCACTGGTGGAGCGGCCCGGTGCGGCGGTGAGCCGACAGCAGTTGATGGATCGCATCTGGGGTGACGCGTTCGTGGCGGTCTCACGTTCACTCGATGTGCATATGACCGGGTTGCGCGCCAAACTCGATCGGCCCGGCCTGATCACCACCATTCGCGGTTACGGCTACCGCTGGGGTGAGTAGGTGCACTCACCACCGGCCAGCGGCACTCCGATCGCATCCGGCGACGCGGTGAGTCGATTCGTGAACGCCGAGGCGGTGATTCGCTGATGCGCCGCCGCCTGTTGATCGCGTTGACCGTGTTCGCCACCGTCGCGGTGCTCGCGTTCGCGATCCCGCTGTGCCTGACCGCGGCCACCAGTCGCACCCAGGAATTGATCCTGGGCCGCACCGGGGATGCGGACCGGTTGGCCGCGCTCGCGGTGACCGCCGCCGCCACCGGCGACAATCGCGCCCTGACCATGCAGGTGGACCGCTATCACGATCTGTACGGGGAACCGGTGCTGGTGATCGACGGGCGCGGCACCCCGATCGTGAATGCCGGTGTGAATCAGCAGGATCCGGTCGTGGCGACCGCGTTGAGCGCCGCGCGCCGCAATCAGCGCACCGCCACCGTGCAACGGCTGACCCCGTGGTCGAGCACCGGACTGTTGATCGCACGCCCCGTCGGCAGCGACACCCACGTGGACGGCGCGGTACTGATCGAGGCCTCCACCGCCACCGCCTGCACCGATATCACCCGGGTGTGGGCAATCGTCACGGTCGGCGGCTTGGCGGCCATGGCCCTGTTCACCGCACTGGCCCTGGTGCTGTCGCGCTGGGTGCTGCGCCCGCTGGCCGGACTCTCCGGATCGGTCGCCGAACTCACCGCCACCCTGCCCAAACCCCGCACCGCCACCCCCGTCACCCGCCACCACGGCGGCCCACCCGAACTCCGCGCGGTCGCCGAATCCTTCGACACCATGGCCCTGGCGGTGCGCGATTCGGCCCGCGCCCAGCGCCGCCTCGTCGACGACACCGCCCACGCCATGCGAAACCCACTGGCCGCGTTGACCATTCGCCTGGACTCCCTCGAACCCGGCATCTCGGAGACAGCACTGCCCACCTTGCACGGCGCGACCCGCGAGGTAGAGCGCCTCACCGCACTGCTGGACGGCCTGCTCGATCTCGCGGTCGCCGAGGGCACCGATTTCGACCCCACCCGAGCCCCGACCACCGACCACTGTGACCCCGACACTGTCATCGACGACCGCATCGACGCCTGGCAGACCGCATTCGAACACTCCAAGCAGATCCTGGTGCGAGCCCCGTCGGACAGCATGCCCGCGGCGGTGACCGAGTCGACGGCACCGGACACCACTGCGGCAGTGACCAGCCCGAACGAGGCCGTCTCGGCAGACTCCACATCCCACAGCGACGGCGGGCAGGGTGAGAGCACCCCGCGAGGCGACCTATTCGCGTGGCCTGCTTCGACGCACCACGCCACCGAAATCGCGGTCTCGGCGGATGTGCTGGCGCAGATTCTCGATGTGGCGCTGAGCAATTCCTGCCGATACGCGGGCCTGGGCTCGACCACCTACCTGAGCGTGAGCACCGAACCCGGATGGGTGATCGTCACCGTCACCGATGACGGTGTCGGTGTGCCCACCGCCGAACTCGCCGAACTGACCACCCGGTTCTACCGAGGCTCATCCGCGGACGGGATCGGCGGATCCGGCTTGGGTCTGCCGATCGCGGCCGCACTGACAACGTCGCGCCACGGCACACTGACGCTGCGCCCGGTGCGACCGCACGGCCTGTCGGTCATCGTGCGCCTGCCCGTGGGGAAGCCGCGATGACCGCACCGCAATCGCGCACGAGCGCCGCCGGGCGAGGGTCGCGAATTCCGTCCGAACGCACACGCCGGGCCGTCGCATCGCTCGATGCGGTATTCCACTCTCCCACAGCATCTTTCGCTGGCGGTCAGCGATGATCGGGCGACGTGGATTCCTGCGCGGCGCGGGTGCGCTCACGGCCGGGGCCGTACTATCGGGCACGCTCGGGGGATGCGCGAGCGATGAGACAACTGTGCGCATGGCGGCGGGGGAGTCGGGTGGGTTCTATTACGCCTTCGCGCAGCTGCTTTCACGGACCGCGGCGGGGTCCGGAGTACGGATCGAGGTGGTGAGCACCGCCGGGTCGGTCGACAATTTGGAGTTGCTGGCGCGTGGGGGAGCCGAGGTGGGGTTGGTGCTGGCCGATTCGGTGGCCGACAGCGGTGATCCGCCGCCTGCGATCGGGCGCGTGTACGAGAACTACCTCCAGGTGGCGGTGGCCGCGGACGGGCCGATTCGAAGCCCCGGTGATATGCGGGGTGCGCGAATCAATGTGGGGGCCACCGGGTCCGGGGCCGCTCATACCGGGGAGAAATTGCTGTCGGCGGCCGGTTTGAGCCCGGCCGAGGTGACCGCGACGCATCTGCCGCTCGCCGAGGCCGTCACCGCATTGCGACAGGGGCGCATCGACGCACTGCTGTGGGCGGGTGGGGTGCCCACGCCGGCGCTGGCCGATCCCGGGGTGCGGCTGCTGGATCTGGGGTCGCTGACCGAACCGATGCGTGAGCGGTTCGGATACCTGTACGACCCGGTGCTGATTCCGGCGGGCACCTATCCCGGCTCGCCCGCCGTGCACACCATCGGGGTGGCGAATCTGCTGGTCGCGGCGCCCACGCTGGCGGACTCGACCGCGCGGGCGCTCACCGAAGTGCTGCTCGCGCACGCTGATTCGCTGGTGCCCGCCGAAGCCGCGGGTACCCAGTTCCTGGATGCCCGGTCCCTGATCGGGACGGGTACGGTGCCACTGCATCCGGGTGCGGCGGCCGCCTACCGCCGACACCACGGGTGACCCCGCACCCGCACCCGCACCCGCACCCGCACCCGAGGTCGCCCTACCCCTACGCGCTGTAGGCGCGAATTGGGTACGACTGAAGTCACGACAAACGGCACGACTTCGAGTACGACCTTAGCTCCGCCCGAGTGTTGGCTCCCCCTGACTGTGTGTCGATTGTGCTGTGCCGCACCATGTTCGCCGCGAATGCCCCGACCCCGGGGCAGACCGTCCGGTGATCTCAGCTCGTCGGTGACTGCCGTACCGCATCGACGATTTCGGTGAGCTGGGCGATGATGCCGGTCAATCCGGTGGTGTCGCCACCGATCTGCACCGATTTGAGTTCCGCGGGCGCGGGCATGCGGGACACGATCGCCGGAAGTGACTGCACCAGCTGAGCTTGGATATTGGTCGCGCTGCGACCGTTGGCATTGTCGATACCGACCTTGTCGCGTTCGAGCACCAGTAGTTGTTCCTCGTGCGCGGCGCGCGTACGTGCCTGCGCCAACGCCAATTCCGCCTCGAGCTGTTGGCGCGCGAGCTCGTGTTGCAGCCGGGTGTTCTCGACCTGTTCGGCATGGCGTTCGCGTTCCAGGCGCAAGGCCTGCAACGCGGTCTCCTGGGCGAGTTCGGCGACCGCGCGCTCGTCATCGTGTTCACGGTTGGTGCGCCGCAACGCTTCCACCGCGTCGCGATCGAAGCGCGCGGCCTCATTGCGGGCCCGCAGTTCGGCCAGTTCACGTTCGTTCTCGATCCGACGTTCCTCGGTGGTGCGCGCGACCGCGACCTGCCGCTCCGAGACCGACTGCTGGGCTTCGAGTTCGGCCAGCCGCGCAACCCGATCCTGTTCACTGCGGTACGGCCGTTGCAGGTTCTCCCACAGTGTGTTCGAGGACACCACCGCCTCTTTGATCTGCACGGTCACGATATTCAACCCGAGCCCGCGATCGTTGCGGCCCTCCCCGCCGCTGCCTTCGGCCACGGTGCGCAGGCGCGCGGTGAGCTCCTCGATAATGGGTTGTTTATCGCTGAGCACATCGCGCACCGCCATGGTGGACACCTTGTCCTTGATGGCCGCCTCGGCCTGCTCGCGCAATTGCACATTCACCAGCCGCATCGGATCCTCGGCATCGGAGAAGTCGAGTTTGCGGTAGGCGGTGGCGAAATCGTCGATGATCCACTGCACATACCCCTGCACGAGGACGCCCTGCAATTCCTTGCAGATGCAGTAGGCGTTGATCAAAATCGTCTGAATCGCGCCCGGCACCACCAGATACGAGTCGGTGGCCGGATCGAACCGGAACGACACCCCCACCCCGATGTGCAGGGGTTCGGGCCGCCCACGCCGGGTGTGCACCACGAACGCGTTCGGCGGCACCAGCACCGTCTGCCACCGCCAGAATCCGGTGATGCGCACATCGACCGGTCCCTGCGCGGGCGTCTCCCGCACGGGCCCGATCCGCCCGGCCCGTTTACCCAGGGCGCCGCGACCGGGCGCGCCCGCGGATTCGGCGCGCGCGGGCCCGGATCGCAGATCCTCCTCCAGCGCCGCCTGCTGTGCCACCACTTGGTCGAGATAATTGTTCTTGGCTGCCATGGGCGCACGTTACCGTCGCAAACCGCTGCGGCCCAGCGATTTTCGCGCCGCCCAGCGGTGGCGCGGCAGGCGGTCAGGACAGTCGCGCACCGAGCAGCGCCAGCTGTAACCGGTTGGCGGTCCCGGTCTTGCTCAGCAGATTGGTGATGTGGGTTTTGACCGTGGTGACACCCACGTGCAAGCGCACCGCGATCTCGGCATTGCCCAATCCGTCCGCCAGCAGCGCCAGCACCTCGGTTTCGCGGGGTGTGAGCCCCGACATGGGGTTCGGTCCGGTCGATGGTGGCGCGGGTGTGGTGCGAGCCTGCACGGCGGCCTCGACCACGCGCTGCAATATCTCGGGCGTGAAGGCCTGCTCGCCCGCGGCGGCCCGATGGATGCCCGCCAGCAGTTCCGCCGGTGAGGCGTCCTTGACCAGGAATCCGGCGGCTCCGGCCGCGAGCGCGGGATACAGGTGGTCGTCATCGTCGAAGGTGGTCAGCACCAGCACCCGGGTGGCGGGCCGGGCAGCGAGAATCGCGGCGGTGGCGCGGATGCCATCCATACCGGGCATCCGCAGATCCATCAGCACCACCTCGGGTGCGAGCTGTTCGGCCAGCCGAATCGCCTCCCGCCCGGTGGCGGCTTCACCCACGACCTCGAGCGCGGGATCGGTATGGCACAGCATGCGCAGCCCGGCCCGCACCAACTGCTGATCATCGACGATCAGAACGCGCACACTCATGCGGGCACCCGCGCTCCCAGGGGCAGGCGCGCACGGAGCCGCCACCCCGGATGCGCGGGCGCGGCCTCGAACTCCCCACCGAGTAACTCCACGCGTTCGCGCAATCCCACCAACCCCAATCCCCGGCCGTCCGTCTCACCGGGCAGCGCAGCGGCGGCGACGATCATTCCCGAACCCTGCGACGACATCACCGATGTACCCGAACTCGCCGGATGCCGGGTGTGCCCACTCGCCCGCCCGGAACCATGCGGCCGCCGGGAACCGTTGTCGCGCAACACGAACACCACCTCGTCCGCGTCCGCGTCGATGCGCAGATCCGCGGTGACATCGGTGCCGGCGTGCGCGGCGATATTGGCGATACCCTCCTGGGTCAGGCGCAGCAGGGTCAGTGCGGACACCGCGTCGATCTCACCGGCACGCTCATCGATCACACAGTCCACGGTGATACCCAGCGCGCGGGCGCGTTCGGCGACCGCGCGCACGGTGACCGGCAGATCGGCGGGGGAGAGGAACGCCTCACCCGTCATATCCGGATCCCGCAGGATCGACACCAGGCGGCGCAGATCGGCCAGGGTTTCGCGGCCACTGGCATGAATCTCGTCCAGCACCTGCAACACCGGCGCGGGTGCGTCGGGCAGCGCGTGCCGAGCCACACCCACCCGCAACACCGTCGAGGACACGTGATGGGCGATCAGATCGTGCAGTTCGCGCGCGATGGCGGTGCGTTCGAGCGCGCGTGCGGCCGCGACCTCACTATCGCGCCGCCGCGCCACTTCCACCGCCACCCGGCGGGCCTCGACCGCGGATCGGTGTGTGGCACGCAGCAATCCACCCAGCAACAACGGCGCGCCCGCCATCACCACCGCGCGATACCCGTTGGCCGCGAACTCACCACTGGGATGCAGCAGGTACACCGCCGCCAGCACGCCGGCCCCGAGGTAGGGCTGCCACTCATCGCGGCGCGCGGCCAATTCGGTCAGCGCAATCCCCGCACCCACCTTGGCGACCAGCGGTCCGGTGGAACCGAATTCGAACCCGGCCAGCAGCAGCGCGGAGGTCACCAATGCCGTGGCCAGCGGCCGACGCACACCTACGGCGGTGACGGCGACCGCGAGTAACGCGATGGCCCAATCGATTCCATTCGGCGCGGTGGACAGGAACAGCAGACAGCCCAGCGCGGGAATCAACAGCACCACCGCACGCACCGGAATGGCGCGCGGATCGAACCATGAGTCGACACCGTGCGCCCGTGCTTGATCCATCACAGCGATCATTGTGCGCGAATCGCGCCGAACCCGATTCCTCCGATCGGAGGAGAGGACTCATCCTCGTGGCCGATGGACGGGCTCGCGGACGGATTCGCTCGCGCCCCGCGCTCGACAAGCTCAATGCCATGACACGTGAGACCGGCCCCGACACGAACCCCACCTTCGGCCAGGACGACGACAGCGCCTCCGCGACAACGGCATCCGCACAGGCATCGGACTCGGCCGCACGCCCCGGCCCGAGTCGTCGCCGCATGCTCGGCGGTCTGGCCTCCGGACTGCTGGCGGGCGGTGCGGCCGGCCTCGCCGGTGGAATCGCGCTGGGAGCGAATTCGAATGCGCCGCAATACACCCCGGCCGCACGTCAGCGATTCACCGATAAGACCGTGCTCATCACCGGCGCGACCTCCGGGATCGGCGCGGCCGCGGCGCACCTGTTCGCCACCGAGGGCGCGCGCGTGGCGTTCTGTGGTCGCCGGGAGGATCGCGGGCGCGCGGTGGAGCGTGAGATCCGTTCCGCCGGTGGGGAAGCCACCTATTTCCGCGCCGATGTCCGCGACGAAGCTCAGGTGCGTGATTTCGTGGACGCCACGGTTCGGCGGTACGGCGGGTTGAATGTGGCGTTCAATAATGCCGGGGTCACCATTCAGAAGAAGCTGCACGAATACTCCGCCGAGGAGTTCGATCAGGTCCTGCACACCAATCTGCGCGGTACCTTCCTGGCCATCAAATATCAGGTGCCGCATCTGATTCGGGCAGGCGGCGGCACCATCGTGGTGACCTCGTCGAGCAACGCCATCGCCACCGATGCCGCCCGCGGTGCCTACACCGCCAGCAAACGCGGACTGGCGGGCCTGGTGCAGGCGGCCGCCTTGGATTACGCGGCGGACAATATTCGTATCAATACATTGATTCCCGGTACCACCGATACCGAGCTGGTACGGCGGGCAGCGGGTATGGAGGCGCTACCGGATGACGCATGGCAGGTGTTCATGAAACAGTGGGCCAAATCCAATATCCCGGGCCTGGGCAGGCTCGGCACACCGGCCGAGATCGCCGCGTTCGCGTTGACACTGGCCTCGGATGAGCATCCGTATCTCACGGGGGCGCAATTGGTCATCGACGGCGGTAAAACGGCGCACGCGTAGGGTCCAGCCACCCCACCTCATTTCGTCACTGTGACGAAATGTACTGCGCGGGAATGGGTTACGGGGGGAGCGGATCGGGGATATACCGGACCCGACACCTTGGACCTTAGGCGAAGACGGGAGCCATTCGGCCCCGATCCGCCATTTCGAGGCGATCCGGAAATTTTCCGGCGAATCCAGGGTTGGCCGAAAAATTAATTACGGCGGCGGTTTACGCCGTCCACGGCACCCGAGTCGAACCGGCGGCACACCCGCCGGATCGGGGCCGGAAATTCTGCCCGGATGTGACGACAGCCGCGAAAACGGCTGTCGCACAAGATCATTAAGCCCCTCACCCGCCGCCGTAAAACCACCGATAATCGACATTATGTCAAGTTACGGATTATGGGGTGGCTCCCCTCCGGAGCTCACCGACGCCAATAGTTGTCCGGCCCAGCCTGTTTCACCGCCGCCTCGGCCGCCGGGTCCAGCCACTGCTTGACCGCGATATCGGTGGCCAGGTTGATGTACAGGGCGGTGGATTTGAAAATGTAGCGGTGCGAGAGCGAACCCCAATTGGTGCGCACCGCCGATCCGGCGTCACTGTCGCACAGTGCCGAACCCGGCCCCTCGTTCGGGCACCAGATGGTCCAATCCTGCGGCTGACCCTTCATGGTGGTGTACAGCGCGGTCGCATCGGCGGCGGTGCCGAACGCGAACACGTTGATCGAGACCAGAATCCGATTCGACTGATCGATGTACGAACCCGCGACCTGCTTGGTGCACTGGTACTTGGTGAGGATCTGCTTCACGTTCTGGGACATGCCCTTGGTGACACAGTCCCGTACTCCCCCGGCCCGGCGCGTGTACTCCACGTTCTTGGCATCGCGGAACCGTTTGGGCAGCAGCCCGTCCTCGGTGAACGGGGTCTTATCGGTGCCTGCGGCGTCCAGGGACGCCGGATCGAACACCGGGGTGGTCGTCACCACGGGTGCCGCGACGGGTGCGGCCGCCTCGGTCGCTTCGGGCTCCCCCGACCGGACCGCGATCAACCCGATGACCGCGAGCAGTCCGGCCACCGCCAGCAGGATGCCCGCGATCCGGCCGCCCGGACTGCGCTGTGGCCGCGGAAAAGCGCCCACCGGCAAGGGTTTCAGGGTCGGGGCGGGCCGATCCACCACATCGAGCATTTCCATGCGGTAGGCCCCGCCGTCGGAGGTCAGGAAGGCCGCCTTCAACGCGATCAGCCACTCCTCCGGCGTGGGCTTGTGTTCGGGCGCGGCGGTATCGGCGCGATCGAACAGCATGCGCAGGCGCAGGTCGAGATCCTCGGGAATGCCGGGGGCCAGGAACAATCCGCAGCGGATGATATTGGCCAGTGCGAGCCTGCCCGCGAACTCCTCCTCCCCGAGGGCGGGCCGCAACCCGTCGCAGTCGATCAACTGGGCGCGGGGTTCGGTACGGCTCCAGGCCAGTTGCGGTTCGGCGATGCCGGGTAGTGCGAGATAGCGTTCCTCGAGGACCAGGAAGATATCGCAGACCCGGATCAGCACCCCGACGCGGAAGTACGCGGCGGCCGGGTGCTCCCCCACCAAATGGTCCAGGGTGCGGGGTGTGCCGTCCTCGCGCAGGAATTCGTCCGGTATCAGCGGCCGGATCACCCCCGCCAGGGCCTGGTCGCGCATGATCAGGTCGATGGGCCAGTTGATCGAGGTCGCCGCCCAGTCCCGCGAGCCGGGTTCGTCCTCGGCGGCGAGCACGATCTCCCGGCCCAGCAGCAGGGCCTGTTCGGCGAATCCGATACTGTCCGGATCGGTGATCGGCTCGGCGTATTTGCGGTAGATGCGGTCGCGGCCCTGCTGGTCCCGGCAGCGGAAGAGCTCACCGTCGATTCCGATGGCGCCCAGCGCGATCTCGTATTTCTCACCGGATTCCCCGGTCACCGAATATTCCGACACAGAAGCACCCCTCTGCTACGGCGGCCCCTGCACCGCCCTACTACGGCGGTTTCGAACTGTGCCATACCCGTCAAACCGGCACAATCGGACGAATCATATTGCCGGACTTGAGGAGTGAACTACTCCGGCCGCTGCGGCCAGGCGATATCGGCCATCAGACCGTAATGATCGCTCGCGATCGGCCCGGTGAGCGAATCATGGAAGGCGAAGTCGGTGTACAGGATTCGACCCGCACCGCCCGGGCGCAGGAACGGATCCCCCACCAGGATGTAGTCGATGCGCTGCGGCGGCACATTCAGGAAACGCGCCTGCGGATTGGTCAGCGGATCCAGGGTGTACCCGGGCTCGGTGGGCCGCAACGTCGACCAGGCGTCCACGTAATAGGTGCTGCGGCCCTCGATGACGGCATTGGCACCCAGATACCGCATCTCATCCGATTGCGGTTTGGCGTTGAAGTCACCGCACAGGATCGCGGGCATCGGGGTCGCGGGATCGCGGGTGGCCTTGATCGCGTCATCGATCGCCAGCACCTGGCGCACCCGGTGATACGCCTGCGCGGGCGGCGGGGCCAGATGCGTACTGAAGACATCGATTCCGGCGGTGTGCGCGTGCAACAGCTCGGCCTGCATCCGCCAGGAAGGATGCGAATCCGCCGGGTTCTCATCGAGCGGCAGCGCGAACACCCGATGGTTCTCGATCGGCCAGCGACTCAGCACCGCCGACCCGAACAGCAGACTGCGATCGGCCCAGGCTTCCTCGGGCAGCGGGTATCCCCCGAAGCACCAGTGCCAGCGTCCGGGTGCGGCGTTATCGGCGAGCCAGCCCGCGGTATTGGTGCCGGGTTCGGTCTCCCACACCTCTTGCAGGCACACCACATCGGGGTCCAGGCGTTCGAGCCAGGCCGCGATCTCGAACCGTCGTTTATCCCAGTGCGGTTCCAGCAGTGAGCCCATATTGAGCTGCGCGACCCGCAATACCTTGCCCTGCGACATACATTTCCTCACTCGCCCAAGGGATTCCAGCAACTGTAACGTGTTCTACTCTGGCGGGGTGGACATCACCTACGAGAACACCCGCCGCGAGATCAGCACCGACCAGGGCACCCTGCGCTACCACGAAGCCGGCGACGGCCCACCCCTGCTGCTGCTCCACGGATCCGGCATCGGCGTCTCCGGCTGGCGCAATTATCGCGGAAACCTCGCCGTCTTCGCCGAACACTTCCACTGCTACGTCCTGGAATTCCCCGGATTCGGCATCAGCGATCCGGTCCCCGGCGCACACCCGGTGCTCTCCGCGGTCGACTCGGTCATCCGCTTCATGGACGCACTGGGAATCGACAACGCCGCGGTGATCGGCAACTCCATGGGTGGAGTCGTCGCGGTCAATGTCGCGGTCAAACATCCCACCCGCATCAACAAGATCATCTCCATCGGCGGTGTCGGCACCGGCGTCTTCAGCGCCAACCCCAGCGAAGGCACCCGCCTCCTGCAGGAATTCGCCGACAACCCCAGCCGCGACGCACTCACCCGCTGGCTCAACTGCATGGTCTACGACCCCAAGACCGTCACCGCCGACATCATCGACGAACGCTGGGAAACCGCCGCCAACCCCGACTCACATCAAGCCCTCAAAGCCATGTACGGCTCCGAAGCCTTTGCGCTACAACAACAATTCCTCGCCAACGCACCCACCCCGCCCTACTGGGCCATGCTGCACAAGGTCACCTGCCCCACCCTGCTCGCCTGGGGCAAGGACGACCGGCAATGCCCACCCGATATGGCCATGATGCCGCTACGCCTCATCCCCGACAGCGAACTGCACATCTACCCCAAATGCGGACACTGGGTCATGATCGAAGCCAAACAGGCCTTCGAACGCACCAGCCTCGAATTCCTGCAACGCTGAACACCACCGGACGGTGCGGGCCGCCACGACCCGCACCCCGGCCGAACTACCAGACCAGCGTCTCGTGCGGGGTACGCACCCGCGCGAAGAACCGCTTACCGATCCGCGCACCGTCATGGTTGTAGCTGTTCAACAACGCCACCAACTCATCGGCCAACCGCTTCAACTCCGGACTCACACCCTCCGAGCCCACCCACTCCCCGGGCACACCCTCGATCGTGATCACGATCGCGTTCTCCGCAGGCGAACTCACCACCGAATAGGTGATCCCCCGCGGCGCATCCCTGATCACATCGTGCAGCGCGGGCTCATTCGGCCCCGGACCACCCACATGCGGCGCATCATCGAACACCACCCGCACGAAAGCGAGATCATCGCGAATCATCTCCGCGATCGACTCCAGATCCGCATGCCTGCCCACCCGCTCATACCGGGCACCATAGGAACGACCATCCATCGCCGCATGCGAATTCGACTTGGACAGAATGCGATCCAGCATCCGCTGAGCCGCCGCCCGCTCCCCCGCACCCGTCGACGGATGCTCGATCAACGCTCGCAGATGCGCGACCCGCGACATATCAGCGCTGACCGAACACGGTCGTCTGACACTCGGTCAGCAACGCCACGAACTCTCTCGCCTCCCCATCATCCAGTACCGCCCACACCGGAGCGATCAACTCATCGGTCAAAGCCTCCGCCTGCATCCAACGCCCCTTCAACTCTGGAGTGATTTCACCGAACGGCTCCGGCCAGCCATACAAACGCGCCTGATCCGGACCAGAACTCAACGGCGAACCCGCGACCAGCACCGCATCACGCGGCGCCAAACCACTCGCGCGCACCGCCATCAAATGCAAACCGCCGCGCAACTCACGCAGCGCGACGATCAAATGCAGAATCCGCGCCGGCGCATCCTCCGCTTGCGGCAACGCCCGCCACCCGGCGAACAACACCACACCCGCCGGATCCGCCGCGGACACCACCCTGTCCAACAATTCCGCCAGCCGATCCGCGCCCTCGAACGCCGCCAACTTGCGCCGCCCGAAATCCTGAGCCGCCTGAAGATACCCCTGCGCGGCCTTCGCGGCCGGTACCCCCGCCGTCGAGTCCCACGCTGCCCGAATCGAATCCGCCGGAAAGAAGCCGAACGCCGCGGTCACCACATCCGCGGGCACATCCCCCAGCACACCCCCGCGCCCCCGCGTATACGTCGGCATGAAACCCGGCACACCCACCTCCGCGGCGAAGGCCTTCGCCTCCCGGGAGAACATGAACCCCCCGCCGATCTGCTGAATCTGATCCTTCACCGCGGACGCTACCGACATGTCCGTTCCTCTCTGAGCGGAAAGCGCAATCCACCCGACCATATTTCACCGGTCGCGCACCCCCGCCGCACCCCCCGTCACACCGCCAAACAATCTCCGCTGCACGCACATTCGAAAATCGCTACCCTGGGCGGGCAACGAAAGGTGTTGCCAGCATGACCGAATCCCGCCGTACCGTCATCGCCTCCGAGGTACGGGAAATCCTCAACTACTTCGGCAAATGCCCACTCTGCGGCTACCCCGCGCGCGCCTCCACCTACACCGCGCAATTCTCCGACGGCAGCACCGAAGAACAGATCGTCGCCACCTGCGGCCTACCCTGCGGCTGGAACGGCCCCGCCGATCTCAGCACCATGACCAGCAATGCACCCGTACACCGCACCAACCCCAAAGCCCTGCCACCCCACACGTGAACTGTCCTGTCGCCCAACACATGAACGCAAGACCAACAACATGAACTAATCTCTACAGGTGCTAGGACATTCACACGCAACCAGTGGTGCGCTCGCTTGGTCAGCGGCCGCCGCGGCGTTACCCCTGACCGTATTGACTTATCCCGCAATGCAATCCGGAAACATCCGGGCCGTCGACCTGGTGATGGGCACCTTCCTCACCGCGGGCGCGGCCCTGCTGCCCGATGCCGACCACCCCTCCGGCACCATTTCCCATGTACTGGGCCCGGTTTCGCATTACGCCTGCAAAGGCATCTCGTGGATCTCCGGCGGACACCGCCACGGCACGCACTCCTTCGCGTTCGTCGCCCTCGTCACCTACGGCACCTGGGCCGGAGAACACTGGCTCGGCAGGTATTTCACCCTCTCCCTGGTGTTCTTCCTACTCGCCCTGGCCGTGCGCGCCCTCAACCTCGCGCCCACCGGTGACAAACCCCAAGCCTGGGGCACCGTCGTAATCCTCGCCGCCGCGGGCACATTCGCCATCGACCACTTCATCAGCGATAAACCCGCCTGGCTGCCCTTCTCCGTCGGTCTCGGCGCCTTCGCCCACCTGGTCGGCGACTGCCTCACCGATCGCGGCTGCCGCCTGCTCTGGCCGCTGAAGATCCGCACCCGGCTACCGCTCATCGACCGCACCGGCAACAAGATCGAGACCCTCGTCGTGGTACCGATCTTCGCGATCGGCACCCTCGCGCTGCTCTGGTACACCATCACCCACCAGCCCTGAGCACGCTCGTATGATCGCCTGAACGACCACCACACGGCAGAGGGAGCCAGGGATGAGCGATCGGGAAGAACTCGACTGGGAACTGTTCGGCATCGCCGGCCGCGAACTAGCCCAGGAAATCGCCGACGACGGCTTCGAACCCGACCTCATCCTCTCCATCGCCCGCGGCGGACTCTTCGTCGCCGGCTCCCTCGGCTACGCCCTCGACGTCAAAAACCTGCACGTGATGAACGTCGAGTTCTACACCGGCGTCGACCAGCGCCTGGACCTGCCCGTCATGCTCCCGCCCGTACCCAGCGTCGTCGACCTCACCGGCGCCAAAGTACTTGTCGCGGACGACGTCGCCGATACCGGCGCGACCCTCAAACTGGTCCGCGACTTCTGCCAGGACCATGTCGCCGAGGTCCGCTGCGCGGTCATCTACCAGAAGCCGCGCTCGGAGGTCGAGTGCGAATACGTCTGGAAGCACACCGACCGCTGGATCAACTTCCCCTGGTCGGTACAGCCGCCCGTGGTACAGCGCGAAGTCCGCGTCCTCGACGCCTGACCCGCTCCTGGACACCCGACCCACGACAGCACGACGCCCCGGATTCGACTCTCGAATTCCGGGGCGTTCTCCGTACGGTGGAAAGTGTCAGACCAGCTCGGCCGACAGGATGGTGACGGCCTCGACCGGCACATCCTGATGACCGGCCTTGGAGCCGGTGCGCACACCCTCGATGGAATCGACAACGGCATTGCCGTCCACGATCTTGCCGAAAACGGTGTAGCCCCAGCCATCCTGGCCCGGGTAGTTCAGGAAATCATTGTTCTTGGAGTTGAGGAAGAACTGCGCGCTGGCCGAATGCGGATCCATGGTGCGCGCCATGGCGATCGTGTACTTGTCGTTCTTGAGACCGTTGTTCGCCTCGTTCTCCACCTTGTTCGGGGCGGGCTTCTGCTGCATATCGGCGGTGAAGCCGCCGCCCTGCACCATGAAGCCCGGGATCACCCGGTGGAAGATCGTATCGGTGTAGTGGCCCGCCTTGACGTAGTCGACGAAGTTCGCGACGGTCTTCGGCGCCTTGGCCTCGTCGAGTTCCAGGGTGATATCCCCGGCGGAGGTCTTCAGGAGCACTTTGGTCATGGCGACCATCGTATGGGAGACCCGAACCGGTCAACCGCCCGGCATCCTCTGCTGCCGTTCAACGGGATTGGCGCACAGGTGAGATTCCGTTGGCCGGGAGTTCACATTGATCTTCGAGAAACGGGAACCAGTGCGTAGATGCGCATATTTCCATTGTCTAATCGCCAGACTGTTCCCGGCGACGCCGCGGTCACGCCTCGTACAGCTCCAGCGGCAGATCATCCGGATCGAAGAAGAACCCGAAACGCTTCCCCGTGTACTCGTCCACCCGCACGTCTTCGACCACCACTCCCCTGGCCGCCAACTCCGCCAGCGCCTCCCCCACATCGGCCACCACGAACGCCAGATGCCGCAGCCCGATAGCCTCCGGCCGCGACGGCCGCGGCGGTGCGTCCGGGAAGGTGAACAACTCCAGCTGTCCCCCATCGGGTAGCGCGAGATCCAGCTTGTGCGAACGCCTTTCGGCCCGATAGTGCTCCCCCACCACCTTCAGCCCGAGCACGTCGACATAGAACGCCCTCGACCGCTCATAATCCGACGCGATCACCGCGACATGATGAATCCGCTGCAGTTGCACACGCCCGACCGTATCCCACCCAACCGACAACCCACCGCACCCCGCGCGGCGGCAACTCCCCTTTTGAAGGCAGCTTTTTCCTTATGGTTCTTTGCTCCTACCGGACCCCGACACACCGAGGATTCACATGCGTAGATGCGCATATTTCCATGTTTGTATGAACTATATGAGCAAAGTGACTGTGCGAGGCCAGGATTCGAGGCTTGAAGACCGCGCTATCAGCCGCTATTTCGCCAGCGCAGCGGCCGCGGCCGCCAAGGCCATCCCCCGGTAGGAGTCGCCGTAGAGCACCACGTGCACCAGGAGCGGATGCAGCTGATGCAGTGGAATGCGTTGGCGCCAGCCGGAAGCCAGGGGTGTGCGTTCGTGGTAGGCCGCCAGGATGCGGTCGAGGTAGGGGGCACCGAAGAGGGCGAGCATGGCCAGATCGGTCTCGCGATGACCGCCGTGCGCCGCCGGATCGATGAGCAGGGCGCGATCGGCGGTCCAGAGCAGATTGCCCGACCACAGGTCGCCGTGAATGCGGCTGGGCGGCTCCGGCGGACCGGCGAGATCGCCGATGCGGCGCATGACCTGTTCGATCGAGCGGATTCCGGCTCGGCCCAGATACCGTTGGGCCGCAGGCAGATACGGAGCGAGGCGGTGCTCGGCGTACCAGCTCCCCCACTCCCCCGTGCTCGGTGAGTTGTCCAGTGGGAGCGTGGCGATGTAGCCGGGCCAGGGTGCGCCGTAAGCGGGCGGCGACTCGGCGTGCAACTCGGCCAGGTCGTGGCCGAATTTCTCGGCGACGGGCGCGGAGGCGGATTCGGCTGACAGCCAGGGCAATACGAGCATTCGATCGTCACAGGCCAGCACCGCGGGCACGAGATTCGCATCGCCTTCGGCGAGCCAGCGCAGACCGGATGCCTCCGCGGTGAGCGGGCTCCCGCCGAATTCTCGGTCGTGAGCCGATAATCCGGCTTCTCGTTCGCGAGCCGGCAATCCAGACCCTCGGCCATGACGCGACGATGTCATTGCATCGGGTTGGCCGGCCCCGGGTGTGTCCGCTGCCGCATGCGGTGGCGCTGGGTCGTCTCGCATGGCTTTGACGAATACCGTGCGCTCGTCTGCCAGGTGGGCTCGGTACAGCATCCAATCATGGCTGCGGCCCACGGGTTCCAGGTGCGCGACCGGGGCACCCGTCAGGTGGGTCAGGTGCGCGGTCACGTCCATGGAATTCGATTCTCACCGATGCGCGGCCGGAGCGAGGGTTAGTCGGCGGGGATGGCGATCCGGGCGCGCAGCAGGGCGGCGGTGGCGGCATCCGCGGGGAAGAAGGCTTCGATGGCGAGTTCGGCGACGGTGACGTTCATGGGGGTGCCGAAGACCGTGGTGACGCTGATGAAGGCGAGGTCGTGTCCGTCGTAGCGGAAGCGCATGGGTACGACGGCCTGATCGGGTTCGGGGAGGCCCGGGGCTTCTTCGCCGCCTGGGTAGGTGCGGAGTTCGGCGAGTAGCTCGATGAGTTCGGGTGCGCCGCTGACGTCGATCTGGCGCTGTAGTCGTTCGAAGAGGTGTCCGCGCCATTCGGCGAGGTTGGTGATGCGGGGTGCGAGGCCGTCGGGGTGCAGGCTCAGGCGCAGGGCGTTGACCGGTGGTGCGAGCAGGCGCGGGTCGACCCCTTCGAGGAAGAGAGCGATTCCGGCGTTGGCGTCGACCATGTTCCAGCCGGCGTCGACGGCGAGAGCGGGGTGCGGTTCGTGGCCGGTGAGGATTTGGCGGATGGCGTCGCGTACGGGTGCCATGGCAGGTGCGTCCAGTTCGGGTTCGTGGTAGACGGGTGCGTATCCGGCGGCGAGCAGCATTCGATTGCGTTCGCGCAGTGGGATTTCGAGTTCGTCGGACAGGTGCAGGATCATCTGCCGGCTGGGGGTGGCGCGTCCGGTTTCGATGAAGCTCAGGTGCCGGGTGGAGGTTTCGGCCCGGCCCGCCAGTTCGAGTTGGCTGAGCCGCCGGGTGACCCGCCAGTGCCGGAGCAGGTCTCCGGCAGTTTGTGTACGCATGTCTCGATCGTACGAATCGGGCGGCGGCACAACCATTACCCGTCAGGTAATGGTTGTGGACCGACCGACGCCGGGGTGCGCGAGGTTCCGCGGCAGGGGTCTCGGCGGTTCCTACCGTGGGGGCTGGAAGCCGCCGATTTCCTGCTCGAGGAGTTCGGCCAGGCGCAATGGTGTGCGGTCTTCGTACATGGGGCCGATGAGTTGCACGCCCACGGGCAGGCCCTCGGGTGAGCGGCCCGCCGGTATGGCGGTGGCGGGCAAGCCGGGCATGGTGGCCACGCCCGCCCAGGCGAGTTGGTTGTGGAACGGGTGCGTGGTGCCGTCGATGTCGATGTGGCGCTCCCCCAGTCCGTGTTCGTGGTCGTGTGGGAAGGCGGGGGTGGGGGTGACCGGGCAGAGCACGATGTCGTATTCGGTGAAGAGTTGCCGCCATTGCCGTCGGTGTTGTTCGCGGAGGTTGTCGGCTCGGATCCAGTCGCGGTGGGTGAAGGCGGGGCCGCGCAGCCAAGCGGTGTCGTATCCCCGGTGGGCCGGATCGAGTTGGGCGGCTTGGTCGCGGATCTGTTCGTAGCGTTCGAGGGGGAATCCCGCGGCGGCGAACGCGGTGAGCAGTTCGACGTAGAGGATCGCGGCTTCGGTGAGGTCGGGCAGGAGTGGGCTGTGCCGGTCCACACGGGCTCCGTTGCCGGTGAGGGTTTCGGCGACGCCGTTGAGGGCGGTGCGCACGGCTGAGCCGGTCGGGATGAGCGGATGGTCTTCGATGATCAGGACCCGGTAGTCGGCGAGGCGGTCGTGGCGTGCGGGTGGCAGCGCCAATCGGTATGCGACGCCGAGGGTTTGCGGGTCGGGTCCGGCCATGATGTCCAGGAGCAGGGTGAGGTCGCGGGCGGTGCGCGCCATGGGTCCGACGACGGCGAGGTCGTGCGGGCTGGGCAGGGCGGGTGCGTGCGGTGGCACCATGCCCCGGGTGGAGGCGAGGCCGAGGGTGGGTTTGTGCGCGTAGACGCCGCAGAAGTGCGCGGGGGTGCGCAGGGATCCGGCGATATCGGAGCCGAGGGACAGTGCGCCGAATCCAGCGGCGAGGGCGGCGGCCGAACCGCCGGAGGAGCCGCCCGAGGTGCGGGCGTGATCCCAAGGGTTGTTGGTGACGCCGTAGATGTCGTTGAAGGTCTGGATGTCCTGGAGCATGTACGGCACGTTGGTTTTTCCGAGGATGACCGCGCCGGCGGCGGTGATGCGCGCGACCTGTTCGGCGTCTTCGGCGGGCACGAAGTCGCGATTCTCGGGCATGCCCCAGGTGGTGGGCAGTCCGGCGATGTTGTAGGACTCCTTGACGGTCACCGGGATTCCCAGCAGTGGGCCGTCTTCGCCGCGCGCTCGGGCTTGGTCGGCGCGTTGTGCGGCGGCGCGGGCGCGGTCGAAGTCGGGGACGCAGAGGGCGTTGATCGCTGTGTCGTCGCGCTCGATTCGGGCGATGGCTTCTTCGGTGAGTTCGAGGGAGGTCACCTCGCCGCCGCGCAACGCGGTGGCGAGTTCTTCGGCCGAGAGATAGCTGCGTTCCATGGCCGCGACGCTACCGAGGGTCGTTTTCAGCCACGAAATACTATTTCGCGCAACGGGTTCCACGGCCCGAAATCGGTTATGCGGAATCTTCGGCAGGCAGTGTTTCGGCGGGGGCGGCCAGGTAGGTGAGCAGGCCGGGGTGGCGGGGGTCGAGAACGATGGTCTGCTTCTTGATATGCCGGGTGACCGCGGGGGTGAGGAAGTAGCGGGGCCAGCTGGTGCGGGCTATCGCGATGCGCAGGCGGTGGCCGGTGCGCAGCAGGGCTTCGGTGGGGGTGATATCGATGTCGAGGTCATGTGGCACACCGGGTTTCACCGGGAGGATGGTGTCGGCGGTGAGGGGGTGCGCGGGGTGCAGGAGTTCGCCGTTGCGGTAGTCGCTGGCGGTGTCGTCGATGGCGCGACGGGTGGAGCGCAGGGCACCGCGGGCGATGACGGCGGAGGTGCCGTCGGGGGCGACATCACACACGGTGACGGCCCAGAAGGCGTCGGTGCCGCTCGCCATGACGCGCAGGTGCAGGTTCAGCGGTCCGGAGAGCACGTGATCGGTGTCGAATGCCTCACCGGTGAAGGTGACGGCGGCGGCTTCGTGGCCGCGGTCGTCGACGGCCCAGTGATCGCCGAGCAGGGTGGGCAGGCCCATCAGGATCCAGCTGCTGGTTTGGGAGGCGATGCCGGGGCGCTTGCGCGGCAAGGGGATTCGGCCGGGGAGCCGGTCGGGTTCGGTGCGCAGGGAGCCGTCGGCGGCGGCGTGCGGGGCGGTGCCGCTGGGTGTGGCGGACAGGTAGCGGCGGTGCACGGTGGCGTGCGGGTGCGGGAAGGTGCCGCGGCTGGTCCAGCCGCCGCCGAGTTGGCGGACGGTGACGGGTCCGTACTCGTCGATGCCGTTGTCGATGCCTTTGACCCAGCGGTCGAAGAACGCGCATTGCAGCTCGTCGAGGCGTTGCGGGTGGTCGGCGGAGCCGAATCCGGTGCCGGGGCCGACGTGGTAGCTGTCCTCGACGACGAGTTGGGCCGCGCCGGGCGGTAATTGGAGGCGCTGGTAGAGCGCGGGCGCGGAGCGGACGAAGACGTCGTGCCAGCCCGCGTGGATCCAGGTGGCGGCGGCGAAGTTCTCCAGTTTCGGTCGCCGCCCGTCGGCGTCGGCGTCGTAGAAGTGCTGGTGGTGCCGATCCGAGAGCAGGGCTCCGGCGATATCGGTGCCGCGGGTGAAGGGGCTGGCGAGCCGGTCGCGCAGGAATCGGCCGGTGGCACCGGTTTTGACGAGTCCGGGTATCGAGGGCAGCCATTTCATGCCGTTGACGGCGGCGATCCAGGCGAGGTTGAAGGTGGATTGGGTGCCGCCGGTGAGCATGATGTCGCGGGTGGGGTCTTCGGAGCCGACGATGGCGAAGACGGCTTTGAGGCCTTCGGGTCGGTGTCCGGCGGTTTGCAGGGCGGTGATGGCGAGGTAGGAGATGCCGGTCATGGCGAGGTCGCCGTCGCACCAGGGTTGGCGGCGTACCCAGTCGAGCACTTCGAGGTGGTCCTGTTGTTCGCGGTCGGACATGAGTTGCAGTCGGCCGGTGGAGGTTCCGGTGCCGCGGACGTCGACCGCGACGTGGACGTAGCCGCGCGAGATGAGGGTGCGGTTGGCGCGCACGGCTTCGAGTGCTCCCCCGCCGAGGGCGCGCAGCATTTCCCGGCCGCCCGCGCGCCCGTGCGGGGAGGGCGGGACGGCGCGGTAGATGAGCGGGCCGAGGGCGGAGACGGCGTTGATGAGCGGGTTGGCTCGGGTCACCAGGGTTTTGTTGTAGGGGCTCAGGGTGATGACCGCGGGCAGTGCGGTGGTGACGGCTTCGCCGTGCCGGTCGGCGGGGCGGGTGATGTCGGCGGAGAGAATTGTGCCGTCGCTCAGGCGGATTCCGATGCCGCGTTCGATGCGGATGCGCGGGTAGATGGCGGGGCCGAGGGTGAAGCGCGCGTTGGGCGGCAGGGGCGCACCGCTCGCGGGCAGCGCGGTCGACAGATTCCGGGGATGCGCCATGGTCGGCTCCTTTGCCGATGCGGCCCGCCACCACGCGAGCACGTTGTCTCAGACAGTAGCTCCCGAGTGGTGGCGTTGTCACTAGGCCACGCGCTCCGAAACACGGCCCGCCACTTGTGCATTGCACCGAACGCGACTACAGCGCGCGAATGACCCGGGCCGGATTGCCCGCCGCGAACACCTTTTCCGGCAGATCGCGGGTTACCACACTGCCCGCACCCACCACCGTGTTCGCACCGACGGTGACGCCCGGGCAGACGATGACTCCCCCGCCCATCCAGACATTGTCGCCAATGGTGATGGGGGCGGCGGTCTCCCAGCGCTGGCGGCGCAGTTCGTGATCCCGCATCGGGTGCAGGGCGGTCAGCAGTTGGGCGCGCGGGCCGATCGAGACATCGTCACCGATGGTGACCGGGGCACAGTCCAGGATGATGGCGTCGTAGTTCAGAAAGCTGTTCGCGCCCAAGCGGATCAGATGCCCGTAATCGCATTGGAAGCGCGGCATGATCCAGGAGCCTTCGCCTATCTCCCCCAGCAGCTCGGTCAGCAGGGTGTAGCGCTGCTCGTCCTGCCCCGCCGCCGTGGCATTGAACTTGTCCAGCAGTTCCTGACAGTGGCGGCGTTCGGCGATGAGTTCGGGATCGTTGTCGCGATAGAGTTCGCCGCGCAGCATGCGGTCTTTGTGTTCACCCACGACATCCATGCCTACCGCAATCACGGTTCGCGGGGCGCGCGGTACGGTCGGACACGACGGAAGCTGTGTCCGGGTGCACTGGCGGAGGTGCGAGCGTGGTCGCTTCGAATGTCGACGAATACATCGCGGGATTTCCACCGGACGTGCGGGAGGTGCTCGAACGGGTGCGGGCTGCCATTCACCAGGCGCTACCCGGCGGCACCGAGGTGATCAGCTATCAGATTCCGGCCCTGCGCGTCGACTCGAAGGTCGTGGTGTTCTTCGCCGGGTGGAAGAAGCACATCAGCGTGTACCCGGTGCCCGTCGGGGACGCCGCCTACGCGCGGGCGATCGAGCCGTATCAGACCGGCCGGGGCACGCTGAAGTTCTTGCTGGACAAGCCGATTCCCTATGAGCTGATCGGGCGGACCGCCGCGCTGCTGCATGCCGAGCGCGGCGGTCACTGAACCGGGTCAGCGGGCTCGCGCGCGGGACAGGTTCCAGCCGCGCCAGGAATCGCGCTCGATTTCCGCGCGGATCGCATCGGCGATCCGGTCGCGCTGTGCGGCGGGCAGCCGATCCACCGCGGGCAGCGCGTCCGCGGACAGGCCGCTCAGATACCCGCTGTCGAGTCGATGCGAAGCTTCCCACCGGTCGATATTGCGGTCGGCGATGAAGCCTTCCGGATTCAGCACCGCCAGCCCCAGCAGCGTGAGCGCGGCCGCGCCGATGGCCGCGCGCGGCACCCATTCCCGGGACAGGCGGACCAGGCTCGCCAGCACCAGCACATAGATCAGCGCGATCCACAGTTCGAACACCGACACCAGCACGCGCAGCACGGTGAAGCCGTACGCCTGCTGATAGGTCCACATGCGATGCAGGGCCGAGGCCACGATCACCATGGTCAGCACGCTCACCGCCGCCACCGCCACGCGCAGCCACAACCGGTCGCCCGGCGTGCGGGTGAGAGCACAGCGCTGCACGATCACGATGACCGCGAGGGTGAGCAGGCTGACGATCGACAGCTGCCAGAAACCATTGCGCGCGTATTCGGCGTAGGTGAGATCGGCGGTGCGCTGCACATAGCCGTCCCCGCCGAACAGCACCGCCAGCTGGGTACCCAGGAACACCACGAACAGCACCGTCAGCGCACCGAGCGGCAGACCCCATTCGGCCTTGGAGAATCGCCGAACCCCTTGTGCGCCATCGATACTGCTGCCCGCGAGCAGATCGTCGAACACCTCACCCGCGCGTGAATCGCCCTGTGCGACCGGCGGTGGTCCCGCCAGCACGTACAGCGCACCCGCCACACCCAGTCCGGCCGTGACGAACAGGAATCCCCACGACCACACATCGGCCGGATCCAGCGACGGGATCAATCCCGACACCAGGCGCGCGAACACCGCGTCCGCCCCCGCTAGCAATGGCACGAACACCACCAGCAGTCCGAGGGTGGCCAGCACCGACCAGCCCGCGCGGCGACTGCCCGGCCGCTGCGAGGTCTCCCGTCGGCCCGCCCATCGATACAGCCACGGCAGTGCGGTCAGCGCCCCGTACGGCACCGCCAGCAGATCGAAGAGCGAACCGTATGCCGAGCGCCGCCCCACCACCGCCAGTGAGCTCACCATCGCCGCACCCACCAGGCACAGCACGAACAACCAGTTCGCCGCCCGGAACGTGCCGACCGATACCAGCGCGACGGCCAGCAGCAGCCACCACACCCGCGTCGATCGCAGCACTCGATCCGCCGACCATCCCCCGATCACCGGCAACCGGCTCCACGGTCCGGCATGCCCCCGCGAACCAGTCTGCGAGGCGACGGAACTCTGCCCTGCCACCCGTTCATTCGTGACGGCATGCGTGGCCGCGGAGCTCTCCCCGGTCGCCCGTTCATTCGTGACGCCATGCGCGGCTGCGGAGCTCTCCCGCTCCTCCCCGACATTCGCGTTATCGCCGGAATTATCTTGTGACACAGCCGGATTCGCGCTGTCCATGGACGGATCCGCTGCGATTCGAGACTCCGGAACCGCGGCATCGGAGGCGGGGCCCGCCTCCGGCGTCAGCTGCCGCGCATCCCGGCGCGCTCGCCGATCGATGGCGTACACCGCACCGCCGGACGCGAGCACCGCGAGCAGCCATCCGATCCCGGGCCGATCCAGCGGCACACACACCGCCGCCGCGACTCCCGCCCCGGCGATGGCGGTGAACGTCCCGCGCGGCATCGGGATCACCTCGGACCGGGGTGGCCGCCGCATCGGGGGAACCCGCCGCGGATACGGCTGCGCCCCGGATTCCAGCATGCTCCACAGCGCGCCGTTCGACGCACCGCCCGCCTCGGCCGATATGGGCATCCGCCACCCCGGCGCGGCCGCCGACGCATGGTGGTACGCCCCCGGATCAGCCGTCGGTACGACACCCGGACGCGCATCGTGCATCGGCCGACCCCACGCGGCCGTGTCCCCTGGCGCGGGCGCTTTCGAGCCATCCGGGACAGCGGCGGAGGCAGCCTCGCCCGAAGGCACCGCATCGGACCCACCCTCCGTACCCGCCGGATCGCCCGCTGCGGGCACGGCAGCCGGAACCAGCGCCGCCGGATCACCCGCGCCGACTACCAGGTCTTGCACCCGGTCCTGCTCAACCTGTCGGACAACGCCATCAAGGTCGGACTGCGTCACGGCCGGAAGATCAACGGGCGCAACGGCATTCGACTCCGCCGAGGCGGCGGGGCCGGAATCGGGGGCCGCCGGTGGGGTTCGGGCCGGATCCGGGGTGGGATCGGCGGGGGTGGGTGTGTCGGACATCAGGTATGCCTCCGATGGGCGTGCGGTATCCGCCCGGGGCACCGTGGGTGATCCGGGTGGGTGGCGATTGGAATTGGTGAAATCGGTTGTCAGGTGGATCGGTTGAGCGCGGGCGGATGTGTCTCGCCGCGACGGGTCAGGGATTGGGCAGGGTGAGGCGGATACGGGAGCCGGGCGCGGCGACGGCGATGGTGCCGCCGTGCAGGTCGACGATCCAGCGCGCGATGGCCAAGCCCAGGCCGGTGCCGCCGCCGTTGGTGCGCCCGCCGCGGGTGAAGCGTTCGAAGGCGCGGGCGCGATCGGCGGGCGGGATGCCCGGACCGTCGTCCTCGACTTCGATAACGGTGTCCTCGCGCAGCGCGTGCGCGCTGACACGGACCTCGCCGTGGGCGGGGCCGTGCCGGGTGGCGTTGTCCAGCAGGTTGAGCAGGACCTGGTGCAGGCGGGCGCGATCGGCGTACACGCTCAGGCCGCGAGCGCCGGCGATGGTGAAGCGCACCGAGCGATCCACCGCGGCCGCCATCACTTCGGCTTCGGCGACAACCTCTTTCAGCAGCGGTTCCAGCGGTAGCGTCTCGCGGTCCAGGGCCACCGCGCCCGCTTCCACGCTGGACAGCGCGAGCAATTCGGTGACCAGCAGGCTCAAGCGTTCGGTTTGGGCCAGTGCGGTGCGCAGTGTCGCCGGATCGGGTTCGGCGACACCGTCCACCAGGTTTTCCAGCACCACCCCCAAAGCCGTGATGGGTGTGCGCAATTCGTGCGAGACATTGGCGATGAAATCGCGGCGCTGCTGATCGGCGGCCGCGAGATCGGCGGCCATCTGATTGAACGCCTCGGCCAGCTGGCCCACCTCGTCCCGGGAGGTGGCGCGTACCCGGCGCGAATAATCGCCCTGCGCCATGCGTTTGGCGGCGGCGGTCATCTGCCGCAGCGGCAGCGTCATCCCGTGTGCGAGCACCTGGGACAGCACCAGCGCCAGCAGCATGGAGGCCACCGTGGTCTTGGGTGGCAGCCAGCCGATGCGCAGCGCGAAGAACGCGAACGCCACCGCGCCCGAGCACACCATCACGATCGCGAGTTTGAGTTTGATCGACCGCATGCGATCCAGCGGCCGCGGTAGTCGCGCCGATAACCAGTCCGCGCGCTCACGCATGGTCGTACCGCTAGCCATTACGCCTCCCCCCCACCATGTACCGCACACCCCCCGGGTCCGGATCTCATCGTGCCTCCAGCGCGTAACCGACGCCGTGCACGGTACGAATCAGATCCGAGCCGAGCTTGCGGCGCAAGGCCTTTATGTGACTGTCCACCGCGCGCGTGCCCGACGCGTCGGGCCAGCCCCAGATTTCCGAGAGCAGTCGTTCCCGCGCCAGCACCGCGCGCGGACGGCGCGCCAGATGCACCAGCAGCTCGAATTCCAGTGGGGTGAGCTGGGTTTCGGCCTCGGCCCGCCACACCCTGCGCTGATCGGTGTCGATGCGCAGATCCCCGACCACGATGGTGGCCCCGGGGGTGGCGGTGCGCTCCACCCGGCGCAGCAGCGCGTGGATGCGCGCGGTGAGCACGCGCAGTGAGAACGGTTTGGTGAGATAGTCGTCCGCGCCGACCCCGAGCCCGATCAGCACATCGGTCTCATCGGTGCGGGCGGTGAGCATGAGCACCGGGACCGGTCGATGCGCCTGAATGCGTCGGCACACCTCGAGTCCGTCGAATCCGGGCAGCATCACATCGAGCACCACCAGATCCGGCAGCAGCGATGCGGCGGCGGCGACCGCGGCCGGACCGTCATGGGCCAGCTCCACGCTGAACCCCTCGGCGCGCAGACGGGCTGCGATCGATTCGGCGATGGTCGGTTCGTCCTCGACCACGAGAATCCGCCGCGCACTGCCCTGCTGACTCGATTCCATGGAGGTGACATTAGGCAGTGCGCGTGGAGATGGTTCGCACCGCTTGTGTAGATCTTGTGGAGACCCCGGTCCCGGACCGCCCGAGCGGGACGAACCGGTCGGCGCGAAGTCCGGGCCTGGACACCGGTTCTGATACGACCGGTCGTAGTATGACCGGGTGCACTCACCGACGGATCACACCGCGCGCCTGCGCGGCGCCGCCGTCGGGGCCGCCTCGGGAGCCGTCGCCATCTTCGCGCACGGGCTCGGCGGCGGGACCACCGCACCCGCGGGATCGGCACTGGCGCTGCTGTTCGCGGCGTGCGCGCTGATCGGGGTGATCGTGGCCGCGGTGCGACCGGGCTACGGGCCGATCGCGTTGATGGGAATGTTGGCCGCCGGTCAGGGTATCGGGCATATCGCGTTGTCGATGTCGCCCGGACATCACCATCACGCCGCCTCACCCGCCATGCTGGTCGCGCATCTGATCGCGATTCCGGTCGGGGCCATGGCGATTCGCGCCGCCGAAGCCGGTATGCGGCGCGCCGTCACCAGCGTGCGGCGGTTCATTCTCGCGCTCGCCGACGCACCCGTTCCGGCCGAGCGGGGCGCACGCCCGACCGCCACCGCGGAGCGAGCCACCGCCCGGCTGCTGGCGGTGACTCCGGGAATCGCGCGGCGCGGGCCACCCGCACGGGCGCGTCATCTCTCTCACCTCGCCCCGGCGTAGCAGCATTCTTCGCGGGCGCATCGTGCGCGCCCGGTGTTCCGGCACCATGCGTGACCGCACCGTGTACCACCCGCTCGTGGGGTAGCAGACCGTCGTCATGACCGTTCGCGCCCCGGGTAGGCCGTTCGCACAACCGCTTTCGGTGTTCTGACGTTTCGGGTCGAGGTTTTCCGCCGCTTTCCTCATCGAACGGAGTATTTGGTGTCCGTATCTGTCGCAGGCCGCGCGCCGCGTATCGCCCGCCGCCTCACCGCCATCGCCGCCGTATCGGCGCTGGCCGTTTTCCCCGTCGCCTGTTCCTCCGATTCCGGGTCGAGCTCGTCCGCCGGTAAGGCCGCGGACAAGGTGACCATCAAGGATCAGTGGATCAAGGCCGCCGACAGCGGGATGTCCGCCGCGTTCGGCACGCTCGAGAATTCCGGTGATCAGCCCGTGCAACTGGTGGCCGCGTCCAGTCCGGCCTCGGCGCGCGTGGAGATCCACGAGGTGGTCGCCGATGCCGCCGGTGGCGATAAGACCATGCGCCCCAAGGAAGGTGGGCTCGCCATCCCCGCGCACGGGTCGGCCACGCTCAAGCCCGGCGCGGAACATCTGATGTTCATGGATTTGAAGCAGCCGCTGCGCACCGGTTCGGAAACCGCCATCACCCTGGTGTTCTCCGATGGCTCCAGCACCACCGTCACCGCGCAGGTGCGTGATTTCGCCGGCGGCAAGGAGAACTACACGCCCGCCGGTGGCGACAACTCCGCGCACGGTGGCTGAGCCGACACCGCCGCACCCCTCCCGCGTCACCCGGCGTCGCCTGCTCGGGGGCGGCGCCGCGGTGGCGGGCGTCGCGGGTGCGGCCGGAATCGGCTGGGGCGCGGCCTCGGCCACCCATCGCGAACACGATCGCGATCCCGGACTCGAGACGGTGCCGTTCTACGGACCGCATCAGGCCGGAATCGCCACCGACGCACCGGGTTCGGCCGCGTTCGTGGGTTTCGATCTGAATCCGGGGCTGGGCCGCGAGGACATCATCGGTCTGCTCAAGATCTGGACCGATGACGCGGCCCGGCTCACCCGGGGCATTCCGGCACTCGCCGATACCGAACCGGAATTGGCGCAGCGCCCGGCCCGGCTGACCGTGACGGTCGGCTTCGGACCGGAACTGTTCACCGCGGCCGGACTCGACGCCGAACGCCCGGCCTGGCTCAAACAGTTGCCGCCCTTCAAGATCGATCAATTGGATCCGGCCTACACCGGCGCGGACCTGCTGTTGCAGATCTGCGCCGACGAGGCCACCACGGTCGCGCACGCGGTGCGGGTGCTGTCCAAACATGTGAAATCGCTGGTGCGGGTGCGCTGGGTGCAACGCGGATTCCGCAATGCGCCCAAGGGCCACACCATGCGCAATCTCATGGGCCAGGTGGACGGGACGGTCAATATCCCGCCGGGCACAGCCGATTTCGATCGACTCGTCTGGGATGACGGCACCGCGCGCCCGTGGCTGGCGGGCGGCACCTCCCTGGTGCTGCGCCGGATCGCCATGAAGCTGGACACCTGGGACGAACTCGATGCCGACGGGCGAGCCATCACCATGGGACGGCACGATTCGAACGGTGCGCCCCTGACCGGGACCACCGAATTCGACGACCCCGACTTCACCAAGGTCGACCAGTACGGCATCCCGGTGATCCCGCCCTCCTCACACATCGCTCGCGCACACCACGCGCACGACAATGAGCGATTCCTGCGCCGGGGCTACAACTATGACGAGGCACCGGCCCCCGGCCAGGTGTCGAATTCGGGATTGTTGTTCGCGGCCTACCAACGCGATGTCGATGCCCAGTATCTGCCGGTACAGGCCCGCCTCGCGGAATTCGACGCCCTGAACCAATGGACCACCCCCGTCGGTTCGGCCGTGTTCGTCCTCCCGCCCGGCGTCCCCGCGCCCGGCGGCTACCTCGGCCAGCAACTCTTCGACGCCGCAGCGCGGCAACGCTGACCCCCGGCCGGACCGACCTGAGGGGCGGTCCGGCCGGACATCCGGCATCCGATTGGCTAACCCGCGTCGAGGGGTACACGCGGCGGCGTACGCTCGGCTGACGAGTCGAAAAGGTGCGAGAGGTCGCGTCATGTCAGCCGATGACAGCGTGTTCACGGGGGTCGTGGCGAAGTTCTATGAAACCTATCTGGTGCCATTGATATTCGAGCCCTACGCACTGCCCGCCGTGCGACTGCTCACCGCACCGGATATATCCGAGGTATTGGAGATCGCGGCGGGCACCGGTGTGGTCACCCGGGTGCTCGCACGCGAATTGGCCACCGGCACAGCCATTGTGGCAACCGATCTGAACCAGGCCATGCTGGATCAGGCCGCGGCGATCGGGACCGCGCGACCGGTCCAATGGCGGCAGGCCGACGCCCAGCAACTCCCTTTCCCCGATGCCTGCTTCGACGCGGTCGTGTGCCAATTCGGCGCGATGTTCTTCCCCGACCGGACCGGCGCGTATGCCGAAGCGCGCCGGGTACTGCGGCCGGGCGGACGGTTCGTGTTCAGCACCTGGGATCGCATCCAGGTCAATGAATTCGCCGATACCGTGATCGCAGCGATGGCATCGATATTTCCGGACGATCCACCGCGGTTTCTCGCGCGCACACCGCACGGCTATCACGAGATATCGACGATTACCGCGGATGTGCTGCGGGCCGGGTTCGGTGAACCACGCATTGATACCGTCACCGAGCGCAGCCGTGCGGAGTCGGCGCATATCCCCGCACTGGCTTACTGTCACGGCACTCCGCTGCGCGATGAGATCGAGGCCCGGGGTGATCTCGACATGGCAACCGCGGCGGCGGAGCGGGCACTCACAGCACGGTTCGGAACCGACGCGGTGGACGGGATGATCCGCGCGCACCTGGTCAGCGTTCGCCGATAAATCGCTGCTCTAGGGTTGTGCACATGACCGTGTTGCGATCGATCGCGCTGTTCGCACTGGCCGCCGTCGCCGAAATCGGTGGGGCCTGGCTCATTTGGCAGGGGGTGCGCGAACATCGCGGATGGGCGTGGATGGGGGCGGGGGTTATCGCGCTGGGGTGCTACGGGTTTGTGGCGACGCTGCAACCCGATGCGAATTTCGGGCGGATCCTGGCGGCCTACGGCGGGGTGTTCGTGGCCGGATCGCTGCTGTGGGCCATGGTTTTGGACGGGTTTCGGCCGGACCGCTGGGATGTGATCGGCGCGCTGGTGTGCCTGGCGGGTGTCGCGGTCATCATGTATGCGCCTCGCTCCACGTGAAACAACCTCTGACCTGCGCGCATGCGCGCATTTCGGGCAAAACTGCACTCCGCGAAAGAAATTCGCGTTCGCGCCGGTCAGCGCGATGTCGATGATCGTTCCGCGCGAATCCGTTCAGCGCGTTGCGGATCCGATGAGCAGATCGATGAGGGTGCGGGCGGTCGGGATCGCGGAATCGTCGCCGAGGCGGGCCGCGGTATTGGCCGCGGACACCAGCGCGTCGAACTGGAAGGCCAGCGCGTGCGGATCCTGTCCGAGCGCGTAACCCTGCTCCTGGGCGCGGCCGATCTCCTTCTCCAGCAACGCGAACCAGTCCGCGCGATCGGCGGCGAGCGCATCGCGCACCGGGCCCGGGCGGCTATCGAATTCCGAGAGTCCGGCAACCCGGAAGCAACCACCGGGCAAGACCGGTTCACCGATGTAGACGAACCAGTTGTCCAATAGCGCGCGCAGGCGGTCGATACCCCCGGGGACCGAGAGCGCGGACCGCACCACATGGTCGATGAATACCTCGCGGGCGGATTCGACGGCGGCCAGTTGCAGATTCTCCTTGGTGCCGAACAGCGTCGCCACACCGCTCTTGCTCACCCCGAGATCGGTGGCGAGCCGCCCGAGACTCAACCCGGTCAGCCCCTCCACGGAAGCGACATCGGCGGCATGCCGGGCAATGGAGGCGCGGGCGCGCGCTCCCTTCAGCAGGCGCTGATCGGAAATCTGCTGTTCAGCGGGGTGCACGGGCTCATCCATTCTTCCAGTCTCGCACTAACTCTTGCCTAAACGCACGATCGGTCGTACTTTTCAACAATACGAACGATCGTGCGTACAGTTTTGATCCCGCCTCTCGGAAGCACTCCCATGACAGAGACCTCCGCGCGACCAGCCCTCGCGCCGGCCGACTCCGACCAATCCCCCGCACCCACACCCGCCGAAACGCCGGCCACCGGTGACGGGCACCTTCCGCACCCCGCCGACCGCTCCAGCCGCCGCGCACTACTGGTGGCCTGCGGCGCGGCTTTCATTGCCTTCCTTGATCTTTCAGTGGTCAACATCGCCTTCCCCGCCATCGGGCGCGATTACCCCGGCACCGCACCGGCCACACTCACCTGGGTGGTCAGCGGATACGCGGTCGCCTTCGCCGCACTGCTCACCCCCGCCGGACGCCTGGCCGACTCACTCGGACGCGGACGCGTATTCCTCGGCGCGCTGGCCGGATTCGCCCTCACCTCACTACTGTGCGCACTCGCACCCGGAGCCGAATGGCTCATCACCGGACGCTTCCTGCAGGGCGCGACCGCCGCATTCCTCATCCCCGCAGGACTGGGATTGGTGCTCAGCGCCACCCCGCCCGCCCACATCGGCATGGCCATGGCGGCCTGGACCGCCGCGGGCGGATTCGCCGCCACCGTCGGCCCCGCGGTCGGCGGTGCGCTCGTGGACTGGTTCGGCTGGCGGTCGGTCTTCGTCATCAATGTGCCGATCGCGCTGGCGCTCATCGCCTTTGGACTGACCCTCACCTCGAACGAAGAACGTCACCGTGACGGACTGCCCGATCTGCTCGGCACCGCCGCCACCGGACTCGGCATCGGCGCGGTCGTGGCCGCGGTGACCCAGGGACAGCAGTGGGGCTGGACCGATCCGCGCACCCTGATCGCCGGAATCGGCGGGGCGGTCCTGCTCGGCATCGCACTGTGGCGCTCGCGGCGGCATCCGCGCCCCGCCATCGCCGTAACCCTGTGGCGCAGTCACCGGTACGCACTGGTCAACGCCGTGGCGTTCGTCTTCGGCACGGCCATGTTCGCCTGGCTGCTGGCCGGACCGCTCTGGCTCGACAGCATCTGGCACTACTCGGTATTGAAGTCCGCCGGGGTCATGACGGTCGGGGCCATCGCCTCGATGGTGACCGCCGTGATCGCCGGGCGCGCATCCGAATCGGTCCAGCGCTGGCTCGGAGTGCTCGGCGCGCTCATGTTCGCCGCGTCCACGCTGTACATGAGCACCGGTGTCTTCGATGCCACCCCCGAACTCTGGAAGGGCTGGATTCCCGCGGGCATTCTCGGCGGCGGCGGAGTCGGCATCGTGGTGACCGTACTCGGCACCGCGGCCGCGAGATCGCTTCTGCCGCAACGCTTCGCGGCCGGGGTCGGCATGAATCTGACCGCCCGCCAATCCGGTGGCGCGCTCGGGGTGGCGGTGCTGGCCGCGATCTTCGCCGCCCGGCCGAGCGATCCCATCGCCGCCTTCCACACCCTGTTCCTGGTCTGCGCGATCATCGCGCTGGCCGCCGCCGTACTCGTGGCCCTGCCCGCTCGCACCGAGGAAGTGAACGCATGAGCGCCAATGACATTCGAACCGCCGACACCGGCATGCGCGAGGTGAGCACCGACCTCCCCAGCCTGGACACCCGAACCCCGCGCACCCGGATCGGACTCGACGATCCCTATCTACTCACCGATCCCATCGCACGCGAGTTGTTCGCGGTGGTGCCGTGGCGGCGGTTCGCGGTCATCGGCGATTCCACCGCGGCGGGCACCGGCGATCCCTCCCCGGGTCATGAGAATGTGTCCTGGGCCGATCGCCTGGCGCGCTGGTTCCTGGCCGCGCATCCGGCCACCGACTACCTCAATACCGGCCGCGTCGGCGCGACCATTCCCGAGGTGCGCGCCGAACAGCTCGGCGTACTGCGTGCCTTCCGCCCGGATCTGGTGCACATCACCTGCGGCGGCAATGACCTCATGCGCCGCGACGGCGATGTCGAGGCGGTCGAACGCGATCTCGACGAACTGTGCGCCGATATCGCCGCGACGGGTGCGCGGCTGTCCATGTTCACCCTGGCTGACGCGTTCACCGGGCCATTGCGGCCGCTGCGCCCGCGTTTCGCCGGGTTCGCCGAGAGTGTGCGGCGGGTGGCCGCGCGGCACGACGCCATCCTCACCGAATTCTGGCAGCACCCCGCCCGGCTGCGCGCGGACTGGCTCAGCGCCGACAGCATTCACCTGACCATGGCCGGTCAGGCCGTCGTGGCCGCCGAATTGGCGAAATCGTTTGCCCGCCACGCCGACTCGAGGCACGGCGGCGAATAATCCGGAAGCACGGACATCCCGCGTCACGTCGAAGCGCCTCGGCCACCTGAGCATTCAGCGCCGAGGCGCTGCGTGAGCATTCAGCGCCGGGGCGCGGCGGCGTCAGTGCCAGAGCGCGGCGATGAACACGTTCAGAATCGCCAGCCCACCCGCGGCGTGTGTCATCCACGGCACCGCCTTACCGCGCTTGGCATCGGCCCGGCCCATCTCCGCGAACGCCGCGACCAGTACGGCCACAACGAGTTTGGTGATGATCTTCGGCATATTCGGATCCTTGCCGAGCGAATCGATCGACTCGGCCAGCCCGACCAGAATCACGCCGGTGATGAGCTGGGCGCGCGCACCCCACACCATCAATTCCGACACTCGGGGCTGCGCGGCGACGTATCCGCCGACCACCGCCGCCATCCCGAGCAGATGGGACACAACCACCAGGTTGTAGACAACGTCCATGGCTGTACACGCTAACGGATCCGCTCGCGTCAACGACAGCCGGTAGTACCGAAAAGTCCCTGCTGATCGGGTGCGTCACAGGTTTTGCCACCCCACCGGCCGGGTAGTCCTCCTCCAGTGGCTCTCCGTGCTGTACCGGGAGGGCCCTCAATGTGTGAGCAGTGACGCTTAGGGAGAACGCAGGTGGCGGTTGTACTCGTGCTGCGGGCACGCGGGCTGGGTGATCTACTCACCGCGGTCCCCGCACTGCGCGCACTACGCCGGGCCCGGCCCCAGGACCACATCGCACTGGCCGCACCGCACCGACTCAAACCCATTGTCGATCTCATCGCCTCCATCGACGAGATGATCCCGACCGCCGATCCCGCCGGAATCCGCTGGGACGGAGCGCCACCCGCGCTCGCAGTGAACCTCGACGGAGCGAGCGCCGACAGCATCGCCGAACTCACCCGCGTACACGCTGACCGCGTACTGACCTATCGGAACCCGGCCTTCCCGGAGGTGGCCGGACCCGACTGGCAGATCGATATGCACGATGTGGACCGCTGGTGTCATCTGCTCGAATCCGCGGGGATCAGCGCCGATCGCCGCAATCTCGGACTGGTGCCACCGGTCGCGAGCACCAGCCATCGCGATTGCGTGGTCGTGCACATCGGCGCGGGAGCCGCGGCGCGGCGCTGGCCACCGGATCGATTCGCGGCGGTGGTGCGGCATCTGCTGGTGCAGGAACGCGATGTGGTGCTCACCGGTGACGAGACCGAACGCGATATCGCCCTCGGGGTCGCCGCGCGCGCCGGACTGCCCATCACCCATGTGCTCGCGGGCCAGCAGAACCTCATCGAACTCGCCGCCACGGTCGCCGAGGCCGCGCTCGTGGTGTGCGGGGATACCGGAGTCGCCCATCTGGCAACGGCTTTCGGCACCCGGACGGTCCTGCTGTTCGGGCCGACCCCGCCCAGCCGCAGTGGTCCGCCGCCGCATCTGCTGGGCAGGCATGCGGTGCTGTGGGCCGGGCAGGTCGGGGATCCGGACGCGGACACCACCGATGCGGGACTGTTGAAGATCAATGTGCCCGAGGTCATCAACGCCATCGACAAACAGCTGCGCAAACGACCGTGGCCCGGCACCGGACTGGATCGCCGTGCGCAGCAGGCCTACCGGCGCGTGGGTTGAACGACCGCGCGGCACTCCGCTATATGCGGTCACTCCTCTATATGGGAGTGACCGCTTCTATATAGAGGAGGCGTTGTCGAACGGGCGTCAGGTGTCCGCGATATCGGCACGGGCGCTGGACAGCGCCGCCGAATACGCCGCGATAGCGCTGGGCCAGAACTGTTCGAGATAGTCGCGGGCATCGGCCAAACCGCGCGGGTCCAGGGTGTAGAGGCGGCGGGTGCCCTCGGGCTGCACCATCACCAGCCGTGCCTCACGCAGGACCTTCAGGTGTTGAGATACCGCCGAGCTACTGACTCCGGCCAGTTCGGCGAGCTCGCCGACCGATCGCGGTCCCTGCGGTAGCGCCTCGAAGACCGCGCGCCGGGTAGGGTCGGCCAGGGCGCTGAGCACTTTCACTCCGTTAGCGGGCACTTAAATAGGGTGCCCGGCGAAGTTGATCAGGTCAATACACGCTCGAACGCCCGATCCCGAGGTCATAACGAAATTACCACCGTGTCGTTATCTACCCGTGACAATCGACCTGGCGTTTTGTACCAATGTGACGGTCGCAACAGGGTTTGCGGACCGGTTATGACCTCTCATACGTTCGATGCATGCCCGTAACCGTTCCGTTATCTCGAAGCCTGAAGAGGGCGAGCCGGTACCGGTCGGCCGCAACTCGTGCCGTGGCCGTCTCCGCGGTCGTCTGCGCCTCCGTGAGCGCGCTGGCCGCCGCCGACCCGAACACCGATACCCCGGACAGCAATGCCTCGGTTATCGCCGCCGCCACCGCGCCCGCTGCGAAGTTCACCGCGTTCACCCCGTACGAAGCCCAGATGCCGCAGTTCGTGCCGCCGGAGGTCACCGACTTCCTGCGCAACCTCGGAATCGAGCAGGCCCGCCCCAAGACCGTTCGCCCCGTGGCCGGTCCGCTGACCTCCGGGTTCGGTGTGCGCTGGGGCGCCATGCACGCCGGTATCGACTTCGGCGACGGCTTCGGCTCGCCCATTCGCGCCGTCACCGACGGCACCGTCATCGAGGCGGGCCCCGCCTCCGGTTTCGGCCTGTGGGTGCGCGTACAGCAGGACGACGGCACCATCGGCGTCTACGGCCATATGCAGGACATCCTGGTGAACGTCGGCCAGCAGGTGCGCGCGGGCGATGAGATCGCCACCGTCGGCAGCCGCGGCTACTCCACCGGACCGCACCTGCACTACGAGGTGCATACCTCCCCCGGTGCGGCCATCGACCCGCTGCCCTGGCTCGCGGGCCGCGGCATGGATGTCGGCACCGCGTCCGACTGAGCCTTCGCTCCAACCCCGCCCGAACATCGATGAGGGGTGCTCGGGACGCACCGGGAATCGAAGAGGGATTCCCGCTGCCGCGCAACGCTTTTCCATGACAAGAACCCCACCCGGGATATCGGTGCGGGGTTCTTCTCATACCCGGGTACTACGTGCCGACCACACCGGCGGGGGACGCCCGGCGCGGGAACGCGCTCCTAGCGTCACCGATATGACCACCAGCGTCGCCGAAAACCCTGCCCCCGCGCCCGCTTCCACCCTGCGGCCCTGGCATCGCCCCCTACTCGGGATGACCGTCGTCATGTCCACCCTGGCCGTATTCTCGCTGTGCGCCATGGCATTCGACGATCGCATGCTGCTGCACGAATCGGTCTGGCTCAAACCGCTCAAATTCGCGGTCGCCTTCGTCGCGTACTCGCTCACCCTGGCGTGGCTGCTGCGGTTCCCGCATCGCGGGCAGCGGCTCACCTGGTGGATGGGAACGATATTCGCCGCCACCGGAATACTCGATGTCGGATTCATCGTGATGCAGGCCGCGCGCGGCACCTTCAGCCATTTCAATACCGAGACCGACGCCTTCAACACCATCGGACAGCAGATCTTCATGACCGGTGTGCCCGGGTTGTTCCTGGCGAATCTGGTCATCGCGGTGACGCTGAGCTGGCAGCGCGTCACCGATCGACCCGTCACGCGCGCCATCCACGCCGGACTCGCCCTGGCCGTGGCCGGAATGGCCGTGGCGTACATGATGGGCTTCAGCGGGAAACAGGAATCCACCGACGCCTACGGCAAGCCGATCGAGCTCGCGGCCGGGCACACCTTCGAAGCCGGACAGCCCAGCGTGCGCGACGGCGTCGCGGGGATGCCGATCACGCACTGGAGCACCGTCGGCGGCGATCTGCGCATCGCGCATTTCCTGGGCCTGCACGCGATTCAGATTCTCATCATCGCCGCGCTGCTGCTGGCCCGTCTGGCTCCGCGCACCCGCTGGCTGCGCACCGAACGCGCTCGCGCCGACCTGATCTGGGTGCTCGCCCTGACCTATGCCGGAGTGTTCGGTGTCACCGCCTGGCAGGCGCTGCGCGGCCAGGCATTGATCCACCCCGATGCGGCGACCCTGATCGGATTCGGGATCACCGCCGCCGTACTGCTACTGGGCACCTGCCTGGTCTACGCGATCCACGGGCGAGACCGCACGCGAGCGACCTCCGCCACCGGTGTCAGCGCAACCGCTCGGCATCGCGCGTCAGTTTCACCAATATCGCGGTGAGTTCGGACAGTTCGATGGAATCGGCCCCCTCCTCGACGGCGGTGGCCACATCCTCGGCGGCACAGCGCGCGGCGAACCAGCGATCGGACAGATCCCCGACCTCCTGCGCGCTGAGCACCACCGAATCCTCGGGAATCCCGCTCCCCTTCAGACTGTTCCGCGCCTCGTACGCGCGCTGCCGACACGATTGGCGGCAATAGCGCCGACGCCGTCCCACCTCCGAATCGGCGATCTCCCTCCCACACCACTGGCAGGACAGTTGCCGCTTGGGGGCGCGATGATCTGAGGTAGGAGTACGCGTCACGCAGGACACGATAGCCGGATCGATCACCGGTACCCCCACAACGCCACAACCCCACCTCGCGTTTTCCCATCAATTACGACTCGACACGCCGCGCGGGATGCTCGAGCACCGCCCGCCAGGCCGCCGAAAGTGGAAGTGCCGCACCCGGTTCAGCGGGCACGATGGTGACACCGCTCTCGGCGAGGATGCGCAGCGCCCGCTTGATCGGTGCGAAGTTCAACTGTCCGGGACTCGAATAGGGAACGGCCACAACCGGTTTCCCATCTCCGGTGGCCTCGATCAGCAGACCGAGCGCGAGCGTGTCCGAAATCCCCACCGCCCATTTGGCCACCGAATTTCCGGTCAGCGGAGCCACGATCATGGCGTCCGCGGGCGGCAGCAGATCCGGTGTCCCGGGATCCTTGTATTCGCTGCGCACCGGCCATCCGGTCGCGGCCGCGAGCGCCTCGGCATCGATGAACCTTCTCCCCGACGGGGAGGCGATCACACACACCTGCCACCCGTCGCCGCGCGCCATATCCACCAGTGCCGCAATCTCACTCGCCCGGGACGAGCCGGTGACGATCGCGTAGAGCACCGGCACACCGTGATCATTCATATGATCAGCATGGGCCACCGAGCACGGGTTACGGGATGAGCACGAGCTTGCCGGGTGCGTGGCCCTTGATCCCGTCGCGATGCGCCTGCGCCGCCTCGGGCAGCGGGTAGACCGCGTCGACCAGAATCCGCAGTTCGCCCGCGCGCGCGGCCAATTCCGCACGCGCGGCATTGCGGACGGCGAACCCCGCGTCCTGGCCGGGTCCGTAACCCAGCGCCTTGATCCCCGCGGCGATATGGCGATCCGAGGCCGCGATGGAGGCGATGCGGCTGCGATCGGCGACCGTCTCGAGCGACACATCCAGGGCCTCGTCACCACCGGCGCAGTCGATGGCGGCGGTGATGGGTCCGGACGCGGCGGCCCGCACGCGATCCAGCAGTCCGGGACCGTAGCTCACCGCGATGGCACCGAGGCTGTCCAGCAGTTCATGATTGGCGGCACCCGCGGTGGCGATCACGGTCGCACCGGCGGCCACGGCCAACTGCACGACCAGCAGGCCCACCCCACCCGAGCCGCCGTGCACGAGCACGGTGTCGCCCCGGCCGACGCCGGCCGCGTGCAGCGTGTGCACCGCGGTGGTGCCGGTGAGCATCAACGCGCCGGCCTCGGGCCAGCCCAGCTCGGCGGGTTTGGGGATCAGCGAGGTCACGGGCGCGGTGACGTAATCGGCGTAGGCGCCGGTGACCGGGTAGACGATCACCTCCGCGCCGATCTCGACATCGTGCACGTCCGCACCGATCGCCGTGACCACTCCCGCGCATTCCAATCCCAGCCGGGGCAGCTCCTCGGTGAGCCCGGCGGCGTCCTTCTCCTGCTCGTCCACGTCGTGGAAAGCGCCGCTGTACAGCTTCCAGTCGATGGGGTTCACCCCGGCCGCGCGCACCCGCACCACGACACCGTCGGCAGCGGGCAGCGGTATCGGCGTCTCGACGAGCTCGAGCACGTCCGGTGACCCGTATCCGGTCGGCCGCACGGTCCGGTTCATGGTCTGCGATTCCTGATCTCTGCTCATGAACTCAGTCTCGAACCCGAGTGACATGATGTCTACTGCATAGTTCGCACTCTATGATTGCGTCGAACGCAATCCATGCACCGGCAAGCGCACCGGACACGCCGTGGCGAAAGCGTCCCCGACGGGCGAGTAGAATGGCAGGGTTCTCCCCCCACGGGAACCGAAGCCCACGCTCATGCGTTAACTGTGCAGAAGCGTTGACATGAAGTTTTGAACGTTGCCGATAGGCGAGAAGGGACCGCACCCATGGCAGATCGCGTACTCCGGGGCAGTCGACTTGGAGCGGTGAGCTACGAGACCGACCGCGACCACGACCTGGCGCCCCGTCGGATGGCGCGGTACAAGACGGAGAACGGCGAGGAATTCGATGTTCCGTTCGCCGATGACGCCGAGATTCCCCCGACCTGGTTGTGCCGCAACGGCCAGGAGGGTGTGCTCATGGAGGGCACCACGCAGGAGCCCAAGAAGGTGAAGCCGCCGCGCACGCACTGGGACATGCTGCTGGAGCGTCGCAGCAAGGAGGAGCTGGAAGAGCTCCTGCAGGAGCGGATGGATCTCATCAAGAGCCGTCGCCGCGCCTGATCCGCGGTAGTACCGCGCGCTGAAGAATTGGCCGAGCCCCCCTCCCATTCGGGAGGGGGGCTCGCCTCTTACATCTTACCGGCCCGCCACCATTGGCGGGCCGAAATGGTTGCTACTCAGTGGCTGGCGACCTTGCGGTACTGCAACAGCGCCAAGGGAACCGCGATCGCGAGGATGCCGAGCGAGCACAGCGACGCGTACATGATGCAGTGATCGGCGGGCCAGCCCTGGGCGGGGGTGAATCCCGGGGGCGAACCATTGCCGAAGAGTTTGCGCCCGGCCGCCGAGACCGCGGTAATGGGATTCCAGGCGGCGACCGTGCGCAGCGGACCCGGCAGGGTCTCCCCGGAGATGAAGGCCGAGGAGATGAATGTCAGTGGGAACAGCCAGATCAGGCCCGCGCTCTGCGCCACCTCGACGCTCGGTGACATGAGCCCGGTGAGCGCGCCGACCCAGGACATGGCGAATGCGAAGAGCAGGATGACCGCGAAAGCCAAGATGGCGTTGATGACTCCGTCGTTGATGCGCCAGCCCACCGCGTACCCGCAGCCGACCATGACCGCCAGGGCCAGGATATTGACCACCAGATCCGAGAGCGTGCGGCCCATCAGCACCGCCAGCCGGGACATTGGCAGCGTGCGCATCCGGTCGATAATGCCCTTGTGCAGGTCGTTGGCCAGGCCGACGGTGGTGAACGCGGCGTTGAATGCCACTGTCTGGGTGAAGATTCCGGCCAGCAGGAATTCGCGGTACTGTCCGCCGCCCAGGGACGCGCCGAAGATGTACGCGAACAGGAACACGAACATGAGCGGCTGGATGGTGGCGGTGACCAGCAGGGTGGGCACCCGCAGGATGGTCAGCAGATTGCGGTAGGCGACGATGGCGCTGTCCCGAATCGCCCTGGGCAGCAATAGGAGCGCGGTGTTGTCCGTGCTCGGCGGCTTGTTCGGCGCCGGGGCTTCGGCGGTGGTGGTCACGACAGAATCTCCTCTTGCACGGTGTCGGTGCTGCGGGCGGAGGCTTTGCGTTCCGCGGATTTGCCGGTGAGGGAAAGGAATACGTCGTCGAGGCTGGGCCGGTGCACATCGGCGTCCAGGATGCAGACGCCGGCGTCGTCCAGGCGGCGCAGCGCTTCGACCATGGTGCGGGTGCCGTCGCCGACCACGACGGTGACCTGATCGGTGGCGGCGTCGGCACTGGGTTCGCCGATACCGACCTGCGCCAGAACCTGTTTGGCGGGTGCCGGGTCCTGTCCAGCGGCCAGGGTGACGGTGAGTTTGTCACCACCGATGGAGGTCTTGAGTTCATCGGCGGACCCGCGCGCGATCACCCGGCCGCGGTCGATGACGGTGATGCGGTCGGCGAGCAGATCGGCTTCCTCGAGGTACTGGGTGGTGAGCAGCACCGTGGTGCCGTCGTCCACCAGATCGCCGATGACGCGCCACATATCAAGGCGCCCACGGGGATCGAGTCCGGTGGTGGGTTCGTCGAGCACGACCACGGGCGGTTTGCACACCAGTGCGCCCGCCAGGTCGAGTCGCCGGGCCATACCGCCGGAGTAGGTGCCCGCACGCCGCCCGGCCGCGTGTTCGAGGCCGAGTGCGGCGAGCAGTTCGGTGGCGCGCTGGGCGGATTCCTTATGGCTCATGCCGTACAGCCGCGCCACCATGCGCAGGTTCTCGAAGCCGGACAGATTGGCGTCGATCGCCGCGTACTGGCCGGACAGCCCGAGCCGGGTGCGGGCGCGCGCCGGATTCTTGAGCACATCCACCCCGGCCACCCACACCTTGCCCGAGCTCGGGGCTAGCAGGGTGGTAACGATGCGGACCGTGGTGGTCTTACCCGCGCCATTGGGTCCGAGCAAGCCCATCACGGTGCCGGATGGGATTTCCAGATCGATCCCGTCCAGTACCCGGACCTTGCCGTAGTACTTGATCAGTCCTTCCACTTCGACCGCGAGACTCATCGGCTCCCCTCCCGCTCGGTGCGGGCGGCGTTGGCGGCCAGGTGATCCCGCAGAACCGGTCCGATGACCGCCAGGGATTCGGGCGTGGTCATGCCCGAGTGGCGGCAGCGCACCAGTTGATCGTGTACGACTCCGGTGATGTGCGGTTCCCAGGCGGCGGCGTTGCGGTCCGGGTCGGCGCGGTTGATCTCGTCATCGGCGGCGGTGAAGAAGAGCAGATCGCCGATGAACACGCGGGGTTCGAAGCCGTGTGCGAGGACCGCGCCATTGGCATAGCCGTTGTAGAGACGTTCGAGATGGTCGACGGTGAGCGCGGCGAACGGTCCGGGCCGGTTGCGCAGGAACTCCGCGGCCTCCTGGAGTGTCATGCGCGGGTCGACATCGGTGTCGCCGCCGAGCAGGTCACTGCCGAATTCGCCGATGATGTCGGCGACGCCGGGCACCGCTTCCTCGAGCCACTGATCGGACAGCTGGTAGCTGTCCATGAGCGCGAGCGTTGCCACCTCATCGCCGGTTTCCTGCAGCCGCACCGCGATCTCGTGCGCCAGCAGACCGCCGAGCGACCAGCCGAGCAGATGGTACGGGCCGTGCGGCTGTACCGACTTCATGTGTGCCACATAGTAATTCGCGGCTTCACCGATGGTGGTGTGATCAACGCCGCCGGTGACGTGCGGGGCCTGCAAACCGTAGACCGGGCGGTCGGCGGGCAGCTGGGCGAGCAGTCCGGCGAAGCACCAGGACAAACCTATGGCCGGGTGCACGCAGAACAGCGGAGCGGAACTGGTCGCGGTGATCGGACGCAGCGGCAGCACCGGTTGCAGCGCGGCCGCCAGGGCCGCACCGGCGTCACCGTCGGCGTCGGCCAGTCGCCGGGCGATGGCGGCGGGGGTGGATTCGCCGAACATGGCCTGCACGGGCAGGTCCACCCCGGCGGCGCGCAGCTGTCCGACCACCTTGGTGGCCAGCAGCGAGTTGCCGCCGAGTTCGAAGAAGCCGTCGTCGACGCCGACCTGTTCCACGCCGAGCACATCGGCGAAGGCGGCGCACAGTGCCGCTTCGGTCGGGGTGCTGGGCGCGCGGTAGCCCTCGCGAGCGGCGAAGACCGGTTCGGGCAGTGCGGCCCGATCCAGTTTGCCGACCGGTGAGAGCGGCACCCGATCCAGCAGCATGATCGATTGCGGGACCATGTAATTGGGCACGAGTTCGGCCACGTGCGCGGTGAGCTCGTCGACGGTCGGCGCGGTGCCGGTGCGCGGTTTCACATAGGCGACCAGCGCGGTGGAGCCCGCCGGTGTCCGATGTCCGATGGTGGTGGCGAATTCCACCGCCGCGTGCCGGGCCAGCGCCACGTCGATCTCACCGAGTTCGATGCGGAAGCCGCGGATCTTGACCTGGTGGTCGGTGCGACCGACGTATTCCAGATCCCGTGCGCGCCCGTTCTTCTCGACCCAGCGCACCAGGTCACCGGTGCGGTACATGCGCTCGCCCGGTTTGCCGAACGGGTTGGCCACGAACCGCTGCGCGGTGAGTCCGGGTCGCCGCAGGTAACCGCGCGCCAAAGCCGCACCGGCCAACTGCAATTCGCCGGTGACGCCCGCGGGCACCGGGTGCAGGCGACTGTCCAGGACGGTCGCGCCGACACCGCGGATGGGTCCGCCGATGGTGATCGGCCCGTTCGGGCGCATGGGCTGGGACATCAGCGTGACGATGGTGGTCTCGGTGGGCCCGTACACGTTGTAGAGCTTGCGGCCCGGCGACCAGCGGGTCACCAGATCCGGTGGCAGCGCCTCACCGCCGACGAGCACATGCCGCAGCGAGGTGACGCCGGTGGGATCGACGGTGCCCAGCGCCGAGGTGGTGATGAAGGCGTGCGTGATGCCCTCGTCGATGAACACCCGGCCCAGATCCGCGCCGCCGACCACGCCGGGCGGGCTGATCACCAGGGTCGCCGCACCGCCGAGCGCGAAGAGCAGATCGAGCATGGCGGCGTCGAAACTCGGTGTGGCGAAGTGCAATACGCGGCAACCGGGTCCGACCTCGAAGCGCTGTGCGGTTTCGGCGGCGAAGTTGGACAGACCGCCGTGGGTGACCACGACGCCCTTGGGGATGCCGGTGGATCCGGAGGTGTAGATGACGTACGCCGGATTGTCCATGCGCAGCGGCGAGATCCGCTCGTCATCGCGGATGGGCGCGTCCGACGAGGCCAGCACCCGCCGCCGGAACGAGGGCGCGTCCAGCACGGTCCAGTTCGCGCCCTCGGGCATGCGCTCACGATGCGCGGAGAGCGTAATGCCGATGGCCGCACCGGAATCGAGCAGCATATGGCTGATGCGCTGTTCCGGATAGTTCGGGTCGACCGGTACGAACGCGGCGCCGGCCTTGGCGATGGCCAGGGTGACGGCCACCGATTCCGCGGAGCGCGGAATGCCCATGGCGACCAGGGTTTCCGGGCCGACGCCGTATCCGATGAGCACCCGGGCGAGCCGGTTGGTCCAGCGGTCCAGGGCGTCGTAGGAGATCTGGGTGCCCGCCGCGCGCACCGCGATGGCCTGCCGGTTGAGGTTGGCCGCGGCCTCGAACACCTCGGGGAAGGTGATCGGCAGACCGGGCTCGGCACCGCGCACCGGGGCCAGCGCCGACCATTCGCCCGAATCCAGGAGTTCCAGATCGCCCACGGCCAGACCCGGATTCGCGGCGGCCGCGCCGAGCATGCGCACGAACCGGTCCGCGAGCCGCTGTGCGGTGCCCGCGTCGAACAGGTCGGCCGCGTAGTTGACCGAGACGGTGATGCCGTCGGGTTCGCGACGCGGGGTCCAGGCCTCGGTGAGGGTGAATTGCAGATCGAATTTGGCGATGCCGGGATCGGCGTCGTCGTTCTCGATGCGCAGGCCCGGCAGTTCCAGCACCCGGACGGGCTGGTTCTGCACCGACAGCATGACCTGGAACATGGGGTGGTGCGCCTGGGTGCGTACCGGATTGAGCACCTCGACGAGCCGTTCGAACGGTACGTCGGCGTGCGCGAAGGCCTCCAGGTCGGTATCGCGGACCGCGCGCAGCAGATCGCCGAAGGCCGCGCCGCCGGTGACCCCGGTGCGCAACACCAGGGTGCCGACGAACATGCCGACCATGCGATCGAGTGCGGGATGTCCGCGCCCGGCGATGGGGGTGCCGACGGTGATGTCGTCCGCGGCGGTGACCCGGTGCAGCAGGGCGACCAGCGCGGCGTGCAGCACCATGAACATGGTGACGCCGTGTTCGGCTGCCAGCGCCTGCAATTCGCGATGGGTGAAGGCGTCGAGGGTGCATTCGACGGTGCCGCCGCGATAGCTGGGCACCGGCGGGCGGGACCGGTCGGCCGGAACCGACAGCAATTCCGGAATGCCGTCCAGGGCGCTCCGCCAGTAGTCGAGCTGGCGGCTGATCACCGAATCGGAATCGCTCTCGACGCCGAGCACGTCCTGCTGCCACAGCGTGTAATCGGCGTACTGGATGGGCAATTCGGCCCAGTCCGGTTCGCCGCCGCCCGCGTAGGCGCGGTACGCGGTGGCCACATCGGCCGCGAGCGGTTGCAGCGACCAGCCGTCCATGGCGATGTGGTGCACCACCATGACGAGTACGTGTTCGGACGGTTCGGCCCGATTGCCGCCGGTCGCGCCGGTCAGGCGCAACAGGGTGGCGCGCAACGGAACCTGGGTGCCGAGGTCGAATCCGGCGGCGGTGACCCGGCGGATCTCGTCGGGCACCTCCTGCGGTTTGACCGCGCGCAGCGGCAGCGATATCGCGGCATCGGCCGATTCGAGCACCTGCTGGCAGGGTTCGCCGTCGATTTCGGGGAAGACGGTGCGCAGCGTTTCATGCCTGCGCTGCACCGCGTGCAATGCCGCGCGCAACGCCTGCGCGTTCAACTCGCCGTGCAGGCGCAGTGCGACCGGAATGTTGTACGCGCCCAGCGCTTCTCCCTGATCTCCGGAGGCGTTGAACTTCTCCAGGAACCACAGTCGCCGTTGCGCGGCCGAGAGCGGGATGTGCGTGGGGCGGGTGCGCCGGCGCGGTTCCAAGCGGGCGTCGGCGGTGGCGGGACCGGATTCCAGTGCCGCGGCGAGCCCGGCCACGGTGGGTGCGGCGAACACGGTCCGCACCTCGAGCCGGACACCGGTGGCGGTGGCCAGGCGCGCCACCAATTGGGTGGCGAGCAGCGAGTTTCCGCCGATTTCGAAGAAGCTGTCGTCCGCGCCGAGATTGTCCGCGCCGACCAGTTCGCTCATTACCCGGGCGACCAGGAGTTCGGTCTCGGTCTCGGGATCACGCGAAACCACCGCGACCACGGCCCGGGGTTGCGGCAGTGCGTCGCGATCGAGTTTGCCGACCGGGGTCAGCGGAATGCGGTCCAGCGGGGTCAGGCTGCTGGGCACCATGTGCGCGGGCAGGTGTTCGGCACAGTGTGCGCGCAGTTGATCCAGGTCGAGGGTCGCCGGATCGATGGGCAGCACGAACGACACGATGCGCCTGGTGCCCGCGATATCGCGAACCTCGGTGTGCGCGAAGTGGATTCCCGGATGCGCGGTGAGCACGGCGTCGATCTCGCCGAGTTCGATGCGGAAGCCGCGCACCTTGACCTGGTGGTCACTGCGGCCCAGATAGTTCAGTTCACCGTCGGCGGTCCAGCGCACCACATCGCCGGTGCGGTACATGCGCGCACCCTCGGGACCGTACGGGTCGGCGATGAATCGCGCGGCGGTGAGGTCGTAGCGGTCGATATAGCCGCGCGCGGAACCCTGTCCGCCGATGTACAACTCGCCGGGCACCCCGACGGGCACCGGGCGGAGTCGCTCATCGAGCACGAGCGCCCGCGCACCGCGCACCAGGGAGCCGATGGTGACGGGTTCCCCGACCACCATGGGACCGGCGATGGTGACCACGACGGTGGTCTCGGTGGGTCCGTAGCCGTTGAACATGGCGCGGCCCGGCGCCCAGCGAGCCACTAATTCCGGACCGCAGGCCTCGCCGCCGACCATGACCGAGCGCAGGTGCGGCAGCGCCCAGCGGTCCCGGTCGATGGTGGACAGCGCGGCCGGGGTCATGAAGGTGTGGCTGATCTCCTCTTCCTCCATGAGCGCGGCCAGTTCGTCGCCGCCGTAGATATCGGCGGGCACGATGACCATGGTCGCGCCGGAGCCGACCGCCAGCAGCAGATCGAAGATGGCGGCGTCGAAGCTGGGTGAGGAGAAGTGCATGGTGCGGGCCTCGCGGTCCACCCGCATGCGGTCGCGGATCTCATCGGCGAAATTGGACAGGCCGCCGTGGGTTACCGCCACGCCCTTGGGTTTTCCGGTGGAGCCGGAGGTGTAGATGACGTAGGCGAGGTCGGCGGTCCACAGCGTGGTGGTGCGGTCGGCGTCGGTGATGGGTCCGTCGTCGAGCACTTCCAATTCGTCGAGCAGTTCGGGATCGTCGAGCAGCATCCAGGACATGGCGTGATCGCCCGCGGCCGCGTGCAGGCGGTCGGAGTGTTCGGTCATGCTGATGCCGACCCGGCAGCCGGAGTCGGTGAGCATATGGCGCACCCGGTCCGCCGGATAGTTGGGGTCGACCGGAATGAACGCCGCCCCGGACTTGGCCACGGCCAGCACCGACAGCACCGATTCGGCGGAGCGGGTCAGGCCCAGCGCCACCCGGTCGCCCGGTCCGATGCCCTGCTGGATGAGCGCACGCGCCAGGCGATTCGAGTAGACATCGGATTCGAGGTAGGTGAGCGCGGTGTCACCGAAGCGCAGGAATTCGCGGTCCGCGTTCAGGTGTGCGGTGGCGGCGAAGTAGGCCGCCAGGCTGCACTGCGGTTCGGGCGCGGGTCCCCAGGCGGGGGTGAGCAATTCGCGTTCGAGGTCGGTGCGGGCGTCGATGGCGCGCACCCGGATCCGTGGATCGGCGGTGACGGCCTCGAAGACCCGGAGCAGGCGGTCGGCCAGGATCTGCACCGACTGATGTTCGAAAAGCTCTGCCGCGTAGACGAATTCGAAGACTCGATCGGCGTCGGCGTCCCCGGCGGTGTGATCACCGGGCAGCACCCGCAGTTCGAGGTCGAACTTGGCGAGCGCGATATCGAGCTCCTCGGCCCGCAATGCCAGACCCGGCAATTGCAGTGCGGGCAGCGGCGTGTCCTGCACGGTCAGCGCGACCTGCAAGACCGGGCGGCTGCCGCCCGCGCCGGTGCCGAGTTCCTCGATGACGCGTTCGAACGGCACCTCGGCATTGGCCATGGCCGCGAGTTCGGTATCGCGATCGGCCTGCAGCAGTTCGGCGAAGCTGCGGTCCGGATCCACGTCCGAGCGCAGTACCAGGGTGTTGACGAACATGCCGACGAGTTCATCGAGGCGGGTGTCGGTGCGACCGGCCACCGGGGTGCCGATGACGATGTCGCGACCACCGGTGACCACGCGCAGCAGTACCGCGAGGCTGGAGCGCAGCACCATGAACATGCTGACGCCATTGCCGCGCGCGAGATCGGTGAGCCTGCGCTGCAAAGGTTCCGGCACCTCGAAGCGGACCACGCCGGAGCGCTGGGTGGGTTCGGCGGGCCGGACCCGGTCGTACGGCAGCGGCATTTCCTCGGGCAGGTCCGCCAGCGCACCCCGCCAGTAGGCGAGCTGGGTGGCGGCGGTGCTCTCCGGATCCGATTCCAGACCCAGGCATTCGCGCTGCCACAGGCTGAAATCGCTGTACTGCACCGGCAGTGGCGTCCAGGTGGGCGCCACCCCGCCGTGCCGGGCGGCGTACGCGATGGCCAGGTCCCGGGTGAGCGGGCCCAGCGACCAGCCGTCGGCGGCGATGTGATGCAGCACGATGCCGAGCAGATGCCGTCGATTCCCGGTGCGCAGCAACGTGATTCGCAGCGGGATATCGCGGGTGAGATCGAAGCCGCGGCGGGCGAGCGAGCGCAGTGCGGTGCGCGCGCCGACGTCGTCGGTCTCGATGGGGTCCAGCACCGGCAGGCAGCGCGCGGTCTCCTGCAGCACCTGGTGTGCGCCGTGCTCGTCCTCGGGGAAGACGGTGCGCAGCACCTCGTGCCGTTCGACCAGATCCGCCAGTGCCGCGCGCAGCGCGGGCACATCCGGATCGCCGTCGATTCGCAGCACGAACGCGATGTTGTAGGCGCTGGATTCGGGGGAATATCTATTGAGGAACCACAGTCGCTGCTGCGGCAGCGACAGTGGTATGCGCTCCGGGCGCGGGGTATGCACAGCCAGCGCCGCCCGCTGCGTCCGGGGCGCTTCCTGCAATCGGGCGGCCACGCCCGCCACGGTGGGCGCTTCGAAGATGGCGCGCACCGGCAGTTCCACACCGAATTCGGTGTGCAGGGCCGCGGTGAGACGGGTGGCGAGCAGTGAGTTGCCGCCGACCTCGAAGAAATTGTCTTCCGCGCCTTGGATTTCGGCGCCGAGTACGGTGCCGAAGACCGCGGCGACCTGCTGCTCCATATCGGTTTCCGGGGCACGCGAGGGTGCGGCCGCGGTGAAATCGGGTGCGGGCAGCGCCTTGCGGTCGAGTTTGCCGGACGGGGTGACCGGCAGGTTCTCCAGCAGGGTCAGCGCCGAGGGCACCATGTACCCGGGCAGGCGGCCACGCGCGGTCGCCATGACCGCCGCGATATCGATCTCGGTGGCGGCGGTGAGATAGGAGACCAGGCGCGGGATACCGCGTTCGTCATTGTGAACGACGGTGAGCGCGAAGGTGATTCCCTCGTGCGCCTTCAGCACATGGTCGATCTCGCGCAGTTCGATGCGGAAGCCGCGGATCTTGATCTGATCATCGGCGCGGCCCAGGAAGCGCAACTGCCCCATACCGTCGGCGACCACGAGATCGCCGGTGCGGTACATGCGTTCACCGCGCCGCCCGTGCGGATTGGCCGGGAACGACTGGGCGGTGAGCCCGTGCCGTCCGAGGTATCCGCGGGCAAGACCCGGACCGGACAGGTACAGCTCGCCCGCCACACCCGGCGGCACCGGATGCAGGCGGCCGTCGAGCACGAACAGGCGCATACCGCGCACCGGAAGACCAATGGGCACGGGTTGTCCCGCGACCATGGGTCCGGTGGCGGTCGCGGCGACCGTGGCCTCGGACGGACCGTACATATTGTGCATCCGGCGCACGGGCAGTGCTTCCGGTCGTGCCTCGGGATCGGTCCAGATTCGCACCAGATCCTCGGGGCAGGCCTCACCGCCGACGATGACCGCCTCGAGATCGGGCAGATCCTGCGTGGGCACGGTGCCCAGCGCCGCCGGGGTGACGAAGGCGTGCGTCACGTGTTCCTCGCGCAGCAGCGCCGCCAGTTCGATACCGCCGTAGATGCCGGCGGGCGCGACCACGATGGTGGCTCCGGCCGCGAACCCGAGCAGCAGTTCCAGGACCGAGGCGTCGAAGCTGGGCGAGGAGAAGTGCAGTGTGCGTGCGGAATCGGTGACGCGGAACAGATGCATCTGCTCATGCGCCAGCGAGGCGATGCCCGCGTTGGTGACGACCACGGCCTTGGGCTTACCGGTCGAACCCGAGGTGTAGATGAGGTAGGCGGGTCCGGCGGTGCGCAGCGGGTGATGCCGGTCGGCGTCGGTGAGCGGGGTGATCGGGAACCGGTCGCATTCGGCGGCGAGTTCGGGCGATCCGAGCAGCAGCCAGTCGACGTAGCTCTTGCGGTGCCGCCCACGGTTTCCCGGCCAATCGGGCATTTCACCGCGACGGTCCGGGCTGGTGAGGCCGAGCATGGCCCCGGAGTCGGCGAGCATATGCGCGATGCGATCGGCGGGATAGTCCGGATCGATCGGCACATACGCGGCACCGGTTTTGGCGACGGACCAGACCGCGAGCACGCAGTCCAGGCTGCGCGAGAGCGCGACCGCGACCACCACCTCGGGGCCCGCGCCGTGTTCGATGAGCACGCGCGCCAGGCGATTCGAGCGCTCGTCGAGTTCGCGATAGCTGGTGTCCTGCCCGAGGTAGCGCACCGCGATCGCATCGGGCACGCGTTCGGCGGTATCGGTGAGCAGCCGGGCCAGGGTGCTGGCGGGTTCGGCGGGCGATCCCATGATGGGGACCAGTTTGGCGATCTCGCGGGCGTCCAGCATGGGCAGATCACCGACCGGGACGGCCGGATCCGCGACGGCGGCGGTGAGCACCGCACCGAAGCGGCGGGCAATGGCCTCGACCGTGGCGTGATCGAAAACATCGGCGGCGTAACCGAATTCGGCGGTGAGCGGCATTTCCTCGGCCGCGGTCCCGAGCGGTTCGTGCACGGTGAGCTGCAGATCGAACTTGGCGACGTCGACCGCCATGGGCAGCACCTCGGCGGCCACCCCGGGCAGATCGAATTTCAGCTCGGGGGTGCTGTCGTAGGACAGCATGACCTGGAACAGCGGATGCCGGGCGGCCGATCGCTCCGGATTGACCACCTCGACGAGGCGTTCGAACGGTACGTCGGCATTGGCGAAGGCATTGAGATCGGTATCGCGGACCTCGGCGAGCATGCGATCGAATCCGGCGGCCGGATCGACCCGGGTGCGCAGCACCAGCGTGTTGACGAACATGCCGACGAGCTCGTCGAGCGCCGGATCGCTGCGCCCGGCGATGGGGGTGCCGATGGCGATATCGGTGGTATTGCACAGGCGTGCGAGCACGGCCGCGAGTGCCGCGTGCAACACCATGAAGGTGCTGACGCCGCGTTCGGCCGCGACGGCGGCGAGCCTGCGGCGGGTGTCGACCGGAATGCTGAATTCCACCCGGCCGCCATCGGTGGAGCGCTGACGCGGCCGTGGCCGATCCAGCGGCAGATCGAGCTGATCGGGCAGGTCCGAGAGCGCGGCCCGCCAGTAGGCGAGCTGCTTGGACAGTGCGCTGGCGGGATCGGCCTCATCGCCGAGCAATTCGCGCTGCCAGAGCGCGAAGTCCGCGTACTGCACCGGAAGCGGCGTCCAGTCGGGTGCGGCGCCGGTGCTGCGGGCGGCGACCGCGGTCATGATGTCGCGGGTCAGCGGTGCGATGGACCAGCCGTCGCCGCTGATGTGGTGCAGCACCATGAGGAATACGTACCGGTCCGGACCGGTCTCGTAGAGCGCCACCCGCACCGGGGCTTGGCTGCGGAGATCGAAACCGTAGCCCGCGAATTCGGTTGCGAGGGTGAGGACATCGCCGCCGGTGGCGTCGATCGGATCCAGGGTGAGTGGAATCTCGTCGGCCGGATGCACCAGCTGGCCGGGGCCCTGCGGGCTGTCCGGGAAGGTGGTGCGCAGGCTCTCATGCCGTTCGAGCACATCGAGCAGACCCGCGCGCAGTGCCGAAATATCCAGTGGCCCGGTCAAAGCCACGGCCAGGGGCATGTTGTAGGCGGCCGCGTGTTCGGCGAAACGGTTCAGAATCCACAGGCGCTGCTGTGCCAGGGACAGCGGGATGTGCTCGGGCCGCTGTGCCACCACGAGTCTGGGCGAGGCGGTTTCCGCGGCCAGACCCTCCACCCGCGCGGCGAGCGTGGCGACGGTGGAGGATTCGAACAGATCGCGAATGGTCAGTCCCGCGCCTACGACATTGTTGACGCGGGCGATGGCCCGGGCTGCGCTGAGCGAATTGCCGCCGAGGTCGAAGAAATTGTCGCCCACGCCGATCTCGTCGGTGCCGAGCACCTCGGCGAAGACGGCGACGAGCTGATGTTCGAGCTCGGTGCGCGGTCCGGCGCTGGGCCGGGCGGCACGACGCGGGGCGCTGCCCGGATCGGGCAGCGCCTTGCGGTCGACCTTGCCATTGGCACTGAGCGGTAGTTCGTCGAGCACCAGCAGTACCGGGGGCACCATATAGCCGGGCAGCACCAGGCGCAGTCCGGCGAGCAATTCGGCGGAATCGAGCGGGGGCGTACCGGGTGCGGCGACCGCGTACGCGGCGAGTTCATCGCCGCCGCGACCACGGCGGGCGACGCAGACCGCGCGCGCCACGCGCTTATCGGACAGCAGTGCGGCTTCGATCTCGCCGAGTTCGATGCGCAGGCCGCGAATCTTGACCTGGAAATCGCTGCGGCCCAGATATTCCAGCACTCCGGCGCGACCACCGCGCCAGCGCACCAGGTCACCGGTGCGGTACATGCGGGTACCGGGGGTGAACGGGTTGGCCACGAAGCGATCGGCACTCAGACCGGGTCGGCCGAGGTAGCCGCGGGCCAGCTGGACACCGGCGAGGTAGAGCTCGCCGACGACGCCGGGGGCCACGGGCTGCAATCGCGCGTCGAGGACGTAGGTGCGGGTGTTCCATACCGGCGCGCCGATCGGGACGTCGGTCGCACCGGGTGTGCAATGCCAGGAGGTGACATCGACGGCGGCTTCGGTGGGTCCGTACAGATTGTGCAATTGCGGTGCACCCGAACCGGTGCCGAGCGCGGTGTGGAATTCGTCGACGGTGGCGGCGGGCAACGCCTCACCGGAGCAGAACACCCGTGTCAGTCCGGTGCACCCAGCGACATCGGTATCGGTGAGGAAGACCGACAGCATGGACGGCACGAAATGCGCCGTGGTGACGCCCTTCTCAGCGATGATCCGGGCCAGATAGCCCGGATCGCGATGTCCGTCGGGTGCGGCGATGAGTAGTCTCGCCCCGATCTGCAACGGCCAGAAGAACTCCCAGACCGAGACGTCGAAGGTGGCGGGGGTCTTCTGCAGCACCACATCGGAGCTGTCCAGGGGGTAGGCGTGCTGCATCCAGCGCAGCCGGTTCACGATGGCGGCGTGCGAGATGCCCACGCCCTTGGGCTTACCGGTGGAGCCGGAGGTGAACAGCACATACGCCAGATGATCGGCGCGCAGCGGTGCGATGCGGTCGGCGTCGGTGATCGGCCGTGCGCCGTACTCGGACAGATCGGCGGTGTCGATATCGAATCGGGTCGCCGAGGCAGGCAATTCGACCGCGTCGCGCGATGTGGTGAGCACGCACAGCGGATGCGCCTGATCGAGGATCGCCTCGATGCGGTCGACCGGGTGATCGGGATCCAGCGGCAGGTACGCCGCACCGGCCTTGACAATGGCGTACATGCCGATGAGCAGGTCGAGGCTGCGGCGAATGGCCAGGCCGACAACCGTATCCGGGCCTGCACCACGCGTGATGAGTTGGCGGGCAAGACGATTGGCGCGCTCGTCGAAGGCCGCGTAGGTGAGCGTCTCGCCCTCGAAGTCCAGGGCGACACGGCCCGGGCACATGGCGGCCCGGTCGGCGAAGAGCCCGGCCAGGGTGCCCTCCTGGCGCGCGACCTGGGTCGAATTCCATTCGTGCAGTACGCGTTCGCGCTCGAGATCGGTGAGCACGGGCATATCGCAGACGGCGGTCTGCGGATCGGCGCGCAGGAAGCGGGCCAGATAATCCAGGAACCGGCCGTGGTGCATGGTCAGTTCGCTGTCGCCGTACAGACGCGGGTTGGCCTCGAAGTCGATATGGATGCGATTGCCCGCGCCGTTGTACAGGTTGATGGAGAGGTCCTCCACCGGTCCGGTGGAGAGCACATTGAGCGAGCCGACCAGGCTGCCGAACTTCAGCTCACTGTGGAACAGCATGAGATTGACCATGGGGCCGAAGAATCCGCGGGCGTCGCGGGCGTATCCGCTGTCACGGCGAATGTCATCGCTGCGGTAGCGCTGATGCCGCAGCGCGCCGGTGATCTGCAATTCGACCGCGCGCACGGTGTCGGCCACGGTTTCCGCGCCGGTGAAGCGCACCCGCACCGGCACCACGTTGGAGACCACGCCCGCCGAACGGCGCAGCGCAACGGTGGTGCGGGCCGAGACCGGAAGGCTCAGCACCACATCCTGATTGCCGGTGACCGCGCGGACATAACCGGCCAGTGCGGCCACGAACAGCGCGGACGGGTTGGAGCCGAAGGTGCTCGCCGCCTCCTGGACGGCGAGTTCCACCTCGGGGGCGAGCACCGCGGTGGCAGAGCGCCGGCCCGCGTCCGAACCGGCCGCCAGCACATTGTGATTGGACAGTGTGATGGGCTCACTGACGCCGTCGAGCTGTTCGCGCCAGTAGTCGGCGTCATTGCGGGAGCGGCTGGTCTCGCGGTAGCGGTTCTCATCGGCGTAGATGGTGGCCAGCGGGGTGGCACGCGAGACGACCGGCTCTGTCTGGTCCTCCAGGGACGAGTAGATCTCGGCGGTACGGGTGGTGGCGTTCATGGCCCCGTACCCGTCGATGACGATGTGGTGGCTGCGCGAGTACCAGAGGTATTCCGAATCCCCGGTCCGCAGTACCACATTGATGCTGAGTGGATCGTTGTCGATATCGATGACCGAGCTGGCGTGATCGTGCATCCACGCCAGGGCCGCCGCGCGCGGATCCGGTTCCTCGCGCAGGTCGATGCGTCCCCAGCCCGGTCGCCGGGTGTGGTCGACCGCCTGGTGCGGCACCCCGTCGATCTCCAGCAGCCGGACATGGCCCACCTCGGTCTCCGAGCCGAATCGCTCGATGGCGTACAGCAGGCGGCCGACATCCAGATCGCCGTGGATCTCCACGTACTGGGCGATGGTGAGGGGAATGTCGGGCCGGACATGTTGTGCGAACCACAGGGCCGATTGCGCGGGAGACAACGCGAAAGGTTGAGCCGAGAATTCACCCGATGAACATTGGTCGACACGATCTGTGGCCAATGAACTCATCAATCACTCCTTCTGCCGCTGTGAGACGCAACTCCCCGATCCCCCGTGCTCCGTCTCTACGGCTTTCGCGCACGCGCGAGCCTTAGGACGTGATCCACGCCCTATGATTCGGAGCACCCCCTCGACCGGATTGGGGATGATCTCGAGTTGCCCGGCAACGAACGGCGTTGGCGGAGCTCATGTTTAGTCAGCTATCTCAAAGCAAACCTCGCGATGTTCGCTTAACTCGCAAAAAGAATCTGTTTGAATCGGGCAAACGGGACTAATAAATGTCATCGGCAAAATTTTGGCGAATGCAGATGATCGCAGCGGGACAGCCCTCGTCGCACGCGCGCGCAGTGAATTATTCGGCCGGAAGGGTGCCGGCCACCGCATCAGGATCGGCCGGAGTCGCATTGGTGGTGCGCCGCCGAGTGACGGCCGCCACACCGGCGGCCGCGGCAAGAATACACAAGATTCGTTCCGGCGCGGGGCCGATCCGGGAGGCGAGTGTCGTCTCGGTGCGCAGCGGCAGGGTCGCCACCAAGGCCGCCGGAACAAACTGTTCGGTCTGCTGCTGGATGGCGCCGTCCGCGGTGATCATGGCGCTCACCCCGGTGGTCACCGAAACCACCACGGCGCGACCGTGCTCCACCGCGCGAATGCGCGACATGGCCAGCTGCTGATAGGTCATCTCGCTCTTGCCGAAGGTGGCGTTATTGGAGGGCACCGTCAGAATCTGCGCTCCGGCGCGCACCGCGTCCTCGAAGGCGCGATCGAAGGCGACCTCGTAGCAGGTGGCCACGCCGATGGCGACGGGCGCGCCGCCGCTCGCGGGTTGTACGTGCACGACACCGTCACCGTTGCCCGGCACGAAATAGCCCGCGCGGTCGGCGTATTCGGAGAAATGCCGGAAAAAGCCGCGGTAGGGCAGATATTCGCCGAACGGCTGAATGATCTTCTTGTCGTGCCGCTCCCCCGGGCCGCCGTCGGCGGTCCACACGATGACCGAATTGGTGGTGGTGCGATCGTCATTGACGAGCACCGCGCCGACCAGGATGGGGGCCTTGATATCTCGCGACGCCTGCGTGATCTCGGCATAGGCGTCGGAATTGCGCAGCGGATCGATATCGGAGGAATTCTCCGGCCAGATAACCACATCCGGCTGCGCGGCCTGCCCGGCCGCGACGGCCTTGGCGAGCTCTTCGGTGCGCTTGACGTGATTGTCGAGAACCGCGCGACGCTGGGAATTGAAGTCCAATCCGAGCCGCGGCACGCTGCCCTGGATGGCGGCGACCGTGATCGGCCGGTTGCCGTCCTCCGGGCGGGGCAGCGCGGTCCGGAGGATCACTCCGGTGAGGGGAACTATAGCCACAAGCATTGCCGCAGCAACAATTCGGTTCCAGGATATGAGACGCCAACGCCCCGATCTGGGACGATTCGGACGCGCCTGCGGCGTGTCCGTGCTACGTGCGAACGCGCGCCCCCACACCGCCGCGGCCGCCACTCCCGCACCCGTGAGCGCCACCGCGAAACTCACCAGCGGTGCGCCGCCGAGCATCGCGTACGGCAGATACCACCCGTCGGCCTGCCCGAAAGCCAGTCTCCCCCAGGGGAACCCGCCGAACGGAAAACTCGACCGCCCCCATTCGGTGAGCGACCACGCGGTGGCGACCCACAGCGGCCACCCCGGCAACCGCCCCACCAATCGCACCAGCATCCCGAACAATCCGACATACACCGAGAGCGCCGTCGAAAGTCCGATCCACGGCACCGGTCCGACATAGATTCCGGTCCACGGCAGCAACGGCAGGAAAAACGCCATTCCCGCCAGGAATCCATATCCGAAACCCCCACGCAGACGGCCACTTCCGCGCACGGTGAGAATGAGGATCGCGATTCCGACCGGCGCGAGGAACCACAGCGTCCGCGGCGGGAAACTCGCGAACAGCAACAGCCCGGCGACCACCGCCGCGACCATGCGCGCCACCACCGGATGATCCCGCAGCAAACCGCCCGCCCGGGCGGCTATGCCGCGCCCCGCCGCGTCGCTCCCCGCATGATCATCGCCCTCGACAATCGACTTGCTCACGACGCCAATACCTTTCGATCCTGCACCGCACCCCGAAACGTCTTTCCCGATGGGATGCGGATCGCACGCCCGAGATATGGCCTGCCGGTTCGGAATTCATGCCGACCGTACGCGATGTCGCGCGGCGGGCGGTGCATCAGGTCGCGACGCGGCCGGGCCTTCGCCATATCATCGGCCACTGTCGTGCGCGAAGCGCCTTCCGCCGGCCCGTCAGACCGCATGAATTGTGGTCCCGCGGTGCACGGTGGCCAGGCAGCGGGGCAGCGTCGCGTCCGGGGTCAGGGGCGGCAGGCCGGGGACGCGGGAGCGGGGGTCGGTGGACCAGCGCTGCACGGTGTCGGCGGCCGCGGCGACGACCAATTCGTCCGCTTCCCAGACCGCGTAGGAGGCGGGTGCGCCGGGGACCAGGGTTCCGGCGACGCCGTCGCGGACGCCGCCCGCGCGCCACGCGCCCCGGGTGGCGGCGGCGAAGGCGGCGCGCGGGGAGATCTGGTGGCCGGGGGTGCGGTGGTTCACCGCCGCGCGCAGCGCTTCCCACGGGCTCAGGGCGGTGACCGGGGCGTCGGAGCCGATGGCGAGGGAGATACCGGCGGACGCCATGGCGGAGAACGGGTTCAGGGTGGCGGCGCGGTCCGCGCCGAGGCGGGCGGCGTACATACCGTCCGGGCCGCCCCACGCTGCGTCGAAAGCCGGTTGGACGCTGGCGATTACGCCCCAGGCGGCGAGCTTGGCGATCTGCTCGGCGTCGACCATTTCGGCGTGTTCGACGCGGTGTCCGCGCGAGGCGAAGGCCGGTCCGCCGACCTGGGCGACGACCTGTTCGAAGCCCGCGACGACCGCGTCCATGGCGGCGTCGCCGATGACGTGGAAGCCGGATTGGATTCCGGCCTCGGTGCACGCCAGGACATGGGCGGCAATGGTTTCCGCGTCGAGGTACGAGGTGCCGGTCGTATCGCGGTCCGCGTACGGGTCGCGCAGCCAGGCGGTATGCGAGCCGATGGAGCCGTCCACGAACAGGTCACCGCCGAGCGCGTGCACGCCGAGTTCCTTGACCAGGGTGCGGGCCTCATCGGCGGTGCGCACGGCCTGACCCCAGTAGGCGCGCACCTGCACACCGTGCTCGAAGGCCAGCAATTCGCGCACATCGGTCTCACCGGAGATATCGGGTCCGGCGCATTCGTGAACGGCCGCAATGCCATTGGCGGCGGCGTGATCCAGGGCGGCGCGGCGGGCGGCATCGCGCTGTGCGGGTTCCAGTGCGCCGAGCGCGGCGCGGCGCACCAGGTGGTGGGCTGCGGCGCGCAGCGGTTCGCCGCGGGTGAAGCCGGGCGTTCCGGTCAGCGCGGGTACCGCGTCCAGCAGTGCGGTGGAGGCGACGGCCGAATGCGCGTCCACCCGAGCCAGATACACGATGCGCCCGGGTGCGGCGGCATCGATCTCGGCCAGGGTGGGTGGGCGGCCCTCGGTCCAGGTGGTGTCGTCCCAGCCGTCACCGAGCACCGGTCCGGCGGGGTGCGCGGCGGCGTACGCGCGCAACAGCTCCAGGCATTCGGTGAGTGAACGCGCCTGTGCCAGATCGAGTCCGGTGAGTTTGAGTCCCAGCGCCGTGAGGTGCACGTGCGGGTCGACGAACGCCGGCGCCACGAACGCCCCGCCGAGATCGACGACCTCGGCGTCCGGGTGCAGTGCCCGTCCGGTGCGGTCCGCGCCCACCCACACCACGGTGCCGTCGGTGACGGCCATGGCGGTGGCGTCGGGATTACTGGAGCTGTAGATGCGACCGCCGACAAGCAACTGGGTACTCACGGGTTTCCAGTCTGCCGCACGCGCCGCGCACTGCCGCAACCGCACTCCGCCCACCGGACATAAGTCACATCGCGCCGGGCGCTCGCGTCGAGTCGGAGGTGCGCTCTCGGGCGAGGCGCGCGATCCGGACGCCGGACTATTCGGAAGGCCCCGCCTTGGCCGCGAGCGCGGTGATGGCGGCCGCGACCTCTGCGGGATGGGTGAAGGGCAGTTTATGATCGCCGTCGAGCCAGCTCACCTCGATGCTCGGCACCGCGGCCCGCAGCACCTCGCCGCCTTCGCGCCAGGTCTTGTTGTTCCGGGTGGCCTGCGCGTCCTTACCCTGCGAGGTGTGCGTGGCCAGCAGCATGGTGACCGGGCAGTCCAGGGTGCGGTAGGTGTCCAGCAGGTGCTGCCGCCGCTGATCGACTTCGATGGTGAGGTCGGCGAACGCCTTGCCCGGCATCGCGTACCCGTGCGCGCTCATCCGCACCAGCAGCATGGCGAGTTTGGTGCCGAGGCTGTTGAAGGATTCGCGGATCTTCTTGGGATCGTCGATGAGTGACTGCCCGATGGGGACCGCGCCGTCCAGCAACACCAGTCCGGCGATCTCGCCCGGATGCGCGGCGGCGTATTCGACGGCCAGATCCGCGCCCAGGGACCAGCCGATCAGGATCGGGCGTTGCACATCCAGTGCCCGCAGCACCGCGTCCGCATCGGATTCGAAGTCGGCGAACGTGTAAGTCTCTGCGGTGGAAGCTTTTCCGTGCCCGCGCAGATCGAAGGTGATGCTCTCGAATCCGTGCAGTTCCGAGACCACCTGCTTCCACGCGACCTGGGTCGCGCCCGCACCGTTGAGGAAGACGAGCGCGGGACCCGCCCCGGACCGCGTCACCGGCAGGGTGACCGCGCCATTGCGCACGGTGGTCTCGCTCGACATCGGTTATCGCCCTTCGACTATGGGGTCTGAACGGCGTTCAGCCTACGGTCAGCGCGGGTCGATCATGCGGCGGGCATCGCCCTGGCCGTCGTCGTAGTACTCGGTGACCACGGTGGCATCGATGACCTCACCGTCGGGATCGATGACCACATTGCGGTAGCCGTACGGGCCGACCGCGGTGGCGACCCGGGCCAGGCGGCGCGCGGCGAACGCGGCCACCACCGGGCGGATCAGGAAGCGGGTGAACGGCACCAGCGCGACCAGGCCGATCAACGAGGTGAGCAGACCGGGCACGAACATCAGCACCGCGCCGACCGTGACCAGTGCGCCGTCGGCGACGGCGGTGCTGGGGTCGAGCTCACCGCGCGAGGCGCGACGGAAGTTCTCGAAGACGCGGCGGCCCTGCGAGCGAACCAGGATCAGCCCGGCGGCCGAACCCGCGATGAGCAGCAGAATGGTCGGGAACACGCCGATGAGGTGACCGAACAATACGAGCGTGGCGATCTCGGCGATGAAGTACGCGGCGAACAATAGTGCGGGCATTAGGCGATCCTTTCGGCGATCTACTTCCCTCAACGGTTCGCACTGCGAATTTTCTCCCGATGCGTCCGGATTCACATTCGGCTATCAGGGTGTATGCGCAAGCCCCGGTCAGGCGTTGCCCGGGCGGACCAGTCCGGTTTCGTAGGCCAGCACCACCGCCTGCACGCGATCGCGCAGGTTGAGTTTGGTGAGCACCCGACCGACATGGGTTTTGACGGTCGCCTCGGACAGGAACAGGGCACCGGCGATCTCGGCATTGGAGCGGCCGACGGCGATGTGCTCGAGCACCTCGCGTTCGCGGGCGGTGAGCACATCGAGGATGGCGGGGTCGCGCCCGGCGGCCGGATCATCGGCGATGAGACGGTCCAGCAGGCGTTTGGTGACCTTCGGCGAAACCACCGCATCACCGGCGGCGACACTGCGAATGGCCGAGATGAGGTCCTCGGGCGGGGTGTCCTTCAACAGGAATCCGCTGGCCCCGGCGCGCAGCGCACCCAGCGCGTGCTCATCCAGGTCGAAGGTGGTCATCACCAGAACGCGGCTGCCACAACCGGATTCGATGATCTTGCCGGTGGCGGTGACACCGTCGGTGATGGGCATGCGCACATCCATGAGCACCACATCCGGGCGCAGTTCGGCGGTGCGGGAGATGGCGGTGGCCCCGTTATCGGCCTCCCCTACCACCTCTATATCCGGGTGAGCGCCCAGCACCATCTTCAAGCCCGCGCGCATGAGTTCCTGGTCGTCCACTACGAGAACGGTGATCGGCACATCCTCCAATCTATCGGTACGGCGCGCGGACCGGCCTCGGCGGCTAGTCCGGGACGGCCCGGAACAGCGGGATCGTGGCGTGCACCGCCCAGCCGCCATTGCCGGTGCGGCCGACGGTGAGGGTGCCGCCGAGCACCGCGATGCGTTCGCGCATGCCGACCAGGCCGAGGCCGCTGCCGGGAATCAGGCTCGCGGGCGCGGTGATCCGGGTGGGCAGCGCTTCCCCGCATTTGCCGTGCGCACGGGCGGTCGGCGCACCGCCGGAGTCGACGATGTCCAGCAGCACATCGTTCTCGGCGCGTTCTATGCGGACTTCGGCGCGCGGATCGGGACCGGCGTGCCGCAGGGTGTTGGTGAGCGATTCCTGCACGATGCGGTGAATGCCGAGGCTGACTTCCGGTGTGACGGTATCGATTTCGCCGCACAGTTCGAGCGAGACATCCAGTCCGGTATCGCGCATCATCTGCACCACCTTGGCGATGCCCGCGGTGCCGTGCTGCGGAAGTTCTTCCGGCGCATGCTCGATGCGCAGCAGCTCCACGGTGCGCCGCAACTCGCGCAGCGCGTCGCGGCCGGTTCCGGCGATGGTCGTCATGGCCTTCTCGGCCAGATCGGGATTGTCCCGCAACGCGAATCGTGCCCCGTCGGCCTGCACGATGATCACGCTCACCGCGTGCGCGACGACATCGTGCAGTTCGCGGGCGATGCGCGTGCGCTCGGCGGCGACGGCATCGTGTGCGCGCCTCTCCCTGTCATAGTCGGCAACCGCCAAACGCGCGGCCACCTCGGCGTCATAGGCGTGCCGCGCGCCGACGAATTCGGCGAAGGTCCAGCACAGCGCGTAATACAGCGCCGTGAACGCCAGATCGCCGCCCTCGGGTTTGCCGATCAACAGAAAGGAGAGCGTGCCGTCGAACACCAGCAGCGCCAGATACCACAGCCCGTCGCGCCGACCCACATACGCGACCAGCGTGTACAGCATCACCCCGAGCCCCAGCAGCGCCGGATGCACCGACGAATCATCCCCGGCCCAATGCGTGATCGTGGTGCTCGTGGAAATCAACACCAGCACCACCGCCGCCCCGCGCGGATAGGTCCGCCGGAAAACGATCGGCACCACCAGCAACACACCCAGCACCAGGTACGCGACCTTATTCCTGGCCTCCCCCACCGCCAGCACATCCAAGGTCAGCAGCACCAGGGCCAGGATGGAATCGGAGATGAGCGGCTTACCTCGCAGCCACAGACTGAACCGGCGCACCCCCACACCCTAGAGGTAGGCGGTTTGCTCGCGGTTCACGAAGTCTGGTTGGGTTTCGGGGTGGGTGTTGCGGACTGGGCGGTATTGCTGACGGCGGCTACGGCCGCGGGGTGGGTCGATGCCGTGGTCGGGGGCGGCGGGTTGATCGTGTTGCCGACGCTGTTCGTGGTGCTGCCGGGGCTCGCGCCGCAGACGGCGTTGGGCACCAATAAGATTGCGGCGTTCTCGGGGACCACGGCCGCGGTGATCACGTTCGCGCGCAAGGTGCCGATGCGGTGGAAGCTGCTGGTTCCGGGGGCGGTGATCGCGGCGGTCGCGGCCGCCTGCGGTTCGGCGCTGGTGGCGCTGATCGATCGCAAGTACTTCATTCCGATCGTCATGGTGGTGCTGATCGGTGTGGCCATCTTCGTGACGATTCGCCCGTCGGTGGGTGTCACGATGGCCACGCATCCCCCGACTCGACGCAAGACCCTGCTGGTGGTGGGCTTGGCCGCCGGTCTCATCGGCCTCTACGACGGTGTGCTCGGGCCGGGTACCGGGACCTTTCTGATCATCACCTTCGCCACGCTGCTGGGCACCGAGTTCGTGCGGGCGGCGGCCATGGCCAAGGTGATCAACTGCGGTTCCAATCTCGGCTCGCTGATCTTCCTGGCGGCCACCGGTCATGTCCTGTGGGCGCTGGGCCTGTCCATGGCGGTCGCGAATGTGGCGGGCTCCATTGTGGGTTCGCGCATGGCCCTGGCCAAGGGTGCGGGCTTCGTGCGCATCGTGCTGTTGGTCGTGGTGGTGGCGATGGTGCTGCGCCTGGGCTGGCAGCAGTTCGGCTGATCGGTCACCGCGCGGCCTGGCAGTCGAGGGGCTAATCCAGTACCGCGCCAACGGCTTTGATCAGCAACGCGGTGGCTTCGCGCAGCACGTCCGCCAGCGGTTCGCTGTACTCGTTCGCGGCCCAGTGGTCGACCGCGGCCAGATACCCCCAGGCGGCCTGCGCGGCGGCATAACGCACCGTCAGATCGTTGTCCTCGCGTCCGAGCCGCGCCGCGAGCAGGCGGCGGATCTGCGCTTCCAGGCCGTGGATCTGCTGTAGCTCCCCCGTGCGCACCTCGGGTTCGGAGGTCATCAGCCGCACACGCCGTTCGATCCGGCGCTCATCGCCCGAATCCAGCAGTGCCGCAAGCACAATCGGCGCCGCGACCTGTACCGCCGCCAGCAATTCGGCCGGTGTGCTCACCCCGGCGTCGGCGGTCAGCAATGCCAGACCCTGGGTATCGACGTGATCCCAGACCACCAACTGTTCCTTGGTCCCGAAGTACCGATAGATCGTGCTGGCCGACACTCCCGCCGCCGCGGCGACCTGTTCCACCGACACCTTGCGATACCCGTCGGATTCGAACAACCCCAGTGCCACGTCCTGAATCTCCAGCATCGCCTGGATCTTCCTGCGCTCGAGCAGGCCGGGTTGCTGCGGTTGACGGGCGGGTTCGGGCATTCCGAAACGATACGTGACCCCGGGACCACAGCCTGACAGTGACTTGCAGGTCTATCCGAGCAGCGCTAGCCTCTGAAAGTCACTTGCAGTCAGCATGTGACGTTCAGCCGGTTGCCCGAATCGTGGTAACCGGCACTAGGGCAGGAGCCAGGGGTGGGCGCGATGTCGACGATCAACGATGAATCAGTCCGGGGCGGTTACACATTCGCCGAATCCGAAGCAGCACGATCCGATCTGGTGGTGAACGGCCGCCGAATCGCGTTCACCGACACCGGTTCCGGACCGCGGGTATGCGTCCTGATCCACGGCCTCGGCGGCTGCCGAAGACATTGGGCCGCCACCATCCCCGCGCTGGCCCGCACCCACCGCGTCATCGCCGTCGACCTCCCCGGTTTCGGCGATTCCGAACTGCCGCGCACCTCGACGATCGCCAACGCCGTGACCGTCATCGACGCACTCCGATCCCACTGCGACGCCGACCGCATCGACCTGATCGGCCATTCCATGGGCACCCTGGTGGCCTGCGAAACAGCAACCCGCCTACCGAATCACATAAACCGCATCGTGCTGGCGGGCGGCCCGATCACCTCGGTCCTATCCCTCTTCGCCACCCCGATCACCACCCTGCGCCGCGACCCCCACCTCGCGAACTTCCTCATCGAGGCCGCGACCGCCGGACTACCGCTACCCCGGGCAGCGCAGTCGCTCATCACCCGAACCCCGTGGGCCAGAAGACTGGCCCTGGCCCCCTACGTCCCGAATCCGGAAGCCATATCCGAGGAAATGTTCGGCCACTTCCTCTCCGGTATCGGCGCCCCCGGCACCCTGGCCACCCTCCGCCAGGGATTCGGCTACGACTTCACCCCGGCACTGGCCCTCGCCCGGCCAACACTGCTGATCGGTGGCGCACTGGATCGCATCGCCCCGGCGCGCGACCTACACCGCTTCGCAGCCGCCACCCCGGCCGTCGATCAGGTCCACATCCTCCCCGACACCGGCCACCTGCCCATGCTCGAACAACCAGCCGCGTTCAACCGCCTGATCACCGAATTCCTCACGGCCGAGGACGAATACGACCACATCGGAGCGAACGGGTCAGACGAAGGCGTTTTCGCGGAAACGTAGGTCGCCTGCCGGTTCGGGGTCCGGGTCGGATGCGGAAGAGTTGCCGCGCCAGGAGGATTCGCCGCCATTGGATTCGGGCACGGGGGTGGGGTCGGGGGTACCGCAGGATCCGGTGGGCAGCTGGTGCACCGGATCCGGGGTGACGCGGCGCAGGGTTGCCGCGCCGAGGTGACGGACCGGGAGGTCGGTGCGGCGGACCGGTTCCGTCGTCGGGTAGGCGGGGCGGAGTGGCGCGGTGGTGGGATTGACCGGGCGATCGGGCTCCGGCACCGCCTGAACCGGGCGGACGGACTCCAGTGCCGGAGTGGTGGGGCGGGAGTCGTCGCGGCGATGACCGGGCTGCGGCGACCGCGCGATATCCGCGCGCGGTGCGGCGGCCATGGCAAGTGTATGACTCGCATCGGGGTCGGCGCTGGCGATGGAAGCCGGGGCGGGCGCGGTGAGCCAGGGAGCCAGCACTTTCGAGGTGGTCTCCTGGATCTTGCGTTGCAGCTCTTCGGGATCGGAGATGGCGCTGGTCTGGAACAGCACGGTCAGGGCACCCGAGACCGCACCGACCACCGCGCCGACCAGGGCCGCGGCACCGACCTCGTCGAGTTCGTCGGGGAACGCGGTGCGCAGTTGCTTGGCGATTTCCTGCTGCGCCGAGAGTTGGGCGTAGGCGGCGCGGCCCGAGACGGCGGGGACGGTGCGCGAGACCTGGGCTCGGACAACGGCTATGCGGGCGGCGAGGGTGTCGCCGAGATGGTCGCCGGGGTTGTCGCCGGCCGCGCGTAGGGCGCGTAGCAGGACCTCGACGGGGCGTTCCTCGGGACGGCGGGCGGCGATGGCGCGGGCGGCCGCGCTCACCCGTTCGTCGGGTTCGGGAAAGAGGAGTTCCTCTTTGCTGGCGAAGTAGTTGAAGAACGTCCGGGTGCCGACTTCGGCGGCGGCGGCGATATCGGCGACGGTGGTCGCCTCATAACCTCTGCTTTCGAACAATTCGACGGCGGCCTCGTAGAGGGCACGGCGGGTGCGTTCTCGTTTGCGGTCGCGGAGCGCTGATGGCGGCACGCGGGCAGACGCTACGCCATCGCGACCGAAAAACCCGGTATGTACTGGCCTTGTCGCCCGCGTTTCATGCTGTGCTTCTTCACACTCCGTGCATTGTTGCAGCGTGTGCACGTTTGCAGAGTGTGAACTTCATTGTGTCCCAGTGTGTTGTTGAAGCGCCGGTACGCGACCCTCTAGCGTGGTGCGGGTGAGCATCGCAACCAAGGTCGTGGATCCCGAGTTCCGCGCACTGCCGCTGACCGCGCTCGCCGATGCCGCTCTGACGGCGGCGCGAGCGGCCGGAGCGGAGTACGCGGACCTGCGAGTGCATCGACTCACCCAGCAGAGCATCCGGTTACGCGACGGGCGCGTCGAATCCGTGCGCGACAGTACCGATCTCGGTTTCGCGGTGCGCGTGATCGTCGACGGCACGTGGGGTTTCGCCTCGCACGCGGATCTCACGCCCGAGTCGGCGGTACAGGTGGCGCGGCGCGCCGTCACGGTTGCCAGCACTTTGCGGGGCTTGAATCGCGAGCGTGTCGAGCTCGCCGACGAGCCGCGTTATGACGGCGTGGAGTACATCTCCGAATACGACATCGATCCGTTCACGGTGCCGACACCGGACAAAGTCGCACTGCTGCTGGACTATTCGGAGCGTCTCAAAGCCGCCGACGGCGTGGATCACGTGACGGCGACTGTATTGCAGGTGAAGGAGCAGACCTTCTACGCCGACACGTTCGGGTCCCGCATCACCCAGCAGCGTGTCCGCCTGCATCCGGAGATCGAGGCCATCACCGTCGATCCGTCGGCGGGCGTGTTCGAAACCATGCGCACCCTCGCCGCCCCGGCGGGTCGCGGCTGGGAGTACGTCACCGGCGCGGACGGAACCTGGGACTGGAACAGCGAACTCGCGCAGATCCCGGGGTGGCTGGCCGAGAAGGTCAAGGCCCCGACCGTCACCGCCGGTCCCACCGATCTGGTCATCGATCCCACCAACCTGTGGCTGACCATTCACGAATCCATCGGCCACGCCACCGAATACGACCGCGCCATCGGCTACGAATCCGCCTACGCCGGAACCTCCTTCGCCACCCCCGACAAACTCGGCACGCTGAAGTACGGCACCCCGATCATGCATGTCACCGGTGACCGCACCCAGCGGCACGGCCTGGCCAGCGTCGGCTGGGATGACGAGGGCGTCGCGGGACAGCAGTGGGATCTGGTGCGCGAGGGCACCCTGGTCGGCTATCAACTCGACCGCGTCTTCGCGCCCCGCCTGGGCCTGGAGCGTTCCAACGGCTGCTCGTATGCCGATTCGGCACACCATGTTCCGATCCAGCGCATGGCGAACGTGTCACTGCAACCCGATCCAGAACGCGACACCACCACCGCCGAACTCATCTCCCGCGTCGAGAACGGCATCTATATCGTCGGCGACAAGTCCTGGTCGATCGATATGCAGCGCTACAACTTTCAGTTCACCGGCCAGCGGTTCTTCCGCATCCGCAATGGCGAATTGGCCGGGCAGCTGCGCGATGTCGCGTATCAGGCCACCACCACCGACTTCTGGGGTTCGATGGAAGCGGTCGGCGGACCCTCCACCTGGGTACTGGGTGGTGCGTTCAATTGCGGTAAGGCCCAGCCCGGTCAGGTGGCGGCGGTCTCGCACGGTTGCCCGTCGGTGCTGGTGCGCGGGGTCAATATTCTCAATACCCGCGCCGAAGCCGGACAGTAGGAAAGGACCGACACGGTGAGTGTGCTCCCCGCCCCCGAGGTCGTCGAACGCGCGCTGCGGTCCTCGCGCGCCGATGAGGCCATGGTGATCGTCACCGACGCGCATGAGGCGTCGCTGCGCTGGGCCGGAAATTCCATGACCACCAATGGTTCCTCGATAGCGCGGGACTGGGCGGTGGTCTCGATCTTCCGGGATGACGCCGGTGCGCGCGTCGGCAGCGTGAGTTCCACGAGTGTGGACCCGGCAGATATCGAGGCCGTGGTGCGCGCGAGTGAGGAGGCCGCGCGCACCGCCGAACCCGCGCGCGATGCCATGCCGCTGCTGGATCCGCAGATCGTGGATCACGCGACCCTGGACGCCATGCTGGATTGGGAGGGTGAGCCCGGCAGCACCGATATCTCGGCCTTCGCCGAACTGGCCCGCGATCTCGCACCCGGCTTCGACGGCAGCGATCAGCTGTACGGCTTCGCCCATCATCAACTGCATTCCACCTGGCTGGGCACCTCGGCCGGGATTCGCAGGCGCTGGGTGCAGCCCACCGGATCGGTGGAGATCAATGGCAAGCGCGGCACCGGAACCGATCTGGCGAGCGCCTGGGTCGGTGCGGGCACCACGGATTTCGCGGACGTCGATGTGCCCGGACTGCTCGCCGAGCTGTCCCGGCGACTGGATTGGAGCAAGCGGCGGGTGGATCTGCCCGCCGGGCGCTACGAGACGCTGCTGCCGCCCTCGGCCGTCGCGGATCTGATGATCTATCTGGCCTGGACCATGGAGGGCCGCGGCGCGCACGAGGGCCATACCGCGTTCTCGCGGGCGGGCGGTACTCGAATCGGGGAGCGGCTCACCGATATTCCGCTCACCCTCTATTCGGATCCGAGCGCGGCCGGGCTGGAATACCGCCCCTTCGTCGCGACACCCGCGTCGTCGGAGTCGCTGTCGGTGTTCGACAACGGGCTCACCGCGCAGCGCGCGAACTGGATCCGCAAGGGCGTCATCGAGAATCTGGTGTACCCGCGCGCCACGGCGGCCGAATTCGATGCCACCGTCACGGTTCCCGGCGAGAATCTGCTCATGAGCGGCGGTGGCGACGCATCGCTCGCCGATATGATCGCGCGCACCGAGCGCGGGCTGTTGCTGACCTGCCTGTGGTACATCCGCGAGGTGGATCCGGCGACGCTGTTGCTCACCGGTCTCACTCGCGACGGGGTGTACCTGGTCGAGAACGGCGAGGTCACCGCCGCGGTCAATAACTTCCGCTTCAACGAATCACCGCTGGATCTGCTGCGCCGAGTCAGCGAAGCGGGCCGCAGCGAGATCACCCTGCCGCGCGAATGGAAGGACTGGTTCACCCGGACCTCCATGCCCGCCTTGCGAATTCCCGATTTCCACATGTCCTCGGTGAGCCAGGCGACGTAACCGGACGTGAGCCCTTCCTCGCGAATCGGTATGGGTGCGCGGACCGGCTGGTGGGCGGTTGTCGCGGGAATGACTGTGATCGGCGTGCTCGAAGCCGTGGTGTTGCACTTCCTCGCGACGGCGCTGTTGCCCGCGGTGGTGGCGCGCATCGTGGATGCGGTGGTGGGCGGGGCCACCGCGCTGCTGCTGATCGCGGTGGCGTCCCCGCTGTGGAGTGCGATCCGGGTGGATGCCGCCCGGGTGCGGGCGCGTTTCGGTTGGCTTGCGGCCGTGGATATTCCGCGTCGGGAGATCGATGCGGTCGAGTGCTTCCGGCCGCCGCCGCAGCGGCCCGCCGAACTCGGCCTGGATTTCGATCCGGAGTCGGGCCTGCTCTCGTTCCTGCGCTCCCCCGGTTCCCCCTTGGTGCGCATCGATTTTCGCGACGAGCTGCCCGCCCGCACCCACGGCATCCGCACGGTGCGTGCCCGCGCGGTACTGCTCAGCACCGCCGATGCGGAGCGTCTGCTCGCGGCACTGCGCTGATCCGCGACACGCCACAGCGCGGGTGACGCGCCCAGCGAACACGCCGCAGACGGCGAACACACGCCAAATCGGCTCGGCCACGCAATGATTCCTTCGGCTAGCTACCCGGCTGTACCGGCAATATCTCTTCCAGCGTTCGCACCAGAAGGACCGAACCATGAGCACCTCGACCGTGATCTCCAAGGACGGCACCGTCATCGCCTACGACAGGATCGGCGGCGGCCCGGCCGTCGTACTGGTCGACGGCGCGTTCTGCCACCGGGGCATGGGGCCCAGCGCCCCTGTGGCCAAGGAGCTTTCGGACAGCTACACCGTGTACACCTATGACCGGCGCGGACGCGGTGCGAGCGGGGACACCCAGCCGTACGATCCGGCCCGGGAGATAGAGGATCTCACCGCGGTGGCCGCCGAAGCCGGTGCGCCCGTGAGTATTTGCGCGTTCGCCTCCGGCGTCCCGCTCGCCCTGGAGGCGGTGCGGCACGGCCTGGCCGTCGACAAGCTCGGACTCTATGAATTCCCGCTGGTGACCGATGATTCGCGGACGCCGATCCCGGCCGACTATCAGCAGCGGCTGATCGATCTCATCGCGGCCGAAAAACGCGGTGCCGCAATCAGATACTTCATGCGCGCCGCCATCGGCGCACCCGCCCCGGTGACAGCGGTCTTTCCGCTCATGCCCGGCTGGTCCGGGCTCACCAAGACCGCCCACACCCTGCCCTATGACGCCCGCTTCCTCGATGACGCCCTGAACGGCAAACCCATCCCCGCCCATCGCTACGACTACATCACCGCCCCCACCGCGGTTTTCGCGGGATCCAAGAGCCCGCAGTGGATCCGCCACGGCAATACCGCACTGGCACAGGCCATTCCGGGCGCGTACTACGCCGAACTGCCGGGTCAGACCCGTCAGGTCAAGGCGAGGCTGTTCACCCCGACGTTGAAGACGTTCTTCGCGGCCAGGCCGACCCGCTAGTACGCCAGAACCGGTGCCCACCGCGTGCGGCGCTCCGATCCGGCCCCGGGGTGGATCGCGGCGCACACGCGGTGGCAGCAGCACCTGCCATTCGGCCGTCATCGCATTGCGCTAGCGGCGAACAGGGTGCCGAGACGCTCGCGCGCGGGCATCCTGGGAGCAGGCAACGTAATCATGTAATCGGGTGGTGATGACCATGGCCGACGACTCAGCCCTCTCCCCGACCGCGAGTTCGGACGGAACCGGGCAACCGAACTTCGACACGACAGGTTCTAGCGCGCCCCGGGCAGCGAACAAGGGCGACAATGGCGCAGCCCCAAGCTCGGACGACGGGGCCACCGGCAAAGGCGCGGCCACCGGCAAAGGCGGAACAGCCGATACCGGCGCGGCGGCGGAAGCCGCGGCGCTGGACGCGTATTCACGCACGGTGATCAGCGTGGCGCAGGCGGTGACGCCGCATGTGGCGAGCGTGCAAACCCGGCGCGGTGGCGGATCGGCCGTGGTCTACACCGATAACGGGTATCTGCTCACGAACGCACACGTGGTGGGCTCGGCCAAGAACGGGGTGGTCGTGTTCGCCGATGGCGTGGAATCCCGCTTCGATGTGATCGGGGTGGATCCGCTCTCGGATCTGGCGGTGTTGCGTGCTCGCGGTGGCGCACCCGCGGCCGTATCGATGGGTGATGCCGACAATCTCGTGGTCGGGCAGCTCGTAGTGGCGGTCGGCAGTCCGCTCGGCCTGGCCGGATCGGTGACGGCGGGTGTGGTGAGCGCGCTGGGCCGCTCGGTACCGGTGGGCAATGGCCGGGCCGCGCGGGTCATCGAGGATGTGATCCAGACCGACGCCGCGCTCAACCCCGGCAATTCCGGTGGCGCGCTGGCGGATTCGGCGGGCCGGGTGGTGGGCATCAATACCGCCGTGGCGGGAATCGGCCTGGGCCTGGCGATTCCGATCAATGTGACGACCCGCCGCATCATCACCACGCTGCAACACGAGGGCAAGGTGCGCCGCGCCTACCTGGGCATCGTCGGGGTACCGGCACCGCTACCGGACGCCGTCGCCGAACGCACCGGCCAGAACGCCGGACTGCGCATCGTGGAGGTGGTACGCGGCGGTCCCGCCGAACGCGCCGGTCTGCGGCGCGGCGATCTGGTGCTGAGCGTGGCCCGTCGCGAAGTCCGTGACGCCCAGGGCATTCAACGCCAACTCTTCGGCGATGCCATCGGCCGCACCCTGCCGGTGACGGTGCTGCGCAATGGCGCGATGGTCGACGTGATCGCCGTCCCGGTCGAATTGACCGTGGACTAGGAGGCGGTGAGTCGGGCCGCTGCCACGATGGCGGGCTGCCAGTTATCGGCCAGTTCCTCCAGGGAGATGCCGAGCGCGCGGCTCAGGGCGACCACGGTGCCGAAGGCGGGGGTGGGCATGCGGCCCGATTCGATCTTGCGCAGCGTCTCCGGGGAGATACCCGCGTCGACGGCCACCTCGACCAGATCCCGGTCGCCGCGCGCGGCCCGCAGCGCCGAGCCGAGCCGGCGACCGGCTTCTACCTGGGCCGGGGTCAAAGGGAGTCGTACCATGCCCGCCACCTTACGGTTGGTATAAAAATACCGCAACCCGCTATGGTCGGTATTAAAATACCAATCCGGAGGTTGTCATGGTGGAACTCAAATCCGCGGCGGAGATCGACCGCATGCGGGTAACCGGCGAATTCGTCGCGAACGTCCTGTCCGAACTACATGAGCGCGCACGACCGGGGGTCAATCTGCTCGATCTGGAAGCCCATGTGCGCGAGCGCATTCGAGAACGCGGCGCGGTGTCCTGCTACTGGGACTACTCGCCCTCGTTCGGGCGCGGCCCATTCCGCAATACCGTCTGCCTGTCGGTGAACGACGCGGTGCTGCACGGACTTCCGTTCGACTACACCCTCGCCGACGGTGACGTGCTGACGGCGGACCTCGCGGTCGGCATCGACGGCTGGGTCGCCGACTCCGCCGTCACGACCATCGTCGGCACCCCGGACGCGGCCGACGCCCGCCTGGTCCGCGCCACCGAGGAGGCCCTCGACGCCGCGATCTCCGTTGCGCTGCCGGGCAATCGGATCGGCGATATCTCCGCCGCCATCGGCGGTGTCGCCAAGTCCTACGGCTATCCGGTGAACACCGAATTCGGCGGCCACGGCCTGGGCCGCACCATGCACGAGGATCCGCACATCCCCAATACCGGCCGGGCGGGCCGCGGCTTCATCCTGCGCCCGGGCCTGACCATCGCCATCGAACCGTGGTTCGCCCGCAGCACCGACCGGATCGTCACCGATCCGGACGGCTGGACCATTCGCTCGGCCGACGGCTCCCGCACCGCGCATTCCGAACACACCATCGCCATCACCGAATCGGGGCCGCGCATCCTCACCACCGTCTGACATCCGGCCTGGTCCAGCGCCTTTCCGCAGGAACGACGGGGTGTCGCGCGGTGCGATGGGCAACCGGACAATACTCTCAGCGCCATGAGGACCCGGGTGCTCGTCGGAACGCTCGCCGCCACAGTCGTTCTTGTTGCCGCCTATGCCCCGATCTCCTACGCGGCACCGGTGGGCACCCTCGAGGACACCGTCGACACCGACGGTGACGGGCTGCCGGACAACTGGGAGAAGTACGGGCTCGATGCCGACGGTGACGGTATCGCCGATGTGGATCTGCCCGGTATGGGCGCGGACCCGAATCACAAGGACATCTTCATCGAGATGGACTACATGACGGGTAAGGAGCCCTCGGACGCGGTGCTGGACCGGATCACCCAGGTGTTCGCGACCAGCCCGGTCGTCAACCCTGATAAGAAAACCGGTATCGGCATCCATCTCGATCTCGGCACTCGCGGCGCGCCCATTCCGCCGCCGCGCCAGCCGTCCCGCGACGCCGATACCGGTTCGGCGAACTCACTGGCCTCCGGTTCGGCGAACGGTTCATCCAACGGCTCGTCCGGATCCGCCGCGAGCCCGGGCCCGCTGACCCCGAAAAACGAACCGGCACAGAGCAAATACGACCTCGGCGGCGGCAATCAGGTCCCCGCCGCCGAGGACCTCAACCCCATGCTCGCCGGACTGCAACAGTTGAAGGAACAGTACTTCGCGCCCGAACGCCAGCACGTCTTCCACTACATGGTCTGGGTCAACGGCTACGACGGCGGCTGTTCCAGCGGCAATTCACCACAGCTGCCCGGCGATACCTTCATCGTCGCCTTCAGCCCGGCGGCGGTGTGCAGTTGGGGACCGACCCCCACCGAGGATGAACTCGTCGGCACCTTCGTCCACGAGCTCGGCCACAATCTGGGCCTGCAGCACGGCGGCCACGACGGCATCAATTTCAAGCCCAATTACCTGAGCGTGCTGAACTATTCGTTCCAGACCGGCGGCGTCCCACGCGGTGACGGCACCAATTATTTCGGCTACTCCGCGCTCGCGCTACCGGACCTGAACGAGGATCACCTGGACGAATCGCAGGGTCTGGGCGAGGGCGCGGCGGGCTGGCGCACCTCCTACTACTGCCAGAAGTGGGCGCAGTGGATGGTCACCACCCAGCAGACCGCGGATAAGCGCATCGACTGGAACTGCGACGGCATCTTCGGACCGGCACCGGTCGCCACCTCGATCAACAAGGACGAGGTGCGCGGTGTGCTCACCACCCAGAACGATTGGACCGCACTGGTATACAACGGCGGCCTGATCGGTTCGGCGATCAAGTATCAGGGCCAGGTCGCGCCCGGCCCGGCCGAACTCGACAGCAGCACGGCGAAGGAGATCGCCGAGCACCGCCGCCCGCGCTAACCCCGCGCGGCGACGAGCAGCCCGGCACCGATCTCGGTGACCGCGCCGGCGATATCGGGAATCCGCTGCAAATGCGGTGTCGAGGCAATGTCATTGACCATGATCTGCGCGGCCTGCACCCGAATGCGGGCCGTCACCGGATCCAGCTCCGGATGCGATCGGCGCAGCAGATGCACCCATTCGGTGATGTACGCGCGCTGGGACAGTCGCGCCCGTTCCCGCTCCGCCTCGGGCAGATATTCCGCCTCGGACACCAGAGTCCGGATGAGATAAGGGTTTTCGAACGCGAACTCGCTGTAGCTGCCCAGCAGTCGCCGCAGCCCGTCGGCAGGATCCGACGCGGCGGCCAACGCGCGATGCATTCCCATGCGCAACCACTCGTCCCCGCGCACCATGGCGGCGGTGAGAATATCGGTCTTGCCCGGAAAGTGGTTGTACACACTGGGTCCGGCGATCCCGGCGGCCGCGCCGATATCATCGACGCTGACACCGGCGAACCCGCGCTCGGCGAACAGCCGCACGGATTCGGTGAGAATCGCCTCGCGCCGCGAATTGGCCGCCAGCGCAACCGGATCCGCGCGCAGACCCGAATCCGCCCGGAGCACCGGCACGGGAGCATCGACGACCACGGCGATGAGTTCGCGCAGCAGCGCGGTGAATTCGGGTTCCGGCAGCGAAAGACCGTGGAACGAAATGCTGTCCGCGACCGCCAGCGCACACCAGGCCAGCAGATCGGCCTGCGCGGCATCGAGTTCGGGTCGTTGCCGCCGCAGCACCTCCGCCAGCCGCACGCCGATCCGCCGGGCATCGGCCCGGAATTCCGCGCGATCGGCCTCGGACAGATGCCGGGCCTCACGCTGCCACAGCACCCCGACCTCGCGATGGGTGAGCGCGAACGCCGCGAGCGCGCCCGCGATATCGTGCGGCGGCTCCCCCATCTCCCCGATCGCGGCGTCGACCTTGGCCAGCGCCCCGCCGATCACCGTCGCCAGCAGCCCCTGTTTACCGCGGAAATGCCGGTACAGCGCCGAGGGGCCGATGGCGACCGCCTCGGCCACCTCACCCATGCCGATATTCTGGAATCCCTTGCGATAGAACAGATCCGCCGCCGCCGACACGATCAGCTCACGCCGGTTCGCCGGCCGGGTGCCACGGGCCGGACGGACCACGTCCGGCCCGTTCACCATTGCGTCTCCTTCGTACCGCCGGGTGGCGGCGATGTTCGCGTCCTGCGAATCCTAGATGTTGAACCCGCCGCCGCAGACCAGGGTCTGCCCGCTGACGTAGTCCGATTCGGGAATGCAGAACAGGTACACCGCACCGGCGGCCTCGGCGGGCGTGCCACCGCGACCCAGCGGCACCATCTGCTCCATCGCGGACAGCAGTCCGGGATTCACCCCGACCTTGATCTCCTTACCCTGCACATCGATGGTGCCGTCGCCGCCCGCGGGGGTTTCGGTGAGCCGGGTCTTGATCACACCGAACGCCACCGAGTTCACGGTGACGTTGTAGCGGCCCCATTCCTTGGAGATCGCCTTGGTCAGGCCGTTGACCCCGGCCTTGGCCGAGGAGTAGTTCGCCTGTCCGGCATTGCCGCCGGTGCCCGCGAGGCTGGAGATATTGACGACCTTGCGGCACGGCACGGGCTCCCCGGCCGCCTTGGCCTGCTTCACCGCCGCCGCGATGACCGGCTGGGCGGCGCGCAGAATCCGGAACGGAGCCTTGAGGTGGACATCGAGGATGGCGTCCCACTGCTCATCGGTCATCTTCTGGATGACCGAATCCCAGGTGTATCCGGCATTGTTCACGATGATGTCGAGCCCGCCGTAGCTGTCCACGGCGGTCTGTACGAAGCGCTCGGCGAACCCTTCCTCGGTGACGCTGCCCGCGCAGGCCACGGCCTGACCGCCCGCGGCCTCGATCGCCGCGACGGTCTCCTTGGCGGGTTCGGAGTCGAGATCGTTGACCACGACGCGCGCGCCCTCCGAGGCGAGCTTCAGCGCGATCTCACGGCCGATGCCGCGCCCCGAGCCGGAGACAATGGCGACCTTGCCATCAAGAGTTCCCATGGGAGACAAAACCTTTCGTTATGTGGTGGAGGTCAGAGGGCGACGACCGCGACACCGGTGAGGGTGACGGTGCCGTCGTCCAGCATGACGACGAGTTCGACGGTAGCGCGGCGTTCCCCATCGACGTCATCGATGGCGACGACCCGGCCGGTCGCGGTGGGCTTGCCCAGCACCGGGGTGATGGCGGCGAATCGCACGCCGTAGGAACGGATCGACGACTGCGCGACCCAGCCGGTCAGCAGTCGCCCCAGGTAGGCCATGGACAGCATGCCGTGTGCGAAAACATCTTCCAGCCCAGCGGATTTCGCCACATCCAGATCGATATGCATCGGGTTGTGATCCCCCGACGCGCCCGCGAACAGGGCGAGGGTGGTGCGCGAGATGGGCCGGATCCGCAGCGGCGGCAGTTCGGTGCCGACCTCGACGGGGTGCGTGAGGGTCATTTGCCTGCTCCCGGATTGCGGACCACGATAATCGATTTCAGCTCCGCCACCGCCGAACCGTCGGCCCGGGTGACGGCGGTTTCCTTCACGATGAATTCGAGCGCGCCACCCTTCTTGCTGTACACGTCGGTGATGCGCGGTGTCGCGGTCAGCACGTCACCGGCGACCGCCGCCGAGTGGTACACGAACGACTGTTCACCGTGCAGTACGAAGCGCAGATCCACGCCCGCCGCGGCCAGAAACGTGAAGGGGTCCGGGTTTTCGAGTTCGATGGAGAACAGGAAAGTCGGCGGTGCGGGCAGATCGCGGTAGCCCGCGGCCTTCGCGGCCTCGAGATCGGTGTAGACCGGATCGGTTTCGCCGATGGCCTTGGCGAAGAATCGCAGCCGACCGGCGTCGATGGTCAGAGTCGTTGCGGGCAGCTCGGTTCCGATGACCGCGGGATCGACAGCCATGCTCAGCTCACCTTCTCGTACAGCGTCACCACGGCCGCGCCGCCGAGGCCGATATTGTGCTGGAGCGCCAGTTGCACATCGCCCTCGACCTGTCGCGCCTCGGCCTGCCCGCGCAGCTGCCACACCAGTTCCGCGCACTGCGCCAGCCCGGTCGCGCCCAGCGGATGCCCCTTGGACAGCAGCCCACCCGAGGGATTGGTGACCACGCGACCGCCGTAGGTGTTGTCGCCGTCCTGGACGAACTTCTCCGCCGTCCCCTCCGCAGTGAGCCCGATCGCCTCGTAGGTGAGCAGCTCATTGGCGGTGAAGCAGTCGTGCAGTTCGACCACGCGCAGATCCTCGGGCGAGACCCCGGACGCCTCGTACACCTGCTGCGCGGCGGCCTTGGACATGTCGTAGCCGACGATCTTGGTCATATCGTTCTCGGTGAAGGTCGACGAGAAATCCGTCGCCATCGCCTGCGCCCGGATGATCACCGACGGGTCGATGCCGTTGGCCCGGGCGAATTCCTCGCTGACGATGACCGCGGCGGCCGCGCCACAGGTCGGCGGGCAGCACTGCAACCGGGTCAGCGGACCGTAGATATGCGGTGAGGCCAGCACCTCCTCCACGGTCACCGGATCCCGGAACACCGCGAACGGATTGTTCGCCGCGTGCCGGCGCGATTTCACCGAGATCTTGGCGAAGGTCTCCGGCGAGGTGCCGTACTTCTCCGCGTACTGCCGTCCCGCGCCGCCGAACATCTGTGCGGCGAAAGGAGATTCGTCGCGTTCCTGAATCTGATCCATCACCGCGTCGAACCGCGCGAACGGACTCGGCCGATCGGTGTAACCCATCGCGAGTGCACCGCGCTGCATCTGCTCGAAGCCGACCGCCAGCACCGCGTCCGCCACCCCGGACTCCACCGCCTGGCGCGCCAGGTACAGCGCCGAGGATCCGGTGGAGCAGTTGTTGTTCACATTGAGCACCGGGATCCCGGTCTGCCCGAGCCCGTAGACCACGGCCTGCCCGCAGGTCGAGTCGCCGTACACATATCCGGCGTAGGCCTGCTGGATCTTCGCGTACTCCACCCCGGCGTCGAGCAGCGCGGCCCGGGCCGCCTTCGTGCCCATCACGTCATAGGTCTCACTGCGACTGGGCGTGGTGAACGGGATCATCCCGACACCCGCCACGACGGCGCGTCTACTCATGCCATTCCCATTCCGTTGACTAACGCTGATTCACTTAGTGAATACCGTCGGCAAGACAACAGTCAAGAAGAAGTTTTTCCGCCCTGAACCCGACAGGGCGGCACTAGAGGCGATTCACATCTCAGCGATCGAGCAGTGCGGTGAGTTCTGCCCTGGTCGCGGGCCACGGATCCCGGCGCGGCTGGGCGGGGCGCGGCTGAATCGTCAGCGTGAGCGCGAGTCCGCGCATGGCGTCGAGCGCCACCGCGATGCGATGGGTCCATTCGGCACGCGGAAGATCCTCGGGGGCAACATCATCGGCGATCGCCGCGAAGGCCGCCGACAGCGCCGGTTCGAACGGGGCCAGCGCGGCGTAGAGCTCCGCATCATCCACCGCCGCGATCCACACCTTCACCCATACCGCGAACAACTCGCTGGTGAACGCGGTCCACAGCACATCGAGCAGGGCCGGGGTGCGCTGCCGCGGCCGGGCCGCGATCGCTGCGGCGGCAGCCGCGTGCAACTCCACCACCATGCGCCGCCCGACCTCGTCCAGCGCGGTGGTGATCAGATCGATCCGCACCGGGAAATGGTGCGCGATCGCCCCGAGCGAGACCCCGGCGATATCGGCGACCCGGCGCGTGGTGGTCGCCGGATAGCCGTGCGCGGCAAGGCTTTCGATGGTCGCCTCGATCAACCGGGCACGCATCTGATCACTGCGTTCGCGCTGGGCACTGGCGGTATTGCGGGTCGCGGCGGAAACCATGGCCCTCACTATATAGACGACAGGTCACTTGACCTGTAACCTCCGACACAGGTCAAGTGACCTGTAATTACCGGAACGAAATGGGGACCCCGGTGCCGAGTGCCGAAACCTCAACCCTGGACCACAGCGCCGGACTGCGGGTGCGACAGCGCTCCGACGGAATCCGGGTACTGATCTTCGATCGCCCCGAATCCCGCAACGCCATCACCGACGCACTGTTCACCGAACTGATCCGGCAATTGGAATTCATCGCCGCCGATCCGGAGGTACGGGCGGTCGTGGTGACGGGGGCGAACGGAACATTCAGCGCCGGTGGCGATTTCGAGACGATCGGCGATCTCGGCCGCGCCTCCGAACAGCAGGTCGCGGAGAATCTCGCGCGCACCATGCGCGCCGCCGAGCGACTCTGGGCGCTGCCGCAGCCGACCCTCGCCGCCGTCGACGGTGCGGCCGTCGGTGCGGGTATGGCGCTCGCGCTGGCCTGCGATATCCGCATCGCCTCCCCCGAGGCGATGCTGCTGCCGTCGTTCATTCGCATGGGCCTGCTGCCCGACACCGGCGCGAGCTGGCTGCTGCCGCGCCTCATCGGCGCGGGACCGGCATTGCAGATGCTGCTCGCGGGCCGACCGGTCGGCGCGGAGCGCGCCCACGAGATGGGGCTGGTCGCGCAGGTGACCGCGGATCCCCTGCGGACGGCGCTGGAACTCGCGGCGATCCTGACCCGGCAGCCCGCCGCCGCCGCGGCGACCAAGCGGCTACTGCGCGCGGCCGCCGATACCGATCTGGCGACCGCCATCGACCTCGAGGCGGTGGCGCAGGCCGGGGCCTTCCATCGCGGCGAGTTCGCCGCGGCCTTCGACTCCTGGCGCACCTCGCGTATCGCCGACTGACCGACCACCCTGTCGAACAAGCTGTTTCAACCGATGAAGGACGAAAGCATATGCCCGCGATTCGATGTGGACAGACCATCCGCGATTACGACGAACTACGACTGCGCGCCGCGCAGGTGGCGACCGGGCTCGCCGAACACGGCGTGACGGCCGGTGACCGGGTCGCCATCTTCATGCACAATGATCTGCCTTTCGTCGAGGTGAGCATGGCGGCCGGGCTGCTCGGTGCGACCCCGGTGCCGGTGAACTGGCATTGGAAGGGCGCGGAGCTGGCCTATCTGCTCGACGACAGCGGCAGCCGGGTGATCTTCGCGCATTCCGATCTGATTCCGACCGTGGAACCGGTGGCGGGTGATCGGCTGCTCATCGAAGTGGAATACGACGCGGCCGCCCCGACCGGACGCCACCGTCGCTACGAGAAGTGGCTGACCGAACTGCGGCCGTGGTCCGAATCACCCACGCGGGCACCGCAATCGATGATCTACACCTCCGGTACCACCGGACGGCCCAAGGGCATCGTGCGCGATGCCACCACGCCCGAGCAGGGCGCGGCGCTCGCGGCGCTGATCTTCGAAACCTTCGGTCTCACACCGGGAATGCGCACCCTGGTGCCCGCGCCGATCTATCACACCGCCCCGAATGTGCACTGTCTGGTCGGCGCGGCGGCGGGCATCGATCTGACGATCATGCCGAAGTTCGATCCGCAGGAGCTGTTGCGGCTCATCGAGACCCATCGGATCAATCACTTCCAGGCGGTTCCGACCATGTTCGTCCGGTTGCTGCGCCTGCCCGAATCCGTGCGCGCCCGGTACGATCTGTCCTCGCTTCAGGCGGTCGTACACGCCGCCGCGCCCTGCCCGCCGGAGATCAAGCGCCGCATCATCGACTGGTTCGGCCCGATCGTGCGCGAGTATTACGGCGGCTCCGAAACCGGCGGCTGCGTCGCCTGCGACAGCGAACAGTGGCTGGCGCATCCCGGAACCGTCGGACGGCCGATCGGCGACGGCGATATCCGCATCTACTCCGAAACCGGCGAACAGCTGCCCGCCGGTACCTCCGGCCGCATCCACCTGCGCCCGCCCAGTGGCTGGCCCATCTTCACCTACCACGGCAATCCGGACAAACGGGCCGCCATGGAACGCGACGGCTACCTCGATATCGGCGATATCGGCTACCTCGACACCGACGGCTACCTCTACCTCAACGACCGCAGCACCGACATGATCATCTCCGGCGGCGTCAATATCTATCCCGCCGAGATCGAAGCCTGCCTGCTCGAACTCCCCGGTGTCCGCGATGCCGCCGTCTTCGGCATCCCCGATCCGGACCTGGGCGAATCGATCGCGGCCCATATCGAGGCCACCGGCCTGACAGCCGACCAGGTGCGCGAGCACGTGCGCGCGCACCTGGCGGGCTACAAGGTTCCGAAGGTCGTCGTCTTCGACGACGATCTGCCTCGCGAGGACACCGGCAAACTCTTCAAACGCCGGATCCGGGCCGGCTACTGGCCCGCGGATCCCACCTCAGGCGTCCAGCCACCGCTGTAGGTCGGTGACGATCCGGAGTTCGTCGGCGACGATCGCGCGGTCGGCGTCGGACAGCTCCAATTGGGTTATCCGGGTGAGCAGTTCGTCCACCCGGGTCGAATCCTCTGCGGCGGCGGCGATTTCGGCGAGCGCGGCGAGCGCCCGAACCTGATCGGCGGAGGTGGCGGTGGCCGCGTGCCGGCGCAGGCCGGTCTCGATGACCCGCGCCGCGGCGGCATCGTCGTTCTTGGAATCACGCAGGATGCGGGCATTGTCCAGCACTTTGGCCAGACCCTCGAGCTGCTTGGAGCCGCCGTATTCGAAGTCCGGTTCATCGCGCTGGATGTAGATGACGCTGTTGCCGACCGGATCCACCACGGTGAACCTGGATTGACCGGGCCGGAAGCGGGTGATGCGCGGGATGCCGCGCGCGGGGATGCGTCCGTAGCGGGCGCGCAGGGCGGCGGTGAACTCGCTATGCCACGGTGCGATCTCGTCCACCAGCACCAGGCAACCGATATGTGCCTGCTGCGCGTCCAACTCCTTGGGCGTCGGCCCGAAGTGCAGGTCGAATCCATTGCGCCGCACCACGCCGTAGGTGTACGGCCGGGTCTGTTCGTAGGTGACGGTGTAGCCGAGCGTGCGATAGAAATCGAGTGTCTCGGGCAGGTCGCCACCCCAGAGCACCGGAACCGAACTGTCTGCCATATGTGTGTCTCCTCGCGGTGAATTCCACTCCCGAATCCACCCTACGAACTCCGCGAGACACGCGCCTATAACTCGTTCCGCGCGCTGCCGTCCGCGCGGGCACCGGATAGGCTGCGGGCGTGGATAACCCGTTCGGCCCGGTAGGGACCGCCAAGTACGTCCTGTTGACCACCTTCAAGAAGGACGGCACCCCGGTCGGGACGCCGCTGTGGGCGGCCCTCGATAACGGCCGCCTGTACATCTGGACGGTCACCGACAGCTGGAAGGTCAAGCGCATTCGCCGCAATCCGCAGGTCACCGTGCAGGCGTGCGATGTGCGCGGTAAGCCGAATGGCGAGATCGTCAGCGGTAAGGCCGTCATCCTCGATGACGCGGGCAGCGATCGGGTGCGCGGTCTGGTCAAGCGCCGCTACGGCCTGCAGGGGCATCTCGTCGTCACCGGCAGCACGCTGCGCCGCGGTAAGACCGGTACCGTCGGCATCGAAATCACCGCCGAGGGCTGATGATCACGGTCGAACCGCCGGGCCGGTAATCCGGTCCGGCGGTTCGCCATACGCACGGCCGAGTGCTGCCCCGCGCACAGCCGTGCTCACCTCATGGTTGTTGTCCGGCGATGATCGCCCCGAGCAGGCCGCCCACCCCGCAGCCCACGATCGCGCCGACGAAGAAGAACCACACGCCGATCACCGCACCGACCACGCAGCCGATCAGTGCCCCGGCCACGATGGATCCGACATTGGAGATGTTCTGTAGCGCGACCGGATCGGCTGCGGGCGTGGCGATATCGGCCGCATTCTCCGGGCGCATGGTCAATGTCGTTCCGGCGGCGTCGATTTCGGGGATCACGTTGAGCGCTCGATCGGCGGCCTGATATGTGAGCGGTAGCGAGGCGATGGTCTCACCGCTCGGCCCGAGCACATTCACTGTGCCACCGGCCAATTCGAACCTGCCACCGGTGAGTGTGGTGGTGACCGCGGAGTGATCGGGCGCCAGGCTGGTGGTGTACTCGACCCCTCGATCGACACCACTGATACCCGGTTGCGCGAGGACCGGTTCACCGTGCGCGGTGACGGTGGCTATGCAGACCGCGGCAATGGAGAAGAGGGTTGTTGCGGCGAATTTGGCTATTCTCATGATGATTACCTGTATTCGAAGAGCCGATTCACCGCATTACCGAGCAGGCGTATTCCGGGGGATCACACGGCGAATCGGGGAATCCACATCCAATTATTCATCCCAATAGCGTGATTGGAGTTCCCGGCGCCTCCCCGAGACTGACGCCGGGACGATTCTTATCGTCCCCTCAGACTTGCCGCGAGGATAGAGCAGGTGCCGGGGTTGTCCGCCGATGTCCTATGCGTCCGACCCCGACTCGCCGCGAAATGCGGAATTCCCTTATTCCAGTTCGCCTTCGGTTTCCAGATAGACCTCGCGCAGTCGCTCCAGGGTATCGGCTTCCGGCTGCTCCCAGAGCTTTCGCTCGGCGGCTTCCAGCAAACGCTCCGCAATACCGTGCAGCGCCCACGGATTCGACTGCTCCATGAACTTGCGATTCACATCGTCGAATACATAGGATTCCGCGAGCTTTTCGTACATCCAGTCCGCGACCACATTCGTGGTGGCGTCATAGCCGAACAGATAGTCGACGGTGGCCGCCATTTCGAAGGCGCCCTTGTAACCGTGCCGGCGCATCGCCTCGAGCCAGCGCGGATTCACCACGCGCGCACGGAATACCCGCGCGGTCTCCTCGGACAGCGTGCGCGTGCGCACCGCATCGGGCCGGGTGCTGTCGCCGATATAGGCTTCCGGGTTCTTACCGGTGAGCGCGCGCACCGCGGCGACCATGCCGCCGTGATACTGGAAGTAGTCGTCGGAGTCGGCGATATCGTGCTCGCGGGTGTCGGTGTTCTTGGCCGCCACCGCGATTCGGCGATACGCGATGCGCATATCGTCGGCAGCCGGAACGCCGTCCAGCTCGCGGCCGTACGCGAAACCGCCCCAGGCCGTGTACACCTGGGCCAGATCGTCATCGGTGCGCCAGCTCTTGGAATCGATGAGTTGCAGCAGGCCCGCACCGTACGTGCCCGGCTTGGAGCCGAAGATGCGGGTGGTGGCGCGGCGCTCATCACCGTGCTCGGCCAGATCCGACTGGGCATGCGCGCGAACGTAATTCGACTCCGCGGGCTCATCCAGACCGGCAGCCAGGCGGACCGCGTCGTCGAGCAGGGCGAGCACATGCGGGAAGGCGTCGCGGAAGAACCCGCTGATGCGCACGGTCACATCGATGCGCGGGCGGCCCAGCTCCTCGAGCCCGATCGCCTCCAACTTGGTGACGCGGCGGCTGGCCTCATCCCAGACCGGGCGCACACCCAGCAGTGCGAACACCTCGGCGATGTCATCGCCCGAGGTGCGCATGGCCGAGGTCCCCCACACCGAAAGACCAACCGAGCGCGGGTATTCGCCGTGATCGGCCAGGTAGCGCGCCAGCAGCGAATCCGCCATCGCCTGTCCGGTCTCCCAGGCCAGCCGCGACGGCACCGCCTTGGGATCCACCGAGTAGAAGTTGCGGCCGGTGGGCAGCACATTGATGAGTCCGCGCAGCGGCGAACCGCTCGGCCCGGCCGGAATGAAGCCGCCATTCAGCGCGTGCAGAATCCGCGCGATCTCGACGCCGGTCTGCCGCAGCCGCGGAACCACTTCGGTGGCAGCGAATCCCAGCACCCGGCGCACCGCGTCACGTGGCGATTCCGGGGTCGCGCTCGAATCACCCTGCGGTGCGGCCGATCCCGTCGCATCGGACGTGGACTGAGCGCCCGCGTCCGTATCGGGGACCAGGCTCTCGGTAATGGCGTCGATCGCCTGGACATCCCAGTCGACCTCCTGCATGGCCGAGACCAGTTCGCGCGCAAGGGTTTCGAACGTGTCGACGCGCTCACGGGATTCATCGCCCGCTTCGCTCAGACCCAAAGCCTCGCGCAGACCCGGCACATTGGTCTCGCCGCCCCAGAGCTGACGTGCGCGCAGCATGGCCAGCACCAGATCGACCTCGGCCTCCCCGGCGGGCGCCTGTCCGAGAATGTGCAGGCCGTCGCGGATCTGCACATCCTTGATCTCGCACAGCCAGCCGTCGACGTGCAGCAGCATGTCATCGAAGACGTCCTCGTCCGGCCGCTCGGCCAGACCGAGATCGTGGTCCATCTTGGCCGCGCGCATGAGCGTCCAGATCTGCTGCCGGATGGCGGGCAGTTTGGCCGGATCCAGGGTGGAGATATTGGCGTGCTCATCGAGCAGCTGCTCCAAACGCGAGATATCGCCGTAGGTTTCGGCGCGCGCCATCGGCGGGATCAGATGGTCGACCAGGGTGGCGTGGGCGCGGCGCTTGGCCTGGGTGCCCTCGCCCGGATCGTTCACCAGGAACGGGTAGATCAGCGGCAGATCCCCGAGCGCGGCATCGGTACCGCAGGAGGCGGACATGCCCAGGGTCTTACCGGGCAGCCATTCCAGGTTGCCGTGCTTACCCAGGTGCACCATGGCGTCGGCGGCGAACCCGTCCGGCGCGGCCAGCCAGCGGTAGGCGGCCAGATAGTGGTGCGAGGGCGGCAGATCCGGATCGTGATAGATGGCGACCGGGTTCTCACCGAAACCGCGCGGCGGCTGCACGATGATCACCACATTGCCGAAACGCATTGCGGCGATGACGATCTCACCCTTGGGATCGGCGGAGCGATCCACGTACAGCTCGCCGGGCGCGGCACCCCACGCCTCCTCCACGCCCTCGCGCAGATCCTCGGGCAGCTGTGCGAACCACGCGCCGTAGGTGTCGGCACCGATGCGAATCGGGTTGCCCTCCAACTGTTCCGCGGTCAGCCAATCCGGATCCTGACCACCGGCGGCGATGAGCGCGTGAATCAGCGCATCGCCGTTGCCCTCCTCCAGGCCCGGGATCTCGCCCGGTTCACCGAGGTAGTAACCGGCGGAACGCAATTCGTTCAGCAGGCGCAGCGCACTGGCCGGGGTGTCCAGGCCGACCGCGTTGCCGATGCGGGCGTGCTTGGTCGGGTAGGCCGACAGCACGATCGCAATATGCTTGTCGGAGTTGGGAATATGACGCAGCCGCGCGTACCGCACCGCGATGCCCGCCACGCGCGCGGCGCGCTCGGGATCGGGCACGTAGGTGGAGAGCCCATCGGCGTCGAACTCCTTGAACGAGAACGGCACCGTGATGATGCGGCCGTCGAACTCCGGCACCGCCACCTGGGTCGCGACATCCAGCGGGGAGAGCCCGTCGTCATTGGCCTCCCACTGCGCGCGCCCGCTGGTGAGGCAGAGCCCCTGCAGGATCGGCACATCCAGGTCGGCGAGCGCGCCCACATCCCAGGCCTCGTCATCGCCGCCCGCCGACGCGGTCGCGGGCTTGGTGCCACCGGCGGCGAGCACGGTCACCACCAGTGCGTCGGCCGTGCGCAGCGCGGCGAGCAGCTCCGGCTCGGCGGTGCGCAGCGAGGCGCAGTAGACCGGCAGCGCGCGAGCGCCCTTGTCCTCGATGGCGGCGCACAGCGCGTCGATGTAGCCGGTGTTCCCGGCCAGATGCTGGGCCCGGTAGTACACGACGGCGACCGTCGGCGCACCCTCGGCAACCGGTCGCGAATCCCGTTCCAGCTCACCCCAGCTGGGCAGTTCCACCGGCGGTTCGAATCCGTGCCCGGTCAACAGGACGGTGTCGGACAGGAAGTTGTGCAGCTGCAGCAGGTTCGCGGGCCCACCGGCGGCGAGATAGTTGTGCGCGTCGGCGGCGACACCGCCGGGCACGGTCGAGCACTCCATCAGCTCGGCATCGGGCGCGATCTCACCACCGAGGGCGACCAGCGGAATACCTCTGGCGCGCACCGTGTCCAGACCCTCTTCCCAGGCCCGCTTACCGCCGAGGATGCGCACGATCACCAGATCCGCGCCCTCCAGCAGGCCGGGCAGATCCTCGGGCAGGATGCGCGCCGGATTGGCGAGCCGATACGCGGCGCCGCTGGCGCGCGCGCTCAGCAGATCGGTATCGGACGTGGACAGCAGCAGAATCACAGTGGTTTCAGCCTTCCTCGGGTGACGCGCCCAGCACGGTGTGGCGCTCGACGGGAAGGTCTGACTGTCACAGTGGCGCGACCGCACCGGAATTGCACCGGTTTCTTCCGTCCGACGAGCTCGCCGATGCTATCGCGCCCGGATCACAGTGCGGCAAAGCCCGGTCCGCCATACTGTTCCGCTATCACCGCCGCGCGTACGCTGCCGGTATGCCAATCACACCGGGATGGGTCAGGCGGAACCGCTTCACTGCCTGGTCAGGATACTTTTGCACACTGGTTGCGTTCGCAACGCTGGCAATGGCTTTGACCGCCGCCGGCAGTGGCCACACGCAGTACGCGATGCTCGCGGGCATCATCTGCGCGGGCACCATCCTCTTCGGGATCACGTTGATCACCACCACGGTGCGACGCGATCACCAAGACCACCACAATGTCCCCAATCTCCTCCAGGACACCTGGGAACTCTCCCCCGCGTTCGCGACTCGCCGCGGCGCACCGAAATCGATCGAACCCCACCAGGCGGGCTGACCGCCCGTCCCGACACCCGCTCACCGCGGCAAGCGAAAGATCGGCCTCGCTCATAGTGCGCCCGATCCAGCTCGGCGCGGTGAGCGCGTCGTGTCAGGCTCGGAATCGCCTGCATGCCTGCGCGAACTGAGCCCCTCCGGCTTGGACCTCCGATACTTCGCGGTCGGCTGAGTACCGGGGCGGACGGGCACGGCGGGTGTCGTCGGCCGCCCTCCCCGCGCGTCGTAGGCTGGTGGGGTCATGAGCCGAACAGATTCCGACTCCTGCCCGGGAGTGTTGCGCCTGCACGATGCCGCCGACGGGCCACTCGCGCGGATTCGCGTACCCGGCGGGCAGCTCACGCCGGAACAGTTGCAGACCCTCGCCGAGGCGGCGCGCGAATTGGCCGACGGCAATATCGAACTCACCTCGCGCGGCAATGTGCAGTTGCGGCAGGTCCGCGATGCGGCCGCGCTCGAGGAACGGCTCAGTGCGGCGGGGCTGCTGCCGAGCGCTTCGCATGAGCGGGTTCGCAATATCATCGCCTCGCCGTTGGCCGGGCGGGTCGGCGGCTGGGCCGATGTGCACCCGCTGGTGCCGCTGCTCGATGCCGGATTGCAGGCCGATGCGCGGCTCGCGAAACTGCCGGGGCGCGTGCTGTTCACCCTCGATGACGGTCGCGGTGATGTGAGCGGGCTCGGCGGGGATATCGGCGTGCACGCGATCGACGAACACAGCTTCGCGCTGCTGCTCGCGGGTGCGGACAGCGGAATTCGGGTGACCGCCGACGATGCGGTCGAGCTCATGCTCGCCGCCGCGCACGGATTCCTCGAACTGCGTGACGGTCAGTGGCGAGTGCACGAGATCCCCGACGGCGTCACGCGGCTGACCGAACATCTGCGCGGCACTCGCCCCGGGCTGGAAACCAGCGCGTCCGGCGTGGAAGTGACCGGCCACCATGACATTCCGATCGGCTGGCTGACCCAGGCCGACAATCGCGTCGCCCTCGGTGCGGGCGTGCGACTGGGCTCGCTGCCCGCGCGCACCGCCGAATTCATCGCCGCGATCGAACACCCGATCCTGATCACGCCGTGGCGCAGCCTGGTCATCGCCGATCTGGACGAGTGGACCGCCGAACAGGTGGTGCGGGTGCTCGCCCCGATGGGCCTGATCTTCGACGCCAACTCCCCCTGGCTGCTGGCCAGCGCCTGCGCGGGCGCACCCGGCTGCGCGAAATCGCTCACCGATGTGCGCGCCGATGTCGCCGAAGCGGTCGAGTCCGGGCGCGTAGTCACTTCCGGCACAACGCAATTCGCGCAGGTTGGCCTCGATGCCGAGGAGATCGTAGCCTCCGGCCGCCAGCACTGGTCCGGCTGCGACCGCCGCTGCGGCCGACCGCGCGGCGCGGTCACCGATGTCATTGCCACCCCCGACGGCTACCGGATCGACCCCGCCGGCTGAGATCGGCTCGGACGTCTCGCCTTCGCTTCGACCGCGTCCATCGACGTTCGGTGTCCAGGGCTGGTCCGCCTCCACATCGGCGGCGGCCCCGGCATCAAGCGGTGGCATCCCGCCGATTCGGGCGACAATGGATTGTTCGGGAACCCCGGAGTGTTGATCGGCGCATAGGGAGCGCGCGGGAGGTCGGCATGACTGTTTCGAAGATGAGCGATGACGAGATCGCCGCCATGTCCGATCATGAGCGGCGCGAGCTCATCGCACGATTACAACCCGCCGGGCGCGGACTGCCCCGCCCCGAGGTGGTGCGTATTCACCGCCGTATCCGCCTGACGCTCATGGTGGGCGGCTCACTGGTGCTGATCCCGTGGATCGTCTACCTCGCCATGACCCTGCCCGCCGACTATCACGCCCGCAATTGGTCGCTGACCTGGATCGGCTTCGACGTACTGCTGGTGATCATGATGGGCGCCACCGCCTACCTGGGCTGGAAGCGCCGGGTCTTCCTGGTGTTGCCCGCCTTCGCCACCGGCATGCTGCTGCTGGTGGACGCCTGGTTCGATATCGTGACCGCCGCGCCCGGCGATATCTGGGTATCGGTGGGCACGGCGCTCATCGGCGAGATTCCACTGGCGATCCTGCAGATCACGGGTGCGCTCATGCTGTTGCGGTTCCTGGTGATCGCGCACCCGCTGAACAATCCGGCGGTCAGTCCGTGGAAGGCCGCCCTGCCGTTCTGACCGAATGCTGTTCCATCGTGCAGCATTTCACGCTGCCGCCCGCCTTGAGCAGTTCGGACAGCTCGATGCCGACGGGTTCGTAACCCCGCGCCCGCAGCTGTTCGGACAGCGCGACGGCCTTTTCGCTCAGGAACACGTGGTAGCCGTCGCAAACCCCGTTGAGGCCCAGCACATTCGCGTCCTCCTCGGTGGCGATGATGGCATCGGGATACATGCCCGCGAGCATGCGCGCGCTCTCCCCGCTGAACGCGGCCGGATAGTAGGCGATGGTGTCATCCAGGACCATGAGCGCGGTATCGAGGTGATAGAACCGCGGATCGATCAATTCCAGTGAGATGACCGGCAATTCGAAGAATTCCTGCACCTCTTCGTGCGCGGCGCGGGAGCTGCGAAAACCGGTGCCCGCCAAGATTTTATCGTGGGCGATGGCGAAATCGCCTTCCCCTTCATTGGTTTCGCGCGCGGCGCTGACCCGCGCGAAACGCTGCGCGGAGAGCCACTCGTGATAGGCCGGGCCCTCGGCGGCGCGTTCGGGATTGGCGAAACGGGCCGACAGCGCCCGATCCCCGATCACCAGTCCGCCATTGGCGGCGAAGACCATATCCGGCAGCGCGGGCACGCCGTCGATCACATCCACCGTGTGACCGTGCCGTTCGAAAGTGGCGCGCAGGTTCTCCCATTGCGCGAGCGCCAGGGCCCGGTCGACCGGGGCCGAGGTGTCCATCCAGGGGTTGATCGCGTAGTAGACGTCGAAGTGATCGGGTCGGCACATCAGATACCGGCGCGGGGTGGGGCGACGGGCGCCCGTGGGTTCCGGCGCGCGGAGCGTGGCTGCGGAGGTCAACGAGGCTCCTTCATGACTTGCGCGTACAAGCAGTGATCACGAAGTTAAATGGCGTACCGTTGCGTCAGAAATAGCGAATCGTTGCGTAAATTCTGGACAGTGTGGCGATTTGTTGCGTCTGAGTGAAAGGCGGACCGGTGGACGAGATCGATCGGCGCATTCTGGCCCACCTGCTCAAACAGGCCCGCGCCTCGTTCCAGGAGATCGGCGCGATCGTCGGGCTGTCGGCCCCCGCGGTCAAACGCCGGGTCGACAAGATGGTCGCGGCCGGGCAGATCACCGGGTTCACCGCACTGGTGAATCCGGCCGCGCTGGGCTGGCGCACCGAGGCGTACGTCGAGGTCTACTACCGCGACAACATCTCCCCGGCCGAACTCCGCCGCAGCCTCGAACCCATCCCGCAGGTCATCGGCATCTGGACCATCGCCGGGGAAGCCGACGCACTGGTGCACGTCATGGCCACCGATATGGCCGAAATCGAGGTCACCGTCGAGCGCATCCGGGAGAACGCCCGCGTCGGCCGCACCCGCAGCAGCATCGTCATGTCCCGGCTGCTGGAGCGTCCGCGCACCTGATGGCGGAAGTGGCCCATGCCACCCGCTCAGCGTGGGCACGGAGGCGAAATCTAGGGTGGAGCCCATGTCCGACGTGCGTACCAGCTACCTCACCGACGGGGCCGAGATCTATCGGCGCTCGTTCGCCACGATTCGCGCCGAAGCGGATCTGGCGCGCTTTCCGGCGGATATCTCGCAGGTCGTGGTGCGGATGATTCACGCCTGCGGGCAGGTGGATCTGGCGGCGGACGTGGACTTCAGCAATGCCGTGGTGAACCGGGCGCGCGCGGCGATGCGCGCGGGCGCGCCGATCCTGTGCGATGCGAATATGGTCGCGTCCGGGGTGACCCGTAAGCGGCTGCCCGCCGATAACGAGGTGCTGTGCCTGCTCGGCGATCCCCGGGTGCCGGGGCTTGCCGCCGATATGGGCAACACCAGATCGGTTGCGGCGCTGGAACTCCTGCGCGACCGCATGGACGGGGCCGTGGTCGCCATCGGCAACGCGCCGACCGCACTGTTCCATCTGCTGGACATGCTCGACGCCGGTGCGCCGAAACCCGCCGCGGTGATCGGCATTCCGGTCGGATTCATCGGCGCGGCCGAATCCAAGCAGGCCCTGGCCGAATACGGGGATATCGAATTCCTGACCGTGCGGGGACGGCGCGGCGGCAGCGCCATGACCGCCGCGGCCCTCAATGCGATTGCGAGCGAACAAGAATGAGCGGCAAGCTCTGGGGTGTCGGGCTCGGCCCCGGCGATCCGGAATTGGTGACGGTCAAGGCCGCGCGGATCATCGGCGCGGCCGATGTCATCGCCTTCCACAGCGCCCGGCACGGGCGCAGCATCTCGCGCGCCACCGCCGCGCCGTATATGCGCGCGGGGCAGCTCGAGGAGCACCTGGTCTACCCGGTGACCACCGAGACCACCGATCATCCGGGCGGCTATCAGGGCGCGATCGACGAGTTCTACGAGAGCGCCGCCGCACGCCTGGCCGAACACCTGGCCGCAGGTCGCACGGTCGCGCTGCTGGCCGCCGGAGATCCGTTCTTCTACAGCTCTTTCCAGCACATGCACCGCCGCCTGGCCGACCGCTTCGAATCCGAGATCATCCCCGGCGTCACCTCGGTCAGCGCCGCCTCGGCCGCCCTGGGCACCCCGTTGGTCGAAGGCGAACAGGTGCTGTCGGTCCTGCCCGGCACCATGCCGGTCGAAGAGCTCACCGAACGCCTGCGCACCGCCGACGCCGCCGCCATCATGAAGCTCGGACGCACCTATCCCAATGTGCGCCAAGCCCTTTCGGACGCCGGTCGCCTCGACGATGCCTACTACGTGGAACGCGCCAGCTCCACCCGCCAGCGGGTGCTGCGCGCCGCCGACGTGGATGAGGCGAGCGTCCCCTACTTCGCGATCACCATCGTCCCCGGTCCCACACCGCAGACGCGAATCACGCTCACCCGGCAGGATTCCGCCACCGAGCGGTCGAATCCCAGCACCGCCGCGGCGATCGATCCGGCTGTCGCGCCGGGTGATTCGCGCGGCGAGGTGGTCGTGGTCGGGCTCGGGCCCGGCGCGGCGGAGTGGACCACGCCGGAGGTGACGCGGGCACTGGCCGAGGCGACCGATATCGTCGGGTACGCGACGTACGTGAATCGGGTGCCGGAGCGGGCGGGTCAGCGACGGCATTCCAGCGATAACAAGGTCGAATCCGAGCGCGCGGCAATGGCTTTGGATCTGGCCAAGGCCGGGCATAAGGTCGTCGTGGTTTCGGGCGGCGATCCCGGGGTATTCGCCATGGCGGCGGCGGTGGTCGAGGAATCGGCCGATCCGCAGTGGCGCGATGTGCCGGTGCGGGTGCTGCCCGGGGTGACCGCGGCCAGTGCGGTGGCGAGCCGGATGGGCGCGCCGCTGGGCCACGATTTCGCCATGCTCTCGCTCTCGGATCGGCTCAAGCCGTGGGAAGTGGTGGCGGGGCGGATTTCCGCGGTGGCGGCGGCCGATATGGCGTTCGCCGTCTACAACCCGGCGTCCTCGCAGCGCACCTGGCAGGTGGGCGCGATGCGGGATCTGGTGCTCGAACATCGCAAGCCCGAGACACCGGTGGTGATCGGCCGCGATGTGGGTGGTCCGACCGAGACCGTGCGGGTGGTGACCCTGGGCGATCTGGACCCGGCCGAGGTGGATATGCGCACGTTATTGATCATCGGCGCGTCCACCACCACCGTGTTCGACGCGCCGAGCGGACCCCGGGTGTACACATCCCGTCGATACGGGGACTAATATTCCATAGTGGAATGCAGGCTGGAAGGAGTGTAGTGGCAGAGGAAAAGACCCGGCGCCCGCTCAATTCGACGGCCGCATCGCTATTGGGCTTCCTACACCAGGGCGATATGTCCGGTTGGGATCTGGTCGCGCAGGCGCAGGACCGCATCGGCGATTTCTGGACCATCACCCAGAGTCAGGTCTACCGCGAACTGGCGACCATGCACCAGCACGGCCTGGTCGAAAAGGGTGAGACCGGTGCGCGCGATCGCACCCCGTACCGCATCACCGAGGACGGCCGGGACGCGTTCGCCGAGTGGATCGCCCGCGATCCCGGCGCCGAAACCATCCGGGTGCCACTGCTGCTCACGCTGTCCTTCGGCGAATTCGTCGATCCGGTCCGGCTGGAGCGCATCATCGCCGCCAACCGGCCGCTGCACGAGCAACGGCTCTCGGGCTACCTGTCCGGCCATGACGAACAGCAGATGTCGCCGTTCGAACGCGCGACGCTGGACTTCGGCATCCGCTACGAACGCGCGGTACTGGATTGGTTCGACCGGCTGCCCGAACTACTCGACCCGGCCAGCCGACTGTCCTGACCTGATCTGCCGCAGCCAATCCCAGGCCGCGGCAACGGTTTCCACCCGCCGCGCGCCTGCGGGCAGCGGCGGGCGATCGATCATCAGCACCGGAACGCCCAGGGCGCGCGCGGCGGTGAGCTTGGCCTCGGTCAACGCTCCCCCGCTGTCCTTGGTCACCATGACCTCGATGCGCCGGTCCGCGAGCAGCGCCGTCTCGTCCTCGACGCTGAAAGGCCCACGCGCCAGCAGCAATTCATGCTGGGCGGGCAGTTCGCCTTCCGGTGGATCGATCGCGCGGATCAGAAACCATTGCGCCGATTCGGCGAAGGCGGCCACGCCCTGGCGACCGATGGTCAGAAACACCCGATCACCCAGTCCGGCAACGGCTTCGGCCGCGGCACTCAGATCCGGGACGCGAATCCACTTGTCCCCCGCCTCTTCCCGCCAGCCCGGGCGGCGCACATGCAGCACCGGCAATCCGGCGTCCGCCGCAGCCCGCGCGACGTTGGCGGTGATCCCCCCGGCGAACGGATGCGTGGCGTCGACAATGGCGTCGATCCCATTGTCCGCCAGCCACTCCCGCAGCCCGTCGACTCCCCCGAATCCCCCTACGCGGACCGCGCCGACCGGCAGCATCGGTTCGCGCACGCGCCCGGCGAGCGAGGACACGATATCGAATCCCTGCTCGCCGGAAGCGATTGCGGCGAGTTCCCGGGCTTCCCGGGTCCCGCCCAGAATCAAGATTTTCAGGGTTGCCCCCGCAGGGCCGCGGAACCCGAGTCGATCAGCGGCTGCCCGCCGACCACCAGCAGGCCGATGATCGCGCCCGGGATCGCGCCGACACCGATGAAGATCAGACCGATGAGACCACCGATCAACCCGCCGATCGCCGCACGCTGCAACTCGGAGATGAACCAATCCACGCCGCTGATTTCCTTCGCGGACATGACCGGCGTGGCATCGGAGGTGAGCGTCAACTGCCGCCCGTCCTGATCGATCGCGGCGGCCAGATCGATCTGCTTACCCGCCACCACGCTGGACAGATTCACCCGGGTGAGGACTTCGCCATCCTTGTTCTGCAGCGCCACCGACTTGCCATCGGCGCTCATGCTGAACTGTCCGCCGGTCACCTGGGTAATGATGCCATTCCCGGCCTGCGCCAGATTCACCACATAGTCGACACCCTGCTGGCTGCCCTTCATCTGCGGCAAATCCTGCTGATCCTGCACAGCCGGAACCGGATCCGCGGGCGCCGCATATCCGGTCCCCGCCGCGACCGTTGTCGCCGCCGCCGCAATGAATGCCGTCGCCACATACTTCGTGTACTTCATGAATCTCCCAATAGAGCTAGCGTCGGATCCGGCAAGAGCCGGATCACGCTGGCCACCCTACCGTCGACCCACGAACGTTTCATTCTGAATGCTTCTCTGCGGCGGCGGATTCCGGTCGACGATCAACTCGGTGTCGATCTTCCGGGTGTCGCGACCGATGGTTACAGGCCGCCGGTATTGAGCAGTCGGTTCACCGTGGGCTGGGCACCGACATTGCCGTTGAGCTTGGGCAGCACCACATTCTTGGTGGATTTGTCTTTGATCCAGTCGGCGATCACCGTGTAGCGGGCGTCGCCGTAGGTTGCCTTGTACAGGGCACCCACTCCGGCGACCATCGGCGCGGCGAATGATGAACCCTTGCCGATCACATAGCCGCCGCCGACCTTCGGCATCGGGACCAAATGTCCGGGCGCATACAGTTGAATGCAGCCACCCCAGTCCGAGGTGTCGGCAGCGTGATCGGCCTCGTCCGTATGCGCGACCGCCACCACCCCGGCCGCATCGGCAGGCCATCCGAGGCAGGCGTCCATTTGACGATTGCTCGTGGAATTCGTAATGAAGAAGCCGGATTCGGCGAGGTTATTGAATACCCCGCGCATCCACGCCGCCGCGATCTGGTCCTGGAAGCTACCGGTCCCGTCGGCATTGGCCGACATGTTCACCACGGCGGGCTTCTGGCCGTGTCCCAGCAACCAGTTGGTGGCACTGAGAATGTCGGTATAGCTGGCGCTCGCATCGCAGGGTGAGATGCGGAGCGAGACCAACGTGACCTTCTTGGCAACGCCGAACTTGGCGCCGCCCAGCATGCCCGCGACGCCGGTACCGTGCTGGTAGTTCCCGCACGTGGCGGTCATCGGAGTGCTGACCGTCGACATGCCCTCGGAGGCTCGTCCTTCGAAGTCCGGGTGATTGACATCGATGCCGCCATCGATCACGTATGCCGTGACGCCGGCTCCGGTAGCAGTCGTGGTGTAGTTTCCGTCCCCCGGCAGAGCCGCCTGATTGATTCGATCAAGTGCCCAGCCCGGACCCGGTTGGTCGGTCGGTGTGTACACATCGACGCCCGAGTGTTTCAGTGTGCGCTGGTCCTGGAGGATCAACTCCACCGACGAATCATCCTGCAGCGCTTCGATCTGACGCTTCGAGAGCTTCGCGCTGAAGGACCTCAGCGCGGTCGCCTTCACCCGGGTTTCCTTGATCTTCGCGTTTGCCAGCACAGCGTCGAGGTTCGCCCCCTCCTTCACGCCGACGATGTAAATGTCCGGGATGCCGCGACCGTTCTCCGCCAGGGCCACAGGGACCTTCGGCTGCTGCGCGGCTGGATCGGCGGCGGCGGGGATCGCCGCCGCGGCAAGTACGGTAAGTAGCGCGACCGGCAGCGCAAGCCAGGTTTTCTTCATGTGATCTATTCCTCTTCATTCGGTGAAACGCGTTGTTCCCGAGAAGGTCCCACCCCATCTCGCCGGGAACGGTACGGTCCACGAATCTCGAGTGAAGTACATACGTTTCAAATATGACGAGGGTCACATCGGCTGGAGCGGATAGCGAACCGGTCGGCGTTCACATCGCCGCTCGGACCCATTGTTGCGCAAGCGGATAGCGGGCATCTACTATCGCCGTACGTACGTAGTAGTTAGGTTGCACGCTCCTCATCGGCACGCCCTCCTCCCCGATTCGGAAGACAGGAATGCGACCACCGAACTCCACGCGGACCTACGGTCAGTACTGCGGGCTGGCCCGCGCGCTCGACATCATCGGCGAACGCTGGAATTTGCTGATCGTGCGCGAATTGCTCATCCGCCCAGCGCGATACAGCGATCTACACGCGGCGCTGCCCGGAATCGCGACCAATCTGCTCGCCGAACGACTGCGCGGGCTGGAGAGCGCGGGCGTCATCCGGCGCAGCCTCGAACCCGGCACGCGAGGCGTCAGCTATCGGCTCACCTCCTGGGGCGAAGAACTCCGCGGCACCGTCGATTCGCTCGTGACCTGGAGTGCGCCACTGATGGCATCCGGTCCCCAGCAGCAGGAGACCTTCCGCACGCACTGGCTGGTGGTCGCCCTGGGCGCGCTCATGCAGGACAAGCGGACCTCGACACCGACCGTCATCGGGGTCGAGGTGGACGGCACGCTGGTCGCCGTACGCGTCGACGAGACCGGCACCCACGCCGTGCTCGACCCCGACGAGCATCCGGCCACGGTGTTCCATGGCGAGCCCGCCACCGTGCTGGGCCTGGCCTCCGGACAACTCACCGTCCAGCAGGCCGCCGAGATCGGCGAACTACGCGGCGACACACTCGAACTCGCCGCGGTGTTCAGCAGAGGCTGAACACCGCGCGGCCTGAGCGCGGTCATGGGACGCGGTGCGAAACCGAGTGTGACGCGGGATCGAGTGTGACGCGGGATTCAGTCGGCCGTCGCCGATGCGTGGCGGCGACGGATGTGGGTAAGCGCGAAGTATGGAGCTTTTCGCCATTGTCGCCATTGCGTCACTGCCACTGGTGGCGGTCCTACTGCTGATGATAAAGCCGTCGGACTCGCTCCCACCGGATTCGTCCGATACGCAGCCGCCCGCACAATCCGCACCGCCGGAATATCCGCGCGGCTGGTATCTCGACGAACTCTCCGGCAAGCCCCGGCTCAAATAACGGCGGCCTACAGCGGTTTGACGACCGACCACTGGGTGACCGGCAGCTGCGGCCGCCACGCGGTGAATCCGCCGAGTGATTCGGCACGATAGACCTGGAATTTCCGTAGTGCGCCACCGTATTCGGCGGCGAGTGCGGTCAAAAGCGCATCGGATTCGACCGTCACGGAATTGGCGACCAATCGGCCGCCGCGCGACAGACGATTCCAGCAGGAATCGAACATGCCGTCCTGGGTCAATCCGCCGCCCAGGAATATCGCGTCCGGATCGGATAGGTCCGCGAAGGATTCGGGGGCGGCACCGTGTACTTCGATGACGGGAACACCGAGGGCGGCCGCGTTTTCGATGATCTGCTTGCGGCGGCTCTCGACTCGTTCGAAAGTGCGTGCGCGACAGGCGGGGTGGGTGCGGCACCATTCGATGGCGATCGTGCCCGAACCGCCGCCGATATCCCAGAGCAGCTCGCCGGGAGCGGGGGCCAGGGCGGCGAGGGTCAGTGCGCGGATCTCGGACTTGGTGAGCTGGCCGTCTCCGGCGTAGACCGCATCCGGGAGACCCGGGAGCCGGGTCAATCGGGCGGCCGTGCGATCGGCAATACAGTCGATGGCGACGATATTGAGCGGATCCCCGACTGGCCGTTGCCAATTCGCGGCGGTCCCAGTGGCAAGTAGTTCCGCCGGGCCGCCGAGCTGTTCCAGCACCGTCAGATGCGAATCGCCGAAACCATTGCGGGACAGCAATTCCGCCAGGCGTGCGGGGGTGTGCTCATCCTCGCTCAGCACGAGAATCCTGCGTCCGTCCGATAATTCGGGGAGTACGGTTTCCACGCGGCGGCCGACGACACTCACCACCGGGGTCTGTGCCAGATTCCAGCCGAGTCGCGCGCACGCCAGCGAGACCGAGGACGGCTGCGGCAGCACCCGCAGCGCGGCGGCACCGACCAGTCGTTCCAGGGTCACCCCGATGCCGTAGAACATGGGATCGCCGCTGGCCAGCACGCAAACCCGCAGGCCCGCATATTGATTCAGCAGACCGGGGAGGGCGGGCACCAGCGGTGACGGCCATGCCACGCGCTGCGCCGCGCATTCGGCCGCCGGAATCAGCGCCAGCTGGCGGTCCGAGCCGAACAGCACCTGGGCGTCCGCGATCGCGCGACGGGCAGGACCGCCGAGCCCGTCCCAGCCGTCCGCGCCGATGCCGGCCACCGTGATCGGCTGGTCCACCTGCCACGCCACCGGCCGCGTCATCGCGGCATCCGCCGCCAGATCGATTGCGGCACAAAGTGCATGGCCATGAACATGAGTTTGATGGTGCGCGGCACGCTCACCACGCGCGAACGCCGGTACAGCGCGGAGACCACCGCGTCGGCGACCTGATCGGGGGTGCTGGACAGCGGGGCCGGATCCATGCCCGCGGTCATGCGACCGATGACGAAGCCCGAGCGCACCAGCAGCAGGTGAACTCCGCTGCCGTACAACGCGTCCTGGAGACCGGTGACGAAGCCGTCCAGACCCGCTTTCGCCGAACCGTAGACGTAGTTGGCACGCCGCGTCCGCACGCCCGCGATCGAACTGAACGCCACGATCTGCCCATTGCCCTGGGCGCGCAACAGATTCGCCAGACCGGTGAGCACACTCACCTGTGCCACATAGTCGGTCTGCACCACCGCGACCGCATGCGCCGGATCGTGTTCCGCGCGCGCCTGATCACCCAGCACCCCGAACGCCAGCACCGTCACCCCGAGCGGTCCGTGCTCCCCGGTGATCTTCTCCAGCAACTGCTGATGACTGCCGAAATCATCGGCGTCGAACTCCACGCAATGCACCTCGGCCGCCCCCGACCTGCCCATTTCGGCTCGCTGCGGTCCCAGGTCCTCGGCTCGGCGCGCCGCCAGCACCACCACCCGCCCCGGAGCCAGCCGCCGGGCCACCTCGAGCCCGATCTCACTGCGCCCACCCAGCAACAACACGACGCCCGCATCGGCATCCCGCGAACCCATTCCCATGGCGAACAGTCTGCCATTCACCCCGCCCACACCGGCGCGCCGAGGTGGCCGACCCGCACCGACCAACACCAGGTCCAGGCCCCGCACGGCACACCACGCACGCCGCGCGCGAGCCTCGGGCGGGGGTTGCTAGCGTTCTGCGCATGCCGACCACGTCAACCAGCCCCGAACTCTCGCCCGCCGCCATCGAATTCGTGACCGAGCGGCACCTCGCCACGCTCACCACGTTGCGCGCCGACGGGACCCCGCATGTGGTCGCGGTCGGGTTCACCTGGGATCCGGAGGCGGGGATCGCGCGCATCATCACCGATGGCGGATCGATGAAGGTTCGCAATGTGCGGCGGGGCGGATACGCGGCGGTGAGTCAGGTGGACGGTGCGCGCTGGCTGACGCTGGAGGGTCCGGCGACGGTACTCGACGCACCCGCTGACGTCGTCGAGGCGGAACAGCGCTACGCCGGTCGCTACCGCCAGCCACGCGAGAACCCGACGCGCGTGGTCATCGCCATCGCCGTGCGGCGCGTGCTGTCCAGCAGCGGCTTCAAGCCCGGAGCAACTCAGCGCTGAGACCGGCCGCAGCGCCCGAAAACAGCCCAGCTCCACGAGGGTATCGCGGAGCTGGGCGAAACTTTCTGCGGGACGGCGCTTTACAGGCGGGTGAGGCCGTGTGGGCGCTTGTTCACCGATTCGCAGCCGTCGGCGGTCACCACCACGATGTCCTCGATGCGCGCACCCCATTCACCGGCGAAGTAGATGCCCGGTTCGATGCTGAAGGCCATGCCTTCCTCCAGCACGAGGTCATTGCCCGCGACGATGTACGGCTCCTCGTGCACGGACAGGCCGATGCCGTGGCCGGTGCGGTGCACGAAGTATTCGGCCAGTTCGGCCGCGGCGAGCAGATCGCGGGCGGCGGCATCGACCGATTCGGCGGTGACACCCGGCCGCACCGCGGCGACGGCGGCGGCCTGCGCGCGCTCGAGCACCGCGAACTGTTCGGCGATCTCCTCGGACGGCTCGCCCAGCACATAGGTGCGGGTCGAATCGGAGAAGTAGCCGGGTTCGACGGGGCCGCCGATATCGACGACCACCACGTCACCGTCTTCGATCACCCGATCGGAGACCTCGTGATGCGGGTCCGCGCCATGCGGGCCGCTGCCGACGATCACGAACGCCGCGCGGGTGTGGCCCTCGGCGATGATGGCGGCGGTGATATCCGCGGCGACCTCGGCCTCGGTGCGCCCGGCGCGCAGGAACTCACCCATGCGGGCGTGCACCCGGTCGATGGCCGCGCCCGCGCGACGCAGCGCGTCGATCTCGCTGGGGTCCTTGAGCATTCGCAATTCGCGCAGCACCGGGGTGGCCGAGACCGGCAGCGTGCCGAGCCGATCGGTGATCGGCAGCACATGCAGCGCGGGCATATTGTCATCGACCGCGGTGCGCGCTCCGGCATTGAGAATGGACTTCACCAGTGCGTGCGGATCGACGCCGTCCACCCAGTCCACGATCCGCAGACCCAACTCCGCGACCGCGGACGGCCCCAGCGCCGCCAACTCCAATTTGGGGATCACCACGGACGGCGTCTCACCCGAGGCGGGCACTACCAGGCAGGTCAACCGCTCATGCGACTGCGCCCGGGACCCGATCAAATATTGCAGATCCGGCCCGGGCGTGATGAGCAGCGCGTCCAGACGGGCGGCCCGCGTCAACTCCGCCGCCCGCTCCAGCCGCGCCCCGTAGACGTCCGCTCCGAACCGTGACTCGTCATGAGAGCTCATAGCCCCCGACGTTACCCGGTACCCCCGACACCCCGGGCAAGGTCATCGCACCCGGCCCGCGATCCCACCGCATCCCCCCTCGAATCATCCAGCGCCGCCACCGATTCCGATCATCCTCAGGCCATCGCACAACTCGAGGTCAGCCTTCGCGCAGCTCGAGACAAGCCCCCGCACGACTCGAGGCCCGGCCCTCGCGCAACTCGAGGCAAGTCATCACACTGGACGAAGTCAGCCGTCGCGCGGTTCAAGGTCTGCCATCGCACAGTTCAGGATCAACCGTCGCACGGTTGATGGTGAGCCGTCGCACGGCACCGTGCTGTTGGCGATGGCGGCCACATTCTTCGCCTCGCGACCTGGGTGATCGCCGAGAATCACGACCAATCGGGCAACCCCTGCGCAGACCGCCGTGATCGTCAGCGCATGCTTGGCAAATGAGCCTTTCCGTCTACGCCTACGTTCTCGACGAGGACCGCGCCTGGCAATTGCTCGACCCGCCGACGCCGGGCGACGAGCTGGCCGGGTTCGAACGCTGGCGCACGACCGTCTGGGGCTCCACCGCCGTCCTGGCCCTGGGCGCGTACTACTTTCCCGTCCTGGCACGCGGCGACCTCACCGTCCTGCCGCACGCGGTCCCCGAATTCCTCGACGAATGCGCGCTGCTCCGAAAGCATCTGGACGCCATCGCCGCGCAAGCCGACGAATCCCATTCCCGCGAAGTGCACACCGAACGCATCGCCGCGCGCCTGACCCACATCGAAGCCGCCGCTGAACGCGCCCTGGAAGTCGGCGGCGGCGTGCTGATCTGGTAGCGGCGGCGCGCTCACCTCGTGCCGTGCCGCGCGGTGTCGGGGGTGCGCGGTAGCGTTTGGCGTTATGAGCGCTCCCGCCACCGGTCCCCTGTTGCTGCTCGACGGCGCCAGTCTCTGGTTCCGCGCCTTCTATGCGATTCCGGAGAAGATCACCGCACCGGATGGGCAACCGGTCAATGCGGTGCGCGGGTTCACCGATATGGTGGCGGCGCTGGTGAAACAGCATTCGCCGAGTCGGCTGGTGGTGTGCCTGGATCTGGATTGGCGGCCCAAGTTCCGGGTCGATCTGATTCCGTCGTACAAGGCGCACCGGGTCGCCGAGGAACAGCCCGCAGATGCGATCGACGCTGTGGCGGAAGAGGTTCCGGACACTCTGACCCCGCAGGTGGACATGATCATGGCGGTGCTCGAGGCCGCCGGGATCGCGACCGCGGGGGCGGAGGGGCTCGAGGCCGACGATGTGATCGGCACCTTGGCCACGGTGGAGCGCGATACCGAGGTGATCGTGGTGAGCGGCGATCGCGATCTGCTGCAACTGGTTCGGGATACCCCGACGCCCCCGGTGCGGGTGTTCTATGTCGGGCGCGGCCTGTCCAAGGCCGAACTCTGGGGCCCCGCCGAGGTTTCGGCGAAATACGGTGTGCCGGAAGAGAACGCGGGCCCGCTGTACGCCGATATGGCGACCCTGCGCGGCGACGCCTCGGACGGCCTGCCGGGTGTCGCGGGCATCGGCGACAAATCCGCCGCGCAGCTCATCTCCAAATTCGGTTCGATCGAGGCGCTGCGCGCGGCGGCCGCCGATCCCGATTCCGATATGGCCAAGGGCGTGCGCGCCAAACTCGTTGCGGCGGAAGACTATTTGAAGGCCGCGGCACCGGTGGTGCGGGTGGTCCAGGATGCCACGGTCGAGTTCTCCCGCCCCGACGTGCTCCCCCGCGAACCCGCGAATCTCGAAGAGCTGCAAGCCCTCGCGGTCGCCTACAACGCCGAGAGCCCGGTGAAAAGACTCATCACGGCCATGGCCAAACGCTGAGTGCAAACCCCCACGAATCGTCGATCACCGGTCGATTCGCGGAACCTGGACAATAGCCGAGTCACGCTGCCGAGCCGATAGCCGATTTCGGCTCACATCGGCCAGGTCTCCGGCTTCCCACTCAGATCGGTGATCACGGCCTGCCGAAACCGATTGCCCTGCACATCGCTCAGCGTGATGTGCGTGGGCCCGGTGGCGACACCGCCCTGCGCGCAATTGGGTACGCAGACCCGCCGGGACTGGGTGCCATCCCCTTCGGCGGTATTGGGTCCCCAACTGGTCCAGGTGATGTCCTTGACCCACAACCCACCGTCACCGCAGGCGAGCAAGACATTCGAGGGCCGCTGCACCGCCTGATCCGCGGTGCGGGTGCAGTCGTAGACCACCGGATCAGGTCCCGCGGCATGCACCACGGCGGCGGGGGCGAAGGCCGCGGCCAGCGCCGCGATCGAGGTCACGGTCCAACCGGCTTTGCGCACAGCGTTTTTCATCATCACGCCCCCACACTCCTGGCAGCTATCACGATCTTGTGGCCACTGTACTCCCGCGATCCGCGCCGATCACCCCGGACGGTCACACCCAGCGCATCCACCGCAATCTCGCCCCGGAAACGACGAAACCCGGGGCGAGTTACTCGCGCCCGGGTTCATCGCTGTTCATCGCACCAGCTCAGCTGGGACGACCCACCTCGTAGGTGCCGTCATCCTTGGTGACCTTGATGGTGACCTTCTTGGCCTCACCGCCCACCTTGAGCGAGCAGTCGAAAGTCTTGTCCACCTCGACCTTCTGGCCGGACGGGCAGCTCACATCCTGGACATCCTCGATGCCGTAGGAATCCTTGAGCACCTTCTGCACACCGGTGGCCACGGCCTTGTTGTCGAGCTGATCCTTGGCGGTCAGCACCACCACACCGCCGACGATGGCACCGAGCACCACCAGCACCGCCAGCGCGATACCGATGATCAAGCCGGTCTTCTTCTTTTTCGCGGGCTGCGGCTGCGGCCACTGCTGGCCACCGGGCTGGGACTGATCCCAGCCGGGCTGCCCGGGCTGACCCTGCTGCGGCCACTGCGGCTGACTCCCCGCCCACTGCTGACCGGGCGGCGGCTGCTGCCCCCACTCCTGACCGGTGGCGGGCTGCTGCGGCTGACCCTGCTGCGGCCACTGCGGCTGGCTCTGCCCCCACTGCTGACCGGGCTGCGGCTGCTGCGGCTGGCTCTGCGCCCACGGCTGCTGCTGGTCACCCCAATTCGTGGTCGGCTGCGCGGGCTGCCCACCCCAGTTCTGACCCGGAGCGCCGCCGGGCTGCGGCTGGCCGCCGCCCCACTGCTGCGTCGGATCGTTGCGTCCCTCCCCAGTGCCTGGGGCGTCGTTCGGTCCGTACGGGCCGCTCATTTGCTTGCCTCCACTCGCAATCCGATGTACACACGCTAGCCCCCCGAGCGGGAACACGCTCGTGAACCCACCGCGGTCGGTACGTCTCAAAGAATCAAAGCACAGTCACATTCCCTACGCGGCGTCCACCGCGACGACACCCCGCCGAATAGCCTTGACCGCCTTGGCCGCTGTGGCCGCCACCTCCACATCGTCGGCGGTGTTGTGGATCTGATCCAGCATGTCGATGACCTGCCGGCACCAGCGCACGAAATCGCCCGCCGAGAGCGGATTTCCGCGATCGCCACTGGCCAGCAACGCATCGGCGAGGTCATCGCCGCGCGCCCAGGAATGCATACCCGTGACGAAACCCAGGTCGGGTTCGCGGGTGGGCGAGAGCCGATGTTTGGCCTCATCCGCACGCAGCTGCGACCACACCCCGATGGTGGCGTCCACCGCCCGGCGAATCGGCGCGGTCGGTCCCGAAGCGCCGAGATAGCCGCCCTCCTGGCGGGATTCGAACACCAGGATCGATACTGCGGCCGCCAATTCGGCCGGACCCAGCCCGCGCCACAGCCCCTGCCGCAGACTTTCGGCCACCACCAGATCGGCTTCGGCGTAGATGCGCGCCAGCCGCCGACCGTCGGCGGTCACCTCACCGTCCTCGACGTAGCCGCGCTCGGCGAGCAACGCCAGAATCCGATCGAAGGTGCGCGCCAGCGAATTCGTGGTCGACGCCACCTGCTGCCGCAGCGATTCGGTCTCACGCGCGAGCCGGTTATAGCGTTCGCCGATGCGCGCCAACTGTTCTCGATCCGGGCGTGCGTGCGCCGGATGGTTGCGCAGCGCACGGCGCAGCGACTGCAATTCGTGATCGTCCGCGGCCTTGGACTTCTTGCCGGTGCGACCGCGCCCCGGCACCACGATGCCGGTACTGCGCAGCGCCGACGCCAGATCCCGGCGCACCCGCGCGGTGCGATGGTCCACATGCCGCGGCAACCGCAGATGACCCAGTGATTGCGCGGGCGTCGGGAAGTCCGCGGCCGAGACCCGCCCGGCCCACTTGTCCTCGGTGAGCACCAGCGGACGCGGATCACCCGGTGTCGCATCGGCTTCCAGAATCACCGCCAGACCCTGGCGGCGACCGGCCGGAATGGCCACGACGTCACCGCGCCGCAGTGCGGCCAGCGCGGTCGCGGCAGCCGACCGCCGATCGGTGCGGCCCTGATTCTCGATCTGCCGTTCCCGGCCCCGAATGCGTTCGCGCAGTTGGATGTACTCGAGGAAATCGTCATCGCCGAGCTGCGACCGCAGCTTGCGCATGGCCGATTCGTTCTTGTCGATACCGCGCACCAGGCCGACGACCGAACGGTCGGCCTGGAACTGCGCGAACGACCGCTCCAGCAGCGCCCGCGAGTTCTCCGCGCCCATTCGATCCACCAGATTGATGGACATGTTGTAGCCGGGCCGGAACGAGCTCTTGAGCGGATACGTTCGCGTGGAAGCCAATCCGGCCACCGCGCTGGTATCGACTTCCGGATTCCACATGACCACCGCGTGGCCCTCGACATCGATACCGCGCCGCCCGGCCCGCCCGGTGAGCTGGGTGTACTCCCCCGGGGTGAGCTCGGCGTGCGTCTCGCCGTTGAACTTCATCAGGCGTTCGAGCACCACCGTGCGCGCGGGCATATTGATGCCCAGAGCCAGTGTCTCCGTGGCGAATACGGCCCGCACCAGACCGTGCACGAAAAGATCCTCGACGGTATGCCGGAAGGCGGGCAGCATGCCCGCGTGATGCGCCGCGAAACCCCGGTGCAGCCCCTCGCGCCACTCCCAGTAACCGAGCACCTCGAGATCACCGCGCGGCAGATCACCGGTGTGCTTCTCGATGATCGCGTCGACCTCCTCGCGATCCTGCTCGCGCGAGAGGTCCAGCCGCGAGCGCACGCACTGGGCAAGCGCCCCATCGCATCCCGCGCGACTGAAGATGAACGTGATGGCCGGGAGCAGCCCCTCGTCATCGAGTTTGGCGATCACATCGGGCCGGGGCACCGGCCGGAAGAACCGGCGCGGCCCGCCGCGCCCGCGCCCGCCGGGCACCCCGAAGTTCTCCATCCGGTCCGCGGCTTCACGCTGTTTGATGAACCGCACCAGATCCTCGTCGACGAGGACCTTCTGATCACTGGATTTGGCGTCGAACAGATCGAACATGCGCCGCCCGACCATGACGTGCTGGGACAGCGGCACCGGCCGGGTCTCATCCACGATGACCGCGGTGTCACCGCGCACGGTCTCCATCCACGCGCCGAATTCCTCGGCATTGCTGACCGTGGCGGACAGGCACGCCAGCCGCACCTCGGGCGACAGGTGCAGAATGACCTCCTCCCACACCGCGCCGCGGAACCGGTCCGCCAGATAGTGCACCTCGTCCATCACCACGTACGAGAGTCCTTGCAGCGCATCGGAACTCGCGTAGAGCATATTGCGCAGCACCTCGGTGGTCATCACCACGACCGGGGCGTGCGGGTTGATGGACTGGTCACCGGTGAGCAGGCCCACCGATTCGCGCCCGTAGCGGGCGGTCAGATCGGCGAATTTCTGGTTCGACAGCGCCTTGATCGGCGTGGTGTAGAAACACTTCCCGCCCGAGGCCAGCGCCAGATGCACCGCGAATTCACCGACCACGGTCTTACCCGCACCGGTGGGCGCGCAGACGAGCACACTGTGCCCGCCCGCGAGCGCCTCACAGGACTGCCGCTGGAACGGATCCAGCTCGAATTTCAGCTCGGTGGCGAATGCCGCCAGTTCGCCAGTAAGCGACCTTGATGTCACCGTCAGAGGGTATCGGAGTAATCCGACACGCTTCGCGTTGTTTTCTCCGGCGTGGCCGCCGGAACCGGTTCGGGCGTCTCGACGGGGGTTGCCGCGTCGATGCCGCCGCTACCGTCGCCGAGCGGTGAGGCCTCGTCATCGGACAGGTTGTTCCAGTTCTCGGCATTGCGCGCCTTGCGCTTGTCGTTGATGCGCGCGATCTGCACCGCGATCTCGAACAGCACGGTCAGCGCCAGCGCGAGCGCCAGCATGGAGAACGGATCCTGCGGTGTCACGATGGCCGCGAAGACGAACAGGCCGAAGATCAGGCCGCGCCGCCACTTGGTGAGCCGCTCATAGGTGAGCACGCCCAGGAAGTTCAGGCCCACGATCAACAGCGGTGTCTCGAAGCTCACGCCGAAGATGATCAGCAGCTTGATGATGAACCCGAAATACAGCGAACCACTGAGCGCGGTGATCTGGGTGTTGTTGCCGATGGTGAGCAGAAAGCTCAAGGCGTGCGCCACAATCCAGTACGCCAGCACCGCGCCCGCGACGAACAGCGTCGCGCCGGCGGTGACGAACGAGACCGCGTACTTGCGCTCCTTGGCGTACAGCCCGGGCGTCACGAACGCCCACAGCTGATACAGCCAGAACGGGCTGGCCATGACCACACCCGCGGTCGCACCGACCTGCAGACGCAGCATGAACTGTTCGAACGGCGCGGTCGCCAGCAATCGGCACGCCCCGTCGGGGCTGATATTGGCGCGCGAGGACGCGGGCAGCTCACAGTACGGCCCGGTCAGCACATCACCGAGACTCTCGATCCCGAGGAACGAGTGCGAGTACCAGAAGAATCCCAGCAGCGTGGTGACCGAGATGGCCGCCAGCGCGACGAGCAATCGATAACGGAGCTCGGCCAGATGCTCGACGAGGGACATGGTGCCCTCGGGATTGGTCCGGCGTTTGCTGCGGCGCGGATCGAACGGAATGCGCATGTGTGTGTGACTGCCTCGCGGTGAGTGAACGCCCCGGACCTGGACAACGCTCGACCCGGGGTGAGCGTCTACTCAACCCCGGGGACGGATGATGTCAGACCTGGGGCTTCTCGACGTTCACGGGCTGCGCGACGGCAGCGGGCTGTACCGGCTGCGCGGCGGGAAGCTGCTGCGGGGCGGCCGCCTCGGGGGCGGTCTCGGCCGGCTTGTTGGCCTCGGTCTGCATCTGGCTGACTTCGCTCTTGAAGATGCGCATGGATCGGCCGAGACTGCGCGCGGCGTCGGGCATCCGCTTCGAGCCGAAGAACAGCAGGAAGACCAGTGCGACGATCAGCAAGTGCCACGGGCTGATGCTGCCCATAATTCCAACCTCCAAAGACTGTGGTGTTTCAGATGCTACCGGACATGCATACGCCCGGGTTTTTCGTCAAGAGTCCGAATGGGTCACTGCGCTCAACTCCGCCAGCAACTCCGGCCCGGACCAGGTGCGCCGGTCACCGTTCTCGGCGGCCGTGATCAACTCGATGAGCCGGGCATTGACCGGTGTCGGCAGGCCGACCATGGTGCCCAGCGTCACGATTTCGCCACAGAGCCAAGCGATTTCGGTTTTGCGGCCCGCCGCCAGATCATCGGCCATCGATGAGCGCGCCACCGGATCGATGGCGAGTACCCGCCCGGCGACCCGGCGGAAGATCCCGTCGGGGGCGGTCAGCAGGCGCGCCATGACCTCGGGCGGCAGCGGGGTGAGCCGGGCCGGGCGGATGCGCGCGCGGGACATCACCGCGAGCGCCTCCTGCTGGGTCAGGGCCAGGCAGCGGCGGTAATCGCGGGTGCCCAGCTCCTCGCGCAGCGGACGGCCGGACAGCGCGTTGATGGGATTGTTCAGATTCAGCAGCAGTTTGGCCCACTGCACCGACAGCAGGTCCGGATACCGCTTCACGCCGAGCCCGGAAGCGTGCAGTACGGGTGCGAATCGGTTCAGCACCGCGTCATTGGCGATGGCGACCCCGCCCGCGGTGCCGCGATGGAAGCGGCCGTTCTCGCGGTGCACGACATTGAACATGACCATGCCCGCCAGCACCACGCAGGCGGGCAGCACATCGCGGATGACCGCGTCATTGCCGATGCCGTTCTGCAGGCTGATCACCACGGTGCCGGGCTTGACCAGGCCGGACAGTTCGCGTGCGGCTTTCTCGGTATCGGCGGACTTGACGGTGATGAGCACCAGATCGGCGTCCGCGGCCGCGGCGGGATCGGTCGAGGTCCGGAACGCCGTCGGTTCCACGCGCTGATCCAGCCCGTCCAGATCGGTGAGCCGCAGCCCGGACGCGCTGATCTCGTCGAGCAGACGCGGCCGCCCGATGAAGGTGACATCCGCGCCCGCACCGGCGAGCTTGCCGCCGACGAAGATGCCGATACTGCCCGCGCCCAGCACCATTACGCGCGGCGCGGAACCGGGCGGTGTCACGTTCGGGACGGTCACGCCGGACCGACCTCCTCTAACCCGGTCAGCTGTAGTTCGGTCGAATTGTCCTGCACCAGCGCCGAATACGCGGCCAGCGCGGTACCGGAACGCTCACGCACCGCGGTCACCAGTTCGGGCGGGCCGAGCACGGTGACCCCGGAACCGAAGCCGAGCAGCAGCCGCGCCATCCAGTCCAGGGTGGCGAAGCGCATGGTGGCCTCGACATTGCCGTCCGGATGCACCGCGACCCGATGCATCGGGTACTGATCCAGGACCCACGAGTAGTCGGCGTGAATCAGCAGGCGCGCCAGCGGAACCGCCGGATCGTCGACGAAGAGGTCCAGCGCCGAGGTCTCGTCGGCGGCGGCCTCGGCGGGCGGGCGGGCCGGTTCGTCGAGTTCGGTGGCCTCCTCGATGCGATCGAGGCGGAACAGGCGGACGCCCTCGGCTTCACGGCACCAGGCCTGCAGATAGCTGTTGTTGTCCACCAGAACAATACGAATCGGGTCGACGGTTCGTTCGGAGACCACATCGCGACTGGCCGAGTAGTAGACCATGCGCACGGCGTGACCATTGGCGAGCGCGGAACGCACCGTGGCCACCGAGGGGGCCTCGGCCGGCGCGGCGGGCGCCTCGAATTCGACGCCGGAGATGGCGGATTCGATCTTCGCGATGGCCGAATGCGCGGCGCTGGGATCGACCATGCCGGGCAGATCCGCGATCGAGCGCAGCGCCACCAGCAGCGCGGTCGCCTCCAGCGAGGTGAGCCGCAGCGGGCGATCGATACCGGCGGAGAAGGTGACCTCGATGCTCTCCTCGGAGAACGACAGATCGATCAGATCACCCGGGCCGTAGCCCGGAAGTCCGCACATCCACAGCTGATTCAGGTCGCTCATCAGCTGTTTGGTGGTGACGCCGAGTTCGGTGGCGGCCTCGGCGGCGCTGATGCCCGGATTGGCCTGGAAGTACGGGACCATATTCAGCAGCCGGGACAGCCGCACCGAAAGCCTGCTCGCGGCAACGGCATTGGCGCGGCGATCGCGGGCCCCGGTGGATACGCGCGCGCCATCGGATACACCCGATGCGGGTTTGCGCGGACTGCCGCCGTCGCTCATGCCGAGACCTCCGTCCGTTCCAGCACCGACTCCAGCCGGGCGATCACATTGTGGCGCAGCTCTTCCGGCGCGAGCACCAGGGCATCGGCCCCGAGTCCGGTGATGAGCCGGGCCAGCCAATCGCGGGACCGGATGGGCACCTCCACGATCGAGCCCTTGCGGCCGCCGAGTTCGCGTTCCTCCATGGTCGCGCCGAGCCTGCGGATCTCCTGACCGCGGCCGTCCGCGACCCAGACGGTGGCCGAACCGGTGATGGGGGCCTGTCCGGTGACCTCGGCGACCAGCGCGCGCAGATCCACATCGGCGGGCTTGTGCACGACGTCCTCGGGGCCGTACGCGGTGATCGCCTCACCGATGCGAGAGATGCGGAACACTCGCGGTGCGTTGCGAGCATTGTCATAGCCGGCGAGGTACCAGCGGCCGTGATGGGTGACCACACCCCAGGGCTGCACATCGCGTTCGATGGGTTCACCGTGTGATTGCCGGTGCAGGAACCGCACCGCGCGGCCCGCGTCGATGGCGGCCAGCAGTTTGCCCAGCACCGGTTCGGAACCGCGGGTGCGCGCCGGGACCGCGGGCACCGACGCGACACCGGCGTCGGGCTCGAGGTGAATGCCCGCCGCGCGCAGCTTGAGCAGTCCGCCCTCGGCCGCCGCGGCCAGTTCCGGGGACTCCCACAGCTGCACCGCGACCGCGACAGCGGCGGATTCGGCGCTGGTCAGATCGATATCGGGGAGCTCGTAGGCATCCCGGTTGATGCGGTAGCCCTCGGCGCCGGAATACCGGCTGATGGGCCCGATTTCGAGGGGGATGCCCAGATCGCGCAGCTCGTTCTTGTCGCGCTCGAACATGCGGCTGAAGGCCTCGTCGCTCGCCGACTCCTCGTATCCCGCCACGGAATCCCGAATCCGCTCGGCGGTCAGGAACTGGCGGGTGGACAGCAGCGCGATAACCAGATTCATCAACCGCTCGACCTTGGATATCGCCACCCAGTAGAGAGTAGTGTGCCCGCGCGACGCGCGTAGCACGGCAGTCCCCATTTGCCTTCGGCTTCGCTGCAAGCGAATTCACGGACTCGCCCGGCGCGACCCACCACCGGCGACGAAGCGGGCCGTGAATCCGAGGATTCACGGCCCGCCGCTCGATCGCGAACTACGGAGCTACATCGAGGCGATCAGCCGGTCGACGCGCTCATCCACCGAGCGGAACGGGTCCTTGCAGAGCACCGTGCGCTGGGCCTGATCGTTGAGCTTGAGGTGCACCCAGTCGACCGTGAAATCACGACCGGCTTCCTGTGCGGCGGTGATGAAATCGCCGCGCAGTTTGGCGCGCGTCGTCTGCGGCGGGGTGTTGACCGCCGCGTCGACCGCATCGTCCTCGGTGATGCGCTTGGCCAAACCCTTGCGCTGCAACAGGTCGAAGACCCCGCGGCCGCGCTTGATGTCGTGATAGGCCAGATCCAGCTGGGCGATCTTGGGATCGGACAGCTCCATGCTGTAGCGATCCTGGTAGCGCTGGAACAGCTTGCGCTTGATGACCCAGTCGATCTCGGTGTCCACCTTGGCGAAATCCTGCGCCTCGACGGCATCGAGGGTGCGGCCCCAGAGGTCCACCACCGCGTCCACCTGCGGATCGCGATCGCGATTGCGCAGATGCTCGACGGCGCGGGCGTAGTACTCGCGCTGGATCTCGAGGGCGCTGGCCTGACGGCCGCCCGCGAGCCGCACCGGACGCTTACCGGTGAGATCGTGCGACACCTCGCGGATGGCCCGAATCGGGTTGTCCAGCGCGAAGTCTCGGAAGGCGACGCCCGCCTCGATCATCTCCAGCACCAGCGATGCGGTGCCGACCTTGAGCATGGTGCTCGGCTCGGCCATATTCGAATCGCCCACGATCACATGCAGGCGGCGGTACTTCTCGGCATCGGCGTGCGGCTCGTCACGAGTGTTGATGATGGGCCGCGACCGCGTGGTCGCCGAGGAGACGCCCTCCCAGATGTGTTCCGCGCGCTGCGAGAGGCAGAACGTGGCGGCCTTGGGCGTCTGCAGCACCTTGCCCGCGCCGCAGATGAGCTGACGGGTCACCAGGAACGGCAGCAGCACATCGGAGATGCGGGAGAACTCACCGGCGCGCACCACGAGGAAATTCTCATGGCACCCGTAGGAGTTGCCCGCGGAGTCGGTGTTGTTCTTGAACAGGTAGATGTCGCCGCCGATACCCTCCTCGGCGAGACGCTGTTCGGCGTCGATGAGCAGATCCTCCAGGACCCGTTCACCGGCGCGGTCATGAGTGACCAGCTGCACCAAGCTGTCGCACTCGGCCGTCGCGTACTCCGGATGGGAACCGACATCGAGGTAGAGCCGGGCGCCATTACGAAGGAACACGTTGGAACTACGGCCCCAGGAAACCACCCGGCGGAAGAGATACCGGGCCACCTCGTCAGGACTCAACCGACGGTGACCGTGAAAGGTGCACGTCACCCCGAATTCGGTTTCGATCCCCATGATTCGTCGCTGCACCCTATCGACATTACAGCGATGTAGTGCCCGATAAGGGCGGTGTGGCAGACCCGATGCAAACGTATTCACAACGATTTAGCACGGGATGCAACGCCGCACCCCCGGTAGGCAGCGAAAAGGCAAGTCCCCTTTGCACTCTGCTGTGCAGAGTGCAAACACTCGCAGGTCCCGAGTGCAACGTGGCAGAGGGTGAAAATACGAAACCGGGCCGCGAACAATAGGTTCGCGGCCCGGTTTCGGGACGGGAAAATCCCGGCGGAAATCCCGGCCGCTCACTTGCGCTGCGCGGCCGGGTATTTCGGCGAATTGCTAGGACGGATCGCCGGCCGAGGGCTTGTCGGCCTCGGCCGCGGCGGTGGCGTTGGGCGCCTTGCCGGTGATCAGTTCCTGCAGTGCGGATCCGGTGATGCGGCGGAAAGCCCGTCGCGGCCGGGACTGTTCGAGCGTGGCGACCTCGAGCGAGGCCGACGCGGCGGGCTTCTTGTCCTTGTCCGCGCCCTCGGGTGCGGACTTGGCCAGGGCCGCCATCGCCACCGTGACGGCGGAATGCAGGTCCAGGCCCGGCTGATACGACGCCTTGAGCGCGGTGACGATGGGCTCGGTATTACCGCCCATCACCACGAATTCGCGCTCGTCGACGATGGATCCGTCGAAGTTGATGCGGTACAGCACCGAATTGGGATCCTGATCCGGGAAGCCGACCTCGGCGACACAGATCTCGACCTCGAACGGCTTGAGCTGATCGGTGAAGATGGTGCCCAGGCTCTGCGCGTACAGGTTGGCCAGGAAGCGGCCGGTGACATCGCGCCGGTCGTACTGGTACCCACGCAGATCAGCCTGCAGAATGCCACCGCGGCGCAGGCTTTCGAACTCGTTGTACTTGCCGACGGCGGCGAAACCGACGCGGTCGTACAGCTCGCTCACCTTGTGCAGTGTGGCCGAGGGGTTCTCGGCCACGAACACCACACCTTTGTCGTACACCAGCACGATGACGCTTCGCCCGCGTGCGATGCCCTTGCGCGCGAGTTCGGTCTTATCGCGCATGATCTGTTCGGCGGACGCGTAATACGGCAGTGTCATGCTCGCGCACTCCCCTCTTCGTCCGCGCGTTCGGCCACGATCTCGCGGGTGATCTCGGCCAGCCGTCCCTCCGACACCTCAACGGAGCCTTCGGAATCGATGACGATCGCCGTCGGATAGATGCCCCGCAGGGTGTCGGGGCCGCCGGTGGCGGTGTCGTCGTCGGCGGCGTCGAACAGGGACTCCACGGCGATGCTGAGTGCCGCGTCCTGATCGATGCCCCGGCGATAGGTCTTCTTCAGCGACGATTTGGCGAACAGCGAGCCGGAACCGACCGCGGTGTAACCGAATCGCTCCTCGCTGCGGCCGCCGACCACGTCGTAGGAGATGATGCGACCGGACTTGTCCGGATCTGCTTGATCCGGGTCGTAGCCGACCAGCAGCGGCACCACCGCGAGACCCTGCAGGGCCGCGGGGAGGTTGTCGCGCACCATCTTCGAGAGTTTGTTGGCCTTGCCGTCGAAGGTGAGGGGTACCCCCTCGATCTTCTCGTAGTACTCGAGCTCCACCGCGAACAGCCGGATCATTTCGATGGCCATGCCCGCGGTGCCCGCGATACCGGCCGCCGAGTAGGTGTCGGTGATGTACACCTTCTCGATGTCCCGGCTGGCCAGCAGGTTGCCCTGGGTGGCCCGGCGGTCGCCCGCGATCAGCACACCGCCGCGGTAACTGACCGCGACGATGGTGGTGCCGTGCGGTGCGATATCCGAGGGCGCGCCCGTATTCGAGTGTGCCCCGTCACCCCGGAAGTTGTTGCCGGGCAACAGTTCCGGGGCGTGCAGCCGCAAGTATTCGGAGAAGGAGGAGAGGGCGTTCCCCATCTGGAGACGCAGTGGGTCGCCTTGGGTCACTGGCCGCCCTTCTGAACGTATGCGCGCACGAAGTCCTCGGCATTCTCCTCGAGGACGTCGTCGATCTCATCGAGCAGGTCGTCGGTCTCCTCAGCCAGTTTCTCCCGGCGCTCCTGCCCCGCAGCACCGTCCCCGACGGGGCCCTCATCCTCGTCGCCACCACCGGCGCGCTTGGTCTGCTCTTGTGCCATAGCAGCCGACCTCCTCTGTGATCATCGGCGAGCACCGGAGAAAATCCGATGCCCGTCCCCCAACACTACCCAGCGGCGGCGACAACATGCCGGATTAACCGCAATGACGTCGCTTCGCGATCTTTCGGAAGCCTGCCGCCGCCTCCTGTTTTCACCCTCAGTGGGTGAGCTGTTGCACCAGTTCCGCGGCGGTCTCGACACCGTCCAGCAACTTGCCGACGTGGGCTTTGGTGCCGCGGCGGGGTTCGAGGGTGGGGATGCGGACCAGGGAGTCGCCGCCGAGGTCGAAGATGACCGAGTCCCAGCTGGCGGCGGCGATATCGGCGCCGAAGCGGCGCAGGCATTCGCCGCGGAAGTAGGCGCGGGTGTCCGTGGGCGGGTTGGTCATGGCGTCGAGGATCTGCTGTTCGGAAACCAAGCGCTGCATGGAACCTCGGGCCACCAGGCGGTTGTAGAGGCCCTTGTCCAGGCGCACGTCCGAGTACTGCAGGTCGACCAGGTGCAGCTTCGGAGCCGCCCAGGTGAGGCCCTCGCGCTTGCGCATGCCTTCCAGCAGACGGAGTTTGGCGGTCCAGTCGAGCAGGTCCGCGGTCTCCATGGGGTCGCGCTCGAGCAGGTCCAGCACATGCGCCCACTTGGTGAGCAGATCCTGCACGCGGGCGTCGTCGATGCCCTGGCGGTAGACGAACTTCTCCACGCGGTCGAGGTAAATGCGTTGCAGCGCAAGGCCGGTCAGCTCGCGACCGTCGGCCAGGGCGACCGTGGCGCGCAGCGTCGGATCGTGGCTGATGGTGTGCACGGCCGTGACCGGGCGGGCCAGTTGCAGATCCGAGAGATCCTCGCCCGCTTCGATCATGTCCAGCACCAGCGCCGAGGTGCCCACCTTCAGATAGGTGGCCCATTCGGACAGGTTCGCGTCACCGATGATGACGTGCAGGCGACGGTACTTATCCGCATCGGCGTGCGGTTCGTCACGGGTGTTGATGATGCCGCGCTTGAGCGTGGTCTCCAGGCCGACCTCGACCTCGATGTAATCCGCGCGCTGGGACAGCTGGAATCCGGCGGTATCGCCGTTCTGGCCGATGCCCACGCGCCCGGAACCGCAGATCACCTGACGGGATACGAAGAACGGGGTCAGACCGACGATGATCTGGTTGAACGGGGTCTCACGGCTCATGAGGTAGTTCTCATGGGTGCCGTAGGAGGCGCCCTTACCGTCGGTGTTGTTCTTGTACAGCTGCATGCGGGGCGCGCCCGGCACGCTGGAGGCGAAGCGGGCGGCGGCCTCCATGACCCGCTCACCGGCCTTGTCCCAGATCACCGCGTCGAGGGGGTCGGTGACCTCCGGGGCGGAGTATTCGGGGTGCGCGTGGTCGACATAGAGCCGAGCGCCGTTGGTGAGGATCATATTCGCCGCGCCGACCTCGTCGGCGTCGATGACGGGTGCGGGGCCGTTGAGCCGGCCGAGGTCGAATCCACGCGCATCGCGCAGCGGTGACTCCACCTCGTAATCCCAGCGGGTGCGTTTGGCGCGCGGCACGCCTTCGGCTGCGGCATAGGCGAGAACCGCCTGGGTCGACGTGAGAATCGGGTTGGCCGACGGCTCCGAAGGCGTCGAAATGCCGTACTCGACCTCGATTCCGATGATGCGCTGCATGTGGTCGAGCCTAGGCGACGCGGGCTCGGATCGGGCGCGACCGGGTCGGGCTCGGGTCTCGGGGTTGGTCATTCGCGAGTCGTACCCGGCATCGTTCTCCCGGGTGATCCGCCGCGACCTGCGCGGACGACACAATGTCAGGCATGGTCGAACCGGTCACCTCCCCGCGTTCGGAACGCCCGATCACCGCCGCGCGCGCGTCGAATCCCGTTCCGGCGGAAGGCTATAGCGCACCGATACCCGCGCGCTCGACACGGCTGCCCGCGCTGGACGTGCTGCGCGGCATCGCGATCCTGGGCACCCTCGGCACCAATATCTGGATCTTCACCAATGGTTCGGGGCTGGTCGGATACATCTCGCACCTCGATGAGCCCGACGGCGTCTGGCTGTGGGTCGAGCGCTTCCTCCAGCAGTTGGCGCAGGGCAAGTTCCTGGGATTGCTCACCATCATGTTCGGTATCGGACTCGCGATTCAGCAGGGTTCGGCCGTGCGCGGCGGGCGCGCGTGGCCGGGCAAGTATCCGTGGCGCGCGGCGCTGCTGTGCCTGGACGGGCTGCTGAATTTCCTACTGGTCGCCGAATTCGATGTGCTGATGGGCTATGCGATAACGGGCCTGGTGGTGGCGTTCGTACTCGCCACCGGACCGCGCGCGCAGCGCCGCTGGCTGATCGTGGCGGCGGGCATTCACACGCTCATGCTCACCGCGATCGTGGCGGGCATCGCACTGGCCGACGGGCAACAGGAATCGTCCACTCCTGAACCGCTGGACCCCAATCCCTATGCGGACGGCTCGTTCTGGGATCTGGTGGTGTTCCGCGTCGATCACGCGCTGCTGTTCCGGCTCGAACCGGTCTTCATCTTCCCGATGTCCATCGCCCTGTTCCTGCTGGGCGCGCACCTGTTCCGGGCCGGGGTGTTCGAACCGGACGGTGCGCGAATCCGCAAGCGCCTGATGATCATCGGAGCGGTCGCCGCCCCCGTGGACTTCGCCGTCGGCATGGTGGGCGGCGACCTGATCCTGGTGACCCGCTACGGCCTGGCACCGTTCGTGTCGATGGGCATCCTGGGTCTGGTCGCGCACGTCTACACCCACCGCACCGCGCCCGCGTTCGTCGGCCGCCGCTTCGCCGAGGTGGGACGAATGGCCTTGAGCTGCTACATATTACAAAACCTGCTAGCCGGATTCCTCTGCTACGGCTGGGGTCTGGGCCTGGCCGCCCTGGTCTCCCCCGCCGCCCGCGTCCCGTTCACCCTCGGCATCTACCTGCTCGTCTCGGCCTGCATGCTGGTCTTCGCCCACATCTGGCTGCGCCGTTTCGACCGCGGCCCGGTCGAATGGCTGTGGAACGCCAGCTACCGCGCCCTGACCGAGCGCGGCACCGCTCACGCCGCGTAGACGCGAATCAGACCGCGCTCACCGGAACGGCGTCGAACCAGCGGGCCAGCGCGGACCGCAATCCGCCGAGGTCGGTGGTATCGGGGTTCGGGGCGTCGGTCGCCCACGCCACATAGGTATCCGGACGCAGCAGCAGTGCGGCGGCGGGTGGATCCTCGGTGCGGGCCCGCACGATCTCGATCCGATCGGCGTATAGCCGCAGCGCCTCGGCGAATGAGCCGGTCCCGGTGAGGTCGAATAGCAATGGCTTTGCCGCCCTTGTCAATTCGGCCACGCGGAACCGGCCCGCGTCGGTGGTCAGGTCGAGGTCGGGGGCGGGTGCGCCGACCAGCGGATGCGGGTGCGGTACACCCATGTCGTAGCGCACGTCCGACCCGGAGATCAGTTCGGCGATCCGCTGCACCGTGGCGGCGTCGGTGAGCAGTTCGGCGAAAACCCCGCGCATAGCGGTCACATCCGCGCCCGGAGCGAGCAGCGCCGCCTGCGTTTGGGATTGCGCCACCGCGCGGTCGGCGGCAATGCGCCGCTCGGTGTCGTACGTGCCCAGAAGTCCTTGCGGCGCTTGGCCTTTGATCTCGGCGGCGAGCTTCCAGCCGAGGTTCATGGCGTCCTGTAGACCCAGGTTGAGGCCGGGTCCGCCGCCGAACACCAGGACATGCGCGGCATCACCGGCGAGGAAAACGCGACGGTCCCGGAATTGTGCGGCGACCCTGGTGTTTCCGCCGAGTTGGCGGCGCAGGGCGTGCGGTCCGGGTCCGGTCGCGGGACCGAGTTCGATCTCCGCGCCCAGCACGTACGCGATGCTGGCTTGCATTTCCGCCAGGGTCATCGGCCCGTCCTGCGCCGGGCGGTCCCATTCGGTGGTGCTGAACAGCGGCGCGCGGCCGGGGAACGGTGCATAGGCCAGTCCGCCGCGCTCGGTGCGAATCGGCAGGAACGGGCGAACCTCGCCGTAGCCGGGCACGCGCAGCACCCCGGTGGCGGGGTCCACCAAATCCGGGGAGATGGTGGCGTGCGCGGTGCGGGTGGTGGTGCGGTCGTAACTGACTCCGGGAAAGTCGATTCCGGAGCGCTTGCGAACGACGCTGTGCCCGCCGTCCGCGCCGACCAGGTATCGGGCGCGCAGCCGTACTGCCTCCCCCGCCGTCGAAACATCCACGGTGACAGCGTCTTCGTCCTGCGAGATACCGGTGATCTCAGCGCCCCAGCGGATTTCCGCGCCGAGTTCGAGCGCCCGATCCCGCAGCACCGCGACGAGCTCCGGTTGCGGAATCGCCATGTTGTAGACGGGACTGTGCTCGAGCAGACTCAAATCCAAAGGGAGAGCGGCGAACATGAAGTAGGCGGAGTTGGGTTGCGGCCGTCCGGGCGGTCCGCCGAGACGCTCGTACAGGCCGCGCCGATCCATCATCGGCACCACCTGTCCGACCAGGCCGTTGGCTTTGGCCTCGACGCTGGGTTCGGCGAGCCGATCGAGTACCAGGGGGCGGATTCCGGCGAGGGCGAGTTCGCTCGCCAGGATCAGGCCGACGGGGCCGGCTCCGGCGATGATGACATCGTGGGTCATGACTTCTCCTGAGAGACATCGTTTTTCAGTTAGGGCACCGGCAGGCCCGCGGCCAGCCGGTCGAGCGCCTCGCGCAGCAGCCCCATGAGCGGCTGCGGCGGATCGGCGCGCTGACTGTGATCGATGGCGGCGCTGATGGCGGCCGAGACCGCCGCGGCGACCAGATTCGGATACAGGTCCCGGGCGGCGTCGGTGCCGGTCCGAGCGGCCACGGCGGCCGAAAGCGTGTGCTGCGCGGTCGCATTGGCCTCGAGAATGGCGGCCTGTACCGCGGGCGTGCCGAGCATGACGCGAATGCCGTCCACCCAGTGCCGATCGGTGGTGGTCGCGGCGGTGACGGTCTCGCCGAGCGCGAACCGATCCAGGACGGCGGCGGTCATTGCCTCCCACAGGGTTTCGCCGTCCGGGCGGGCGGCGAATTCCTCGGCGACCTGTTCCATGCGTTCCAGATGCCGGGACGCGACCGCCTCGGCCTTGCTGGAGAAGTAGTTGCGGAAGGTGCGCACCGAGACATTGGCCGCGGCGGCGATGTCCTCCACCGTCACGTTGTCCCAGCCGCGTTCCACGCCCAGCCGAATGGTGGCCAGGCTCAGGGCGAGCCGGGTTTCCCGCTTCTTGCGCTCACGCAGTCCATCGCTCACCTGACCCAGCGTACAGATTTTTGCCGTGGCGGCAATATTTCCATCTCGGCACAATTATTCGAGGCAGTCGCGACCCCCGATTGCCGAGCGATGAAGATCAGCCGAGCTGGGCGGCTTCCCGGCGCGCCACCAGTTCGGCGACGACGGTATCCCGGGTCATCGGCACCTCGAGGCTGCGCGCATTGCCCTCGAGCAGCGCGAGGACCGATTCGGTGAGAATGCCCTCGACCTGCTCGGAGGTGAGCACACCGTCCGCACGCCAGCTGTTGACCACGCCGTCCACGAAGCCGACCATGCCGAACGCGGTGGGGCGGGCGCGATTCGGATCGAGTCCGAAGCCGCCGAGAATATCGGCGAACAGGTCGGCCAGTTGCGCGCCGATGCGATCACGGGCTCCGGCCAATGCCCCGGAGGTCTGCCCGTGCGGATCTCCGGCGGCCAGGAAGCGGTGCAGATTCGGATGCCGCACAACCCAACCCACGTAGGTGCCGACCGCGCCGCGCACCGCATCGCGCACGGTGCCGTCGGGCCGCAGGCGCGGAAGCAGTTCGGCCAGTAGCGAATCCAGGATGTGGCGGCGGATCGCCTCGTCGAGATCGGCGCGGCCGTCGAAGTGCCGGTAGACCACCGGGCGCGGCACCTTGAGGCGATCGGCGATCTGCTGCACCGAGATCTCCACGCCGTTGTCCTCGATGACGCCGAGGGCGGCGTCGAGCATATCGAGGCGGCGGCGGGCCTTGTGTCCGCTCCAGCGGGTGCTGCGGCCGTCGCTCGACGGGGTATGAGTGCTGGTTCCGGTCACTCGGTTCACGATACCCACCTGCTTATTGACCGATACACCGTGTACCACTAATCTGAGTGTAACAGCGTGTATCAGTAAATTCAGTCAGGATGCTGCCATGAGCAACGACGCCATCGCCTCCCCCGACAAGACACTGCTCCCCCGCGATTCCTTCGCCCAGCGACTGCTCACGGGGCATGTGAAGAAGTTCTATGACCCGGTCGTCGATATCGACTGGGACGCACCCCTGGATCCGGACAAACTCTTCCTGCCGCCCGAGGTGGTCTCGCTCTACGGCACCCCGCTGTGGGAGGCCATGGATCATGCACAGCGCCGCGAACTCTCGCGCCAGGAACTGGCCAATGTGCTCTCGGTCGGCATCTGGTTCGAGAACCTGCTCAATCGACTGCTGTTGCGCGAGCTCATGTCCGGTGATCCGCGGTCCCGGCATTCGCACTACACGCTCACCGAGATGGGTGACGAATGCCGGCACATGATGATGTTCGGCAAGCTCATCGACCGGGTCGAGGCGAAACCCTACTGGCCCAATCGCTATGAGCGCCTGACCATCAGCGCGTTGCAGATCTTCCTGCGCGGTTCCATGGTGTGGGTGGGCGCACTGGTCGGCGAGGAGATCTTCGACGCCATTCAGCGCCAGACCCTCGATGATCCGGAATTGCAGCCGGTGGTGGCCCGCGCCATGCGGATTCACGTCACCGAGGAGGCGCGGCATATCGGCTTCGCCCGAGATGCCTTGGCGCGCAGGGTTCCCGAGATGTCGCGGGCCGAACTCGCCTACACCAAACTGTGTGTCGCCATCGCCGCGCCGCTGTTCGTGCACCTGATGACGAACTGGCATATGTACGTCCGCGCCGGAATCGAGGACGGCCGTGGCGCACGGCGGATGGCCCGCGCGAATCCGCACGCCAAGCGGGTTTTGGGCGTCGGCGCCGCGAATCTCGGTGCGTTCCTGGACAAGCAGGGCCTGATCGGTCCGATCGGCAAGCGCATCTGGCAGCGCAGGGGGCTGCTGTGAGGCGTTCGCGGCGGGCGGCGGCACCGGATATCGACTATCCGGATCCCGCTCCCGCACCGGAGTATTCGGGTCCGGCGCTCTTGGACGCGCCGGGCGCGGAGGTCGCGGTCACGGTGAACCTGAACGGTCATCTCGATCCGATCGACGGCAATTTCCATTGGTACGGGCGGGTTTCCGCACCCGAGGGCACCGAACTACCCGATCCCGGGCGCGGTCAGGTCTTCCTCACCCTGCCGGGCGGAACGCCCGCGCGCGGTGTGCTCCAGGAGCGGGATCCCTGGGGCAATCTGCGCATCGTCGGACTCGGCGAGCCGCCATTCCCGTTGGAGCAGGCCGAGATTCACCGGCGCTAGCCGGACAGGCCGATCACATCGGCCATCAACTCCACGGCGTATTCGAAGAACGGCCCGGCCGGGTCCATGCTGCCGACCAGCTGCCCGGTGAGCTCGAAGCCGACCGCGCCGTAGAGCTGTGTCCACGCCACCACCGTGCGCGCCACACACTCCGGCGGCAATCCCGGCGCGATCTGCGCCGCGATCTCACCGGACTGCGCGGTGAGCTCGGGAGACATCTCACCGGAGTGGGCCGCCAAAAGTCCTGCGCGCCAGGCGTTCACGACGATGCCCAGCGCCGCGACCGGTACCCGGGACGCGGGCGCGATGGTGTCGTGCGGTGCCTGATAACCCGGCACCGGCGATCCGTACAGCAGCGCGTACTCGTGCGGATGCCCGATGGCCCAGTGCCGCACCGCCGCCGCCGCGGCCCGCCACTGCGAACGCGGGGTATCGCCGGTGGCGATCGCGTTCTCCACCGCCTCGCCGACGGCGTTGTACGCCTCGATGATCAGCGCGGTGAGCAGTTCGTCCCGGCTCGGGAAGTACCGGTACAGCGCCGAGGACACCATCCCGAGTTCCCGGGCGATGGCACGCAGCGACAGCGCGGCCGCCCCGGATTCGGCGAGCTGACGGCGCGCCGCGTCGGTGATCTCGCGGGTGATCTCGGCTCGTGCCCGTTCACGGGCGGTGCGGGGGGCGCTCATGCGACCAGTGTGCCACGTTTCGGAGCAGATGAATGAAATGAGAGCACTGCTCTTGACAGCTCCATGACCGGCGGCGCACACTGATCACATCAGAGAGCGCCGCTCTCGAAGTTGCAAAGGAAGCCCGCCATGAACGATCTCGCCCACCGCTACATCGGCCCCACCGGCCTGGACCCGATCATGAACCGCATCGCCAACACCCTGCCCAAACTGGGCATCAGCGTGGCGGGTTCCCGACTGCTCGCGGTGCGCGGACGCAAGAGCGGCGAATGGCGCACCACGATGGTCAATCTGCTCGTCGTCGACGGCCAGCGCTACCTGGTCGCACCGCGCGGCCACACCCAGTGGGTGCGGAATCTGCGCGTCTCCGGCAACGGTGAGCTGCGCCTGGGCCGCAAGGTCGAGGCCTTCACCGCGCGGGAGCTCCCCGATGCCGAGAAGCTCCCCGTGCTGCACGCCTACCTGGATCGCTGGGGCTGGGAAGTGGGCCGGTTCTTCGAAGGCGTCACCAAGAACTCCTCCGATGCCGAATTGGCCGCCATCGCACCGGGATTCCCGGTTTTCGCGCTCTCGTGACGAATAGATCCGGCGCTCAGCGCAATTCGTCGAGCGCTTGGTCGCTGCGGGCGAGGATGGCGCGGCCGTCGGCGGTCAGCACGATCGGACGCTGAATGAGTCGCGGATGGGTGGCGAGGGCCTCGATCCAGCGATCCCGCTCGGCGGGGGTGCGATCCCAGGCGGCCACCCCGAGTTCCTTGGCCTCGGGTTCGGCGGTGCGGGTGATATCCCACGGCTCGAGCCCGAGTTTGCCCAGCACGGTGGTGATTTCGGCGACGCTCGGCGGATCGTCGAGATAGCGGCGCTCGACATAGTCGACGCCGGTGTCATCGAGCGTCGCCTTGGCCGTGCGGCTCTTCGAGCATTTGGGGTTGTGCCAGATCTCGGTTGCCATATCGGGGAGCCTAGCGATGCCCGCCGCCCCGGCCGCGCAACCGGTCCCGCCACAGCGCGGCAGCGGGCCGAACTCACAGCCAGTCGACGACCCACGGGTAAGGGCGCATCCAGTACAGGCCGGACTCGGGAAGTGGTCCGCCCCAGCGCTGTTCGGCCTGGCCGAGCTCCCATACGTATTCGGGGGCGGGTTCGCCCTCGTGGATCTCGAACAGGTGCCGCCGCCAGGTATTGAGCATGGCGGGCACGACCTGCGGATCGGTGCCGAAGGCCCAGTTCACGCAGCGGCCCATCAGGGTGTCGACCGCGTGATTGGCCGCGTTCGGATCGCCGGTGCTGAGCGAGTGCAGGAAGGCCGCGACCAGGTTGTAGGCCATGGCGTCGTGCACCGAGGTCTGACCGTTCTCCAGCGCCCAGACGCCGAGGTAGGTCGGCCCCTGCTCATCGATCCACACCGCGTGCGCCTCACCGACCCGATTGTCGAAGATGAGCGCCATCAGCAGCCCGAGCACGGCCTTACCGGCGATCAGCGGATCGGGTTTACCGGTGGCGATGGCATCGTCGATGAGCGCGCGATACGCGGCGGCCGCGATTCCGGGCCGTTGTGCTTCCAGCAGCGCGTCGGCGGTCTCACCACCCGCGAGCTGGTCCGCCGGCGGCTGTTTCGGCCCGGTGACCGATTCCATCCCGTCCGCGGAGATATTGAGCAGTTCGGTCTGCGCCGCCCCACCCAGCGGCGGGCCGAGCGGCGCGGACAGATCCACCGGCGGCGGCGCGTCGAAAGGCTCCGCGCCGAAGGGCGGCGGTGCGAGGAAATCCGGATCGACCGGGGGCGGGCCGAACGGACCCGGAACCGGCGACCCCGGGCCGAGCGGTGACTGGCCGAGCGGATCTGATCCGAGCGACGGCGAGCCGAGCGGACCGGAGCCCGGCAGCGGCTGACCGAGGGGATCCGAGCCGGGCGGTGGCCCGCTCAGCGGGCCGGAACCGGGCAGCGGACCGGTGAGCGGATCCGAGCCGGGCAGCGGACCGGTGAGCGGATCCGCGCCGAGCCGGGGCGGACCCAGCGGGTCCGGGCCGGGCTGCGCCGCGAAGGGGTCGGGGCCGAGCGGCAGGTCCGGGGCTTGTGGGGTGGGCGCGCCATTCTCGATGGCGGCCGAGCTGTTCAGGTATCCCAGTGCCTCGCGGGCGAATTCGTTGTCGTGTGCGAGCAGCCAGTCGCGGCCCGCGCGCAGGGTGTCGATGAGATGTCCGCCGACCTCGTGTTCGATGGCGGCGCAGATGGCGTAGTAACCGTAGGCGCGATATTCGTCGTAGCCGTCACCCTCGGCCACCAGGAGCTGGGCGTATCGGCTTGCCAGGTCATGTCTTTCGATATCGCCGAGCAGGGTGCAGGCGGTCATGGCGGCCATCAGGACTTCGCCGTGATCGCCGTGGCTGCGGCGCAGGTCGATGCAGCGGTCGGCCATGAGTACCGCGCTGTCGGCGCGGCCGAGCTGGGTGGCGGCCTCCACGCCCATGGAGTACATGGTGGCGAGGGTGGCGGGCGGGATATCGGCCGGGAAGCGGGCGGGGCCGTTCTCGGCGATGCGCAGGGCCTGATCGTATTCGCCCGCGGCGAACGCGGACCGGAAGGTGTAGGACACCACCCAGCCGTAATCCTTGGGGTCAGGCGGTGACAGCAGCGCATTGTCGAACGCCGTGAGCCTGGCCAGCGCTTCGGGCGCGCGTCCGGACTCCAGCATGCCGCTCGCCTCGTTCATCACCTCGACGAACGCATTTCGATCCATGGCCTCTTCGCCTTCCCGCCTTCTTCAGGTCCGGATCGTATGGGGCGCCACCGGACTCGCGCGGGCAGTGAGGGAAACGTCATAGTTTGAAGCGCGCGGGCATGAAAGGCTGCCCGGCGACCCACTCCGGTCGCCGGGAATGCTCCACCCCCCGCACTCAACTGCGTTCCCCCACAACATTTTCCGCCGCGCTTACGCCGACGGCACCACCCCCTGATCGGGCTCACAACCGAATATCCGGTGGTGCGGGGATGATTCGCCGCCGCACCACCGAATACTTCAGCACTCAGCCCGGCACCTTGTCCAGGAATCCGTGCACCCGTTCGATCTTCCCGCCGGAGATGGTGATCACATCGAATCCGATGACGATCGGTTCGTCACCCCCGGGCGCGTTCAGCGTCCAGGTGAATCGGGCGATGTCGTGGTGGCCGTCCACCGCGCCGAGTCCGAATTCGAGTCCGGCGAACTGTTCCTGGGCTCCGGCCACCATCTCCGCGACGGCCTCGGTGCCGACCAGCGATACCAGCGGATCGGTGAAAATCACGCCGGGGGTGTACAACTCGTCGATCAGCGCCAGGCGCTTATCGGTGTCCTTCTCGTTCCAGCTGTCGATGTACCGCTGTGCAATGTTCTCGTATTCGCTCATGTACCAAGCATGTTGGCTGAGCTGCGCGGAAGCGATTACGCGTGAGGTAAAACCTTTCGCGGGCGCAGCCGCACCACCACGGTGCCGCGCTCGAGGGCCGCGCGCAGTTCCTTGCGATTGACCCGCCCGATCGGATCGAGGCTGATCTTCGCGAACTTCCCGTGCGTCGGGTTCTGCTCGAGGATGATCCCGTAGCACTCGGCCGCGGCTTCCTCGTCCCTGATCACCTCCCAGTCGGCCTCGACGACCTGGCGGCGCACCGTGATCCGCACCGGCTCGCCGGAGCGCAGATTGCGATGCCAGCGCGCGGCGGTGCCGATCAGGATCTCCCCCTCGAACCGGGCATAGCCGACGGGATTCTCGTAGACGTGCCCGGTCTTGCGACCGATCACGGTGACGATCAGCAGTTTCGAACTGACCATGCCATGCAGCGGCGAGCGCAGCAAGCGGCGCATGAACGCGTCCCCCGTGCGCTGTACGCGCGATCCGACGGCGGGCTGGACGCTGGTGGCGGGGCTGGACATCGGAGCGCGTGACCCGCCCGCGCGGCCGTCCCCGCACCGGCGTCCGCGAGGCCGTCATCGCCTGCGCCCAGCAGACCCTCACCGAATCCGGGGTGGCCCGCCTGTCCACCAAGGAGATCGCCAAACGCGCGGGCGTCGCCGAATCCAGCATCTTCTATCACTTCGGCGACCGAATGGGCTTGCTACAGGCCGTGATTCAACATCAGCTGCGCCCGTTCAAAGATCTCCTCACCGACCGATCCGATACCGCCGCAACCGATCTCCACGCAGACTTGGTCGCCCTGCTGTCCACCCTGGAGGACTTCTTCACCGCCGCCATCCCGGTCATGGCCGCCGTCGAATCCGACGCCGACCTGCGCGCGGTCTACCGCGAGCGCAGCCGCGATCTCGATCTCGGACCGCACAAAGCCGTCGAAGCCATTGCCGCCCAACTCATCCGGCACACCGCCCCCGGCACCGACCCGCGCCCGGCGGCCCTACTGCTCGTCGGCGCGGCCCATCAGCGCGCCCTGCAACACCGCCTCAGTCCACCGGACGCCCACTCGAACCTCCCCGCACCCGCCGCCATCGCCGACGCGGTAGCCCGGATCCTGGAACCTCACACGTCGAAGTAGAGGTCGAATTCGTAGGGGTGGGGGCGGACGTTGATTGCGGCGATTTCACTATCGCGTTTGATGCGGATCCAGGTTTCGATGAGGTCCTCGGTGAAAACGCCGCCCTGGGTGAGGTATTCGTGGTCGGCTTCGAGGCGGTCGATGACCGCGGCGAGGCTGGCGGGAGTTTGAACGACTTCCGCGGATTCCTCGGGGGTGAGTTCGTAGAGGTCCTTGTCCACGGGTAGCGCGGGTTCGGTTTTATTGGCTATGCCGTCGAGTCCGGCCATCATCATGGCGGCGAAGGCGAGATAGGGGTTGCCGGAGGAGTCGGGGCAGCGGAATTCCAGGCGTTTGGCGGCGGCACTGGTTCCGGTGACCGGAATACGCACGGCGGCAGAGCGATTGCGCTGGCTGTACACCAGATTCACGGGTGCCTCGTAACCGGGCACCAGGCGCTTGTACGAATTCACCGTGGGATTGGTCCAGGCCAGCAGCGACGGTGCGTGATGCAGCAGGCCGCCGATGTAATGCCGGGCCAGATCCGAGAGTCCCGCATAGCCAGCCTCATCGTAGAAGAGCGGGGTGCCGTCCTTCCAAAGGGACTGGTGCACATGCATTCCCGAACCATTGTCACCGAAGAGCGGTTTCGGCATGAAGGTGACGGTCTTGCCGTGCTGCCACGCGGTGTTCTTGATGATGTACTTGTACAGCTGGAGATCGTCGGCGGCGGCGAGCAGGGTATTGAAGCGGTAATTGATCTCGGCCTGTCCGGCGGTGCCGACCTCGTGATGCCCCTTCTCCAGATCGAATCCGGCGCGCATCAGGTTGGTGCACATCTGATCTCGCAGGTCGACGTCGGCGTCGTAGGGCGCGACCGGGAAGTATCCGCCCTTGGGGCGCACCTTGTAGCCGCGGTTCAGCGAGCCGTCCGGATTGTGTTTCGCACCGCTGTTCCAGCCGCCCGAGATCGAATCCACCTCGTAGAAGGCGCCATTCATCGTGGTCGCGTAGCGCACCGAATCGAAAATGTAGAACTCCGCCTCGGGCCCGAAGTACGCGGTATCGGCGATTCCGGTGCTGCGCAGGTAATCCTGAGCCTTACGCGCCACATTGCGCGGATCGCGACTGTACGCCTGCCGCGTATGCGGATCGTGCACGAAACAGTTGATATTGAGCGTTTTCGCGCTCCGGAACGAATCCAGTCGCGCGGTGGCCAGATCCGGTAGCAAGAGCATGTCGGATTCGTGGATGGCCTGGAAGCCGCGCACCGACGAACCGTCGAACGCGATGCCCTCCTCGATCAGATCGGGCCCGAACATCGTTGCGGGAATGGAGAAATGCTGTTGTACGCCGGGCACATCGCAGAAGCGGATATCGATGTATTCGACGGCTTCGGCGGTGATGAAGTCCTGTACTCCGTGTGCGGTGGGGGTGATCACTGCGGGCTCCTAGTACAGCCGCACCGCTACCCGATCGGACGGCCCGGTCTGGGTCCGGCGGTCCTACGGCTGTAAAAACCATACGTCGCACGCCGGGCGGCCATTCCATTCCCGCACGCCCGGGCCACATTTTGTTCACATGCACAACTCGCGCGCCGCTTGTCTTCTTGATTGCCACTGGTATCGACCCGCCTTTGTGCGGTGTGCTGGATGGCAACCCGAGGGCCGAGGCGCTCTCGTCGACGTGATCCAGAGGTAGGTTCGTGAGTTCATCAACGGTGACGACAGTGCGGCCGCGCACGCTGTGTGAGGCGTTCCAGGCCAATGTCGCGGCCAATCCGGAGGCGGTCGCGCTGCGCACGCTCGGCGGGGCCGTTGCCATCACCTGGCGCGAGTACGGCGAGCGAGTGCGCGGAATCGCCGCGGGGCTCGCGGGATTGGGCATCGGCCCCGGCGACACGGTCGCGATCATGCTGACCAATCGCCCGGAGTTCCATCTCTGCGATACCGCGATCCTGCACACCGGCGCGACGCCGTTCTCGGTGTACAACACCAATCCGGTGGATCTGCTGGCCTATCAGTTCGGCAATGCGGGCAATCGGGCCGTCATCTGCGAGCGCCAGTTCGCACCGCAGATCCTGGCCGCGGTGGAGAAGGCCGCGGCACAGGGCAATACGGTCGAATACGTGATCTGCGTGGACGAGGCGCCGGACGGCACCCTGGCGCTGTCCGCGGTCGAGGCCGCCCCGGCCGTCGATTTCGATTTCGAGAAGTCCTGGCGCGCGGTCGATCCGGAGAATCTGTTGACCATCGTCTACACCTCCGGCACCACCGGACCGCCCAAGGGCGTCGAGCTCACGCACACCAACTTCCTCGAAAACGCGCGCGTGGTGGACGAATTCGGTGGCGGCGGCCCCGAGGACAAGGTGGTCTCGTACCTGCCCGACGCGCATGCCGCCAATCGCTGGTTCGCGCACTATCTGGCCATGATCAGCGGCGGCGAGATCACCACCTGCCCCGATCTCAAGCAGGTCGCCGAGGCCCTGGCCGAGGTGCATCCGTCGGTGTTCCTGGGCGTGCCCCGGGTGTGGGTGAAAGTCAAAGCGGCACTGGAGGAGCGCTTCGCCGCCGAGCCGAGCGCGGTGCGCCGGGCCCTGGTGGACTGGGCGATCCGCACCGGCCGGGCGCGCGCCCGCGCGATCTCGGACGGCCGCTCGCCGAGCCCGCTGGCGACGTTGCAGTACCGACTGGCCGATCGCCTGGTGCTGGCCACCATTCGAGAACGCCTGGGGCTGGACAAGGTTCGCGTCGCGGTCACCGGTTCCGCGCCGATTCCCCCCGACACCCACGAGTTCTTCCTGGGCCTGGGTCTGCCGTTGTGTGAGGGGTACGGCATGACCGAGTGCACGGCGGGAGCGACCGTGGGCCGCCCGGAACGCATCAAGATCGGCACCGTCGGCACGGCACTGCCCGGGGCCGAGGTCAAGATCGCCGAGGACGGTGAGGTGCTGGTGCGGGGGCGCATGGTCATGCGCGGCTACCGCAACGCACCCGATAAGACCGCCGAGACCATCGACGCGGACGGCTGGCTGCACACCGGCGATATCGGCGAACTCGACAGCGAGGGCTTCCTCAAGATCGTCGATCGCAAGAAGGAACTCATCATCAACGCGGCGGGCAAGAATATGTCGCCGACCAATATCGAGAACACCGTCACCGAGAACACCCCGCTGGCGGGCGCGGTCGCGGTGATCGGCGAGGCCCGCTCCTACAACACCGCCCTGATCTGCCTGGATCCGGATCTGGCCGCCGCCTTCGCCGAGCGGCACCAGCTAACCGACCGTAGTATCGCGGCCATGGCTCAGGATCCGGTCGTCCGCAAGGCGCTGCAGGAGGGTGTCGACGCGGCGAATGCCAAGCTCTCCCGGGTGGAGCAGATCAAGAAGTTCGCGGTGCTGCCGGATGTGTGGCTCCCGGGCAGCGAATGCCTCACGGCGACCGGAAAGCTGAGGCGCAAACCGATAGCTACCGCCTATGCGGCTACTATCGACTCGCTGTACGCGTAGTAGGAGAGTCATGCAAGCGCGAATCCGGGACCGGGCGCTGGAAGAGCTGTATCGGCGCGCGGTCGCGGCGCGGGAGGTCTTCCCCGCCGCGCTGCCGCCGTATCGAACGCTGCCGCAACCGTTGGTGGCCAGCGGTTTCGAACGCGGCACCAAGCTCAATGTGGATCTGTTCTTCGAATTCCTGCGCACCGGTATCACCCCGTGCGAGCAGGACACCCGCGAGGTGGTGGAGATCGCGCTGGGCCGGGTCCGCGACGGCGAACCGCTCGAAGAAGTGCTCGGCCGCTATCGGATCGGCGCGGAATTCATCTGGTCGCATCTGCTCGCCGCCGTCGAAGGCCCGGAGCGCGAACTGCTCACCGAGGCCGCGCTGCCGCTGCTGCACTACATCACCACCCTGACCGCGCGCATCGCCACCGCGTGCGTGCATCGGGCGCACGATCCGCGGTGGGAGCTGCTGGAGCGCCGGCGCGCCATCGCCGATGCCCTGCTCACCGGGCGCGATCTCATCGAATGGGCCGATGAGCCCGCCATCGCGGTGCCGGACGCCTTCCTGATCGCGGTCTTTCGCCTGAGCTCGGCCCGCATCGCCGACACCGGTGATCTGCGCCATCGCATCGAGGCGATTCCCGGGGTCTTCCTGCGCCTGGACAGCGGCGGCTGGACCGCACTGCTGCCGCTGCATCCCGGCGATGACGGCTCCGCGACCATCGCGGCGCTCACCGCTCGCCTGCTGCCCGCGCACGAGCCCCCGCGCGGTCCGCACCGCGTGGCGCACCCCGATCAGCCCGCACTCGCGAACGCGAATCATGCCGTGCCGCAAGCCGATTCGCCCACACGCGCCGCGCCGTTCTGGGTCGGGGTCACGGTGGCCGCCACCCGCGAGGCGGTTCCGGAGCTCTACGCCGAGGCGCGCATGCTCGCCGAATTGGGCCGCTGCCTGGACCGCCCGCAAACCCTGTGCCGCCGTAGCGATCTCATGTTCGAGTACACGGTCGCGGCGGGCGGTTCGGCCCGCGTGGGCCTGGCCGCGGTGCTACTCCCCCTCGATCCGCAGCCCCTGCTCGCGGAAACCCTGGAGGTCTTCGTCGACAGCGGATTCAATCAGCTGGCCACCGCGCGCCTGCTGAATATCCACCGCAATACGGTCACCTACCGACTGGCCCGCATTCACGAATTGACCGGTCTGGATCCGCACCGGCCCACCGATGCCATGACCCTGTCCGCCGCCCGGATCGCGCGCCGCCTCGAATCCGCCGCCTTCGCCCCGTAACTCACGCCTCGATCTTGGTCGAGTGCACAATCGCACGGGGTGGAGTCTTGGGGATTGGCGGTGTCCGAGGGTGGGGACTGTGCGGTGTGCTGAATCCCGACGACGAGGTCACCGGGCGGGATGGGCCGCCGATATGGCCTCCTGACCATCCGCAGAGGTAGATCGTTGAGTAGTAGGTCCCGGTGGCCGCGTTGCCGCCGACTCGTTCCCCTGGCCGTGGCGGGCTTCTCCGCGTTCGCCGTGACCGTTTCCAGCAGCACCTTCGCGGGAGCGGTGCCCACGAGCGGGCCGGTGCCGAACGCCCCGGTGAATTTCGGACTGCCCGCCGGATATGAGCCGACGCCCGCCCGATACGGCGTGAGTTATGAACTGGGACATGTGGTTCCGCTGTCCGACGGCACGCAGTTGCAGGCCGAGGTGCGATATCCGACCGATCCGGCGACCGGGCAGCGCGCCGCCGGGGATTTCCCGGTGGTGGTCAACTTCACCACCTACGGCGCGGTCACCAGCGCACTGACCGCGGCACTGACCAGCGTCATCGACGAATTGCACATCACGCTGCCGGATCAGATCAAAGATGTTCGGCGCGTGATCAATCAGGCCACCAGCGCCCAGGACATGCTGGTGCGGCACGGCTATATCGAGGTGATCGCGGATGTGCGCGGCACCGGTGGGTCGACCGGTGCGTGGAATCCGGCGTCGCGGCAGGACGGCATAGACGGGGTGCAGCTGGTGGATTGGGCGGCCGAGCTGCCCGGTTCCAATGGCAAGGTCGGCATGTACGGGTATTCGTTCCCGGCGCTGAGCGCGCTGCGCACCGCCGAGGCGGTCGGCCCGGACTCACCGCTGAAAGCCATTGTGCCCATGGCGATGCCGAACAATATCTTCAACGAGGTGCTCGGCCACGACGGCATGATGAGCCCGATTCTGCTCACCGCGATCTCGCTCATGGTGCCGTACCTGAGCCTGATGGGACCGTTCCTGACCGCGGTGGTGTCACCGCAGACCTTCGTGAAATCGCTGGTGGACCATCTCCAGGCGCTGGTCTCCTCGGACAGCACCATCAAACTGCTGTTGGAGGCGTACGCGGGCGGGCCGCTCGCCTATGACACCTCATGGTGGCAGGAGCGCCGGTTCGAGACCGATCTGCACAATCTCATCGACAACGGCATCGCCATGTATCAGGTGGGCGGGCTCTGGGACCTCTATCAGGAGGGGCCGTTCCGCAATTACTCCCAGCTACAGAATCTTTCGGCCGGACGCGATCAGTTCGCACCCATGGCGGGCGATCAGCGGGCCGACGGGCGGTACCAATTGCTCATGGGGCCTTGGTATCACGTGGGCCTGGGCGTCGGGCCGGGCTCGCGGCTGGACACCGATATGATCACCCTGGCCTGGTTCGACCGCTGGCTCAAGGACATTCCGAACGGGGTCGAGAACACCGATAAGCCGCTGCACGTCATCGATCCGGGCAACAATGCCGCCGATGCCGCCCGCTATCCGTTCGATCAGACGACCGTGGTGCGGCGCTATTTCGACGCCGGTCGGCTGACCGAGCAGCCGCCCGCCGGCGCCGACGGGGCGGATCGGATCGACTACTCCGGTATCGACAATCTGTGCAATCGACAGAGTCTGGGCCAGTACACCGCGGGCCTGCTGGACTTCGTCTTCCGCGTCTTCACCGCCTACAACCCGTGCACCGAGAAGGTGCTCGAACCCACGGCGGGACTGAAATACACGGCCGATCCGGTGACCGAGCCGACCGTGCTGGCCGGACCGTCGAGTGTGAGCCTGTACGCGTCCTCCACCGGCACCGATGCCGCTTTCCAGGTGTGGCTCGACGATGTGGCCCCGGACGGTTCGGCCGTGAACATCACCGGCGGTTCGCAATTGGCGAGTCAGCGCACGCTCAACGAGGACAAGACCTGGCGCGCGCCGGACGGCACCGTGTACGCGCCCGAACATGTGCTGCTCCAGGAGAATCAGCGGCTGCTCACCCCGGGTGAGGTGGTGCAGGTCGATATCAAGCTGCGGCCCACGTTCTATCGCCTCGAGCCCGGGCATGCGCTGCGGCTGCGCATTTCGACGGGTACATTCCCCTCGACCATGCCGATTCCGACGGATCTGCCGCGTTTGCTCGGAACGTCTCAGCAGGTGCAGCGAAATTCGGTGTGGCCGTCGAGTCTGGCGTTGCCACTCGCGCCCGCGGGGTCGCTCACGCACTGAGCCCCGAGGGGTCCCAAGCCACCGGCCCGGGGGGCCGGGGAAGGGTGGTACGGCTGGTCGCCGCCGCCGTACCACCCTGCAACACCCCGCTCACGCGCATTGACAGCGCTGCCGCCGCCCGCCAAGCTGGAGTCGAATCACCTGTCTGAGACAGAGGAGGCGGCAGTGGCGCTGCAAACCCGGACCGTGACCAATGGCGAGATCGATATCGCCGTGTACGAACAGGGCGTGCCCGACGGGGCGACCATCGTGCTGGTGCACGGCTGGCCCGACTCACATCGACTGTGGGATAACGTCCTTCCGCATCTCATCGACCGATTCCGGGTGGTCACCTATGATTCGCGCGGGCACGGGCGCAGTACGAATCCCAAGGACCACAGGGCTTTCCGGATATCGGAACTGGCCACGGACTTCTTCGCGGTGATCGACGCGGTCAGCCCGGACGCGCCCGTGCACGTACTCGCCCACGACTGGGGGTCGGTGACCGTATGGGACGCGGTGTGCGAACCCGGCGCGGACGCACGCATCGCCTCGTTCACCTCGGTGTCCGGGCCGAACCTCGATCACGCGGGGCATTGGGCGCGCGGCCGCTTCACCCGGCCGACGCCCGGGAACCTCGCCGCTCCCCTGGCCCAATTGGCCTCGATCGCCTATCAATTCGCGTTCATGGCGCCGGTGACCCCGGCACTGGTGCGGCTGGGTCTGCGGGACCGGGTGTTCCGCGCGGGGCTGCGGCTGGCGCAGGGCACGCCCGCCGAACAGGTCACCCTCGGTGACACCTTCACCGCGGACGCCGCCAACGGGCTACCGATATATCGCGCCAATCTCGTTGTGGCGAAGTTGTTCTCGGCGCGGGAACGGCGCACCACGGTACCGGTCCAGCTCATTGTCGCCCGATTCGATCCGGCGGTGCGCCCGGCGGTCTTCGACGACGAGGACCGGTGGACCGACCGGCTGTGGCGGCGGGATCTGAAAGCCGGTCACTGGGTGCCGTATTCGCATCCGAGCGTGCTCGCGCGGGCCACCATCCAGCTCATCGACGCCGTCTCCGGTGCCGAGCCCGCGCGGGAATTGCGACGCGCCGAAGTGGGTCGCACCCGGCAGCCGTTCGAGGATCAACTCGTCGTGGTCACCGGTGCGGGTTCGGGTATCGGCCGGGAGACCGCGCTCGCCTTCGCCCGCCTCGGGGCCGAGGTGGTGGTCTCCGATATCGATGCCGACGCCGCCAAGGACACCGCCGCGCTGATCGCCGAATTCGACGGCGTCGCTTACCCTTACGCCCTCGATGTCGCGAATGAGGCCGCGGTGCGGGCGCACGCCGACGAGATCGCGTCGGTGCACGGCGTCCCCGATGTGCTGGTGAACAATGCCGGTGTCGGCCAGGCCGCGCCGTTCCTGCGCACGCCCAGCGAGAGTTTCAAACGGGTGCTGGATATCAACCTGTTCGGCGTCGTACACGGCTCGCGGGCCTTCGGCCACCTGATGGCCGAGCGCGGGCTCGGCGGCCATATCGTGAATGTCTCCAGCATGGCCGCCTATACCCCGCAGCAGGGCTTCAGCGCGTACTCCACCAGCAAGTCGGCGGTATTCACCTTCTCGGACTGCCTGCGCGCCGAGCTGGCGAAGGACGGTATCGGCGTCAGCACCATCTGCCCGGGCATCGTGCACACCAATATCGTTCGCACCACCGAGTTCTCGGCGGTCTCCGCCGATCAGCAGGACGCCCGGCAGCGCCTGTTCGACACCCTGTACCGGCTGCGCAGCTATCCGCCCGCCAAGGTGGCGAAGGCGATTGTCCGTGCCGTACAACGCAATAGCGCGGTCGTCCCCGTCACCCCGGAAGCGTGGGCCGCCTACTACGGCACCCGATTGACCCCGCCCAGCCTGATGCGCTTCGGCATGGCCCGCGCCAGCCTGACGCGATAGCGAGTGCGGTGCGGCGGATCAGTGACCGCCGCACCGGTATTCGCGTCCAGCACCAGCGTTTCGCCGGGCCGGGCGCGGGACACACAGATCAGCATGTCCCCTTGGGCGCGCTGGGCGGCATTGAGCACGGTGTCACGATGTTCGACGTTCCCGGCCAGTACCCGCACCTTGCACGTGCCACAGAAGCCCTGCCGACACGAATACGGCACCGCCGGATCGGCCTCGGCCAGCACCGCGAGCACCGTCCGATCAGCCGGAATCTCGAAAACCCGCCCGCGCCTGCCCCATTGCACCGTGAACGGCCGCCCGTCGACGATCGGCGGCGGCGCGAACCGCTCATGATGCAGTTCCACCCCGGGCGCATGCGCCACCCGCGCGGCGACCACGTCCAGCAGCCCGGGCGGCCCGCACACATACACCGCGAGCCCGGGCTCCACGGTAGGCACCAGCGCCTCCGCCGTCGGCAGCCCGTCCTCATCATCGGTGCGCACGGTGACTCTGCCGCCGTAACAGGCGATTTCATCGAGGAACGGCAACGCGTCCCGATGGCGGCCGGTGTACACCAGCGACCAATCCGCACCCGCCCGATCGGCCGCACGCATCATCCCCAACATCGGCGTGATCCCGATTCCACCCGCTATGAACCGAATTCGGCGGGCCGGGGTCGGCAGTCCGCCGGGCGAGAGCGAGACGCCCGGCGGTCCGGACGAACCATGGCCTGCCAGGGTCAGCGGGAACGCGTTGCGCGGGCCGTGGATCCCGACTCGCGCACCGGGTCGCAGGCCGTGCAGTTCGATCGAGCCACTGCCATTCGGTATGCGCCGCACCGCGATTCGATAGTGGAACGGGTCATCCGGATCGCCGCACAGTGAGTACTGCCGCATGCGGCCGGACGGCAGTACGACATCCAGGTGCGCGCCGGGACTCCAGGCTCGCAGTGCCGCGCCGCGCGGGTGGGCGAAGACCAGGCTCACCACCTCCTCGTCGGCGGCCACGACTTCGCGGTCCACCAGCGTCAGTTCCCTGGGCAGCGTGGCGCGTGGCGGCGCGGGTGCGTCGGGTGAGAGCCAGGCCAGCACCCGCGCGCCGGGACCGATGAGCCGGTCCGCCACCATCAGCAGCGGGTCGCGGCGCAGTGGGGCCCAGAAGGCGGGTGGCACACCGCGCGTGCGCATTTCGGCTATGCGGCCTTCGACGGATCGCGGTTCGGGGGTTCCGGTCATGAGGCGTGTGCCAGCTTGGCCGCCGGAGACTTGGCCAGGTAGGCGACGGCCTGCGCGGTATCGCCGGTATCGGCCGGATCGTAGTCGGCGCGCACGAAGGAGGCGAAGCCGCGGCCGATCAATCCCCAGCGGGGCAGCACCCCGCGCCGTATCCCACTGCCGATCTCGCGGAATACCTTGACCGGCCCCATATTTCGCATGGTCGGGTCCTGTCGCACCAGCCACCAGGCGATGGCGATCAATCCCACCGGCAGCCCGACGCTGGTGCCCAGATAGAACGTGACCAGGCGCGGGCGCTTGGCCCCGAAGTAGCGTGCGACGTCGTAGGCGACGCTGCGGTGTTCCACCTCCTCCGCGCCGTGCCAGCGGAACAGATCGGTGAGCGCCGGATCAGCGCCCAGACCCTCGAAGTCCTGATTGAGGATCCAGTCGCCGCCGAGCGCGGTGAAGTGTTCCACCCCGGCGATGAGCGCCAGCATTTGCGTGACGACCCGGTGCCGCAGCTGTTCGGGCAGCGTGTCCAGGCGGGCGATGGCCCGGTCGAAGAGGTATTCAGCCTCGGTCAGGATGGGTTCGGGATCGATATCGTGGCGCTGCAGGAACTCCCAGACCGCCTGGTTGTGCGATTCGGCGTGGACGGCCTCCTGCCCCATGAACCCGACCATCTGCTCGCGCAGTTCGGCGTCCGCGACATAGGGCAGTGCCCGCCGGAACATCTCGACGAAACCGCGCTCACCCAGCGGCAGAATCAGGTTCAGGCCCGAGATGGCGTGTGAGGCAACGGGTTCGCCCGGTATCCAGTGCAGTGGCGAGCGGGAGAAATCGAACCGCACCGCACGCGGCCGCAGTGCGACCGCACCGATCTTCTCGTTCATCGTGATCACTCCTGTGCCCGATCGCGCGAACCGCCCCATTGCCGTCCGGGCAGACCGGTCCGTTAATTGTCCCAGACAATCACATGATTGGCTCCCGCCGCATCCGAAATCGTCACCCGGAATAACCCATTCCGACCTCAACCGGTCAAATCCACGGTTGTCCGGCCTACCCCTGGAGATCGACCGCATGACACACTGAGACACCCGATCTTGGGAGGTCCTCGATGCTCGAACCGCGCCAGGGTGGTCTCCGGCGACTCCGTCGTCGCACCGAACCGGAGACGACCGGTCAGCCGCCGACCCGCGCCGCCGTCCGAAATACCAAGATCGTCGCACTGCCCGTGGCCTACGCGGCCCGGCGCGCGAGCGGACTCGGGCGACGCGCGCTCGGCGCGCCCAAACGCGAGGTCGAGATCGATATCCAGGCCCGCACCGCCCAGCACATGTTCGAGGTACTGGGTGAGCTCAAGGGCTGCGCGGCCAAATTCGGGCAGGTGCTGGCCCTCTACGAAATGGCCTTGCCGCCGGAATTGGGCGCACCCTACAGCGAGGCACTGAGCCGCCTACAGGACTCCGCCCCCGCCATGCTGCCCGGCGCGGTGACCCAGGCCATGGCCGACAATATGGGTCCCGACTGGCGAGATCAGTTCTCCGACTTCACTCTTCGCGCCTGCGCGGCCGCCTCGGTGGGACAGGTGCATCGCGCTGTCTGGCACGATGGCCGCCCCGTCGCGGTCAAGCTCATGTATCCGGGAGCGCGCGAATCGGTGCAGTCCGATCTGCGGCAGATTCGCCAGCTCGCGCCGCTGGCAACGGTTTTCGTGCCCGGAGCCGATACCAAGGCGCTGGCCGAGGCATTCTCGGACTGCATCAGCGAGGAGCTCGACTACGCCAAAGAGGCTGACACACAGCGGATCTTCGCCGAAGCCTATGCCGACGACCCGGATTTCGTGGTGCCGCGCGTGGTGCATCAGCAGGGGGATGTGCTGGTCACCGAATGGCTGGACGGTATTCCGCTGACCCGCGTCATCGCCTCGGGCGCCCAGCAGGAGAAGGATCGCATCGGCCTGCTGGTCCTGCGTTTCGTCACCTCCTGCGTGGGCCGGACCGGACTCATCTACTCCGATCCGCATCCCGGCAATTTCCGGGTGCTGCGCGATGGACGGCTGGGCGTGGTGGATTTCGGTGCGTGCCCGCCGATTCCGGAGGGATTTCAGCAGGTCGTCGCCGATATCGCCGATGCGGCGTTCAACGGCCGGAACTCCCATGTCGAGATGGCGCTGCGCACGCACGGTTTCGTCGCGCCCGGCCGGGAGCTCGATATCGTGGCGCTGCGGACGCTGGCCGAGCCGATTCGGGAGATGTTCTTCCCGCATACCGTGCGACTGACCACCAAGTGGTTGCGCGGACAGGTCCGCCGGACCATCGAGCCGAGCCTGTCGAATGTGGGCAGGCAGTTGACCGCGCCGCCCGCGTACACCCCGATCGGCCGCACCATTCTGGCGACCGTCGGCGTACTGGCTCAGCTCGGGGCCGAGGGGCCGCTGCGCGATGAATTGTTCGCGGCGCTGCCCGGTCTGCGCTCCGCGATGGAACGGTTCAATCTCGGTGAGGGGATGGCCGTGCGGTCGCTGCGTCCGGTCACAGATGCATCCAGTTCGGCCACACCTGTGCCCACGATCTCTTGAGTCCGGTGCACTTCCAGATCGTCACGTTCTGGGTATTGCCCGGGAAACCGATCCGGGTGTCGACCTTGCCGACCGGATCGACGTGTTCGAACTGGTAGCGCAGCACCGCCTCGTAACCGCCGACGGCGATGACCGCGGTGGCGTCGTCGGGTGGCGCGCCGAAGTAGCCGAAGCCGCGACTCGGGCTGTAGATGGGCGGTAGCCGGTCGCGCCCGAGTTCATCCAAAGCGCTTGCCTGCCAATAGGTATCGGCGAGGATCGCGGCCTTGGCGCGTTCCTGCGGGGTGAGGCCGTCGTAGACCCGTTCGACCTCGTCGGTGAGTTCATGCCAGCCGAAGGATCCGTACACGCCGATATTGATGGCCGCTTCGGCGTCATCGGCGGGCGGGTGCACCGCGTCGGCGGATCGCCACGGCGTGGAGTACAGCACGAACCCCGCGGCGCCCACGGTCAGTACGGTCATCACGGCGATGAGCGCGCGACGGGTCTCGACGCGCATGCGTTCGGCGGTGGTGACCACGCCGACCGCGCCCGCCGCGATCAGCACGGCGTACATTCCGGCCGCGTAGTAGATGCGGCCGCCGGTGATCAGGAACGCCAGGTACAGCAGAATCAGGATCACGCCCAGAAATCGGTAGGGCCGCAACGATTCCCAGACCAGCAGCACCCACACCCCGAATACCAGCAGCACCGCGCCGAGGAATCCGGCCAGGCTCACCGACATGGGCACGAACATGAGCCGCCCGCCCAGGATGTCCTGTTCATTGCCGATGACCCGGCCCATCTCCAATTGCGGCCAATCGTGGTGTGCCTGCCACAGCAGTTCGGGCACCGTCAGCGCCACCACGATCGCGCCGCCCAGCCACAGCAGCGGCCGCCGGACCAGATCGCGCGGTCCGAAGACCAGGCTGCTCGCGGCGGCGGCCAGCCAGAAGAACGGGATCAGCCATTTCACCTGCATGTCCACGGCGGTGACCAGGGCCGCGGCCAGCAGCAGACGGTCATCGCGGGTGCGCACCCAGCGCACCACCAGCCAGGTGATGATCACCCACAGCGCGGTGTCGACGGTATTGGTGGTGAGCATGGTGCCCTGCAACAGCAGGAACGGTGAGGTCGCGTACCCCGCGGCGGCCAGCGCCTGCGCCCAGCGGCCGCCGCCGAATTCGCGAGCGAGCAAGGCGCACAATACGATCGCGGTCACCGTCAATGCCACCGCGGGCAGCCGCAGCACGAAGTAGGAGCCCGGCGCGATGGTGTCCATCAAGCGCGCCAGCAGCGGCAGCACCGGTCCCTGATCCGCGTAGCCGAAGGAGGGCCGTCGCCCGGCGGCCAGGAAATACAGCTCGTCACCGAAGTACCCGTAACGGGTCTCGGAGAGCAGCAACACCACAGCAGCCGGTATCGCGACCGCCGCGATCGCCTTCCACGCGACAGCCGGTCGATCCGGTTCGAGCCGGTGCCGACCGGGGGAGTTCGGCTGGGACGGACTATTCACCACCTCGGTCAACAGCATGCTCCTGCCCGGTGAAGTACTGCTCGACCTGATGACAATGAGACATCAGCAAATCTACAGCTTCACATCGGTCGGGCGCGGGCACGACAGCATCGAGTGCGCCGAACCAGCCGCCACCGAGCGCGATCGGATCGCGCGGGCTACTCCGCCCGTCGAGCCCGCACGTAATACTCCACCGACCGGGTCTCGTCCTCTCCGACGAATTCGATTGCGCCCCAGACGCTACGGCCCGACACCCCCTCCGAGCCCTGGATCTCCCCCGATATGGCTACTGTGCTCCGCATACCGCCGCCGATTCCGGCGGCACGAAAGGGGACACCGCCATGCCGGAGATGATCGCGGTATACGACGCCGCAGGCCGCGAGATCGGCGCCGAGGATCGCGCCGTCGTCTATACCGAAGGCCTCTGGCACGCCAGCGCCGGCGTCCTGGTCCGCTCCCTGGACGGCACCCGCGTCTACGTGCACCGCCGCACGGACACCAAATCCGTCTTCGCCGGCATGCACGACTGCCTCGCGGGCGGTGTGCTGGACCCCGGCGAATCCCCCGGCGACGCCGCGGTCCGCGAACTCTCCGAGGAACTGGGCATCCACCTGTCCCCCACCGACCCCCGCCCCATCCCCCTGATCACCTCATCCTGGGACGGCGAATGGGCCGGTTCCCCCATGCGCTGCCACCTCTTCGCCTACGAAATCCGCTCCGACGGCCCCTTCACCCACCAACCCACCGAGGTGGCCGACGCCTGGTGGTGGACCGACGCCGAACTCCGCACCCACCTGTCCGACCCCACCTGGCCCTTCGTCCCCGACACCCGAACCCTCATCCCGCATCTCCTGCACTGAGCGGCCCGGTCCGGAAATGAGGACGGCCCCTTTCGAATCCCGCGCGATTCGAAAGGGGCCGTTCGCGTTTCCGCGAGCTACTGGCCGGTGCTACCGGTGAACAGACCCTGGAGGGTCTTGATCAGTACCTGGGCCAGGAAATCCGAGGCGGATCCGGACACGCGTTACTCCTCATCTATGAAATGACATGTCGACTTGTGAAGCATGCACGATTCACTTTGGTTGGTGAGTGTTTTTCGAGAGAAAAGCATCGCCTGTCGACTGGCGCAACAAGTAGAACCTGTTTCAGCTGGGGTTATTTGAGAACAGGTTAGGAGTGAGGTATCTCACAAGATCTAGCCGGAGGAGGCTGACGAACCCGCCCAGGCGGCGAAGGCGCCGGGGTTGCGGGTTTGCAGCAGGACTCGGCCGGGGCCGACGAAGTCGAAGACGAAGCCTTCGCCGGATTTGAGGGATTGCAGCGAGCGGCCGGAGACGGCCCGGCGGATGGTGAAGTTCATGGCGAGGTCGTAGGCGACGACGTGACCGGTGTCGATGGTGACGGGTTCGCCGGGGGCGAGGTCGATGACGTCGATGGCTCCGAAGACGCCGAGCACCACGTCGCCGTCGCCGTGCGCGCGCAGGCCGAAACCGCCCTCACCGCCGAAGAGATTGGCCAGACCACCCCATTTGGCCTCGACGGTGACCGCGTGCGAATTGGCGATCCAGCCGCCGCGGCTGATGAAGTACGGGCGGTCCTGGGTGATGGGGAGCGAGAGCATGTCACCGGGCAGTGCGGGCGCGACATCGACCCAGCCGCCCGCGGCGGGCGCGGTGAAAGTAGATACGAAGAACGATTCGCCCGCGAGCACCGACCGCTTGAGTCCGGCGATGATGCCGCCTTCGGCCTTGGCGGCCAAGGTAACTCCGGCGGAGTGCGCGACCATGGCACCGCTCTCCACCCGCATGGGCTCACCGCCCGCGAGGAAGCAACGGGCGATGGTCGACGACGGATTGTGCCGGAGTTGAACCTTCATGTGCGCCAAGTTAGCAGCGAAAACCCAGGGTGGGGGTGCGATCCCGGTGCGTTGGCGCGAGCAGTCCGGTGAACCACCCCCGCGCGTCGCCGAGAGGTGGAATGATGCCGACCGCATAGTCCGATCACTATGCGGTCCGAAGCGCAATCCGCGAATGAAGGAGATCCCGACCGGTGAATACCGAACCGCACGCGCAGACGCTCGATGGCGACACCGCCCGGCAGCCCCGCCGTATCCGCCGCGGACGCAAGGCGCTTCGGCGAGTCGGGCTGCTCGGGCTGACCATCGCGGTCGCCCTGCTGGTCACCGGACGGGCCCAGGCCGCCCCCGCGCCGCGGCTCGAGACCGCCCCGGGCTGCAATGCCGCCGCGAGCGGACAGCCGAACGGATTGCAGTGGCAGAGCGAACCGGGCATGACCGTCGACCAGAACGCCGCGTACACCGCGGATCTGGCCAGCAACTGCGGCACCATCACCGTCGCCCTGGACGCCGCGCGCGCACCGCATACCGTGAACTCCTTCGTATTCCTGGCCCAGCAGCAGTATTTCGATCACACCAAATGCCACCGTCTGACCACGCAGGGCATTTTCGTGCTCCAGTGCGGTGATCCGACGGCCACCGGCACCGGCGGCCCGGGCTACAAGTTCGGTGATGAGAACCTCGCGGGCGCAACCTATCCCGCGGGCACCCTGGCGATGGCCAACTCCGGCCCGAACACCAATGGCAGCCAGTTCTTCCTGGTGTACAAGGACTCCCAGCTGCCCCCGAACTACACCCCGTTCGGCAAGGTCACCGGCGGTCTGGACGTATTGCAGAACATCGCCGCCGCCGGTGTGACCGGTGGCGGCGGCGACGGTTCGCCCGCCGCCGAGGTCACCCTGGACACCGTCTCGGCGAACCGGAACTGACCGGATTCAGCCCAGCCGCAACATAGTCGGCCACTCGCGCGACCACGGTGCGCGCGGGTGGTCGCAGCGCCGAATGGTGATATCGCGGGTGACGCCCGGAATCCCCAGTCGCGCATCGGCTCTGCCGATATCGCTGACCTGCTCGCAGTGCGCGCGCGGTTCGCTGCCGTCCCCGCCCACCCAGATCACCGTGGTGGCATCGTCCGGCGGTGTACCGAAGTACCCGAATCCGCGGTTGGGACTGTAGACCGGCGGCAATCCGTGCTTGGCTCGATCCAGATCCAATGCGCTTGCCTGCCAATAGGAGTCGGTGATCACCACCGCGTGCTCACGTTCGGGTGCGGGCAGTCCCTGATAGGCCGCCTCGGTCGCCTGCGCCAATTCCTCCCACCCGAATCGCCCGTACACGCTCAAACTGGTCCAGGCATCCTGTTCGGAGGCAGCGGGTTTCACCTTCGATTCCGGTTGCAGCGGTAGCGTCAGCGCGACCAGCGCGACCGACACCACCACCAGCGCCGCGCCCACCCAGCGCCGCCGGCCCGCGATTCCGTGGCGGGTGGCGAAGACCGCACCGGCCGCCATCACCGCGGCATAGCAGCCGACCACGTAGTACGCGCGGCCGCCGGTGATCACGAAGGCGATGGTCAGCACGATCGGCACCAGCCCGAGGAACCGGTAGGCCCGCAGGTCGGGCATGCGCAGCAGCGCCACGATGCCGCCGAGCAGCAGTACCGCGCCCAGTACGCCCGCCGAGGCAAGGGCCATGGGCACGAACATCGCGCGCCCGCCGATATCGGCCTGTTCGGACGCCACCTGCGCACCCATGCCCAGCTGCGGCCAGCCGTGCCGGGCCTGCCAGATCAGACTCGGCACCATGGTCACCGCGACACCTGCCGCACCCGCCCACAGCACCGGGCGGCGCAGCAGCTCACGCGGCCCGAAGCACAGCACCCCGATGGCGATCGCACCCCAGAGGAACGGGACCAGCCATTTCACCTGAAGATCCAGTGCGGTCGCCAGCGCGGCCCACAGCAGCAGACTGTCCTGCCTGGTCCGCACCCAGCGGATCACCAGCCAGCTGATGAACACCCAGAACGCGGTGTCGATACTGTTGGTGGACAACTGGGTTCCCTGCACCAGCAGAAACGGCGAGGTGAGATAGGCCAGGGCGGTGAGCACCTGCGCCGCCCGGGAGCCGCCGAGTTCGCGGGCGATCAGCGCGCTCACCACCAGCGCCGCCACGGTCAGCAGCACCGACGGAATCCGCAGCGCCACCATCGATCCCGGCGCGAGCAGATCCATGAACCAGGCGATGGCGGGCACCAGCGGCCCCTGATCGGCGTAGCTCACCGCGAGCCGATGCCCGGCCGAGACGAAATACAGCTCGTCACCGAAGAATCCGTACTGACCGAGAGTGGCCAGTAGCGCCAGCGCGCCGATCGCGGCGATGGCGCTCACCCAGCCGAGCGCGAAGGGTGGTAGCTCGCGCGGCGACTCCTGCTGTGTCGCTTCGATATCCAGTGTTCTTGTCATTACTCCCCCGGTTTGCCCGTAGCCAGATCGAAAATGCGGCACACATGTGCCGCGTACGCACGCGCGTCGAAATCCGGTTCATTGATGACCCGTCCGCCGGTGCCGTCGATGGCATCGCGAATGGATTTGGCCATCAGGATCGGATCGAAGTCCCCGAACTCGCCCTCGCGCTGTCCTTCTCGCAGCATGTCCGCGATGGGCCGCAGGATCTCCCGCGCGCTCTCCACGTTCACGAACCGCGATTTGCCCTCGGCGTCACGCAGATTGACCACCACATCGGTCATGGCGGCCACATAGCGTTTATTGGCGGCGATGAATTCCAGATTGGATTCGATATAGGCCAGCACCTTGCCGCGCCAGCCCGGCGCGGCGCCGATGATCGGGGTCATGTACTCCGCCCCGGAGACGTACAGCTGGATGACCAGCTGCGTCATCAGGTCGTCCTTACCGTCGAAGTGGTAGGAGATGACCCCCTTGGAGATTCCGGCGTGCTTGGCGATCCGAGCCAGTGAGGCATTGCCGTAACCGAATTCGGAGATCACCTCGACCGCGGCGGCGATGATCTGCCGCCGCCGCGCCTCCTCGATGAACGACCTCGGCTGACCGTCTGGCTCATTTTCTGACCGCACGGCCACATTTTAGGACGGCTGGACAGTCGATGGGAAGCCCCTGAAATCAGGGGTGCCCGCCATCCCGCGCGTGAGCGCGGGACAGCGGGCACGATCAGGCCTGTGAGCGGGCTATTTACCGCCCTCTGTGAGGGTTACCGGCTGTGCGGTGTACCCGCTGCCGGTCACATCGAGCCCCTGCGACTTCAACAGGTCCAGGGCCTTGGTGGCGTATTCGGTCGTATAGGCGTCCGCGTCCGGATCCTTGGTGAGCACGGTCGCGCCCTCCTGATTGCGGGCGGTCTTGGCGATCGACACCGTGCGATCCCAGGCGGCCTTGTCCATCAGCCCGATACCGTTGGGCGAGGGCCAGATGAGCTTGTTGACCTCGGTGATCTGCCACTGCTGATGGCTCGCGCCGAGCGTGGATCCGGCGGCGACGGTGATATCGCGGCACTTGTCGACATTGTCGCGGCAGAACGCCCAGCCTTTGAGCGAGGCCGCGATGAACTTCACCGTCTGATCCGCGTACTTGGTGTCCTTCAACTTGGACGTATTGGCCCAGATCGCGTCCTGCAACATGGCCACGCCCTGGTCGTTCCAGTCCAGAGCCGCGAAATCGTCTGCGGTGTAGAGCTTTCCGGTGGCCGGGTTCTTGGTTTCCAGGAGCTGCGCGTACTCGTTGTACGACATCGCCTGTGCCGCATCGATATCGTGCGCGAGGAAGGCGTTCATATCGAACTGCTGCTGGACCAGCTTGACATCCTTGGCCGGGTCGATGCCCACCTTGGTCATCCCAGCGAAGAGCTCGAACTCATTGCCGTAGCCCCAGTTTCCGACCTTCTTACCGCGCAGATCGCCGGGGCCGTTGATACCGGCGTTCTTGAACGACACCTGTTTGGTGCCCGAGCGCTGGAAGATCTGCGCCACATCGGTGATGCCCGCGCCGGCTTCCCGCGAGGCGAGCGCCTTGGGCACCCACGCGATGGCGTAGTCGGCCTGCCCCTGCGCGAGCACGGTCTGCGGCACGATATCGGTTCCGCCGTCGAGGATTTCGACGTCCAAGCCCTGTTCCTTATAGAACCCCTGGTCGACGGCTGCCAGATATCCGGCGAACTGCCCCTGTTTGAACCACTGCAATTGCAGCTTCACCTTGGTCAGGCCGTCGGAGGTGGTGGTGCTGTCGGTGGTGCTGCACGCCGTCAGCGCTGCCAGGCCCAGCGCCGCGACGGCCAGACAGGCCCGGAAGCGGTATTTATGTGCGGTACTTCTCATTCGGATCTCCAGAGGGTGGTGCGGGGTCGGCGGGTGAGTTGTTCGAGCAGCAGGACCGCGGCCAGGAAGAGCAGACCCAGGACCATGGCGGCCACGACGTAGGCCCAGGCGCGGGGGTACGCGGTATTGGCCGCGGCCGAGGTGATGCGGCTGCCCAGGCCGTGCTGTAGACCGCCGAAGTATTCGGCGATGATGGCGGCGATGACCGCTCCCGGTGCGGCGATGCGCAGACCGGTGAACAGGTGCGGCAGCGCGGCGGGCAGTCGCACGGTGCGGGTGATCTGCCATCCGCTGGCGGCGTAGGCGGTCATGAGGTCGTGCTGCACGCGCGGGACCTGACGCAATCCCCGTGCGGTACTGACGAATACGGGAAAGAACACCACGATGGCGGCGACCAGTCGGCGCGGCAGATCGGTGGTGGTCGAGTACATGGAGTTCAGCAGCGGGGCCAGCGCCACGATGGGCACGGCCGCGGCGCCGGCGGCGAGCGCGCCGAGCAGACCGCCCACCACCTCGAAGCGCACGGCCAGCATGGCGGCGGCGATACCGAACCAGGCCCCCACGATCAGGCCGATGAGCGCATTGGTCCCGGTTGCCGTGGCGGCCTTGACGATCGCGTCGAAATTGCCGGTGAAGGCGTCGGCGATCGCGGACGGTGACGGCAGCAGGAACGAGGGCACCCCGGCCGCGACGGTGAGCACCTGCCAGAGCACGAGAATGGTTATGCCGAAGACCACCGGCGGCAGACCGGTTCGCAGCAGTCGAGTCACCGGATATCCCGTCCCGCAACGTAATCAGGGCCGGTGCCGTGGCCCGCGTGCAGCGCGGCGCGCACAGCCGCGACCGAGGCGAAGAAGGCGTCGCTGGAGCGCACATCGGTATCGGTATCGCGATCCCAGCTCCCGGTATCCAGGACGGCGGTGATGCGTCCGGGGCGCGGTGTCATGACCACGACGCGGTCGGACAGGAATACCGCCTCCGGAATCGAGTGCGTCACGAAAATGACCGCCGCGCCGGTCTCTTCGGCGATGCGCAGTAGTTCGCCCTGCATGCGTTCGCGCGTCATCTCGTCGAGCGCGCCGAACGGTTCGTCCATCAGCAGCAGTGGTGGTTTGCGAGCCAATGCCCGGGCGATGGCGACACGCTGCTGCATGCCACCGGACAGTTCGGCCGGATAGCGGCGCGCGAAGTCGGTGAGTCCGGTGATCTCCAGCAGTTCGGCGCTGCGGGCCCGGCGCTCGCGTTTGCCGATGCCGTGCAATTGCAGTGGGAGTTCGATGTTCTCCTGCACGGTCCGCCAGTCCAGCAGTCCGGCCTGCTGGAACGCGATGCCGTAGTCCTGGTCCAGCCGGGCCTGCCGCGCAGTCTTACCGTGCACCACAGCGGTTCCCGAGCTCGGCTGTTCCAGATCCGCGACAATGCGCAGCAGTGTGGACTTACCGCAGCCCGAAGGCCCGATGAGCGAGACGAATTCGCCCGCGGCGACGGTCAAGCTGATCTGTTCCAGCGCGGTCACCGCTCCGGCGGTGAATATCTTGCCCAGTCCGGACAGCTGTACCGCGGGCACGGAATCCGTTGTGGTCGATGGGTTTTCGGTTAGCGATGGTTCGACGGTCAACGGATATCTCCTGAAGAATGGCCGGGTCTGCTGTAGCGGCGCAGGGCGAACTCGGCCAGCCCGACCAGCGTGGTGAGCACCACCCCGAGCAGTGCCGCCGCGATGACCGCCGCGTAGAGCCGGGCCGCGTTACCGGTGGACTGCTGGGAGAACACGATGATCTGACGGCCGATCCCACCCGCGGTGCCGGTGGAGATCTCGGCCACCACCACCCCGATCACGGCCGCGGCCGCACCGAGTCGCAACGCGGGCAACAGGTACGGGACGGCGGCGGGCAGGCGCAGATGCAGCAGCGTGCGCCACCATCCGGCCGCACAGCTGTGCAGCAGTTCGACCGAAGCCTTGGCGGGCGACTGCAATCCGCGCAGCACGCCGATGGCGACGGGGAAGAACACCAGATACGCGGCGATCACCACGATGCTCATCCACGGTTTCCACGGCTGGCCCGCGATCACCACCCGTCCGCCCCAGCCCGCGACCAAAGGTGCCAGCGCGATGAGCGGAACCGTCTGGGAGACGATCACATACGGCAGCAGCCCACGCTCGACGACCGAGAACCGCTGCATGAGCACCGCCAGCGCGCTACCGACCACGGTGCCCAGCACGAGCGCCAGCAATGCCAGCCCGAGCGTGAATCCGGCGGTGTGCAGCAGGGTCGCGCCGACCGAACGCTTACCGTCCTTCTCTCCCAGCACCGTGAGCACCGCCCACACATGCGGCAGCGCCCCGTCGGAGGTGCGCGGCAGCACCCGCTGATCCCCGATGCTGACACCGTTCTCCGGCACCAGCGTCTTCACCAATTCCCATGCGGCGAGCAGCAATACGAAGGCGGCGATCGGATAGCCCAGACCGCGCACCGTGGCTCCACCGCGCCCGTTCCCGACGAGTCGAGGGCGCCGCGGTTCAGCGGCCGGTTCGAGCACCCCCGCCGCGCTCGCGGCGAGGGTCGATGATTCGGTCATATCTCACCTGCCTGGAGCATCCGCGCGAGACGAACCGGCGAACCATGGCGAGTCTCGCGCCGCCACAGTCGTTCTCATGAGGCACTCGCCGTCGCCGTCACCGGGTGCGCCAGGCGCGGCAGTACCGATTCGCCATAGGCTTCCAACGTCGAGGTCTTGGCGTCGTGTTGCAGATACACCGCGAACTGGTCGACCCCGAGGGCCTCGAGTTCCCGCAGCCGCACCAGGTGTTCATCGGGTGTGCCCAGCAGGCAGAACCGGTCCACGATGGCGTCGGGAACGAAGTCCGCGTGCGTATTACCCGCCCTGCCGTGCTGGTTGTAGTCGTAACCCTGCCTGCCCGCGATGTATTCGGTCAGCGCCGCCGGAATCTCGCTGTCCGCACCGTATTTGGCGACGATGTCCGCGACGTGATTGCCGACCATGCCGCCGAACCAACGGCATTGTTCGCGTGCGTGTTTGCGCCCCGCCTCGCTGCCGTCGGTGATGTACGCGGGCGCGGCCACGCAGATGGTCACCTCGGCGGGATCACGTCCGGCACGTTCGGCGGCGGCGCGTACCCGCGCGATGGTCCACGCGGTGATATCCGGATCCGCCAGCTGGAGAATGAAGCCGTCGGCCACCTCACCGGTGAGATCCAGTGCGCGCGGACCGTATCCGGCCACCCACACCGGCAGGCGGGACTCGCCCGCCCACGGCAATCGCACGGTGGTGTCACCGATCGTGACCGCACGCCCATTGCCGAGTTCCCGTATGACGCCGATGGATTCGCGCAGCGTCGCCAGATTCGACGGCCGCCCGCCCAGCGTGCGCACCGCCGAATCACCCCGTCCGATCCCGCAGATGGTGCGGTTGCCGAACATCTCGTTGAGCGTGGCGAAGGTCGAGGCGGTGACCGTCCAATCCCGGGTGGCCGGATTGGTCACCATCGGCCCGACCACGACTTTGCGGGTCACGGCCAGGATCTGGCTGTAGATGACGTACGGCTCCTGCCACAGCAGATGCGAGTCGAACGTCCACACGTGCGAGAACCCGTGCGTCTCGGCCACTCTCGCGAGTTCGACCACCCGGGACGCGGGCGGCGTGCATTGCAGCACCACTCCGATATCCATACCGCACACTCCCTTCGCGTCAGATGAGGTTCTGTGACAGTGCGCGTTTGACGAATCGCCCGTGCCCGGCCGCGCCCAGGTACTGCCCGGCATCGACGATCACGCGGCCGCGCGAGAGCACCGTGTCCACGTGGCCGTCGATCTCGAAGCCCTCGTAGGCGGAATAATCCATATTCATGTGATGGGTCTTGCCGACCCCGATGCTGGTGTGCCCGTTGGGGTCGTAGAGCACCACGTCCGCGTCCGCGCCGGGGCTGATGATGCCCTTGCGCGGGTACATGCCGAACATGCGCGCGGGTGTGGTGCAGCAGATCTCCACCCACTTCTCGAGCGAGATGCGGCCGTCCTTGACGCCCTGGAACATCAGATCCATCCGGTGTTCGACACCACCGATCCCATTGGGGATCTTGCTGAAATCCCCCAGCCCCAGCTCTTTCTGGCCCTTCATGCAGAACGGACAGTGATCGGTGGCGACATTGGCGACGTCACCGGTGCGGATGTACCGCCACAGCTCGTCCTGATGCCCTTCCTCGCGGGCGCGCAGCGGTGTCGAGCACACCCATTTCGCGCCCTCGAAACCCGGTGCGCCCAACTGTTCTTCGAGCGAGAGATACAGGTACTGCGGGCAGGTCTCCCCGAACACGTTCTGTCCCCTACCGCGTGCGGTGGCGATCTGTTCCAGGGCCTGTTTCGCCGAGACGTGCACGACGTACAGCGGTGCGCCGGTCACATTCGCCAGCATGATGGCGCGGTGGGTGGCCTCCTCCTCCAATTGCCAAGGGCGACTGGTGCCGTGGAAGTACGGTGCGGTGTCACCGCGCGCGATCGCCTGCTCCACGAGCACATCGATGGCGATTCCGTTCTCCGCGTGCATCATCAGCACCGCGCCCAGGTCACCGGCGGTCTGCATGGCGCGCAGGATCTGCCCGTCATCGGAGTAGAAGACGCCCGGATAGGCCATGAACAGTTTGAAACTGCTCACGCCCTCGGACACCAATTCGCTCATGCCCTTGAGGGATTCGGCATTCACGTCACCGATGATCTGATGGAAGCCGTAGTCGATGGCGCACTGCCCGGCGGCCTTCTGATGCCACAGCGCCAGGCTGTCCTGAACGCGCTCACCCGGTTTCTGGATGGCGAAGTCCACGAAGGTGGTGGTGCCGCCCCAGGCGGCGGCGCGACTGCCGGTCTCGAAGGTGTCCGAGGCCTCGGTCCCGCCGAACGGCATCTGCATATGCGTATGCGCGTCCACGCCACCGGGAATCACGTATTTACCGGTGGCGTCGATCACGGTGTCGGAGTTGGCGGCCAGGTCGGTGCCGAGCGCGGTCGACCCCGGTTGCACCACGGCCGCAATGGTTTCCCCGTCGATGAGCACGTCGAGGAGTTGGGATCCGGTGGGCGAGACCACCGTTCCGCCGTGAATGAATGTGCGCGTCATCAGGGGTTCACCAGCGGTCCGTAGGCGTCCGGGCGGCGATCGCGATAGAAGGCCCAGCGATCGCGCACCACCTTGATCAGATCCATATCGAGATCGCGCACCACCAGCTCCGGGCTGGTGTCCGAGGCGACCTCACCGACGAATTTGCCCTCGGGATCGACGAAATAGCTGGTGCCGTAGAAATCGTCATCGCCGAGTTCCTCGATGCCGACCCGGTTGATCGCACCGATGTAGTACTCGTTGGCCACCGCCGAGGCGGGCTGTTCCAACTTCCAGAGATAACTGGACAGCCCGCGCGAGGTGGCCGAGGGATTGAAGACGATCTCCGCGCCCGCCAGGCCCAGTGCCCGCCAGCCCTCCGGGAAATGCCGGTCGTAGCAGATGTAGACGCCGACCTTGCCGACCGCGGTATCGAACACCGGCCAGCCCGAATTGCCGGGGCGGAAGTAGAACTTCTCCCAGAACCCCTTGACCTGCGGAATGTGGTGCTTGCGGTATTTGCCGAGGTAGCTGCCGTCGGCGTCGATGACGGCCGCGGTGTTGTACAGCAGTCCCGACTGCTCCTGCTCGTACACCGGCAGCACCATCACCATGCCCAGCTCGCGCGCCAGCGCGGCGAACCGGTCCACCGTGGGGCCGGGCACGGATTCGGCGTAGTCATAGAACTTGGCATCCTGGACCTGGCAGAAATACGGCCCGTAGAACAGCTCCTGGAAGCAGATCACCTTCGCCCCGGCCGCAGCGGCCTGCCGCGCATAGTCCTCATGCGCCTTGATCATGGACTCTTTGTCGCCGGTCCAGTTCGTCTGGACCAGCGCAGCTCGAACGATTGCCATACTTTGTGATACTGCACCCGAAACGAATTTCGTTGTGTTACATGTTGACGGAAACAGTTTCGTGACCGTAAATCTTGGGGGCGGCACCGGTAACCCCGCATGCGTCCCCGCAGAATGGCAGTGTGACAACGGAACTCGGCCCCCCAGCCTCGGACGGCGCATCCCACGCCGACCCGGCCCCGGCCGGTCCGGAGGCGATCGAATTCCTGTCAGGGGTGCACGACCGCACCGCCGCGGGCATTGCCGCCGCCGTCAGCCGCCGTATCCGTTCCGGCGCGCTCACCCCCGGGACCCGGCTGCCCACCGTCCGCGAGGTCTCCCGCGCGCTGAAGGTCTCCCCCGCCACGGTGAATCAGGCCTGGCGCGCGCTGGCCGCGGCCGGGGCGATCGTGGCGCGTGGCCGCGCGGGCACCTTCGTGGCCACCCTCCCGCATCCGGCGCCGATCACCGCGGCGGGCCGCTACCAGCGCCTGCACTCGCACTCCGACAACAACTTTCGCATCGATCTGTCCCGTGGCGTCCCGGATCCGGCGCTGCTGCCCGATCTGACAGCGGCCCTGCGCGCGCTCGGCGGTGAGGACGCCATCGACGATCTGTCCGCCACCTACCTCGGCGAGGCCGTGCTCCCCGAGCTGGAAGCCACCGTGCGCGCGGACTGGCCGATGCGCGCCGAACGGTTCACCGTGCTGGACGGCGCGCTGGACGCCATCGACCGCCTGCTCACCGCGCATGTGCACCTCGGTGACGCGGTGCTGGTCGAGAATCCCTGCTTCCCGCCGTTCCTCGATCTGCTCGCCCGAATGGGCGCGCGCCCGATCCCGGTCGGCATGGACGAATCCGGGCCGCTCCCCGCCGAACTGGCCCAGGCCGCGCACCGGCATGCACCCACCGCGCTGCTGCTCCAGCCGCGCGCCCAAAATCCCACCGGCGCTTCCCTTTCCGCCGCACGCGTGCGCGAGATCGCCGAAATCCTCGCGGCCGCACCCCTGCTCATCATCGAGGACGACCACTCCGACGGTATCGCGCATTCCCCGATCCGCTCACTCGGCAGCCGACTACCCGACCGCACCGTGCACATCCGCTCCTATTCCAAATCGCACGGCGCGGACCTGCGCCTGGCCGTCGCGGGCGGCCCCGCCGCCTACCTCGATCCGATCATCGAACGCCGCATGCTCGGCCCCGGCTGGACCAGCCGCCTACTCCAGCGCGTCCTGCTACACATGCTCACCGACGACACCGCCCGCACCACGGTCGCCACCGCCCGCACCACCTACCGCGCCCGAGCCAACGCCCTCCGCAAAGCCCTGCACCACCGCGACCTCCCGGTCCCCCGCGGCGACGGCATCAACCTCTGGCTCCCCGTCATCGACGAGAACGCCGCCATGATCTCCCTCGCCGCCGCAGGCATCAAAGCCGCCCCCGGCGGCCCCTTCGAAGTCACCGACCACCCCCACACCGACCACCTCCGCCTCACCATCGCCACCCTGCACGACACCGAAATCGACCCCCTGGCAACCCGATTGGCGGTAGCCGCAGCCGCCGCCCCGGCCTATCGCCGCATTCGGCGCGGTTGAGCGCGGCGGTTCACAAGGGCACCCCGGGGAACCAGCGATCGACCAGTTCCTGACCGGACGCCCCGCCCCACGCCTCCAGCGTGCAGAAATTCCGTGCGGCATCGTCGAATTCGATGCGAAGTTTGCCGGTGCGCATTCGGTCGACCGACGTGTCCAGACCCGAACCGAGACCGGTACCGCTCCCCCAGACCATCCGGCCGCTACCCGAGGGCCGCACCCACTCTTGTTCGCCCGCAACGGAATCGGTCGGATTCACCGTGATCCGCCGAGGTGACCGATCCACCTCGCACTGTACGAACAGCCACATCACCGGGTCGCCGTTGCCATTGCACCGCAGCCCCGCGACCTCTCCGAGGGGAGCGTCCAGTTTCGCATCGCCGTAATCGGCTCCCATCGGGGCGCAGCGCATGGCCTGAAAGCCGCCGCCCAGCGGAGCCGAGGGCAGCAAGGTGGGAAACGCCCGGACCACGAAGTCGTACGCGCCCCACGATCGCACCGTGTCGACCGGAGCCGCACCGGTCGTGCTCGTGGCGGAAGCAGTCGGTGCCGCCGGGGAGGTGCCGAACCACTGCCGTGGCACAAGGACCGCACCGGCGGTGAGCGCCACCACCGCGGTCAGCGCCGCGAGCCCGACCGCCACCCGGGCCCGCCGGGACGATTCGCTCCACCGAGCCACGCCGGTCCGCACGGTCGAGCCGAGGACACCACCGCGCGCCCCGCGCCCGGCGACCTCGCCGTCCAGGGCAGCGGCGGCGGCCCGCGCGAGTGCCCCGGCCGAGTCATAGCGCCGTCGCGGCTGTTTGGCCAGGGCGCGCGCGATCACCGCGTCGATGGCCACCGGCAGGCCCGGTGCGCGCTGGGATGGGCGCGGCGGCGCGTCCCGCAGTTGCGCGCGGATCAGCGCGGCCGGGCTGGACGCCGGGTACGGCTTCGTGCCGGTCAGCAATTCGAACAGCGTGCACCCCAGCCCGTACACGTCGGCGCGCTGGTCCGCCTCCGCACCGGCCAGTAATTCCGGTGCGGCGTAATCCAATCCGGCCAGCATCGTCCCGGCCACGGTCAGCGCTTCGGTCTCGGTCATGGACCGGGCCACCCCGAAATCCGAGATGTAGGCCGAATCCATTTCCTCGGAACGGGATTCGACCAGAATGTTCCCCGGCTTCACATCGCGGTGCACCAGTCCGGCCCGATGCGCGGCGTCGAGGCCGCGCGCCACCTCGGTCACGATCCGCACCACGCGGGCCACCGGTAGTCCCCCGGGGTGACGACGTATCAACTCCCCGGCGTCGACCCCGTCGACGTACGCCATGGCCAGCCACAGACAGCCGCGCTCGACACCGCGATCGTAGGCCCGCACGACATTCGGATGTTCCAGGCGGGCAATCAGTTCCGCCTCGCGCACGAAGCGCGCGGTGAACTCGAAATCACCACTCGGCGGCAGCACCTTGAGGACGTCACGCCTCGGCAGTCGCGGATGTGCGGCCAGGTACACGCGCCCGCGCGTCCCCTCGGCGAGGACGCGTTCGATGCGATACCCGGCGAACACCTCTCCGGGGGCGGGCAGTGCGGTCATTCAATCGCCATTCACGAGCAGGCCGTATTGCGCGGCCAGCCGTTGCCGCAGATCGGTCATGTCCGGACCGATCAGCATGGCCTGATACCGCCCGGACAACAGCCGGCAGGCGTACCGCAGATGGAAGGTGGAGTCCCCGCCGACGCCCTCCCCGCAGTAGACATCCGGCACCCCCACCGGTCCCGGCACCGAGCGCACATCCTTGCCCGCGGCGTACTCGCGCACCACTTTCTCGAAGGCGTCGCGCGCCGAGGTCGCCGACGAATACCGGGTCAGGGCGGTCAATCCATTCACCGCCTGCAACTCGATACCGGTATCGCGCCGGACCCGGTTGCTCCACAGGCTCGCCGCACGCGGGCCATAGACCACACCCTCACCCCGCACCACTGCCGACCAACCGGCATTCCGCTGCGGCGTGGTCGACACCACGATCGGATACGGCCAGCGCCCCGGCGCCTCGGGCACGATGCGCGCGAGCATGCCTTCGCGGTCGATGGGCAGGCGAGCCAGCTGATCTCGCGGCGTCACCGTGAATTCGCGAAGCCGGGGCAGTTCTTTGTCGAAAGTACTGCGCGCCAACAGCGTCAGCACCGCCGCGTCCGCCACGGTGTCTCCGAGGTACAGGTTCACGACGAAAACGCCGTCGGCGAGGCTGGCGGCGGCGGTCGGCACACCTGGACGCCAATGCGCGTGCGCGGCAGGATAGTCCGGAATCGTCAAGGCGGTGTTCGCCGAATTGACAGCGACATCGGCGGCATCGATATCGCGGGCGGCGCGCTGGGCCGCGTCCGGATCCGGGAACCGCATGATGAGCAGGGACAACAGCCGGGCCGATCCCACCGCGGGCGTGAAACCGGCGGCGGGCACCGTGCCGCCCACCGCCGCGCCCGCCAGCAACCCCTCGCGCTCGAGCACCGCGCGCACCGGGGCGGCCAACAGCGACGCGGCTTTGGCGGGCGTCGGCATCAGATGTACGCCATTGGGCCCGAGCTGGCCGGTCAGCGCCGGATCCGCCTCGGCCGGGTCGATCAACGCCTCTGCCAGCCGGGTGGATTCGATCACCCGGCCGTACTGTTCATTGCCCGGGGGCTCCCGCAGCCGTCGAATGCCGAACGCGCCCACATCCATTGCCGCCGGATCGGGATACTGCGCCACCGGCGTACCCGGCACCGTGCACCCGGCCGCGAGCAGTATCGCGGCGAGCGCCGCCGAGGGCCGAAGGTAACGAAATATGCTGTCAGAAAGGCGCATTCGGCCACCATCCGGTGCGCAGCTCGGCACCCGTCGCGGTATTCCCGAACAGCTCCAGTCGACAGAAATTGCGACCGGGATCATCGAAATACACGTCCAGCACCCCCACGCCCTTGTTGTCGAGCACCGTGCCGGTGTCGACCAGCACACCGGTACCCCAGAACAGGTGCCCCGAACCCGAAGGGCGAGTCCAGCGCTCATCACCTTCGGCTACCGCGATGCCGAAATCCGGTGAGATGGGCGACCTGTCGGCGTTACAGGTGACGAACAGCGAGAAAACCGGATCGGAATTGCCGACGCAGTACAGTTCGCCCACCGCAACCGGAGTCGTCCAGGAATCGGTGCCGGATCCACCGATCGGAATGCAGCCGGTGAGCTCCTGGTAGCCGCTGCCGTACGGCGTGGGCGGCAACAGATCCGGAAAGGTCCGGGCGATATAGGCGTAGTCGCCCCAGTAGGCGGGATCGATCGTGCCGGTCATCGGCTGTGCCAGTACCGGGGCGGAGTCCACGGGATCCGAGCAGAGGCGCACGGCCAGCACACCCACCAGCAGCGCCGAGACCGCAAGTGCCGCCGCTACTTCGATCCGCCGCCGACCCACCGGACGACGTGGCCACAGCCGCCTCCGGCGCGGGCCGCTCGGCTCACCCGGGACACCGGCGAGTGCCGCCGCGGCGGCACTGGCCAGCGCGCCGCAACTCGGGAACCGGTCATGGGGCCGCTTGGCCATGGCACGGCGCACCACGACATCGAATCCCCTGGGCAGCGCCGGATTCAGCGCCGATGGCAGGGGCGGCTCCTCATGCATATGCGCGTACATCAGCGAACCCGGAGCGGTGCGCACGAACGGCAATGACCCGGTCAGCATCTGAAAGAGCGTGCAGCCCAGCGCATAGACGTCCACCCGATGATCGATCCGATCATCGTCGAGCTGCTCGGGGGCGGCATACGCCAGGGTTCCGGTGAAACCACCGGCGGCGATCGCGGCCGCGTCCTCGGCCGCACTGGAGATGCCGAAATCCGTGACCAGGACGCGATCCGGCTGATCCGGCCGCTCGTCGACAAGTATGTTGGCGGGCTTCACATCCCGATGCACCAGACCGGCGCGATGCAGCTCATCCAGACCGCGCGCCGCCTCGGTCAGCACATGGACGATGCGCTCGACCGGCATGGGGCCGCGGCGAATCACATCGGCCAGATTGACCCCGGCCACGTACTGCATGGCGATCCAGAGCCGGCCGTCCTGTTCGCCCCGGTCGTGCACCGCCACCAGATTCGGATGCCGCACGCGCGCGGCGATTTCCGCCTCGCGCAGGAAGCCGGCCCGGAATCCCGCGCCCGCCGAACGTTCGGCGGAGAGCACCTTGAGTGCGTCACTGCGCGGTAGTCGCGGATGTTTCGCCAGGTAGACCGTCCCCATGCCGCCGGTACCCAGCGGACGTTCGATCCGGTATCCGCCGAAAGAGGTACCCGCAGCGATATCCACCGGGTTCCCTCCCACACCGAACACTCCCCCTACCGCCTCGAACAGATTGCGCGGCAAAGGTTCCCGACGGACTATAACAGTGCCGGGCAGCACTCTCCGGGATCGGCGAATCAGGCCTGCAGAGCGGAGAGGATGGCGGGGCGGGCCTTCCAGAGTTCGGCTTCCCAGTACTTCCAGGTGTGGATGCCGGCGGCGGGGAAGTCGAAGGTGGCGGGGATGCCGAGGGAGTTCAGGCGGGTCTGGAAGGATCTGGTGTTGAGCAGGGCCACGGCTTCGATGCCCATGCTGACGCCGGTGTCGAAGACCTGGGCCACGCTGGCGGGGCGGTCGTCGGGGCCGGGGAGGGCGCTACCGGACGAGATGTACATGGGCAGGCCCTTGAGCTGGGGCGCGAAGACGAAGGGGTCCATGCGCAGCCAGGCGGGGCTCCAGGGGGCGGCCATGGCGTCGATGTTGTATGCGCCCCAGCGCAATACGGCCACCCGGACGGCTTCGCGCATACCGGGGGCGGAGATGTTCAGCGCCCCGGAGAAGGTGCCCGCGAATTTGAACTGGTCGCGGTGGAAGGCGGCGAGCATGAGGGCGGCCCCGCCGCTCATGGACAGCCCGACCACGGCGTTATTGGTGCGGGAGACGCCGTAACCGGCGAGGAAGTCGGGAAGCTCCTTGGTGAGGAAGGTTTCCCAGCGGTAGGTGTACTTCTGGCCGTTGGTATTGCTGGCCGAGGCCCAGTCCGTATAGAAGCTGGACTGGCCGCCCACCGGCATCACCAGGGTGACATCGTCATCGCCGAACTGTTGCAGGGCATTGGTTTCGAAGGACCAGGCGTTGCGATCATCCCGGGCCGCCATACCGTCGAGCAGGTACAGGGCCGAGCCGCCACCGCGCTTGGCCCACTGCACCTGCACCTTGACCGGACCCATACTCGACGGAACCATCAGTTCCTCGAATCCACCGGCGGGAGCCCGATGCACCGGGCCGAACGCCGGTGCGGCCAGGGCCGTCACCGGCGAGGCCACCGCGGCCGCCAAGGGAATGGCCAATGCCGCAGCGCCTATCGCGAGCAGACGTGTGGAATCGAAACGCATCAGGATGTCCCCTCCAGGTGCCCATCAACCGGTAGCGCAGCGAAATACCCTGCACACCAGCACAACTCATTCGACGATCCCCCGACAGTCGAGATAGACCGTATGCCACACCCGGAGTTATGACAACACGAACATCACGATGCAACCTTTGCCGGGCGGCGGCTAGGCCACCGCCAGCACCTCGTCCCGGGCGAGCAGATCGGCGTAGAAACCGTTGCGCGCCAGCAGTTCCGCGTGCGTACCGCGTTCCACGACCCGGCCGTGGTCCAGCACCACGATCTGATCCGCATTGCGGATGGTGGATAGCCGGTGCGCGATGGTGATGGTGGTGCGGCCCTGCGACAGGGCGTCGATGGCGGCCTGCACCTCGCGTTCGGTGCGGGTGTCCAGGGCGCTGGTGGCCTCGTCCAGCACCAGGATCGGCGGATTGCGCAGGATCGCGCGCGCCACCGCCAGGCGCTGTTTCTCACCGCCGGAGAAGCGGTAGCCGCGTTCGCCGACCTTGGTGTCGTAGCCGTCGGGCAGCGCGGCGATGTGATCGTGGATCTGCGCGGCGCGGGCGGCGGCGTACAGCTCCTGGTCGGTGGCATCGGGTTTGGCGAAGCGCAGGTTCTCGGCGACCGAGGCGTGGAACAGGTAGGTCTCCTGCGAGACCACGCCGACGGTGGCGGACAGATCCGCGAAACTCAAGTCCCGCACGTCGATTCCGTCAACGGTGACGCTGCCCGTGCTCGCATCGTAGAGGCGCGCGGCCAGATAGCCGAGAGTCGTCTTGCCCGAACCGGTTTCACCGACGATCGCCAGGCTGGTCCCGGCCGGAACGCTGATATCGATATCGTTCAGCACCTTCCGATCGGCGGGGTCGTAGGCGAACCCGACCCGGTCGAACCGCACCGCACCGGTCACACCCTTGGCGGGCAGCGCCACCGGATGCTCCGGTTCGGCGATATCGGGTCGCAGATCCAGGTATTCGAAGATGCGCCCGAACAGCGCCAGTGAACTCTGCACCTCCACACCGGTGGACAGCAGCATGACCGCGGGCCGTAACAGTCCGGCCTGCAAGGTGGTGAATGCCACCAGTGTGCCGATGGACACCAGCGGATGCCCGGCGGCGACGGTCAATCCGGCCGCCCAGTAGACGACCGCGGGCATGGCGGCCATGACGATGGTGATGGTCGACTGCCGCCACCGCCCCGCCATATTGGAGCGAATCTCCAAGTCCACCAATCCCCGGGACTCCCGGGAGAAGTCATCGACGAGCGCGGGCGAGCGACCCATGGTGCGGCCCAACAGGATTCCGCTGACCGACAGCGATTCCTCGACGATCGCGGACATCCCGGCGAGCTGCTTCTGCCGCTCCCCGGTGATGCGGCGGCGCTCGGAACCGACCTTGCGACTGATCCATACGAAGAACGGCAGCATGAGCAGCGAGACCAGGGTGAGCCGCCAGTCCAGCGCGAACATGGCGATCACGGCGGCGAACACCGAGGTGAAATTGGAGATCAGCGAGGTCGCGGTCGAGGTAACCGTCGATTGCATCCCGCCGATGTCATTGGCGAGGCGCGATTGCACCTCACCGGTGCGGGTCGCGGTGAAGAACGCGAGCGGCATGGACTGCAGTCGCGAGTAGACCGCGGTCCGCAGATCATGCATGACCTCCTGCCCGACCGCGGTCGAGAGATAGGTCTGCCAGACGCCGAACACGGCGGTCAGCGCGGCGACGGCGATCATGCCCGCCGCGAGCGCGGTCAACAGTCCGGTGCGACCGTCGGGCAGCGCGGTGTCGATGACCCCGCGCACCATGAACGGCGAGGCCAGTCCCACGATCGAGGACAGGCCGACCAGCACGCCGACGACGGCGAGCCGGGAACGATAGGGGTGGAACAGCCGGAGTATCCGGCGAAGTTCGGATCGGGCAGCCATAGGCGCCTCCTTCCAACGGGAATCTCTCCCCATAACTGAGCTAGGCTCACAATTATTCCATATGACAGTGAGCTATGCTCAGCAATATGGAGAAGGTATCCGAAGGCGACCTGCCCGACCTGTTCCTGCGCACCGCCAAACGCATCCGGCACAGCCAAATGGCCAACCTCGCACCCCTGGGCCTGACCCCCGCCCAGGCCCGCGCCCTGCGCACCCTGAGCCGCGCCGGCGAACCCCTGCGCATGTCCGACCTCGCCGACAGACTCGGCATCGTCCCCCGCTCGGCCACCACCGTCGTCGACGCCCTCGAAGCCGCAGGCCTGCTCACCCGCGCCCCCGACCCCACAAACCGCCGAGCCACTCTCGTAGCACTCACCGACGCGGGCCGCACCCTCCTCACCCGCATGTCCGAGGCCCGAGTCCAAGCCGCCCGCGACCTCTTCTCCACCCTCTCCCCCGACCGCCGCGAAACCCTGCGCGACATCCTCGCCGAACTCGACACCGCGAATACCACTGCGCGCCAGAGCTGATCGCATACGAAAAGGGCCGCAATCCCCAAGGGGATTGCGGCCCTTCCTATTCGATTGTTACAGGTACTGACCCGTATTCGACTCGGTGTCGATGGCGCGGCTGGCGGAGGCGTTCTTGCCTGTCACCAGGGTGCGGATGTAGACGATCCGCTCGCCCTTCTTGCCCGAGATACGTGCCCAGTCATCGGGGTTGGTGGTGTTGGGCAGGTCCTCGTTCTCCGCGAACTCGTCCACGATGGAGTCGTAGAGGTGTTGGATGCGCAGACCCGGATTGCCCGATTCCAGTACCGATTTGATGGCGTACTTCTTGGAGCGGTCCACGATGTTCTGAATCATGGCGCCGGAGTTGAAGTCCTTGAAGTACAGGACCTCCTTGTCACCATTGGCGTAGGTGACCTCCAGGAAGCGGTTGTCCTCGCTCTCGGCGTACATCCGATCCACCACTCGCTCGATCATGGCCTTCACGCACTTGGCGCGCTCACCATCGAATTCGGCGAGATCGTCCGCGTGCAGCGGCAGCGTCTCGGTGAGGTACTTGGAGAAGATGTCCTGTGCCGCTTCGGCATCGGGGCGCTCGATCTTGATCTTCACGTCCAGGCGGCCGGGCCGCAGAATGGCAGGGTCGATCATGTCCTCGCGATTGGAGGCGCCGATGACGATGACGTTCTCCAGGCCCTCGACACCGTCGATCTCCGAAAGCAACTGCGGCACAACGGTGGTCTCCACATCGGAGGAGACACCCGAACCGCGGGTGCGGAAGATCGAATCCATCTCGTCGAAGAACACGATCACGGGGGTGCCCTCGGAGGCCTTCTCCCGAGCCCGCTGGAAGATGATCCGAATATGGCGTTCGGTCTCACCGACGAACTTGTTCAGGAGTTCGGGGCCCTTGATGTTCAGGAAGAACGACTTGGCTTCCTTGGCATCCTCACCGCGCGCCTCGGCGATCTTCTTGGCGAGCGAATTGGCAACGGCCTTGGCGATCAACGTCTTACCGCAACCGGGGGGACCGTAGAGCAGCACACCCTTGGGCGGCCGCAGCGCGTATTCGCGGAACAGATCCTTGTGCAGGAACGGCAGTTCCACCGCATCGCGAATCTGCTCGATCTGGCGCCCGAGGCCGCCGATATCGTGGTAATCGACATCGGGCACCTCCTCCAGCACGAGATCCTCGACCTCCGCCTTGGGGATTCGCTCGAAGGCGAAACCGGCCTTGGTGTCGACCAGCAGCGAATCACCCGGGCGCAGTTTGCGAATGGGGCGATCCGGATCTTCCATATCGTCCACGTCGACGAGCGCGGAGAGCGGGCCGGACAGCCACACCACTCGCTCCTCGTCGGCATGACCGACAACCAGTGCTCGACGGCCGTCGTCGAGAATCTCGCGCAGCGTGCCGATTTCGCCGATCTGATCGAACTTGCCGGCCTCGACCACGGTCAACGCCTCATTGAGACGCACGGTTTGACCATAGATGAGGGTGGAAGTGTCGATATTCGGCGAGCACGTCAAGCGCATCTTTCGTCCTGAGGTGAACACATCGACCGTCTGATCGTCATACACACCAAGCAGAACGCCGTAACCGCTCGGTGGCTGACCGAGCCGATCGACTTCCTCACGGAGAGCGACGAGTTGCTGCCGCGCTTCCTTGAGGGTGTCCATGAGTTTGGTGTTGCGAATTGTCAGCGAATCAACGCGCGCTTCCAATTCCCGTGAGCGATCCGGCGAGTCGGCGAGTTGCCTCCGGAGTGCAGCCGCCTCGGCGCGGACGGCCTCGAGTTCCCTCCAGGCCGCCGAGTCCGAATGTTCGTTGGGGCTCATGATGCTGCTCCTCCCAGTCCCGGTCTATCAACGCTACCGGGCGATACTCGTTCTCGCTTTCCGACATGGTTTCGTCGTGATCACATCTAGGCTGCGGCTAGCGGACCGGACGGACATGTTAGCCTGCCCTAACATGTTTCCGGTGAGTTAATCACCGGCCGATCCGAAAGGGTGCCGTTGATGCTCCTTCCCACCAGTCGAACTTCTGGTATGGGCAACGCCTCGCGGACGCTTCGTGTTTCCGTGGCTACCGTTGCGGCGGCCCTCGCCGTTACCGCAACCCTGGCTGGCTGCGGCTCCGATGACAAGACCTCGACCGACTCAGCGGCCACCACCTCGGCCGCGGTCACCAAGGCGGCGACCGCTCCCGCACCCACCGCCGAGCAGCTCCAGGGCGTGCTGACCGCGTTCGCCGATCCGGCGAAACCGGCCGCGGACAAGGCGAAACTCGTTGTCGACGGGGACAAGCGGATCGCGCTCATCGAGACAATGAACCAGGGTCTGGCGCATTACGCGGTGTCTTTCACCGTCGGCGAAATCAAGCAGACCGGCGATAAGGCCGATGTGAAGGTGTCGGTGGTGTCCCCGCACGGCACCATGGCCGATGTGCCGATGTCGTTCCAGTACGTGGACGGCACCTGGAAGCTCGCCGATTCCGGCGCCTGCACCATCCTCGGCATGGCGCGCGCCGCCTGTCAGCCGTAATACCCAGCAGATATCGCTCCGATCGAAAGGCTCGACCGCTCATGCTCGCTCGCTCCGCCCGCATTTCCCTGGCCGCCCTCGGCGCGAGCCTCGCGCTCGTCTCGGGCGCGGGATTCGCCAACGCCGATTCCCCCGCACCCTCGCCGGAGGAATTGCAGTCCACCCTGGAACGCTTCGTCGACCCGAATATCGCCACGGTCGACAAGGAGCAGCTCATGGTGGGTGGCGATCGGCGCGCGAGCAATATCGACACCATGACCTCGAAGCTGGGCAATTACGGCAAGATCGGCTTCGGCGTCTCGAACATCCAGGTCGACGGCGATAACGCCAATGCCTCGGTCGCGGTCATCTCCCCGCACGGCACCATGCCGGGCGTGCCGATGTCCTGGCAGCACACCGCCGCGGGCTGGCAGCTCTCGGAGAGCACCGCGTGCACCATCCTGTCGATGGGACGCGCTCCCTGCTGATCGGCACGGTGTGAAAACCCGCACCGGCTGAACGCACACCGTTCCGAAACACACGAATGTGCCCCCTTTCCAACAGGAAAGGGGGCATATCGTGTTGAAAAGCCTGCGGGGCAGGCCGATTCGAAGGCTCTGCCGCGGAGCCGGGCGGCACGCACGTCGAGCCTGATTGGCAGCGTGCGCGTTTCGGCATCGACTCCGTCTCGCTTCGTTATCCCTTACCGGCGCGGCGCTGCGGTTTGGGGGCGACGACACCGTCGGCGAGGCGGCGGGCGGTCACCAGGAAGGCGGTGTGGCCCTGCATGCGATGCTCGGGCCGCACGGCCAGGCCGACCACGTGCCAGCCGCGAACCATGGATTCCCAGGCGCGGGGCTCGGTCCAGCATTCCTGGCGGCGCAGGTGTTCGACCACCTCGGACATCTGCGTGGTGGTGGCCACGTAGACCATGAGCACACCGCCGGGCACCAGCGCCTTGGCGACCGCGTCCAGGGTGTCCCAGGGCTTGAGCATGTCCAGGATGACCCGATCCACCTGCGGGCCGGAGTACTCGGCGACATCGCCGAGGGTCAGCTCCCAGTTGTCCGGGCGCTCCCCGAAGAAGCGCTCGACATTGCGGACGGCGTGTTCGGCGTGGTCCTCGCGGATCTCCCAGGAGACGACCTTGCCCTCCGGGCCGACCGCGCGCAGCAGCGAACAGGTCAGCGCGCCGGAACCGGCACCGGCCTCCAGTACGGTCGCGCCGGGGAAGATATCGCCCTCGTGCACGATCTGCGCGGCGTCCTTGGGGTAGATGACCGCCGCGCCGCGCGGCATGGACAGCACGTAGTCGGTCAGCAGCGGCCGCAGCGCCAGGTACGCGGTGTTCTTGGCGGACATCACCACGCTGCCCTCGTCGGCACCGATCAGATCGTCATGGGCGATCTCTCCGGCGTGGGTGTGGAAGGTGCCGCCCTCCGCCAGGATCACGGTGAACTTGCGCCCCTTGGCGTCGGTCAGCTGCACCCGGTCGCCGATCTGGAAAGGCCCGGTCCGTCTGGCCGTCATGAATCTCCGTTCTGGTTCGACTCCGGCGCAGGCCGGAAGTCGCTGCGATTTTGCTGCGTGAATCAGGTTCGCACCTTGTCGGTGCCTGCGTTTAGCCTGCCAGGTATGTCGGTACCCGCGATCACTACCCCGGACTCCGCGGGCGCCCAGCCGCGCAGGCTCGCACTCTCACCTTCGCGCGCAATGGATTTCAAGCAGTGCCCGCTCAAGTATCGGTTACGCGCGATCGACCGGATCCCGGAGGCCCCCGCCCGGGTCGCGGTGCGCGGCACGCTCGTGCACGCGGTGCTCGAGGCGCTGTTCGGACTGCCCGCACCCGAACGCGATCTGGCGCACGCCGGTGATCTGATCGCCCCCGCCTGGACCCGGCTGCTGGAATCGCGCCCCGAAACCGCCGACCTGATAGCCGAAGAGGAACTGCCAGGTTTCCTGGCCGAGGCGCACGACCTGGTGCGGGTCTACTTCAACCTCGAGGATCCCACCGCCTTCGAACCGCAATCGCTCGAGGCGTTCATCGAGACCGATCTGCCCGACGGCACCCCGCTGCGCGGCTTCGTGGATCGCATCGACCGTTCCACCGATGGATTGCTGCACGTCATCGACTACAAGACCGGCCGCTCCCCCAGTCCGGAACGCGAAACCCGGGCGCTGTTCCAGCTCAAGTTCTACGCTCTGGTGCTGATGCGCACGCTGGGCACCGCGCCCGCGGAATTGCGCCTGATGTACCTCGCCGACGAGCAGACCCTGAGCTACGAACCCGATGCCGAAGAGTTGCTACGTTTCGAACGCATTGTCTCCGCGCTCTGGCAGGCCATCGAATCCGCCTCCAAGACAGGCGATTTCCCGCCCAGTCGATCCTGGCTGTGCCAGTACTGCGATTTCAAACCGCTCTGCCCTGAGTTCGGCGGCACCCCGCCGCCGTACCCCGCCATCGCCGCACCCGACACCATCACCGTCCTGACCGAAACGGCCGACTGAGACCGGAAACAGTCACGCCCGCCGCGAAAACGCGGCGGGCGAGGCTATTTCGCGATGCGGCGATCGATCAGAACGCGCGGCAGGAGCGAATATCGGTGGCCAGGATGGCCTTCGCACCGAGATCGGCCAGCTTGTCCATGAGCTCATTGCCGTTCTTGCGCGGCACCAGCGCGCGCACCGCGACCCATTCGGGATCGGTCAGCGGCGCGATGGTCGGCGACTCCAGACCCGGGGTGATCTCGACCGCGGCTTCCAGCAGCGACTTGGGGCAGTCGTAATCGAGCATCAGGTACTGCTGCGCGAACACGACACCCTGAATGCGAGCCACCAGCTGATTGCGGGCCTTGTTGCGCTGATCCGCGCCCTTGGCCTCGATGAGCACACCCTCGGAGTCGCACAGCGAATCACCGAACGCGACCAGATTGTGCTGGCGCAGGGTGCGACCGGAGCCGACCACATCGGCGATGGCATCGGCGACGCCGAGCTGAATCGAGATCTCGACCGCGCCGTCGAGGCGGATGACCTCGGCCTCGATGCCACGCGCCTTCAGATCGGTGAGAACCAGGTTCGGGTACGAGGTGGCGATGCGCTTGTCGTAGAGGTCCTCGACCTTCCACTCCCGGCCCGCCGGAGCGGCGTAGCGGAACGAGGAGTTGCCGAAGCCCAGGGCCAGGCGCTCCTGCACCGGCGCACCGGAATCCAGCGCGAGGTCGCGCCCGGTGATGCCGAGATCGAGCTCACCGGAGCCGACGTAGATCGCAATGTCCTTGGGGCGCAGGAAGAAGAACTCGACCTGATTGGCGTTGTCGAGCACGCTCAGATCGCGGGCATCCTTGCGGCCGCGGTATCCGGCCTCGGCGAGGATGGCGACGGCGGATTCGGACAGCGAGCCCTTATTTGGGACGGCGACGCGAAGCATAGATATTCCTTTCGGGACGGGTGGGGGGACGTGAGGACAGTGGACGCGGGGTCATCGGCCGCACGGGCTGTGCGGTGAAACGGCGCATCACAGATGTCGGTACACGTCTTCGAGCCGCAGACCGCGGCCCACCATCAGCACCTGAACCCAATAGAGCAGCTGGGAGATCTCCTCCGACAGCGACTCGTCACTCTCATGCTCCGCGGCCAGCCATACTTCGCCGGCCTCCTCCAGTACCTTCTTGCCCTGCGCATGCACACCGGCGTCCAGAGCGGCGACGGTTCCGGACCCCTCGGGGCGGTTGACTGCACGATCCTGTAGCTCGGCGAACAGGGCTTCGAAAGATTTCACGGTAAGTGATTCTCGCAGATCGCCACCCCTGCCCCATGAACCGGCCGGTCCGGGCGGTTCACCCGCTGCGCGGGAACCACCCGGACCGGAGCGAATCCCAGGTCAGGCCATGGCGAATCGCAGCAGGGCCTGCATATCGCCCTGCTTCACCTTGCCCTTGCGATCGAGGACCTCGAGCTGCCAGGCCGGGCCGTTGCGGAAGGCGCGGGCGATGGCATTGGCGTTGTCCGCGCCGAGTAGCGACGGCCAGATATCGGCCACCTGCTGGGTGCTGCCGCCGGTGGCGTCGTAGATCTTGAAGGACACATTGTTGGCCTTCTCGAAGCTGCTGCCCTTCTTGAAGGCGGCCGCGACGAAGATGATCCCGTCGATGGCGGGCGGCACGGTGGCGAAGGTGACGTGCACGGTCTCGTCGTCGCCGGAGGCCGCGCCGGTCTGCTCATCGCCGGTGTGCTGCACCGAACCGTTGCCGAAGGGGTCGAGGGAATCCAGGCCGGCGAACCGCACGGGTTCGCTGCCCTGCATGAGTACTGCGATCAAATCCAGGTCGACGCCTTTTTTGCGCCGAGCGATACCGAGTAGTCCACCACTGCTGCCCGAGGAGGGATCCCAGCTGACCCCGACGCTCATCTTGGTGATGCCGCCGAGATCCGCTGCGCCGTCTTCTTTCTTGAGCGTAATCACGATTGTCACGTTACCGACAAATCAGACAGCAGTGGTGGGGTCGAATCTCATCCGGCCAGCAACTTCTCCAATTCCGCTGCGGCCGTGCGCAGTTGCGCGGCGAAGTCGTGCATCTGCTGCGCCACCGACTTCGGGGTGGCCAGGTACAGGTTCCAGCGATCGGGCAGCAGCACGTACGCGATACCGATGCAGGTCGGGCTGGTTGACCCGAAACCGAAGAACTGAATATTCACCGACGGAGCCGAACTGGTGCTCAGATAGTCATCGCGCGCGATCTTCCAGCCGGGGCTGTCGAAGAACGCCATCGGCGCGGTCACGCCGAGCTGCTCACCGCGACGCCGCTGAATCCACTCCAGTTCCCACAGGTGCTGTTCGGGAGCCTCCCCGCGCTGGCACTCCTGCGCCCGCTGCACATGCGCCGTGGCGGCGGCCCGCACGGCTTCGCGCTTGCGATCGTCATTGGCCGCCGGATTCTCCATGGCGGCAATGAATTCCAGGATCTCCGGGGTCACCACGCGCATGGCCTCGGTGCGGCCGTTGCGGAACTGCCGGGTCGCGATCGATTCGTAGGTCGCTCCGGTCAGGCCCTTGCTGCGCCGATGCGCGAGCTGATAACTCAACTGCGCGAAGGCATCCGGGGAGATACCGAGGGTCTTGATATGCCCGGTGCCGAAATCGAAGGACACCGTACTGGTGGCGGTGTCCAGCGCGAACTGTGAGAAGGACGCCGCCGCGGCGGAGGTGACCGACCGCTGCGCGGCATCGAGCACGAACTCGATGGGCTCGGCGGCGGGCAGCCCCTGCGGCTGCGCCCCGGACTGCGCGGCATGCTCGGTGACCGGGGTCTCCAGCAGCGTGTCCACGAACGACAGGATCGTGGTGCCGTCCAGTCCGCAGTGCTCGACATTGATACCGGTGCGGCCGTCGGCGAAGACGATGAACGACACCGCCTTGTCGAACCAGCGATTACCGCTGTCCCCGTGCAGGAGTTGATCGCACGCGTGCAGGGTGTCGCGCGGGCTGAAGTCCTCCAGGCAGACGCAGAACAGCGCGGTCTCGATGGTCTCGAACGCCTCGGCGTTGACCGGCCGCAGCTCTTGGTACAGCGGAGCCCAGTCCTTGCGGGCCAGGGTGGTGAGATGCCCGGCCGAGGTGTTCACCGGCGCGCGCCGCGATCCGGCCTTCATCACCCCGAGCAGTCCGGCGGTCAGATCCTCGGGGCTGTACGGCACGCCCTCGGCCCCGAGCACATCCATCCGGAACATGTTGCCGCGGTACAGGACAACGATATGTCCCGCCTGCGACGGCCCCGGCCACTCATCGGTGTACGGCACCCGCACGGTGTCCTGCGGAGCACCGGGAATCCGGGTCTCGGAGAACAGGAACTTGTTCTGCGCCATATTGAGTTTCTGCCCGCGCTGGGTGACCGGCGGGATCTCCTCGGCATCGAGGCGCAGCTTGTAGTTCACCGCCGCGGTGACCAGTGCCGCCGCCCGTTCCGCCTGTCCGGCGGAGGTGGAGGCCCCCAGCACGGTGTCATCGCGGAACAGGAAGAAGAAGTTGGCGTTCAACGCGATTCGGTCCCGGCGCCCGAGGTAGCGCGAGGGCCAGAATTCGTCCAGCCAACTGCCGACGCCGGGTTCGGCGTCGAACCGCTGCAGATCCGCGTGCAGGGTGCGGGCCGGGCTGTCGGGGCGCAGCAGATCCTCGACGGTCGCCGCGGTGGCGGCGTATTCGTCGCTGGAGAGCAGCGGCGCGGACCAGTGCAGGAAGCGGGTGCAGCTCTCCTCCAGAGTGGGGAGCGGCACCCGCGGCAGCTGATCGTCGTGGGCGAAGGTCCGTTCGCTCAATGCAGGTCCTCGTGGTCGAAGGATAGGTTCGGGCGGGACAGGTGGAGCTGGGCGTAGAGCCAGCCATCGGATTCGTAGCCTTGCGTATCGATTCCATTGGCCGCCAGTGCATTACACACCTGCGCCTGCTCCTCCGGCGAGGCGAACCGGCGTTGCCGGAAGGCGCCCGGCGCGAGTTCGGTGTGATAGCCGAGCGCGGCGAGATGGGTGGCTATGGGATCGAAGGAGAACATGCGCAGCACGAAATGCGCCATCCAGGGCAGCTTTCCACCGTGGGCGCGGGCCACCCGCAGCAGGGTGCGCTCGGTGACATAGCCGACGCAGCCGGTGGAGATGACCAGGTCGGCGCCTGCCAGGACGCGGCGCTGCGCGTCGGTGGGGTCGGCGGCCTCCAGATCCGCGTGCACGGTGTCGTGCAGCAGCCCGGCATTGCGGGCGTAGTCCAGTGCGACGCCCGAAGCGTCCATTCCCAGGAATCGGACCCCGGGTAGTCGATCCTGCTCGGCGAGCCGGGCGCGATCGCGGGCTTGCAGATCCGGCGGGGTGGGTTCGGCGTAGCTGTCGAACAGATCGGACATGGTGGTGTCCAGGCGCAGCAGGGCCGCGTTCACGCCGTAGGAGCAGCCGATATCGAGCACGGTCGGGCTCGTGATGCCGGTGGCCGCGTGGTGGTCGGCCAGCAGCTGCTGGAAGTGAGGTTTCGCCAGTTCCGGTATCCGATAGTCCAATTCGGACATTCGGGCGTAATACGCACGGGGGTCGGGGCTCTCGTAGATATCGTCGAACGACGCTTTCCCAGTGCTGTGCAAGGAAACCGGCACGTGGTCCTCTTCTCAGTCGAGCAGACGGTCACCGCGGACAGCATCGGCCGCGAGATGATCAGGCAACACGCGCCCGAACAGTTGCCGGGTGCGCTCGGCGGTGCCGATGACGCCCTGGGAGTCGCTGTAGGCGAAGATCGCCGAATGTCGCTGCACGGTGCCGCCGACGGGCGCGACGCGGTGCAGGGAGAATCGCCCCTGGAACAGTTGCAGGTCACCGGGGCGCAGTTCGAGCCGCCGGATGAGATGTTCGCCGTGATCGGTGAGCACCGCGCGCACATCGTCGAGATTCTCGGCGGCGCGGGAGCGAATATTCGGGCAGTACTCGAATACCCCGCCGGCTTCGGGCTCCTGGGTGAGCATGCTGACGGTGAATTCATTGGTGTCGAAGTGCCACGGATGCGACATACCGGGCGCAACGACATTGAGGCACAGGCCCGCCAGCGGATCGGTGTACTCGTGCAGCGCGTCCAGACCGAAACAGTCCGCGATGAAGCGCTGGAACCGGGCATCGGTGTAGAGCCGATGGATGAGGGCTTCGCGGGGGATCAGATCCCTTGCGACGAAGGCGTTTCCGCGACGGAGCACGATGCGGCCCGGATGATCCGCGGGTAGGTCGGCGTCGATCGGGATGTTGTAGGCGTTGACGTTCTCGACCGTGTAGTAGGCGTGCGGTGCGAGCGCGACGCCTTCATGGCGCATGGTCTCGACCTCGTCGGACCGAATGAAACCGCGCAGTACGGTACAGCCGTCGGCCGCCAACTCCGCGCGCGCGGCCGCGACGGCCGCGTTCCACCCGGCACCGCCGGGTGAGTCCAGCGGATAGCGGGAGATGTCCACTCCGGGGACCGCACCGCCCACCGGCGCGGCGGCCACCGCCCCGGCGCCGTCCGTATCGCACACGTCTGCCCTACCCCCTGTCGCAACCATGTCGATCATTCTGGCGGGCAAACCGCCCGACACGCCCGGGATGTACCGGGATTGTGGATATTCACTATTCCTGTGCACCAAGAGTTTTCATGCGCCAACCCGGCGCGATCCGAATGCCGCGAATCGGACCCGCTCCCGCTCCTCGGGACCATCCGGGAGTGCCGGTGGCCGAATGCTCGGAGATAGCCCAGGATGTCTGATATGTCCTTTGTCAATGGTTCGGTGTCGTATTGGTTCCGTGAGCTCGCCCCCGTCGACCCCGGAGCCCCGCTGTCCGGACATACCCAGGCCGACGTGTGCGTTATCGGAGCCGGATACACCGGACTGTGGACCGCGTACTACCTGAAGCAGGCGCAACCGGACCTGCGAATCGTGGTGCTGGAGAAGGAATTCGCGGGCTACGGGGCCTCCGGGCGCAATGGCGGGTGGGTTGTCGGGGAGATAGCGGGATCGCCGCAGGCATACGCCCGGGTGCACGGCCGCGATGCCGCGGTGCGGTTACAACGCACCATGTTCGACACCGTCGACGAGATCGTGAAGGTCACCGCGGCCGAGGGCATCGACGCCGATGTGCTCGAGAGCGGACAGCTGACCGTGGCGCGCAACAGCGCGCAACAGGCGCGGCTCGGCGAAACTCTGGCGCACGCGCGCGAATGGGGCTGGGGCGAAGCCGATCTCATGGCCGTCGACACCGACGAGCGAATCCGCGTCGCCGGTGCGACCGGGGCGCTGTGGACGCCACACTGCGCGCGCGTGCAGCCCGCGAAACTCGCACGCGGACTTGCCGATACGGTGCGAGCGCTGGGTGTGCGGATCTACGAGCACACCACCGTGGAATCGGTACGACCGCGCACCGCGACCGCCGCCGCCGCGGCGATCACCGCGCACGGCACCGTCACCGCCGACTACGTGATCCGTGCGACCGAGGGCTTCACCGCGACTTTCGGTGCCAACCACCGCGATTGGCTGCCGATGAACAGCTCGATGATCGTCACCGAACCGCTGCCGGAGTCGCTCTGGCGCGAAATCGGCTGGCAGCACGGCGAATTGCTCGGCGATATGGCGCACTACTACATGTACGCCCAGCGCACGGCGGATGGCCGCATCGCCTTCGGCGGACGCGGGAAGCCGTATCGCTACGGCAGCCGGATCGACGCCGACGGGCACACACAACAGTGGACCGTCGAGGTATTGCGGGCCATGCTCACCGATTTCTTCCCCGCCACCGCGGAAGTCCCACTCGCACACGCCTGGTCGGGAGTGCTCGCGGTCCCCCGCGACTGGTGCTCGAGCGTCGCGCTCGACCACACCACCGGCCTCGGCTTCGCCGGAGGCTACACCGGGCACGGTGTGGCCACCACCAATCTCGCCGGCCGCACCCTGCGAGATCTACTGCTGCGCAGGAATACCGAGCTCACGACCCTGCCGTGGGTGAACTGGCAGGTGCGCCGGTGGGAACCGGAACCGTTGCGCTGGATCGGCGTACAGCTCATGTACAGCCTCTATCGCGCGGCCGACCACCGCGAAAACCGCCTCGGGCACACCTCCCGTATCGCTAAGCTCGCCGACCGCATCTCAGGTCGCTGACCCCTCCCCGCCCCGGCGCGCCCAACTCCCGCGCCGGGGCCCTTCCCTGCTTGTTCGGGTCGTGACGCGTCATCGGAGCACAACCGGATGCGGCGAGCCACGCCCGAGTTACATGCCTAGATGCGCATATTTCCATTGACTAATTGTGCAATTGCCACATCGATGCCGATCCCGCACATCTGCAAGCACGATTTACCGTGCACTCCAACGGGTTTCGATCTGTTTGACAGTCCCCGCGGACCGGGTACACCGGTAGTGAGAGGACTTCGCTATGGACTCGAACCGCTCCTGGGACACCATTACCGCCGCCCTGAACCGGGTATCCGGTCCCGGTCGGCGCGGTGCCGACTGGACCACCTACCTGTGCCCCGTTCACGAATCCGACGGCCGCCACCACCATCCCTCGCTGGGCGTCGTCTACAACCGGCAGCGCGGGCGCACGGTGGTGCGGTGCTTCGCGGGCTGCCCCGATGAGCAGGTGCTGGAGCGCCTCGGCCTGCGCGTCCGCGACCTATTCGACGAGCCGCGGGCCCCCACCGGTACACATCGAACCCACTCCCCCGCAGTGGCTTTGGCTGATCAAGCACTGCAAGTGGCGGGCCTGTCCCTGGAGGTACACAGACGCGATCTCGGTCCGCCGGTGGGCCGCGCACAGGATGTGGCCACGTACATCTACCGCCGGCCCGACGGTCGTTCCGCGGGATGCGTGGTCCGCGTCCACACCGAGCACCGGAACGGCCGCGCGAAATCCTTCCGGCAGTATCGCCGCACCGAGAACGGTTGGACCCCCGGCGGTTTCGCACACCTGCCCTTCCATCTCCCCGAGGTGCTCGACGCGGTCCACTCCGGCCGCGACATTCACATCTGCGAGGGTGAGGCCGACGCGCTCACCGCCACCCACGCCGGTCTCACCGCCACCTGCAATGCCGGTGGCGCACAGGGCTGGCATCCCGATCACGCCGCCTGGTTCACCGGCGCGCACCGGGTCTGGATCATCGCCGACCGCGACGCACCGGGCTACCGTCACGCCGCCAGGGTCGCCGAATCCCTGGTCGACCTCGTCCGCGAATTGCGCATAGTCCAGGCCCGCGACGGCAAGGACCTCACCGACCACTGCGATGCGGGCCACCACATTTCCGATCTCGACCCCGTGCCGGTTCTGGACGCCCACTACGGCCGACAGGGGCACCAGCGCTGACCGCACGTCCGCGGTGCTACGAGTCCAGTTGCGCGACCAGGGCTTTGGGGGCGATCAGCCGGTACGCGTCCTGCACTATCTCGGCGATCTCGGTCCAGTCGACGGGGACATCGAGATAGACGCCGAGCCACCCGCGGTGGCCGACATACGGCGGGCGGAAGTAGTTGTCCGGTTGTCCGGCGACCAGTTCCTCCTGGACACCGGGCGGAGCCGCGCACCAGAAGCCGAGGCGATCGTCGTGGTGGTGGTCGGCGAACATGACGAAGGTCTTCTTCCCGCGCACGAACCAGGTCGGTTCGCCGTGGCTGAGGCGTTCGGTCACCTCGGGCAGGGCGGTACAGAGCGCCCGCAGGGATTCGAGAGGTTCACCCATGGCCGAAGGCTAACCGATCACCTCGGTGCCGGACTTGTACGAATGGGAACCGCACCGCATCGAATGCGCCGGGCCCCTCGCCACCCGCATCGCCTCGCGACCGGCTATTCGGGGGCGGGGAGGGCACGCTGGTAGCGGGCGATGAGGTCGCGCAGTGCCGCGGCCAGTTCGGGTGAGTCGACGATCTCGAAATCCGCGCCGAGCATGCCCAGGTAGAGCGCGAGCTGTTGCGGATTGTCCGAGCCGGGTTCGAAGGCGCAGCGGTCCGCGCCCAGTTCCTCGATATCGACCTGGATCGGAAGGCGTTGGCGCACATGGGCGGCCGGGGCGTGCACGATGACGCGGGCACGGAATCGCCAGGTCGCCTCGCCGACCGAGCGTTCCACGCGGGTGGCGATATCGGCGTCGGGCTGAATCGGGCGCGGGGTGAAGCGCGGACCGGTGGGTGTGCGCGGGTGGATGCGATCGACCCGGAAGGTGCGCCAATCGTCCCGGTCCATATCCCAGGCCATCAGATACCAGCGCTGGCGCAGGCTGACCAGTCGATACGGCTCGACATCGCGCCGGGTGGCCGCGCCGCCGTGCGAGTCGTAGTCGAAGCGCAGGCGTTCGTGATCGCGGCAGGCGGCGGCGATGACGGTCAGCACATCCGGATCGACCAGCGGACCGCGTGCGGGCACCGGCAGCGTGTGCTGGAAGGCGCTGACCCGATGCCGCAGTCGCGACGGCAGGATCTGCTGGAGTTTGGTCAGCGCGCGCACTGCCGTCTCATCGATTCCGGCGATGGAACTGCTTGCCGCCGTGCGCAATCCGACGGCGACGGCGACCGCCTCCTCGTCATCGAGCAGCAGCGGCGGCAGCGCACCACTCGCGCCGAGCCGATACCCGCCGTCCACCCCCGATTTGGCCTCGACCGGATAGCCGAGTTCACGCAGCCGATCGATGTCATTGCGGATGGTGCGGGTGGTGACGCGCAATCGTTCGGCGAGTTCGGTCCCGGTCCAATCGCGCCGGGACTGCAGAAGCGAGAGCAGACGCAGCAGGCGGGCGGAGGTTTCCAACATTTTTCGATGGTATCCGGCAATCGCGGAACGAACCTTTCCGCAATCGTTCCTAATGTTGGTCCCATCGAGTAAGCCACTCCCCCTCGAAGGAACGGAAACCCCTGATGAGCACCGAGATTCGCCCCTTCCGCATCGATATCCCGCAGGCCGAGCTGGATTACCTGCACGATCGCCTGACACACGCCCGCTGGGCCGCCGGACTCCCCGGTGTCGGCTGGGAGCGCGGTATCCCGGTGGCCGAACTGAAGGAGCTGGCCGACTACTGGCGCACCGAATTCGATTGGCGGGCACAGGAAGCCGCGCTCAATGCCTTCCCGCAGTTCCTGACCGAGATCGACGGCCAGCAGATCCATTTCCTGCATGTGCGCTCCAGCCGTCCCGATGCCACTCCCCTGCTCATCACGCACGGTTTCCCCAGTTCGGTCGCGGAGTTCATGCAACTGATCGGGCCGCTCACTGAACCGGCCGAAGGCCCGGCGTTCCACGTGGTGGCCCCGTCACTGCCCGGTTACGGCTTCTCCACCCCGCTGTCCGATACCGGCTGGTCGATGGCCCGCACCTCGCGCGCCTGGATCGAATTGATGAATCGGCTGGGCTATGCCCGCTACGGCGTGCACGGTGGTGATATCGGCAGCGGTATCTCCGGCATGGTCGGCGGGCTCGATCCCGAACATGTGCTGGGCGTGCACGTGGTCACCGATCCGATGACCGCGGCGAATGTCGCCACCTTCCTGCCCGGTCTGGCCGACAGCCTCGATGCCGACGATCCGGTCGACAAGGTGATTCTCGAGCGCATGGACAGCTTCCGCAGTCAGGGTTCGGCGTATCTGGCGATCCAGAATTCGCGCCCGCAGACCATCGGTTACGGACTTGTCGATTCTCCGCTGCTGCAATTGGCTTGGATCGCAGAGAAATTCGAGCAGTGGACCGATCTGCCGATCGACCGCGATCAACTGCTGACCACGGTCGCGCTGTACTGGTTCACCGGTGCCGGGGCAACCGCCGCACACACCCTCTACGAGCAGGCGCATTCGATGGACTGGGGTTCCGAACCCGTCGCACCCCAGGGTTTCGCCGTCTTCGGCGCGGATGAGACCGTGCGCCGGGTGGTCCCCGCGCCCGCCGATGCGCACTGGACCGAATTCGAGCGCGGTAAGCATTTCCCGGCCATGGAGGCGCCCGCCGATCTGGCCCGGGACCTGCGCACCTTCTTCGGCCCGCTGCGGTGACACGCCACCGGGCGCGCGGGTGGCCCGCCCCGCCCCGCGCCCGGTTCTGCACTACGCTGACCTCATCGCGCCCCGGCATTGCCGCCGCGGCATTTGGCACCGCAGCCCTTTCGCACTCCCCGCCCCACTCGGATGGATGTCCCGGAGGTTTGCCGATGATGAACCAGCTCACCGACCCGCCGCCGGTGCTGCCCGCGCTCGATGACCATCCGATGCTGCGCCCGCTCCCCCCGGTCCCGTCCTCGGGCCATATCTTCGATTTCCCGGGCCGCCTGGGCACGGTCGATATGGATGAGAACCAGGGCCTGCGCATCGACGGCATCGCCCGGCACATCCAGGAGGCCGGCGTCGATCACCTCGTACATTGCGGCGCACTGGAATCGCATCCGCACTGGATCGTCCGGCGCACCGTCATCGATGTCATCCGCCCCATCACCTGGCCCGCGAAACTCCGCACCCGCCGCTGGTGTTCGGGCATCTCCCCGCGCTGGTGCACCATGCGCGTGCGCATCGACTCCGAATCCGGCGGCCTCATCGAAACCGAGGGCTTCTGGATTCACATGAACAAAGAGACCATGAGCCCGTCCCGGGTCGAAGACGAATTCTTCGAATTGATGTGCACCACAACCTCGGAACAGCGCCTGCGCTGGCGGCAATGGCTCACCGATCCACTCCCCCCGATCCCCCCGGCTCGATTCCCACTGCGCCGCACCGATATCGACCACTTCCAGCACGTCACCAATACCGCCTACTGGCACGCCGTGCACGAATTCACTTCCGACACAGCGGATCTCACTGCCCGACCGCATCGCTTCATCCTCGAATACAACAAACCGATTCGGCACGGCGAGCCCCTCGATATCCATACCCGCCGAACCCCCGACGCACAGACCCTCTGGTTCACCATCGATGGCGAGGTGCGCGCGGTGGCCCAACTGCGTTCCCTCCCAGGGATTTCCTGAGCCGATTCGCCGAGCTACGGCAGGTATCGGAATCGTCGCCCGGTTGGAACCCGTTGGTCACTCCGGCCGGTCCGGTACACCCGAGCGGTCACCATCGGAGCCGAAGCCTGGACACGCCAGGGAAATCCGATCATCAGGAATGTGTGCGAATGACAACCCCACTGCCGACCGACAATGTGATCGACGTACGCGCCTACGGTGCGGTCGGCGACGGTGTCACCGATGACACCGTCGCGATCAAATCCGCCGTGGCCGCGGTTCTCGCCTCGGCGAGCTACCGCCCGGATTCGGGTATGGCACTGACGAAGAAGCTGTATTTCCCGAGCGGGCGCTATCTGGTGACCCAGGCGGACACCCTCATGTTCACCCCCGCGACCACCCAGAACACCTGGGGCGCGAGCCTGGTCTACGGCCTCGAAATCTACGGCGACGGTAAGCATCAGAGTGAGATCGTGTTCGCTTCGACCGCCACCGCCAGCACCGACCCACGCCGGAACAACCTGATGACATGCGCGAACCGCTTGCGGGGAGCCAAGATTCACGATCTCGGCTTCCATTCGACGAACGCGAACCAGTCGCTGGCCTATCTGTGGTGCTCGGCGAGCAATGATGGCACCTATCCGGCCTACGGTTCGGGAGCGCAGAACGATATCTGGTGGTCCGAATTGCATCTGACCGGAAGCTGGTTGCGCGGCTGGGGTTTCGACGGCGATACCAACGCCAACCTGAACAGTGAGCAGGTCTGGCATCGGGTGTACGTGAACCAGGTCGCCTGGGGTGATGCGGGTATCCGGTCGGGTTTCGCGCCCTACCCGGCGCAGGAATCCCAGTTCCTGAACTACGCGTTCCATGACTGCGAGTTCGAGTACACCTCCGGCACCATGCTCGATTTCGAGATGGGCGGCAGTATCAATATCATCGGCGGGTCCTGGATTCTGTGCGACACCACCCAGAACACGGTGTCCACCATGATCAAGCTCGGCAAGACCAATATCGCCGACGGCTCCTGGCGGTTCCTGGCGCAGGGCGTGCGGTTCGAGGTGCGCTCGCAGTACCACCGCATCATCGACTGCGGCTGGGTAACCGGCAATGTCACCTTCGTGTCCTGCAGCGATTCAGCGCTGGCGTTCATGGTGAATCAGAACAAGCGGGTGCCGGACAGCTTTCCGCAGTTCGGCAACACCTCTCCGGCGACACACGTCTACGACTGGACCACCTGGGGCACCGGACCGGTGGTGCGGTATCAGGACTGCCAGCTGATGGGCTATCACCGGGTGAGCACCAATGCCGCGATGGGACCGACCGGCCGGGTCATCTACGACGGCTGCCAGCTGGTCACCGAACCGCAGGCCACATTCCTGCGCTCGTCGAACGCGGTCGCGCCGAACGTCTTCCGGGATTTGGGACTCATCGCCTCCTGAGGCCATCCGGACCGTGGTGCCGGCGAACCACACTCGACGCGTCAGTGCGGCGGCCGGACCGAACGCCGAGCCACCGCCGCCGTCCCGCCGAGTTCGGCGAGCAGGTCGGCGAGCCCGCTGCGCAACTCCGCCAGTGCTCGCCCACCGAAGCGCGCGGCCAGGCTCCGGTCGAGATCCGCGCGAGCGGCGCGCGCGGCCGCGATGGCGGCATGCCCGCGCGCGGTGAGGCGAACGCGGCGGATGCGGGCGTCGATCGGGTCGGACAAGCGTTCGCAGTAGCCGAGCTTTTCCAGTTCGGCGACGGCCTTGGACGCGCCCTGCTGGGTCATCTCCAACTCGGCCGCCAGGGCGCTGACGGTGGGCTCACCGTCCACCAGGTGCTGGAACAGATAGCCGTGTGAAAACCGGAGATCGCCGAAACCCGCGTCCGCCAACCGCTTCTGAACCACCGCCGCGCCGGCATTGCCGACGAACAGAGCCAGGGTTCCAGTGTCGAGGTCGAGCGGATCGATCGATGCGGGCATGGCTCCATTCTCCATTGCACAACCATAGTTGTGCAACTATGGTTGTGGACATGACGCTGCAACAGCACCCGAATATCGATATCGCCGTCCGCTACCACCGCGCCGTCTCCCGATCCGCGGTCGGTGACGAGCTCGCCGAGTTCTTCCACCCCGACGCCGTGCATCACGAATTACCGAACGCGCTGTTCCCCAATGGCGTCGTCCGCGATATCGCCGGATTGTGCGCTGCCGCCGAAGCCGGGCGAAACAATGTGCGCGAGCAGAACTTCGAAGTGCTCAATGCCATCGCCGCGGGCGATCAGGTTGCGCTGGAGGTGCTTTGGGAGGGCACGACGGCGGTGGCCATGGGCGAACTTCCGGCGGGCCATGTGCTGCGCGCGCATATCGCGACCGTGCTCGAATTCCGCGACGGCAAGATCCTCGCCCAGCGCAATTACGACTGCTATGAACCCATCACCGCCGGCGCCGGTGCGGCGCGGCGGCGTTGAGCCCCAGGTCAGCCGCTGGAACCCAATGTTCAGATTCGGCGGTCAGCGCGGTGCGCCCGCGGAAATTATCGTGAGCTCATGAGGATTGGATCGCGGCGGCGGGTGTATCTGGCGGCGGAGTACGCGGGGCTGTTCTTCGGCGGGACGACCCTGTACAACGCGGTGGGCCGGGGCAGGTCGCCGATTCCGGCACTGCTCGCATTGGCCGCGGGCGCAACGGTTTACCTGCGCCGGTCCGCGGGATTCGATCGGGAAGCGCTGTGGCGCAGTGCGGCCGCGCGCGAGCAGGCCGGACCGATGGCGGCACTGGCGGGCGCGAGCGCGCTGGCGCTCACCACGGCGGTCGCGGTGCGGCGGCGCGAGGATCTGTTCGATCTGCCGCGCAATAATCCGGCGATCTGGCTGGCGGTGATGGTGCTGTATCCGGCATTGAGCGTGTACCCGCAGGAGCTGATCTTCCGATCGTTCCTGTTCCACCGGTACGCACCGGTTTTCGGTGAGGGGCGGGCCATGGTGGCCGCCAGTGCCGCCGCCTTCGGTTATGTGCACATCGTGTTCGGCAGCTGGTTCTCGGTCGCCGCGAGCGGGGTGGGCGGCTGGATCTTCGCCAATCGCTATGCCAAGACCCAGTCGCTGTTCACCGCGTCGGTGGAGCATTCGGTGTACGGCATCATGGTTTTCACCGTCGGCCTGGGCCGGTACTTCTATCACGGGGCCGCACCGGCGGCGCGGGTTCAGCTCACCGGGCGATGAGGTCGAGCAACTCGGCCTGGGTCAGACCCACCAGCGAATCCCGGAAGGTGCGCCCGGGAGCGTCGGGAACCGCTATCTCACAGGGGATTACGAGGACGGTGCAGCCCGCGAGCGCGGCGGCCTCGGCGCCGGTGGGCGAATCCTCGATGGCCACCGTATGTTCGGGCGCGACCCCGAGCAGCTCGGCCGCCCGCAGATAGACATCCGGTGACGGCTTCCCGTGCGGCACCTCATCGGCGCAGACGGTGACGGCGAAATGATGCCGCCCCAACGTGTCGAGACCGTATTCGGTCAGTGCCCGTTTGGTATTGGTGACCAGCGCCATCGGAATGCCCGCCGCGTGCAGCGCGCCGAGCACGTCCTGTGCGCCAGGCCGCCACGGCACCGGATCCCGGAACAGTTCGATGATCCGGCGTTCGATCCAGGCGTCGGCCTCGGCCAGCGCCGAAGGCGTCGCGTCCACGCCCAAGCCGCTGAACATGATTCGCAGCGCGTTCGGGCCGGACGCGCCGATGAGCGCGTGCCGCATCGCATCGTTCATCTCGTGGCCCAGTTCGCCCGCGAGTTCCCGGACCGCGATATCCCAGAGCTTCTCCGAATCGAGCAGCGTTCCGTCCATATCCCACAACACCGCGTCCAAACGCGTCACCGGAACACCACTCCTGTCATCCACTGCCACTGGCGCTCGCCGGAGGCGAGGCGGTGTACAGGGTATCCGGCGATTGGTCTGGACCGAACCCGTGGGTGCGGTTCGGTCCAGACCAATCGTCCGGTCCGATTCGACTACAGCCCGGAGGCCGCGATCAGGATCTTGCCGCCGGTGGAATCGACCTGGATCCACCGGCTCTCGCGGTCGACCTGACCGTTCCGCATGGTGTACGTCAAATTCACCACCGCGCGATTGTCACCGGTGGTGGTGACACCGCCGACGCTGACCGCGGCGACGCTCCCCCAGAACTGGGAGTACGCACCGAAACCACCGGTCGATGCCTGGTAACCGGGCGAGAGCATGGACCACGCGCCACCCACATTGCCGGGCAGCATCCCGTAGTAGCCCTGGATGAACGAGGCCACCGAGGCGGCCGACGGCGGACCCGCGGGGGTCGTGGTCGGCGGTGCGGTGGTCGTCGTACTCGGCTTGGCGGGGGTCGTGGTGGTGCTGGCGGGCGGCGGCGTGGTCGTACTCGCGGGCGGATGCGTCGTGGTCGGTTGCGCGCCCTGGGTGGGCTCGGTATTCCCGGCTCCGCCCTCGGCCGGACCGATGGCGGCCTGCGTGGATGCCGGGCCCGACGGATTCACCGGCGCCGCAACCGAAGTGGTCTCCTTGGCGACCGGGGAATTGTCACTGCCGCCCCGGCTCACCGCGTACGCCACCAGCGCGGCCAGCACCAGCGCACCCACGACACCGAGCGCCACCAGTCCGAGCTGTCGCCGATTCCCTTCCTGCCCACCGTTTTTCGGCGTGAACGGCGGTACGGGCGGCACCGGCGTCTCGGGCGAGGTGGAGCGGGCGGACGGCCCGCCGGTGGCGATATGCACCGTCGGATCGGTGGCATTGGCCGAGGACTGCCCGGTTTTGGAGGTGGCGAGCACCGTGGTGGCGGCCGAACCGTCCACCGCCGCACCGCCATTGACCGTGGGCAGCACCTTGGTCTGCGCAATCGGCGCGGTCACCCGTCCATCGGCGACAGCCTGGAGGCGTTCGGCGGCCTGTTCCATGGTGGGCCGGTCCGCGGCTTCGGCGGCCAGCAGATCCATCAGCACCGGTCCCAGCGCGCCCGCGTGCGCGGGTTCGGGGACCTGCGCCCGCGCCACCGAATGCAGTACCGCGAGCGGGTTATCGCCCTCACCGAACGGGGGCATACCTTCGACGGCCGCGAAAAGCGTTGAGCCCAGCGCGAATACATCCGAGGGCGGTTCCGGGTTCTCACCGCGCGCCACCTCCGGCGACAAGTACGCGGGCGTTCCGGCCAGGAATCCGGTGGAGGTCACCGTCACATCCCCGATGGCGCGCGAGATACCGAAGTCGGTGATCTTCACCGTTCCGTCATCGGCGACAAGGATATTGGCGGGCTTCACATCGCGGTGCACGATGCCCGCCTTGTGCGCGGCCGCGAGCGCCGCCGCCACCTTCGCCCCGATCCGGGCGACCTCGGTGGGCGCGAGATTGCCCTTCTCGCGCATGAGCGCGGCCAGCGAGACCGCGTCCACGTATTCCATGACCAGCCAGGGCTGGCCGTCCTCCTCGGCCACATCGAAGACGGTGACCGCGTTCGGGTGATGCAATCGCGCCGCGATACGCCCTTCCCGCATCGCGCGCATCTTGGCCTCGATCGCCTGGGACCGGGTGAGCCCCGGACCCAACAGCAACTGCTTGACCGCGACCGTGCGCCGCAGTCGAACATCGGTCGCGCGCCACACGACCCCCATCGCACCGGTGCCGATCGGATCCGTTAGTCGGTACCGCCCCGTGATCAACCGGTCTGAAGTCATGTGGTTGTGCCCCTCCTGCTGGCTTTCGCGCCGAGCCACCCTGCAACGTTGCGCGACGAGCCCGCCGGTAACTCTTCGAAAATCTTAGGCGTTGAAGTACTTCGCTTCCGGGTGCAGAAGTACGAACGCATCCGTCGACTGCTCCGGATGCAGCTGCAGTTCCTCCGAGAGCTCCACTCCGATCCGGCCCGCCTCCAGCAGGTCCACCAGTTTCGCCCGATCTTCCAGGTCGGGGCAGGCGCCGTACCCGAACGAGTACCGTGCGCCACGGTAGCCGAGTTTGAAGTACTCCAGCACATCGGAAGGATCGTCGTCGGCGACGGAATGCCCTTCCAGCACAAGTTCTTCCCGGATGCGGCGATGCCAAAACTCCGCGAGCGCCTCGGTGAGTTGTACGCCGATGCCGTGCACCTCGAGGTAGTCGCGGTAGTTATCGCCCGCGAACAGCTCATTGGCGAAGTCCGCGATCGGCTGCCCCATGGTGACCAGCTGGAACGGCAGCACATCGACCTGGCCGCGTTCGATGGCGATCTCGCGCGAGCGAATGAAATCGGCGATGTTCAGGAACCGGTCACGCTGCTGACGCGGGAAAGTGAACCGATACCGTTCCGGCGCATCGGGTTTGGGCTCGGTGAGAACAATCACATCGTCGCCCTCGGACACGGCCGGGAAGTAGCCGTACACCACCGCGGCATGCTGGAGCACGCCCTCGGCGATCAACCGATCCAGCCAATACCGCAGCCGCGGACGGCCTTCGGTCTCCACCAGCTCCTCATAGGAGGGGCCCTCACCGCCACGCTGACCGCGCAGACCCCACTGGCCCAGGAACAGTGCCCGCTCGTCCAGCAGACCCGAGTACTCGCCCACCGACAGGCCCTTGACCACGCGGCTGCCCCAGAACGGCGGGGTCGGCACCGGCAGATCCGCGGCCACGTCCGAGCGCGCGGGCACCTCGATCGGCACCTCTTTGGCCTTGCGTTCCTCCGCGATTCGCTTGGAGCGCTCGTGCCGGGCCTTGCGCTCGGCGATCTTCGCCGCCTCGGCCAGCGCCTCGGGGCTGTCCGGATCCGGGCCGCCGCCGCGCTTGCGGGTCATGATCTCGTCCATGAGGTGCAGGCCCTCGAAAGCGTCACGGGCGTAGTGCACATCGCCCTCGTAGACGTCGGTGAGATCGTTCTCCACGTAACCGCGGGTCAGCGCCGCGCCACCCAGCAGCACCGGGAACTGTTCCGCGACACCGCGGACATTCATCTCCTGCAGGTTCTCCTTCATGACCACCGTCGACTTGACCAGCAGTCCGGACATGCCGACCACATCGGCCTTCTTGTCCACCGCGGCATCCAGGATCGCCGAAATCGGCTGCTTGATACCGAGATTCACGACCTCGTAGCCATTGTTGGACAGAATGATGTCCACCAGGTTCTTGCCGATATCGTGCACGTCACCCTTGACCGTGGCCAGCACGATGCGACCCTTACCGGAGTCGTCGGTGGCCTCCATATGCGGTTCCAGGTGCGCGACAGCGGTTTTCATCACCTCGGCCGATTGCAGCACGAACGGCAGCTGCATCTGCCCGGATCCGAACAGCTCACCGACGGTCTTCATGCCCGAGAGCAGGGTCTCGTTGATGATCTGCAGCGGCGGCACCTCTTTCATGGCCTCGTCGAGGTCCACATCCAGGCCGTTGCGCTCACCGTCGACAATGCGCCGCGCCAGCCGCTCGAACAGCGGCAGCTGCGCCAGCTCCTCGGCGCGCGAGGCCTTGGACGAGGCCGCCGAGACACCCTCGAACATGGCCATCAGCTCTTGCAGCGGGTCGTAGTCCTCGGTGCGGCGGTCGTACACCAGATCCAGGGCGACCTTGCGCTGATCCTCGGGAATCCGCGCCATCGGCAGGATCTTCGAGGCGTGCACGATCGCCGAATCCAGTCCGGCCTCGACGCATTCGTTCATGAACACCGAATTGAGCACCTGGCGCGCGGCGGGGTTCAGACCGAAGGAGATATTGGAAAGACCCAGCGTGGTCTGCACATTCGGATGCCGCTGCTTCAAAAGCCGGATGGCCTCGATGGTTTCGATGCCATCGCGCCGCGACTCCTCCTGACCGGTGCCCAGGGTGAAGGTCAGCGTATCGACGATGATGTCGGACTCGGCCAAACCCCAGTTCTCGGTGATATCGGCAATCAACCGCTCGGCGATGGCCACCTTGGTCTCGGCGGTGCGCGCCTGACCGGTCTCGTCGATGGTCAAAGCCACCACGGCCGCACCGTGTTCGGCGACCAGCGCCATGGTCTGCTGGAACCGCGACTCCGGTCCCGCACCGTCCTCGTAGTTGACCGAGTTGACCGCGCAACGCCCGCCCAGCTGCTCCAAACCCGCACGCAGCACCGGCAATTCGGTGGAGTCCAGCATGATCGGCAGCGTCGAGGCGGTGGCCAGGCGCGAGGCCAGCTCATTCATATCGACCGCGCCGTCACGGCCCACGTAGTCCACGCACAGGTCGAGCATGTGCGCGCCGTCGCGAATCTGATCCTTGGCGATATCGAGGCACTTCTGCCAATCCTGGGCCAGCATGGCATCGCGGAAAGCCTTGGAGCCGTTGGCATTGGTGCGCTCACCGATCATCAGCACCGAGGAGTCCTGCTCGAACGGCACCGCGGAGTAGATCGAGGACACCGACGGCTCGTGCACCGGCTGGCGCACCGCCGGGGTCACCGTGCGCACCGCCGCGGCGACCTGGCGAATGTGCTCGGGCGTGGTACCGCAGCAGCCGCCCACCAGCGCCAGACCGAACTCGGAGACGAAGCCGCTCAACGCGATCGCGAGTTCCTCGGGAGTGAGCGGATACTCAGCGCCGTTCGCGCCCAGCACCGGCAGACCCGCGTTGGGCATCACCGACACCGGCAGGTTCGCGTGCTTGGACAGATGGCGCAGATGCTCGCTCATCTCATCCGGGCCGGTGGCGCAGTTCAATCCGATCATGTCGATACCGAGGTTCTCCAGCGCCGTGAGCGCCGCCCCGATCTCCGAACCCACCAGCATGGTGCCGGTGGTCTCCATCGTCACGTGCGTGATGATCGGAATCTTGCGGCCCGCGCGCGCCATCGCGTGATGGCTGCCCACGATCGCGGACTTGACCTGCAACAGGTCCTGGCAGGTCTCGATCAGGATCGCGTCCGCGCCGCCGTCGAGCATGCCCAGCGCCGCCTCGGCGTAGGCATCGCGCAGCGAGGCATAGGGCGCGTGACCCAGGGTCGGGAGTTTGGTGCCCGGACCCATCGACCCGAGCACATAGCGCGGGGTGCCGTCCGCGGACGGACCCATCTCATCGGCGACCTCACGCGCGATGCGGGTGCCGCGCTCGGACAGATCACGGATCCGGTCGGAGATGTCGTAGTCGGCGAGGTTGGGCAGATTGCAACCGAACGTATTGGTCTCGACCGCGTCCGCACCGGCCTCGAAATAGGCGCGATGAATGTGTGCGAGCACGTCAGGACGGGTTTCGTTCAGAATCTCATTGCAACCCTCGAGGCCACGGAAGTCATCCAAAGTCAGATCCGCGGCCTGCAACATGGTGCCCATCGCACCGTCGCCGATGACGACACGCCGACTGAGCGTGTCGAGTAGGGTGGTGTCGAACTCGGCGCGGGGGGACACAGACATGTCCTCAAGAGTAGTGGGGAGCACGGACAATCCGGTCCCCGGTGTAGCGCGCCGGGCCGGGAACCCCGCGCGCCGCTCGGCGGGTCGCCCTTCTCAGCACTTCCGCCGGGTCACTTCGGCCCTTCGCTCATGGGCTCGCCGACCAGCACGGTTGCGCGTCGCTGGCGCGTCCGGGTGTCCAACCCCCTAAGCTGACCGGGTGAACGCCAGTGAACCCCCGGTGCCACCCGATTCGGACCTGCCTACGCTGCGGGATCCGATCCTCGTCGCCGCCTTCGAAGGCTGGAACGACGCGGCGGATGCGGCCAGCGGAGCCGTCGAGCATCTGGAATTGATCTGGGACGCACAGCCGCTCGCCGAGCTGGACTCCGAGGACTACTACGATTACCAGGTGAACCGGCCCACGGTTCGCCAGGTCGACGGCGTGACCCGGGAAATTCACTGGCCGTCCACCATGCTCTCGGTGTGCTCCCCACCCGGCAGCGATCGCGATGTGGTGCTGCTGCGCGGGGTCGAGCCGAATATGCGCTGGCGTTCGTTCTGCAATGACCTGCTCGAATTCGTGGAGCAGCTCGATGTCACGACCGTGGTGATCCTGGGCGCGCTGCTCGCCGATACCCCGCACACCCGGCCGGTGCCGGTCACCGGAACGGCGTACAGCAAGGAAGCAGCGGAGCGCTTCAACCTGGAGCAGACCCGCTACGAGGGGCCGACCGGAATCACCGGGGTGCTCCAGGACGCGTGCGTGCGCGCCGGTGTTCCGGCCATTTCCTTCTGGGCCGCGGTGCCGCACTATGTCTCGCAGCCACCAAATCCCAAGGCGGTCATCGCACTGCTGCATCGGGTCGAGGATGTGCTCGATGTCGAGGTTCCGCTCGGCGGTCTGCCCGAACAGGCCGAGGAGTGGGAGGGCGCGGTCAACGAAATGACCACGGGCGATGAGGAAATCGCCGAATACGTCCGCTCCCTGGAGGAGCGCGGCGATGCCGAGGTGGATCTCAACGAGGCCATGGCCAAGATCGACGGCGACGCCATCGCCGCGGAATTCGAGAAATACCTGCGCAGGCGGGGTCGCGGCGGATTCGGTCTCTAGGCGTTAACTTTCGGTTCATTCGGGAGTGGCTTACCGACAGGTAAGCCTACCCTGCCTAGAATGTCCCGAATGAGCTCGCCACGGATTGCCGCGCACCTGAACGGATTCGGCGACCGAACGGCGATCATCGGTGACGACGGTCACGAACTCAGCTATGCCGCACTAGCCGCGCTCGTCTGTGATTTCGCGAACAGGCTGCGCGCGGAACAGGTTTCATCGGAGCCCGGTGGCGAATGCCGGGCAACCGAACCGTTCCGGCGTCTCGTCGCGCTGGCCGCGCGCAATGACATCGGTTCGCTGGTGGCCTATCTCGGCGCGCTCGAAGCGGGATGCGCGGTGCTGCTGACCGGTTCGGTCAGTGACGAAATGCTGCGGGTCTACGACCCGGACATCATCGTGGAATCGAGCGATGGCGCGATTCCCGAACCGCGCCGGCGGCGAACCGGTTCCGCGCACACGCTGCATCCGGAACTGGCGCTGCTGCTCAGCACCTCCGGATCGACCGGCTCCCCCAAACTGGTGCGCCTGTCCTATCGCAATCTGCTCGCCAACGCCGAATCCATTGCGGAGTACCTCGATATCCGGGATTCCGATCGCGCCGCCACCACGCTGCCGCTGTTCTACTGCTACGGACTCTCGGTGGTGCACAGTCATCTGCTGCGCGGTGCGAGCCTGCTCATGACGAGCCGGTCGGTGCTGGAGCCGGAGTTCTGGGATGGGTTCCGATGTCATCGCGCAACGTCTTTCGCGGCCGTGCCCTATACCTTCGATCTGCTCGAACGCGTCGGGTTCGAGCGCATGTCGCTGCCGCGGCTGCGCTATATCACCCAGGCGGGCGGCAAACTCGATCCCGAACGCGTGCGGCATTACGCCCGCGCGGGTGAGCGGGCGGGCTGGCGGTTCTATGTGATGTACGGCCAGACCGAGGCGACCGCGCGGATGGCCTATCTGCCACCGGAATTGGCGGCCGAGCGGCCCGACTGCATCGGAATCCCCATTCCCGGTGGCTCATTCGGCCTGGAACCGGTCGAGGGTGGTGAGGAACTCGTCTATCACGGCCCGAACATCATGATGGGCTATGCCGAATCGCCCGCCGAGCTCGCGCTCGGACCGCAGCTCACGGCGCTGCGGACCGGCGATCTGGCCTGCCGCACCCCCGAGGGTCTGTATCGGGTGATCGGCCGCCGGTCGCGATTCGCCAAGATCTTCGGGCTGCGAATCGATTTGCAGCGCATCGAATCCGGGCTGGCGGCGGCGGGGTATACGGTCTGCTGCACCGATGACGCGGAATCGCTGGTGGTGGCGGTCACCGGTGAGGATGCCACCGCTGCCGCGCAACTCGCGGCGCAATTGTCCGGTCTGCCGGTATCCGCCGTGCGGGTGTGCACGGTCGGCGAGATCCCGCGACTGCCATCGGGGAAACCGGACTATCCAGCCATTCGACGCTTACCGGTCGCTCGCAGCAGGCCGTCCGCCGATGTCCGGACCCTGTTCGCCGATGCGCTCGGACTCACCACCGCCGCAATCACTCCCGAGGCCACCTTCGCCGATCTGGGCGGCGATTCGCTCACCTATGTGGCGCTGTCGGTGAAACTCGACCGCGCGCTCGGGCAGCTCCCGGCGAACTGGCAGACCATGACGGTGGCCGAACTGGAGTCGCTCCCCCGGCGCAAACGCCGCTTCGGCCGATCGCTGGACACCACCAGTCTGCTGCGCGCCGCCGGGATCATCACCGTATTGGGTTCGCATATCGGACTTTTCGTACTGTGGGGCGGGGCGCACGTCATGCTGGCGGTCGCCGGATTCAACTTCGCCCGGTTCGGGGTCACCCCGGCTCCGGCCGCGCAGCGATTGCGCAAGACCCTGCGCACGGTCGCGCTGATCGCCGTACCGACCGCGGTGTGGGTGACGTTGACCCTGGCGTTCACCGATTACTACGGCTGGCAGAACGTCTTGCTACTCAACAAGATTCTCGGGCCGCAGGACAGTCCGACCGCCGGGCACCTGTGGTTCGTCGAGGTCGCGGTCTACTTCATGCTCGCGGGCGCGCTACTGCTGCGACTGCCGCTGGCCGATGCGCTGGAACGGCGCGCGCCGTTCTGGTTCGCCATGGCGGTGCTCGCGGTCGCGCTGATCTTCCGCTACCGATCCTTCGATCTCTATGCGCCGCGCGATATTCCGTTCTCACCGCTGGCGATCTGGTTCTTCGCGATCGGCTGGGCCGGGGCCAAGGCCACGACCGTATCGCAGCGCGCGCTGCTGACCGGGGTCGCATTGCTCACCGTGCCGGGCTATTTCGGCGTGAGCGAACGCGAACATCTGGTGCTGGCGGGTCTGCTGTTGCTCATCTGGGTGCCGTCGGTGCGGGTGCCCGCACTGATCGCGGGCGCGGCCGCACTGCTCGCCGACTCGTCATTGTTCGCGTATCTCCTGCACTGGCAGGTGTATCCGCTGTTCGGCAAGCATCACATCCTGGCGCTGGCGGCCTCGGTGGCAGCGGGCATCGCCGCCGCACAGCTCATGGGCAGGGCCCGGAGTGTGACGGCGCGAATAACGATGCACGACCGGCCGGTTCGCCGGATGCTTGACTCAGTGTTCGACGGCCCAGATCTGCGCGGCCGCCTCATGAGCCAGTTTCGCGATCAGCAGATCGCGCGGAATCGTCTGGCCGGCAAGATGATCGAGTGACGGCACCACCACATGGTGTGCATCGGCACGCTTGAGTTCGGCGGTGAGCTCCGCGAATGCGGTGCCGTCGCCGGGGGTCGATTCATGGAACGTTGCGGCGAAGCAGAAGCCGGCTGATTGCGCCAGGCTGGTCATAGCGTCCTCGAGCTCATCGCTACGGCCGTCTGCCAAATCGTCACGCACGTACCCATAGATCAACGCTTCCACCCGAACCTCCGTTGGATTGGGGATCGCTGTCCTGAAGTGTGCCCGAAACCAGCATGGTGTATTCGCGAATGCAATTGCAGATGTCAACCCACTGACATCCACATGCCCTATCCGGGTCCATCCAGCGTTAACCAGTGGGATACTACAGAGTGTGTCCGCTGGTGATGATCGACCTGTCTGGGCTGTCCGAATGCGCGCCGAACGCGATGCTCGGGGGTGGTCACAAGCCGATGCCGTGCGCACCATGCGGGGCAAATCGAGCCATAATCTGCCAACCGACAGCACACTGCTGCGCAACTGGCGGCGCTGGGAATCCGGGGAGTCCCGGCCCGATGATTTCTACGCCCCGATAATCGCGGCGGCATTCGACACCGTCACGGCCGCATTCTTTCCCAAGGCCCGGCCCAATCGGGATGACGAGTTGCTCTCGGCGACCGGCATGGACACCCTCGAGTTCATCGGACGGCTACGCATGTCCGATGTCTCCTCGGCGACCTTGGACGCCATTCGCATCACCGCCGATCGGCTGTGTTCGGAGTATCCGTGCGCCGATCCGCATGAACTGCATACCGAGGGCACCGCCTGGCTGCGGCGCATCACCTCACTGCTGGACGGGCGGCTCACGCTGGCGCAGCATCGCGAGGTGCTGGTGCTGGCGGGCTGGGTAGCCCTACTGGTCGGTTGTGTGGATTACGACCTGGGCTGGCGCACGGCCGCCGAGGCCACCCGGCGGGCCGCGGTATCGCTGGGCCAGGAGGCCGAACACGTCGAAATCATCGGCTGGGGAGCCGAAATGGCGTCCTGGTTCGCCTTGACCCAGGCCAACTATCGCGGTGCCATCGAAACCGCCGAGGCCGCGCACGCGAGCACCGCGCGACTCGGGGTCGGGGTGCAGCTGTGCGCGCAGCGCGCCAAGGCGTGGGCTCGGCTCGGGGATCGGCGTGAGGTGGAAGCCGCACTCGCCCAGGGCCGTTCGATACTGGACGGATTGGACCATCCGGCCAATTTGGACAATCATTTCGTCGTCGACCCGCAGAAGTTCGACTTCTACGCCATGGACTGCTGTCGCGTCGCCGGTGACGACCGCCTCGCCGAAAGCTATGCGCGCCAGGTCATCCTGTCCGCCACCCGCCCCGACGGCACCATTCGCAAACCCATGCGGGTCTCCGAGGCACACCTGACCCTCGCCGTCGTCGCCGTGCGCGGCCGCAATCTCGAACTCGCCCTCGACGAGGGCATGCGCGCCTTCACCGGCAAACGCCGCTCCCTCCCCTCCCTCATGTGGATCGCCGGCGAAACCGCCCGCGAAATGATCCAGCGCTTCCCCAGCGACCCCCGCACCCGCACCTACCTCGACCAACTGCGAGCCCTCGCCGCAGGTTGAATCGAGGAGCGAAGGCGAAGGGCGCACGGTCGGCATTCGGGCGAAGGCCGCGACAATGCACGGCGACGTTCGAGGCGAGCGTCGGGCGTTCCGGTTACGCTCCAGCCCATGGACTTCAGTCTGTGGACCTGCGCTACCCGCGGGCATGAGACCTACGCGCCCGACGAACCCGAACTCGCCGCCCGCCTGCATGTGACAACGCCCGCCGGGGAGTCGTGGCGTTGCCTGCGCTGCGGAGACTTCGTGCCCGGTGAGCCGCGGCGGCAGGGTCCGGCCGATAACGCGCCGGAGGTGCCGCGCGGCCATCTGCTGCGCGACCGGATCATCATGCGATTGCTGGCGGCCGAGCGGGTCCTGCGCGCCCTGGTGCTGATCCTGGTGGGCGCGGGCGTACTGAAATTGCGTGGCTCCCAGGAACATTGGCGGGACAAATGGGGCGAGGAACTCCCCCTGATCCGCCAACTCGCCGACCAGATCGGCTGGGACCCCGACCACTCCAAGATCGTGCACTGGATCGACACGGCATTCACCCTCTCCCCCACCACCCTGACCTGGGTAGCCGTAGGCATATTCGCCTACGCCGCAATCCAACTCACCGAAGCCGTCGGCCTCTGGCTCGTCAAACGCTGGGGTGAATACTTCGCCGTCATCGCCACCAGCCTCTTCCTCCCCTTCGAAATCTACGAACTCACCGAAAAGATCACGGTGGTCCGCGCAGGCGCCCTACTCATCAACCTCGCCGCCGTAATCTGGCTGCTCTGGAGCAAGCGCCTCTTCGGCCTCAACGGCGGCGCCAAGGCCTACTACGCCGAACACCACACCGAAAGCCTTCTCACCGTGGAACGTTCCGCCGTGGCGGCACAGGCCGCCTCCTGATCCGATCTGCCGGCCGCGGCACCCGCGCTATCGGACTCGGATGCTGGCGCGTACCAGGATGCCGTCCGCGACGACGTAGTAACCGGCGAAGTAGCGGTGCGAACCATCGCTTTGCAGCGCGTCGAGGGTGATGTGGACCTGATCACCCTCCACGGCGATGATCGTGACCGTGTCATTGGCGGTGGTGTCGAAGCTGCGGACGAAGTCGTCGTAATCGGGGTCGAAATTGCGGCCGCCGATATTCCAGGCGACGCGGTAGTCGTGACTGTTGATGGCGTCGAAGTAGCGCTGTACCACCGCTTCCGGGCCCGCGACCCGCACCGTGGTGGTCGGGTACACGTAGCCGGTGGTGGTCGCGGTCCAGGTCCGGGTATTCGCCGGCGGTTCGGCGACAATGCCGGTGGTGGGTTCCGGATCGTGCCCTCGGGTGAGCAGCAGGGCCGTGATGCCGATGGCGGCGACCACGGCCACCACCGCGCCCGCGATGAACAAGCCCGGGGTGCCACCGGATTCGAGCTCACGTTCGGTCCCGGGCGCGCTCAGATCACCGCCGCAGTCGGTACAGAAACGTTCGGTCAGCGTCTCGAAGCCGCGACCGCACTGCCAGCACAGCAGCGTGCCGCATTCGGTACAGCGGCGCTGCCATCGACCGGACAGCTCGGCTCCGCACTGCGCGCACTCGGCCATCTCATCTCCCGGAAACCGCTGTGGCCCCGATTCAATCGGCGAAGATGACGTCGATGGCCGAACGCAGGCCGGTCACCAGGGTCGCCAGCGGGGTCAATCCGGCGACCGCCTTACCGGTGACATCGAGGAAGGCCGCGAGCAGATGCCGGTTCGGCCGGGGTTTCGCGGCCTCGGTGCGAGCCTGTTCGATGGTTTCGACGACCTCGTCCTGTTCGGGGAAGTCCGCGGCCGCGTGGATCCGGTCCAGTAGGGCGGTCAGGCCCGCGCGCAATTCCTCCAGTGTGACGGGGGTGGCCGGACCGGTACCGGTATTGCCGACGGATAGGGTCGCATCGCGTCCGGCGATTGCCGAGTTGGTGGCCTCGACACTGCCGCCGATCCACACTCCGTCATTGCTGTTCATGCAAAACTCCTCGGGTTCAATGACTTTCACTGCCGCCGCGGGTGACCGGGGCGCCGACCGTGGCAGACCCGCCGCCGATGGCGGAATTCATGATCGTCGCGTCGCCGGCGAAGGTGACGCTGTTGTTGACGACCTGCTCGGCGCGGCGGAGCAGTTCGTCGGGGTCGATATTGTGCTCGACGAGAAATTCACCGAGTGCCTCGATGACCCGCTTCTCGACCGTCTTGGTGTACATCTGCTCGTCGAGGAATTGGAAATAGCGGTGGTAGCCGAGTGAGAGGTCACCCTTATTCCGGCGCAGATCGCTGGCGGCTTCGCGGATGCTGATGCGCGCACCATGATTGAAGCTCCGCATCTCGCGGATCTGCTTGCGCTGACGCCGTTGCTTACGCCGGTACAGCGGCGCGGAGAACATCGCGTGGATAACGCTTGGAACACAATTCAGCAATGTGCGCGGCAGGATTCGCGCACTGTGACCCATAAGCCGCAGTACCGGTTTGGGTGCGGGCCGCAGCAGCAGTTCGTCTATTTCATGGAATGACAGCCGCAGTGGCGGCAGTACACAGCAGTTCATCTCGACGAACAGTGAGGTCTCGGACAGCACCAGCCGGACGAAGGCGCTCCAGACCAATTCGCCGTCCCAGCCGACGATCTCGGTCGCCAGGTACGGGCGGGCATTGTTCTCCGGCCGATCCATGAGCGCCGTCATGACCGTGTCGTCGATCCAGGCCACCGGCCGGCCATACGGGTCCGGCAGCAGACGGCCATCCTGGTGGATATCGTCGCCATTGACGAATAGCCGGTTGTAGACATTGATTCCGGCCACGTCGAGTTCGCCGACCCGCTTGTGCAATCGCTTGTTCAGATCGACGACGGCAAACGATTCGATCGGGTCCTGCGGCCGCTGCCGCTTGGTGATGTCGAGCGCGAAGGACCAGCCGCGCACGCTCCACCCGTGCCCCAGGAACGGGTTATAGCCTTGGTAGACCGTGAGATTGCTGTTCGCGTAGTGGGATACGTGCGCAAGCTGCTCGACGGCCGGATCGTTCGGGGTGCGCGGTGCGTCCGCGCGGCGGAATTTGTCCCGCCGCAGGGTATGCGCGGTCGATCCCCAGCGGGCCAGGCACTGCTCGGTGAAGATCACGCACCAGCCGACCACCAGTAGATACGGCAGCAGACCGAAAAGTCCGAGCAGTAGCAGCGGTATGGCGAGTAACTCCGAGGCGCCATCCAGCGGGCTGGAACTCGAATCGTCGGGCAGGAGGGAGTAAACGATGAAACCGAGCAGCAGCACCGCCAGAATGCCGTCGCGGATTGCTTGCCGCCAGCGCGCGGCGACCGCATGGCGGCATACCGCCTCGAGATCGACCTGCGGCGATTGCGCCACCGCGCACAGCGGTTCCTCCATGACATTCTGGACGACGATGCGCGCCAGCGCGCTCTCGAAATGAACGGCCGCGCAGAGATATCGAGTGGCCTCGTCATGATGATCGGTAAGCAGGGGCGCGGGCGCCGGACCTGTCGCCGATGGCGGCAGACCGCAGTCTCCGCAGAAGCGATAACCCGCCGGGTTATCGTGGCCACACCGTGAACATCGCATATCGAACTCCCCTCCGATCTCACCGGGTGAGTCAGAGCGCAACATTGCGTGCGTCGAGTGTATGACCGAAAGACTTGACGACTCAGGACAATCCGTGCGGAATGCGTCAATGGGGATGGAAACGAACCTCGTGAATTCGAAATCCCTTTTCGGGTAATCCGATTTGATCCGAAACAATTGAAAACCGACTGCTCCTATTGCCCGCGACACATTCACCACCGCTCCGCGGCATCGGTCACTCCGCGAACGCCCGGGCCGTCGAACTCGCGCGACAACCGGATCCCGGCGGCCGACCGGGGCAGGGCGCGCCGACACTCGGCGCGATTCCGAACCGGTCAGCCGGGAGTACTACTCTTCTCCGGTGACCGAGTCCGCTGACGGATTGCTGCCGGACCCAGGAGGGACCGGGGTCGAGGAGTTTCCGCATGCCGAGCGGCTGCGGCTGTTCTCCTTCGCCACGGCCGAGAAGCGGGGGGACTACCTGTGGGTTTTGCGGGCTTTCGATATGGCTCGCGGGGCTTATGTGGTGCTGTTGCACGCCTCGGATGTTGTGGAGACGCTCAATCGTTGCCCCGGGGGGCCGCGGTTGACGCCGACCGAGGTGGGGCCGCTGCTGGAGCAGTTGCATCAGTGGGGGGTGCTGGAGCGCAGCTATGACGGGACGCGGGCGGCGACGCTGGCCGAGTACCGGAATCGGCATTTCGTGTACCAGTTCTCGCAGGCCGGGTTTCAGGCATATCGGGCAGTGTCGGAGGTGCTCGAAGCGCGGCTCGATGAGGCTTCGCTGTCACGGCTGGTGCTGCCCGAGTTGCTGGCCGATCTGCACACGCTGGCCGAGGCGAACAGGAGCGGGGACGCGCCCCGGGTGTACCGGGTGCTGAATCGGCTCGATCGGGCGCTGTCGGATCTGGCGGATCGCGCGGCGCATTTCTATCTGACGCTCGGCGATTTGGTGCGCACCACCGAGGCCACCCCCGAGGCGTTCCTGGCGCACAAGGACGCGCTGCTTGCGCATATGCGCGAGTTCTCGATGGATCTGGCGCGGTTCGCGCCCCGGCTGGCCGCCGCCATTCGCGAGGTGGAGGAGACCGGGGCCGAGGAGCTCATCGAGCGGGCCGCACGCTGCGACGAGCGGGTGCTGCTCAATACCGCTGAGCGCGAAGCGGATTGGCGGGCACGCTGGCAGGGCCTGCGGGCATGGTTCATCGGTGACGGCACCGAGGGCGGGCTCACCGAATGCGAGCGACTGCGCGAGGCGACCATGAGCGCCATCGCGGCGGTGCTGTCGCTGCTGCGGCGGGTCACCGAGACGCGCAAGGGCGGGGTCAGCCGGGAATCGGCGCTGCGGCATCTCGCGGGCTGGTTCACCGCCGCGCCCAGCGCCGATGCCGCGCACGCGCTGTTCGATGCCGTCTTCGGACTGGGACGGCCCCGGCATCTGGCCATGCACCATCCCGACGCCGATGTCATTCCCGCGATCCGATCCTGGTGGGACGCACCGCCTTTGGAGATCGCCCGCACTCTCGCCGAGACGGGCCGCCCACCCACCCCCGGCGCTCCGGCGCGCCTGCAACGCAATGACGCGGGCATCCGCCGCCTGCGCGAGGCGCAACTCGACGCCCAGCGCGCCCGCTCCCAGGCCGCGCGCTCCCTGGCCGCCGCCGACGTCCACGACCGCGAACTCGACGAACGTGAGACCGAGGTACTGCTGCGCCTCATCGACGCCGCCTCGACCGCGTGGGTGCCGGTCAGCGGACGCGTCTCGGGCACAACGGGATCCGATAGCGGCGTCACCCTGACGGTCTCCGAGCACGAGGGTTCCACGGTCGTGCGCACCTCGCGTGGGCTCCTGCACCTGAACAACCGCAAACTCCAGGTGCGTGAGACGGCGTCCACGCGCAAGAGCAAAGCCGTGGCCGCGCACACCGCCAACCGCACATCGACCGGCGGCGGATCAGCGCCCGGTGCCCACACCGCAACCGGCGGCGGGAGTGCCAGCTCGGCGGATTCGCAGGATATGGACGGTTCTGGGGAGGGGATGGGCTGATGCACGCGCGGACTATCGATTCGCTGGCGCTGGACAACTATCAGCGGGCCGCCCGGGTGGTGCTGGCGAACCATCTGATCACCCGGAGTTATCCGGATCGGATTGCGCTGCCGTTGATTCGGCGGTGGGCGACGGAATTGCGCGAGGATCTCGCGGAGCTGTTCGGGTATCGGCTGGAGGTCACCGAAACCACGGCTCGGCTGTTCCCGGTGCTGGATACCCTCGATGCCGGACGCCCCGCGCGGACGGCGGCGGATCGACTCTTCGATCGGCGGCGCTACGCGTATCTGGCGCTGGCGCTGGCGGCGCTCGGTCGCGCCGGTGATCAGATCACGCTGTCGGAGTTGGCGGATCAGGTGGCCTCGTACACCGAGCGGGTGGACGGGCTCGATCTGGCGGCCGACCGGGCCGGCGATCGTGACGCCTTCGTCGATGCCGTCGGCTGGCTGGCGGCGCGCGGCGCGGTCACCCTCGCCGACGGTGACGCCGGGGGCTGGGCGAGCGATCCCGAAGCGGGCGAAGCGCTTTACGATATCGACCGGTCCGTGGTGTTCGCGCTGTTCCGGCCGCCGCGCGCCCTCCAGCATCTGCAGAGTGTGACCGGGCTGCTGGGCGAGGAGGCGGGCGGCGGTGATACCCGCTCCCCCGCAATGGCATTGGCGTCGCGGGCGGTGCGGCGGGCACTAGTGGAGCAACCGGTCGTCTATGCCGATGATCTGGCAGAACCGCATCGATCGCTGCTCGCGCAGGAGAAACTCGTGCAGGAGGTCGAGCAGGTCACCGGGCTCAAGGCCGAGCGGCGCGCGGAAGGTGTTGCGCTGATCGACAGTTCGGGGCGGCTGTCCGATGTGCGGTTCCCCGGTACGGGCACGCTCGCGCAGGTCGCGTTGCTGCTGGCCGGTGAGATCGCCGATCTCGTACTGGATCTCGACAATCCGATCGCGCGCATCCCCCGACCCGAACGCCCGCGCGCCGACCTGGCGGACCAGTTGGATACCGCCATCCCGGTGACCACGGTATTCGCGCCGCTCGCCGATACCGTGGATATCTTTGCCGCCGAACAGGATTCGGACGACGAGGACGCCGACCCCGAGATCCCGGACTATCCGTTCATCGAATCGGCCTGGATTCGCGATACCGTGCGCATGCTCACCGGCCGCTACGGCGCGACCTTCGCCGCCCAATGGCAGGCCGACGTCCCTGGACTCACCGTCGAGGTGGTCGGACTGCTGGAGCGACTGCGCCTGATCGAACGGGTCGACACCACCGCGCCGGGCTCCCCCGCACCGGACGATCTCGGTTCCGGTCTGCTCATCCTGCCCGCCCTGGCCCGCTATCGCGGGGCCATCGTCACCATCCGCACCCGCGCGGAAACCGAATTGTTCATCTCACCGGCCGATATCGGCGCGCACCCGGAACCCGGTGCACCGGTACCGGATCCCGCCCCGGCCGTCATGGACGACGCGGTCGCGGCGGAGGGTGCCGAGCGGGTCGACCCGCAGTCCGCGATCGCACCCGATCCGGCGGAGACCGCCGCGGACAATTCCGAGCTTGTCGCTACAGAGAAGGGATTCGGGAGCTGATGGGCGACCTCATTCACGGTGGAGTCCGCTTCGTCCCCAGTCGCGCGGGCATCGTCAACCTGTGGGATTACCGGGATCAGGAGTTCTGTTTCGCCGATGGGCGATTGGTGCTGCGCGGGCCGAACGGGTCGGGTAAGACCAAGGCGCTGGAGGTGCTGTTCCCGTTCGTGCTCGACGGCCGGATCGAACCGCGGCGGTTGAATCCGTTCGCGGGTGAAGAGCGCACCATGAAGTCGAATCTGCTGTACCGCAAGCAGGAGTCGGCGTATTCGTACGTGTGGATGGAGTTCGCGCGCGGTTCCTGGTCCGATCCGGAGACGGTGACCGTCGGCATCGGCATGCGCGCCACGCGCTCCTCGGACAAGGTGACGCGCTGGTATTTCGTCGCCGACGGCCGGGTGGGCGTGGACTTCTCGCTGCTCGGTCCCGATGATCGCCCGCTCACCCGCAAGCAGTTGGCCGAGCAGATCGGCGGCGACGCCATCGTGGATCGGCCGGTGGAATATCGCGCCGCCATCGACGCGCGCATGTTCGGGCTCGGGCAGCAGCGGTACGACCAGCTCATCAATCTGATTCTGACGCTGCGCCGTCCGCAGCTGGCCAAGAATCTGGATCCGCGCGGGCTGTCGCAGGCGCTCACCGACGGTCTGCGGCCGCTCGATGAGCAGCTGATCCTGGACGCGGCACGCTCGTTCAGCGATATGGAGGAGGTCGGGCGCACCCTGGAAGGCCTGATCCAGGCCGATTCCGCGACCAAGGCGTTCGTCGGTGTCTACCGCAAATACCTTGCGGTGCAGGCGAAGACCGATATCGACCAGGTGCGGGTCCGGCTGGACGCGGTGACGCACGCCAGCACCGCCCTGCACGCGGCCGCCGCGCTGCGCCAGCGCCGCGATACCGATCGCGCCGCCGCCGAGACCCGCGCCGAGGATTCCGATCGCGCCTACGAGCAGGCGCTCTCCGATCGCGAAACCCTGCAGCGTTCCAGCGCTTACGAGGGTAAGCAGCAGCTCGACGATCTCGCCGACGCCGTGCGCCGCCTGGAAACCTCCTCGGGCGTGCACCGCGACAAGGCGCTCAAGGCCCGCCAGACGGTCGATCAGCGCGCCCAGGAATCCGAGCGCGCCACCGCCGCCGTCCAGCACGCCTCCTCGGCGCTGGCCCGAGGCGAGGACGAATTGCGTTCCGCCGCCGAGGAAGCCGGTATCCCGTGGACCTCGCTCCCCGAGCAGGCCCGCGCCGACCACCTCACCACCACCGTCCGCAGTCACGCCGAGGAGCGCGACGCCGACGTCCGCGCCGTCCGCCGCGCCCTCACCCTGGTCGACGCCGCCGTCACCGAACGCACCCGCGCCGAACGCGCCACCCAGCGCGCCACCGAACTCCGCGAGGCCGCCGCCGCCGAACTCGCTCAGGCCGAGGCCTCGGTAACCCTGGCCCGCTCCAATACCGCCGTCTCCCTGCGCGATTGGTGGGACGAACACCGCGAGGTCTACACCCCCATCCGCGAGGGCCTCTTCGAAGCCCTCAACGACGCCCTCGCCGCCGCGGGCACCGAAAACCCCGCCCCGCAGCGCCACAACGCCGCAGCGGGCATGCTCGGCCCCGCGGGCAAGGGCCGCAAACGCAAGGGCGGCGCGGACACCGAAGAATCGCCCGCCGCCGTCGACGGCCACACCGAGCCGAATGCGGATGCCACCGACCAGGAGAGCGCGGTTCCGGCCACCCCCGCCGAAGTGCTGGCTGAGCGCACCGAACCGCTGACCGAGGAGATTCGGGGACGCCGCCAGGAGGCCAAGGCGCGGGCCGCGCAGGCCAAGGCGCGGGCGGTCGAATTGCGCGGCGAGCGTGAGCAGGTCGCGGCCGAGCGGGATGACGCGCCGAAGGCATTCGCGGCGCGCGCCGATGTGCGCGGCGAGCACGCGGGTGCGCCGCTGTGGCGACTCGTGCGGTTCGCCGATCGGGTGACTCCGGAGGCCGCCGCCGGAATCGAAGCGGCGCTCCAGGCCGCGAATCTGCTGGACGGCTGGGTGTGCGCGGATGCCACCCTGCCGGACCACGCCTCCGACCAATTCCTGGTGCCGCTGCCGAAGGCCCAGCGTCCCGCCGGTCGCACTCTCGCCGATGTGCTTGTGGTGGAAGACGATTCCGACACCCTCACCGTGCCGCGCCAGACGGTCGCCGATGTGCTGGCCTCCATCGCCCTGCACGAATCGCCGACCACGGGCAAGGCCGCGGGCTCGAAAACCGCCGCACTCCCCACCGCCAATTCGGTTGCGGGATCGGCGGAGTCGCTCGCCATCGCGACCGATGGCTGTTATCGGCAGGGCGTGCAGGTCGGGCGGCATTTCAAGGCGGATGCGGAGTTCATCGGGACCACCGCACGGGCTCGGCGACGCGAGCTGCGGCTGGCGGAGTTGAGCGCGGCCATCGAGGCCGCCGAGGTCGCCGCGCAGGAGGCGCTGGAGCAGGAGCAGGCCGCTACCGCCGAACTCGGGCGGGTGTCGGCCGCTGCCAAGGCTTTGCCGCGCACCACAGCGGTAACCGGTGCGCTGCGGGCGGTTTCGGAGGCGGCGGGGATGTTGCGGTCGCGCTCCGAGGCGGCGGCGCAGGCGGAGCGGGATCTGGATCAGGCGGTCGGTGAGTACGGCGCTGCCGATAAGAAGGTCCGGGCTATCGCGGCCGAGCACAGGGCACCTCGCGATCCGGCGGAGTTGGACGCGCTGGCCGCGGCGGTGCGGCATTTCGAGAACGCGGGCACCGCGCTGCTGCGATTGCGCGGGGACTCCCAGCGCGAGAACGAACGCTCCCGCGAGGCCGGGGATCGCCTCGACGAGGCCACCGATCTGGCGGAGGCGTTCGCCGAGGAGGCCGAGGCGGCGCGCGGCGGATACGAGGAGCAGCTGCGCAAACTGGAGACCCTGCGCGAGGCCCTCGGCGCGGGCGCGGCCGATATCGATCGCGAACTCGAGGCCGCCCGCGAGCGCATCGATGCCGCACGGGCGGAACAGAAGTCGGCCCGCAAGGCCGCGCACGAGGCGATCGAGGCCGTCGGCACCGCCGAGGGCGCGCATCGGGCCGCGCACAACACCCTCGGCACCGCGCTCACCGAATTGCTGGCCGATGTCCGGCATCTGGCCCCGTACGCCCGCCCGGATCTGCTGAGCCTGCTGGGCGCGCCGATCGAAAGCCGCTGGCCCAGCAGCGATGCGGCCTGGTCCACTCCCGAACAGCTGCTGTACCGCATCGAGAACGGCGATCCGGCGCAGGAGCCCAAGGTGCTCCCGGACGAGGTCGCCGAACTGTTCGAGAACCTCGCCACCGCAACGGCTTCGGTGCGCGCCGGGGAGGCCACCCGCAAATCCACGCGCAGCGCCGTCACCACCGCGCTACAGGAGTTCGATGCCGCGCTCACCGCGGCGCGCCAGGATTACCGCCTGCACTGGGACGCGGCCGACGGTCTGACCGTGGTGCAGGTGCACGACGATCACGGCCTGTCGTCACTGGCCGATTTCGCCGAGCGCATCGGCGGTGCGCGCCGGGACCAGGAATTGCTGCTCACCGATTCCGAGCGCCGCATCCTGGAGGACGCGCTGCTCACCGGTCTGGCCCAGCAGATTCACGAACGCACCAGTGACGCACGCGATCTCATCACCCGCATGGGCATGGAGATGAAGCAGCGCCGCATGTCCTCGGGCAACACCATCGGTGTGCACTGGGTGCTGGCCGACAATCTGTCCGAGCCCGCGCGGGCGGTGTGCAAGCTGCTCGATCGCGATTCCGCCGAACTGGTCCCGGACGATCTCGCCACCATCCGTGCGCATTTCGCGGCCGAGATCCGGGCCGCGCGCGCGAGCCATCCGGAGCGTTCGTTCCCGGAGATTCTGGCCGCCACCCTGGATTACCGCACCTGGCGGTCGTTCTCGTTCACCATCATCACCTCCGATGGCACCGAGGATCGGCTCACCGTGGCCCGGCACAGCGCGCTGTCCGGCGGTGAGCAGTCGGTATCGCTGCACCTGCCGCTGTTCGCGGCCGCGCACGTCATGCTGGATTCGGCGGACCCCCAGGCCCCGCGCCTGCTGGCGCTGGACGAGGCGTTCGCCGGTGTCGACGACAATGGTAAGAGCGAACTGCTGGGCCTGTCCGTGCAATTCGATCTCGACCTGTTCATGACCGGGTACGACCTGTGGATCACCTACGCGCATGTCCCGGGGTGCTCGCATTACGATCTCGCGCACTCCGCGGCCGAGAACACCGTCAGCGCAACGCTGCTGGTGTGGGACAGCGCCGATCTGCTGGCCGAGCACGACGGCACCGATCTCACCACCGCGCTCGGCTCCCCCAACCGTCGGCGGCTGCCGCACGGTGTGGAGGGCGCGATGGCGCTGCTCTGAGGCAGCGCCCCACGCGAATCCTGCCCCGTGCGCGAATCCTGATCCGCGCCCGGGGCATACGCGAAGTTCGCACCGCATAACCGGTTTCGCCCGCTTGCGATGATCGTCACTCGAATCCTGTTCGGGGGGTGTCCAGTGCCCTGGACACGGCTACGGAACCGGCCCTCGGCGAGCGGTCCGAAACGGCCCTGGTAAACAACCCGTGCACCACCGGATTACGCGTGTCGCGGCGCGCCACGCCGTAAGGATTGGTGTATCGGCAAATCAACAGTTTCGCCAATGGCGGTGTATCGACTAGAAATGTTTTCCGTGCCGATCCCTATCGAGTTCACCTGTCAGCCATCGATACTCCCGGGACGGGGGACCCGATGACGATCGAACATCCGCTCGAGGACGAAGTCTCCGTCCTCGCACGGCGGGTCGAGAAGGCCCGCGGACGTCTGGCCTATCAGTTCGACCCCGCCCTCACCGAGGCGCTCTCGGAGAACGAACTCTCCGCCGAGCGCGAGCTAGCCGAGCGTATCCGCGATGAAGATCGCGCCCAGCGCCTGAAGCAAGTCGAGGCCGCGGCCGCCACGGCTGACCGCGCCCGGCAGACCACCGAAGAAATCGAGAAGGCCGACATTCGGGACTTGCTGATGGCCCGCAAGGCGATTGCCGCGCAGCGGCGCGAATCCAGCCCGCACGCCAAGCTGGCCTCGCTGTACAAGCATCGCGCCTGGAGCCTGCGCGCGCTGGCGGGCGTGGTCGCGGCGGGCATGCTGTGGTCCGCGGTCAACGTGCAGCACAACATCGCTCCCGGTGGCGCGTCCGATCCGCTGTTCTGGTTCAGCTACCTGCTCGAAGGCATGATCAGCGTCTGTCTCGTGATCATCATGATCGGCACCAACAAGGTCGCCGAGTGGGGTGTCATCGACAGCACCAAGCAGGTCGTCGCGGCCGAGATGGCGCTGCTGGGCCTGACGGTCACGCTGAACACGTACCCGTACCTGAAAACCGGTAGCTGGTATGACGTCTCGGTGCACGCCATCGCGCCGGTGATGATCGGCGTAGCGCTGCTCATCCACAACGCCGCCAGCGCCCGGTACGGTCTGGCCATCGTCCGCGCCACCGATCAGATCCGGGATCTGCCCGATCCGGCCGAGACGATTCGCCGCACCCTGCCGAGCATGGTGACCTGGCCGAGCCGCCCCACCGGGCCGAGCGCCGCCCCGACCATGGCCGCGCCCACCCCGGCGCTGACCGCCGCCCCCGAGGCCGAGGCCGCGCAGGTGGTGGAGAGCACCCCGGATCCGGTGCCGGTCAAGCCGCAGCCCAAGCCCGCGCCGCGCAAGGAAGAGCGCACCTCGGCCACCAAGTCGGCGAAAACCGCCGAGGCCGAAGCGCATTCGGATATGACCGACGGCGGTCCGCCGCTGAACGTGTACGACACCGGTCAGTTCCGGATCGCGGAAACCCTGGAACAGGAACTCGCCGAACTCCAGGCCGCCCGCCGTCGCGCACGCGCCGCGGCCCGCGCCCGCAATGGGGGAACCGACGTCGACTGATTCCCGTACGGCACCCGCCACCGCCCGTAGCCAGCGCTACGGGCGGTATCGGCGGTTTCACGGGTGATCAAGCCGCGCCGGGTGATTCGGACGTCAGCGCAGCCGACCGAAGCACCCGGGCGCGATCGGCACGTCGATTCGCGGCCGCACAGCCTCCCCTGCCGCGACGTCAGCTCACCCCGGTGAGCCCCGAGAAGTCGCGCAGCACAACGTGATTGCGCGCGGCCAAACTGCCGAGCGCGTGATCGGGATGCAGTCCGAGGTACTGCTTACGGGTCCGGGTGCTCCAGCGCCGCGCCTGTTCCGAGCGCGTCTTGTAGAAGTTGGCCATATAGCCGCCCTCGTAGATGCGCAGCAGCATGTACCCGCCCGGATACTCCTTGACCGCCGCCACTTCCAGGAATTCGACCGGAATGCCGGAATCGGCTCTGGTGACGCGGTTTCGGTGGGTATGCCCGCTGTGATGCAGGAAGACCCCCGGCGCCGAATGGTAGAGGGCGTGTAGTGCGGCCGCATTGGCCCTGTCGAGCACGAAACCCGGTCCGCCGGGGTTGCTTACCGCCGCGTGCGTCGTGACCGGGTGGTGACCGAATATGAGCGTCGGCCGATCCGGTTCGGCGTGCAGCAGATCGCGCAGGTGCGCCAGTTGCGGGAAGTCCAGGGTGCCCCCGCCGCCGCGCAACCGGGTGGTGTCCAATCCCACCAGACGCATTCCGCCCAAAGCGTATTCACCTAGCTGCTGGTACGGATAGAACACCTTGCCCCAATGGTCCGGTTCGTCCTTGGGCGGCATATCGTGATTGCCCCGGCACACGAAATAGTCGCGCCCCAGCTCACCCCAGGTGTCCAATTGCGCGCGCACGGCCACGGACTGCTCCTCGGTGCCGTGATCGGTCAGATCACCCGCCGCGATGAGATGGTCCGCGCCCCGGTCGGATTCGCGCAGCTCCTCGAGCACCGACTCCAGCATGAACTCCGGATAGCGGTCATCGCCGAACCCCTCGACCAGCCCGCCGGGCAGCAGTCCGCTGCGCGCCTCGCCGTGGTGCAGATCGTTCGCCAGCGCGATGGTGCGCAACAGGCGTCCCGGCGGCGGGGTGAGCGTGCGGAAGGATCCGGTGGACTCGGGCGCGCCCGAACGCCGGGTGGTCAGCGTCCGCGCGGGCAGCGCCCGGCAGCTGTCCGAATACGCCTCGAAGCGGTACTCGCGCCCCGGCTCCAGCCCGGTGATCTCCGCGTAATGAAAAGCGGTGCGCCGGGATTCACGCAACCGCACCGGCAGCGCCCGCAGACTGTCCGCCGGTCCGAGGCGCACCTCGGTATCGGCCGGCGCGGGCTGTAACCGTCCCGCCCGATTCCGGTTGCGCGAGGTCCAGGTCAGAATCACCGAGGTATCGGTGACGGTGACGACCTCCAGATCCGACACCGTCAGCGAATTGTGTTGCACCCGAGCCCCGTACCCGGCGAACACCGGGCGCTGCGCCCGCACCGCCACCGCCGCGGCTCCCGTGGCGGCATTGGCCAGCCACAATGTCCGTAATCGCGGATCCAGCATGACCAACTCCGTCCGCCGCCGACTGCTATTACCCGACGGTACGGTTAACGATTGAACGCAGCTATGACCGCACATGACGGGCCAGCCTCGGGCGCAGGACATTTCTCCCGCACCGCCCGCCCGCGCCCGCAAACCCGGTGATCATTCCGGTCCGGAATTCCCGCCAAGCCCCCTGACCTGCGCACCGAGGCCGACAACCGGGCTCGCGGCGCGTTTTCGCCGGGCCGCGAACCTATGGTCGACGCAGTTCCAGACGCGTTGCCGCACCGCCGGTTTCGCCCGGCCGAAAGGTGACCCGTGGGGGGCGCATCCACTCATCCCGTTCGATTCGAGCCGCCGGTGTTCCCGGTCTGCCTGCTGATCGACGTCTCGGGTTCGATGTACGGACCGCCGATCGACGCGATGAATCGCATGCTGCCCGGCTTGCGGCGCTCGATCCTCGCCGATCCCGTGGCCTGCGCCCGCGTACGCCTGACACTGATCGCCTTCGCCTCCGAAGCGCACACCGTGATGCCGCCGACCGATGTGCCGCGGGCGCGCATCCCCTTCCTGCAGGCGGGCGGCGCGACCAACTTCCGGGCGGCGTTCGAGCGGGCGCACGCCACCCTCACGGACGGTATTCGCGCGCGGGACACGGCGATCCGCGGCCGCCGCCCGGTGGTGTACTTCCTCAGCGACGGCGGCGATACCGGTGAGGATTGGCTGCCCGCGTGGGAGCGGCTGACCGATCCGGCCGATCCGCACGGGGCCGAGGTGGTGAGCTTCGGTATGGGCGCGGCCGATCGGCAGGCCATCGGCGCGGTCTCCACCCGGTACGCGTTCTTCGCCCGCGATCGCGATCCGGCGGCCGCCACCGGGGACATCCTGGACGGAATCGCCGCGAGCATCACATCGACCGCCGCGTCCGATGACAGCGACGCGCAGTCGCTCATCGTCCCCGCCGGAGCCGGACTGACACCCCTGCCCGTGGACGCGATCGGCTGACGCCACCACCCCACGCGCCCCCGCGGCGCGCAGTACATACTCCTCGAGGCAGGAGATCGCCTCCGGCACAGCACCACGGGAGGCAGTTCGCGCATGACCGATGACACCGGTCCGGCACTCGGGAACGAACTGCCGCGCGAGGTATTCGCACAGCAGCTCACCAGTCTCTGGCGGTACGCGGGGAATCCGACCCTGCAGACCGTCGCCGACGCCGCGAACCGCGTCATGCGATCCAGCCGCGGTGAGAGCGCCAAACGGCTCACCGTGCAGCGCATCAGCGATTGGCGCAAGGGCCGCAATCTGCCCGCGGTCTTCGAATCGGTGCGGCCGGTGCTGTTCGTGCTCATCGAGATGACCAAGCAGAAGTCCGAACCGGTCCCGGCGCCACTGCTGGATTCGACCCGCTGGCGGCAACTCTGGGTGAGCGCGGTGGCGTGGACACCGATCTCGGATTGCCCGTATCGCGGCCTGGAGTCCTATCGCACCGAGAACGCCGCACTGTTCTTCGGGCGGGATCGGCCCTCGGCCGAACTCGTCGCGCTGGTGCGGAAAACCGGTGACACCGGCGGCGGAATCGTCATCCTGGTCGGCGCGTCGGGCGCGGGCAAATCCTCGCTGCTCGCCGCCGGGCTCATTCCCGGGCTCGGGCCGGACTGGACGATTCGCACCGGAACCCCGAGTGCCCCACCCGATATGGCGGATCTGCCGGCGGAGCACAGCGCGCTGATCATCGACCAGTTCGAGGAACTGTTCACCCAGTCCGCGACCGCTGCCGAACAGCTCGAGTTCATCGAAACCCTCACCCGGCGCGCGGAATCCGGCGCGACCGTGGTGCTCGGGCTGCGCGCCGACTTCTTCGCCCGCTGCCTGGATCATCCCGCACTCGCCGATGCGCTGGGCCGTAGCGCGTACGTGCTGGCCCCGATGCTGGCGACCGAACTCACCGAGGCGATCACCCGGCCGGCCCGCGCGCACGGACTCAAGATCGAGAGCGGCCTGGTCGAATTGATCAGCGCCGAACTGGTCGGGCTCGGCGGCCACACCGACGGTTCCGGCGCCCTCCCGCTGCTATCGCACGTCATGGCCGTCACCTGGCAGCGCGGGGACGGTAACCGGCTCACCCTGGCGAGTTATCGGGACGCGGGCGGTGTCGCCGGTTCGGTCGCGCAAACCGCGCAGGAGGCATGGACCCGGCTGGATTCGGCCGGGCAGGAGGCCGCCAGATCCATCCTGCTGCGCCTGGTCACCGTCGGGCAGGACACCCGCGATACCCGCAGGCACCTGCCGATCACCGAATTGCTCACCCACACCGACGATCCCGACGCCGCGGCCGATGCGCTCGAACAGCTGGCCAGTGCCCGGCTGATCACCCTCGACACCGATACCGCCGCGCTCACCCATGAGATCGTGATCGACGCCTGGCCCGAACTGCGGGGCTGGCTCGATGCCGACCGGGACGGTCATCTCGTCCGGCAGCGCGCCGAAGCCGATGCCGCGGAATGGGTTTCGGCCGGACGCACGCACGCGCTGCTCTACCGGGGCGATCGGCTCACCCGGGCGCGGGCACACGGCCGCACGGCGGCCGGGCAGACCGGCGAATTCCTCGCCGCGGCGATTCGGGCTCGGCGCCGGCGCATCTGGCTGCAGGCCGGACTCGCGGGCACGCTGGTGGTGCTGCTCGTCGCCGCGCTGACCGGCTATGCGAATACCCGAATCGCCAACCGCGAGAAGGACGCCGGATTCTTCGCGAACGTGCTCAGCGAGGCGAGCCGGGTGCAGAGCAGCGACCCCACCCTCTCCGCCGAACTCGCCATCCTCGCCGCCGGACTGCGCCCGGACGATCTCGATGTGGCCTCCCGCCTGATCGGCACCCAGAGCCTGCCGGCGGTGGCCGCGTTCACCGCCGACACCAATCCGGTGTCGGGGCTGGCGTACGGGGACGGGGACCTCCTCGCGACCGCGGCCGATCGGTCCATCCGGCTCTGGAATACCTCGCGCCCGGGCGCGGTCACCCCGGCCGGACCGGCGATCACCGATCACACCGGGACCGTCACCGCGCTGTCCGCCCGTGGGCCCCTGCTGATTTCCGGTGCCGCGGACCACACCGTGCGCATTCGCGATATCGCCGATCCGGCGCGGCCGCGGGTATCGGCCGTGATCGATACCGGTGGCCCGGTCACCGCCGTCGCACTGGCACACGACGGCCGCACCCTCGCGGTCGCGGACGCGCACGGGGCCGATCTGTACGACCTCACCGATCCCGCTCGGCCCGTCCGGCAGCCGATCCGGTTCCCCGTCGACGGCGAATTGACCACGCTCGGATTCACCGGCGACGACCGCACCCTGCTGACCATCGACCGCGTGATGCCCAATGCCGCCGCCCAGACACGCACCCTGCGGGCATGGAATACCGCTGCGGCACAACCGATTCCGCAGAGCTCCGTACTGGCGCAATCCGCGGACCTGCGGATGGTGACCAGTCCCGCGGACAATCTCGTCGCCATCGCCGACGATCGGCCCGGCAATGCGGCGGCGGTCGACAGCGAGGTGCGCCTCGTGCGCGTGGACGCGGCCGATCGCGTAGCGCAGGTTGCCCCGTCGTTCGCCGCGTCATCGGCGTACTTCCTGCTCGGGATGGCGTTCAGCCCGGACGGCCGCACGCTGGCCACGCTGACCGCGTTCGGCACGAGCCTGTGGAACCTCACCGATCCGGCCCGTCCGGCCGCATTCGGCCCGCTGCTCACCGGGAACGCGGCCGCCTGCCCCCGGGTTCCCGCCGAGCATCGCTGCACCGCGGTACCGCAGAGCCTGCGCTTCAGCCGGGACGGACGGGTGCTGGCCATCGGTTTCGAGGACGGCGCGGTGCAGCAGTGGCTGGTGCCGCCCGCCGTGCTCGGTGGTCAGTCCGGGCAGGTGCGGCCGGTACTCAGCGCCGACGGCTCCCGCATGCTGACCGTGGCCCCGGGTGCGGACGCGCATATCTGGGACACCCACGATCCGGCGGCCGTGCGATTGGCCGGAACCATCCCCGCGCCCGACTACCGGCTGCCGGGCCTGGCGGTGACCACGCTGCCCTCGATCAGCTCCGACGGCCGCTTCGCCGGTCTGGTCATCGACGGCGCGATGACGCTCGTCGATATCTCCGATCCCGCGAAACCCCGCGCGGGATACCGGTTTTCCAACGCGATCGGATTGGGATTCGCGGTGGACCGGCCGCTGCTGCTCACCATATCCGCGACACCGCCGAGCTTTCAGGCCTGGAACTACGCCGATCCGGCGCATCCGGTGCCACTGGGACTACCTGTCCAGGTGCAGATTTCACCGAAGGTCGCCGAGACCGGCGTACAGGTCTCGATGACCCGGGACGGCGAATTGATCGTGGTGATGACCGATAAGCTGATGGTCTGGGATGCCGACATCCGCAAACTGGGTCCGCCTCGGGGCTCCTTCTCGGCCGGCTGGTCCGGCGGCGGCCTGGGCCTGGCCGTCAGCCCCGACCACCGAACCGCCATCGCCGCAGGCGATTCCGGCCTGATCCGCCGCTGGGACATCAGCGACCCCGCGCACATCGAACCCCTCGGCGACCCCTTCCGCGCCAGCGAAATCACGGTCACCGCACTGGATCTCAGCGCCGACGGCCGCCTCCTCGCCACCGGCGGCACCGACTCCACCGTGCGCCTGTGGAACTTCGCCGACCCCACCCACCCGGTCCCCTACGGCCAATCCCTCACCCCGCCCACCGCCACCCCCTGGCAGGTCGCCTTCCACCCCAAGTCGAACTACCTGTTCGGCGGCGGCGACAATGGCGCGCTACGGGTCTGGGATCTCGACCCGCGCCACGCCATCACCCGCCTGTGCGCCCTGCTCGGCTCACGAATCAACGCCGATCTCGCCGATCACTTTCCCGGACAGGCACTTCCGCGCCTCTGCGCACGCCAATGACTGCTCGCGCGCCGACATTCCGGTCCGGAATTCCCGGTAGCCCTCCCTGACCTGTACTTGACGGAGCTCACGCGAACCCGGGGCGTTCGGCCAGGTCGCCACGAACTTAACGTCGACCGTGTTGGAGACGCGTTACCGCACTGTCGGTTTCGCACGGCCGGAAAGTTGAGATCTCATGGTGCGCAAGTCTGCTCACTCCGCCAGCATCGAACCACCGCCGGTGCTACCGATATGCCTGGTGCTCGATGTCTCGGGTTCGATGTATGGCCCGCCGATCGACGCGGTGAACCAGATGATGCCCACCCTGCGGCGCACCCTCCTAGCCGACCCCTCAGCTCGTGCAATGGCTCGCCTCTCTCTGATCGCGTTCGAGTCCAGCGCGCATATCGCGCTACCGCTGACCGATCTGTACCGGGCGCGCATCCCATTCCTTCAAGCCGGTGGCGCGACCAATTTTCGCGACGCGTTCCGGCAAACGCGGACAGCCATCGAGCAGGGAATTCGCTTACAGCACAGCAGCTCCCGAATCCTGCGGCCGGTGGTCTATTTTCTCAGCGACGGCGCTGATTTCGACACGGACTGGCGGCCCGCATGGGAACAGCTCGTCGGCCGAGCCGATGCGGAGGCTGTCGATCTGGTGAGTTTCGGTCTGGGAGCGGCCGACCGAGCCGCAATCGGCGCAATCTCCACCCGCTACGCTTTCACCGCGGAGAGCACCGATGCCACCGTCGCTATACGCGATATCTTCACCGCCATATCCGAGAGCATCATAGTCACCTCGGAATCATTCGATGGCACTGCCCGCGCTCTATCAGCGCCCACCACTGCCGGACTTATTCCGCTACCCGTGCGCACTCGAGCCTGACGTCGATGGAATCGTCAAGGTTCGACGTGGACCGCATCGGGGCTCCACCCGTACACCTACTTCGCATTGGCCTTCCAATGGTCGAGATCAGCAGCCGTGGAAGCTGTTTCGGCAACTCCCAACCGAGTAAAGATGGCGTGGGCACTACTGAGGGAGGATATCGCCGCGTCGGAATCGCCGGTGTTGAAGTAACAGTGTGCGATTCCCGCCAGAGCTCTGCCTTCTTCCAGCGAGTTCCTTATCAACCGCGCCACACGCGATGCACTGACATAGGTTGCCAGTGCCTGGTCGATCTCACCCTGTTCGGCCAGTACCGTGCCTAGACGAACATATGTCTCGGCTTCACCGGACCGATGCCCGATGGTTCGAAAAATACACAACGCCTCTTGTAGAAGTTCTCTGGCACTTTCGTCATTGCCTTCGAGGTGGTGTATCCAACCTCGTATTCCACGCGAGTCGGCGCGACCGGTGTTGTTCGCGAGCCGATCGAAAATCCTCACTGCCTCCTCGGTGACATCAGCGGCGATTCCGTAATCACCCATACGACAGTGGACTCTACCGAGAACGCAGAGCGCGGACGCCATGCCGGCCTCGATGCCCATATCGCGATAGATCGCAAGCGACCGGCTGGCCGAGTCCAGTGCGATTGCATCCTGCCCTAGAAGATGGTCGCCGAATGCCAGATTGGTGAGCACAAACGCCTCGCCGGAGGGGTTGCCGATTTCGCGATAGATAGCCAGAGTCACACGTAGCAAACGCATCGATTCGACGTAGTCACCGTTCAGCTGACGAATCCACGCGGCGATGGAGTAGTTGAGAGCAACTTCACCCCGAAGACCCAGCGCGTCATTGATTTCGGCGGCGGTGTCCAGAAGATCGAACGCCACCGCGCGGTCGTCGGTCAAGTGCCGGATCCAGGCGAGGCTGGAGAGTGCGCGCGCCTCGCCTGCCCCATCGCCCAGGTCACGGAGCAGAGTCAACGCCTGCTCCAACGCTTCGATACCGCGGGGATAGTCACCGGTGAGATGCCAGACCCAACCCAATGTACTGAGTGCCTTTGCTTCCCGAAATCTGTCACCGAGTTCCTGATAGACGATTGTCGCGCGGCCCAAACATGTTGCGGCAGAGCTGAAGTCACCAGCGAGTAGATACACCTTCGCCAATACCCGCAGAGCGGAGGCGGAAAGCGCCGAATCCAATCCGGTAGCGCCGGTCAGTGCGTGCGAAAGTCTCTCGCCGACAGTTGCATAGTCGACGGCCAAGTACTCCGCCGAACCGAGATCCTTGAGCGCAAAGGTTTCCGCCGTCTGCGGTGTAATGGTATCCGCGGCGACGGCCGCCCGTTTCTGAAGAGCCACCGCCAGCACCCACATTCCGTGCAGAAATGACTCTCCGACAAGCGCTTTCGCGAAGTCGACGGCAAGCGCCACTCGACCAGCGGAAGCAGTGTGGCTCAAGCATGAGAAGAGGTTCGCGCGCTCACTGCGTATCCATCCGGTTGCCGCGCCATGCGATCCGAGGTCCGGGCGCCGCGAATCCTGGGAAGCGTCAGCGGCACCCGGTCTCCGCGGCAGCACGGCAGTGAGCGCTGTCTCTCGGTAGTAGTCGAGCAGTCGGTCGAGGCAAACACCGAGGTCCGCCGGATCAGCATCGGCCAGGCTTCGTGCATACTCGCGGACAAGGTCGTGCATGCGGTAACGACCGAATGCTGTCTCATCGAGAAGATGTTCGACATACAGCGATTCCAATTGACGACGTGCCTCGGTGACGGTGACGTCGTCCAGCGCCGCAACGGCATACGCGTCGAAATCAGGTCCGGGATGGACGCCCAGACGGCGAAACAACCGCTGCCTGTGCGGCGGTAGCCGATCGTATGAGGTAGTGAAGGCCGCGCGGACAGCACGCTGTTCGCCTTCCAATTCGTCCAATCGGGCTCGTGTCGCGGCGAATTCGGTGGCCAAGGCACGCAACGTCCAGTTCGGGTGATGCGCCACTCGGCCGGCAAGCAGCACAATCGCGAGCGGAAGATACCCACAGAGGGAAACGATTTCCGCGACTTCGGTGGAATCCTCTACGGCGGTGCGGCCTGCCAGAGCACGGAACAGTTCAACGGCCGCATCGGGATCGAGCGTTTTCATCGTCATCGGCAACGCGCCGTCGAGCGCGACCAAGCGGCGACGACTGGTGATCAGAGTGAGGCACCCTTCGGCCGCCGGAAGCAAAGACTCGATCTGAGCCTGGTCACGAGCGTCATCGAGGACCAATAGCACTCGCTTCCCCACGAGGCGATCGCGCCACAGATCGCGGCGCGCGATAAGGGTTTCCGGCAGCCTGCGTTGGTCCAGTCCGATATCGATCAGTAGCGTGCCGAGTACATCGAGCGGCTCGGCGGCGGGTTGTCCCGGAGTATGCGCATTCAGCTCCACGAAATATTGGCCATCCGGGAATCGATGGGCCAGCCGGTGCGCGGCGCGCGTCACCAGAGCGGTTTTGCCGACGCCCGGCATCCCGTCGACGCTGTGAATAGAGACCACTCGACCGGGGGACGCCATTTCCAGGATGTGATCGAGTTCGGCCTCCCTGCCGACGAAGGTGCCGATATCCCGTCGTAGTGCGTTGACCACCGTCGCACGTGAATGACCCTGTCGCAGGGCATCGTGCCAGAGCTGATGCCAAGCTTTCACATCCAGAAGTCGGCCGTCGGCGGGCGAACCGCTCGCGCGCACCATGTCGATCAATGTGAGCAGTACCGGCAGAAAAGTGTCGAACTGGGAGGGGACATTGCGCCCGGCACGCCAGTCGCTGATTCGTTTGAGGGTGCCGGCCGAACGCTGACCGGGCCGCCTGGCGGCTCGGGTGCGCCGCTCGGCCGCGGTGGCGACTCGCTCCAATGTCGGATTTCCCGCCGCGGTGAACAGTGCGGACAGACGAGTGGCAAAGATCAAGCGCGGCGAATCCCCCGCCGATGAATCAGTATCGGGCACACCCCGATGATCTCTCGAATTCGCGATTCGGACAGCACTGAATCATGAAGTGGGGGATCACGCTTACCGTGTGGGCAACGCTGACCTCAGCGGCCGGGGACCGGGTGGTCGGCGGGGACCACCACTGCCGGGCGGGGCTGGGCGGGGGTGCCGGAGTGCTGGGCGTAGCCGAGCCAGCCGGTGCCGACGAAGATCGCCAGCAGTACGGCGGTGGGGAGTTCGTACAGCAGCCAACCCGGGGCGAGGACGGAGTCGCGGGCGGGGTGGGGGGTGCGGGCCGGGTGGGTGAGGCGGTGCGCTCGGACGGGTGGGCGTTGCCTGCCGATGCTGCCGTGCCTCGTATGTTGCTGTTGCCGGACCACCCATTGCCTCCGTAGCTAGAAATGTGCCGAACCCCAGGATGCCGAATCAGCGGCGAGCGCACAGCGGTGAATGAGCGGACAACAGGGTGTCCGGTCTTTTCAGCGCATGCTCGCATTGGGTAGTCGTGCGGGGCAGGACATTCCGGGCACGGTGACCAGCTCGAAGTGCCACCATTCATTGTCGTACGTGCGGCACAGGCCCCAGCGATTGCCGTTGTCCTCGAGCCATTGCGCGCCCGCGCGCGGGCCGACATCGATGGCCTGGCCGGAGACGTGCGTGGATTCCTCGGGCGGGAGCACCCACTGGCGCGCCGCTTCCGGACTGCCGTAGGTGCGAATTCCGTCCTCCCACATGGCCTGCTGTTCGGCGGGCGAGCGGTAGCCGGAGGTGATCCAGATGGTGACGCCCTCCTCGCGGGCCTGTGCGGCGGCCGAGGCGTAGGCCGAGGCCAGCAGCGGATCCAGGCCCTCGGTCTCGGCGGAGATGGCCGAGGCGGACGGCAGCGGGGGCACGCCGAACAGGTTCCCCGGCAGCGCACCCGCGGGCAGATCGACGATCTCCCCGGGGGCGGCGATGGCGGGAGCGGCGTGCGCGGACGGCGCAGCGGGAAGTCCCGCGACGAACAGGCCCGCCCCCGCGATCAGCGAGACCGCGGCGGCTCTGCGGGTACCGCGGCTGATTGCCGGATTCGCCCGGTATGCAAGCGTTTCCGGCTCGCATACCGGATTGTCGTCGCGGCGCTCAGCGCGCATACGGCCTTCTTCCTCGTTCAGATTCGTTCCTTGGACCGCTCGCGGACACGCAGCGCGATCGGCTTGGAGGTTTCGGCGAAGAAGTCGTTGCCCTTGTCATCGACCACGATGAAGGCCGGAAAATCCTCGACCTCGATCTTCCAGACGGCTTCCATGCCGAGCTCAGGGTATTCGAGAACTTCGACGGATTTGATGCAGTCGAGGGCGAGTCGCGCCGCGGGTCCGCCGATCGAGCCGAGATAGAAGCCGCCGTGCGCGTTGCACGCCTTGGTGACCTGCGCCGAGCGATTGCCCTTGGCCAGCATGACATGTGAGCCACCGGCGGCCTGGAACTGATCGACGTACGAGTCCATGCGACCGGCCGTGGTCGGGCCGAAGGAACCCGAGGCGTATCCGTCCGGGGTCTTGGCCGGACCGGCGTAGTAGACGGCCATATCGCGCATGTACTGCGGCATCGGCTCGCCCGCGTCCAGCCGCTCCTTGATCTTGGCGTGCGCGATATCGCGCGCCACGACCAGCGGGCCGGTCAGCGAAAGCCGGGTCTTCACAGGGTATTTCGACAGCTCGTCGCGGATCTCGGACATCGGGCGGTTCAGGTCGATCTTGACCACGTCGCCGCCGAGAATGGCATCGGTCTGCTCCGGAAGGTACTGCGCCGGTTCACGTTCGAGCTGCTCCAGGAACACGCCCTCGGGGGTGATCTTGGCCAGCGCCTGGCGATCCGCCGAGCAGGACACCGCGATGGCGACCGGCAGCGACGCGCCGTGCCGGGGCAGGCGGATGACGCGCACGTCATGGCAGAAGTACTTACCGCCGAACTGCGCGCCGATGCCGAAGGACTGGGTGAGCTTGAAGACCTGCTCCTCGAGCTCCAGATCGCGAAAGCCGTGCGCGGACATCGACCCCTCGGTCGGCATATTGTCCAGGTAGTGCGCGGAGGCGTATTTCGCCGTCTTCAAGGCGAATTCGGCGCTGGTGCCGCCGATGACGACCGCCAGGTGGTACGGCGGGCAGGCCGCGGTGCCGAGCGAGCGGATCTTCTCGTCCAGGAATTCCAGCATGCGATCCGGGTTCAGGATCGCCTTGGTCTCCTGGAACAGGAACGACTTGTTGGCCGAGCCGCCGCCCTTGGCCATGTACAGGAACTTGTACGAGGGCTTGGCGGGATCGCCTGCGGCCGAATACAACTCGACCTGCGCGGGCAGATTGTTGCCGGTGTTCTTCTCATCCCACATGGTGATGGGCGCGAGCTGGGAGTACCGCAGGTTCAGCTTGGTGTAGGCGTCGAACACGCCGCGCGAGATCCACTCCGCGTCATCCGCGCCGGTGAGCACGCCCTCGGACTTCTTGCCCATCACGATGGCGGTGCCGGTGTCCTGGCACATGGGCAGAATTCCGCCCGCCGAGATATTCACGTTCTTGAGCAGATCCAGCGCCACGAACCGGTCGTTCCCGCTGGACTCCGGATCATCGATGATCTTGCGCAGCTGGGCCAGGTGCGCGGGCCGCAGATAGTGGCTGATGTCATGCATCGCCTCCGCGGTCAGCATGCGCAGCACCTCGGGCTCCACCTGCAGGAAGGTACGGCCGTTCACCTCGAAGGTGCTGACCCCCTCGGTCGTCAGCAACCGATACGGCGTCTCATCGGCACCGATCGGCAACAGATCCGAATACAGGAAGTCAGGCGCGGTCAACGTTCGCACTCCTCGAGCAGGGCTGGGGGCTGTCCAGCCAACGGTTCAAGCACAGAGACTTTATCCACCGCCCCGGCACCGCTTCCGCGCAGGCAGACCTAACCGGAAATATCGCCCGTGGGATCGCATTTGCACTTGCATTTGCACACACGAAGTTTGCTGAGACCATTCCCCCGCCGCGCATCGCACTGTCAGACTCGGTTCGTGGCCATTCCACGCAGGGCTCGGGAACGCCGGGCCGAAGACCCCAACAGACACCAAACCATCAGCAGGCGAAGGCCTTTGCCCGCCATTCTGGGCGACCGGTTCCGTCGACTACGCGAGGCAGGCCGTATCACCCAGCGCATCGCGGGTGATGCCATCCACGCCGACACCTCCAAGATCAGCCGCCTGGAATCGGGGCACACGCACTTCCACCAGGACGACGCCGCGGTGCTGCTCGATCTCTACGGCGTCCCCGCCGACGACCGGGCGCGTTATCTGACCTGGGCACAGCGGGTCAACGGCGCGAGCTGGCCGGACTACGACGATACGGACGCCGACTCCGGACTGGACGCGCTGCTGTGTGACGTACCACTCCAACTCGTTCGCGGCTACGAGCACGGCGTGATTCCGGCGCTGCTGCAAACTCGCGAGTACGCCAACGCGGCACTGCGGATGTCACGGGAGGAGATGTGCGAGAACGACGCCGACGCGGTGCTCGAATTGCGTATGCGCGGTCAGCGAATGCTCTTCGCACAGCATCCACCCGCGGTCTGGCTCGTGGTGGAGAAGACCGCCCTGCTACGGCCGATCGTCGATACGGCCATGTGGCACAGGCAGATCGACCATTTACTGACGCTCGCCGAACTCCCCCACGTGACCGTGCAACTGCTCGACGACGCCGCGTGCGGACCCGCGCGCACCGGCGAATCCTTCACATATCTGCGATTCCGGAACTTCCGGCTGCGCGAATTGGTGCGCACGCAGCAACTATCCGGGGCAATCTGCCGTGATCTGCCTTCGGAGACCGAACCGTATCTGCGCACCGCGGACCGGCTGGCGATGCTCGCCGCCGCGCCCCGGGACAGCATCGAGCGAATCAGCGAACTCCGCCGCCGAGCGCCCGAGCCGGACGCACAACCGGGCCCCGGGGCGGGATAGCGATGCCCGAGACGCGATGCCGGAGTGCGGATGTGTGCGAATCCCGATGTGGATTATGCGAATCCGCACAGGTTGCACCTTCAACTCGGGGGGTGTTACCTGTGATGATGCGCTTGTCCGCTGGCGGAGGGGAATAGCATGGCAGCTGATACCGGGAGTGGAATCGTGACCGAAACCCGTTGGCTCGATGATGTCGAGACGCGCGCGTGGCTGGGATTCGTGTTCACCCGCGACCTCATCGCCGCCGCGGTCGGGCGCGATTCGCTGCGCGAATCCAATCTGACCTATGTCGAGTACACCGTGCTCGCCCGCCTGGCCGACGCCCAGGACCATCGGCGCAGTTTCGCCGAATTGGCCGGGGTGCTGGAGTGGTCGCAGAGCAGGCTCTCGCATCAGATCACCCGGATGGAGAAGCGCGGGCTGGTGGCGCGCGAATCGATTCCCGATGATGCCCGCCGCACCGCCGCCGTGCTGACCGCCAAGGGCGAGCAAGTACTGGCCGGTGCCGCGCCCGCACACGTGGAGAGCGTGCGGCGGCACATGATCGATGTGCTGGACAGCGGACAGCTCACCGCGCTGGCCGATATCTACGACACCTTATTGGCGCACCACCGAAGACCCGACACGAGGAACCCCGTCTGAGCGAAAAATACCCGTCGACCGGCGTTTGGTTTGGCACACGGGGGGTAGTGGGTAAGACTAGGCTCGGCACCGGCTTCCGACGGCGGTCGGCACCGAGCGCATGGTCGGCAAACGACCGCCGCGCTAGTTGACTCGAGTGTGTGCACCCCGACCTGGCCTTAGCGAAAGGGGCAGGAGTTTTCATGTCCGACGTGTCCATAAGCGTTTCGGCTGATTCGCAGCCCGCGAGTCCCGTCGACAACCTGCTCCCGCAGCTTGTCGAACACCTGCGGCAGAACCGCACCGAACTGCGCGAGGAGTGGGCCCGTCGCATCACCGATGCCCAGCTGCTGACCGCCATGACCCCGGAGGAGATCTTCTCCGAAGCGACCTCGGTCTACGACAACTACGTCGAGGTGCTCGAGACCGGTAGCGTCGAGGCGCTGCAGGCCTACGCCCGCGACCTGTCCGAACGCATCATTCCGCGAGGGGTCGAGACCGACGAGGTCATCGGCATCGTTCTACTGCTTCGAGATGTGCTGGCGCGCAGTCTCTTCGAGAAGTATCAAAGTGACTTCATGTTGCTCAAGCGGGTTTTGGACGCCTACGAACCGGCTGCCAACCGCATCGCCAACACCGTGGCCGTCTCCTTCGTGCAGGAGCGCGAGCGCGTTATCCGCCAGCAGCAGGAGGCGATTCGCGAACTCTCCACCCCCGTGTTGCAGGTGCGCGAGCAGCTGCTGATTCTGCCCATCATCGGCGTGCTGGACTCCCAGCGTGCACGCCAGCTCACCGAACAGCTGTTGCGCGCGATTCGCGCCAACCGCGCCAAGGTGGTCGTCATCGATATCACCGGTGTTCCCGCGATCGACTCCACGGTGGCCAACCACCTGGTGCAGACCGTGGACGCGTCCGGCCTGATGGGCGCCAACGTCATCATCACCGGCCTGTCCTCGGAGATCGCGCTCACCCTGGTGACCATCGGCCTGGACCTGTCGAAGATGAACGCGGTCGGCGACCTCCAGGGCGGTATCGAAGAGGCGGAGCGACTCCTGGGCTACGAAGTGTCGCGTGTCCCCGCTGACCGCGACGGACGGTAACCCGGGACAGGGCTCATGCCGGTACCCATTCTGAAACAAGGCACCTATTTGATCGCGTCGGTGCAGTCCGCACTCACCGACGCCGATACCGAACGCCTGCAAGACGATCTGATGAAGTACGTCAGCAAGTATCGAGCACAGGGCATCATCGTCGATGTCACCGCAATCGACGTAATGGACTCCTTTGCCGCGAGATCACTGCGTACCATCGCCCACATGACCAAGCTGCGCGGCGCGGAGACGGTCATCGTCGGTCTGCAACCCGAGGTCGCTTTCGCGATGGTGCAACTCGGCCTCACCTTCGAAGGTATGCATACCGCACTGGATCTGGAGGAAGGGCTGGCCTGGCTCAACCACAAGATCAGTAATCGGGGCCAGCGAGACGGTCGTGATCGTGGCCGCTGAAGTCATGGTGATCGCGGTGAAGGTGTCCAACGACATCGTGACCGCTCGGCAGGCGGGGCTGGAGCTGGCAAGCACTCTCGGCTTCTCGCTATCCGATCGCACCATGATTGCCACCGCGATCTCCGAAGTGGCGCGCAATATCACCAGTTACGCGGGCACCGGCGAGATCAGGCTCGCGGTCGGCGAACGGGAAGGCCGCCGCTCGATGGTGGTGCAGGCCCAGGATCAGGGTCCGGGAATCATCGATATCGACCGTGCGCTGGAAGACGGCTATTCCACCGGACGCGGTCTGGGACTTGGCCTTCCGGGCGCGCGCCGACTCATGGACGGACTCGTCATCACCTCCAAACCCGGCCACGGCACGCTCGTGGAGATGTGGAAGTGGGTACCGCGCAATGCGTGAGGACGGGTTCATCGGCACGGTCGAATGGGCCGTCGCCGGGCGTGCCCTTCCCGGGCAACGCGTGTCCGGGGATCGCTCGGTCATTCTCGACGCGGGCGGCGGCTCGGTGCTTTTCGCGGTCCTGGACGGACTCGGGCACGGCGCCGCGGCCGCCGACGCCGCCGATCGCGCGGCCCAGGTGCTGTCCGAAAACCGTGCCGAGCCTTTGGATGTGCTGATTCTGCTGTGCCATCGCGCCATGTCCGACACCCGCGGTGCCGCGGTATCGCTGGCGCTGTTCGATGCCGGGGATCGACTGACCTGGCTCGGCGTCGGCAATGTCGAATCCCGCATTGTCGCCGCGGCTCCCGGTAAACCGGCGATCCGCGCGGCGGCGCTGCTGTCCGGCGGCATCGTCGGCTATCTGCTGCCGCCCAATCTGCAATCACAGACCGTGCCGATCCGGCCTGGCGATCTACTGCTCATGTCCACCGACGGCATCACCAGCGACTACTCCGACGGAATCGATTTGGCCAAGCCGACTTCCGAGATCACCGCCGATATTCTGGCGCGGCACGCCAAGGACACCGATGACGCGATCGTGCTCGCGGCCCGCCATCGCGGGCATACGGTCCGATCACTGCACTCACCACCGGAGCAGCACGCATGAGTTCGGCGCTGGCGGCCTTCCGCGACGCGTACACCGGTGCGCTGCGGCTGCATCTGCGCGCACCGAATCAGAACACCCTGGCCGAAGGCTATGAGCTGGGGCGGCGTGCGCTGGTGGAGGGCGTGAGCATTCTCGACCTCACCGAACATCACTTCCGGATTCTGGAAGAGCAGGGCATGGCCCCGGTGAGCGATGACGAACGCGCCGAGGCCGCACTGGAATTCCTGTTGCAGACGATGGCCGCGCTGGATGTGGCCACCCGCGGTTTCCTGGACGGCACCCGCCGCTATGAGCAACAGCGTTCGCGCGCGGACGATCTCGCGGGCCGCGACGCCTTCCGCACCGCGCTGGTCGAATCGCTGCAGGACGGCTTCTTCGTGGTGGACGCCGAAGGCACACTGGTGGAGGTCAATACGGCCTTCGGCGGGCTCACCGGATACGGCCCCGACGGCGTGCCCTATCCACTCCCCCATCCCTGGACCGTGGCCGAGGCATCGCGCTATCCGGATCTGGGCACCGATGCCGCGCGCTTCGTCATGCCCATCCGACATCGCGACGGCCGCCGCCTCTGGCTGGCCGTCTCGACCAGCTCGCTGGTGAAACCCGAGAACAGCGAACGCATTTTCGTCGGCACCATTCGCGATGTGACCGCCGAACATGACGCACAGGCCCGCGATCAGGCCGTGTCCCGGCTGGCCACCGCGGTCGGTGCGGCCACCAGCGTGGTCGAGGTGCTCACCGTGGGCCTGGAGGAATTGCGCCGCGCCGTCGGTGCGGAGTCGGCGGTGGTCTCGGTCTGGCCGAGTAGTCATTCCGGTCCGGAACTGTATGTCTCCGAGGACAATCCGCAGTTGGAGACGGTCGCCGCCGGTGGTATCGCATTGCGATCGGGTGCAAATACGGATCCGATTTCCATGGGCGGCAGGGAATCCCGGCAGGTGCTCGATGCCCGCGCCCGCGCCCTGCTGGATCGGGCGCGATTGCGGCCCGGCCGCACCATGTTCGCGATTCCCGAGGGCGCGACGAGTTCGGAGGGCATTGTCGCCCCGCTCGGCGAGGCCGGGGATTCGGCGCTGTGGCTGCGGTTCGCCGCGCCCCGCTCCATCACCCCCGAGGATTGGGCGCTGTTCTCTTTGCTGGTGGGACATTTGAGCCTGGCCGTGCAGCGGGCGCGCAACTTCGACCAGGCGCGCTCGACCTCGCTGACCCTGCAGCGCGCCATGCTCGGCCCGATCGAATTGCCGCCCCGCTTCTCGGTGCATTACGAACCCGCCCTGCCCCCATTGGAAATCGGCGGCGACTGGTACGACGTGGTGCGCCTGGCCGACGGGACCATGGGCGTTGTCGTGGGCGACTGTGTCGGGCGCGGATTGTCCGCCGCCGTGGTCATGGGCCAATTGCGCACCGCCGCACGGGCATTGCTGCTGCGCGGGGCGGGTCCGGCGCAACTGCTCGCCGAACTCGACACCGTCGCCGCGCGCATTCCGGGCGCCATGTGCACCACCGTCTGCGCCGCCATCCTGGATCCGGTGCGCGGTCTGGTGCGCTACTCCAGCGCCGGGCATATGCCGCCGGTGCTGGCCGAACCGGGTACGCGCGGAAGGCTTCTGGAAGGCGGACGCGCGGTACCGCTGGCCACCTTCGATCCACCGCGCCGCCCCGAGGCGACCACCGCACTGGCCCCCGGCTCCACGCTGGTGCTGTTCACCGACGGCCTGGTCGAACAGCGCGGTATCGATATCGACGACCGCTTCGTCGAACTCGCCGACGAATTGACCGGCGTCGCAGGGCAATTGCCGCGCGAGGTAGCCGACTCGGTGCTGTCCCGGCTGCGCCCGGCGGGCGGGTACGACGATGATGTGGCGCTGGTGGTCTACCGCCAGCCGCCCAAACCGCTACGCCTGGATGTGCCCGCGACCCCGAGCGAACTGTCCCGTATGCGCCGCGAACTCAAATCCTGGCTGGCCGCCGCCGCGATCCCGCACGACAGCGCGGGCGATCTCATCGCGGCCGCCAATGAGGCATTGAGCAACAGCATCGAGCACGCCTACCTCAACGGCGATGCGGGCCGCGTCGAGCTGACCGCCGAATGTGGGCTCGACGCAGTCACTCTCATCATCACCGATACCGGCAGCTGGCGACCACAACCCTCGGATCCCGGCCATCGCGGCCGCGGTATCGCCATGATGCGCGCCCTCACCGACGATCTGGAGATCGATCACGCCGGACCCGGCACTCGGGTCCGGATGATCTCCCGTTTGCCCGCAGTGGCTTTCTCGGCGGCCAGTCGCGTGTGAACATGGAAGGCACATATGCGCCATTGCCTTCCTGACCAAGCAGAAACGGTGCGGTAGCTGGGTATTTCGCGATCATCCGGCAACTGAAACGAAACCGATGTCGCAGACGATGCAACATGATTGGACGGATCATGGCAGATTGTTCCAACGTGACCACTAACTCCGGAGACGCGTATCCCCCCGGCGAGACGATGACCACCACGGTCACCGTGCACGACGGCGCCACGGTCCTCGCGGTGATCGGTGAGGTCGACCTGGCGACTGCGCCCGCACTCGAGAACGCCATCGATTCGACGCTGTCCGGTAAACCCGGCGCGCTCGTCATCGATCTGTCCGAGGTCAGCTTCCTGGCCTCCGCGGGCATGGCCGCCCTGGTTGCCGCACATCAGCGCGCGGGCGGCACCCGGATCGCCGTCGTCGCCGATGGGCCCGCCACCAGCCGCCAATTGAAGATGACCAATCTGGATCAGGTGTTCGCACTGCATTCCACGCTGGAGCAGGCACTCACCTCCCTCAACGAGAACTGAGTTACCGCACGGACGAATCGAGCCCCGCCGCGACAGTCGCGGCGGGGCTCAGCTCTGTAATACGTCGCGCGCGACTCAGTCGCAGATGGCGCGCAGCTGCTCGATCAGCTTGACCCGATCGGCGGGCGTGGCGGCCAGCGGCACCACATTGAGCGCGGTCACCCCGGCCTCGCGGAACGCGGCCACGCGCTCCTTCACGAAACCGGCCGAACCGATCAGGCAGACATCGCGCACCAGATCGTCCGGGACCACCTTGGCGGCCTCATCCTTCTTGCCCTCGAGGAACAGTTCCTGGATGCGGTCGGCCTCGGCGCCGTAGCCGTACTTGGTGGCCAGCGTGTGATAGAAGTTCTTGCCCTTGGCGCCCATACCGCCGATGTACAGCGCCAGATGCGGTTTCACGAATTCGCGCAGCGGCTCCACGTCATCGCCGATCGCGAGCGCGGGCCCGGCGAACACATCGAGCTTGCCGAGCGACGGATCACGCTTGGCCAGACCGGCTTTGAGGGATTCGCCCCAGATGTCATCGGCCTTCTCCGGCAGGAAGAAGATCGGCTGCCAGCCCTCGGCGAGCTCGGCGGCGAGCTCCACGTTCTTCGGGCCGAGCGCCGCCAGCAGCACCGGAATGTTCTCGCGCACAGGATGATTGATCAGCTTGAGCGGCTTGCCCAGCCCGGTGCCCTTACCCTCGGGCAACGGCACCTGGTAGTACTTGCCCTGGTATTCCAGCCGTTCGCGCTTCCACACCTTGCGGCAGATCTCCAGCGCCTCGCGGGTGCGGCCGATCGGCGCGTCATAGGGCACGCCGTGGAAGCCCTCGATCACCTGCGGGCCGGACGCCCCCAGCCCCAGGATGAACCGGCCGTCCGACACGTAATCCAGCCCCGCGGCCGTCATGGCGGTCAGCGTGGGCGTGCGGGTGTACAGCTGCAAGATGCCCGACGCGAGTTGCACCCGTTCGGTCTTGGCGGCCAGATAGCCGAGCGCGCTCACCGCGTCGAACGAGTAGGCCTCGGGCACGAAGACGATATCCAGGCCCGCCCGTTCGAGGTCGGCGACCTCGGCGGCTACCTCTTTGAAGCCGTCCGTGTAGTTGATCGAAAGACCGATACGCATAATCGTCAGCTTAGGACCAGCCCCGAACGCCGCTTCACTTCGCCCCTGAAGATCAGGACATCATCGAGCGTGGTTGCGTCGATGAACTCGAGCCGCCGGCGGCCTCCGCCCGGAAACTCAGCGGTATTGACGAATCTGGGAGCGTCGCTCTGGCCGATCAGGAGGGGTGCGACCGCGTACCGCAACTCATCGGCGAGGCCGCCTTCCAGAAACGCGGTGTAAACATGCGTGCCGCCCTCCACAATCAACCGCTCGACCCCGACGACCAAGATCATCGAGCAGGGCAAACTGCCAGCCCGACGAACCAAGAACTCCTACCGCTATCTCCTGCGAACACGCCTGAACCCGACCTTCGAACACACACCGATCACCGACATCACGATCAAGATGGTGCATGACTGATACGTCGGAGTCTCGCGGATCCGCACCACAGGCCGGAAAGCCAAGCCCGAGACCAAGGCAACCGGCGACGTGCCGACCACCCGCGCACGCGCCTACGAAGTGATCCGTGTGGTCATGAACGTCGCCGTCGACGACGACCTCATCGAGAAGAACCCGTGCCGGATCAAGGGCGCGACCGCCATCCAAGCCGCGCACGACGCCACAGTGCTTCAACCCCAGGAGATTTCAGCATTGGCAAATGCAAGGCCCCAGGAACTCCGCGCATCGGTCCTTTTGCCGCATGGTGCATGCCTTCGCCCGGCGGAGACGTTGGAACTTGCCGCTACGGCAGCAGCCGCCTTCTATCGCCTTTGCCCGCCGCCGACCACTCTGCCTCCGCTTTGCACCACGTCAGCTGCGACCTGCGTGCCAAATACCCCGAGCGCCCAGACTTGTGGGCAGCACTCATCCATAGCGGCGCATAACCAAACCACGCAGACGGCAGCCGCACCACCTGACCTTCACGACATCCGATCGCTTTGGTCATCGGCCAACTGCGAGCCGCTGACTTCCCTAAGCGCTGAATTTCAAGACTGATCGGGATATTTCGATCCGCGCAATGCGGCGGCAGTATGAAAAAGGTTGACGTGAAGGGGATTAGCGCCCTTTGCGGATGAGGGTGGTGAGTTGTTTACCCTCAGCCAGCGTGAGTGGGCCCGTGCGGGCGGGTTCGGCAACCCCAATGGCAATGGCAAGGGCGCGACCATGAAGGTCCAGGGCGGCTTCGGACAGTGTGGTGAGGTCCGCGATCGCGGCCCGGGCTTGCACCAACCCGGTGACACCGATGACGAAAGCTATCAATGTCGCAGGCCACCACAAGATGGCCAACAGCAGGTATGGCCACGCCCACGTGCCGGTAGCCACCGCAGTGGCGAAAGCGGCGTTGGCGGTACCGATTTCGGTCCGCACGGAATCCGGGAGCACGAGCCACAGACGTGGCCAACCGAACCCCAGATCCAGTCCATAGCGGTTAACAGCGACGGACTCAAGGGCGTAAATGCGATCACCCATCCAAGTGGGTCGACCGGGTTCCGCGAGGGCAAATCGGTTGACGCGTTCAGCGGCGCTGTCGATCTGGTGTTGCTGCTCGGGGGTGCGAGATGCGGACGGATAAGTTAGTTGCAGGCTTCGCCGCTGGTCCACACGTGCTCTCCAGAGACGACGGCGCCTATCGACCAGTCGGTACTGAAGAAACACCAGCGGTCGCGGCCACAGGCCCAACCACAGCGTCCGAGTTACTCCAGCTAACGCCTGCACCGTCAGCCCGACCCCAGCGGCAGCCAGCAGCACCGCAGCCAGCGCCATCGCTTGACTTCCGGGCGGCTGCCGGACTATCCACGCCGTAATCTCAGAGGAAAACGCGCGCAACTGGTCGCGGTCGAGTCCATGCCGGTGACCCAACCGGTACCCAATCCCGACAGCGGCCAGGAACAGCGCACCGGGGATGACCAGAAGGGTGATCCATCGTTCGGCGAGCTTCTTGGCCAGTTCCTGAAAGAAGGTGCCCACAGCAGCTACTGTCGCCGCATCTGGGTGCCAGTCAGCACACAGAACGGCACGGGCCCAGCCGGCAGCGTCGTGGCGACGTGATCGCAGGCACGATCAGGACAACCGAATGTTTCCTCATCAGCACGACCGGAACCGAACCCGGGAAGTCCGCTAGAAACCATCTGCCGAGTTTCCTCCGGACTACTGCCGAGCAGTTGGACCACCAAAGTCAGCACCGGTCGCCGCGCACTTGCCTCAGTCTCGATCTGCTCCAACAACTGTCGGCGAGGTTCAGGCCAGTGAGCGCACTCCGCGCGGAGTGCTTCCAGCCCACTGCACAGCACCGCCAGAATCGCCCGTTCGGCATCTGCCACTGCAAACCTCTTCCCCCGCATGATTTCTCATCGCCCCAGCAGCAGCGGCGACGGTGTGACCCACGCCCATCGCAGCCCACAATATGGTTCCATCAAACTTTGTGCACACTGAATTGAGAAGTGTTCGGCGACAAACCAGTTCGGGGGATGCATGTCATTCGATGAGCCAAGCGGGCATATAGTAGCCACCGCATTCGCCGCGTATCCCGACCGCGCGATCCACCTGGCCAATCTCTGCATCGCGTACAGTTCGCAGTACGAACGTAACGGCGTCGCAATCGATCTGGACTATGCGATCAGTTACGGTGCACAAGCCGTGGCCGCCACACCCATTGGCCACCCCCACCGCGCGATCTACCTGAACAACCTCGGACACGCCTGCCGGTTGCGGTTCGAACGTGCCGGAGTGGCAGCAGACCTCCACCACGCGATCGCCGTACTAGACCAAGCGGTCGCCATTACAACTGCTGGGCACCCATACCGGTCGGCAGCCCTGTCCAACCTCGGCCTTGCCTATCAGCGGCGGTTCGAGCGGGCCGGAGCCATGGCCGATCTGGACAACGCGATCGGGCTGGGCCAGCTGGCGGTCGACACCACACCCCCTGGCCACCCTTACCGGGCCAAATACTTGTCTAACCTCGGTCTTGCCCAGCTGTGGCGGTTCGAACGCACTGCGGTCACGACAGACTTGGACTCCGCGATCGTGTTACTGGAGCAAGCGGTGGCAATCGACCACCCCAACCCTGCACCGATCCTGTCCAACCTCGGGATCGCCTGCCAGCGGCGGTTCGAACGCGCCGGAGTCACGACCGATCTGGACCGCGCAATCGAAGTATTGACGGAAGCAGTAGACACCACATCCACCGAGCACCCCCACTGCGCGATGTACCTGTCCAACCTCGGGATCACCTACCAGTCGCGATTTCAACGCACAGGAGTCACGGCCGATCTGGACCGCGCGATCAGCACGCTGGGGCAGGCCGTAGCCGCCGCACCCGCCGACCATCCCGACCGCGCGATGTATCTGGCTAACCTCGGCATTGCTCACCGGCTACGTGCCGGACTAGCCACTGATCTTGACCACGCCGTCGATGTATTGAAGAAGGCGGTATCCGCCACACCCGCCGACCACCCCAACCGCGCGAGACACCTGGGCAACCTCGGCATCACCTACTTGTCGCGGTTCGAGCGCACCGGCGCAGCCGCCGATCTGGACCACGCGATCGACATAGCCGAGCAAGCGGTAGTAGCGACCCCGACCGACGATCCCAACCGCGCGATGTATCTGTCCAACCTCAGCATCGCCCACTGTTCACGGTTCGAGCGCACAGGTGAAGCAACCGATCTGGACTACGCAATCCACATCGGCCAGCAGGCGTTAGACGCGACACCCACCGACCACCCCAACCTCGCGAGGCACCTGTCCAATCTCGGCACCGCCTACCGGTTGCGATTTGTACACGTCACCGAAGCAACATCCGATCTGGACCACGCAATCGACACAGCTGGGCAGGCGGTCGACGCCACACCCGCCGACCATCCCAACCGCGCGACGTATCTGGCCAATCTCGGCATCGGCTACCTGTTGCGCCTTGGTTCAGACAGGCGCGGTGTGGACCGCATGAATGTGTCGATACTCGCCACAGGGCTCGCGACGGCGGGCAGTGCACCGCCCGCCGACCAAGTGCGGGCGGGGCATGTAATTGGGCTACTGGCACAGGCGGTGAATGACCACGCCCTCGCGGTGGAGGTGCTGGATGCGGCGGTCGCACTGGTCCCATTGGTGGCGCCGCGAGAGCTGGGGTGGGAGGACAAAGAGTACAGCCTTGGCCTGCACTATGGCCTTGTCTCCGAAGCCGTGGCCGCGCACTGCGCGATCGACGACCCAACAGGTGCCGTGGAGGTCGCCGAGCTCGGCAGAGGTCTGCTCCTGGCCGCGCAACTGGATGTTCGCACCGACCTCACGGACCTCGACAAAGCCCTCCCCCATCTGGCTGCACCACTGCGACAGGCTCGTGAGCTGCTCAATACTCCACACGCCACAGCGGACCAACTACCGATGAGTTCGCCCGGTCAGAATGATGACCGCAAACGCCAATGGGCCGAACACGACGAACTGCTCACCCAGATCCGCCAACACCGTGGCTTCGACCGGTTCCTGCTAGCGCCTCGCTGGACTGACCTGCAGCCCAAACTCACCGGTGGCACGGTCATCATGATCAGCAGCGGGCAGCAGCGCAGCGATGCCATCGTCCTCACCCACAACACCGCCCCATTACTCATACGGCTACCTGACCTGGCTCGCAGTGATGTCGACACCCATGCCCAGGCATTCCTAGAAGCCAGCTACGACGACGGCCTCGCTGGAATTCTGCGTCGACAGCGCATCATCTCCGAAACCCTCGCCTGGCTGTGGGACACGATCGTGTACCCGATCCTGAGCGCCACACTCCTGCACAACAGCGACGGCTCACTGCCACGGGTGTGGTGGCAACCCACCGGCCTGCTGGGTTTGTTTCCCCTCCACGCCGCTGGTCACCCCGGCAAACCCGGCGCTCTTGACACTGTCATCTCCTCATACATCCCCACCCTGCGCGCACTCACACACTCCCGCACCCGTCCCCCAGCAACCGCCCGTCGGCAGCTCACCGTCGCCCTGCACCACACCCCCGGCTTACGGGATCTAACCGGCACTGTCGCCGAAGCCACCACCTTGCACACTCAGCACCCCGATATGCCTCTGCTGCTCAACGAGACCGCCAGCACCGACCGTGTCCTCGCCGCCCTCCCGGGCTCCACCTGGGCGCACTTCTCCTGCCACGCTGGAATCGATTTCACCGTCCCATCCCGCAGCGGATTACATCTGCATGACGGCATCTTGGCACTGCCGCAAATCAGTCGACTTCAGCTCCCCCACGCCGAGCTCGCCTATCTCTCGGCTTGCTCCACGGCCCACCGGGGCAGCCGGCATGTCGATGAATCCCTCCACCCCGCCTCCGCCTTCCAACTTGCCGGATTCCGTCATGTCATTGCCAGCCTCTGGCCTCTCGCCGACCACATCGCAGCCACCGCCGCCACCACCTTCTATCAACACCTCCCCTCAACACCGACTGCCGACCACGCCGCAACGGCCCTGCACCGCACCACCTGCGCCCTCCGCACCCAACACCCCTCACGCCCGGATCTGTGGGCAGCCCTCATCCACAGCGGCCCATAGCCAGCCCGAAGTCGCAGGCACCCGGTTCGATCGTCCATACCCAAAGTTCGGCCGCGAAGGACGGTAGGGGGAGTAACACCCGCGGAGTCACCTATTTGAAACCCCGTCCGACATCACAACCGCACACCCAAGACAGCCCTAACCCGGTGAACTCTCTTGTGCAGTGACGACATCGGAAGACCAAGTGTGGTGCAGCGCGTGACAGGGGGTCGAAGTCGTCAGATTATCTGCGTTCCCCTACACCAGCGGAACTGCTCAACCCGAAACTCGTGAAGCTGACCGGCCTTCAGCGCTAACTCTTGACGCGCCTGCTGCGGTTCCGGGGCAGCTTGGCGACGGCTCTCACCCCGAGCCGCGACGGATTCGGGGCACCGGATCCGTCGAGGCGCGGTGGGCAGTAATTTTGTGCAATAACAACATTCATCATGGTTGATCACATCTCGCTCTGCACCGAATAGACGGTAGGTGTATGACCAGCTCATCACTATCTTTTCGGCGCACGTCTCGCGCACCAACCATCTCTCCCATCCGAGTCGATCGCATTTTCTTACCAGCCAAAACACACTTCGAAATCCTCGATGGTGCGGGGTTGGTGCTCCTCGGATCTCGCGACGATTGACGCGCGGTCAGCCCAGCCCGCCGACGAACTTCTCTCAGGCGCTGCCCCACTGCCTCCTGAGCGTCACGACTTGCCCGCGTCACTGGCGTACGTGCACACCGGCGGCATAGTCCGCAAACGGAATCGCCTGTCGCCACAATCGATCTCTGACGGCTCGGCAGTATTCGGCAACGCCCGGATCGCTGGTCACCGCCATCCCGTTGGGCTTTCCGTCACCGTCAACAAGATTGAACGCCACCCGCACATCGTCGTACAGCGACCAGTCGTCGGTCGGCACCTGCCCCGCGAGATGCCTTGATAGATAACGAATGTCCTCCCCCGCGGCGATGTTGCTATCGGTGATCGTCAGCAGCCAACGTTGATAGTCCGAGTGAGGTACGGACACAACTCGCACGCAGCGAACCGCGACACCACGCGCGGTGGTGTCGCGGATGGTCTTCACCCACAGACGCGACGAGTAGTCGACCGTTGGTGGCTCACCGATCAGGAAGCGCCGCAGTTCCTCTGATTCGGACGGAACCGCGTATGTGTCACGTACTTCGAGATGGAACGCGTCGAACTGGCAGTCGTGGAACAACTCACCGGACTGTCCGTGGACTCGTTGCATCGTAGAAGGTCCTCTCCAACTTCGGAACTTCGATCGCGGCCTCATCGATGGCCAACGTCAGTTGTTCCAGGGTCTCAGCACCATCGTTCGTCGAGCACCCAACCGCGAGGAGGTGTCGGTCCGGCGACTACTGACCAGCCTGGGTTTTGCTGGTGTTCTTGGGGCGGTATCGCAGAACCACCACATCATCGAGCGTTGTGGCGTCGATGAACTCGAGTCGGCGGCGAGTTCCGCCTGGAAACTCGGCAGGGTTGACGAATCTGGGAGCGTCGCTCTGGCCGATCAGAAGGGGGGTGACCGCATAGCGAAGCTCATCGGCGAGGCCAGCTTCCAGAAACGCGGTGTGAATGTGCGTGCCGCCCTCCACGATCAACTGCTCGATCCCACGACGACCGAGATCATCGAGAAGCGTTCCCCAGAAGTCAGCCTCCGCAATGCCGACCACATCGGCCACGGCACTCAGCTTGTCCCTGATCTTGTCCGATTCCTGAATGGTGGTGTACACCAACGGCTTACCAGCCTCGATGTGATGGTGGAACATCCGCGCATCGGGGTCGATGTCGCCTGAGGCGGTTACGGTCACCTTCAGCAGGTTCGCCGGTTTACCGACCGCGACGCGAGCATCGCGCCGTTCCTGACTGCGCAGCCACAACCGCGGATTGTCTCTACGTACGGTCCCGGCGCCGATCAGGATGGCGTCCGATTCGGCCCGCAACTGATCAACCCCGTCAAAGTCACGATCATTGGACAGATAGAGACGTTCGGGAATGATGTCGTCGATATAGCCGTCGAGGCTGACGGCGACAGAGAGCACTACATACGGTCGGATCACTCCTGCGCCTTCCATGTGGAGATGGCGTCTCGGAACTCCGCGACCCCGGGCTGTGTACTGGCCCGATCGATCATGCCCGACAGCTCGAGCACCTTGTGCATAATGCGCGCCGATCCGGTCCCGATGCCGATCTGCAACGCTTTCAATCCGAGCACGGCAGCGGGTTCGATCTCACCCGCACACAGATGGGCAACCGCAGCCCGAGCGAGGTAAACCCCCGTGTCACGCGGATAGCCCGGTTGCAATTGAGACATCGCATGAGCGAACTTCCTTGTTGCACTGCCGAATTCACCTGTTTCAGCGAAAGTGTGAGCCTGGTACGCATCGATATACGAGGCGTCGAGGAACATCCCCCATTTCGGATCCGGGTCAGCCCGTTCGACGATCGCCCGCGCCCCGTCATAGGCGCGTGCACTTGCGACACAATCGCTTTCGACTGCCACAGCGTGTGCACGGAACGTCAGAGCAGCCGCAGCGAAGAGGGAATCCTCGGGCGCACAACGCTGAGCTGCCGCAGCCAGTTCCGCAGCCTCCGCACCATCGCCTTGGTCGCATGCCAACTGGCTCATTCGCACCAATGACAGGCCGACGCAGTAGTCGTCGGCCAGTTGGTGGGACCATTGCAGTGCGCGGGCGGCCCAGAACTGGGCGGTGCGGAAGTCTCGTTGATCCTGGAATTGCCATGCCGCTGTCTCGGCGAAAATGGCGCACATCCGCAGAATCCCTCGGGGGTCGCCTATTTTCGACCTTTTGAGCTGACCCAACAGGTCAAGTGCGCTCACGACGTGCGGCAGGGTCTGGGCAGAACCGTAGATGTTGTCGGACTCGATCAACGACATCCGTAGCGAGTCGAAGTGCTTGACGTGGTCGATCTGAGCGTTCGCGAACATTGCGGCGAATGACGTGGTCGTCGGAGGACTCGTTGGCCCCGATGAGAGCGCCCACAGCGCACCGGCCCCAATTCCACCGACAAAACTTCGACGCGAGACCGACACGAGAACAACTTCCCCTGTGATTGTGCGAGCCGAGACCAGGACATAGTCATCGGATCCCGGCTCCGAGGAAACCGCAGATTCGACCCCGTTGGTACCCAACCGATCCTCGGACCCTAATAGCACTTGAAAGCGCTGTGTAACTTCAGAATTCGCGGCAGCCAGCCGTTGATCCATACGAGCGGCGTAGTCGCTGCTGAGTGTGATGGTATCCCCACGGCGTTCCCACTTTTTGACACTGTCAAGCGAAACACCGACGAACTCCGCGAACGACCCCTGCTTGAGCCGCAATGCCATTCGAAACGCTTTGGTTTCGAAGCCCGTCCAGCGGGCACAGGTGACCATCAGCAGTCCCCCAAACCGATTCGGTGGCCTGAGAGTACCCGCGTGATACACCTCCGGTCACTACTTTCCGCAGCTGACAGCAACCACAGTGAGAGTGGCATCCGGGCGCTCGGCTTGAGAAACGAAGCCTGGCAATAGGTTCCATCACTGTCGAATGGAGGTGCGGGCAATGGCACTCACGGAATATGAAGCCCGGGTACTGGGCAGGCTCGCCGCCCTGGCGATCACGAACTCCGTAACCGTCAGCGAGCTGTGTCGCCAGACCGGGCTAACCGAATCCTCGGCCCGCAAAGCTCTTATGCGACTCTCTCGGATCGGGCTGGTCTACGGATCAACTCGAGGTCCGGCGCGATGGCGGTCAACAGACCGTGGCCGCCGCGCGATCTCTCGCCCCGCCTACCGCGAGTACACCCGGGGGCGTCCATGTTGAACGCCGGACAGTTCACACCGCAACTCGCCCTTGGTCCCGCGATTCCTCAGCCTGTGGTCGGCTATATCGCACGGGAAGTGTCCGGAGATCGGCGCGCTCAGGATGAATGCGAGATACATGCTGCCGCAATGAGACTCGGGTGCGAGGTGGCGGCGATCGTGTATGACTTCTCTCGGCGGACCACACCACATGTGCAGCTCATGAATATCTTGTGGAGTGAGGACGCTACGGCGGTGATCACGCCGAGTGCGCGGCACTTCGCCGGTGGCGAGGTCGCCGATGTTCTCGCGGTTGCCGATGTGATCTACCTCGACAGTGCCGTGCGCTACAAGAAGCATCGAACGGGGATTATCGCTGTCGCCCTGTACGCGCCTACCGAGGTGGGTTGGCACAGGTGAGCGCGGAGCGACCAGCGTAGGGCGGCGGGACGAGGTGCGGGGGAATCTGCCGGCCCAGCGACAGCCGAGCCATCGCGCACCGGTACCGTTAGCGGCGAATCTCGCTCGATCACACGCACTCTCAAGGAGGCCATTCCTCATGACTCAGGACGCCGCGCAGACCGGCACCAGCTTCGGTGACTCGACCCTGCAGGGCTACCTGGATGAGCTGGCCGCCAAGGTGCCCGCGCCGGGTGGCGGCGCGGTCGCCGCGCTGCACGCCGCGCAGGGAGCCGCGCTGGTCGCCATGGTGGCGCGCTACACCACCCGCGCCAAGGACGCCGAGAACCGGCCCGTGATCGATCGCATCATCGTGGCCGCCGATATCGCGCGTGATCGCGCGCTGGCGCTCGCCGATGCCGATGCCGCCGCGTTCACCGCCGTCGGCGCGGCCTACAAGCTGCCCAAGGAGACCGACGCGGAGCAGGCCGCGCGCGCCGCGGCCATTACCGACGCACTGCTGGGCGCGGCCCGGGTGCCCGCGGCCGTGGTCGCCGCGGCCGACGAAGTCGTCTCGCTCGCAACCGAATTGCTGCCCATCGGCAATCCGAACGTGGTCACCGATATCGGTGCGGCCGCGGATGCCGCGCGGGCGGCGGCGGCCAGTTCGCAGCTCAATATCGCCATCAATGTGGCGTCCCTGGACGCGGGCGCGGGTGCGGAGTTCGCTCCCGTGCTCACCCAGATCGACGAGATCATCGCGCGTGCGGAGGCGCTGCACAACGATGTGGTCATCTCGATCACCAAATAGACCCCCGAGCAGGCGTTTCCAACTTCCCACGCCGCAAACTAGGTCACGAAGCGGGAACATTTCAGGAAGAATGGGATGATCTGGTCATAGGCTGAGCCTCCAGACCACACCCTTTCGAAGGGATGGACCCATGCGGAAAGCATTGCGCCTTCTGTTCGTCGCATCGACACTCGCGGCGGCAGCCGCATTCGGCTCCGGAGCCGCGGGGGCGGTGGGTATCTCACCCAATCTCCCGGCGGTGCAGGCGATTACGCCGGGGCCCGGTGAAACAGTCGGGATAGCCGCACCGGTCAGGGTGCGCTTCACCGAACCCGTCGCCGATCGCGCTCGCGCCGAACAGGCCATGAGCGTGCGCGCCGACGCCGCCCTCGCCGGGCACTTCTCCTGGGTAGACGACCGACAGTTGACCTGGACTCCGGCCGCGTACCTGCCCACCTCATCGCCTATCACGGTGTCGGTGGGTCGCCTGCACACCCAGTTCGAAACCAACGGCGGCACAACGGCGGACGCCGATATGTCCGCGCACACCTTCACCGTCTTCATGGGCGGGGTTCCGGTGCGCACCATGCCGGCATCGATGGGCAAACCCGGTTGGGAGACCCCGACCGGCACTTTCCCGGTGCTCTCGCACGACCGTTCGGTGACCTTCGATTCGCGCACCATCGGCATTCCGCTGAGCGATCCGCAGGGCTATCTGATTCAAGGTGAATTCGCCGAAAGGCTCACGTGGGGAGGCGTTTACGTGCACTCCGCCCCGTGGTCGGTGGATTCACAGGGCAACTCGAACGTCAGCCACGGGTGCATCAACCTCGCACCCGGTGACGCCGAGTGGTACTACGACAATGTCTCGCTCGGCGACCCCGTCACCGTCCACTGGTAGTGGGAGGAAAAGGTGTGGGGGCAAGCCCCCACACCCCCTGACGCGAACGAGTGATCAGCGTGCGGATTCGGCGGCCTGGACGACATGACGCATGAGCAGTGCGGTGGTGACGGGACCGACGCCACCGGGAACCGGGCTCAGGGCCGCTGCCTTGCCGGTGACGGATTCGGCATTCACATCGCCGGTGATACCGCCGTTCTCATCCTCATTGGTGCCGACGTCGATGACCACCGCGCCGTCCCGGACGTGCTCGGCGGTGACCAGGCCCGCGCGGCCGACCGCGGCGACGACGATATCGGCGGCCGAGGTCACCGCGGGGAGATCGGCGGTACGGGAGTGCGCGACCGTGACGGTGGCGTTCTCGGCCAGTAGCAGCTGAGCCAGCGGCTTACCGACGATATTGGAGCGGCCGATCACCGCCACCAGGCGGCCCTCCAGCGCAATGCCGTGGAACTTGGCGAGCTCGACGACCGCCTCGGAGGTGGCGGGCGGGAAGCCGGGCAGGCCGGAGGCGAGCAGGCCCAGCGAGAGCGGGCTGACGCCGTCCACATCCTTGGCCGCGGCGATCGCCAGGCTCACATCATCGAGGCCGACGCCCTTGGGCAGCGGGGTCTGCAGCATGATCGCGTCCACGGCCGGATCGGCGGACAGCTCGGTGAGCTTGGCGCGAATCTGCTCGGCGGTCGCGTCGACACCGAGATCGACGTTCTCACAAGTGATTCCATTGCGCTCGGCGGCGCGGTTGAGCGACTTCACGTACCAGGCGCTGGCCGGATCGTCATTGGCGATCACCAGTGCCAGGCGTGCGGGGGCCCCGTTCTCGGTGAGCGCGGCGGCGCGGGCCTTGGTGTCGGCGTTGATGGCGGCGGCGAGTTCCTTGCCGATGAGCGAAGTCGTGTCCACGGAAGTACACCCTATCGCCCGGACGATGCCGCCCGGTAACCCGCGCACGCTCGGACGGCCCGAAACGCGGGTCGCGATGGCCGCGCATACGCGCGCCTGCGCGCCCGCATAGCGCGCGGGTTCCCGCCCCTGGTGAGCGTCAAACCCGGGAAAATCACTTCGGCAAATACCCGACAACGGCTGTGGTCAGCCGTATTGTGTCCCCAATCGGTACCGAGCCACCAGTCAGCAAAGTGAGTAGATAACCCAGCAAGCATGCGTGACCCTCTTTCGGAAAGGTCGACAGCAGTGCAGATCGCCAGGCGTTTTCCTACAGTTCTCGCGGCGGCGGCAGCCGCCCTGACCCTGTTCGGCCCGGGCATCGCCCACGCCGACCCCGGCCCGCTCTACAACTCCGCCCAGGACAATTTCACCGACGGTGACGCGGGCGCGGGACTCGCGGACCTGCGGAACCTGCTCGCCGAATCCCCCGATGACGCGCAAGCGCTTGCCCTGCAAGCCATTTGGTCGGATTACACCGGTGATCTGATCACCCGCGAGGTGGCGCTGAACCGGCTGCAGGGCGTCGACCCGCAGCTCGCCGACCGCACCCGCAACCTCTTCCACGCCATCGGCGCGGCCGTGGGCACCCTGCCCAATCCGATTCCGGCCATTGCCGGACCGAGCACCGGTATCGCGGTGCTGGGCTACGGTCTGCTGCCCGACGGCAGCATGCGCCCGGAACTGGTGAACCGCCTGCAGGCCGCGTGGTTGCAGGCCATCGCCTCCCCGATGTCCCCGATCCTGGTCACCGGCGGCAATCCGCAGAACGGCATCACCGAGGCCGCGGCCATGCAGGGCTGGCTGATCGGGCACGGTATCCCCGCCGCCCGCATCATCGCCGATCACCGCGCGGGCTCGACCGTGCAGAACGCTCTCTACGGCGCGGATATGCTCCGCAAGGCGGGCGCGACCAGCGCCATCGTGGTCACCTCCCCCAACCACATCCGCCGCGCGGTCGCCGATTTCATCGTCGCGGGCATCCCGGTGGTCGGCGCGACCACCTCCCTGGAACAGCTCGTCTCCCAGCTCCCCCCGCCCGCCAAGAACAGCCAGCGCGGCATCTACCTCGACGCCACCCGCACCATGCTGCTGCCGGTGGAACGCTGATTCACGGATTCGGGTCGGCCCCAAGGCCGTGACCCGACAGCTCGTCCGGTGGCCGGGATCCTCTTGGATCCCGGCCACTTTCGTTATCCACCGCCCCGACAGGCATCGCCGCCGCGGCCGGCCGCGAACGACCTCCCACTCGACCCGAGTGGCAAGTGTGCTGGTGGGAACGGGCACAATGGCCCGGTGAGCACTACGGGAACCGAAGGCCTTGTCGTTCGTCTGCGGGCGGCCGGGTGCGTGTTCGCGGAGGATGAGGCGGCGCTGCTGGAAGCGGCCGCCGCCGATCACGAGGAACTGGAAGCGCTGGTCGAACGGCGGATCGCCGGGTTTCCCCTGGAGCATCTGCTGGGCTGGGCCGAATTCCGCGGGTTGCGGGTGGCGGTCGCGCCGGATGTGTTCGTGCCCAGACAGCGCACCGGATTCCTGGTCGAGCAGGCAATCGCCTTGGGGCGAGCGATGATTCGAGACGAGAAAGGGGTCGGCGAGATGCGGGATTCCGTCAGCGACCCCATGGTGGTGCTCGATATGTGCTGCGGCAGTGGCGCATTGGGTATGGCCTTCGCGATCGAGGCTGCGGCCGAGGGTATTCGGGTCGAACTCACCGCGGCCGATATCGAACCCGCGGCCGTGGCGTGCGCGCGGGGCAATCTCGCACCACTCGGCGCACGAGTCGTCGAGGGTGACCTGTTCACCCCGGTACCCGCCGAATTGCGCGGGCGGGTGCGCATTCTGCTGGCGAACACCCCGTATGTGCCGTCCGCCGCCATTGCCTCCATGCCGCCCGAGGCGCGCGATCACGAACCGCGCGTGGCGCTGGACGGCGGCGCGGACGGTCTGGACGTGCTGCGCCGGATCGCGGCCGTCGCCACCGACTGGCTCGCCCCCGGCGGCCACCTGCTGGTCGAGGAGAGCGAGGAGCAGGCCCCGCGCGCGGTCCAGGTGCTGCGCGAACACGGCCTCGCCGCCCGCATCGCCGAGGACGAGGAACTCGGCGCGACCGTCGTCATCGGCACCCGATCGGGTGTGGGCGCATGAGCATTCGCGGGATTCTGTTCGATATTGACGACACGCTCATCGACTATTCGGCGACCGCCCGGGTCGGGCTGCTGCGGCATTTGCGGGCGGAGGATCTGCTGGACTACTTCCTGTCCCCCGAGGAGGCGGTGCTGCTGTGGCGCGCGCTCGAGGAGGAAGAGTATCCCCGGTTCCTGTCCGGTGAGCTCACCTTCACCGGGCAGCAGCAATTGCGCACCAAACGGTTCCTGTCGCATATCGGGGTGAAGGTGGCCGATCCGGTGGCCTGGTTCGCACGCTATGCCGCGCGCCGCGATACCGCCTGGGCCGCGTTCCCCGATGTGCCGCCGACCCTGCGCGGGCTGGCCGGACAGGTGGCACTCGGGGTGGTGTCCAATTCCTCGCGCGCGCATCAGCAGGGCAAGCTGGAAGCCGTCGGATTGGGCGTGCATTTCGGCGACGCGGTGCTGTGCTCGGCGGAATTCGGTGCGGCCAAACCACATCCGAGCATTTTCCTGGCCGGCTGCGCGATGATCGGCCTACCCCCGGAACAGGTCGCCTACGTCGGGGACCGCTTCGATACCGACGGCATCGGCGCGCGCGATGCGGGCCTGCGCGCCTACTGGCTGGATCGCACCGCGCGCGGTGTGGCGCATCGCGACGGCATCACCGTGATCCCCTCGCTGGCCGAACTGAGCGCGACGACCTTCGGTAATTTCGACTCGCACTGAGGCGAAACCCATACCGCGCACCGTGATTCGGTGACGCACCGGCCCGTGACGTCCACCGGGCCGGTGCGCCGACGGCCTACTTGCGGCCGGTGAATTCGTCCATGGAGTGGTAGACGCCGACCGAGTTGAGGTAGAAGTCGCGCACCTTGAGGGGTAGCAGACCGGAGATGGCGCGGTTCAGGCGCGAGGTCCAGGGCAGCACGACCAGCGGGGAGCCCTTCTTCATCTCGTCCCAGGAGGTGTTCACCACCGCGTCCTGCTCCAGGATCGGGGTGAACAGGAAACCCTTGGCTCCGTCGAACATGCCGGTGTTGATGTAGGTCGGGCAGACCGTGGTCACCTTCACGTGCGTATTGCCGGACTGTTCCAGCTCCAGGCGCACCGAATCCGACCAGCCCAGCGCCGCCCACTTGGAGCCCGCGTACACGCTCATGCGCGGATTGGCGACCAGTGCCGCCGAGGAGGCGATGTTCAGCACCCGCGCCTCACCGGTGCCATTGACCATGGCGGGCAGGAATTCCAGCGTGATGTACATGGGCGCAAGGGAATTGATGGCAACGGTCTTCTCGATATCGCCGCGGTTCTCGGTCTCCCAGAAGTACCCGTTGCCGCGCACGATGCCCGCGTTGTTGATCAGCACATCGATATCGCCGACCTCGTTGCGCACCGCCGCACCCGATTCGGCGATGGCCTCACGATCGGACACATCGACCACATAGTGGTGAATCCGGCTGCCGCCCAACGCCGCGAGCTCGGTGGCGGTCTGCTTGAGCGCCTCGGCGTTGATATCCCACAGCACCACATCGGCGGCCCGTTCGCGCACCGCGTGTTCGGCGAACGATTTGCCCAGGCCCATGGCCGCGCCCGTGACCAGAACCTTCTTGCCCGCAACGTCTTTCATTACCTCGGTACCCCTTTGTCTCGAGTGTCAGCGAATCACTTCTGGCGCAGCGTCTTCATCACGCCCAGGAAGAGCGTCATGGTCTTGGCCCACACCTGCTCGGACATCCCGGGCAGCGGGGCGATGGGCAGCATGCGCTGCACCGCGATGGTCTGGGTGTCGACGTACTTGAGCAGTCCCTCGGGACCGTGCCGGCGGCCGGTGCCGGAGATGCCGAGTCCGCCGGACGGTGCGGCGACCGAACCCCAGGCGGCGATGAAGCCCTCGTTGACGTTCACCGATCCGGCGTTCACGCGGGCCGCGACCTCACGCCCGCGCTCGGTATCCTTGCTCCAGACACTGGCATTGAGCCCGTACGCGGTGTCATTGGCCTGCGCCACGGCCTCGTCATCGCTGCCGACGCGGTACACCGAGACGACCGGCCCGAAGGTCTCCTCGCGGTACACGGTCATGCCCTCGCGCACCTCGGCCAGGATGGTGGGCTCGTAGAAGTACGGGCCGAGTTCGGGGCGGGCCTTACCACCGGCGAGCACCTTCGCACCCTTGCTCACCGCATCGTCGACATGCGTGCTGACGGTGTCGATCTGACGCGGGAAGGTGAGCGAGCCGATCTCGTAATCGAAATCGAGGGTCTTGCCGAGGCTCAATTCCTTGGTGTTGGCGACGAATTCGGTGATGAACTGGTCATACACCTTGTCGTGCACGTAGATTCGCTCGATCGATTCGCAGAGCTGCCCGGCCGAGGCGAAGCAGGCGCGCACCGCGATCTTGGCGGCCTTGGACACATCGGCGTCCGCGAGCACCAGCAGCGGGTTCTTACCGCCCAATTCGAGCGAGTAACCGATGAGCCGCTCCCCCGCCTGCTGGGCGATGGTGCGGCCGGTGGCACTGGAACCGGTGTAGTCGACATAGTCGGCGCGCGCGATGACCTCGGGGCCGAGCTTGGCGCCGCGACCCAGCACCGCCTGCCAGAGCCCCTTGGGCAGGCCCGCGCGCTCGGCGATATCGATGGCCCACAGCAGGGTCAGCGCGGTCTGATTGTCCGGGCGGCCGATGACCGCGTTACCGGCGAGCAGTGCGGGCAGCGCATCGGAAGCACCCAGCGCGAGCGGGTAGTTCCACGGCGAGATGACCGCGACCACGCCCTTGGGCCGGTTGCGCACCTCGACCTGGGTGAGCACCGGCATGACGCCGCGCGGCTTGCGGTGTGCGAGCAGGCGTTTGCCCTCGGCGGCGTAGTAGCGGGTGTTCACCGCGACATCGGAGACCTCGTCGAACGCGTGCACGCGGGACTTGCCGGTCTCGATCTGCACGATATCGAGGATGGTGTCCTGTTCGGCCAGCACCAGATCGTGAATGCGGCGCAGCAGTGCGGCACGCTCCCCGACCGGCGTCTTGGCCCACTTCGCCTGGGCGGTGCGAGCGGTGGCGAACGCGGTCTCCACATCCTCGGTGGAGGACTGCGGCAGATCGGCGATCTTGGCGCCGGTGGCGGGTGCGAACACCTCGACCGAGGGCGCGCCGCCCGCGACAGCGTGCGCGAGCAAGCGCTGCACCAGGTCGAACGGCAGTGCGTCAGCGGCGGCGAGCTGCGGGGCAGTCGACATTGGTCGCCCTCTCGATAGCGCCCGCGGGTCCGGCCGCGGTGCGTGGAAGCAATTTTCTGAACACCTCTGTTAGGTGAACACTAGTGTTAGATTAATGTCCGTGCCACACCTCATGTCAAGCACCCGGAGCCGTCGATGACCTCGGCCACCCCCGCCACCCGCCGCGGCCGCCCGCCGCAAACGGCCCAGCAGGCCGATCAGGTGCGCGCCCGCATCGTGCTGGCCACCGCCGACGTCTTCGCCCAACACGGTTCGCGCGGTCTGAGTGTGGCGCGGATCATCGAGGCGGCGGGCCTGGCGCGCCCGACCTTCTACCGCTATTTCGCCAATGCGACCGAACCGCTGCACGCGGTACTGGCCATCTCCAATGACGATCTGGTCGGCGGTATCCGCACCGCGCTCGAACGCACCGAAGAGCCGGTTCAGTTGGGCATCAACATGATCGAGGCCTACCTCTACTGGGCAGACGGCCACGGACCGATGCTCTCGCCGCTGTTCGCCGAACTCCACGATCCGGGCTCGCCGGTCTCCCCGTACCGCGAACGTGCGATGGACGATATCCGCGCCCTGATTCGCGCCAAATTCGAGAAGCTCGGCCGCCCCACCCCCGCGGACCTCGACCTCGACACCTGCCTGCAGACCTGCGAATTCGTGGTCTACCGCATTTCGGCGAACGGCGAACCCACCCCGGAAACCATCGCCGCCGCGCGCCTGACCATGATTCGCAGCTGTCTGGTTACCCTCGGCAGTCGCGAGGACGTCGAATACGCCCTCACCATCCCGGGCCTGTTCGCGGGCTGACCGGTTTCCGCACGGGTCGGCGTACTCGGGACGACGCGCCGACGCCGCGTTCGTGAATACCTTTCGCCGCCTACGGCACGGATGCCCGAAATGCACCTACCGTGGGGTATGCGTACTTTCGTCCATCTGCTGCTGTTCGCCTGTGCCATCATGATCGCCGTCGGAACGTTCGGCCCATTGCTCGGCAGCGTGCATGCGCGTGATGTCCGGCTGGGGGATCTGCGCAATGGCTTCGATGCCGGGAAGACCCTCGATCAGATCGGTCATCAATCCGCGTCGTTCTGGACCTCGCTGGCCGTGGTGCTGCTCGGGGTGGCCGCGGTCGTGTTGATCGCCGCGCTCGTCGGGTCGCGGGCGCTGGGCGGTCTCGGGGTGCTGGTCGGGTTCGCGGCGCTGGGCGTGCTCGCCTGGCGACTGTACGACGACTTCGACCGGCAGCTCCGCGATGACTACCGCGATCTGCTGAACGGCAGTTGGGGTCTGTACCTGGTGGGCGGTGGATTGGTGGTGGCGTTGCTGTCGCTGCTGTTCTCCCGCGAACGCGTCCGCCCGATCGGCGCTCCCGCCCGCTAGGGGTGCCGGGTCACCATGCGGTGAATGAGGCGAGCGGCGGTGCGGGCGGTGCGGTTGTCGATATCGAGGCCGGGGTTGAGTTCGGCGACGTCGACGGCGATCAGCTTGCCGCTCATGGCCACTCGGTCGCAGACGCGCTGAATGGTGTCCAGCGGAACGCCGTATGCGGCCGGAGCGCTCACCCCGGGCGCGACGGCGGCCGGGAGCACATCCAGGTCGATGGTCAGATACAGCAGGTCGACAGCGTCGAGCAGATCGGCGATGAACGCGTCGACGAGCGCGTAATCGGCTGGGCCGCAACGATCATCGAGTAGGTAGTGCACGTCGAAGCGGTCGGCGGTGTCGAACAGCGCACGGGTATTGCTCGGCTGACTGATGCCGAGCACGTCGTAGCGGATCGAGCCGCCCGCGGCGTGTTCGGCCTCCAGTATCTGCCGGAAGGGTGTGCCGGAACTCGGGACCGGCTCGCCGCGCAGATCGAAATGCGCGTCCAGATTGAGGATTCCGAGCCGGGTGCCCGATTCGCGGGCCAGGGCGGCCGCGACACCGAGGTAGGTTCCGAACGCGACCTCATGCCCGCCACCCAGCACCACCGGCAGGCGGCCGGAGTCGATGGCGGCGGCGACGGCCCGGCCCAATCGAGCCTGACCGGATTCGAGATCGGTATCGGTGACCGCGATCGTTCCGGCATCCTCGAGCAGTACCGGATCATTGAGTGCCATGGACGCGAGCGCGGCGCGCAGCGCATGCGGTCCCGCCGCCGCGCCCTGGCGGCCCTTATTGCGGCGCACACCCTCATCGCTGGCGAAACCGATGAGGACACAGCGACTTTCCGAGGCATCGGGATCGTACGGCCACACGGCCTGATGCCAGCGCAGATGCTCCGGACCGTCGCCGTCAATCCGCCCGCTCCATGCGACCGGCGGAATATCGACCTGAATCTCCGCGCTCATGCCGCGACTCCCGGGGTGACGAGTACGCCGTCCTTCCACACCTCGCGCACCAGCGCCACACCGGGCCGATACGCCAGGTGCAGATACGAGGGCGCGTCCAGGGCAATGGCATCGGCGCGGGCACCGATGCTCAGACCGCCGATGTCGGTGCGCCGCAGCGCCTTCGCCCCGCCCATGGTGGCCGACCACACGGCTTCCGCCGGGGTCATATGCATTTCGCGCACCGCGAGCGCGATACAGAACGGCAGGCTGGTGGTGTAGCAGGTGCCGGGATTGCAGTCCGCACCCAGCGCCACCGTGACCCCGGCATCGAGCAGCGCTCGGGCGTCCGGATAGGAGTTGCGGGTACAGAAATCCGCGCCCGGCAGCAGGGTCGCCACCGTGGAACCGCTTGCCAGCGCGTCGATATCGGCCGAGTTCACGTAGGTGACGTGATCGACCGAGGCCGCCCCCATCTCCACCGCGAGCCGCACCCCCGGCCCCTGTCCGAGCTGATTGCCGTGCACGCGCGGGATGAGCCCGTGCGCCACACCGGCTTTCAGCACCGCCCGGGACTGTTCCTCGTCGAAGGCCCCGCGCTCACAGAACACATCGATCCATTTGGCATGCGGCGCACAGGCTTCGATCATCTCATCGCACACCATGGCCACGTAGTCATCGGCGCGGCCCGCGTACTCCGGCGGCGGCACATGCGCGGCGAGCAGCGTCACCTCATCGGTGAACCGCCCCGCGACCTGTGCGCTGCGCAGTTCGTCGCGGGTGGTCTGCCCGTATCCGGTCTTGCATTCCACCGTCGTGCTGCCCGAGCGCAGCGCCTCGTTGAGCAGCCGTCGCACATTGGCTTCGAGCCGCGGCTCATCGGCGGCCCGGGTGGCCTCGATGGTGGTGCGAATACCGCCCGCGCTGTACGGGGTTCCGGTCATGCGGGCCGCGAATTCCTCGGCCCGCTCCCCCGCGAACACCAGATGCGAATGACTTTCCACGAATCCGGGCAGCAGTGCCCGGCCGCCGAGGTCGACGCCGTGATCGGCGGCGGGCGCGTCCGCGCTGTCCCCGACCCATGCCACCCGCCCATCGGTGAAGGCGATGGCGGCATCGCGGCGCACGCCGAGCGCGCCCGCACCGATCGTCGGGTCATTGGTGACGAGTGTTCCGATATTCGTGACGACCAGGCTGGTCACGGTCGAATTCCTCTCAGGCTCGGGCCATCTCGGCATCGGGCGGATAGATCATCTGTTCCGGCGGAGTGGCGGTGCGCTTGGCCAGCGGGTAGTAGAGCCCGGCGGTCACCACGATGCCGACGATCCAGGAGATATCCGCGCCGCCGAGCATGTCGGTGACGGGTCCGGTGTAGAACTTGGTCGCCAGGAAGGGAATCTGCACCCCGACGCCGATGAAATAGCAGGCCAGCGCGGGCACATTCCACGCCCCGTAGCGCCCGGAGGCGTCGTACAGCGCCGGAATGTCGATGCGCTCCTTGGAGATCAGGTAGTAGTCGATCAGATTGATCGCACTCCACGGCGTGAACACCATGAGCAGCGCCAGCACGAAATTCTTGAAATTGGCGAGGAAATCCGCGCTGGCGGCAATAGCGATCAGGGTCGCCACGGTGGTGAATCCGACGATGTAGAGCCCGCGCGCCAGCGTCGAAATGCGCGAGCGCCCTTCGAAAGCGGTCACCGTGGTGAGAATCGACATGAACCCGCCGTAGGCGTTGAGCACGTTCACGGTCAGCTTTCCGGTGACGATCACCAGATAGATCAGTACCGCGACCGCCGCCGGTCCGGCGAGTTCGCCGATGAACCCGACCTGATCCTTCATGAAGGATTTACTCGCCACCGCCGCGATGAGCGCGCCGAAGGTCATGGACCACTGCGAGCCGATCACGGTCCCGGCGAAGGTGGACCAGAATGTCGCCCGATCACTGGTCGAGCGCGGCAGATACCGCGAGTAATCGGCCACATACGGTCCGAAGGTGAGCTGCCAGCCCGCACCGAGTGAGATGGCCAGCAGGAACGTCGCGGTCTCGAACCCCTTCACCCCGAGCTGCGCGGTCACGTCGTATTCGGCGAACAAACGGATCGCCAGATAACTGAATCCGACAATGCCAACGACGGTGGCGACGCGGCCCACGATATGAATGAGCTTGTACCCGGTGACCGCGATGAACGCGGTGAGCAGCCCGAAGATCACCATGCCCAATTTCGGACTGTCGATATGCAGTACCTTGGCCACCGCCTGACCGGCCAATACGGTGCCGGTGGCCGCGAACCCCAGGTACATGACGATCGCCAGCAGCAGCGGCAATATCGCACCCCGCACCCCGAATTGCGCCCGGCTCGAAATCATCTGCGGCAGGCCCAGTTTCGGCCCCTGCGCGGAGTGCAGCGCCATCACCGCGCCACCGGCGATATTGCCGATGAGCAGTCCGATGATGGCCCACAGCGCATCCGCGCCGAAGATGACCGCGAGCGCACCGTCGACGATCGCGGTGATCTGCATATTCGCCCCGAACCACAGGGTGAATTGACTGCGCGGACTGCCGTGCCGTTCCGCATCGGGAATGACATCGATGGTGTGGCGTTCGGGGGTGAGTACTACCTCGGCGGGACCGTCGTGCGTCATGGTCTCAGCCTTTCCTGCTTGGCGACCGCGGTGGATCAGTGCTGATTCTCGGACATGGGGATGCGGACTCCGCGCGTGCGAGCCGTATCGATGGCGTGTTCGTATCCGGCGTCGGCGTGCCGGATGACACCCATGCCCGGATCATTGGTCAGGACGGCCTCGATCTTGCGTGCGGCCAATTCGGTGCCGTCGGCGATGATGACCTGTCCGGCGTGCATGGACCGGCCCATACCGACGCCGCCGCCGTGGTGCAGCGATACCCAGGACGCGCCGGAGGCGGTATTGAGCAGCGCGTTCAGCAGCGGCCAGTCGGCAATGGCGTCCGAACCGTCCTTCATGGCCTCGGTCTCGCGGTACGGCGAGGCCACCGAACCCGAATCCAGGTGATCGCGGCCGATGGCGACGGGTGCGGAAAGCTCACCGCTGGCGACCATTTCATTGAATTTGCGTCCGGCCAGATGCCGTTCGCCGTAACCCAGCCAGCAGATGCGCGCGGGCAGGCCCTCGAAGGCGACCTTCTCCCCCGCCAGGGTGATCCAGCGCTTCAAATGCTCGTTGTCCGGGAACAATTCGAGAATCGCCTTATCGGTGGCGGCGATATCGGCGGGATCGCCGGACAGCGCGGCCCAGCGGAATGGGCCCAGGCCCTCTTCGAAGAGCGGGCGAATGTAGGCGGGCACGAAACCAGGGAAATCGAAGGCGCGATCGAAGCCGCCCTTGCGGGCCTCATCGCGAATGCTGTTGCCGTAGTCGAAGACCTCGACGCCGCGATCCAGGAATCCGACCATGGCGCGCACATGCGCGGCCATGGAGAGCTGGGCCTGTTCGGTGAACCAGACCGGATCCTTCTCGGCCATGGTCTTCATATCGCCGAAGTCGACGCCGATCGGGAGATAGGCGAGCGGATCGTGCGCCGAGGTCTGATCGGTGACGATATCGATCGGGGCCTCGCGCTCGAGCAGCGCCGGAAACACCTCCGCCGCATTGCCTTCCACGCCGATGGACAGCGGCCGCCGGGCATCGCGGGCCTCGATCGCCAGCTCCAGGGCGTGCTCGAGGTTGTCGGCCTTCACATCCAGGTATTTGTGCGCGATGCGCCGGTCGATGCGGGTGACATCGCAGTCGACGCAGATGGCCACGCCCTCGTTCATGGTGACCGCGAGGGGCTGCGCACCCCCCATTCCGCCGAGTCCCGCTGTGAGGGTGATGGTTCCGGCGAGCGTGCCGCCGAATCGCTTGCGCGCCACCGCCCCGAAGGTCTCGTAGGTGCCCTGGAGGATGCCCTGGGTGCCGATGTAGATCCAGGATCCGGCGGTCATCTGCCCGTACATGGTGAGCCCGAGCTCCTCCAGGCGGCGGAATTCCTCCCAGTTCGCCCAGTCGCCAACGAGATTGGAGTTGGCGATCAGTACGCGCGGTGCCCATTCGTTGGTGCGGAAGACGCCGACCGGCTTACCCGACTGCACCAGCATGGTCTCGTCGTTGTGCAGCGTCTTCAGGGTGGCGACCATGGCGTCGAAGGCTTCCCAGGACCGCGCCGCGCGGCCGGTGCCGCCGTAGACGACCAGGGCGTCCGGATGTTCGGCCACCTCCGGATCGAGATTGTTCATCAGCATGCGCAGCGCACCCTCCTGCTGCCAGCCGAGCGTGGTGAGCTCGGGTCCGCGCGGGGCGCGCACCGGTCGGGCCTCGTGGCCGGGTGAGTTGATGTCCATGGATTCCTCGTCCTCGCCTGGTTTCGCACCTGCGGCCCGGTGACTCCGTTCGCGCTGGGCCGTGAATGTGTGCTGGATCGCATTCTGCAACAGTTGTATAGTCCTGTCTATACAACTGTCAAAATCGCGGGATCCGGGCCGGTAGGCTGCATGCTCGGAACGTGCACACGGTAGGGAGCGGTACGGGGATGGCAACGGTCGCGGGATCGAACAGCTCGGGCGAGGTCTCCCTGGCCGCACTGTTCGCCGAGGCGGGCGGCGATGCGGTGCCCGCGTACGAGCGGGTCAAGCAATTGGTGATCAACCAGGTGCGTTCAGGGCGCTGGACGGAGGGCGATCAACTACCGTCCGAGCATCAGTTCGTGGCGGCGCTCGGACTCTCCCGCATGACGATCAATCGCGCCCTGCGCGAGCTCACCGCCGAGGGCCTGATCGTGCGCATGATGGGCGTGGGCACCTTCGTGGCGAGCACCAAGGGATCCTCACCGCTGTTCGAGGTGCGCAATATCGCCGATGAGATCTCCCAGCGCGGGCATCGGCATCGCACCGAGGTCATTCTGGTGCGCGAGGAGAAGTTGGACGGGACGCAGCCGTCGCTGCGGGAGTCGCTCGGCCCCAGGGCTTTTCATTCGGTGCTGGTGCATTTCGAGGACGACACCCCGATCCAGGTCGAGGACCGGTACGTACATCCGGCGCAGGCTCCCGGCTATCTGGAGCAGGATTTCGCGGTCACCACGCCCAATGACTACCTGAGCCGGGTCGCACCGCTGGTGCGCGGTGAGCACGTGGTCGAGGCGGTGCTCGGCAGCGCCGAGGAATGCCGCCTGCTCGGTATCGATCGCAGTGAACCGTGCCTGCTCATTCGCCGCCGCACCTGGTCCGAACAGGGTTTGGTCAGCGTGGCCCGGCTGGTCCATCCGGGCTCACGCAATCGCCTCGAAGGCGTCTTCGGGCGCTGAGACCGCTACCGCGCCTTGGCGATCGGGGTCGACTCCCCCGCGCGCTCGAAGCGCATTTCCGGGTCGACGATCTTGCCGTAACGCAGCGTGGGCAGATCGCGCAGATAGTTCTGGCGCAACCGCCACGGCACCCGGTCACCCTGTTTGGGCAGGTGATCCAGGGCGCGCAGCACATAGCCCGGCTGGAAATCCAGGAAGGGCGCGGTGCCGACCGAAGGATCGCGGATCGGGGTGGCTTTCGCGTAACCGTTCGAATCCATATGGCGCAGCAGCCGAACCACGTACTCGCACACCAGATCCGCCTTGAGCGTCCAGGAGGCGTTGGTGTAGCCGATGATGAACGCGAAATTCGGGACGTCGGAGAGCATCATGGCCTTGTACGCCATGGCATTCGGGAGTTCGACCTTCTCCCCGTCCACCGTCAATTCCAGACCGCCGAAGGCGATGAGGTTCAAACCCGTTGCGGTGATGATGATATCGGCGTCGAGTTCACGACCGGATTCGAGCTGCAGACCGGTTTCGGTGAAGGTCTCGATGCGATCGGTGACCATCTCCAATTTGTCCTGGCGAATGGCGCGGAACAGATCTCCGTTGGGCACCAGGCACAGCCGCTGATCCCACGGCTTGTAGCTGGGATTGAAATGCGTCTGAATATCGTAACCGGCTGGGAGCCAGCGCTTCTGGAGGCCGAAAATCCACGAGCGCATACGCTTGGGATAGCGCTGCGAGATCTGATACATGGCGGTGCTGAGCGCGACATTCTTGGCCCGGGCCAGCCCGTAGGCCGCCCGCGCGGGCAGGATGCGGCGCACCCGATCGGCGAAGGCATCGCGCGCCGGCATGGAGATGATGTACGACGGTGAGCGCTGCAGCATGACCACGTGCGCGCCCTGATCGGCCAGCGCCGGACCGAGGGTCACCGCGGTCGCTCCGGAACCGATGACCACGACCTTCTTGCCCGCCACCTCGAGCTGTTCGGGCCAATGCTGCGGATGGACGACCGGACCCGAAAAGCGTTCCATACCGGCGAATTCCGGGGTGTAGCCCTCGTCGTAGCGGTAGTAGCCCGAACAGCTGAACAGGAAATTCGCGGTAATGGTCACCGTTTCGCCATCGTGGTCGGCGGTCACCGTCCAGCGCTCATCGGCGGTCGACCATTCCGCGCGCAGCACCCGGTGCCGGTAGCGAATGTGTTTGTCGATACCCGCCTCCGCGGCGGTATCGCGCACATAGTTCAGAATCGAATCCCCGTCGGCGATGGCCTTGTCCCCGAGCCACGGCCGGAAGCGATAGCCGAGGGTGAACATATCGGAATCGGAGCGAATTCCCGGATAGCGGAACAGATCCCAGGTTCCGCCGATGCCCTCGCGCATCTCCAGAATCGCGTAGGTGCGCCACGGAAACGCGGTCTGCAGATGATGGGCCGCGCCGATTCCGGACAGTCCGGCGCCGACGATGAGCACATCGACGTGCTCGGGAGTGCTGCTCATCGATACTCCTCCGATTCGCAATGTGACGGTGCCCGCGCACCCGATCCCAGCGTATCCAGCACCGCACCCGCGCAGGGGCGAAGCGCACTACGAACGCGAGAAGAATTCGCCGATGATGCCGGCGACGAGTTCGGGGGCCTGTTTGTCGATGCCGAAATGATCGAGGCCCGGGACGGTGCGGCGCTCGCAGTGCGGCAGGGTTTCCGCGAGCCGGGTGTGGTCGGGGTCCGTGCGGCGCTGCGGATCCTTGTCCCCGTCCATGAGCAGCACTTCGGCGGTGATGCCAGCGTAGTGGGGATAGGTGTCGTTCAGCCGGATGATCTCGCGATGCTCGCGCAGATTCTCGGCGAGCTGGCTCACCACCATGTCCTTCTCGGGCGCGTTCATGAATAGCGGCATCATGCGGCGAAACATCCAGCGCGGCATCTTGCGCATGTTCTCCGGGCCCAGCGCGCGCACGAATTCGACGAAGGCGTCGAAGGGTTTGCCCTGATCGAGGTATCGCTCATAGGCGGGCATCCAGTCCGAGGGCACCGATCCGGCGATCGAGACACCCGGTTCGTACAGGGCGAGCTTGCGGATATCCGGATTGTCGCGCGCGGCCTCCAGCGCGATCAGCCCGCCGTAGCTGTGCCCGACGATCAGCGTGGCACCGGTTTTGTCCTGGAGTGCGCGAATATCCTCGCACTCCAGGCTGATTCGATAGTCCGGCCCCTGCGGTCCGCTCTCGCCGCGCCCGCGCCGCTCCAGGGTGTGCACGGTGAACCCGGTACCGAGGGCGGCGGCGAAGCGGGCGAAACCGCTCGCCACCGACAGCACGCCCGGGAGCACGATCACCGGCGGTCCCTGGCCCACCGTCAGATACGCGATACGGGTGCCGTCCGCGGACAGCACGGAATCGGCGAACTGTTCGAACCCGGTGTCTGCCATGGCACCCCTCCGGGTTACCAGGCTACGCGCGCAGACCGCTCGCGCGCAGTACCCGGCGGCCGATCGCGGCGCGAATCGACTCGTCGGTGCCGAGCACCCGCACATGTTTACGGGCGCGAGTTATGGCCGTGTACAGCAACTCTCGGGTGAGCAGGGTCGATTCGGGTCCGGGCAGCACGGCGGTGACGGTGTCGTACTGGCTGCCCTGACTGCGGTGGATGGTCATGGCGTAGACGGTGGTGACGCCCGGGAATTGCGTGGGGTGCACCAGATACGGTTCGGTGCCGCGTTGCAGGGCCGCGCGCAGGGTGCCGTCCGGCATGCGGACGATGACGCCGGTATCGCCGTTGTAGATGCGGGCCTCGTGATCGTTGGCGGTGACCAGCAGCGGCTGGCCCGGATACCAGTGTCCGGGACCGGGTTCGGTGCTGATGCCCGCGGCGGCCACCCATCCGGCGGCCATGCGATCCCAGCGTTCCACGCCGTACGGCCCCTGGCGGTGCGCGCACAGCAGGCGATGCGATTCCAGGGCGGTGAGGGCGGCGGTGGCGTCACCGGCGAGCGCCGCGTCGGTGGCGGCGTGCGCGGCGCGCAGCACATCCGCGCGCACCTCGGTGTGCTCCTCGGGGGTGTGCAGGGACAGTTCGGTGCCGCCCGCGCGCAGCAGGTCCAAGGCGGTATCGGCGTCCCCGGCGCGGACCGCCACCGCGAGTTCGGCGATGCGGCCGCCGAAGCGGCGACCCCGGGTGAGGCGAACGATGCCGCCGCGCAGGCGTTCTCGTTCGCGGGCGGACAGCGCGTCGGGATGCCCGGCGCTATCCCGCATTTCGCCGCCCAGGATCTTGTCCAGGGCCGGATTCGCCTGTCCGGCAATCGGTCCGGCCACCAGATCGGCGAGCACCGCGCCCGCGTCGACCGAGGCCAGCTGGTCCGGGTCGCCGACCAGTACCAGGCGGGCGTCCGGGCGCACCGCGGGCAGCAGGCGGCTCATCATGGTGAGCGAGACCATGGAGGTCTCGTCGACCACGATCACGTCGTAGGGCAGGCGGTTGAACTCGTGATGCTTGAATCGGCTCGCACCGCCGCGCTGCCAGCCGAGCAGACGATGCAGGGTGGCGGCGGTGAGTTCGGGCAGGCCGATATCGCCCGCCTGCTCGCGCACCGATTCCTGTAGGCGCGCAGCGGCTTTACCGGTCGGGGCGGCCAGGGCGATGCGCAGTGCGGGTGCGCCCGGCATCGCTTCCTGGTGTGCCACCAGCAGAGCCAGCACGCGGGCGATGGTGTGCGTCTTACCGGTACCCGGGCCACCGGCGACCACGGTGGTCCACTGGGTAGCGGCCAGGGCCACCGCGAGCCGCTGCCGATCGGGCGGTTCGCCCGCGCCGCCCTCGCGCGGGAACAGCCGATCCAGTTCGCGCCGAATGAGTTCCGCGTCCACCATGGGCTGGGTGGTGGAGCGCTCGGTGAGCACCTGCCGGATCGTCTCCTCCTGCCGGTAGTACCGGTCCAGGTAGAGCAGCGGGCCATCGGTGGATCCGGGCGGATCGATCAGGCGCAGCGGCCGCAGCGGTCCCGCCGGGCTGCCGCACACCAGCGGGCTCTTGCGCAGTTCGGCGATCACCGCGTCCACATCCGGCCAGGGCAGCGTGGCCGGATCGATCGAGGACTCTTCGGTCCCTTCGGCATCCACGCCGATCTCATGCATGCGCCGCACCTGGAGACACACCGAGCCGGACCGCACCGCGCGCACGGCCAGCGCGGTGGCGAACAGCACCAGCGGTGAGTTCTCCTGTCCCAACCGGCCCAGTCGCACCGCCACGTGCACATCGGCCGCGGACAGCACCCCCGCGGCATTGAAGATCTGCATCGCGCCGGTTCCGCGCTGCGCCAACTGAATCGAGGTCACGCGATCACCCGCCCGCGCACGATGACGGCATTCATATCGCGGCTCATCGGGCGGCCTCCGGGTCCATGGGTTCACCCGCGAGCAGGCGGGACAGATCCGCCACCAGGGCTGGCGGCGGCATCCAGTCGAAGACGCCCGCGCCGTTCGGGGTGGCGGGGCCGATCATGCCGCGCACGAACAGGTAGCGGATACCGCCGAGGTGCTGGGCCGGATCGTAGCCGGGCAGCCGCCAGCGCAGATAGCGGTGCAGGGCAACCGAATACAGGATCGCCTGTAGGGGGTAGTGCGAGCGCATCATCTCGGCGGCCATGCGCTCGTGGGTGTAGTGCGCGACGGTGAGATCACCGGTGCCCAGGCGGTTGGTCTTGTAGTCGACGACCACGAAACGTGGTCCGGCGGTGCGCAGTACGGCGTCGATACTGCCGGTGAGGAAGCCGCGCAGCGGGGTGTCGTCCAGATGCTCGAGCTGGTCCGCGTACGGGATGAAGACATCGCCGGGCGGGAGGTGGCGGCGCAGCAGTCCGGCGATCTGCGGCACGCTCACCCGGGTCGCGGTCGGCTCGTCACCACCCGCGAGGGGCAGTTCGAAATCGAGTTCGCTGAGCCGGTCGCGCGCGGAAATCTGTGCCAGCGAACCGAATCCGATGGGCGTGTGCATGACGGCCAGCAGGGCGTTCGCGAGCACTTCGGGATCGGCGTCGAACATCTGCTCGGCGACCGCGTGCGTGCAGCGGGCGCGCATCTCGGCGGCCAGATCGGCCGCGTCGGTGTCCACGTACTCCAGGATCTCGTGCACCAGGGTGCCGAATTCCGCGCCGTAGGGCAGCGAATTCATGAGTGACGGTGCGGCCGTGGTGAATACGTCGAGGTCCTCGGCGAGCACGCTCGGGGTGGCCGGTTCATCGGCGACGCCGCCGCCATCGGGTTGATCACCGGCGGGCATGGCGTCATGCGCTCCGGCGGTGAGCGCGGAGTAGGACGTGCGCCGCCAATCCTGATCCAGGTGACGGTGAAAGCGCGCGACGGCCAGGTGCTCGGCGGCGGTGGCGGTGTGATCGCGGGGCAGCCGGGAGCGGCGGATCTCGTGCACCGGTTCGATGGCGATCACACCGGGTTCGGCGGTGCTCGCCCATTCCGAGATGCGGTTCAGCACCACCGAATCGGCGGGCACCGCGACCTTGTCGGCCACGGCCGGGCTACCGGGTTCGCGGCCCAGAATCATGCGATGCAGCGGCGCGGTCTGGGTATCGAAGGCGGGAGCCCACCAGGCCACCACCTGGGCGCCCGCGCGCGTGAGCGCCACGTACAGCAGCCGCAGTTCCTCCGCCGCCTCCTCGGATTCGGCCCGCGGTTTGCGGGTGTTGTAGCCCGAAGCCTCGGGACCGCCCACATCCAGCACGCGACGGCCCTGCTCGTCATGGAAGAGCAGGGTCTGCGGATTGCGGATCTTGGCGGCATCCCATGCGAAAGGCAGGTACACGACCGGGAATTCGAGTCCCTTGCTGGCGTGCACGGTGGCGATCTGCACGGCCGCCGCATCACGGTCCAGCCGGCGGCTGCGATCGGCCACACTGCCCGATGCCGGATCGCGGACCCGATCGGCGAGCCAGCGGGTGAGCGCGCTCAGGCCCAAACCCTCACGCAGCGCGGCATCGTCGAGCAGCTGGGCGATATGGCGCAGATCGGTGAGCTGACGTTCACCGCCCTCCAGCCCGAGCAGTCGCGGCGCGAGTTCCGTTTCCGCGCTCATCTTCTCGAAGACCGCCGCGAATCCCGCGCGGGCGAACAGCCGGGCGGAATCGCGCAGTTCGGCGCTGAGCCGTCCCACCAGATCCGCACCGCCGGAATCGATCTCATCGGCGGCGAGCCCGAGCAGTGCGGTACCGGCGGCCAGGCGCACCCGGTCGGCGCGATGCGGCTGTTCCAAAGCGTGCAGCACCCACAGCCATTGGGTCGCGGACGGCGTGCCGAAGACGCTCGCACCACCCGCCAGCACCGAGGCCACCCCGGCCAGTTCGAGTTCCTTGCGCACCATGTCGAGCTGGTTCCGATTGCGCACCAGCACCGCGATATCGCCCGGGCCGAGCGGCCTTTCACCATCGGCGTCGATGGTGGTGCCCGATTCCAGCAGCCGCACGATATCGGCCGCCACATCGGTGGCCACGCGTTCACGCTGGCGGCCGACGGTCGGATAGCCGGAGCGATTGAGCGGACCGGCCCCGGTACGCGGTAAACACCTGAGCCGGAAGGGAATCACCGTCTCGGGCGCACCGGTCAACCTGCTGAACGGCCGGGTGGCCGCCACCGTGTGCACGGTGATCTCCTTGTGCCCCAGCGCCGCACCACCGTGCAGATGCTCGAGCGCCGCCAGCAGTCCGGCGTCACTGCGCCGATTCGTGGTCAGTTCGCGCCGGGAGTCCGCGTGCGCCACCGCGTCCAGATAGCTGAGCACCTCCGCGCCCCGGAAGGCGTAGATCGCCTGTTTGGGATCACCGACCAGCACCAGCGTGGTGTGCCCGTGGAAGGCACGCCGCAGAATGTCCCACTGCAAGGGATCGGTGTCCTGGAACTCGTCCACCAGCGCCACCCGGAAACGATTCCGGATGCGCTGGCAGGCGCGCGGCCCGTGCTCGGTGTCGGCGAGCACATCGTGCAGCAGCACCAGTAAGTCGTCGAAGTCGCGCAGCCCCGAAAGCTGTTTGCGCCGCGCGGTTTCCGCTCGCGCGGCGGCCGCGAACGCGACCCGCTCCCCCGCCGGATCGAGCTCGGACTCCACCTCGGGCACCAGCATGGCGGCCCCGTCGTGCACGGCCGCGGCGGCCAGCCGCTGCGCATCGGCCGGACTGAACGGCGGTATCTCCCGCGCATAACGGCTCAGGTACAGATCATCGGCGACGGTGGACACCACATCGTCGATATTCTCGACCAGCCGGACCCCCGGATCCTGCTCGCCCGCCAGCCCCAGCTCATCGAGCATGCGCTGACAGAAACTGTGCGTGGTCGCGATGGTTCCCGCGTCGAAATCCGACAGCGCGGCCAGCAGTCGTTCCCGCCGCGCCGCCACCTCCGCCGGATTCGCCTGCGCCAGATGCCGAATCAGCTCATCCCCGGTGGCCTGCGCCCGCTCCGGCTCGCTCAACGCCGCCGCCACCGCCACGAAGCGATCCCGCGTCCGCTCCCGCAACTCCTGCGTCGCCGCCCGGCTGAACGTCACCAGCAGCAATTCAGAGATATCCACCCCGGCCTCGGCCACGAACCGCACCGCCAGCCCGACGATGGCATAGGTCTTCCCGGTCCCCGCACTGGCCTCGAGCACCGTGGTACCCACCGGCAACGGCCCGGTCAGCTGAAACCCACTCCCCGACTCCTCCTGCGCGCCAACGGTATCCGGGACCACCTCGGCGGTGACATCGGCGGCCCAGAGTCCTTCGCTCTGCGACTGCGGAGCATCCGCGTCGGCATCCGGCTCGTCGGCACCGCCCGTCATCGCACCCGAACGCGGGTGGGTATCGGGGGTGATATCCGCGCCCAGGGTGAACAGGTCCGCGCCGTCGTCGCCTACCGGGTCCGGGTGGGAGTCGCCGCCCGCGGAGTCGTCGCGGTGGCGGGCTCGGGTGGCCGCCGGGCGGGCGGACGGGGCCGGGTCGGTGAGCGAGAACAGGTCGTCGGTCATCCGTGCCTTTCGCATTCTGGGCCGGATTGTGGGGCCGGGTGCTGGATCGTCATGGCTGGCCTTGATTCTCGTTGCTGAGCAACGGATTCCAGAGACGGCGCGCCAGTTCGCCGAAGCGGGTCGGTTCGGCTTCCATCGCGGTGGGGGCGGTGGTGAGCGATTCGGTCAGCTGATGGAAGCGCGGGGCCGGGCCCAGGACGTAGCGCAGATAGCGGTCGGTGTGTTCGCCGTAGCGGCCGGGACCGTCCTTACCGCCGTCGAATTCGTGTTCGGCGGCGAGCAGGGCGTCCTCGGCGGAGGAGCCCTGGCAGCGACGCTCGGCATAGGCCGCCGAGGCCGCGGGCGCGATGGGCAGCGCCTCGGCCAGGCCCTCGTCCCGCAGTGCCGCCAGATCACGCAGCAGCAGGCGCGCGGCGTGCGCGTTCGGCGCGACGAGCGTGGATTGCCATGCGGGGCGGGACATCTTGCCCCGGCCGATGGTGATGGCGCGCCAGCTCTGATGATCGCCGGTGGCGGCCAGTGCAAGCAGACGCACCCAGGCCGCGATGCGGTGTTTGGGCGCGAGCCGGGAGAACGTGGTGCGCAGCAGCGCGTCATCGTGCACATCGGGCACGGTGCCGGTGAGACGGCGGCCGTCACCCAGATCGACCGCGATATCAACGGTGCGGGAAGGGATTTCGTGCAGCGGCTGCGCCACCCGGACCAGCCGGTCGACAGTGTTCTCCACATCGTCGAGCACGGCCGCGCCGAGCGCGAACGGCGGCAGGGAACCGCGCCGCCATTCGGCCGCGCGCAACGCGTTGGGGTCCACACCGGTGAGCCGCGCGGACAGCATGCGTTCGCCCATACCCCATTTGGTGAGCCCGTCCAGCTCGATGGGCAGCCGGTCGGCGATCTCCTCCTCGCTCTCGGGGACGCGAATCCCCAAGCGCTGCCACAGGAATGCCCGAACCGGATGTTCGGCGAAGGACACCAGATCGGCCAGTTCCACATCGCCGCGTTCGGTCGCGGGCAGCGCGGCGGCCAGGAACGGCGGCCGCGCGGCGGGCGGGCGCTGGGCCGCGAGCGCACCGGCGAGCGCGACACTGTCGAAGCTGAACGGCTTCTCGGGATCGAAATTGCGGCGGTCGAAGGGCTGCAACGGGTGTCGCGTGACGACGTGTTCGAGCCCCGCCGGTCCGACGTGCGCGCGCACGGTGTCCAGGAGTTCGGCCAGCGGAATCGCGGGCGGCCGATGCGCACCGGTCACCGGATCGGATCCGGTGTGCAGCAGCACGAGTCGCTCCCCCGCCGCCATGATGGCGTCCAGCAGCAGCTGCCGGTCCTCGCTGCGCGGATCGCGGTCACCCGGGCAGCGATGCCGGGCCAGCACATCGTCACCGTCCACGCCGCCGGTGCGCGGGAACACCTCGTCGTCGAGCCCGAGCAGCACCACCACCCGATGCGGTACCGACCGCATGGGCACCATGGTGCACACGGTCAGCTCCCCGGTACGGAAGTTGGCCCGCGAGGGCCGTCCGGCCAGCCTGGCGGCCAGCAATGCGGCGATATCGGTGAGCCGCAGCGGAATCTGCCCGGCGTACTCGGTGGCCGCGGCCAGTTCCCGGCGCGCCTGCACGCCCTGCCAGCCCTGGGTCAGCGGCACATCGGTGAGCAGATCCAGCGCCCGCCCGAGCACCGACGCCCATTCGGACGCGGGCCGCGCGGATCCCGCCGGTTCTTCCAGGGTCGGCCCGCGCAGGTCCCGCAGACATACCGCGAGCCGGTCGACGAATTCCGCGAAGCGCCCGGCCAGATCGATGTCATTGCTGTCGACATCGTCCAGCGGCAGTACCAGATCCAGCCAGTCCTCACTGGATTCGCCCGCCGCCACCCCGAGCAGAATGCGGTCCACCGCGGCGTTGAGCGTGTTCTGCGCGAAATCGCCCAGTCCGAACGCCTGCCGCTGCCGCTGCCCGATCCCCCAGCGCGCCCCGGTCTCGGCGGCCCAATCGCGCAGCCGCTCGATATCGTCCTCGTCGAAGCCGCAGCGCAGCCGAACCGCTTCCGTCGCAGCCAGATCCAGCACCTCGGTGACGGTGACCCGCCCGTCGGCCAGCTCCAGCAGCGTGGCGATCACATCCAGCAGCGGGTTCACCGCCCGCTGCGCGCGATCGGCCAGCCGCACCCGCAGCCCGTGCGCCGGATGCCCGGGCGCGGACCCGTCCAGCGACCACTGCCCGAACGCGGCGCGCACCAGCGGCGCGTAACTCTCCACGTCCGGGCACATGACGATCACATCGCGCGGCTCCAAAGTCGCGTCCGCGCTGAACAATCCGAGCAGCGCGTCGCGCAGCACCTCGACCTGCCGTGCCGGTCCGTGGCACGAGTGCACCATGATGCTGCCGTCGGCCAGCGCCGGTTCGGGCATGAGCGACCACCGATCCTGCCGAATCGCGGCCTGCAATTCGGTGAGCAGGGTGCGCGGCGTGATCGGCTCGAGTCGCGAATCCGCCGCTTCCGCAGGCGAATCGGTCGCGCCCGCACGTTGCCGGTGCGGCTCCGGCGCCGGGTGGTAGGTATCGATGTGGTCGTAGCCCGCGAGCCGCTCCTGCAATTCGCGCACATCGCGACCGAGTGCCGCGAGCAGCGGATGCCGCACCCGCACACCGGAATTCGGGATCACCTCGGCATCGGCCAGTTTGGTCCACAGCGCCGGGCTGGGATGCACCAGCCACAGGTGTACGGCGCGGCCGTCGGACAGCGCCGAGAGCACCTCGAGCTGATCGGTGGTCAGCCGGGTCACCCCGAACAGCGAGAGCCGATCGGGCAGCGACACCACGCCCGGATCGGCCCGCAGGCGCGCACAGGCGTCCGAAAGTCGTTCGGCCGGAGAGGGTTCCCCGACCGCCGCGCGCAAGCGCCGCCACAGTTGCGGCTGCCAGAGGAGATCCTCGGGCAGCGGGTGCCCGGCCCCGTCGGTATCGGAACCGGCCGCCCAGTCCGTGATCATGCCGGGCCGCTGCATGGCGTATCCGGCGAACAGCTCCGCGATCCGCGCGGCCGTGGCGTACCGCCGCCCGACCCGATGCCCGCTCGCGTCACCATTGCCGAGATGCCGTGCCAATACGGCACTCCAGGGCTCGGCCAGCACCTCGTCCAGCACCGGCAGCAGCGTCCACACCACGCGCTCGCCCGCCCACGGATCATCCTCGGGCACCCAGCCGGTGGCCTCGGCCAGCACCCGCGCCACCAGCGCCGCCGGGTCCGCGAAATCGATATTGGCCGCCACCCCGTCGGCGTGCGCGGCACTGCCGAGCACCACGCCCAGCCGCTGCTGTAACCAGCGCTCGATGCCCTTGGCCGGAACGGCTACCACTTCCGGGGTGAACGGATCGCCGAGCGGTGCGGCGAGCAGCTCGGCCAGCGCGTCGGCGAGCGTGTCCGCACGCTCGGCCCGGTGAATGTGCACGACCTGTGTTTATACAGTCAGCGAACGACATGCAATCACCGGGTCCCTCGGCTCGCCGGGTGACACCTGCCACACGCCGAAGATTAGCTAGGGCGCGTCACCCCGAAATTCGAGTGTGGTATGCGACAGTGCTTTTCGGGGAGGGCGATTGTGCTGTGAGGAAAGGCTGGTTGCGTCGATGTCTGCGTCGGTGATTCCCATGATCCCGAGCCGCGGGTTCACTGTCCGGCGGGTCGGAGAACGCTGGGAGCTGGTGAATTCCCGCTACTACGGGCGCACCGCGGTACTCGCGTCGTGGGCCCGGGATCAGCACGCCGAGGCATTCGCGCACTGCTATCGCCTCAACGGCCGCAGTGTCGAAGAACTGACCGCCGCATTCCGCTGAGCACCCCTTTCACCCGGCGTGTCCGCCCGCCTTGCGCCGCAAGACAATCCGGCGCGCCGGGGCGAAATTCGAAACCCGCTGTGACAGCGGGTTTTCCATAGCACAGCCAGTCAATCCACTCAAGACGTGCACATCGGGCATTGTGATGTCTATTGTTTCCCACCGTGCGTTCTCCGATGGCCCGGAACTCCCGTGTGGCCGCCTCCGCTTGCGTCCTCGCCGCCGCTGCCCTGATTCCCGCTGCGCCGGTATTCCTTCCATCCGCCGCCGCGCGGCCGGTACTCGCGCAGGGCTGCCTGCCGGGATTCGACTGCGATTTGAGTAATCGCATCGCATCGGTCGACAACTACCTCGCCGGCAGACCCGGCATCACCGGATATGTGGTGCGCGACCGCGTCTCCGGCGGCATCTACCGGAACGCGAACTCGGACAACATGTTCTGGACCGCCTCCACCATCAAACTGGCGATCGCGGAGGATCTGCTGAATCGCGCCCGCGTCGGCGCGATCGTGCTGGACCCGGGCGACCGCTCGCTGATGGAGTCCATGCTGGCAACCTCCAACGACAACGCGGCCGACATCCTGTGGAACAAGTTCGCAGGTCTGGACCGCATGGCGTTCAACAACGCCTTCCGCGCCAACGGTATGGCCGGGCTCGTCCCGTTGCAGCCGAGCACCTCCCTGGAACAGATGAAACTGTTCCCGGACTGGGGCTTCCAGCAGTGCTCCCCGTCGGATCTGGACCGGCTGATGGACAACGTCCTCACCCGCATGCACCCGGACGATCGTGCCTACCTGGTGGACCGCATGCGGCGCGTCGACACCAATCAGCACTGGGGCGTCTGGGGCGCGGGCGCGGCCATGCAACCCGGTTTGAAGAACGGCTGGTCCGATGAGCAGGGCGGCTGGGTGGTCAACTCGGTCGGCTTCGCCGGACCCGGCGAGCGCTACACCCTGGCCATCATGACCGAACAGGGCCCGAACGGCAGTTACACCGACGGATCGGAGACCACCACCCGGGTGGCGCAACTGCTGTTCGCGGGTCGATGAGCTGAACTACCGACCATCCCACTACCCTTGGACCTGAAGTGTCGTAGTTTCACCGTCTGGCTAGGAGCAGGGACAAGATGAACGCCGATAATTCCGTCGCACAGCGCCACCGCGTGGTGGTGATCGGTTCCGGGTTCGGCGGCCTCTTCGCTTGCAAGCACCTGCGGAAGGCCGACGTCGACATCACGCTCATCTCCAAGACCTCCACCCACCTGTTCCAGCCGCTGCTGTACCAGGTGGCCACCGGCATTCTGTCGGTCGGTGAGATCGCGCCCGCCACCCGCATCGTGCTGCGTAAACAGCAGAACGTGCGGGTGATCATGGGCGAGGTCGACGAAATCGATGTCAAGGGCGGCACGGTCACCTCGCGCCTGCTCAACCAGGACACCGTCACCCCGTTCGACAGCCTCATCGTCGCGGCGGGCGCGCAGCAGTCGTACTTCGGCAACGATCAGTTCGCGACCTACGCGCCCGGTATGAAGACCATCGACGACGCCCTCGAACTGCGCGCGCGCATCCTGGGCTCGTTCGAAGAGGCCGAACTGGCCAAGGATCAGGAGACCCGCGACCGTTTCATGACCTTCGTGGTCGTGGGCGCGGGCCCCACCGGCGTCGAATTGGCCGGGCAGATCGCCGAACTCGCGGACCGCACCCTCGATGGCACCTTCCGCAATATCGACACCCGGGACGCGCGCGTGATCCTGGTCGAGGGCGCGGGCGCGGTGCTCGCGCCGATGGGCCCCAAGCTCGGCGGCAAGGCACATCAGCGCCTGGAGAAGATGGGCGTGGAGATTCAGCTCAACGCCATCGTCACCAATGTGGACGCGCGCGGGGTCACCATCAAGGACGGCGACGGCACCCGGCGCATCGAATCCGCCTGCAAGGTGTGGTCGGCCGGTGTGCAGGCCAGCGGACTCGGCAAGATCCTGGCCGAGAACTCCGAGGGCACCGAGGTCGATCGGGCCGGGCGCGTGGTGGTGGAACCCGATCTCACCATCAAGGGCTACCCGAATGTCTTCGTGGTCGGCGACCTGATGTCGGTGCCGGGCGTGCCCGGGCAGGCGCAGGGCGCGATCCAGGGCGGCACCTACGCGGCCAAGGCCATCAAGGCCGGGCTGGCCGGACATGAGCCCGCGGAACGCAAGCCGTTCAAGTACTTCGACAAGGGCTCGATGGCCACGGTGTCGCGGTTCTACGCGGTGTGCCAGGTCGGCAAGCTCGAGTTCAGCGGTTTCCTGGCGTGGCTGGCCTGGCTCGGACTGCACCTGTACTACCTCGTCGGATTCCGCAGCCGGTTCGTCACCGTACTGGAGTGGTTCACCTCGTTCCTGGGTCGTCATCGCGGTCAGATGGCGGCTACCGAACAGTGGGTGTTCGCGCGTCTGGCGCTGGAAGCGCTCGACAATCCCGACGATGCGCGTGAGCTCGCCAAGCAGATCGGCGGCGAATCCGCTTCGGAGAACGGCAAATCCGTAGCGAACGTCAAGGACGCCGCGGCCTCGTAACGACACGCTGGCGGGCGGCGATGCCGCCGCGCCACGCAGGGATGCCCTGACCGGGCGGCACCGGGACCAATCCGGCATGCCGTCCGGATCCGAATGTCCGACATCTGTCGACATTCGAATGGAAAGGTCATCCATGGGCAAACGCCAACCGGCTGATCATGTTTCACCCCACCGCCGCCGTCTCGGGTCGCTTGCCATCGCGGGAGCCCTCCCGCTGGTAGCCGCCCTCGGCAGTGCCGGAACCGCTGCGGCGGACCCGGTTACGAACGAGGACAATCAGTCCACGGTGGTGGAGAAGCAGCCCGGCACGGACGCACAGCCCGGTCTCGTTCTCGATTCCCCCTTCGGGCAACTCTCGGTTCCGGTACCGCCGATGGTCTCGGACGGGATGAAGCCCGAGGCCACCAAGCCCGAAGCCAAACCGACCGCGGGCGAGGCGGGCTCCTCCGCCGAAGCCGCACCGGTGATCGAGACCGAGGCCGCGGAAACGGTCACCGCGCCCGCACCCGTCGTGCGGGTCGGGCGCAATTCCTCCACCGGCGTGCGCGATATCCCCAATGGCCCCGTCGCGGCGGTGGACATGCAGGGTCTGCACATGCCGAACCCGTCGCTCGCGGCCGACGTCGCGCCCATCGCGGCGCCCGACGGCAAGCTGCGCTTCGGCGATACCGTGATCGACATCCCGTCGTTCGTCACCCCCGAGCAGGCCGCTCAGGTCAATGAGCTCTCCGCGGACGTGGAGGCCAACCTGGCGCGCACGCTCGATTCGGCCGGCTTCGAGCCGAGCCGTTCGGATCGCATCGCCGCACAGACGGTCGGCACCGCCGCCGTCGGCGCCGCGGTGGGCGTCGGTGTGGCCGCGCCCGCCGAGATCGCCGGTGCGGTCATGGGCGGGTTCATCGGGGCCATGGCGGGCACGCCGTTCGCACCGGCCGGCTGGGTCTTCGGCCCAGCCATCGGCGCGACCGCGGCGGTCTCCCTGATCGCCGTTCCCGCGGCCACCGTCGGCGCGAGCATCGGAGCGGCGGTGGGCATGGTCAACGGTGTGCTCGCGCCCGCGACCGGTCCCGCGGCATCGGTGGACCAGCCCGCGGCCTCCGCCGATGATGCCGGAGCAGCTATCAGCGAGTGATAGCCGTTTTGCCGGGGCCGGAATCCATCAACTGGGATTCCGGCCCCGTTCTCGTGAATACACAAGCGAATGGCTAACTTTCGGCAATGCGGACGTTCTACGCGAGTACGAAATCCGACCAATCCGGTTGACCGACGGGTCCGAATGTCGGGCGTCGATGTTCCCCCGAGTAAGAAAGGTCGTGAATTGGCCGCAGGTAAGCACAGAGCCCTCAACCCGCATCGCAATAAAGTCGGAAACGTGGTGGCGGCGGGCGCCGTTCCGCTAGTCCTGGCGATCGTCGGAACCGGAGCCGCGAATGCCGCACCGGTGCAAACTGATCCGGTCGCGCAGCACGATGGCGCGGCTGCCCAGTGGCCCGCCGCCGATGCGCCCAACGTGATGCCGTACGAGGGCCTGCAGATCCCCGGTGACACCAAGAGCTCCATCCAGTGGTCACGCCAGGCCCCGGACAAGAGCTATCTGGCGCCCGTCGGCGCACTGCACGCACCGATGCCGGTGCCCGCGGTGCCCCCGATCGCCCCGCCCGCCGGTAAGTTCCGGTTCGGCGATGTGATCGTCGACGCGCCGAACTGGATCGACAGCGAACAGGCGATCCAGATCAATGACAACTCCGCTCAAACCGAGGCGAATCTCGCGACGTTCCTCGATTCGATCGGGTTGGAGCGCAGCCGTTCCGACCGTATCGCCGGCCAGACCGTCGGCACCGCGGCCATGGGAGCGGTAGCGGGTGCGAGTGCGTCAATGCCGATCGCTCTCACCTCGGCGACCGTCGGCGCGGCCCTGGGCCTCGTGGTCGGACTGCCATTGTTCCCGGTCGGCCTGGTGGCCGGTCCCGCGGCGGGCGCCGCGGCCGGTGCCGCGATGATCGCGCTGCCAGCAGCCGCGGCCGGTGCCGCGGTGGGTGCCGTGGTCGGCGCCGTGAACGCGTTCAACGCACCACCGCGCGTCGTCGCGAACTGAGTTCGGTTCTGCGACAAGCTCGTAGCGCAGCATCTTGCACGGCGGGAACCAGGGGTGAGGTCTGGTTCCCGCTGTTGCGCGTATATCCCCCATCCAACCGGAAAGAATGGAGTGCTCCGCATGTTTCGCTTCTTCGGACACCGCATCAGCGCCGACTGGATTTTCGCGCTGCTGAATCTCGATTCGTTCGCCAGCGCACTGCGGCCCTGAGGGGTTAGACGCGCAAAAGCGTTGCGGTACGGGTGAACAGGGTTCCGCCCGCGGCGAGCGGCAGCAATGCCGCTGCCACGCCGGTGAATTCGGCCGAGCGCGAATCCGGGTAGGTCAGAATGCTCTCCAGCGCACGGGGTCCGGACAGCGCGTCATCGGTACACGCCTCGGCCCCGAGATCCAGGCGATGCCGCAGCAGCGGTACATCACCGATATCGGCATTCAGCTCACCGGACCAATAGCCGTGGTCTTCGCCGATGCGACCGACCTGTACGCGCTCCCGAAGCCGCAGCCGCGCACCGTCTTCCAGCCGCACGGTGCTGAGCGTCTCATGCTCGGCCCCGCCCGCGACCACGGTCGGCTCCGGATCGAAATCCAGCTCGCCGTCCGCCGCCACCTCGAAATGCCAGTGCGCGAACGACTTCGGAGTGGTGCGGCCCGGCAGCGCGATGGTGGCCGCCACCGAGCGCACCGATAGTCGCGCACCCGCGCCGACGGTGATCCGGATATCCAGCTCGTCACCACCCAAAGGCGTTGCGGCCGTGCCGATCAAATGCACCGTATCCGGGCCGGTCAGGCGCGCCGCCAGGCCACCCACCGCGTGAATTCGCGGCAGCTCCCCGGCGGCGGCATCGATCCGCAGTTCAGTGCGCACCGCACACCATCGGGCTCGATGTGCCGGTGGCCTGAATCTCAGTGCGTGTGCGCGGCACCGGACTTCGCATCCTGTTCCGCGGCCAGGGCCAGCTGTTCGCGCACCCAGGTCAGTACCGGGGTGGCGGCAGGATCCTCGGTGAGGGAGGTGAAGACGAAGGGGCGGCCTTCGCGCACCTTGGTCGAATCACGGTCCATCACAGCCAGATCCGCACCGACCATGGGGGCCAGGTCGGTCTTGTTGATCACGAGCAGGTCGGACCAGGTGACGCCCGGACCACCTTTGCGCGGCACCTTGTCGCCGCCCGCGACGTCGACCACGAAGATCTGCGCGTCGATCAGGCCGGAGGAGAAGGTGGCGGTGAGATTGTCGCCGCCGGATTCCACCAGGATCAGATCCAGCGGCGGGTTCGCCTCGATGAGATCGTCGATGGCGTCCAGGTTCGCGGTGATGTCATCGCGAATGGCGGTGTGCGGGCAGCCGCCGGTCTGCACCGCGGTGATGCGCTCATCCGGGAGCACCGCGTTGCGGCGCAGGAAGTCGGCATCCTCGGTGGTGTAGATGTCATTGGTCAGCACGGCCAGGGACAGCTCATCGCGCAGCTGGCGGCACAGCGCGGCCACCAGTGCCGTCTTACCCGAACCGACCGGTCCGCCGACGCCGATCCGCACCGGCTCCCCCGGCGTGCGCTCGCGCTTGGGCCGATCATGGTGCTCGTGCGGTTCCCCGTCGATGAAATGAGGTGGCATGTAGGTGTGCTCCTTTCCGAGGTTCATCCTGTCGGACGCACGTAAAGCGCTTGTTACCCGGGCTGATTGCGCAGGTCAGGAGGCGAACAATGGCATATCGCGGGCCAGATGCCGCTCGGCGAGCACATCCTGGAGCGGATCGGACAGCGCGACCAGACCCTTGATCGCGGCCCGCGCGGTGCGATCGCAGACCTCACCCAGCCTGATCGTGCAGGCCGCCACGGCCGCCGGATCCAGGGCCAGCAGGCGCTGCGCCGCCGTCGCCGCGCCGGTCATGGTGGTGTAGACCACCACCCCGGCGATCTCCTCCGGCGATGCCCCGCAGACCGTGCCGACCACGCCGAACACCGTGGACAGATGCGGGCGCGGACCGAGTCCGCTCCAATCCGCCTGCGGCCACACCTGTTTCGCCAGCCGCAGCAGTCCCCGCCCCTGCGCCCGCGACGCCGTGCGCGCGGATGGTGACGGGGTGCGGGCATCGGCCTCGAGCTCGGCCCGGGCCGGATCCAGCGCGCCCGCGCACACCGCGGCCGCCAAGGAGGCCGCCACCGCACCGGAGGTCCGGATCCGCCGCCGCAGATACAACTCCACCGAGGCCACATCGCGCAGCAACCCCGAGGACACCGCCTCCTCCACGCCACCGGAGTGCACATGCCCGCCGATGGGCAGCCGGGAGTCGGCCAGGGTCAATAACGTGGCCAGACTCAACCCCACACCTCCGCAAACAGCACCGCCCGATCCTAAGCGCCCGCACACCGACCGAACCACAGCGGCTCGGGTCCGGGCAGCTCCGGGCGGATCGAAGGTCTTGACCTGAACCGGGGTCGAGGTTGCAAGCTTGGGCGCGCGACCAGCTTTCGATCTCCAGGAGTTCTCATGCACGCCATTCGCCTGCACGCCTTCGGCCCCGCCGAGAATCTCGGATACGCCGAGGTGCCGAATCCCGAGCCTGGACCCGGGCAGGTGCGCATCGCGGTGGCCGCCGCGGGCGTGCATCTCATCGACACCACGATCCGCAAGGGTCTGGCGATGGGACCGATCCCGCTACCGGAGCTGCCCACCATTCCCGGCCGTGAGATCGCGGGCATCGTGGACGCCATCGGATCGGTGGCCGATGAAAGGTGGCTCGGGCGCGGGGTTGTCGCGCATATCGGCCAGGCACCCGGCGGCTACGCCGAATACGTGGTCACCGAAGTCGAACGGCTACAGGAGATTCCGGCCGAACTGGATCCGGCCACGGCCGTCGCCATGATCGGCACCGGCCGAACCACCATGGGCATACTGCAATTCGCCGATATCTCCCCCGATTCCGTCGCCGTCGTTTTGGCCGCAGCGGGCGGTATCGGCACACTGCTCGTGCAATACCTGAAGAACGCCGGGGCCACCGTGATCGGTCTGGCAGGCGGCCCGGAGAAGGTGGATCTGGTGTCCCGCAACGGTGCCGACCTAGCCGTCGACTATCTGCTCCCCGACTGGCCGGACCGCGTCCGGACCGAATACGGCGACCGCCCCGCCACCCTGCTGTTCGACGGTGTCGGCGGCGGCATCAGCCGCACCGCGATCACCCTGCTGGCCAAGGGCGGCCACTGGCTGACCTACGGTTTCGCCGCCGGACCGACCGGAATCACCGAGGCGGAACTCACCGACCTGGGCATCACCCCGGTCGCCACGCTCGGCCCGAAAATGTACGAACGAGCCGGTGGCCTACGAGCCCTCGAAGACCGCGCCCTCGCCGAAGCCGCCGCCGGACGCCTCGTCCCCGGCCTCCACCGCTTCCCTCTCGCGCAAGCCGCCGCAGCCCACCGCGCCCTCGAATCCCGCGCCACCACAGGCAAAGTCGTCCTCATCCCCTGACCATCGGATCAGTGGCGGAAGCTGCGTTCCATGAAGCGTTGGGCCGCACCGCGGCGGAGATCGGTCCATGCCTGGACGGGGCCGGTCCACCACGGGGAGATTTCGCGGGGGCGGGAGACCACCGCGTGGCAGATGAGGTTGGCCGCCTCATCCGCCGTCAGGCCGGGGACGCCGGTGAAGTCGGTGGGTGCGCTCATGCGGGTGTGCACCAGGGGCATGTAGATGGAGGTCGTGGTGATGTCGTCGGCGGCGATTTCGGTTGCGACGGTGCGCAACCAGACATCGAAGGCCGCCTTCGACGCACCGTAGGCCGCCCAGCGCGGGGCCGGGGGCATGCGCAGACCCCAGGTCGAGATATTGACGATGTGACCGTGGCGGCGCTCGCGCATGCTGGGCAGCAGCGCCAGCAGCAGCCGGACCGGGCCGAGGTAATTGATATCGATGGTGCGGGTGAAATCGTGGAAGCGGTCATAGGATTCGTCGACGGGACGGCGAATCGATTTACCCGCGTTATTGATTACGACATCCACGTGGCCGTGCGCGGCGAGCAGTGTCGCGCCGAGTTCGGCGGTGGCGTCCATTTCGGTAATATCGGCCTGGTACACGTGCGCGGTGCCGCCGTCCGCGCGGATTTCCGCCGCGACCTTTTCAAGATCGTCGAGCGTGCGCGCCACCAACAGCACCGTCGCGCCCGCGGCCGCGAGTTTGCGGGCGGCGGCCTTGCCGATACCGTGTGACGCGCCGGTGATCAGAATGACCTGACCGTCCACGGCCTCGCGCAGCGTTTTCTCGCGGGGCCGGGTGGTCGGATAGAACAGCCTGGTCGCGACGCGTTCCGCGAGGGGACGGCCGTTCGATTCGGGCAGCGGTTGGGGGTCCGAGGTCGAGTTCTCACCCACGCCTCGACTCTAACCGCCCGACCGGTCCGCGACCGGAGTTGAGTGGAAATACCCAGGGCGCGAGGCACTTTGCCGTACCAGGATGGAGGCGTGCACGGGGAGAGGACGGGGACGATGTCGGTACAGGAGCCGCGAACGCGGCCGCCGGAGCGTATTTCGATCGCGGGCTGGGTCGCCCGAATCATCGCGGTGGTGATATTCGTCCCTTTGCGATTGCTCTGGGAGGGCTGCAAATTCGTCGGTCGCGCGATCGTCGCGGCGGCGGAGTTCTGCGTCGACAGGCTGATCCAGCCGATCGCGAAACTCATCTGGTACTGGCTGATTCGCCCGGCCTGGGCTTTCTGTAAAGACTTCCTCTGGGGTCTGCTGATCCACCAGTTGCTGTGGGGCATGATCCTGACCCCGCTCGGCGCGCTGATTCTCGATTTCCTGCTGCGTCCGCTCAAACGCGCCGTGGAGGAATGGCTGTGGCGACGCGTTCTGAAACCCGGCCTGATCTGGCTGTGGGACAGCGTCATCGAACCGGTCGGCGACTGGATCGCCCGCTGGATTCTGGTGCCGATCGCCAAAGCCGTGTTGTGGCTGGGCTACACCATCACCAAATGGCTGATCGTCTGGCCGCTCCATCAGCTGTGGCGCTGGGTGCTGCGCCCGATCCTGCTGGCGCTCGCGGCGGTACTGCTCTTCGGCTGGCGGGTCGCCACCACCATTGTCCGAATTCTGGTGGTGACGCCCTGTCGCTGGCTGTACCGCACCGTGCTGCGACCGATTCTCGCGGTCTGCGGCGCGGTGTGGCGGGCCACGGTGGTCCGCCCGGTCCGCTTCCTCTACCTACGGGTGATCACGCCGATGAACAAGGCCGCGGCCGAGCTCATGACTTCACTTTTCGGCCACTGACCACGGCGATCACCGCCATGATCGCCAGCAGGATGGCACCCGCCGTGGTGGCGACGTGCATACCGTGCACGAAGGAATCGCGTGCCGAATCGATCAGCGCGGTATCGCCATTCGCATGGGTCAGGGTCTCCCCCAGCGTCGACCCGAAGTCACCGCCGGACCGGAAGACCAGCGCCGCAAGCGAACCCAGCAGCGCCAAGCCCAAACCATTGCCGAGTTCGAAACTGGTTTCGGAGATGCCGACCGCGGACCCCGCCCGCTCCGGCGGCACCGCGGCCACCGCGACCTCGGACACCAGCGTGAACGCCATGCCGAATCCCGCACCGGCGACCACGGTTCCGGCGATATACCAGCCGATACCCCCGTTGACGCCGATACCGAGCAACATAAGGTTGCCCGCCGCCGCCATGCTCAGCGCCAGCACGAACGCGGTCCGGGTGCCGAGCAGACGGCCGATGCGCGCACCGCTCACCGAGCAGACGAACACCACGACCGCCATCGGAATGCCGAGCAGCGCCGCGCCCAGGGCGTCGCGCCCGGTCACCGATTGCAGGTACACGCTGGTCAGATAGCTCATACCGGCCAGTGCCAACATGCCGACGGTGCTGGAACCGATTGCGACGGAGAACAAGCCATTGCGGAACAGGCTCAGATCCAGCAGTGGTTCGCTCAGGTGCCGCTGCCGTCGCACGAACGCGATGAGCAGCAGCACACCGATGACGCCGATCCCGATCACCGGCAGATCGAAGCCCTCGGCCGCGAAATGCTTGACCGCGTACACGATCGGCAGAATGCCGCCGATGGACAGCGCCACACTCGGCAGATCCAGCGGTCCGAGCGCGGACGACCGATGCTCGGGCAGCAGCAGCGGACCGAAGACCAGCAGCACCACCAGCACCGGGGTATTGATCAGGAAGACCGAGCCCCACCAGAAGTGGTGCAGCAGTACGCCGCCGATGATCGGCCCGACCGCGGAACCGCCCGCGAAGAACGCGGTCCAGATGCCGATGGCGGTGGCGCGCGCCCGCGCCTCGGGGAACATGGTGGAGATCAGCGCCAGGCTGGACGGCAGCAGCGTCGCGCCGCCCACACCCATGAGCGCCCGCGCCGCGATGAGCACTCCCGCGCTCGGTGCGAAAGCGGCCAGTACCGAAGCCAATCCGAAGACGGTCGCGCCGACGAGCAGAATATTGCGCCGCCCGATGCGATCACCGAGATTGCCCATGGTGATGAGCAGGCCCGCGATCATGAAGCCGTAGATATCCAGGATCCAGAGCTGCTGGGTGGCCGAGGGGTCCAGATGCTCGGTCAGGGTGGGCATGGCCAGGTACAGCACGGACATGTCCATCGACACCAGCAGTACCGGGAGCAGTAGTACCGCCAGTCCGGCCCACGCGCGGCGCGGCGTGCGCACGACGGGACGCGCGAGAATGCTGGTCATCACCTATCCTCCGAGCTGATCAAGGGGCTTTACGAGAAGAGCGCGCGTACGTCGTACGCGCGGCCGGAGTACAGTGTACGCAGATCCGCGGCGGGAAGGAAAGAATTCATCCGATGACCGAGGCCAAGCTCACCCGGGCGGCGATTGTCGATACCGCCATCACCCTGGCCGACGAGTCCGGAATCGACGCCCTCTCCATGCGCCGCATCGCCGAGCGCATGGGTGCGGGAGCCATGTCGCTGTACCGGCACATCCCGAACAAGGACACCCTGCTGGCCGCCATGACCGATGAGGTCGCGCGCCGCAATCCCTATCCGCCGCCCGGTCAGCAGGTCTGGACCTGGCGGGATCGGGTGCGCATCGCCGCCGAGGTGGATTGGCGGCTGTACCAGAAACATCCGTGGGTGCTGTTCACCTTCGCCGTGCCGCGCTACAACTTCGGCGAGCACAGCCTCGTCGTCCTGAACTGGATGGTGGAGGGGTTCGCCGAACTCGGCGTCAGCACCCGTGAGGCCACCCGCATGGCGCTGTCGGTGTGGAGCTATATCGCCGGGGTGGCACTGCAGCATGTCAGCGCCCGCATGCTCACCGATCGCGATGCCGACACCGAGGAGCGCTCCGGGCTCACCGCATTGCTCGAGGGCACGCCCCGCTGGCCGGCCCCGCCCGCCCTGGCCGACCTGGTCGGCTCCGGCGGTGCGGACCTGCTCGATCCGGAGTACCTGCTGGACACCGGATTACAGGCGCTGTGCGACGGCTTCGAGGCAAGCGCCCGGCGGTAGACCCCGCCTTGTTCGGCAACGCATGCGCGCTTGCACGGACTGCACATTCACAGCGCCCGCCGGTCCGCGTCGATCCCGCGTCACGTGCTGTCGCGGGATCGGATCAGCCATCGACGTCCCCGTCCAGATACACCCACGCCCCGGCATCGCGGCGAAAACGACTGTTCTCGTGCATATCCCCCGCCGCGCCACCCGATCGATAGTGCGCGCGGAATTCCACGGTGGCCTCGGAATGGAACGGCCCGCCACCGGTCGTGGCGAGAACTTCCAGGCGCTCCCAGCGCAGGCCGGGATCGAAATCGACATCGGCGGGCCGGGTTTCCGGAGCCCAGCTGCGCAGTAGATACGCCTCGTCCCGGACCGCGAAGGCGCTGAAGCGCGAGCGCATCAACTGTTCTGCGGTGGTCGCCGCCGCCTCGCCCCGATGCAGCCGCCCACAGCAGTCCGCATAGCTCGCGGGCAGCCCGCACGGACAGTCCGCGGGGACGGGACGGGGTTTTCCGCGCTTCGACATCCGAACATTCTGTCAGTAGAAGCTGCGGCCGCTCTGCCCGCCGGATACCGACCACACCTCGACGATCTGTCCGTTCTCGGTGCGCAGGATGTCATTGCCGCTGAGGGCGATCGACGTGCCGTCCGGCCGGGTGATGCGAGCGCCGTACGGGCGGGCGATCAATCCCGTTCGGGTGTCGTCCATCTCGACGACGGGCAGACCCTGCACCTCGAATTCCAGGCCCGGTCGCTCGGCCCGGAAGACCTCGATCTGCTTCGTGAAGGCCGCGGGGTCGTGGATGTCGTCGTATTCGACGGCCCCCGGCTGGGCATACCGCAGGGTGAATTCCGGGGCCATGATCTCCTCGGCCAGGGCCAGATCCCCGTTCCACATGGCGGTCCAGCGGTCGAACAGTTCGATGGCGAAGTCGCGCATGGTCAAGCTCCTCAATAGTATCGCTGATACGGTCTTGCTGGAATGAAACTATAGTCTCAGTGATACGGTGTCAACAGGGAGCGAAGGAAAGGGGCTGCACGATGGCCGAACTCGGCCAGCAGGACCACATAGTGCTGGGGCTGATCGCCAGACACGGGCCGCTCACGCCCTATGAACTCAAGGCCAAGGTCGAGGAGAGCATCGAATACTTCTGGCCGATCCCGCACGCGCAGCTCTATCGCATCCCGCCGCGACTGGCCGAGCAGGGGCTATTGCGCGAGGAGGCCGAGACCGAGGGCCGCCGCCGCCGCGTCTTCCACCTCACCGACGCGGGGCGCGCCGAACTATCGCGCTGGCTGGGCGATCCGGTGGCCCCGCCCCCGGAGACCCGCGATCCCGCGCAGGTGAAACTGTTCTTCGCCGATCTCGGACACTCGGAAGATGTTGTGGCGCTGGCACATCGGCAGGTCGCGGAACATCGCCGCTGGCTCGAGCTGTACCGGAAACTGCATGCCGAGATCGATCCGGGCGATAGCGAACGCGCGGTGTCGAGGGGACGCATTCTGCGACTCGGCATCAAACACGAGCAGGCGTACGTCGATTTCTGGGCGGAGTTGGCCGCGCATCCGGACGATACGAAATAGCTAGCTCGGATAGTCACCCTGGAGCATGATGGCCGCGAGCACGCCGACCGTGAGCGCCAGCAGGGCGATCGGGGCGATCAGCATCGCCAGGCCACGCAGGCGCTCTCGGGTGCGGCTCGGATGTTCACTCATGCCATCGAACGTATTGATTCAAAATTCGGACGACAACCGAGTATTGGCAAATTCCCGGCATATCGGGTGAATCCGGCAGGAAACCGCCAGGTCACCCGATAGCCGTGAGGTGAGACACGCTCAGTCCTGATCGACCACCAGGGCGTAGGCGAAACCGTCCCAGCCCTTACCGCCGACGGTCTGCACTACGGTGGCGTCCAATCGTGGTTCGGTGGCGAGCAATTCGATGACCTCGCGGCTGGCCCGCACCGCGGCATCGGACGAATCCGCGTGCGCGATACCGCCATTGCGCACCACATTGTCGACGATGACGACCGAGCCCGGCCGAGTCAGCTTCAATGCCCACTGCACGTAATTGGCGTTGTTCACCTTGTCGGCGTCGATGAAGACCAGATCGAAGGGTTCCGGGTTCTCCCCCGCCAGCACCGGCAGACTGTCCAGGGCCGCGCCGACCCGAATCTCCACGCGGTCACCGACTCCCGCGCGATCGAGGTTCGCGCGCGCCACCTCGGCGTGCTTGGGCTCGTATTCGAGGGTCAGCACCTGACCTTCCTTACCGACCGCGCGCGCCAGCCAGGTGGTGCTGTAGCCGCCGAGCGTGCCGATCTCGAGCACCCGGCGCGCCCGCGCGGATTTGGCGATGAGGTACAGGAATTTCCCCTGCGGCGGTGACACATCGATGGCGGGCAGCCCGGCGGCGGCATTCGCGCTCAAGGTCGCGGAATCCCCGTCTCCCACCAGGGTATCCACGAGATAGCGATCAACTTCGGCCCAGTCGGAAGTGGTCATATGGCCAGTCTGCCACGCGTTCCGACCGGGCAGCCGGGATTAATTCGGCCTGATCGCAGCACTCAGAACAGGAAATACCGCTGTGCCATCGGCAGTTCGGTGGCGGGTTCCTCGGCCCACACCTCACCGTCGATGCGCACGGTGAAGGTGTCCGGATCGACCTCGATGCGCGGCATGGCGTCATTGCGCGGCATATCGGCCTTACCGCGTTTGCGGACATTGGCCACCGGCACCAGTTTCCGATTCACCCGCAGGCGATCGGCGAGACCGTCCTCGATGGCCTGTTCGGACACGAAATGCAGCGAGGTGCCCGCCGCCACCGCCGGGGACGCGCCGAACATGGGGCGCGGCAGCACCGGCTGCGGGGTCGGAATGGAGGCATTGGCATCGCCCATGGCGGCCCAGGCGATGGTGCCGCCCTTGAGCACCGCGTGCGGGCGCACCCCGAAGAAGGCCGGTTCCCAGAGCACCAGATCGGCGAGCTTGCCGACCTCGACCGAGCCGATCTCACCGTCGAGGCCGTGCGCCACGGCCGGGCAGATCGTGTACTTGGCCACGTACCGCTGCACCCGATTGTTGTCCGCCGCACCGTCTCCCGGCAGTGCGCCGCGGCGCCGCTTCATCACGTGCGCGGTCTGCCAGGTGCGCATGACGACCTCACCGATGCGGCCCATGGCCTGGGCGTCACTGCCGATCATGGAGATCGCGCCCATATCGTGCAGCAGATCCTCCGCGGCGATGGTGGAGGGCCGAATCCGGCTCTCCGCGAAGGCCAGATCCTCCGGAATCGAGGGGCTCAGGTGATGGCACACCATGAGCATGTCGAGGTGCTCGTCGAGGGTGTTGACCGTATGCGGGCGCGTCGGATTGGTGGAGCTGGGCAGCACATTCGCGTACGCGGCGACGGTGATGATGTCGGGCGCGTGCCCGCCGCCCGCACCTTCGGTGTGATACGAGTGGATGGCCCGGCCGCGAATGGCGGCGAGGGTGTCCTCGACGAATCCGGCCTCGTTCAGGGTGTCCGAGTGCAGCGCGACCTGGACGCCCGAGGCATCGGCCACGGTGAGGCAGGCGTCGATGGCCGCCGGGGTGGTGCCCCAGTCCTCATGCAGTTTGAAACCCGCTGCGCCGCCGCGCAATTGCTCCCACATGGCTTCCTGGCGCACGGTGTTGCCCTTGCCGAGCAGCACGATGTTCACCGGCCAGCCGTCGGTGGCCTCGAGCATGCGGCCCAGATGCCACGCACCCGGGGTGACGGTGGTGGCCTTGGAGCCCTCGGCGGGTCCGGTGCCGCCGCCGACCAGGGTGGTGATGCCGCTGCCGATGGCCTCGTCCAGGATCTGCGGGCAGATGAAATGCACGTGGCAGTCGATGGCGCCGGCGGTGAGGATGCGGCCGTTGCCCGCGATGATCTCGGTGGAGGGGCCGACCACCAGATCCGGGTGCACGCCGGTCATGGTGTCCGGGTTTCCGGCCTTGCCGATGGCGCTGATGCGGCCGTCGCGAATACCGATGTCGGCCTTGATGATTCCCCAGTGGTCGATGATGACCACGCCGGTGATGACGGTATCGGGGGTGCCCTCGGCGCGGGTGGCGCGGGCCTGGCCCATGGATTCGCGCAGCACCTTGCCGCCGCCGAAGACGGCTTCGTCACCGGCGAGTCCCGGTCCGCCGCTGCGGTCTTCGGTGATCTCGATCAGTAGATCGGTGTCCGCCAACCGGATTCGGTCACCGGTGGTGGGGCCGAACAGCTGGGCGTAGCCGGCGCGGGAGAGTTCCATCAGGCGTCCAGCTTTCCGGGAGGGGTCAGGCTGATGCCGTGCACTTCGCGGGTGCCGCCCAGCGGTACGAGTGAAACACGCTGGCCCAGACCGGGTTCGAAGCGTACGGCGGTGCCTGCGGGGATATCGAGGCGGCGGCCGTGCGCGGCATCGCGATCGAAGTCCAGGGCGGCATTGGCCTGCGGGAAGTGCACGTGGCTGCCGACCTGCACGGGCCGGTCTCCGGTGTTCACCACATCGACCTCGATGCGGTCGGCTCCGGCATTGAGTTCGATAGTGCCTTCGGCACAAAGATATTCACCAGGAATCATGTGCGTCAGCCGATCGGGTGGTGGACGGTGACGAGCTTGGTGCCGTCCGGGAAAGTAGCCTCGACCTGCACGTCGTGAATCATCTCCGGCACCCCCTCCATGACGTCCTCGCGCGTGAGCACGGTCCGCCCCGAGGTCATCAATTCGGCGACGCTGCGCCCGTCCCGCGCCCCTTCGAGCACATGGTCGACGATGAGCGCCACCGACTCCGGATGGTTCAACTTCAAGCCGCGGGCCTGCCGCCGCCGGGCCAGCTCGGCCGCGTAACTCAGCAGCAGGCGTTCCTGCTCGTGCGGCGACAGTCGCATGGGGCTCCTCGGCGAACGGCGTGGCGGGTCGTCGGCCATTCTGACATGACCCGCGTTACCCGGATGTTTCGTCCGAGATCAGCCCTATCGCGCCGCGATTCACCCCTGCGCGGCAAGGTTCTGCAACCGCACCTGCCCCCGCGCCACCGTCCGCTCCTGCTCATCGGTAATCACCACAACCCACAACTGCTGCGACCGCCCCCGATGAATAGGCGTAGCCACCCCCCGCAACACGCCTTCCCGCACGGCCCGCAAGAAATCAGTGTTGTTGTTGACCCCAACCACGGTCCCGCGATCCCCGAACCACACACTCCCCGCCACACTGGCAAGAGTCTCGATAACGGTGCAGTACACCCCACCATTCACAATCCCCGCAGGCTGATGCTGACTCGGCGTCACAACCCATTCGGCGGCAACCCGATCCGGCCCCATCTCGGTCATCTTCAGCCCAAAGCTGTCCACAAACGTGCCGGCACTGAACTTATTCATCAGCTCAGGCGTCACATCAGCCATCGACTTGATCGAGGAGAAGTCATCCCCCGCCTTACCAGCCTGCTCATCAGAGGTCATCCCAGGAGCTTAACCAGCACACAATTCACAAATCGAACAGACCGGCGCAGATCAGTTTCCGCAGCTCAAAGCCCACGCCACAGTTGCAATGATCCTTCATAGTTGAGAAACCTCCGCTTCGGCGGTTGGCGCGTCCAGAAGCGGAGAGGACTTTCTACGGTGCTACTGCGACAGTCTGGCCAGTGGCGCGCACTGATCAGGCAGGCCAAGCAGGAGGCGTTCTATCTAGAGGTACGAGACCTACAACGTGCCTGCCGAGTCAGAGCCGTTGCGGCGCTGCAGGAATCCGCAGTGAGCTTCCGTGAATACGCCGACGAAGCGGTTGTAGAAGTTCCTGTGGGACAGGAGATTCGACCCGATGTTGTTGCATCGCGGTGAGGACGCGGACCGTCTGTTCCGTTTGGATTGGACGGTCGCGGTTCACCTCGAACTCCAAGACACCTACTCGACTCCCGCGGAAGATGAGCCGTTCCGCCGGTTCTTGGCCGGCGAAACGGACGACTACGCGTGGTTCGCAGGCTGGGGTGATGTTGTGCGAGCCGCTACGGCGCGGAACAAGTTGATCCGCCGTGTACGGGTGGTGTCGGAGCCGCATACGGACTACACGCGGTTCGCGCTGGCGATTGCTCCGCTGAATATTGCTGCCGGAGAGGACGTCCGGTACATCCCCCGCCACACGATTGATTCAGGATTGCTCACCGGTGACGACTGGTGGATTTTCGATGATGATCTGGTCGCTTTCAGCGTCTTCAGCCCCGACGGCGCAGGGCAGGGGTTGGCGACAACGACCGATCCTGTCATCACGGCTCACATCAGGCAGCTTCGAGACCGCGTATGGCAGCTGGCCACCCCGTTCGCCGATTACACCGGGGTATGCACGGATCGGTGACCGATACCTCGCAACAATCGAGACAAGCCCTCGGCGGTCAGTTACGGGACATCCGCAAGGATGCCGGACTGACCGCCAGGGCACTTTCGCATGCGCACGGCTGGCCACCGTCGAAAGTCTCAAAGCTGGAGCACGGCAACCAAACTCCCAGCGAGGCCGATATCCGTGCTTGGTGCACCTCGTGCGGCGCTGATGAGCAGGTACCGGACTTGGTCGCAGCGCTCCGCAACCTACAAGCCGCATACGTCGAAACCAGACGAATGCGATTGCCGCACCGGCAACGACAGTCGATCACGTGGGAGTCCGAAACCACCCTCATGCGGTGGTACGAACCGTTTTTGGTGCCCGGCCTTCTTCAGACACCCGCATATGCGGAGGCGGTTCTAGGCCGCGCCCTGGACTTCTTCCACAACTCCCGCAGGGACCTGGAGGCCGTGTTGGCCGCCCGTATGGAGCGGCAACAGGTCCTGTACCGGGGTGCTCACCGGTTCAATTTCGTTATCGCAGAGCAGGTTCTGCACACCACGGTAGGCAACGACGACATCATGATCGGACAACTGGACCGGCTTCTGATCGCGATGAGCCTGCCCCGTGTAGCCCTGGGCGTGATCCCATCCGAGGCAGAGTTCATAGTCCCCATCTCGAACTTTTGCATGTTCGACCGCACCCGGGTTCTCGTAGAAACGGTCAGTGCCGAGCTGACAATCACCCAGCCCCGCGAATTGGTCCTCTACGAGAAGAACTTCAAAGCCCTGGCCGAACAAGCGGTTCGAGGTGATGCGGCCCGTTGTTTGATACGGACCGCACTCGATTCGCGGAGCGCGACATAGCCGATCGGGGATTGGTCGCGTGTCTGCTGGAAATACGAAGCGGCGGGCTCCCCTTGGGTAGGGGAACCCGCCGCGGCAATGGACCGGGGGTCTCGGCAGCCCTCCGGACACTCGCTCGGTCCTAACGCCGGTTCCTAGTGTAGGTCAGGCTTACCTAACAAAGCAAGTCCTTCGGGGGGTTTCGCAGCGCTCGCCAATCTTGTCATTGACAACTTAACCTCCATAGTGGAATGTTGGTGGTATGCCAAAGATTCCGTGGATCGCCGTTGAGACACCCACCACCCCCGAGGTGCAGTGCATGGCCTCACGACTGCAAGTGAAGTCGCTGCGCGATGTGCCCGGCTTCTTGATCGCCTCGATGGCGCTGTGGCGGCAGGCTCGGCGCTCGCCGGGGGCGGTCGGCGTGGCGCTGGACGCCGAACTGTTCAAGGGCACGTTCTGGACCTATTCGGCGTGGACCGATAAGGCCGCTATTTACGCCTATGCGGGTGCGGAGCCGCATAAGTCGACGATCGAGCGCAAGCGAAAGGTGATGAAGGAGGCCACTTTCACCTTCTTCAGTGCGCCGGCCGCCGAGCTGCCGATGAGCTGGGATGAGGTGCGCAGGCGGATCGCCGCGCAGAGCGAAGCCGACCGGTCGGCACACCGACCCCCGCAGTAACGCCGATTCGGCGCCCGGCACTGCCACTATTGGCCGGGTGACCGAACTGCTGATCGTGAGCATGACCGCGCTGCTGGTGATCGCCGCCTCGGCCGTCGTGGGTCCCCGGCTCGGGATCGCCTCCCCGCTGGTGCTGGTGGCGATCGGTGTCGTGGTGAGCTTCCTGCCGGTGTTCGCGGGCGCGCATATCGAACCCGAGTGGATTCTCGAGGGCGTGCTGCCGCCGCTGCTGTACTCCTCGGCGGTCTCCATGCCCGCGATGAACTTCCGGCGCGAATTCGGCGCCATCAGTGGACTTTCCGTGGTGCTGGTGGTGGGCACCGCGCTGGCGCTGGGCCTGTTCTTCATGATCGTCATCCCGGATGTGGGCTTCGCCTGGGGTGTGGCGCTGGGCGCGATCATCAGCCCGACCGATGCGGTGGCGACCTCCATCATCAAACAGACCTCGGTATCCAAGCGCGTGGTGGCGATGCTGGACGGGGAGAGCCTGCTCAATGACGCGACCGCCCTGGTGCTGCTGCGCACCGCGATCGTCGCCACCGCCGCGACCTTCTCGTTCTGGAGTTCGGTCGGCATGTTCGTGTACTCGGTGCTGGTGGCCGTGGCGATCGGCTGGTGCGTCGGGCGACTCAATCTGATGGTCCGCAAACAGGTCACCGATTCCACGGTCAATACCGTCATCTCGTTCACGGTCCCGTTCGTCGCCTCGGTGCCCGCCGAACTGGCGGGCGCGTCGGGTCTGGTGGCGGCGGTGGTGGCCGGTCTCATCACGGGAATCCGTGCGCCACGCGATCTTTCGCCGCGCAACCGGCTCTCGGATTCGCAGAATTGGCGGGCCATCGAACTCGTGCTCGAGGGTGCGGTATTCCTGACCATGGGCTTGCAGATCCGCGCGATCGTCACCAATGTGCAGCACGATCACGGCGGAGTCGGCACCGCCGTGCTGATCGCCGCGGGCGCGCTGGCACTGACGCTCGCGGTGCGCGCGGCCTTCGTCGCCCCGCTACTGCGCGTGCTGTCGGGCCGGGTCCGTCGCGGTGAGCAATTGCAGCCCCGGCTGGAAAGCATGCAGGAGAAGATGAGCACCGACGCGGGCAAGCAGGAAATGCTGTCCCGCGCGAGCAGCCGCCGCAAACTCTCCGAGCACGATATCGACCGCCTAGCGACCCGAGTCACCAAGGGACTGGCCAATATCGAGTACTTCCTGCGCGAACCCCTGGGCAAACGCGAGGGCGCGGCCGTGGTGTGGGCGGGCATGCGCGGCGCGGTCACCGTGGCCGCCGCGCAAACCCTGCCCGAGGACACCCCGCAGCGCTCGGTGCTGGTCCTGATCGCCTTCGCGGTGGCGGTGATGTCACTGGTCGTGCAGGGCGGCACCATCGGCCCACTGCTGCAGGCACTTCCCTCCGATACCGATCCGGAGGCGGCCGCGGAGCAGACCCACGCCGAACTCACCAAGGTGATGGAATTGCTCCGCGAGAGCGCGCTGACGGTGCCCGAGCCCCCGCATCCCGAGGGTGAGCCCACCGAGCAGAGCTTCACCGCCTCACGTGATCATCGTCTCGCCGTCATCGCCGCCCAGCGTTCGGCCCTGCTGGACGCCCGCGATAACGGCACCTTCGACGCCGATGTGCTTGCGAATGCGCTCGCCAACCTGGACGCCTCGCAAATCGCCATCGAATTGCGCGGCACGCTCAGTCCGTAAGGGGTGTCGGCTCGGACAATCGGGCTCCGCCGAGTTTGAACTGCCGGACAAGAACCGCTGGTACAGGGCGTACGAGTATTACATCGTCCACGTTCCAACTGTTCGTAAGGATCCGCAGTCATGAAGAAGAATCTCGTCACCATCGCCGGTACCGGAGTTATCGCCCTGGCCGCGCCCGCCCTCATTCTCGCGGCGGGAACCGGGACGGCCAATGCCGCGACCGTGACTCCCCCGGCCCCGGCCGCCCAACAGCAGCCGTCCAATCCGATCGCCAGCGGCGCGGCCGTGGGCGCGGGTATCGGCGCCGGAGTGGGCGCGGTCGGCGGCGGTATCGTCGGCGGTATCGCGGGGCTGCCGGTGGGTCTGGCCGGAGCCGCGATCGGCGTGCCGATCGGAGCCGTCACGGGTGCGGCCATCGGCGGGGTGATCGGACTGCCCGCGGTCCCGCTCGAGGGTGTCACCGTTCCCGGTGGCGCGATCACCGGCGGATTGATCGGCGGCGCAGTCGGTTTCGCGGCCGGTGAAGCGGTTCCGGTGGCGGTCGGCGCGGGTGTCGGCGCGGCGATCGGCACCGGCGTCGGTGCGGGCATCGGTGCGGCGGTGGGCGCGACGAACCCGAACGCGGTACCGAATGTGGTGCACTGACGGCGATTACGACGGCTACCCGGGATCGCGGACCGCGATCACCGGATGCCGCGCCGCAGATGTGAGAGTCGAAGTTCCAACTGCGCGAGCAATACCGAGTCCGCGTCCTGTAGATCGAGTCCACTGACCTCCTGCACTTTGCGCAGGCGATACCGCAGGGTGTTGATGTGCACGTGCAGCCGGGCGGCTGCCGCGTCCAGCACCCCGCCCGATTCGAAGTACGCGGACAGCGATTCCAGCAGCTGCCCATTGCCGCCCTGTTCATCGGCCAGCGCGCGCAGCGGACCCGAAAACGGCGGCAGATCAAGGGAATCCGCGTAATCGGCGAGTCTGCCCAGCAGCATCGGCAGCGCCACATCCGCCAATCGCGCACTCGCGGGCCCGGGCTGCCGCAGCATGGCGGTCAGAATCGCACCGGCCTGCGCCCGCGCCACCGCCACCCGCGCCACGCCCGCGATCGCGGGGGCGACGGCAATCCGATAGTCGGTGCCGTCGAGCGACCGACGCATGAAATCGTCTGCCAGCGAACGGGTTTCGGTGACAGCCAGCTCATCGTCCAACCCCGGCCAGGCCAGCAGCGCGTAGAGCACCCGCGCATTGCGCAGCACCACGCTGGACGGGTGAACCGCGCTGAGATAGTGCTCGAAGAGATTGTCGATCCGACGCCGATCCGCGATCAGCGAACCGTCACCCCGGCCCGCCGCGTTACGCGGATCCTCAGCTCCGATGGCCAGTACGACCAGCGGTCCGGGCGTCAATCCGAGCCGATCCGCCGCGAGCATCGCCCCCGGACCACCCGCGAAGACCGCCTCGCCCAGTTCACGACGCTCCTGCCGGATGGCCGAGGGCGGATTCATGGTCAACTGTGCCAGTTGCAAGGCCACGATCCGGGTCAGATACCGCAACTGCTCGGCCGTCTCCTCCGAGAGCGGCTCCTGCACCACGATCCAGATATAGCCGAGGATGACACCGCCGCTGCGCACCGCGATCGCGACCCGGGGCATCGGCTGACCGTCGATCGAATGCGCGGGTACGAACACCGGATCGGGAGATTTGGCGATTTCGGCCAGCACGCCCTCTTCGGCGAGCAGCCGAACCCAGCCCGGCCGCACCGTGCGCACCAGAATCGATTCCACCCGCAGCCCGTCGGCCCCCTGCTGCCCGGTCGACCAGGCCAGCACCTCGGACGCCTCGGATTCGATGGTGACCGGTCCGCCGACCAGCGTGCTGATCGAATCCGCCAGTGCGAAAAGCTCATTCGCCGCCGAACCGTCACCGGCGAGATGGGATCGGCCGCGGTCGATGAGCCGCTGCCGCAGACTCACCGCCAACTCCATCCACGAGGTGTCCTCGCGCAGCCACACCACCGCGATACCGGCGGCCAGATCCGCGGCGATCTTCGCGGAGGTCCCCTTGACCACCACACCGGCCACGCCATCGCGTTCGGCGGCGGCCAGCAGCGCGCACACCCGCTCCTCGCCGTCCACCCCGATGGCGAGTACCAGCGCGCCCGGTTCGAATACCGCATCGGCCGAATCGAAGAGTTCGATACTCGTCACGGGCCGGTCCGACGCCTCATCGGCACCGAGCAGCCGCGCGACACCGTCATTCAATCCCGCCACGATTTTCTGGACAGTAGCTACATCGTTGCCCATAGTCTTGAAGGTAGCCCCGAATCTCCGAATATCGCAGGTCTGCGGGCAGTGAAAAAGTAGACATATCGGGTAACCACCCGGCTGTCGGTGCGAACAAATACCGGCTTTCAGGCTCGAGCACGACGACAAGACCGGCCACCCCCGCGCCCGGAACCATCACGGTATGACGTTCACCGGATCATGGTTCCATCGGCAGTGGCCGACCCTGGTAATCCTCACCATCGCGGGTCTGGCCGCATCGATCTACGGCGTATTCGCACCCGTGCATCCGGCGCGCAGGCATACCGCCATCGATCTCATCGTCCGGCCCGAGCGGATAACGAACGGCTGGCTCGTCTATCGCACCCCGGACCGCGCCGATACCGGCACAACCCAGCACAAGCGTGTCATCGACTGGGCGACAGTGATTTCCGCCGACGCGACCATCGTGTGCACGCCGGACTGCGAGCATCTGACCGGCAGCCCCTACCGCGGTCCGTGCACGCTGGAGCATCTTCGCGACGACCTCGCCCACCGGAACTCCATGCCGGACATGGCAATCCACGTGCAGGACGGAGCGGTGACGAGAATCGTGGAACTCCCGCACCGCTGCGCCTGAGCACTGTCCTCTCAGGCGTTCATCGACTCCGCTTCCACCGCGTCACCGACGTAGGCCGACCACAGGCGGCGATAGGGGCCGTCCTGTTCCAGCAGATCGGTGTGGCGACCGGTTTGCAGCAGGCGACCCTCGCCGACCACCACGATGAGGTCCGCGGTGGCGGCGGTCGCCAGGCGGTGCGCCACCACGATGGTGGTGCGCCCCGCCGTGAGCACCTCGACCGCCGTGCGGACCCGGGCGTCGGTGGCCAGGTCCAGTGACGCGGTGGCCTCATCGAGGATGAGGATGTCCGGATCGACCAATTGGGCGCGGGCCAGGGCCAGCAGTTGACGCTGCCCCGCCGACAGTGCCGCACCGTGCGCGCCGATGGGCTGGCGGTAGCCGTGTTCGAGGGCGGCGATCATCTCGTGCGCGCCGACCGCCCGTGCGGCCCATTCGATTTCGGCCGGGGTGGCATCGGGTTTGCCGTACGCGATGGCCGCGTGCACGGTGTCACCGAACAGGAACGGCTCCTGCGGCACCACGCCGAGGCGATGGCGGTAGTCGCGCAATCGGTAGTCGCGGATGTCCACGCCGTCGACCAGTACCGCGCCGTCGGTGGTGTCGTAGAGGCGCGCGAGCAGTTTCACCAGGGTGGATTTGCCCGCACCGGTTTCGCCGACCACGGCGACCTGCTGGCCGGGCGCGATCCGCAGATCGATACCGGACAGCACCCGGGTTCCGGCGGTGTCGTAGGCGAAACCGACAGCGCGGAACTCGATCTCGCCCGCCAGGCCCGCGACCGGACGGGCGTGCGGCGCCTCCGGGGTGGCGACCTGTTCGCGCATGAGCACTCCGAGGCGTTCGACGCCGATCACCGCCTGCTGATAGCTGTCGAAGACCTGCGACAGCTGCTGGATGGGCGCGAACAGCAGATCGACGTACAGCAGGAACGCGATCAAAGTGCCTGCGGTGAGCACGCTTTCGCGAACCTGATGCACACCGACGGCCAGGACCGCCGCCGTGGCGATCAGCGACATGATCTCGATGAACGGGAAGAACAGCGCCATAAGCGTCTGACTGCGCAGCCGGGCGTTGCGGTAACCCCAGGAGCGCCGGTCGAATTCGCGCTGATTCACCGCCTCGCGGCGATAGGCCTGCGTCACCGCGATGGTGTCCACGTTCTCCTGCAAATACGCGTTGGCGGCGCTGACCTGTTCGCGAGCCAGGTTGTACGCGGGCACCGAGGCACGGCGGAAGGCGATGGTCGCCACCACCAGCACCGGCAGCAATGGCAGTACCACCAGCGCCAGTCCGGCGTCGATGACGACCAGCGCCACCACCACCCCGGCGATGGTGAGGGTGCTGGTGAGCGCGACCGCCAGGCCCGTCTGCAGGAACGTGGACAGACCGTCGACGTCGGTGATCATGCGAGTCATGATGCGCCCGGCCAGTTCTCGCTCGTAGAACTGCAATCCCAGACGCTGCAATTGCGCGAACACCTTGACCCGCAACCCGTACAGCAGCCGCTCCCCCGCACGCCCGGTGACCCGCACCTGCGCGACCGTGATCGCCCAGTCCACCACGACCACCACCAGTGCCAGACTCGCGGCGATCAGCAGCACACCGCGCGCGTTCTCCAGCACACCGTGGTCGATGCCGAACCGCACCAGGAACGGGATCAGGATCTGCGCCAGCGCGTCCAGGGCCACCAAGCCGAGACCGGCCAGCAGCGGCAGCGCGAACGGGCGCAGCAACCCGGCCAGATCGAAGGAGGTATCCGGGGTGTGCGAGAAGTGTTCGGACACTTCGGGTTCCCCGGACAGCGGCGGCAGGCGATCGATCAGCGCCTGCACATCACCGCTGGGCGGCGCACCCGACATCATGCCGCCGCCGACGCCGCCCATCGGCCCGGGCGCGCCCGCCGCGCGCTGGGAGAACGCCTTGGCGATCTGTTCGAGCACCCGGCTCTCATCACCGTCGGATTCGGCCTGCGCCCAAAGTCCCTCGGTGGGAACCGATTCCGAACCGGCGGTCAGGTCGACGGCGATGCTCGCCGGATCGGGCGGGGTGAACAGCGCGTGGAACAGCTCACCCGAGCGCTGTAGTTCGTGCAGCGTGCCGAGTTCGGCGATGCGGCCGTCATCCAGGACCGCGACGCGATCGGCCAGCGCCAGCGTCGAAATGCGGTGCGCCACCACGATGGTGGTGCGCCGTCGCACCTCGGCGGCGATGCGGGCGAAGATCTGTTCCTCGACCTGGGCGTCGATGGCCGAGGTGGCATCGTCGAGCACCAGGATCGGGGCATCGGTGATCAGGGCGCGCGCCAGGGCCAGGCGCTGGCGCTGCCCACCCGAAAGCCGCTGTCCGCGTTCACCGATGAGCGTATCGAGGCCTTCGGGCAGCGCGGCCACGAAGTCGTCGGCGGCGGCCAGTCGCAGCGCGTGCCAGACCTGATCGTCGTCCGCCTCGGGTCGGCCGTACGCGACATTGGCGCGCACGCTGTCGGCCATCAGCGAGGTGTCCTCGAACACCATGGCGACCTGATCGCGCAGCTCCGTCAGTTCGCGAATATCGGTGCCGTCCAGCAGAATCCGGCCCGCGTCCGGATCGAACAACCGGGGCAGCAGCTGCACCAGGATCGATTTCCCGGAGCCCGCCGCGCCCGCGATGGCCACCGTCTCCCCCGCCTCGACGACCAGCTCCAAACCGTTCAATACCGGCGGCTGATCCTCGAATCCGAAACGCACATCCTGGAATTCGATGCGCGGAGCGTGTTCTGCCCGTACGGTATCGGGAGCTCTGGTTCCCGCCGCCCCCGTCTCGGCGGGAACCGGTGTCTCGATCACCTCGCGCACCCGATCCAGGGATGCCTTGCCCTGCTGGCTCACCGTGAGCAGCATGGAGAACATTCGAATCGGCGTCACGAACGACCCGAGGTAGGTCATGAACGCCAAAAACGTGCCCAGCGTGATGGATTGGTGCAGCGCGAGCAGACCACCCACAATCAACACCAGCGCCTGACCGGCGGCCGGAATCGCCTGCATGAGCGGTGTGAATCGACTGGTGATCCGAGTAATCCGCAGCCGCGACCGGTACAGATCACGCGCGGACTCGGCCAGACCATCCAGTTCGCGCGATTCCTGCCCGAAACCCTTCACCACGCGCACCCCGGTGACGGCGGCCTCCACCCGCATGGCCACCTCCGCGGCGCGCGCCTGGGCGTCCCAGTTGGCCGGGAACAACTCGCGCTGACTGCGTTTGGTGATGAACCACAGCGCCGGAATCACCAGCAGCGCGATCGCGGTCAGCGCCGGGGACATGGTCGCCATCAATACCAGCGACACCCCGAGCAGCACCGCGTTACCCGTGACCAGCGGAACCAATTGCAGGAACATCTGGATCAGCGTCACATCGGTGATGGCGCGACTCACCACCTGCCCGGTGTACAGCCCGGCCCGCTGCCGCCCATTCAACCGCAGCAGCGCCGCGAACAGATCGCGGCGCAGATCATGCTGCACATCCAGGGACAGTCGCGAGGACCCCACGCGCCGGGTGTATCCGGCACCGAACCGCACCACCCCGATGGCGAGTAGCAACACCACCCACGGCACCACCGACGCCGCACTCGAGGTGAGCGTGTCGACCACATGTCGCACGATCAACGGCAGAATCGCGGTGAGCACCGCCGCGATCACCGACCCCACGGCGGCGGCGACCACCGTCCGCCGATGCGCAGCGCATCGCCGCAGCAGATACCGAATCCAGCCGGTGGCAGCGGAATCGGTCGCCGCGGCCGATTGCGAGCCAGATTCCGAGGCCGCGGGATCGAAACAGTCGGAGCCCGAACTCATCCGGCGACCACGAGCGCGCCGGCGGCATCGAACTGGTTGACCGGGCGCTCCAGCCCGTAGTGCCCGCGCAGGGTGGTCTCGGTGTACTCGGTGCGGAACAGCCCGCGCCGCTGCAGAATCGGCACCACCTCGTCGACGAAGCGCTCCAGACCGGACGGCAGCACGGCGGGCATGATGTTGAAACCGTCGGCGGCACCGCGGGTGAACCATTCCTCGATGGTGTCCGCGACCTGTTCGGCCGTACCGGCGAAGGTGTGGTGCCCGCGCCCGCCGCCGAGCCGGGCGATGAGCTGGCGCAGCGTGAGCCGTTCGCGCCGAGCGAGATTCACGATCAGGGTGAACCGGCTCTTGGCGCCCTGGATCTCGTCCTCGGTGGGCAGATCGTCGGGCAGTTCGCTGTCCAGGTCCAGATCCTCGACCGGAATACCCCAGGTGCGGGCGAGTTGGCGCTTGGCGTATTCGGGCGAGATCAACCGCTCCAGTTCGGCATCGAGCTCGCGCGCGTGCTCCTCGGTATCGCCGATGACGGGCACGATGCCGGGCAGGATCTTGATGGTGTCGGGATCGCGGCCGATCGCGGCGGCCCGGCGCTTGAGATCGGTGTAGAACTCCAGCCCGTCCTCGATGGTCTGCTGCGCGGTGAACACCGCCTCGGCGTGGCGGGCCGCGAATTCCTTACCGTCCTCGGAGGATCCGGCCTGCACCAGCACCGGATAGCCCTGCGGTGAGCGCGGCAGGTTCAGCGGTCCGGCGACCTTGAAGAACTCACCGTCGTGATCGATCTTGCGAACCTTGTCCGGATCGGTGTGGATACCCGATTCCTTATCGGCGAGCACCGCGTCATCGGCCCAGCTGTCCCACAGTTTCGTTGCCACATCGACGAATTCGGCGGCCTTGGCGTAGCGCAGCGCGTGATCGGGCACATCGTCGAGGCCGAAATTGCGGGCCGCGTCCGCACCGGCGGTGGTGACGATATTCCAGCCGACGCGCCCGCCGGACACCCAGTCCACCGAGGCGAACCGCCGCGCCAGATTGAACGGGGAGTTGTAACTGGTGGACGCGGTGGCGATGAGACCGATCCGCGAGGTCTGCACCGCGATGGCGGTGAGCAGCACCGTCGGCTCCAGCTTGCCGGACGGGCGGCGGCCGGTATCGCCGAACAGCACCGGGCTGTCCGCGAAGAAGATCGAATCCAGCTTGCCGCGCTCGGCGATCTTGGCGAGGTTCACGTAGTGGTCGATCTTGGTATTCGAATTCGGATCGGATTCCGGCAACCGCCAGGACGCCTCGTGGTGTCCGGTCGACATGAGAAACGCGTTGAGGTGCAACTGCTTCGGGGACATACGGTTCCTAACTCAGACTCCGGCCGGGACGACGCCCAGCGCGGTCAACAGGGTCCGGCGGTAACGCTGGAATTCGGGCTCGCCCGGATCGCGTTCGGCCGGCAGTTCGATGGGCAGGTCGACGGTGAGGCGGCCCGCGTCCAGCACCAGCACGCGCTGCGCCAGGGTGATCGCCTCGTCCACGTCATGGGTGACCAGCAGGACTGTCGGGGTGTGCCGCGCGATCAATTCGCGCAGTAGCTCATGCATCTTGATACGGGTGAGCGCGTCCAGCGCGCCGAAGGGTTCATCGGCGAGCAACAGATCGGGCTCGCCGACCAGGGCGCGGGCCAGCGCCACCCGCTGCTGCTCACCACCGGACAGCTCGGACGGCCAGGCACGGTCGCGGCCGGTCAGCCCGACCTCTGCCAGCAGGTCGCGGCCCTGCTGGCGGCGGCTGCGCGGCTGCCCGTAGAGGACGTTGCTCAGCACCCGCTGCCACGGCAGCAATCGCGAATCCTGGAATACCACGGAGGTTTTCGCGGGCACCCGCAGCGTGCCGGTCCCCTCGACATCGCGATCCAGTCCGGCCAGCGCGCGCAGTAGCGTGCTCTTGCCGGAGCCGCTGCGGCCGAGCAGGGCGACGAACTGGCCGGGCGGGATGGTGAGCGAGATATCGTCCAGCACGGTGCGATTCCCGAAGGAGCGCACCAGATCCCGGGTGCGGACACCTAGTTCGAAATCGTGCGACGCCATGACAGCACCCTGCCTTCGATCAGTCGGATACCGGCGTCGGAGATCAGTCCGAAGACCCCGTACAGCACCAGGCAGACCAGGATGACGTCGGCCTGACCGTAGTTCTGGGCGCTGCTCATCATTTTTCCCAATCCGTCTGTGGCATTGACGGATTCGACGACGACCAGGAACAGCCAGGCCGAGGTGACCCCGAGCCGCAGCCCGAGGAAGAAGCCCGGCAGCGAGCCCGGGATCACCACGCTGCGAATGAACTGCACCCGCGAAACCCCTTGCACCTCCGACAGTTCCACGAATCGCTTATCGATGGCGGTGAGCGCGGCATGGGTTTGCAGGTATACCGCGACGACCACGCCGAGGGTGATCACCACGATCTTGAACGTCTCACCGATGCCCAGCCACAGAATCATCAGCGGGATCAGGCCCAGGCTCGGGATGGCGCGCTTGATCTGCAATGGACCGTCGATCAGCGATTCGCCGAGCCGGGACAGCCCCGCGATCAGCGCCAGCAAGGTGCCGATCACGACGCCGACGCCGAGACCGATTCCGGCCCGGGTCAGCGAGGCGACGGTGTTGTCGACCAGGGTGCCATCGCGCACCAGATCCCAGCCGGTATCCAGGACGGTCCACGGCGCGGACAGTTTGCGCTGATCCAGCAGGCCGTAATAGCTGCCCGCCGACCAGGCGGCGAGCACCACCACCACGCCGAGCAGGCGGGCGAACGGTACCGGTTTACGAAGTCCCAGGCGGCGCAGGCGACGCCGTTCCACGAAGGCCTCGGCGGGCCGGGCGGTGGTTACCGCCGGGCGCGGCAGTGCGAGTGTCATTGCGACTCCTTGGTCCGGTACTGCGCGGGCACCGCCTCGGAGGCGAGCTGTTCGAAGCGCTTATCGAAGAGTTGCGCGGCGTCGAACGTCGAACCGAAATAGCCGGAGCCGGTGACCAGATCGATGGTTTCCTGCTCCCACTTGATGGCGTCATCCCATTTCGCGGGATAAAACGGCTTTTCCACGGTGGTGAGAATTCGTTTGGCGTCTTCCGCCGAAACCTTCTGATCCTTCACGTAATACGCGTCCAGCCACTGGTCCGGATGCTCCCAGGCCCAAATATCGCTTCGCGCCCAGACCTTCACGAATTCGGTGACCGCGGCGAGTTTGGCGGAATCCTGGAGTACCGCGGTCGGCGCCCACAGCACGGTCAGCGCGTCCACGGCGGGGGTGTTCACCGCGCGAGCGCCCTGGCTGCCGTACTGGGCGAGGTATTTGGTGGTCGACGGCTCGGCGAGCGGTGCGACATCGATTTGCTTGCCCTGCAACGCGGTCAGGAATTGCGGGCTGTTCAATTCCACGAGTTTCACATCGCTGAGCGGGATGCCCGCGGCCTGCAAGGTGCGCAGGATGACCACGCCCTGGGCTTGACCGGGCGAGAATCCGATCCGCTTACCGCGCAGATCGGCGAGGCCGGTGATATTCGAACCGGGCGCGGTCGCCAGCTGATACAGCGGCGTCGAGCGCACCTTGACCCCGACGATCTTCGCGTCGACGCCGGTGGCGTGCGCGTGGATCGGGGGAATTCCGGCATTGGTGGCGATATCGAGCGCACCGCCACGGAAGGCCTGGATCACATCGGGTCCGGCCTGCACCACGGGCCAGTCGGAGACGGTGAATGACAGCGGATTCGGCTGACCGGACGCCTCCAGGGCGACGCGGGTGGTATTCACCGAAATGGAGAGTTTGGTGCCCGGCGGCACCGTGGTCGGCAGCGCCGCCGAAAGATCGGTATCGCCGCCCTTGGTGGCGCAACCCGCGACCAATAGTGCGGCGGCCAGGACCAAACCTAGCCCGGGAATAGCAGAGCGCATTGATGACTCCTGATAGAACTGCGTCGGAACGAATGTGAGGAATCCGGGCAGCAATGACAGGAGCGGGTCTCGGACCGGAGGGCGGCGGCAGGATTTCGCATATAAGGACTCTCGCGGAAAGCGTTGCGATCGGGCAACATTCGTTCGACTTAAAATAAGTGCGAATCAAATCCCGACCGGCCGCACCGCCTGTTCGGCGGCGGCCACCACGGCGAGCGGGTCGGTGTACAGCCGCTGCAGTACCGCGGCCCCGGCGGCGGTCTCCAGTACCCGGCCGAAGAACGACGATCCCGTGATCACCTCCTCGGGACGCTCACAGGCCGAGAATCGGCGCACCCCATCGAGATACGCCGCGCGCACACCCGGCACCCGGACCAGTCCGGGATCCACGATCACCACCGCGTCCGGATCGAGCAGATCGATCACCACCGCCACCACGCGCGCCAGAATGCGCGCGCGATTCACGAACAGCGTCTGCGCCGCCGGGTCACCGACCGCCACGGACACCAGATCCGGAATGCCGCGCACGGACAGGCCCAGTTCATGCGCGGCGGCCACCAGCGCCCGATCGGTGCACTGCGCCAATTCGGATTCGGCGGTATCGCCCCCGGCCAGCCGGGTGATCGCACCCGCGGCCGAGCGTGGGCCGTAATGCACCCGCCCATGCACCGAGAACGCGACGTCGATGACATTGCCCGCGAACAGCACCACGGTGGCGGCGGTACTGCCCGCATGCCCGAAGAGCTGTTCGGCGTGCACCAGCGCGCGGGTGTGACTGTCCATGGTCACCGGCAGTCCGGTGTGCTCCGAAAGATAGTGCCGTACAGCCACATTGCGCCACGGCAGGGTGCCGTGCTCGATCACGGTGCCGGCGGCGCTGTCCACCCAGCCGCCGATCGCCACGCCCAATCCGATGACGCGCTCGGTCAATTCGGCCCGCAGCCGCCGCACCTCGGCGGCAGCGGCGGCCAGAATCACCTCGGGTTCCAGGGTGGCGTGCGGTATGCGATGCGAAAGCCGCACGGTCCCGGCGATATTCAACACCGCGACGGTGCAGTGATCCGCGGCGATATGCACCCCGATCACCACATTGCCCGCGATATCGAGCACCAGCGGCGAATGCGGCCTGCCCATTCCGGCCGGTCCGGCCGTCTCCGGCAATTCGATCAGCAGCCCGGCCGAGCCCAGCGCCCGCACCTGCGATGTCACGGTGGCGGGCGACAATCCGGCCCGTTTCGCGATCGCACTGCGCGGCGCGGTCCCCTCCTCGAGCACGGCCCGTAACACCGCACCCGCGCTCTTGTCCGCACTCACAATCCGCACACCTCCGCGACACCCACACACCTTCGAGACCCGAACAGTCCGCACACCAACGAGCCCCGCCTCCGGGCCTATCGATCAGCGCAGCGGGAATCCCCGTGCGGCAAGCTGATCGCGCAGCCGATGACGGCCATTGAGGGCGGCGGCCGAGGCCAGCCGGGCCAGCACCCGCTCGGTCCACGAATGCTGGAGGCGCTGTTCGGAGTAGAACTCGGCGATCCGGGTCTCGTACTCGGCGATATGCGCGCCCTGCGCGGCCGTGTCGTACGCCTCGGTGTGCAGCACCGCGGCCTGCGGCAGTCGCGGCTTGACCCGCGCGTCCTCACTCGGATCCGGGGTGCCGACCACCAGTCCGACGACGGCGAAAACACCCGGCGGCAAAGCCAATTCGGCCGCCACCTGTTCCGGATGGTTCCGAATCGCGCCGATGTACACGGTGCCCAGGCCCAGCGATTCGGCCGCCACCAGCGCGTTCTGCGCGGCCAGCGCGGCATCCAGGAACGCTACATAGCTGGATTCCAGATAGTCCGCGCCCTCCAAGGGAGCATCGCGTTCGGCGGCCAGCCCGCGCAACCGGGCAAGATCGGCGGTCCACACCAGCAGCACCGGAGCCTGCCGAATATGTTCCTGATTCCCGGCCAACTCCGCCAGGCGCGCCTTGCGTTCGGGATCGCGCACCGCGATCACACTCCACGCCTGCAAATTCGAGGAGGTCGGCGCGGATTGCGCGGCCGAAATCAGCAGCCGCAGTGTCTCTTCCGAGATCGGATCGGGCAGATACCGGCGCACCGAGCGGTGCTCGTGCAGCACCCGCAGCACCGGATTCCACTGCGCGGGCTCGACCGGGGCGGGGTCGCGGTAGCGCTGGGCCACCACCTGTTCCGGGGACGGGGCGATCTGAGTCATGGCGAGTATCGTCGCCGCGATGGCCGCCCGAGTCAGCTATTGACCGCAGCTCGATTCGAACCCACAGCTGAGCCGGAGTTCACAGATCCGCGAGCAGCGGGAGCAGCTGGGTGCCCTGGCGCTCGATCTCGGACAGGTACGGGGTGTCGGACAGTACGAAGTGGGTGATCCCCAGATCGCGGTAGCGCCGCAGTGATTCGGCGACGTCCTGCGCCGACCCGACCAGCCAGGTGGTGCCCGCGCCGCCACCGCCGAATCGGCCCGGTGTGGTGTAGAGATTGTCGTCCAGCACTTCCCCGCGCGCGGCCAGATCGAGCAGGCGCTGTTGCCCGACGGCCGTCTGCCGCCAATTCTGCTGTTCGCCTTGCCGTTCGGCCATCTCCGCCACCTTCGCCTCGGCGTCGGCCCAGGCCTGTTCGGTGGTGTCGCGCACGAAAGTGGTGACGCGCAAACCGAATTCGAGCGGTGCGTGCTCGCGGCCCAGTTCGGCGCTCAGCGCGCGCAGGCGTTCGATGCGCTCGCGTACGCCCTCGAGGGGTTCACCCCAGAACAGCTGCACATCGGCCTCGGTCGCGGCGACCCGCTCGGCCGCATCGGACGCGCCGCCGAAGTAGAGCTTGGGATGCGGGCGGCCCTCGCGGGGCGTAATGCGCGGCACCACGGTGGAATCGGTGACCTGATAGTGCTCACCGCGATAGGTGACGTTCTCCTCGGTCCAGAGCTTGCGCACCAACTGCAAGAACTCCTTGGTGCGTCCGTACCGCAGTGCCTGATCCTCCTCGCTCTCGCCGTACGCCGGGAGATTGTCCTTACCGGAGACGATATTGATCCGGACCCGGCCACCGGAGAGATGATCGAGCGTCGCGGCAGCGGTGGCGAAATTCGCGGGCCGCCAATATCCCGGACGGATCGCGATCAGCGGTTCGAAACTCTCGGTGCGCGCGGCCAGCGCGGTGGCGACGGTGAAGGTATCCGGACGTCCCCACCCGGTGCCCAGCAGCGCGCCCTTCCAGCCGTACTCCTCGAGCGCCAGCGCCTGCGTGGTCAACGCGTCCAGACTGTTGTGACCGGCACCGGCGGTATCCCCGCGATGGCCCGGGTCGACCTGATTGGGTATGTACCACAGGAATTCGACGCTCATAGCGATGATTGAACCCGCGCGCGCACCATCCGCTGAGAGATAAATTCCGCGCGATTCCAGATACGTATCACCGCACCCGATCGGGCGGGGTCACCGCGTACCCGTGTGCACGGCTTGCGAAGTCAGGCGCTCGGCATCGACCACGGCGACGATTCGCCCTTCGTGCGTGATGACCACCGGGCCGGTTCGCCCGTCCAACCGCGCGACGGCATCCGCCAGCGCTGCCGTGGTGCCCAGCACCGGCAGTGCCTCGGACAGGTGCTCGCCGACCGGATCGGTATCGGGGGCCTCGGCCAGGCCGGTCCGGGTGATGCTGCCGAGCAGTTCGGTCGCCACCAGCGGCCCGGATGCGTTGCGCTGCAACACCACCGGGAGCGCCTCGGCCGCGCCGAGTAATTCCCGCGCCGACGCCACCGGCGCACCCGACAGCACCACGGGCGCGGCCGCACCCCCCAGATCCCCGAGGATCGATCCGACGGTCGGTCCGCTCACCGGGCCGGTCAGTTCGAAACCGAAGGTGCCCAGCCACTCGTCACTGAAGTACTTCGACAGGTAGGCCCGCCCGGAATCCGGGGCGAGCACCACCACCACGTCATCGGGTCCGAGTGCACGCGCGGTACGGAGCGCGGCGGCGATCGCCGTCCCGGAGGATCCGCCCAGCAGTAGACCTTCCTCCCGCGCCAGCCGGTGCAGCACCCGAATCGCCTCGGCGTCGGCGACCTGTTCGATACGGTCGACCACATCCACCCGGTACGCCTCCGGCCACAGATCCTCCTCTGTCTCGGGGTGCAGGAAGTGACCGACGGCCTCCACGAACCAGATTCGGCCGTCGCCGCCACCGTACACAGAGGTTTCCGGGTCCGCGCCGATGACTCGCACCGACCCGCCGGATACGTCCTTCAGGAAGCCGCCGGTACCGCTGATGGTGCCGCCGGTGCCGATACCCGCCACGAAATGCGTGATGCGCCCATCGGTTTGGGCCCAGATCTCCGGCCCGGTGGTGGCGCGGTGCGCGGCCGGGTTGGCGGGGTTGTCGTATTGCCCGGCGAACCACGCGCCCGGGATCTCCTCCACCAATTTCAGTGCGACACTGCGCAAATGCTCGGGATGCCCGACCGGTCGCAGTCCCGGCGTGATGTGCACTTCCGCACCGTAGGCGCGCAGCAGCGCCTTCTTCTCGGCGCTCACCTTGTCCGGCACCACCACGATGGTGCGGTAGCCGCGCGCGGCGGCGACGGCGGCCAAACCCAGCCCGGTATTGCCGGAGCTGGCCTCCACCACGGTGCCGCCCGGACCCAGTTCCCCGGATGCCTCGGCGGCGAGCAGCATGGCGCGCGCCGCGCGATCCTTCACGCTGCCACCGGGATTGAGATATTCGAGCTTGACGTACACGGTGGCGCGAATGTCATCGGTGACCCGGTTCAACCGCACCAGCGGCGTATTGCCGATGGCATCGGCGAACGAGTCGTACGTGCCCGCGGTGGCGGCGGATACGGCGGTCATGCGGCGGCCCTGCCTGTCTCACCGAGCGCGTCGAACAGCTCCCGGCGTAGTCGGAGAAATTCGGGATGGTCGTGATCACGCGGGCGTGGCAGGTCGATCGGTAAGTCCCACACCACTTTTCCGGGCCCCGGGTGCGATATCGGGCCACCACTTCTCGGCGACCGCGGGATGTGAACGGAGCCAGCCGATGAGCGCGTTCTCACCGTAGTGCGCCAGCAGCGGATTGGCGGCATCGACGCTCACCCCGCGTGCCCGCGCGGCCAATTCGGCGGGCAATTCGAGGGGTTCGACCACGGCGTCCAAACGCGGTCCCAGAAAGAACGGCACCGAATACCGGTCCACCCCGGCGGGCGGGCTCACCACCCGATGATCGGTGGCGATCAGATACCCGCGCGTGGCGATCTCCAGCATCTCGCCGATATTGAAGACGAAACTGCCGGGCACCGGCGTCACATCGATCCAGCCGTCCGGCCCGCGCACCTGGAGCCCGCCGATCTCGTCCTGCTGTAGCAGCGCCAGATAGCCGTAGTCCTTGTGCGCGCCGACGCCCTGATCGTCACCGGCGGTATCGCGTCCCGGATAGTGGATGATCTTCACGTGCGTGGTGGCCTCGGCGTCGAACCAGGCATCGAAGTAGCCCTCGTCCTGACCCAGCGCGGCGGCCAAGGCGCGCAACACTTCCCGGCTCACCCGCAATGCCTCGGCCTGCCAGGCCAGGGTGACCGTGCGCAGTTCCGGCAGCGTGCGCGGCCACTGATTGGGTCCGATCAACCGCCGCCAGACCGCATCCCCGGGCGCTTCGGGCAGCGCGTCGCGTTCGGGACCGATATCGATCTGCTCCCGCCGATCCGGTGCGCCCGCGGTGTATTCGTGCCCGGTCGAGGTGTACCCGCGGAACTGCGGCGACCGAATATTCGCGATGTCGAGCCGCTGTTCGAGGGGTAGCGCGAAGAACTGCCGCGCCACCTCGAAGATGCCCGCGGTCAACGTCTCGGGCACGCCGTGCCCGACCACGTAGAAGAATCCGACTTCGTGTGCGGCAGTGCGCAATTCGTCGAGAAAAGCGTCCCGCTCCGGTCCGCGGAAACGGGAGATGTCGATGAGCGGCAATCGATCGGTCATCACAGATCCTTCGCGAGGCGGGCACAATGCTCACTTTCGAAGCTAACCGCCCGCACCGCACGGTGAACCACTTGCGCTCACCGTGATCGGTTTGTCGCCCGTATACGCACCGGGCAGCCCCGATCCAAGAGCTGCCCGGGATCTCGGCCGTTGCCGAGACCTACCTGACGACGTAACCCCGGCGCACCGGCAATCCGCGATCCTCCAGCGCCGCGAGCATGTCCTGCCCGCGCTGCGCACCCACCGTCGAGGAGGTGTTGGCCAGCGCCGGAACATAGGTCGCCGCACCGACGATCGACTCCGCCACCAGCGACCAGAACCGCCGCACACCCAATCCGGCGCAGCGCAGCATGGCCTCCTGGATCAGCCGCAGCGCCGGTTCACACCGATGCGCCAGCCATACGTAGAGCGCGGGCTCGCACGGCAGCGCCACCACGCCCGGCTCACCGGTCAGCCGGTCACCGTCCACCACGCGAATCGTGGTGTCCGCCAAGCCCGCCCAATCGATGCCGCCGTCATTGTCGGTGTGAATCCACAGATTCTCCAGGCCCGGATCCCAGGCCCGGCCCTCGGCCACCAGCATGGCCATCACCCGGCCGATGACCGCGTGGATGAGCGCGGTGGCCACCACCTCCGCGGCGATCTCCGGATTGCTCATCTCGGCGGCGTGGCGGCGGTACATCATCTCGATGCGGCCTTCACGTATTCCGTCCGCCAACCGCCACCATCTCCGTTTGCCCTGTTCGGACATGGCGGCGACGGCATACACCCGCGGGTGTTCGGGTTGCAGGCCGCGCAGCCGGGCGCAGGCCCTCCCGAAGGCGATCCGGGAATCGCGAGGCGGGCAGACGGTTACGGGCTCGAACATCGAACCTCCTCTTTCATCGAACTTCCGGCCACTGTGTACGCAATGAAATTTGAAGATAGGTTAGGCTTACCAAGCTAACGAGAGCAATCAATGTGTCAGGAGTAGTTCGTCACCGTGCCCGCCGTAGTCACCATCAGACGGCGACGTCTGTCCGGACTCCTTCTCCTGACCGTGCTGCTGGTCTGCGCGGTGCTCGCCAGCATCGCGCTCGGCTCACGTTCACTACCTCTCAGTGCGGTATTCGACGCACTCACCTGTCCGGGCGGGTTACCACTTTCCTGCCCCGCCGACGGAACCGCCGCGCAGATCGTGCGCGAATTACGGCTGCCCCGAACCGGACTCGCGCTGGTGACCGGACTCGCATTGGGCATGGCGGGTGCACTCATCCAGGGCTATACCCGAAATCCGCTCGCTGATGCGGGACTGCTCGGAATCAACGCCGGCGCGGCATTCCTGGCGGCGCTGAGCATTCATCTGTTCGCGCTCACCGCGACCACGCAGTACATCTGGTTCGCGCTGGCGGGCGCGCTGATCGCGGGCATCGTCGTATTCGGGGTGTCCTCGATCGGCGGCGGTAAGGCGAGTCCATTGAGTCTGGTGCTGGCCGGTGCCGCCGTGACCGCGTTCTTGCAGGCCATGACCAATATCGTTGTGCTGCTGGACGAGAATGCGCTCAATACCTATAGGTACTGGGTCGTCGGCGATGTCGCCGGGCATGACGCGGCGGTATTCCAGCAGGTCCTGCCATTCCTCATCGTGGGCGCGGGCTTGGCGCTGGCCGCCTCGCCCGGATTGAACCTGCTCGGCCTCGGCGATGACGTGGCACGCGGACTCGGCGTGAACCTGGCCCGCAACCGGGCCCTGGGCCTGGCCGCGGTGGTACTGCTCGCGGGCGCGGCCACCGCCGCCGTCGGCCCGATCGCCTTCCTCGGCCTCATCGTGCCGCATCTCGCGCGCTCGGTCACCGGCCCCGATTACCGCTGGCTGGTGCCGTACTCGGCGCTGCTGGGAGCCATCACCCTGCTCGTCGCCGACACCGTGGGCCGAGTCATCGCCCGGCCCGGCGAACTCCAGGCCGGAATCACCCTCACCGTGATCGGCGCACCCTTCTTCATCCTGCTGGTCCGCCGCCGAAAGCTGGTGAGCCTGTGAGCATTCCCACGCAATCCGACAGCACACCCACCGAATCCGCACGGCTGCTGGGCCGGACGCGACCGGCGGTACGCATCGCGGGATATTCGGCGGTACTGCGCACACGGGCATTGCTCACCCTCGCCGTGCTCATCGCGATTCTGTGCACCCTGTTCGCGCTCGATATCAGCACCGGCGAATTCCATATTCCACTCGGGCGCGTGCTGGATGTGCTGGGCGGCGGCGGATCCCGCGCACAGCGGTTCGTAATCTTCGACTCACGCCTGCCGCGCGCGCTCACCGCCGTGATCGTCGGCGCCGCACTGGGATTGGCGGGCGCGATCACCCAATCCATCCTGCACAATCCGCTGGCCAGCCCGGATATCCTCGGCATCACCTCGGGCGCGAGCTGCGGTGCGGTGCTGATTCTGGCCGGGACCGGCGGCGCGACCACCGGAATCGCTGCGACACTGGGCATTCCGCTCGCCGCGTTGGCGGGCGGACTACTCACGGCGGTCGCCATCTATCTGCTCGCGTGGGGCCGCACCACCACGGGCGATCACGGTGTCATGGGATTTCGCCTGGTGCTCATCGGCATCGGCGTGAATGCCGCACTGCTGTCGGTGGTCAGCTGGCTGCTCACCCGCGCGACTCTCACCGATGCCGCGCACGCGCAGCTGTGGCTCACCGGATCATTGGATCGGTCGGACTGGTCCACCCTGGTACCCGCCGGAATCGGATTGGGCATCACCCTGCTGATCGCCGCCGCGTCCAGCCGCACCCTCGCGGCCCTGCGCTTCGGCACCGACACCACACGTGTTCTCGGCGTTCGCATTCAGACCCAGCAGGCGCTACTGCTCGGCGCGGGCGTCATCGCGGCCGCGCTCGCCACCGCCGCGGCCGGACCCGTCGGCTTCGTCGGCCTGGCCGCACCGCAGATCGCGCGCCGGCTGCTGCGCACCCCCGGGGAACCCATCGTCGCCTCGACGCTGATCGGCGCGATCGCCGTGGTCGGGGCGGATCTGGTGTCCCGCACCATACTTCCCGTCGATCTGCCGGTCGGGGTCGTGACCGCCGCGGTCGGCGGACCGTTCATGCTGTACTTGCTAGTACGCGCCAATCGGAAGGCGACCCTGTGACGATTCGAAGCGAAGCGGTGACCACTGCGCGCGATATGCCGGACTCCCCCACTGCCGCAGTGACTCTCGCCGCCGAGAACATCACCCTCGGGTACGGCGACCGCGTGATCGTCGACGGACTGTCCCTCGATATCGCCCCCGGCGTGATCACCACGGTCATCGGCCCCAACGGTTGCGGCAAGTCCACGCTGCTGCGCTCACTGGGCCGGTTGCTCAAACCGCGCGACGGCCGAATCGTGTTGGACGGCAAGGCGATATCGTCCATGAAGACCCGCGATATCGCCCGTATGGTCGGCATGCTGCCGCAGACTCCCGTCGCCCCCGAGGGCCTGACCGTCGCCGATCTCGTCGCGCGCGGCCGTCATCCGCATCAATCCTGGTTGCGCCAGTGGTCCGCCGATGACGAGACCGAGGTCGCCACCGCGCTCGCGCAGACCGGTATCGCCGATCTCGCCGACCGCACCCTCGACGAACTCTCCGGCGGCCAGCGCCAACGCGCCTGGATCTCCATGGCCCTGGCGCAGGGCACCGACATCCTGCTCCTGGACGAGCCGACCACCTACCTCGATCTCGCGCATTCGCTCGAGGTGCTCGATCTGGTGGATCGCCTGCACGCCGATTTCGGCCGCACCGTGGTCATGGTGCTGCACGATCTGAACCTGGCCATCCGCTACAGCGATGAACTCATCGTCATGTGCGCGGGCCGCATCGTGGCCCAGGGCCGCCCGGTCGATATCGTCAATTCCGAGCTGCTGCTCGAGGTTTTCGGCCTGCGCGCCGAAGTTCTCGAGGATCCCGTCTCCGGCCGCCCGATGATCGTACCGATCGGTACCCGGCATGTACACGGCGCCGACGGGCAGGATCCCGCGCCGACCAGCGAGCTATGACCAATCCCACACAGCTACCGACCGGTTACGACGACTTGTAGTACGCATTTGTGTCGTTGCCTCCGTAAACTTATGGGATGGCAGGTCTTGGTGAACTCGAGAAAGCGGTCATGGACCAGTTGTGGTCGGCCGATGAACCCCAAACGGTGCGGCAGGTGCACGAGGCCCTCGCCGAACGCCGCGAGCTCGCGTACACCACGGTGATGACCGTTCTGCAGCGTCTCGCGAAGAAGAATCTCGTACTACAGCAGCGCGATGACCGCGCGCATCGGTACGCCCCCGTGCACACTCGCGACGAACTCGTCGCCAGTCTCATGGTGGACGCATTGCAGCAGGCTGACGAAGTAGGCTCGCGCCGAGCCGCACTCGTGCACTTCGTGGAACAGGTAGGAGCCGATGAGGCTGCCGCTTTGCGAGACGCACTCGCTAAGCTCGAAGCCACCGAGGCGGCACGCAAGGAGCCGAAAGACTCCAAGTAGCCCCAACCTCGGCCCAGGCCCCCACAACGCAGTGAGCTGAGGAATGGATCTGACAGCGCCGGTATTCGCCGGTCTCGCCCTCTTGTTGGCGGGACCGATCCCGGCGCTGCTCAGCCGAGCCACCTGGCCGTATCGGAGTCCCCGTGCGGCACTGGTGCTCTGGCAGGCCATCGCTCTCGCCGCCGTCCTGTCCGCCTTCGGTTCCGGGCTCGCCATCGCCAGCAGACTGCTGGTGCCCGGCGGTGACGGACGGCCCACCACCACCCCGAGCAAGGAGATCGCCGCCCTCGGCCTGCCACTGTGGCTCGCCCTGGTGACGGTCTTCGCGCTCACCCTGCTCATCGGGGCGCGGCTGATCTTCTCGGTCATCCGCGTCGGCGTGCACACGCGCCGCCGCCGCGCCAAACACCGCATGCTGGTCGATCTGCTCGATCAGGGCGGCGTCGCACGCCAATCCGCGGATATCCGGGTGCTCGCCGCCACCGAACCCATCGCCTACTGCCTGCCGGGGCTGCGCCGCCGCGTCGTGCTCAGCCAGGGCACCGTGACCAATCTTTCCCAAGAGGAGTTGACCGCAATCGTCAGCCATGAGCGCTCGCATCTGCGCGCCCGCCACGACCTGGTGCTGGAGGCGTTCACCGCCGCACACGAGGCGTTCCCCCGGGTGGTGCGCTCCAAATCCGCACTCGATTCGGTGAAACTGCTGATCGAATTGCTGGCCGATGATTCCGCGGTCAAGGTCACCGGGCCCACACCGCTGGCGCGCGCCCTGGTCGCCTGTTCGAATTCGACCGCGCCGCAGGGCGCGATGGCGGTCGGCGGGCCCACCACCCTGATTCGCATCCAGCGCCTGGCCGGGCCGATCGGTGATATCCGCATCGCGAGCGCGGCATATCTCGCGGCCGCCGCCATCCTCGTGGTCCCGACCCTCGCGGTCGCGATTCCGTGGTTGCAGGAACTGAGCCGATTGCTCAGCCGTGCCTGAGCCGAAGAGCGGGACCCCCGAGCAATCGCCCGACGCCACCGCGGTGGCGAATCCCGTCACCGTGACATCCGGCTCGGCGGCAACGGAAACCGTTGCCGAGACTCCGCGTTTCGCCTCCTCAGCGGCCGGTGCGCGCCGATTCGCCGACCTCGGTCTGCCGCCGATGCTGGTACAGGCATTGCGGCGCAATGGGATCGATACGCCGTTCCCCATTCAGGCCGCCGTGATCCCGGACATTCTGGCCGGTCACGACGTCTTGGGCCGGGCCGCAACGGGTTCCGGCAAGACCCTGGCGTTCGGGTTGCCGATGCTGGTGCGGCTGTCCGGCGCGTCGACCGCGCCGCGCCGCCCGCGCGGGTTGATCCTGGTGCCCACGCGCGAGCTGGCGATCCAGATCGAGACCGCGCTCGATGAGCCGTCGCTGTCCATGGGACTGCGGCTCGCCATCGCCGTGGGCGGGCTGGCCATCAAGGCGCAGGATGAGAAGCTGGGTCGCGGCGTCGATCTGCTGATCGCCACGCCCGGGCGGTTGACCGATTTGATCGGCCGCAAGGCCGTGGATCTGTCGGACGTGCAGGTGCTCACCGTCGACGAGGCCGACCATATGGCCGATCTGGGCTTCCTGCCGCAGCTGACGGCGGTGCTGAATCGTGTTCCCGCCGAATCGCAGAAGCTGCTGTTCTCGGCGACCCTGGACGAGGCCATCGGCGAGCTGGTGCAGCGGTACCTGCACTCCCCCGTCACCCATACGGTCGCCGCACAGCCCAACGCGAGCACTCCCGCCGCCAATGCCGTTGCCGAGGAATCGGATTCGGATCTTCCCGATATCGCGCACTACGCCCTGCATGTGCGCCGTATCGAAAAGCGCCCGGTGGTCACCGAAATCGCGGGCCGCAAGGGCCGCACCCTGCTGTTCGTGCGCACCCAGCACGGTGCGGACAAACTGGCCGGCAAACTGCGCGAGGTCGGAATCGCCGCCGCCGCGCTACACGGCGGTCAGGGCCAGAATCAGCGCACCCGAACCCTCGCCGCGTTCGCGGACGGCAGCTGGCCGGTGCTGGTCGCCACCGATATCGCCGCGCGCGGCATCCATGTCGACGATGTCTCGCTGGTCGTGCACGTCGATCCCCCGGCCGATCCGAAGGACTATCTGCACCGCACCGGTCGCACCGCGCGCGCGGGAGCGTCCGGCACCGTGGTCACCGTCGTCACCCCGGACGATCGCCAGGAAGCCGCCGAATTGGCCCGCCGCGCAGGGGTTTCCGTCACCGATCTGGAAGTGCGGCCCGGCGATCGCCGCCTGGCCGAGATCACCGGCGCGCGCCGCGCCTCCGGCCGCCCCATCCCCGATCCGGCCACCGTCGCGGCGGCCGCCAAAGCCGCTGCGGCACCACCGGATCCGGCACCGGAACGGCCCCGCCACCGCATCGATCCACGCACCGGCGGGCGCAAGCACACCAAGAAGCACAAGCCGAAGTCGCGCGGCGGCCGCTGACCGCGCCGACCGGACTTCGCCGAGGTAGAGTCCGCCGCGTGAAGTTCATGTTCGGATGCGCACTTGCCATCGCCTGCACGGCGACGGGAATGCCTGTGGCGCAAGCGGTTACCCCTCCCACCTGTACCGAGACACCCAACGGGTACACGGCGGAGTGGCAGGCAAGTTGGTCGATGTATGAAGCGGGACAGCACAATCCGGCCGAGTCCCGCTCCGCGGTGGTGGTCGATCTCCCGATCACCATCAACGCCCCGCTCGAGCGGGTCTGGTCGGTCTACTCCAACCTGCACAACGATATCGGCCGCCACCCCTTCCTCAAAGACGTGATCACACACCGCACCTGCGACGATTCCGGCGTCGAGGTGGTGGATTTCACCGCCCTGGAAGACATTCCGATGGGCCCGATCACCTTCCCCGGCCACACCCAGGCCGAACAGCGCCTGCACCCCGCCGAGCACTACTACACCTCGGACAGCTGGGACATCCCCAATATCACCACCCACCAGCTCATCACCTTCACCGCGAACAGCGACGGCAGCACCACGGTCAACGAGCACATCACCTTCCTCGCCGATGCGACCCTGATCCAATTCACCGCCGATAACGGTGCTTCATCCCACCGCGCCTACCAGGCCGCCCTGAAGCGAGATATCGAGAACGGCACCCTCTGAACCCGGTCCGCCACGGCTAGATGTCCCGGACACGATTCGAGCGCAGGCCCGACACACCGGCAATCGCAGCCGATTTGCGGACTCGCAGTGCGCGATTCACCGGTTAAGCAACCATTCAGCAATCATCACCGGAACCCCTCGGATCGAGAGTTCGACCGCCATCGACTACCAGTCGATGGCAAAGGTCGTCTGCCGCTCCGAGCGGGTCACCATCACGGCTGCGCCCCCGTACCAACCGGTGACCACCGAATCACCCGGTTCGCAAGGAAGCTCCCAGAGATCCTCGATCGACGCGCACGATGAGGTTTTCAACGGCAGCAGGCCGCGCGCGAAATCCGTGTCCGGGTGGAACAACTCCTGATACGAGTCGAACCGCTCCGGCCCGGCGACGAACCGGTAGGTGGCATGGCAGTACAGATCCACAAAGCCGCCGCACCAGCTACGACCTCGGGTGAAGCGGTAATCGGGCGGCAGTTCGATACCCATCTCCAGCAACCGGGCCCGGGGATCGCGCTTCACCTCATCGGTGAACGAATCACACCAGAAATGCCAGGCTCCGGGAGTCAGCAGCGCCGCTCCCACCAGCGCCGAGGCGACTCCACGCTGGAAAATGCCCGGGCCGCGTGGCCGCGCCGCGCCGAAGGTTCGGGGCCTGCGGCCGAAGACCGCGAACACCCCACCGAGCGCGAACCCCGCACCCGCGACCAGGCACGCCCGCCCATCGGCAGCCAATTCCCCGCGACTGGGCACCACCGGGGTCAGACCACCGGAGACCTTCCAGGTCGCCAGCAGCGAAACCATGAGCGCGAGCGGCATCCACAACACTCCCGCGACCCAGGCATCGGTCCGTGGCTCCTCCGGTTCCGCACCGGGGACGTCGTACCGCCGCACCGCCACCGTCCCAGCGAGCCGGATTCCGCCGATCAGGCCGATAATCGCCTGGATCGGCGCGACGACAACTCCGAACGGCACGGTGAGCCATCCGGTCAGTACCCCCAGTCCGAACTGCCGCAGGCGCAGCCACGGCAATAGCATCAGCGCGGCGGGGATGATCGAAAGCGGGATCAGCTCGAACGGAAGCCCGAGCAGCACAACCATTTCGACGAAGAGCCCGACCCCGACCGCCCCCACGAATCCAACCGGACCGAAGACCGGACCCCGATACCTCGACCACAACCGCTGGGAAGAAGTGCCGACGCTCATCCGTCACCCCTGCCACTCGCTCCCTCTCCCATGCGCACAGTCTGCCCGTGGGAAACCGCTGGATCGAGCCGAATACCCCTGCGCGAACTGAACTTTCACCGAACCCACACAATTCCTCCCGAATCGCGCAGGCGGCATCGAGCGCCGATGGAATTACTCAGCGGCGGCGGGCCCAGCCGCCGCGGGAGCGCCACTGGCCGCCCGACGGGATGCGGGAGCTGAAGCCCGCCAGGTGTAGTGAAAGGGCGAGCAGCCCACCGATGATGAGTAGCTCGACGCCGAAGGTGGTGCCTCGGTTGATGAGTTCCAACAGTAGGGCGATGGCGAAAAGGACTGCGGCTCCGATAGCGAACATATGATCGCGATACCCAGCCGCAGCCGTTTCGATCGTCCGGCGGGGCAATAGTCTGATCAGGTCAGGTCGGCGTTGCCGTCGATCACCTTGAGCTTGTACTCGAAGTGGTTGATGCGCCAGCCTTTCGGCGAACGCTCGAAGCCGAGGACGTAGCTGCCGATGAACCAGCGGGTCTTGCCATTGAGCGCGTCGTTCTTCAGATGCACCGCGATGGCATCGGCGTGCGCGCGGGCGGTGTCGCCGGTGATCTCGACGAGGTGATTGCCCGCCTGGTGGTGCACGGCGTCGAGCGCGCCCAGGCCCTGTGCCCAGTCGGCGGTGATATCGGTCGCGGGGCGGACCTCCGGCGTGCCGCCGAATCCGCTGTCGAAGTACACCTGGTCGGTGAGCACCTCGGCGGCCATATCGGCCCAGCGCAGCTGATCGCAGTAGACGAAGAGTTTGGTGATGAGGTCGCTGATTTCCAGCCGGTCGGTGAGTACCTGGAGATCGGTCACGCGGTGAAGCTAGATCACATGTGAGCGGGGCGACAACCGACTTTCGAGTACACTGGCCTGCTGCATGCGTGACACCAGGTAGCGCGCCACCACCTGACATCGAAGCATGGAACACGACAACCCCACGTCAAACCATGAGGCGGCAAACACCGTGCAGTTCCTCCCCGGGCAGACTCCGCCCTACGACCTGACCTATGACGATGTCTTCCTCGTCCCGAATCGGACGGATGTGGCGTCGCGATTCGATGTCGACCTGTCGTCGAGCGACGGAACCGGCACCACCATCCCCCTCGTGGTCGCGAATATGACCGCCGTCGCAGGCCGCCGCATGGCCGAGACGGTGGCCCGCCGGGGCGGCATCGTGGTGCTGCCGCAGGATCTTCCGATCCAGGCCGCGGCCGACACCATCGCCTTCGTCAAGAGCCGCTCGCTCACCGCCGACACCCCGGTCACCCTGGATCCGGAGGATTCGGTGTCCGACGCGCTGGCGCTGATTCACAAGCGCGCGCACGGCGCGGTGGTGCTGGTGCGGGACAATCGCCCGGTCGGCGTGGTCACCGAGGCCGCCTGCGCCGATGTGGACCGTTTCGCGCGACTGAGCACCGTCGCCGACACCAACTTCGTCAGCGCCCCCGCCGACGCCTCCCCGCGTGAGGTCTTCGACCTGCTCGAGGCCGGTCACTCCAAGCTCGCCGTACTGGTGAACGCGGACGGCACCCTCGCGGGCGTGATGACCCGCACCGGCACCATTCGCGCGGGCATCTACCAGCCCGCCGTGGACGCCAACGGTCAGCTGCGCATCGCCGCGGCGGTCGGCATCAACGGCGATATCCCCTCCAAGGCAAAGGCTCTCGTCGACGCGGGCGCCGATGTACTGGTGATGGACACCGCGCACGGCCATCAGCAGAAGATGCTGGAGGCGCTGCGCTCGGTGGCCGCCCTGGATCTGGGTGTGCCGCTGGTCGCGGGCAACGTGGTCTCGGCCGCGGGCACCCGCGATCTGATCGAGGCCGGCGCGGACATCATCAAGGTCGGTGTCGGCCCCGGCGCCATGTGCACCACCCGCATGATGACCGGCGTCGGCCGCCCGCAGTTCTCCGCGGTGGCCGAATGTGCCGCGGCCGCAGCCGAATTCGGCAAGCACGTATGGGCCGACGGCGGCGTCCGGCATCCGCGCGATGTGGCGCTGGCCCTGGCGGCCGGTGCGGCCAACGTCATGATCGGCTCCTGGTTCGCGGGCACCTACGAGTCGCCCGGCGATATGCGCATCGATCGCGACGGCAACCGCTACAAGGAGAGCTTCGGTATGGCCTCCAAGCGTGCGGTCGCCGCGCGCACCGCCACCGATTCGTCCTTCGATCGCGCCCGCAAGGCCCTGTTCGAGGAGGGCATCTCCTCCTCGCGCATGCGCCTGGACGCCGAACGTCCGGGTGTGGAGGATCTGATCGATCACATCACCTCCGGTGTGCGCAGCTCCTGCACCTACGCGGGCGCGCGCTCGATCGCCGAATTCCATGACAGGGCTGTGCTCGGTGTGCAGTCGGCCGCCGGTTTCGCCGAGGGCCGTCCGCTGCCTTCGGGCTGGTAGACCGGCTCGAATCGGGCAATCGTCCCGGCGGGGACCGCACGGAACCCGCCGGGTTTTCCCATGCCCGGCCAGGTCACGCTGACCCCGCGCGGGTCAGCCGGTAACATGTCGACCATCGGATCATGACGACCCGTCATGATCTACCCCATGCGAAAGGAACCAGTTGTCACCCGCGTCCGAGGGCGCCGTTCAGGAGGGCTCCTCTACCGAGCCGGGTGACAAACCCGGCGCCATCGCTCCCTCAGCCACACAGACGGCCGGGTGGTGCTGACCGTGTCAGCCCTGCTCACCGTTCTCAGCCTGATCGGTTTCATCGCACTGACCGCCGGTACAGCGTTATTCGTTGCCGCGGAATTCTCACTCACCGCCCTGGAACGCAGCACCGTGGAGGCGCACGCCCGCGACGGCGACCGCCGCGCCCGGCAGGTGCGCCAGGCGCATCGCACGCTCTCGTTCCAACTCTCCGGGGCGCAGCTGGGCATCACCATCACCACTCTGATCACCGGTTATATCGCCGAACCGGTGTTGGCGCGGCTGCTGGAACCCATATTCGACGCCTTCGGCCTGGATGCCGGTACCTCGCATGGCATTTCGCTGGCGCTGGCACTGATCCTGGCGACCTCGCTGTCGATGATCTACGGCGAGCTGGTGCCCAAGAACATCGCCATCGCCTCACCGCTGGCCACCGCGCGCTGGACGGCGGGGCCGATGATGTGGTTCTCCATGGCGTTCCGCTGGCTGATCAATTTCCTCAATGGCGCGGCCAACTGGGCCGTGCGCAGGCTCGGCATCGAACCGGCCGAGGAATTGCGTTCGGCGCGGTCCCCGCAGGAATTGGGTTCGCTGGTGCGCACGTCCGCATTGCACGGCGCGCTGGATCAGCGCACCGCGCAGGTGGTGGATCGCTCACTGCAATTCGGTGAGCGCAGCGCGGAGGAGCTCATGACCCCGCGCGTGAAGATCGAATCGCTCGATCAGCACTGCACCATCGCCGATCTCATCGAATGTGCCAGTCGCACCGGGTTTTCCCGCTTCCCGGTGATCGACGGGGATCTGGACAACACGCTCGGCGTGGTGCACGTCAAGCAGGCGTTCACGCATCCGGCGTCGCAGCGGCGGGTCATCAAGCTCAAGGACATCTGCCAGCCCGTGCCGATCGTGCCCGCCAGCCTGGACGGTGACGAAGTGCTCGAACGGGTGCGCGCCGACGGTATGCAGGTCGCGCTGGTCGTCGACGAATACGGCGGCACCGCGGGCATCGTCACCATGGAGGACCTGATCGAGGAAATCCTCGGCGACGTCCGCGATGAGCACGATGAAGAGGAACTCGATGTGCGCCGCACCTCCACCGGATGGGACTGCTCCGGGCTGCTGCGCGTCGACGAGGTCTCGCGCACAACGGGTTACGACGCGCCCGACGGCGAATACGAAACCCTCGGCGGTCTGGTGCTGACCCGCCTGGGCCGCATCCCGGTCACCGGCGATGAAGTGCTGCTGCCCGAACCCGGCAACAACCACGCCATGGATCCGCACACCAGCGGCGGCTGGATCGCCAAGGTGGAGCGCATGGACGGCCGTCGCATCGACCGGGTGCTGCTGCGCCCCGTCGACGCCGAGGGCCTGGCGGAATGGGAGCTGCACCATGGGTGATTGGACAGCGGTACTGCTGGCCCTCGGGCTGCTGCTGGGTAACGCGTTCTTCGTCGGCGCGGAATTCGCCCTGATCTCCGCGCGCCGCGATCGTCTGGAAGCGCTTGCCGCACAAGGTAAGCGCAGCGCCAACACGGTGATCGAAGCCGCGCAGAACCTGTCGATGATGCTGGCGGCGGCGCAGCTGGGCATCACCATCTGCTCCATCCTGCTCGGCCGCGTCGGCGAACCCGCTGTGGCGCATCTGCTTTCGGGTGTCTTCGATCTGGTCGGCATGCCCGATTCGCTGCTGCACCCGATCTCGTTCGCGGTGGCGCTGGCGATCGTGGTGGTGCTGCACATCCTGCTCGGCGAGATGATTCCGAAGAATATCGCGCTGGCCGGGCCGGAACGCTCCGCGCTGCTGCTGGTTCCGGTGCATCTGATGTGGCTGCGCCTGGCGCGGCCGCTGATCGCGGTGTACAACATGGCGGCGAATCTGTCGCTGCGGGCACTGCGGATCGAACCCAAGGATGAGCTCGATTCCACGGTGTCCTCGGTGGAATTGGCCGAGATGTTCGGTGAATCGCATTCCGAGGGACTCCTCGACGAGGAGGAGCATCGCCGCCTCACCCAGGCGCTGGGCTCCAGCGACAGCATCGTGGCCGATGTCATGGTGCCGCTGGACAAGACGCGTTCGGTGCCGCTGCGTGGTGAAGGGACCACCCTCGGCGATATCGAGAACGCGGTCACCGAAACCGGTTTCTCGCGGTATCCGGTTCGTGCCGCCGATGGTTCGCTGGTCGGCTATCTGCACGTCAAGGATGTGCTGGATCTGGTGGCCGATGATCAGGCCGGTCCGGCGACGCCGATCCCGCGCACCGATATCCGTCCGCTACCCACCGTCAGCACCGGTGCCACGCTGTTCGAGGCGCTGGCTCGGTTGCGCCGCACCAACTCCCATCTGGGGCGGGTGGTGGACAGTCGCGGCAATACCGTCGGCATCGTCGCGCTCGAGGATCTGGTGGAAGAGTTCGTGGGCACCGTCCGCGACGCCACCCACCGCATCGCGGAGTAATGATGCGTGCTGTGCGGCAGGAGATTCCGGTGCTCGCGCCCGCCGATTGGCGGGCGCGAGCCGCCGCACACCGGGAACGGGTCGAGCGACTGGTCGGGCCATACCTGGCGCAGCGCGCGGTCGGGACCAAACATCCGGTCATCGACTTCCTGTTCACCTACTACGGCAATAAGCCCGCCCAGCTGCGACGCTGGCATCCCGGATTCGGTGTCGGGCTGGCGGATGCCGCCGAATACGCCGAAACCCGGGGCTATCACCTGGATTCCGATATCTCGGCGTATACCGCCGATCCGGAGTTCCTCGAAAAGCGCCGCGATACTGTCGAATTCGTCGCCCGGCTGCTCTCGGCGACGGCGACCCGACCGGCCCAGCTGTCCTGCTTCGGCCTGCACGAATGGGCGATGGTGTACCGCACCGACGAGGTCCGCCACCAGCAGGTGCCGCTGCGGCTGGGCACCGCCGGAACCGACGCCGTGGTGGAGTCGATGCAGTTGCGCTGCACCCATTTCGACGCCTACCGGTTCTTCACTCCCGAGGCGGTCCCGCTCAATATCGAACCGCTCACCCGCGCGGATCAGGAGCACCGGGAACAGCCCGGCTGCCTGCACGCCAATATGGATCTGTACAAGTGGGGCTTCAAACTCACCCCGCTGATCGCCTCGGACCTGCTGTTCGACTGCTTCGAATTGGCCTGCGCCGCCCGCGAACTCGATATGAAGGCCAGCCCCTACGACCTCTCGGCCTACGACTACGAGCCCATCCGCATCGAAACGCCCTCCGGCCGAGCCGAATACGTCCGCCGACAAGCCGATATAGCGACCCGCGCCGCGGTGCTACGCGATCGCCTCGCCGACAGCTGCCGCGCCCTCCTCGATTAACGCTGTGCCGGTGCAGTTCTCGCGGGCAGCAGCAGCACATTCAGCAGACCCGCGGCGACAGCCGCCAGCAGCGCTCCATCGACGTAGTGAAAAGCCATAGCGCCGAAGTAGGTAGGCCCGCCCCACGCGTTGACGACGAAATTGGGATCCAAACCTCCCAGCACCTGCATGCCACAGCGATACGGGAAGTACACCAGCATCGCCAGCGGCAGCACCGACAGCACCAGACGCGGCAGCGCGGACAGCCGACGAAAGACCGACCGCACCGTCCACCCGAGCCGATGCGCCGCGGTGCGGCCCCACGGCGCAAGCAGCAGGCCGAGGGGATGAGTACGGCTGCGGCGCAACACAATCACCGCCACCACGGCGGCCGCCGCATACAGCGCCACATGCGGCCAGAAGGCATCACTACCCGCCACCTGCGCCTCCCGATCCGGCGATCTGCCGAGATAGATCGCTCCTCCGGACACAATCCCCGCCACCAGAGAAATCCCGGCGACCCAAACCGCAGGCCGCGACAACTTGAATCCAAAGCCGGAACCCGAGGGCTGGGCCAGGCCAGAATCGAAGCCGGGACTCGGTAGCCCCTGCGGTCCCGAACCCGAGTCGGAAGCGTGAAATCGCGGGGCGTCGGAGCCGGAAGCCGGTGGGCGGGGCAGCCCCGATGCGGGGGTGAACGCCTGGCCTGGTGAGACGTGCCGGGCGGGGTTGGTGCCAGAGGTGTTCATGGCGCTAACTTTCGCTTCCCGACCCCGGTCTCGTCGTCCGCCTCGGGCCTGGAATCCAGGCCGTGCGCGCGGCGGATCCCGGTGGCATCTCCACCTCGGGGATGAGGTCCCGTGGGCGATGCAGGGTCGGCTACCAGCGGATTACCGTCATGGCCATGGCGATCACCTCAATGCCGCCGGAGCGGGCCGTACCGGCGGCTCCGTGGCATCAGCGGCTCATCCCGGCCGGGCGGGCGGATCGAACCGGCCCTGATTGGATCGATGTCGCGATTGCCGCAGCCTGTTTCGCAGGGTTCACGGTGCCGGTGCTGATCACCGGGAACGGTATCGGCTCGCAGACCGCGATCGTGCTATTCGGGCTCGCGGCCGTGGTTCCGCTCGTCGTCCGGCGGCGCCGGCCGGTGGCGGTCACCGTCGCGGTGACGGTGGTGCTGTGTGCCGCCGCATTGGCCGGTATTCGGTTCACGCCGTGGGTCAGCAATACCGGTCCGGCTTTCGCGGTTGCGGTGCTCACGCTCGCCGATCGGCGGCCGCGGCGCGAATCGCTGCTCGTCACCGGTCTCGCGCTCATCGCGATCGCGATCACCGCGCAGTTCGGCCTGAGTTGGCATCCCGATCAGGATCAGGACTTCGTGCAGTTGTTCATCGCGATTCCGGCGTGGCTGGCAGGTGACGCGCTGCGCACCCGGCGTGAGTATCGGCGGGATATCGCTGTGCAGCAACAGCTTCGGGCCGTGGATTCGGAGCGGCGCATCCGCGCCGAGGAGCGATTGCGGGTGTCGCGTGATGTGCACGATCTCATCTCGCACACACTCAGCATGATCACCGTGCGCGCCGGGGTGGCCCGGCTGCTGCTGGACGAACAGCCCGATGAGGCGCGGCGCGCGCTCACGGCGATCGAGCACGCCAGCCGGTCCGGCGTGACCGAATTACGGCGCGTACTGGCACAAATGCGTGAACCGGGGCCGCGGGAGGAGCCGGGCGAACCGGGTCTGGCCGAGATCGCCGGTCTCGTCGACAATCTGCGCCAGAGCGTGGCGATCGTGGACTTCCATATCCTCGGCACGCCTCGCTCCTATCCGGCGCTGCTCGAAACGACGGCGTACCGCATCGTGCAGGAGGCGCTGACCAATATCGTCAAGCACTCCCGCGCCACGCACGCCGCGATCGAAATACGGCATACCCCAGTCGAATTGGCCATTACCGTGCTGGACAGCGGCCCTGCGGCAGCAGCCGACTCCACCGGCTCGGGCCTGGGCCTGATCGGTATGCACGAGCGAGTTTCGCTGTTCGGCGGCCATTTCGACTCCGGTCCGCGCCCCGAGGGCGGCTTCGCGATCACCGCGACCTTCCCCGTCGATAATGAGCCCCATGCCTGACGCCACCCCGATTCGAGTGCTCATCGCCGATGACGAAGCCCTGATACGCGCGGGCTTCCGCGTACTGGTCGACTCGGCACCGGATCTCACCGTGCTCGGCGAGGCGGGCAATGGCGCGGAAGCGGTGCAGTTGACCCGTCGCCTGTGCCCCGATGTGGTCCTGATGGATATCCGCATGCCGATCATGGACGGCCTGGAAGCCATGCGGCATATCGCCGCCGATACCGCGCAGCAGCCGCGCGTGCTCATCGTGACCACCTTCGATCAGGACGAACACGTCTTCCAGGCATTACGCAGCGGTGCCAGCGGCTTCCTGCTCAAAGACTCACCGCCGGAACAGTTGCTGCACGCGATCCGCGTGGTGGCCAAGGGTGATGCCCTGCTCACGCCCAGTATCACCCGTCGCATGATCGACGAATTCGCCCGCCGCCCAACCACTCCCGACCGGCGGCCGGATATCCGCACCGGACTCACCGACCGCGAGTACGAGGTCCTCATCCACGTCGCCGCCGGACACACCAATGCCGAGATCGCGGGCACCCTGCACGTCAGCGTCGCGACCGTCAAAACCCATATCGGCCATCTGCTCACCAAACTCGCTGCCCGCGACCGCACTCAGCTGGTGGTACTCGCCTACGAATCCGGAATCGTGGTTCCCGGAGCGTGATTCACGCGCCGTCGAGGGCGCGCAGACCGGATTCGATTGCGGCGATGCGCTGTCGAGCATCATCCGGGGCGTGCGCGGACCGCAGTTCGATGGACAGGCGATCCCCGAAGGTGGACAGCACGTAGGTGCCGGGCGGAGCGATCGGGGAATCCGGATCGGTGCGCGGCTCGAACATCACGCTGGTGAAGTCCTCGAAGTCGAGTCCGGGCACTCGAGGCGTCCGCACCACGCCCCAGTTGCTGGAGATCACCACCACCGGCCGTTCGGATTCGGGCAGCAGCGCCAGCGCCGCGAACCCGGCGGACATGGTGTCGAAGAATCCCAGCCCTGCCTGGTGAACTTCGTGGTTGTCCAAGCCTTTTCGCAGTTCCTCGGTCACGGCGCGGGCGACCGTCGCGGTATCCCCGAGATCGCCGGACGGGACGAAACTCGCGAAGCCCAGCGGATTGGTGGCCGCCGGTTTCGGCACCGGCGGCGTGATCCGATCGCGCAGATTCACCGCGTAGGTGTAGGAGAGTCGCTCCCCCGGCACCTGACGCAGTTCGGCTTCGACGCGCAGAATCACCGCGGAGACAACACCATTGAGCGTCGTCTCATATTTGCGCGCGCGAGCCAGCAGGCCCGAGGTGGTTTCGGCGTCGAGGCGGCAGCGCGCGGCGGCGATCGTGTACGTCCGCATGGCATCCGATACCCGGGCCGGTGGCCCGGCCGCCGCATCGGTCGTCGGCGTGCTCGGCGCATCGCCAACGGGTTTGTCCGCCTTGGTGATTCCCCGATCGGCGAGCACCCGCTCCAGCGATTCCGGATAGTCCCATGGCGAGAGGTCCATCGGTTCGCCGGATACGCCCGCCACGTACAGCGACCACAGTTCCGCCAGCAGTTCGAGCGAGTGGTATCCGTCGGCGATGCTGTGATGGGTGAACAGCGTGACCGCCGCTCGATCGCTGTCATGCGCCACATGCAGTCCGGACAGCGCACGGCTCTGGTCCCCGCACACGCCGGGAATCGGAGCGTCGATATCGCCGGCGCTCACCACGATTCCCGGTAGCGGCCCCGTCCCCGCCACAATCGCGTATCCCCGGTCCTCTGGTTCCAGCACCGCGGACAGCACCGGGTACTTGCGCCGCAATCCCGCGAACGCGACCGAGAGCGCCGGGATATTCAGCTCACCGCGCACCCGCACGCGGTATCCGATATAGGCGCCCGCCATGGCGAAAACCAGCTCACTGGGGGCAAGAGAGCGCACACGACCAACAGACACACAGGCTCCTCGAGGAGTGGGAAATGGTGGGGACGACCGCTCAACCCACTATTGCGGGCTCGCCCGCCCTGTGCCACTTCATTATTCGCTCGCGGCGGGCGCGGCCCCCGGACCCGCGAGTATGTCGATATCCGGTGCGTGCATGGGCTTACCGCAGTGCGCACAGGTGAGTTCGACGGAGCTGATCTCACCGCACGCGTGGTGGCGATAGAGAACCGGCGGCCCGGCCGTGCCCGCCAACCATTTATCCCCCCAGCCGACCATCACCATGAGTACATCGATCAGTTCGGTGCCCTTCTCGGTGAGCAGGTACTCGTACCGGGGCCGATTGTCGTACGGGCGGCGCTCCAGCACACCGCGTTCGACCAGGTGATTCAGTCGCTCGGTGAGCACCTTGCGGGAGATGCCGAGATCGGCCTGAATCTGTTCGAAGCGGGTGAAGCCCACCCAGATATCACGCAGGATCAGCGGCGACCACGGTTCGCCGATGACATCCAGCGTGCGCGCGATCGAACAGGCCATCTCACTGAAGTTCGTGCGTTGCATGTAAGAAGTCTACCAATCGGGGTTCCCTAAGGGAACTTAAGGGGCTACAGTTGTGGCGTCTCCTAAAGGAACTAACCCGATCCCCGATACGAGGTATCGCCATGACCATCACCCCCGAAATCCGCACCGCCCTCGACAGCACCCCGGTAGCCCACCTGGCCACCCTCCTCCCCGACGGCTCCCCCCACTCCATCCCCCTCTGGGTAGGCACCCACAACGACCACATAGCCATCCTCACCGGCCCCACCTCCCGCAAAGCCCGCAATCTCCACCGCGACCCCCGAGTAGCCCTCTCCCTCACCCCACCCGACAACCCCTACCAATCCATCATGATCCGCGGCCACGTAACCAAATGGCTCGAAGGCGACGAAGCCTGGAAAATCATCGACGCCATCGCCATGAAATACATCGGCCAGCCCTACTCCCGCGAAGAAGACCGAGTAGTAGCCCTCATCACCCCCGACCACCAAACCCTCGGCTGAATCGCCTGCGGCGCTACTACTTCGGAGCGGCGATGGCGAGCGTGGTGGTTGTCACCCGGTGGGGGTTATTGCCGGGTGGGATGGGTGGGGAGTAGGTGTTGGGTATGGGGAAATTTCTTGTTACCGGTGGGACCGGGGTGCTGGGGCGGGTTGCCGTCGAGCGGTTGCGGGCGGGCGGGCATGAGGTGCGGGTGCTTTCGCGGCGGGCGGGGGCTGGGACGCATGTGGGGGATCTCGTATCCGGAGCCGGGGTGGGCGCGGCGGCCGCGGGAGTGGATGCGATCGTGCATGCCGCCTCGAATGGCCGAAGGTTCGGCAATACCGATGTGGCGCAGACGGATACGGTGATTCGGGCCGCCACAGAGGCGGGAGTGGGGAACCTTGTCTACGTCTCGATTGTGGGAATCGAGCGGATTCCGTTCCGGTACTACCGGAATAAGGTGGCGTGCGAGCGGCGGATTGTCGAAAGCGGTGTGCCGCATACGATTTTGCGGGCTACCCAGTTTCATGAATTGATCGCCTCGGCACTGTTCGCGGCGGGGCGGCTGCCGATTACGCCATTGCCGTTGGATTTCCGATTTCAGCCCGTGGCCGCCGCCGAGGTGGCGGTGCGGACGGCCGAGTTGGCGACCGGAACGCCGCTCGGATTCGCTCCGGATTTCGGCGGCCCGGAGGTGCTGACTTTGCGGGAGTTGATTGATATTTGGCGACAGGTTCATGCCCGTCCCCGGGTGGTTCCGATGCCGTTGCCGGGGCGCATCGCGAAGGGATTCCGGGCCGGGTTCAACACCTGTCCCGAGCACACCGATGGGACGCTGAGCTGGGCAGACTACGTCAGGACCGCGGTGCGCGACCCGTACGCTGCCGAGAAGTAGCCCCGCGAGCGATCCCGACCCCCGATCCGGCTCGATCGAGCCGATTTCGAGAACTCGTTCAGGGCGGACCTACCGAGCAGTCAGTTTATGGGTTACGGTTCCGAGACGTAACCGTGACCACACTGCATACCCCTGTGTGCGGGCCGTCACGATGGCAGCTTCTGAGGGAACGGGGGCACCGCGATGAAGCGGTTCTCGGGAATGCGACGGTCAAGGCCCGCAATGCTTTTCGCGGCCGCGCTAATGGGCGCGGCCGTGCTGCCGATGGGTGGGGCATCGGCGGATCTGACGGACGATATCGGCAATGCCGTACAGCAATTCCTCGATGTGGGACGCACCTCGGTGCCGCGCGCGGACTGCGGGCCGGATTCGCTACCGGAAAGCGGAATGCAGGGCGATGTGCCCGCCGCGGATCGCAATAGCGGGCGCAGCACGCAGGGGTACCGCTGCAATATGTCGTTCGTCGGCGGTTATGTCGGTAAGGGCGCGGGCATCACCTCGACCACCTTCGAACACTGCTCGTATACCGGGTCGATGTTCCCGGGCAATATTCTCGGCCCCGCGCAGGGCGTGCAGGTGCTCGATGTCTCGGATCCGGCGAATCCGGTGGTGACCGCGAGCCTGACCGAACCCGCCATGCTGGCGGGCACCTGGGAATCACTCAAGGTCAATACCGAGCGAAAACTATTGGTGGGCACCGGCGTTCCGGTCGGCACCGGTGCGGGCTATCTGTCGGTGTACGACATCTCCGATTGCGCGCATCCGCGCCTGCTGAATCCGGGTGCGGGCACGAATCTGCTCATGCCGATTCCGATCACCACGCACGAGGGCGGCTTCTCCCCCGACGGCCGCACCTATTGGGCCTCGGGCATCGCGCCCGGTTTCGTGAGCGCCGTCGATCTCACCGATCCGGCCAATCCGCACGTGATCTGGCAGGGCCTGACCGGTATCGAGGCACACGGCTTCGGCATCAGCCCGGACGGTAATCGCATGTACCTCTCGGCGCTGGGCGGATTCACCACCCTCGATATCAGCGCGGTCCAGCGGCGTGATCCGAATCCGCAGGTCAACCACATCGGCCGGGTGTTCTGGGCGGACGGATTCGCCACCCAGCACAGCATTCCGGTCACCTATGACGGTAAGCCGTACCTGTTCACCGCCGACGAGGGCGGCGCGGGCGGAGTGAAGCTCATCGATATCTCCGATGACACCAATCCGAAGGTCGCCGCCAAGATCAAGCTGGAGATCAACCTGCTGGAAAACCAGGATTCGGCCATGGCCTCGTCCATGGGCGGTTCGGTGTTCTCCTACGACGCGCACTATTGCGCCGCGGACCGCCCCGATAATCCGACCGCCCTGGCCTGCGGCTGGGAGGAATCCGGTATTCGCGTCTTCGATGTGCGAGATCCATTCCACGCCAAGGAGATCGCGTACTACAACCCGCCCGCTCGCACCGGCCGGAATCTGGAGCTGTGGAATTCCCCGCACGCGCTGGCATCGATCATCGGGGTACCCGGACTGCAATTCCCGTCCGCGGCGCGAGCCATTCTCGAAGGCAAATTCGATCCGGCACAGGCGCTTTCGTCACGCACCGGCATGGTCGCCTTCGGTGACCTGTCCACCGACTGGTGTTTCGCCCCACCGGAATGGCACGGCAGCCAACTCTGGACCACCTGCAATGACAACGGCTTCATGGTGTTGCAGCTCGCCGACGATATCTACACCCCGCCCGCCGACCAGCATTCGATCGTGGGCTCATGATGACCGATCGCCGAGTACGCGTCGCCGTCATCGCTGTGCTGGCCGTGCTGCTGTGCGGCGCGGGAATGCTGCTGCGCCCGCTGGTGATTCCCGATAACGAGTCGGCCCCGGCGGTGCTGAATCCGACCGAGATCGGCTTCACCCAGGACATGCTGACGCACCATCAGCAGGCGCTGGTCATGGTGCAGCGCCTGGACACCGGTGTGGATCCCGCCATTCGGCAACTGGCACAGCAGATCTCCGATACCCAGCGGGTGGAGATCGGCACCCTGCTCGGCTGGTTGCGCCTGGCCAATGCCTCGCCGACCAATCCGCATCCGATGTCGTGGATGAGCGATATGGATATGCCCGCCGGACACGATCACGCGTCCATGGCGAGCAGCGCGGCGACCACCATGCCCGGTATGGCGACCATGAAAGAGCTCGACGCCCTCTCCGCCGCCAAGGGTTCGGACGCGGAATCGCTTTTCCTGCAACTGATGCTGCGCCATCACACCGGCGGCGTCAGTATGGCCAAGGACGCCGATAAGCTCATCGCCTCCGGGCCGGTGAAGGAATCGGCCCGCGCCATGATCACCGAACAATCGCAGGAGGCCGGCATCATGACGCTGCTGCTGGCCCAGCGCGGGGTGCAGCCGCTGTCATGAGAGTCCCACTGACCGGACGGAAACCCTTGACTCGGGCAATGGCTTGCTCGGTATGGTCGGCACCATGAGTTTGGCGGGACGGGTAGCACTGGTCACCGGTAGCGGACGCGGCATCGGCCGCGCCATCGCATTGGCGCTGGCACAGGACGGCGCGGACGTGGCGGTGAACTATCGCTCCGATGCCGAGTCGGCGGCCGAAACCGTCGCCGCCATCCAGGCTTTGGGCCGCCGGGCCATCGCCGTACAGGCCAGTGTGGATTCGGTCGAGGACGACGAGCGGATGGTCGACCACATCATCGACGAGTTCGGCCATATCGATCTGCTGGTCAACAATGCCGGAATCGCCAGTCGCGGACGGTTCGTCGCCGATACCGATCCAGCCGAGATGCTGCGGGTGCTGTCCACGCACGCGCTCGGAGCGCACCACATCTCGCGGCTCGTATTGCCCTCCATGCGATCTCAACCGCGCGGCGACATCATCATGATCTCCAGCGTCGCGGCCACCTCGTACGCGCCCGGCGGCGCGCCGTACACCATGGCCAAGGCCGCACTGGAGGCGCTCGCGTTCACGCTCGCCAAAGAGGAACGCGCCCACGGCATTCGCGTCAACGTGGTCGCGCCCGGACTGGTCGACACCGAGATGGGCCGCCGGTTGGTCAAAGCGGTCACCGGCAAGGACGACATTCGCGCCCTGGACGCGCACTCCCCCTTCGGCCGGGTCTGCCGCCCCGAGGACATCGCCGATACCGTGCGCTTCCTGGTGTCACCGCGCGCCGAATACCTCACCGGTCAGAAGTTGACCGTGGACGGTGGCGGCGGCAACGTCGGCTGACCACGCGCCGGGTGTGGAACTTCTCACCCGGCGACCCCGATGCTGAGCCCCAGCGTCCCGCGATATCGTCGAGTGGATGATCGACGCCGTCGACGGAAGGGCCTGGGCAGCATGACCGTTCCGCTGGATACGCTCACCATCCCCGATTACATCCACGGCTACCCCGAGCTGGCGTTCGGCGGCTATGTGGCGGGCATGCTCGCGGCCCGCAGCGGCGCGCCCACCGTCCGCGTCGATTTCCGCCGCGCGGTCGGCATTTCCACCCCGGTGTTGCTCGCCGCCGAGGACGGGAACGCGACCCTCAGCTCCCCCGACGGCACCCTGCTCGTCGAGGCCGCCCCGGCGATCCTGGATCTCGATGTCCCGCCCACCCCGTCCTGGGCCGAAGCGAAGACCGCGACCGAGACGGCGCTGTCCTCGCCCCACCGGAGAGTCAGCGACTGCTACGGCTGCGGTGTGGCCTGTGCACCGGGCCGGGGCGTACGGCTGTTCGCGTGGGCTGTGCCCGAACGCCGTGTCCTGACCGCCGCCTGGACCCCCGATCCCGGGCTTGCCGTCGAAAACGGTGAGCTGACAACGGAATCGGTCTGGTCCGCACTGGATTGCCCGGGCGGACTCGCGGCCTGGATCTACTCCGGTATGGCACCGGGCGCGTTCACTGCGGCGTTGACCGCGACTCAATTCCAGCCGATCCACGCGGGCACGGAGTACATCTCCCATGCCTGGCCGATCAGCGGCGAAGGACGTAAACACACTGTCGGCGTGGCGCTTTCGACGCCGGAAGGCGAACTGTGCGCGGTCGCCGAGGCGCTCTGGATCGAACCGCGCACCACCCAACCCGACGCCAGCTGGACATAGACACCGTCGAGAGGTGTGGATCCCGGCCAAAAGCACGCCGGGATGACGGAGGGTGGCCGCTACTCCGGCCAGGCGGAGTTCTCGATTACCCGCACGAAATTGGTGCGGGTGAAGCCGGGTGAGAAGCGTTCCAGGACATCGGCTTTGACATTGCCGAAGGTGGTAGCGGGGCGGGCGGCGATACCTTCGGTGAAGGCGGCCAGGATGCGGTTCTTGAAATCGGGACGAGGGTGGGCGGCGACCACGGCGGCGCGGGTGTCGGCGGGGAGGTCGTCGTAGCCGATGCCGAGCACGTCGTATTCGACGCCCGCGGTGACCAGGGCGATTTCGGGGGCCATATGGGCGGGGATTTCAGGGGTGGTGTGCAGCGCGATCGCGGTCCAGACGGTGTCGGCGGCGGATGCCGGAATACCGTGCGCGAGCAGGAATTCGCGGGCCTGGTCCGCGCCATCGATTTCGAAGCGCTGGTCGGTGCTGCGGTACTTCTCGGTGAGGCCGAGGTCGTGGAACATGGCTCCGACGTAGAGCAATTCGGGGTCGTAGGCGAGCCCGCGGCGCTCGCCCTGGAGTGCGCCGAACAGGTAGACGCGGCGGGAGTGGTCGTAGATCAGCGGGGTCGCGACATCACGCACCAGTTCGGTGGCCTCGGTCGCGAGACGGCTGTCGGGGATCTTGATATCGGCGATGCGAGTCATGAATAGAGCATCGGCCGTGCGCCCACCCCGCCGCCGTGTCCATATGGCCACACACCCCACAGATTTGGCCATTACCATCGAGGTGTGCCGCATAAGCAGATAGCCATGCTCGCCTACGACGGGGTGCGGCTGCTCGATGTCACCGCCCCACTCGAAGTCTTCAGCACCGCAATCGAATTGGGCGCGAACTACGAGCTGAGGGTCTATTCGCCCACCGGGAATCCGGTAACGACCTCGGTCGGGGCCACCTTGGGCGTCTCAGGGTCATTCGCCGACCTCACCGACGCGCACACCGTACTGGTCCCCGGCTCCCCCAAACTGCCCGCCGCACCCGCCCCGGCCGAATTACTGGATGCCGTAGGCGAACTCGCGGATTCCGACCGCCAAATCGCGTCGATCTGCACGGGCGCGTTCGCCCTCGCCGCCACCGGCCTGCTGGACGGCCGCCGCGCCACCACGCATTGGCGGCATGCCGCGACCCTGGCCCGCGCCTATCCCCGCATCACCGTCGAGCCCGATGCCCTGTACGTCCGGGACGGCCGGGTCCTCACCTCGGCGGGCGTGAGCGCGGGCATCGATCTATCCCTTGCCATGGTGGAAGCCGACGCGGGTACCGAATTGGCCCGCGAAGTCGCCCGTGACCTGGTGGTATTCCTGCAACGCCCCGGCGGACAATCACAATTCTCCGCCGCTTCGAGGATCGCCCGGCCCCCGCACGATCCGCTACGGGCGCTACTGGACGACATCGTCGCGGACCCGGCGGCCGATCACGCCCTGCCCACGATGGCGGATCACGCGGCACTCAGCGTGCGCCAGCTGACCCGCCTGTTCCGCGAACACCTCGGCACCACCCCGGCCGCCTTCGTGGAGACGGTCAGGCTCGAAACGGCGCAGGCACTGTTGGAGGCAGGCGAGTCCGTCACCCAGGCGGCCCGCCGATCCGGCTTGGGCAGCGATGAATCGCTGCGTCGAGTGTTCCTGCGGCACTTGGGCGTCACGCCGTCGGCGTACCGGGCGCGCTTCCGCTCGGCCCGGCCCGAGGCTCATTGACACGGCCCGGGGACTCACGACTCCGAGCCGACGCTGATTCCCGCCGAACCGGAAGACGCCGACAATCAGCGACTTCCGGCACTTCAACGCAAGCCTCAGAGGTTCCCTACAGCGTGTTCCAGGCGCTGGGCGACCAGTTCCCGCGCCTGTTCACGCAGCGCGGGCCGGAAACCGCTGGGGTACACCGGATCACCGGGCGCGTAGGTCTTGAGCACCTCCTTGGCGAGGGTGATCTTGTGCACCTCGGTGGGGCCGTCGGCGATCGCCATGACCTGCGCGTAATTCATCATGTCCACGAACGGCAGATCGGTGCTGACGCCGATCGCGCCGTGCAGATGCATGGCGCGCTGGGCGATATCGTGCATGACCTTCGGCATCGCGACCTTGATGGCGGCGATGTCATGGCGCACCTTGCGGTAGTCCTGTTCCTGATCGATGCGCCACGCGGTGCGCAGCACCAGCAGCCGGAACTGCTCCATCTCGATCCAGGATTCGGCGATCTTCTCCTGCGTCATCTGCAAACCGCCGAGCACACCCTTGCGCATGGGCCGCGATACCGCGCGCTCGCACATCATGTCGAAGGCCTTGCGCACCATGGCGACCGTGCGCATGGCGTGATGCACCCGGCCGCCACCCAAGCGGGTCTGGGCGACAATGAAGCCGAGCCCCTCGGCACCCAGCAGCGCGTCGGCGGGGACGCGCACATCGGTGAAGCGCAGATGCCCTTCATTCTCGCTGAACCCGGGCACGGTGAAGTTCCGCACGATCTCCAGGCCGGGAGCGTCCGCGGGCACGATGAACATCGACAGCCGCTTATGCGGTTCGGCCTCGGGATCGGTGACGACCATGACGATGTGGAAGCTGGCGAATTCGGCGGCCGAGTTGAACCACTTCTCACCGTTGATGACCCACGAATCGCCGTCGCGCACAGCGCGAGTCTTGAACGCGGTCGGATCGGAGCCGCCGGTGGGCTCGGTCATGACATAGCAGGAGCCGATCTCCCCGTCGAGCAGCGGTTGCAGATACTTCGCCTTCTGCTCGGGCGTGCCGAAGTGCGCGAGGATCTCGGCGTTACCGGAATCCGGTGCCTGACAACCGAATACCAGCGGAGCCCACTTCGAGGTGCCGATCACCTCGTTGAGCAGCGCCAGTTTCACCTGACCGTAGCCGGGGCCGCCGAGCTCCGGTCCGAGGTGGCAGGCCCACAGCCCCTGCTCCTTCACCTTCTCCTGCAACGGTTTCATCAGCGCCCGGATCTCCGGGTTCTTGCGGTCGTAGGGTTCGGGGTAGAGCAGGTCCAGGGGCTCGACCTCGGCGCGCACGAACTCCGCGACCCAGTCCAGCTTCTTCTGATATTCCGGGTCGGTTCCGAAATCCCAAGCCATGGTCAGCCTTTCATTTGTTGTCGGCCGGTGCCGCGACACCGTCGAAGATGGTGGTGCTGAGAATGTCCGCGATCTGATCCGGGGTGTACTCACCGTCGTCGCGGTACCAGGCGCTGACCATATTCAGCATGGCCACAACGCTTTTGGTGATGACGTGATCGTTGGTGCGAAGCAGGCCCGCCGCGTAGCCGTCGTCGACGACGCGCTGCCAGGCGCGCTGGATGCCGTCACGCAATATCTGAAGGTCGGCGGCGCGTTCGCCGGTGAGCGCACCGGCGTCGCGCAATGCGATGGTGACCTCGTGCCGATGTTCGACGATGAGCCGCACATGAGTGCGAATCAGGTTGCGCAGCTTGGTGACCGGATCATCGGGGCCGTCCGCGATCGCAACGGCGGCATCCAGCATGAGCTGGGTGTAGCCGCGCCGGATCTGGAAGAGCAATTCCTCCTTGGAGCCGATGTGGTAGTACAGCGCACCGCGTTGCACCCCGGCCCGATCGCCGATCTCGGCGACACCGGTGGCGTGGAAACCCTTCTCCGCGAACAGTTCCATGGCCGCGCGCGTGATCCGTTCCAGGGTCTCCCCCGGATTCACCTCCGAAGCGGGCGGGCGGCCGCGACGGCGAACCGGTTCGACGGTCATCGCCAGCCACCGTCCAGCGCCAGTGTGGCCCCGGTCGCGAAAGCCGATGCGTCGGAGGCGAAGAACAGTGCCGCGCCGACGATATCGGCGGACGTTCCGATCCGCCGCAGCGCGGTGTGCTCCCCCAGCGCCTCCTTCATCCCGGGCGGCCAGGCTTTGGCGATATCGGTATCGAACGGACCGCAGCGAATGGTGTTGACCCGCACCGCCGGTCCATAGGTGTGTGCGAGCCCGCCGGACAGGGCCTCCAGCCCGGCTTTGGCGGCGGCATACGGCACAGCCATCGGCTCGGGATGGGTGGCCTCCATCGAGGAGATATTGATGATCGATCCGGCACCGGCGGCCGCCATCCGCGCACCGATCACCGCCGACAATCGGAACGCGCCCTTGAGATTGGTGCCGATGATCTTGTCGAACATGGCTTCGGTGACCTGATCCAGGCTCGGATACAGCAGCGACATGCCCGCGTTGTTGACCAGCACATCCACCCGCTCGAACTCGGCGTAGACCGCGTCCACGAGTGCGTCGCAGTGTTCCCACACGCCCACGTTGCAGGCCACCGGCAGCGCCCGGACCCCGTATTTCTCCCGCACGGTAGTGGCGAGTGCGTCACACGCCTCGACCTTGCGACTGGCGATCACCACGTCCGCGCCCGCTTCGGCGAAGGCCAGCACCATCTCCCGGCCCAGCCCGCGACTACCGCCGGTGACCACACAAACCTTGCCGGACAAGGGCTTTCCCATGGGCCGCACCTTCGCGTTCGCTCGCGGACATTAATGTTCCGCTCAGTACATTAAATGTACCGGGCGATACAATCAAGGTCCCGGATCGCCCGGGAATCCCAGGCCGCGAACGCCCGCCGCATACCCGCGAGTAACATGACGGGCGTACTTTTTGACCCGGCTTTCTCGAAACGAGGCAGTAGATGACAGAGCGGATTCAGGTCGGCGGGCTCCAGGTCGCGCGCGTTCTGCACGATTTCGTGGAGAACGAGGCTCTTCCCGGTACCGGCGTAGACTCCGCCGCGTTCTGGTCGGGCGCCGAGAATGTGATCAACACTCTGGCTCCCCGTAACCGTGCTCTGCTGGCAGAACGCGACGACATCCAGGCCAAGATCGACGAGTGGCACCGCGCCAACCCCGGCGCCGGCTACGACAAGGCTGCCTACAAGCAGTTCCTCACCGAGATCGGCTACCTGCGTCCCGAACCGGCCGATTTCCAAATCGGAACCGAGAACGTGGACGCCGAAATCGCCACGCAGGCAGGCCCGCAGCTGGTCGTGCCGGTGATGAACGCCCGCTTCGCCATCAACGCGGCGAACGCGCGCTGGGGCTCGCTCTATGACGCCCTCTACGGCACCGATGCCATTTCCGAGGCCAATGGCGCGGAAAAGGGCAAGGGCTACAACAAGGTTCGCGGTGACAAGGTCATCGAATGGGCCCGCAATTTCCTCGACGACGCGCTGCCGCTGATCACCGGGTCGCACCTGGGCACCAGCAAGTACGCCATCGTCGACGGCGAACTCGAGGTCACCCTCGAGGACGGCACCGATATCGGCCTGGCCGACGGTGACGCGCTGGTCGGCTACCTCGGCACCCCCGAGGCCCCGACCTCGCTGCTGTTCAAGCACAACGGGCTGCACATCGAGATCCAGTTCGATGCCGAATCCCCGGTCGGCTCCACCGATGACGCCGGTATCAAGGACGTCGTGCTGGAGTCCGCGGTCACCACCATCATGGACTTCGAGGATTCGGTCGCGGCCGTGGACGCCGAGGACAAGGTCCTGGGCTACCACAACTGGCTGGGCCTGATGAAGGGCGATCTGGCCGAGAAGGTGTCCAAGGGCGGCAAGACCTTCACCCGCACCATGAACCCGGACCGCGTCTACACCGCGCTCGACGGCAGTGACCTTGTGCTGCACGGTCGTTCGCTGCTGTTCGTGCGCAACGTGGGTCACCTGATGACCTCGGACGCCATCCTGGACAAGGACGGCAACGAGGTGCCCGAGGGCATTCTCGACGGCCTGTTCACCGTGCTGATCGCCAAGCACGCGCTCAACGGCGACACTCAGCTCAAGAACACCCGCACCGGCTCGATCTACATCGTGAAGCCGAAGATGCACGGTCCCGACGAGGTCGCTTTCACCAACGACCTGTTCGCGGCCATCGAGGATGTCGTGGACGTGCCGCGCAACACCCTCAAGGTCGGCATCATGGATGAGGAGCGCCGCACCACGGTGAACCTGAAGGCGTCCATCAATGCCGCCAAGGATCGCGTGGTGTTCATCAACACCGGCTTCCTGGACCGCACCGGCGATGAGATCCACACCTCCATGGAGGCCGGGCCGATGGTCCGCAAGGCCGATATGAAGTCCCAGCAGTGGATCAAGTCCTACGAGGACTGGAATGTCGACACCGGTATCGCCGCGGGCCTGCCCGGTAAGGCGCAGATCGGCAAGGGCATGTGGGCGATGCCCGATCTGATGGCCGACATGCTGGCCCAGAAGATCGTGCACCCCAAGGCCGGAGCCAACACCGCCTGGGTACCCTCGCCCACCGCCGCCACCCTGCACGCCACCCACTACCACCTGGTGGACGTGTTCAAGCGGCAGTCCGAGATCGCCAAGGGCGGCCCCCGCGCCACCGTCGACGAAATCCTCGAGATCCCCCTCGCCCAGGACACCAACTGGACCGCGGAGGAGAAGCAGCAGGAGCTGGACAACAACTCCCAGGGCATCCTGGGCTACGTGGTCCGCTGGATCGACCAGGGCGTCGGCTGTTCCAAGGTGCCCGACATCAAGGATGTCGGCCTGATGGAAGACCGTGCCACCCTGCGCATTTCGAGCCAGCAGGTCGCCAACTGGCTGCGCCACGGCATCGTCACCGAGGCCGAGGTCATCGCCTCCCTCGAGCGCATGGCCCCCGTCGTCGACCAGCAGAACGCCGGCGACTCCTCGTACCACGCCATGGCCGTCGACTTCGAGGCCTCCATCGCCTTCCAGGCCGCCAAGGAACTGGTCCTGGAAGGCACCAAGCAGCCCAACGGCTACACCGAGCCGATCCTGCACCGGCGTCGTCGTCAGGCCAAGGCCCAGAAGTTCCTCTGATCCGTCGGAGAACCGAATAGCACGAACCCCCGATCGGCTTGTCCGATCGGGGGTTTGGCTTTACTTGGCGTCGATTTTCGCGATCATTCGCCCGCCGAAGGTGTGGCAGGGCTTTTCGATCCACCGGTAGGTCGCCGTCGCGATCAGCAGGGCGGCCGCCACCCAGGTGCACAGGGTGAGCCAGGTGGCGGGGATGCCGAGGATGGGGGTGGTCCAGCGCGGGGCGTCGAGGATCAGGACGTGAATCAGGTAGAGGGAGTAGCTGATTCGGCCCAGGAACAGCAGCGGGCGGGGGAAGGAGTAGCGGCGCAGCAGCAGGAACGCGGCGAACAGCAGGTAGGCGGGGATGATGGTGAGGGGTTGTTTGAGCCAGGTGATCCAGACGCCGGTGATGGGGTCCAGGACGGGTTGGACGAACAGGCTCACGCCGAAGATCAGGGTGATGGCGAAGAGGAAGACGGACCAGGCGCGGCGGGGGGTGATTTCGCCGGATGTCATTCGGTACAGGACGGTGCCGACGAACATGGTGGCGAAATAGCCGAAGGTCAGGACCGAGGCGCCGGGCTGGTTGAGGATCAGGGGCACCGCGATGGCCGCGATGAGGATCGCGGCCAGGGCGGTGCGGCGGTCGGCGGCCAGGTAGGCGAAAACGGCTGCCACGACAAGGGTCGCGGCCAGGACGATCGAGCGGGTGGTGAGGTTCGAGTCCGGGCCATTGAGCAGCATGATCGGCAGCAGTGCGCCGGGGACGATCAAGAGCAGAGCGGCGATTGCCAGCGGTACCGAGCGGCGATTCAGGCCGCCGATCACCAGCAGCGACAGAATCAGATAGAAGGCCAATTCGTAGGACAGCGACCAGGACGCTCCGACCACCTGAATATCCCAGCCGCCGATGAAGAACTGCATCATCGTCAGATTCGCCAGAAAGTTCACGACGGGGTTGGCCAGGAAGCCCGCAGGCAGACCGTATCGATTGATCGAGTGCAGCAGCAATGCGGCGATCAGGCAGGCCCAGAACAGCGGGAAGAGGCGGAAGAACCGGCCAACCCAGAACGCGCCCAGCGAACGGCCGCGCTCCAGCGACGCCGGAATGATGAAGCCGCTGACCAGGAAGAAGACGAAAACACCGAACTCGCCGAGGCCGAAATAGGCCTGCGAGAAACGGAAATACCCGGGCCACAACCGTTCGGAGCAGTGCTGGATCACGACCGCCAATGCGGCCAGACCGCGTAATGCGTCGAGAAATTCGAAACGCCCACCCCGGCTGCGGACTACCGGTTCCGCCGGTTCCGCCGGTGAAATCGGGGCCGCCACAACACGTTCGAGAGTCATGACAGAATTCCGCCTCGGGAGTTGAACATATTCGTCGAACAAGAACTCAGGCGGGGCACAAGGTGAAATTAGTAGCAGATCGCATCGGACCCGGCAAACCGTCCGATTCGAGCACCGGACGTCAGGCGACGACCAGGGCGATCTTGCCTCGGGGATGACCGCTGACCAGATAGTCGATGGCGGCGGGGGCGTCGGACAGGGCGAAGGTGCGGTCGATGCGCGGCGCCCATGCGCCCGACGCCGCGAGTTCGGCCACCTCCCTGAGGGTTTCGGGTTTGGGCAGGGACAGCAGACCCGCCAGGCGGTGCCTGACGAATGGCGATATGAGCTGGGCGCGGGCGGTGCGGCCGGTGCCGCCGAACCAGCGGCCATCGCCCTCGCCGCCGCCGATGACCAGCGTGCCCGTCGGGGTCAGCAGGGCGCGGAGTTCGGGGATCGGCCGATTGCCCGCCATATCGAGAATGAAATCGTAGGTGCCGGTGAGGGTTTCGCGCCGGTAGTCGATGACCCGCGTCGCGCCCAACGAGGTCACGAACTCCGCCGAATCGCCACCGCAGACCCCGGTGACCCGCGCCCCGAGGTGACAGGCCAGCTGTACCGCGAGATGGCCGACGCCGCCGCTGGCACCGATGATCAAGACATTCCACCCGGATTCGACGCGTCCCACCTCGCGCAGCCCGGTCAGGGCCGTCATACCGGAGGTCGGCAACGCGGCCGCCGCCACGAAATCGAGATTCTCGGGCTTGGGCTGGAATTTCGATTCGGCGGCGCAGGCGTATTCGGCGAAGGAACCGCCGGTGGTGCCGAAAACCGCGTCACCACGCTTGAACCGGATGACGTCAGCGCCAACCGCCTCGACAACACCGGAGACATCCCAGCCGCGAATCGTTTCCCTGGGCCGCCGCAGGCCCAGCGCCGCCCGCGCGATCAGCGGACGCCCGGTCATGATGTGCCAAACGCCGGGATCCACCCCGGCCGCGTGCACCCGGATCATCACCTCGTCCGGACCGGGTTTCGGGGACGGGACATCCTCGTAGGCGAGCATGTCGACGGTGCCGTAGGCGTACTGCGTGATGGCCTTCATCGGGATTCTTCTTCCGGATAATCGAATACATCGTCCAGGGGCGCTCGGAACACCCTGGCGATCTGGAACGCCAACTCCAGCGAGGGCGAATACTTGCCTTGCTCAATGGCATTGACGGTTTGACGGGTGACGCCGATCCGATCGGCGAGTTCCCCCTGGGTCATCTCACCGTTCGAAAAGCGAAGCGCGCGAATGCTATTGGTGACGCGAGTGGGTTTCACCACGGCCAGTACCCCCGCCGGTAAGCGATGACCTTGGCGGTCGAACCGACCACCGCCGACAGCGTGAAGCCCAGATAGATCGCGTTCGCGATCCAGAACCGCTCGGCATCGGCCATGGTCAGAATCAATGCGCCCACCGCGCCGAGCACAACGAACGCGTTGCCGACCAGCGACCCCATCCGATCGATCTCCCGATCACGCTGATCCTTGCGATCACCGTCGCGCGCGGCGATCGATACCGCGATGGTCGCCACGATCGACACCAGAATCGACGCCCCCACCGCCCACAGCAGCGGCGCGATGTATCCCACCCGCGCCAGCCCGTCGGGACGCGCCCGCGTCAGCACCACGACCAGGTAGATCGCATACGAGACAACGGCCGCACCCCCGAGGATCCAGGTGCGTTTCTCTTCGAACGGCATGCGTTCAGAGTAAAGAAAACCCGACATGATGTAAAGAATTTTTTACATCGCTCGGGCTTCCCAGGAATGTTGGTCACCGCGAGCGTGAAACCGCGTGCGGTGCTGTTGGATCGACCTCATGGACAACACTTCGAGGGGCGAAGTTTTCCGCGGGCTGCACGATCAGGGCGTATTCGTGGTGGCCAACGCGTGGGATGAGCACAGCGCCCGGACACTCACCGACCTGGGCTTCCCCGCGCTCGCGACCTCCAGTTCCGCATTGGCGCTGACCCTGGGCCGCAAGGACGGGGTGAACGCGCTGAGCCGATCCGAGGTCCTGGCCAATGCCGAGGCGATCGCGGCGAGCACCCCGCTCCCGGTCAGCGCGGATCTCGAAAGCGGTTACGGCACAACACCGGACGAGGTGGCCGAAACGTTCCGCCAGGCCATCGCGACCGGTCTCGCCGGTGGATCCATCGAGGACGCCTCCGGGAACATCGACAGTCGCATCCGCGATTTCGGCGAATCGGTCGAGCGGGTCGCCGCGGCGGCACAGGCCGTCAAGGAGTCACCGACCCCTTTCACCCTCACCGCCCGCGCCGAGAACTTCCTCTACGGCATCACCGATCTCGAGGACACCATCGCCCGTCTGCAAGCCTTCGAAGCCGCGGGCGCGGATGTCCTCTACGCCCCGGGCCTGCCGGACGCCGACGCCATCCGCGCGGTGTGCGCAGCGCTGTCGAAACCGGTGAACGTGCTGGCGGCCGGTCCGATCACCAGGTTCTCGGTGACCGAACTCGGTGAATTGGGCGCGTGCCGAATCAGTATCGGCGGCGGACTGGCGCGATTGAGCGGCGACTGGCTGCCCGTGGCCCGGGAGATCGCAGGCCAGGGCACCTTCGGAGGTCTGCGCTAGCGAGGACCGTCACCGAACCGAGTCCCTGTGAGGTTCGTCCCGCAGGAACAAAGACGCGATGCGGGCCGTTGTCCTATCAGGCTCTCACAAAAATGAGCCGACAACGGCATGCACGTTGTGCCACCATGAGTTTCGACGATGATCACTCGGCCGAATCGGCCGTAAGCAGCAGGAAGGAGGAGGCGGCAATGAATCCGGTGTTCCCCGAACAGCATTCGAATCCGACGGGAGAGCGAGCTCAGCTCGCGGGCGATCGCTTGCAAGGCAAGTACGGCGACAGCCGGCAGATCGACCGCCTCCGGGTGCTCGCGTAAGCACCGTCCTTTTCCTTTCCTGTTCTGCCCTCTTCACGAAACATGGTGACTCCCATGCCGTTCCGTCAATCCGAAGACCCGGAGATACACGCCGACAACTGGATACACACCGGTGTGCTGCTGCTCAATGCCTCCTTCGAGGCCTTGACCGAGATCCGCGCCGACCGCGCGGTGGTACTGCTCCTGAGCGGCGCCGCCGAATCGGTGCAGGACCGGCAGCCGCACTTCCCGATCCGCTCGAAGCAATTGGAGCTGTTGCTCCCGGAAACCATCCGGCTCAACCGCTACATCTACCTCGAACACCGGATCCTGGTGCATGACGACGACAGCCGAGCCACCCTCGCCGCCATCCTGCGGCGCGACAACTACCGCTGCGGTTACTGCAGCGGCTGGGCGCGCACCGTCGACCACATCCGCCCGCGTTCCAAGGGCGGCCCGAACACCTGGGCCAACCTGATCGCCGCGTGCGGTCCCTGCAACACCACCAAGGCGGACCGGACTCCCGAGGAGGCCGGTATGCCGCTGCTGTGGGAACCCAAGGCCCCCAACGAGATGCAGAAGAGGCAGCGCCAGGTCTGGAAGGACCTCGCCGCCTCCTAGAAATAAGAAACCCACCCCGCGTGATCGGAACGAAAGGAGCACATCCGATGACGAATACCGCAGTTCAGGAGCAGACGCTGGCGGATCTGCTCCCCATCTCCGACTCCGCCAACTACTGGCAGCACGCGGCCTGCAAGGGCGACCCGAACCATGAGGCATGGTTCCCGTTCCCCTCGCAGGACTTCGATTACGCCCGCGGCATCTGCGCGGGCTGCCCCATCCGCCGCGAATGCGGTGAGTTCGCCACCCGCACCGGCCAGTCCGGTGTCTGGGGCGGGCACGAGTACGACCGCGGCACCCGCGTCCGCGACTGAGCGGATCTTGTGACGGCCATCCCTGCCCTGGTGGGCGGGGGTGGCCGCCCCGCTACATAGACTGAGCGCGTGGGTACTCATCGCGCCGCTGGCGGGTCACGAGGTGTCAGCAGAGGACCGGTTGTCGTAGTGGTAGCGGTGATAGTGCTGGTGCTAGCCGTCGTCGGCTGGATCTGGTTGCAGCAGCGCTCCAAGGATAAGGACAACGCCGCGGCGTCCTCCTGCGCCGGGGGCGCGGTCACCCTCAATGTGACCGTCGATCCGGATATCGTGGCCCCGGTCAAGACCGCCGCCGAACGGTACAACCAGACCAAGCCCATCGTGCGCGATCACTGCGCGCAGGTGGCGGTGAATCCGCAACCCTCCGCGGCCATGATCACCGCGTTCACCTCGACGAATCCCTGGGATCCGGCGCTCGGCGCACAACCCGCGCTGTGGATTCCGGACTCGTCGCGCTCGATCGAATCGATGCGGGTGCCCGGCCTCATCGGCGGCACCCCGGCACCGGTCGCGGTGAGCCCGATCGCGCTGGCGGTACCGGATCAACTGCGCCAGGCGATGGATACCGCGCAGGTGCACTGGGCGGATCTGGCCAAGCTGCAACAGGGTTCGCTGAGCGATATCGGGCTCGCTCCTTGGGGCGGTCTCAAACTCGCCATGCCCGGCGGCGACTCGGCCTTGGCGGTGGCGGCGGCCGTCGGCTCCGGGGTCTCGGGCACGGAGCCACTCGATGAGAACGCGGTGCGCTCGGGGCAGGTGATCTCGGCGATCTCACTGCTCGCCGCGAACGCGCCCACGGTGAAGGACACCCAGACCGCGCTCGCGGATCTGTCCGCCGATCCGGCCGCACCCGTGCACGCCGTCCCCGCGACCGAACATCAAATCCGAGCGCATAACGGGCTCACCGCTTTTCGGCCCCCGGAGAACGGTCCGGTAGCCGATTTCCCGGCGGCGCAGATCACCGGCTCCTGGGTCGATCAGACCCAGAATTCGGTCGCCGGACTGTTCGCGGACTTCCTGCGCGCGCCGGACCAGTCGAAGTTGTTCACCGACAACGGTTTCGGAGCCGCACCGCCCGCCACCGCCACCGTCGCCGCCAAGACCGTGCTGACCCAGTTGCAACAGATCCTGACGCATCCGGTGCTCGGCGTGAGTTCGACTGTGCTGCTGGATACTTCGTCCTCCATGAGCACTCTGGACGGTGCGACCACCCGGCTGGCCAATGCCGCCGTGGCCGTGCAATCGACCATGGGCGTCATGCCGCCGGAGTTCGGGCTGGGCGTCTGGGAGTACTCCAAGAACCTGGACGGGCAGAACCCGTACAAGATATTGACTCCTACCGCCCCGCTGACCGATGCCCAGCGCACCGCGATCGCCCAATCGCTGAGCACGGTCACCGTCGGCACCTCCAAACCCGATCGCACGTACCCCACCATCGAGGCGGCCTACCGCAACGCGGTGAGCAATTACGCCAAGGCGCGCAGCAATACGATTCTGTTGATCACCGACGGTCCGGAGGACGACTCCCCCGTCACCGGCGATCAACTGCTCGCCGATATCGCCGCGGCGGGCGATCCCGCGCATCCGGTGCGGGTGGATGTGATCGTGCTCGGCGGCCCCGGCACCCAAACCCTGCAAACCCTGGCCCAGCGCACCGGCGGTACCTATACCAAGGTCACCTCCAGCAACGATCTGGCATTCGGCACGGCCGTATCGAAGGCACTCACTACGCCCTGACCAGTGGCTATACCCGGCGGTGCGCCTACCGCTCCGGCATGTCGCCACAATGTTGCGGCAACCCGGTGCAAGATCGAAGCAGGTTATGCGTGCTTCATCGACATCGAAGGGGTTCCCATGGCGCACAGCACGGATACGGACACCGATCATTCGGTGCGGCAGGGTGTCGCGGCAGGCACCTCGATCGCCGCGGGTGTGCTGCTGCTGGTGGTCGGCGTGCTCTCGATTCTCCAGGGCATCTCCGCGGCCGCCTCGGATGATCTGCTGATCGTCGGCACCAACGATTACATCTACAAGTTCAACACCTCGGCCTGGGGCTGGATCCACATCGTCATCGGCGCCATCGTGGTGCTCACCGCCATCGGCCTGCTGACGGGCGCGACCTGGGCCCGGGTGGCGGCCATCATCATCGCGGCGATCTCGATCGTGGAGAACTTCCTGTGGCTGCCGTACTACCCGGCGTGGTCGCTGCTGATCATCGCCCTGGACGTGGTGATCATCTGGGCGATCTCCACCTGGAAACCCGCCACCAAGTAACCCGGCACCGCCTTTCGAAAGCTCAGCGCCCCATCGCCCCTCGCGATGGGGCGCTTTGTTGTCGGTGCCCGCATCTATCGTGGGACTGTGAACCGCACTGATCGGCTCTACGCGATCGTCGAGGACCTGCGCGCCATCGCACCGAGGTTGCGCACCGCGCGTGAACTCGCCGATCGCTACGAGGTCAGCACCCGGACCATCGAGCGCGATATCAGCGCGCTACAGCAATCCGGGGTTCCGATCTACGCCGATGTCGGGCGGCGCGGCGGCTATGCCCTCGACAAGCGAATGTCCCTGCCGCCGTTGAACTTCACCGCCGCCGAATCGGTGGCCCTGGCAATCGCGCTGGAACGCAGCCTCGACAGTCCCTTCGCGCACGCCGGGCGCAGTGCGCTGCGCAAGATCCTGGCGGCCATGCCCGAACCCGATGCCGCCTCCGCCCGCGAACTGGTCGGCCGGGTCGGGCTCATCGAACGCACCGAACCCGTTACCGCACAGGGCATTCCACCGCTCGTGGAGGACGCGGTGCGCCTGCGCCGGGTACTCGAGTTCGGATATTCCGACGCCGCGGGCGCGATCACGCACCGCCGCGTCGAGCCCATGCTGCTGCTGCGCAGCAAGAACGGCTGGTGCCTGGTGACCTGGTGCCGGCTGCGCGAGGCGGCCCGGGTCTTCCGCGTCGACCGCATGTCCGATATCGCCCTGACCGACGAGCCCGTGCCCGAGCGCACCCTGGAGAGCTGCGACCTGGATCTGCCCGATCACAAACTCCGCATCGTCGCTTTCGGATAGGTCCGGAAACACCGACAGGGGGTTGTCGCCGGGCCGCGAGATCGTTGAGGAGCAAGCCGCCCGACACACATCCACGGAGGATCCATGACCGCCCCGACTCCCAACTCCGTCGCCTGGTTCCAGATCGGCAGCGATCAGCCCGAACAGCTCAAATCCTTCTACGCCGGTCTGTTCGGCTGGAACTACACCTCGGACCCCGCCTTCGACGGCAACTACGACCTGGTCAGCTACCCCGGCAACCCGCGGCCGCAGGGCGGCATCGCCCGCGTCCACGACAGCGAAGCCAACCACGCCATCTTCTCGGTCCTGGTCACCGACGTCGCCGCCACCATCGCCGCCGCCGAAAAGCTCGGCGCGAAGGTCCTGGTCCCGCTCACCACCGCCAAGAGCGGCCTGGTCTTCGCCGAACTCCGCGACACCGCGGGCAACCACTTCGGCATCTTCACCCCGGCGCAGCCCTGATCGTCCGGCCACGCTCGGCCGGGTCCACCGCGACCCGGCCGCTTCGGCGACCGCTAACGCGCCAGTCCCGCGATGAGCAGGGCGACCATGCGGCGGGCGTCGTAGTCCGGGTGGCCGTCCGCGCCGACGCAGAGGTTGCCGACGCCGCGCATCAGTTCGAAAGCTCTTACATCCGAATGGATTTCGCCCGACTCGGTGGCCGCGGCGAGTAATTGTCCGCATACCGGCAGGAGGCGTTCGATGAAGTAGGCGTGCAGGGTTTCGAAGGTTGGGTCATCGGACTGCAGGGCCTCGGCAAGACCGTGTTTGGTGACCAGAAAGTCAACGAAAAGATCGATCCAGCTTTTCAGCGCCGCATACGCGGTGGCGCTGCTCGCGAGCAGTTCCGGTCCGGCCGCCGCGCACGCTTCGACCTGATGCCGGTAAACGCCGACGATCAGATCCGCGCGCGTCGGATAGTGCCGGTAGATGGTGCCCACGCCGACCCCGGCCTGGGCGGCGATATCGCGCACGGGCACGTGCACCCCCGAGGCGATGAACGCGGCGGCGGCCGCGTCCAGCAGGGTTTCCGCATTCCGCCGGGCGTCGGCCCGCTTGCGCGGCATCCCGGATCCGTTTTCTGCCACGGCACCTCCTCGACCACTTGGCAAACGGAACAACGTTCCGTATGTTGGTTTTCGGAACGTTGTTCCGTTTAACGAGGGTATCGCACCCCCGATTCCATCGCTTCGAGGAGAACCGCATGCAGTACCGCACCTTGGGCAACACCGGCGTACAGGTCAGCACCCTCGCACTGGGCGCGATGAACTTCGGCAGCATCGGCCGCACCACCCAGGACGAGGCCACCGCCATCGTCGACGCCGCCCTGGCAGGCGGCATCAACCTCATCGACACCGCCGACCGGTACAGCGACGGCGAATCCGAAAGATTTGTCGGCCAAGCCATTTCAGGCCGCCGGGACGATATCGTGCTCGCCAGCAAGGCGACCATGCCGATGGGCGAGGAACGCAATCACCGCGGCGGCTCCCGCCGCTGGCTCACCACCGCCCTCGACGATTCCCTGCGCCGCCTGGACGTCGACCACATCGACCTCTACCAAATGCACCGCTGGGACCCGGCCACCAGCGATGAGGAAACCCTCTCGGCCCTGACCGATTTCCAGCGCGCGGGCAAGATCCGCTACTTCGGCTCCTCCACCTTTCCCGCCTACCGCATCGTGCAGGCCCAGTGGGCGGCCCGCGAACACCACCTGACCCGCTACGTCACCGAACAGCCCGGCTATTCGATCCTGCAACGCGGCATCGAAACCCACGTCCTGCCGGTGACCGAGGAGTACCGCATGGGCGTGCTGGTCTGGAGCCCCCTGGCCTCGGGCTGGCTTTCCGGCGCGATCCGCGCGGGCAGCGAAATCACCACCAGCCGTTCCCAATTCATGCCCGACCGCTTCGACACCGAAACCCCGGTCAACCGCGCCAAACTCGATGCGGTCGAACAGCTCGCGAAACTCGCCGACCAGGCCGGCCTGACCCTCATCCAACTGGCACTGGCATTCGTCACCGCCCACCCCGCCGTGACCAGCGCGATCATCGGCCCCCGCACCCTGGACCACCTGCACTCCCAACTGGCCGCCGCCGACACCACCCTGTCCCCCGACCTACTGGACGCGATCGACGCCATCGTCCCACCCGGCACCGACCTCGCCCCCGGCGAAAAGCACGACACCCCACCGGCATTGCTCGACCCGGCACTCCGCCGCCGCTGACCCGCCGGACCCCGTTCACCTACCACGCCGCTCCCCGGGTGCTAGCCCCAGAGCGCGGCGGCGACATCATCCGGCGGCACCGCAGCACGACCGTGACCCGCGCCCAAGTCAACCGCACGCCCCACCAGTTCCTCGTTGGCCGGTTGCCCCGGCCCGGCGTAATCCTCGAGACCGACTCGAATGTGGCCGCCCGCACGCAATGCCGCCGCGCCGAGCCCCGATCCGAGAACATCGCCCCGGGGCACCCCGACCATCCAGGGTAGGCCCGTCGCACCGATCATCTCCACGTAGGCGTTCAGACTCGCCTGCGTCGGCGGTAATCCGAACAGTGCCGTCGGCCCGCCGAAGTACAGCTGGATCTTCGTCCGCTTCGGCAGCCTGCCTGCCCGGTGGTGGGCGAGAGCGAGCCGGAGGAACCCCGGCTCGAAGATCGACAGGTGCAACGGCAGATCCACCTCCCGGCACCAGCCGAACAGGTGGCCGACATCGGCCGCGGAATTGCCGAACGGGGACAGCGACACCGGCCCCTCGGGACCGTCGACGGCCATCGCGAAGCAGCCGGCGTCCACGGTGGCCATGGTCAGGACACCGCGCCGGTGCAGTTCCACGATGTGCGAGAACCGATCGGCGATCGCCGCCGAGCGCTCACCCGAAGTGGTGGGGTGCATCAGCAGACCGGGATGCACCTCCCGGATACGCGACCACGCCGCCTCGTAGGGATCGGCCGAATGAATGCTCGGCGCACCGAGATTGGGCTCGTCGTTATGGTTGTGCACGATGCCCGCACCCGCGTCCACGCACACCATGGCGCTCGCGACGATCTCCTCGACCGTCCGCGGCACATGGGGATTGAGCTGCTTGGCGGTCGATCCATTGACGGCGGCCTCGATTACCAGCGGCTTACCCGAATTCATGCACCCACCCTATGCCCGGAACAGCCGAGCGCCCCACCGGAAAACCGGTGGGGCGCTTCACTATCGACCCGTATCAGTCGGCGTAGGAGTCGATCGGGGGGCAGGAGCAGACCAGGTTGCGGTCGCCGTAGGCGCCGTCGATGCGACGGACCGACGGCCATACCTTGGCGCGAGCGCCGTGCAAACCCTGTGGGTAGACGGCGATTTCGCGGCTGTAGGGGTGATCCCAGTCGCCGACCAGGCACTGCGCGGTGTGCGGTGCGCCGCGCAGCGGGTTGTCTTCCACCGGCCACACCCCGGCCTCGACCTGATCGATCTCACCCTTGATAGCGATCATCGCATCGATGAAAGCGTCGATCTCTTCGAGGTTTTCGCTCTCGGTGGGCTCCACCATGAGGGTGCCCGCCACCGGGAAGCTCATGGTGGGTGCGTGGAAACCGTAGTCCGCCAGGCGCTTTGCCACATCGTCAACCGTGACACCGGTACGCTTGGTGATCTCGCGCAGATCCAGGATGCACTCGTGCGCGACCATGCCGTTGTCACCGGTGAACAGCACCGGGAAGTGCGGATCCAACCGGCGCGCAATGTAATTCGCGGACGCGATGGCGGTCAGGGTGGCACGGCGCAGGCCGTCCGCGCCCATCATGCGAATGTAGGACCAGGTGATCGGCAGGATCGAGGCGGAACCGTACTTGGCCGCCGAGACCGCGTGCGAACCCGCTTCCAGCGGATCGCCGGGCAGGTACTGCGCCAGGTGTTCGCGCACCGCGACCGGACCGACGCCCGGACCGCCGCCGCCGTGCGGAATGCAGAAGGTCTTGTGCAGGTTCAGGTGGCTGACATCGCCGCCGAACCGGCCCGGACGGGCAACGCCGACAAGAGCATTGAGGTTCGCACCGTCGACGTACACCTGACCGCCCGCATCGTGCACCATGGCGCACAGTTCGGCGACCTCGTGCTCGTACACGCCGTGCGTGGACGGGTAGGTGATCATGATGCAGGCCAGCCGATCCGCGTGATCGGCGATCTTGGCCCGCAGATCGTCGAGGTCGACGTCACCGTTCGCACGGGTCTTGACGACCTCCACCCGCATACCGACCATGGCCGCCGACGCCGCATTGGTGCCGTGCGCGCTGGACGGGATCAGGCAGGTATCACGGTGCGTATCACCGCGATCGAGGTGGTAGCGCCGGATCGCGAGCAGTCCCGCGTACTCACCCTGACTACCGGCATTGGGCTGCAACGACACCCGGTCGTATCCGGTGACGGCGGACAGCCAGCCCTCGAGATCCTCGATCAGCCGGATCAGGCCCGGCGCGTCCTCGACGGGCGCGTACGGATGCACCCGGTTGAATCCCGGCCAGGTGATGGACTCCATCTCCGCGGCCGCATTGAGCTTCATGGTGCACGATCCCAGCGGAATCATGCTGCGGTCCAAGGCAATATCCTTGTCCGACAGCGACCGCAGGTACCGCATCATGGCGGTTTCGGTGCGGTACCGGGTGAATGCCGGATGCGTCAGCATCTCCGAGGTCCGGTTCTCGATATGCGGGCGCTGCTTCCCGTGGAAGAGCGCACCCTCCGGCCCGACCGGAATCTCCGCGCCGAAGCAGTCCAGCACCGCCACCACGTGCGCGTCGGTGGTCGCCTCATCGCAGGCGATGCCGACATGATCGGCGTCGACCAGCCGCAGGTTGATGCCCGCGCCCTTCGCCTTGGCCACAATGGCTTCCGCGCCGCCCGGCACATTCACCAGCACGGTATCGAAGAAACTCTGGTGCACGACCGCGTCGCCGAGCCCGGCGGCCAGCCACTGCGCGTGCCCGTGCACCCGCCGCGCGATCGACTTGAGCCCGTCCGCACCGTGGTACGAGGCGTACATGGCGGCCACGATGGCCAGCAGCACCTGCGCGGTGCAGATGTTCGAGGTCGCCTTCTCCCGGCGAATGTGCTGCTCACGGGTTTGCAGCGCGAGCCGGTAGGCGGTATTGCCGTCCGCGTCCACCGAGACGCCGACCAGCCGACCCGGCAGCTGCCGCGCGTGCTGGGTCCGCACCGCGAGGTAGCCCGCGTGCGGCCCGCCGTACCCGAGCGGCACACCGAACCGCTGGCTGGTGCCGAAGCAGGCGTCCGCGCCCTGCTCCCCCGGCGAGGTGATCAGCGTCGCCGCAAGCAGATCCGCGCCCACCGCGACGAGAGCTCCACGCGCATGGGCGGTTTCGATGACCGCGGTCCAGTCCACGATCTTGCCGGAGGCGCCCGGCTGCTGCACGATCACGCCGAAGAAGTCACCCTCGGGCAGCTCCCCGCCGGACAGATCGGCCTCGACGATCTCGATCCCGAGCGGTTCGGCCCGGGTGGTCAGCACGGTCCGGGTCTGCGGGAAGAGATCGGAGTCGATGAGCAGCCGCTGCGATTTGCTCGACCGATTGGCCCGCTGCAACAGCGTCATGGCCTCGGCGGCGGCGGTGGCCTCGTCCAGCATGGACGCGTTGGCCACATCCATCCCGGTCAGATCGGACACCATGGTCTGGAAGTTGAGCAGGGCTTCGAGCCGCCCCTGGCTGATCTCGGGCTGATACGGCGTGTACGCGGTGTACCAGGCCGGATTCTCGATGAGATTGCGCACCAGCACCGGCGGGGTGAGGGTGTCGTAGTACCCGAGCCCGATCATGGTGGTGGCCACCGTATTCGACCCGGCCAGCGCGGCCAGCGCGTCGAGCACCTCGTGCTCGTTCACCGCGGGCGGCAGCGCGTCCAGGCCATTGGCCCCGTCGCTGTCCAGAATGCTGGCCGGGATGGCCTTGGCGGCGAGTTCGTCCAGCGATTCCACACCGACGGTCGCGAGGATGCGCTCGAGTTCGCCGCTGTCGGGTCCGATATGGCGGTCGGCGAAGGATCGAGTCCAGGTCACGGCTGCTCTCCAAAGGGGTGGGCGGGGGTCGGCTCGGTGGCCGACGCGTCGTCTGCCCTCCCCCTCTGTCGTTGGCGCCTGAGAGATTCGCGGCACGACCGTTGCGGCCGTACCCCTTTCACCATGGGCGGGTGGCTCGCGACCACCGCTTTCCAGAGGCGCCGAAACTCCGCACGGTCCCTTGTGCCTGAGAGATTGACGGGGAGGTGCTGCTCCTTCGGCGCCCGGTTTCCGCATGCCTTCGAAAAGGCCTGCATCCCCGGGACTCTCCCGCACGGCTGCGACGCACTGCCAAGTCTAAGGGGCGGCAAGTTACAGGAATGTTGCCTGGGTCGATTTCACACTCGCGCGCCCCCGGACGGCTATCCGGTCTTGCGGTCCATCCGGGCCTTGCGACGCGACGAGAGCTCGTCTTCGGGCCGCTCGGTGGCGGTACCGGCCTCGGCCCGCTCGGCCGGGAAACTGGCGATGGCCCCGGTCAACTCGCGCATGGCGCCGCCGACCGCGATACCGAACACACCCTGCCCGCCCTGCAGTAAATCGACGACTTCCTCGGGCGAGGAGCATTCGTACACGGTCGCGCCATCGGAGAAGAGGGTGATCCCGGCCAGATCCTCGACACCTCTGCTGCGCAGATGATCCACCGCTATGCGGATGTTCTGCAGCGAGATGCCGGCGTCGAGCAGCCGTTTGACGATCTTGAGGACCAGAATGTCCTTGAACGAGTACAGCCGCTGGCTACCGGATCCGGTGGCGCTGCGGATGGACGGCACGACCAGTCCGGTCCGTGCCCAGTAATCGAGCTGCCGATAGGTGATCCCGGCGACCTGGCAGGCGCTGGGCACCCGGTAGCCGACGAGATCGTCCGGCACCGTGTCATCGGGGAACAGCCCTGGCTGCACCACATCCTGGGTATGCGGTTGGTCTCCCACTGACTACTCCCTTACTGCTGGCCTATCCGGGCTCGTGTCTTATTTCGGACACTGCATCGACGTTTGGAGCGTGGCCTAACTGTCGAGGCTACTCTCCTGATTGTCCCGGGAGCATCGGCGTCGAACCAAGCGTGACGAGCGGCGTGTTTCTAGACCTTAAGTACAGGTCGAGGTAACGATTCGGCCGCCCCCACTTAACTGTCGGTGGCCTTGAAATCGTCCGGGGAGACCGACTCCAGGAACTCCTTGAACTTCTCCACCTCGTCCTCGCGCTCATCCGGCATGACGAGCCCGGCCTCTTCGAGCACCGGCTCCTCGGCGTAGATGGGACAGCCCACCCGCAGCGCGATGGCCACCGAATCCGAGGGCCGCGCGGAGATACGCAGATCGTTCTCGAACACCAGATCGGCGTAGAAGGTGCCCTCCTGCAAATCCACGATCCGCACCTCTTTCAAGGTGTGCCCGAGATCCTTGATGAGGATCTTGATCAGATCGTGGGTGAGCGGACGAATGGGAGTGACACCCTCTTGCTCGAGAACGATCGCGGTCGCCTCGGCCTGCCCGATCCAGATGGGTAGGTACCTGTCGCCGGAAGCCTCGCGGAGCAACAGCACGGGCTGATTCTGTGGCTGTTCGACACGGATGCCGATCACACGCATTTCGCTCATCGCACGCCTCCCATAAACTCAGCCGACCGCCCGGCCATCGACACAGCGGGGCGAGTCGTATCACCGAGTCTAGGCGAAGATTTCAGCCTCCGAGCGAAGCACGCACGGAGGTCTTCACCAGGCAGGTGTGCAGGGTCAGCGACAGTGCCGCCAACTCTCGCACGGTCTCCTCCGCACGGGCGCGAGCGTCCGCGTCCCGGCTCTTGGCAATGGGCGCGGCGATCTGCGCGACCATGGCCGCCTCCCGGTCCGCGGCAAGTTTGAAGGCGCGCAAATGCCTTGCCTCCAAACCGAATTCACTCAATGCCTTGGCGGTGCGCGCGAGCGTCACCGCGTCGGCGTCGAAATAGCCTGCCGCACCGGGCGTAATGAGATTCGCGCGAATCAGTTCGGTGAGGAACTTCTCGTCGATTCCCGCCTGCTGCAACAGATCCGCCCGCGGAATCCGGATCTCGTGATCGAACCGGAGTTCCTCGGGCGATACCTCACCGGGCACGACGCCGAGCCGCCGTAAGCGGCCATCGCCGTTGGGCCCCAAAGCATCTCTGGAATCGGACACAGCTCCCCCGCCCGCTCGGACCCGGGCTTCCCGTACTCCGAGCGTCGCGGCGCCGCTGTCGATCGCTTCCAGCTGTTCCTTGATCACCTTGAGCGGCAGGTACTGATCCCGCTGCGCCGTGAGCACGAACCGCAGGCGTTCCACGTCCGCGACGTGGAACCTGCGGTACCCCGAAGGAGTGCGCTCCGGACTGATCAATCCCTCCGATTCGAGGAACCGAATCTTCGAGATGGTGATGTCCGGGAAATCCGGACGCAGCAAATCCAGCACGGAGCCGATCGACATGCCCCCGCGCGTCCACTGCGCTGCGCCAGTCATTCCGCTCGGCCCTATAGTGCGCCCGCCGCCGATTCACTCGACGCGGGACGCGGACCGGTGAGGAACACGAGACGGAACTTGCCGATCTGAACCTCATCGCCATTCTGCAGCTCCGAGGAATCCACCGGCTCCCGGTTGACATAGGTGCCGTTCAAGCTGCCCACATCGACGACCTGGAAGGTGTCGTCGTCCTGGCGGAACTCCGCGTGCCGACGGCTGACGGTGACATCGTCGAGAAAGATGTCGCTGTCGGGGTGACGTCCCGCGGAGGTGGTGGGCTGATCGAGCAGAAACCGCGAACCGGCGTTCGGGCCGCGCTTGACGACCAGCAGAGCCGCACCCGCGGGCAGACCCTCGACTCCTTGCACCGGCTGTTCGCCGGTCTGCTCAGGGCGCGACGTGTCGACCTCGTTCAGGAAATCAGCACGGAACACCGAAGTGGTCTCTGCCGCTGTCTCCTGGTAACCCGGGTCCTTGTTCTCGCTCACCCTTGCTCTCCTCCTCGAACCGAATAATCCATAGCAAGCAGTTGATGCCTTCAGCGGAACTGTTGGCATTGACCGTACCCTGCCCAGGCGTACCCGTGCAGGTAGAACTGTGAAGGCTGCTTCAGCCTCCGATAACTCCTTGATAACCTGCGGCATCGAGCAGGTCACCGTATGCGGCATCGAGGGTCTCGGCCGAGTCCAGCTCGAGTTCGAAGATCCAGCCGTCGCCATAGGGATCGGTGTTGAGGGTCTCCGGCTCGGCCGTCAGAATCTCGTTCACCGCAACGACTTTCCCGGCCAGCGGGGCGTAGATGTCCGAAACACTCTTGGTGGACTCGACTTCGGCGATGCTGTCGCCGTTGGCGACGTCTTTGTCGGTGTCGGGCAGCTGCACGAACACGACATCACCGAGCTGCGACTGGGCATAGTCGGTGATACCGACCCGCACGCGGGCCGGGCCGGCGATGCGCACCCATTCGTGTTCCTCGGTGTAGCGCAGGTCGTCGGGTAGGTCGCTCACTGGCGGTGTCCTTTCAACGGGCGGTCCTTTCGGGATCGGCGAGGATCCGTTCGCCACACACCCTAATGGCTACTGATCTTCACGCGATGCGGCCGGTATGGCTCGGGCAACCGCAATGGCTTTGCCCGCGTAGAGAATGCCGGTCCAGACGTACACGGCGGTACCCCAGACCAGGAATGCCCCGCCGAAGGCACGGCTGAAACCTGCCAGGGGCCAATCCATTTGGCCCGCCAGGGTCCACGGCAGCGCGGACATGAGCGCGAAGGTGGCGGCCTTGCCGAGGTAGATGACCTCGGGCGGGGGCAGCCCGCGCCGCTTGTAGATGCCGAGGGTCAGGGTCAGGATGCCGTCGCGCGCCACCAGGATCACCACCACCCACCAGGGCAGGATGCCGCGAATCAGGAAGCCCGCCAGGGTCGCCAGCAGGTAGAGCCGATCCACCAGCGGATCCAGGATCGCGCCCAGCTTGGACGATTGATCAAGCAGCCGTGCGAGTTTCCCGTCCAGGAAATCGGTGAAACCGCTGGCCACCAGCAGCGCGAAGGCCCAGCCGTCGGCCTCGCGGACCAGCAGCAGCCAGAGGAAGACGGGGACGCCGATCAGCCGGATCGCGCTCAGCACGTTCGGGACGGTGAAGATGCGGTCGCTGTACACCGGTTCGGCGTTCCGCTCGGTTGTCACAACCCTGGTCTTACCGCAAAGATCCTCGAGTCTCCAGGCGGGTCGCGTGCGAGTCTTGTTGTTGTATGGTCTCCGCCATACCCGGCGGATGACAGAATGAGTTGATAAGTTTCTCATTTGTTATCCCGGCATGCGAGAGGACAGACCCATGCCCGACTTCGACTACGACGTCGTTGTGATCGGCTCCGGTTTCGGCGGAAGCGTGAGCGCGCTGCGGCTCACCGAGAAGGGCTACCGGGTGGCCGTGCTGGAATCGGGCCGCCGCTGGAACGCCGAGGACATCCCCAAGACCAACTGGAATGTGCGCAAGGCGATCTGGGCTCCGCGCCTGGGCATGACGGGTACGCAGCGCATCAGCGTGCTGGGCAAATGCGCGGTCTTCTCCGCGTCCGGGGTGGGCGGGGGCTCCCTGATCTACGGCAATACCCTCTACGAACCGCTGCCGGAGTTCTACACCGATAAGCAGTGGGCGCATATCACCGATTGGAAGAGCGAGCTCGCGCCGTACTACGACCAGGCGCAGCGCATGCTGGGGGTCACCCCGAATCCGCGAATGACGCCCGCCGACGAGGTGATTCGCTCGGTCGCGGAGGATCTCGGGGTCGCCGACACCTTCCATGCCACGAATGTGGGCGTGTTCTTCAACGAGGCCGATCCGGGGACCGAGGTCGAGGATCCGTACTTCGGTGGCGTCGGGCCGCGCCGCAACGGCTGTATCCATTGCGCGCGGTGCTTCACCGGATGCCCGCACAATGCCAAGAACACCACCCCGAAGAACTATCTCTACCTGGCCGAACAGGCCGGGGCGACGGTGTTCGCGCTGACCGAGGTGACCAAGGTGCGGCCCATGGTCGGCGGCGGTTACGCGGTGGAGACCGCGCGCTCGGATCGCTGGGTTCGCAAGGACCGCAAGACCTTCACCGCGGAGCAGGTGGTGTTCGCCGCCGCCGCGCTGGGCACCCAGAAACTGCTGCACAAGATGCGCGATGAGGATGTGCTGCCGGAGCTGTCACCGCGGCTGGGCGAGCTGACCCGATCCAATTCCGAGGCCATCCTCAATGTGGTCAGCCACGGGCGCGACGATTTCGCGCAGGGCGTAGCGATCACCTCATCGATCCATCCGGAACCGAACACCCATATCGAGGTGTGTCACTACGGGCACGGGCAGAACGGGCTGTTCCCCATGTCGGTGCCGATCGTGGACGGCGGTGCGTTCCGGTTCCTGCGCTTCCTGCTGGCGATCCTGCTGCATCCGATCGTGTTCGCGCGCAGTCTCAATGCCCGCAATGCCTCCGATAAATCGGTGATCCTGCTGGTCATGCAGTCCCTGGACAATTCGCTGACCTCGTATCGGCGCTGGGGTCAGCTCAAGACCAGACAGGGCACGGGCAAGCCCAATCCGACCTGGATTCCGCTGGCGCACGAGGTGGGCAGGCGGTTCGGCAAGAAGGTCGACGGGGATGTGCACTCGCTGATCATGGATGTGTTCAATATCCCGGCGACCGCGCACTACATCGGCGGCTGCGTGATCGGCGAGGGGCCCGAAGCCGGTGTGGTGGACCCGTATCAGCGGGTCTTCGGCTATCCGGGACTGCATATCGCGGACGGGTCGGCGGTGACGGCGAATCTGGGCGTGAATCCGTCGCTGACCATCACCGCGCAGGCCGAGCGGGCAATGGCGTTCTGGCCCAATCGCAATGACGCCGATCCCCGGCCGGAGCTGGGGCAGCCGTATCGGCGGATCAGTCCGGTGCAGCCCAAACAGCCGACCGTGCCGGAATCGGCCTCGGGTGCGCTGCGGCTGCCGATCTTCCCGGTGGATCCGCCGGTGCCCGCGCACTGAATCCCGGTGACCGGGACCACTTATCGAGTGGTTCCGGTCGTCTCGCGTGGGATCGCGGCCGCCGGTAGGTTGGAACGTTGTGTGCTCCAACGTGATCGACTTCCGTACCCCCGTGTCGTCGCAGGAGGTGTGGGATCGCGGCCGAGCGCTGCGCGACCGCACCCCGGTCGAATCGCGGGATCGGGCCGCGGTGTCCGCGTCCCGGCCGGGAGTGCTCGACTTCATCGACGCCAGTAATGCCGGACGTTTGCCACACCTGCTGCCGCTGCGCATCGGGCGGATGGCGGCATCGCCGTATTCGTTCTTCCGGGGGTCCGCCGGACTGATGGCGGCTGATCTTGCGGGCGGTCCCGGCAGTGGGCTGACGGCGCAGCTGTGCGGTGACGCGCATGCGGCGAACTTCGGTCTGTACGGCACCCCGCGCGGTGAGATCGTGATGGATATCAATGATTTCGACGAGACCGCGCCGGGGCCCTGGGAGTGGGATCTGGAGCGTCTGGCCGCCAGTCTGGTGCTGGCGGGCCGAGAGGGCGGAGCCTCGGAGGACGACTGCCTGGCCGCGGCGCGCGATGCCGCCCGGTCCTATCGACTGGCGGTGGCCGAACTGGCGGCGCAGCCGTTCCTGACCTCGTGGACGGCGCTGCCGGACGAATCGGTGATCGGTAAGGCCGACGCCGATCCGCTGCTGGAGCATTTCCGCAAGGCGGCCAAGAAGGCGCGCAAGAACACCAGCGCCAAAGTGGTGCGCAAGTGGACCGAACATCTCGAGGATCACGAAACCGGTTTCGGCACACGCAAGTTCGTGGCCGATCCGCCGCTGTTGACCCCGGTCGGGGCGGGCGTGGCCGATGCGGTGATCGACGGGCTCGCCGGTTACGTGGGCACGCTGCGCGAGTCGCGCCGCAATCTCATCACCCGATTCACGGTGTCCGACATCGCTTTCCGCATTGTCGGCACCGGAAGTGTGGGCCTGCACAGCTATTTGGCGCTGCTGCACGGCAATGGCGACGAGGTGCTGGTGCTGCAGATCAAGCAGGCCGCGCCGTCCGCGCTGACGCCGTATCTGCCGCCGGTGCCCGCCCGGCACGAGGGTGAGCGAATCGTGCAGGGCGCCAGGCATGTTCAGGCCGAGACGGATATCCTGCTGGGCTGGACGACGCTGACCATCGAGGGGCGGCAGTTGCCGTTCATCGTGCGGCAGTTTCGGAATCTCAAGGGCGGCATCGATCCCTCGACGCTGGACGCGGGCCTGCTCGACGATTACGGGCGGCTGGCGGGCGCGCTGCTGGCCCGGGCGCACGCGCGCTCGCTGGATCCGCGACTGGTCGCCGGATACCTCGACGACGCGCAGGCATTCGACGAGGCCGTGGCCGCTTTCGCGGTGCGCTACGCCGATCGCGTCGAGGTCGATCACGGACAACTGGTGACCGCGGTGAAGGAAGGCCGGCTACCGGCCGAGACGGCCTGACCCGCCGACCGACACACGACAGGCCGCAAATCTGGGCGGCGGGTGCGGACCGTCCGTACCATTTTCTTGACTGCCGGTATCGATTTCGACGAGAGAGGTGCGGCGCCGATGCTCGTTCGAGTGCAGAATCCCGCTGGCACACATGCGGAGAAGGTTCTGATCGATTGGCTGCGCACCTGGAAGGGCAGCGGCGATCCCAAGGGTGTGGCGACCGTCAATTGCAGCCTGTTCCACGGTGATCGGCTGTATCCGTTCGACGCGGTGATCTGGACGCCGTCCAGCTGTGTGGTCATCGAGGCCGAGGCCCTGGTGGAGCGCATGGAGGGCGAGCTCGAGGTGCCGCTCAACGGGCCGTGGCGGGTCGGCGACAAGCTGATCAACTTCGAGGGCAATGACAAGCGCACGCCGCTGGACAAATCCCGCGATCACACCTTCGCGCTACAGAATTGGCTGGCCGAGCGCGGGCTGGGGCAGCGCGTGGTGCACGGCGCGGTGCTGGTGGTGCCGCCGCCGGATTCCAAACTGCGGGTGACCCAGCTGTGGAGCGATCCCAGTTTCGAGGTGCTGGTCGGTGATGATCCCAAGCGGCTGCACGATTATTTCGTCGGCCTGTCCTCGCGCGGGCGGCCGCAGTGGTCGGCCAATGATGTGGCGTGGGCGTTCCGCGGGCTCGGAATTCTGCCGTATCTGCCCGCACCGCAGGACCTGCTGAACGAAGGCTTCCTGGGTCCGGTGGACATCACGCTGTGGCACGGTGGCCCGCAGCAGGCGCAGGCCGAGGCCTATGCCGAGGAGCAGGCGCAATTGGAGGCCGACGCGGCCGCGGCCGGGGGTTCGTTCCGAGTGCCGACCCCGTGGTTCGCACCGGCGCAGCTGTATCCGCGCGAGCGCGGGGATATCAATTTCGGCCGCGGGTTCATGCGGGTGATGCTCATGCTCGGCATGATCGTGGCGGTGCTGTGGGTGCTGTGGGTGATCATCGCGGGAGTTGTGGCGTACGGCTGAGCGGTTCGGCCCGGCGCGTGAGATACCAGCGCCAGGGTAGGTAGGCCGCCGTCACCATCGCGATGGCGGCGGCGGTCCCGCCGATGACATCGGTGGGATGGTGATAGCCCATACCCACCATGCCGACCAGGACCGCGGGCAGCACCACGGCCATGATCACCACAATCGTCACCCGCGCCCGCGCCGATTCGCTGATCAATGCCAGCGCGGTCACCACCGCGACCAGTTGCACGGTGTGGCCGCTGGGGTAGGCGAGATAGTGGTGCAGGTGCCGGTCCCAGAATGGCTTGAGCGCGAACGAGTTCACCAGGATCGCCAGCTCCGGGCCGATGATCATGAACCCGGCGGCCCACCAATGCCGCCGATAGCCGAACCATGCCGCCGCGCCCAATTGCAGCGGAATGACGATGTAGTTGTTGCTCGGTGCGACCAGCAGTCGATACAGCCACTGGTGCCCGTCGAAGGACGAGTGGATATGCCCGTCCAGCGAATTGTCCAGACCGGTCGGGCCGCCGTCGGCCGGAAAGAATTGCGGCACAACGACGGTCACGATCACGGCCGCCAGGATCAGCGCGGGTAACGCGGCGTGCCTGGCCAGGGAATCCAGCCGGTTCGGGGCGGGCGCGATCGATCGGGTCACGCCGCCACGATAGCCGCGAATCGGACTCAGTCCCGCAGCGCGGCTTTCTCCAGCAGTGGGCGCGATCGTGCCGGGGCCCACCAGTTGGCGGTGCCCATCAGTCGCATGAAGGCCGGGACGAGCACCATGCGCACCAGGGTGGCGTCCATCAGTACCGCGACCGCCAGACCGAGGCCGAGCATGCGATTCATGGTGACCCCGCTGGTCGCGATGCCGAGGAAGATCACGGACATGAGCAGGGCGGCGGCGGTGACGATGCGGCCCGAGCGCGCGATGCCCAGTGCCACCGCGTTGTCGTTGTCGGCACGGGTCTTGTCCGAGCGCTCCCATTCCTCGGTGAAGCGGGCGAGCAGGAAGACCTCGTAGTCCATCGAGAGCCCGAAGGCCACGCAGAACAGCAGCACCGGCAGGGTGGCGATGGTGTATCCGGTGGCCAGGGTCCCGAGGCCGCCCAGGTGGCCGTCCTGGAAGATCCAGACCAGCGCGCCGAAGGTCGCCGAGAGCGAGAGGATATTGAGCACCAGCGCCTTGAGCGGGAGCACCACGCTGCCGGCGAGCAGGAGCAGCAGGATGAAGGTCGTCAGGGCGATCCAGATGACCGCCCTCGGGAAGCCCTCCTTGATGCCCGCGGCGGAGTCGGCGTTCTGCTGGGCGAGACCGCCGAACAGCGTGGTGACGCCCGCGGGCTGTGCCACCGCGCGCAATGCGGTCAATTGCTGTTGTCCCCCGGTGGAATACGGGTCCACGCCGCTGGTGATGGTCAGGTGCGCGCCGCCGTCGCCGTCGGTGCCCGCCGGATCGGCGGGACCGGCGAGTTTGCCGCCGACATAGGTGCCCGCCGGACCGGTGACCGCCTTGACCTCCGAAACCTGTGACAGCGCAGACGAATACGCGCTCAGGTCACCGAGTTGCGCATAGCGGTTGGGCAGCTGGAACACGATATGCACTGTGCCGGTGGCATTGTCGTCGAAGCGTTCGCGCAGTAGATCGCCGACCTGACGCGATTCCAGCGAGGTGGGCAGCACGCGGTCATCGGGCATACCGAGTTTCAGCCCGAAGATGGGCAGCCCCAACATGATCAGCAGCGCCAGTACGGGCAGCGCGCACAGCGCGGGCCTGCGCTGTACGACCCGGGCGACGCGGTACAGGAAGCTTTCCCGCACCGGCCGGGCCTCGCGCAGCGGTTTGCGATTGATGCGTTCACCGAGCACGGCCAGCAATGCCGGTACCAGGGTCAGGCTGAGCACGATGGACAGCGCCACCACCGCGAGCCCGGCCACGGCGAGCGAACGCAGGAATGTGGTGGGGAAGAACAGCATTCCGATGAGCGCGATGCCGACCGTGGTCCCGGAGAAGGCGACCGCGCGGCCGCCGCGCTGCATGGCCAGGATGAGCGCCTGCTCGCGATCCCGGCCGTTCGCTATCTCCTCGCGATAGCGGCCGATGATGAGCAGGGAGTAGTCGATGGCCAGCGCCAGGCCGATCGCGGTGGTGATGTTCAGCGCGAACACCGACAGGTCCATGAACAGCGTCACCAGATACAGCAGTGCGCTGGTGCCCGCGATGGCGGCGATACCGGTGATGAATGGAATGGCCGCCGCCACAGCGCTTCTGAGGAACCAGATGAGCAGCACGATGGTGAGCGGCAGTGCGATGGCCTCGGCGAGGGCGAGGTCGTGCTGGGTCTGTTTACCGGTCTCGGACCACACCATGCCCTGACCGCCCGCGTGAATGGTGATGCCGTCGCGGCTGCCGAGGTATTCCTTCGCGATATCGGCCGCGGCGGCGGGTGCGGTGTTCTCATCGCCGCGCACGCTGGCCACGATCAGCCCGATCTTGCCGTCGCGGCTGATCAGGGTGGAGCTCAATTGCGGTTCGGTCCACAGGGATACGGCCTTGACGACGCGGTTGTCGCTCTTCAGGCGGGTGGCTATGTCCTTACCGCGGGCGGTGGCCGCCGGTCCCTGCGCGCCGCCGTCGGATTCGAGGGTCAGCACCAATTGCATTCCGGACATGCCGAAGTTCTGCGCCAGTATGTCCGCCGCCATGGCGGATTCGGAGTCCGAGGCGACGAAGCCGCCGTTGGTCAGCCGGGCGGCGGCCTGGGAACCCAGTACGCCGCACAGCAGGAACGCGATGCCCACCAGGGCCAGCACCAGTTTCGGTGCGCGGATCGCCGGTGTGATGAGCCTGGTGATCATCGGAGCCCTCCCGCGCGAATCGCGCACCGCGCCATGGTCGTCGACATTGTTCTCCACCCCGTGTCGATAGCTTCTACTACTTCATGTAGTACAAACTATGCGCCGGGACCGTTCGGCTCGATCGGCATCGAATGTGTCACATATCTCAACGAGACACTGCCGCACCATGGTTCATGGTGCGGCAGTGCGGGTGTGGCGATCGCTACGGCGCGGGCGATTCGAGCATGGCGGCGCGCAGCATCTTCTCGGGTACGCCGAGACCGTCGATGAGGGTCAAGGCGCTGGGGCGCAGGCGATCCACCAGTTCATTGACCCCGCGCCGGACGTTCTTGGCGCGTTCCACCGACATGAACCGGTGCATGATGTACCACGCCTGGTTCTCCTCGAGCGAGGTGTAAACGAAGAGATCGCAGACGGTTTCGGCGAGTTCGCGGGCCTCGTCGTCCTCGATGCCCGCGATACCTTCGATGAACGCCTCCAGCACCAGGCGGTCGATATGCGCGGTGCCCGCCGCCAGAATGTGGTCCTGGGCATTGTTGAACGCCTCGAACGGCCCGGTTTCCTTGGCGCGGGCGCGAAGTCGATGCCCGGCGGTGCGAACCAGATAGTCCTCGCGGTCGGCGAACAGTTGCAGCTGCACCGCGCGGCGGGACAGATCGCCGTCGTCGACGCTCTCCCCGGTGCGGTCGCGCAGGCGCTGGATGAGCTGGCGCACGCCCGAGCGTTCGCGCACCTCATCGCGAGCGATGGTGGCGGCGAACTTGACCCAGCCCAGGGCGTCCAGATCGCGGACCTCATCGGAGTAGGCGGTGAGCAGATCCTTCGCGACCAGCTGGGTCAGCACCAGGTTGTCGCCCTCGAAGGTGGTGAACACATCGCTGTCGGCCTTGAGGGTGACGAGCCGGTTCTCGGTGAGATAGCCCGCGCCGCCGCAGGCTTCGCGGCATTCCTGAATGGTGCGGGTGGCGTGCCGGGTCTGGGCGACCTTGAATCCGGCGGCGCGCTTCTCGAGTGCACGCTGAGCGCCGGGTGCGAGGTCCTGGCCGGTCTGCACCAGGTGCATGCGGCGTACCAGATCGTTCTGCGCGAATTGCAGTGCGTAGGCGCGGGCCACCAGCGGCAGCAGGCGGCGCTGATGGCTGCGGTAGTCCATCAGCACGGTCTCTTCGCCGGTATCGGGATCGGCGAATTGGCGGCGCTGTTCGGCGTAGCGGACGGCGATGCTCAGCGCCACGCGGGCGGCCGCGGCGGCCGCGCCGCCGACGCTGACCCGGCCCCGCACGAGGGTGCCGAGGGTGGTGAAGAAGCGACGGCTGGGGTTGACGATCTCGGAACTGTAGGTACCGTCGGGTGCGACGTCGGCATAGCGATTGAGCAGATTCTCACGCGGAATTCGCACCTGGTCGAACAGGATTCGGCCATTGTCGACGCCGGGCAGACCGCCTTTGAGACCGTCGTCGGAGGTGGTGACGCCGGGCAGATCACGGCCCTCGTCATCGCGGATCGGCACCAGGAAGCAATGCACGCCCCGGGTCTCACCGCCGGTCACCAGCTGCGCGAAAACCGCTGCCATGCGGGCGTGTTCGGCGGCGCCGCCGATGTAGTCCTTGCGCGAGGAGGGAGTTGGGCTGTGTACGACGAATTCCTGGGTCGCGGGGTCGTAGGTGGCCGTGGTCTCCAGATTGGCCACATCGCTGCCGTGACCGGTTTCGGTCATGGCGAAACAGCCGAGCAATTCCAGCGGCAGCAGTTTCTCGATGTACTGCTGATGCCGTTCGGTGCCGAGGTTGTCCACCGCGCCGCCGAAAAGTCCCCACTGCACACCGCATTTCACCCACAGCGACAGGTCGGTGTAGGCAAGCATCTCGAGCGCGGTCACGGCCCCGCCGGGATCGCTCGCGCCACCGGAAATGCGACCGAAGCCGAGTTCGGCCCATCCGAAGGAGGACACCAGATGCATTTGTTCCAGCACCCGCGCTCGCGCGGATTTGTAATCGAGGTAGGGGTCGCCGTAAAGGCGGTCGTCCTCGAGGTGTTCGCGGGCCTTCTCCCGCACATGTCGCCACGAACCATCGAGGGCCGCGCGTAGATGTTCCGCTATCTGATCGCCACCGTTCGCCATAGTTCAAAACACTACTTGCATAGACCTGGTCGACCCGGTGATCTATCGCACCCGTGTACTTTTCTCCTGTGAGCAATGATCTGGCTACCGAACCTCGCGGGGCCGTGGCGGGCCTGCGCGGGCGGTGGCGACTACTGCTGACCAGCGTCGTCGATCGCGCGGTGGCCGACCGCAATGCGATGGCGGACGCGGTTGTGGAGGCGCCCGCGCCGCTGCAGCCGATCGATCTGACCGATGACGCGACGGTCACCCAGGTTTTGGACCTCGCGGAGCGGGTAGGAGAAGTGGTCCTCGCGGCCGGAACCGCTGTCACCGACACCACGGATCAAATCGAATTCATCGCCTCGACCTACGGGCTCTCCAATTGCGATATCGATGTCACCTATAACTCGATTCGTATTTCGGCCGATCGCGGGCCGACGATGCCGCCCGCGAGCACCATGCGCGTTGTACATTACCGGTCGCTGGATTTCACGCGATTGGCGGCGGTGGATCGGCTCACCCGGCGTATTCGCCGCGAGTTGGTGCCGCCCGAGGAAGCCCTCGAGGCACTGGACGCCATCACCTCCGCGCCGCATCCGTACAACCGGTGGATCTCCACCTTCGGGTGGGCGTTCATGGCGGCCGGGGTGGCCTTGCTGCTGAACGGCGGACTGCTGATCGCGGCAATCAGTTTCGCGACCACCTGGCTGATCGACCGCACCAATCGCCGGTTGAACCGCCGCGGTCTGCCCTTCTTCTTCCAGCACATGGTCGGCGGTGCGATAGCGGCATCGCCCGCGGTCCTGGTGTCCACCTTCGCAAGTCATCTGAAGCTGGATCCCGCGCTGATCATCGCGGCCGGAATCGCCGTGCTGCTGGCCGGTTTACAGCTCGTCGGCTCGGTCGAGGACGCCATCACCGGTGCGCCCATCACCGCCTCGGCCCGCATGCTCGAGGTGGTCATGATGACCGGCGGCATCATCGCGGGCATCGTGCTCACCCTGCGCGTGGCCGAACTCATGGAGTTCACCGTCCCCACCGTCGACATGTCCCCCGGCCGCGACCTGACCAACCTCCCGGTCAAACTCCTCGCCGGCGCGATCACCTCCCTGGCCTTCGCCCTGGCGTGCTACGCCGAACGCCGCGCCCTCGCGGCAGCGGCCTTCAGCGGCGCGGCCGCCACGGTCGTCTACCTCCTGGTCCAACACGCAGGCTTCGGCCCCGTAATCTCCTCCGGCGTGGCGGCCGTCGTCGTGGGTCTCGCCGGTGGCCTCCTGGCCCGCCGCGCCCTGACCCCACCCCTCGTCGTCACCCTGGCAGGCATCACCCCCCTACTCCCCGGCCTCCGCGTCTACCGCGGCCTCTACGCCCTCCTCAACAACGAACAACTGATCGGCCTGAACCAACTCTTCAGCGCCTTCGCAGTCGGCTGCGCCCTCGCGGCAGGGGTAACCCTCGGCGAATGGTTCGCCCGAGACCTCCGCCGCCCCCGAATCATCACCCGCCTCAACACAATCCGCCGCCCCCGCCTCAAGCCCCGCATGTAGCCCCGTTGGCGGCGGGCTACCAGCTGTAATGGGAGGTGACTGCGGGCTGGCCGGTGTAGCCGGGGCCGGAGGTGTCGTCGGCGCCCAGGTAGGTGGCGGGGAAGGTCAGGGGTCGGGGGCCTTGGGCGGTGAGGCGATGGTGGCGGCGGTCGTAGTGCAGGCCCGCGGTGCGTAAGTGCGCCAGTACTTTTCGGGCGGCGGAGGAGCCGTCGGGGTTTCGGATGGAGTGTGGGTCGAAGTGTGCGGTGAGGCGGCCGGTCGGGGTGAGCCAGCCGGCCATGGCGGACAGGAGTGCTAGTTTGTCGCCGATGTAGTGCAGGCCGTGCACGCAGGTGACCAGGTCGGCGGGGCGATCGGGGTGCCAGTCATGGACGCTGGCGGTGATCAGGCGCAGGCGGTTCGTGTGCGGCCGGGTCTGGAAGTAGTCGATCAGGTCGACGCCCAGGAGGGTGATATCGGCGTCGGGGAGGTCGCGGGTGAAGCGCTGTTCGGCCTCGAGGAGCGCCCTGCCGGATCCGCAGCACAGGTCGATCCAGGTGACGGTCGTATCCGGCTGGGCGCGAACGGTTTCGGACAGCAGGTGGAACGGGTCGAAGCCGAGGTCTCGTTCGTAGCTGTTGACTCCCGCCAGGCCGCGAGTGCGATTCATCGAATTGTTGGCGACCACCGAGGATCGTTCCAGCGCTGGGTCGTCGAGTAGCTCGGACACCGGATCAGGTAAACACACATTGCCGGGCGGGAGTGAATAACAGGTGGTGGGAGCGGGTAATGCGGTGCGGGGCAGGTTAACAGCGGGTGGGGTGGGTGCCGGGGGCGATCTTGCTTGTTACCGTGACGTATGAACCTGTTCGCGCGATGGGGTGATCTGGCCTGCCGCTTGCGGTTTGCTGTTATCGGGATTGTGGCAGCGGCGCTGCTGGCTTTGGGAGGTTACGGGCAAGGGCTCGATGATCATCTGAGTTCGGGGGGCATGTTCGATTCGGGGTCGGAGTCGACCGAGGCTGCGGGGCTGGTGGGGTCGGCGTTCGCGCAGAACCACGATGTCGATGTGGTGTTGCTGTTCACCGCACCCGAGGGCAAGACCGTGGACGATCCGGACTTCAAGACGACGGTCGTCGATCATCTGAACAGCCTGCCCAAGGATCATCCGGGGCAGATCGCAAGCATTCGGGCCAGCTACTGGCCCACCGAAACCGGGGCAGTATCAGCGGCTTTGGTGACGAAGGATCGGACGCGGGCGCTGGCGGCCATCGCGCTACGCGGGTCCACCGATACCGAACTGCTGCAGAGCTATCGGTCGGTCAAGGGCGACTTCGGCATTCCGGGTTATGACGTCCAGGTGGGCGGATTGCAGCCGGTGTCGGTGACGCTCAACGACACGATCGCGGACGATATCCACCGAATGGAACTGCTGGCGATTCCGCTGGTGGGGCTGCTGCTGTTCTTCATTTTCGGCGGTGTGGTTGCGGCGGCTCTGCCGCTGGGGATCGGACTGCTCACTATTTTCGGCGCGTTCGGCGTGGTGCGGTTCATCACGAACTTCACCGAGGTCAATTCCTTTGTATCCCCGGTCGTTTCGATGATCGGACTAGGACTGGCCATCGATTACGGACTGTTCATCGTGAGCCGGTTCCGGGAGGAGCTGGCAGCCGGTTACGACACGCGTTCGGCGGTACGGCGTTCGGTGATGACGGCCGGGCGCACCGTGGTGTTCTCGGCGACCATGATCGTGGCGAGTCTCGGTGGGCTGCTGCTGTTTCCGCAGGGCTTCCTGAAATCCATCGCGTACGGGGCGATCGCGACGGTGACCATCGCGGCGCTGACCGCGCTCACCGTGCTGCCCGCGGTGCTGGCGATTCTGGGTCCGCGCGTGGACGCGCTCGGGCTGGAGCGGTTCCGGCGCACCAGGTCGAAGGCCAAGCAGGAGAGCGGTTTCTGGACGCGCAGCACTCGATGGGTGGTCAAGCATCCGCGCGTGGTCGCCGTACCCCTGCTCATCGGACTGTTCCTGTTGATCCTGCCGATGCGCAATCTGGTCTTCGGTGGATTCAGTGAGAAGTATCTGCCACCGGACAATCCGACCCGCATGGCGCAGGAGCAGATCGACCACTACTTCCCGCTGCGCAAGTCCGATCCGATCGAGGTGGTGTTCGTCTCGCCCAATTCGGCGGCTGTGGGTCCGGTGTGGAGTACGGCCAACAAGGCCCCGGGCCTGGTCGCGCCCTTCGAGATTCCCATTCGCTCGGCCTCGCACCCGGATATCTATCGCGCGACCGCACCGGTCGCCGATATCAACGACGCCGGGCAGACCATCGAATACCTGCGGCATATGGAACTGCCGGACGGGATGCGGGTGCTCGTCGGAGGCGTACCCGCACTACAGAAGGACAGCATCGACGCCCTGCTGGCGCGCATGCCCTGGATGATCGCCCTGGTCCTGCTGACCACCACCCTGCTCATGTTCCTGACCTTCGGCTCCCTGGTGCTGCCGATCAAGGCCGCGCTCATGAGCGGTCTCGGCCTCGGCTCCACGCTCGGCATCGTGACGTGGATCTTCGTGGACGGCCACGGCGCGAGCCTGCTGAACTTCACCCCGCAGCCCGGCCAGGCGAACATGCTGGTGCTGATCATCGCCATCGTCTACGGCCTGTCCACCGACTACGAGGTATTCCTGGTGTCCCGCATGGTCGAAGCGCGTTCGCGCGGCGCGACCACCGAGGAGGCGATCGTGAAGGGCACCGCCCAAACCGGCGGCATCATCACCGCGGCGGCCCTGATCCTGCTGGTGGTCACCGGCGCGTTCGCCTTCTCGGACCTGGTTCTCATGCAGTACATCGCCTACGGCATGATCGCCGCCCTGTTCATCGACGCGACGGTGCTGCGCATGTTCCTGGTCCCGGCCACCATGAAACTGTTGGGCGACAGCGTCTGGTGGGCCCCGAAGTGGATGCAGCGCCTGCAACGCAGGGTCGGCCTGGGTGAGCCGGTGCTGGAGGACGATCCACGCCTGACCGTCCCGGACCTGGTCGAAACCCGGCACTGATCGGCGTTCCGCCATAGCATTTCGATCGTGGCCGAGGAGGATTCGATCACCCAGGGGCTGACGGGGCTGCTAGGCGGCTTCACCGGCGGGGTGATCGTGGCGGGGGTGCTGGCGATCGCGTTGAAGAAGCTCGGCGACAAGCTGGGTGAGGGGCTGTACGGCCTGCTCACCACGCTGCCCCGCCGAGCGATGGAACGTGTCGCGGTGTGGGTGAGCGAGGACAAGCGAATCACCCACTACCGCGCCAAGATTCCCGATGAGTACGGGCGGCACATCCTGACCAGACAGCGTCAGGTGGCGGTGGACGCGGTGTACATCCACCTCCAGTACGAGCGGGCCGGGCGTCGGCACGATCTGCGCCAGCGCGTGCTCGGCGAGAAGGCGGTACTGCTGCTGGGCGAGGCGGGAGCGGGAAAGTCGCTGCTGTCCAAGTACTTTCTGCTGCAATGGGCCGAACTGCCGCGCAAAGTGGCACGCGAACAGCAGCTTCCGGTGCTGGTGGAATTGCACCGCTGTGACGGTTCGGTGGATCTGGCGAATCTGATCGCGGCGCGCTTCCGCCTGGCACATGACAGGGATGATTCGCGCGCAAGGGATTTCGTCACCCGCAGATTGAACGAGGGCGCGCTGCGCCTGCTGTTCGACGGGCTCGACGAGGTGAATCCCGATGAGCAGCCCGGCGTGATCAATGCCCTGGAGACCTTCCGCCGCACCCATGCCAGCGGCGAGGAATCCAATTCGATCGTGGTGACCTGCCGCTCCTCGGCTTACAACGGCAGCCTGGGCGCGTTCGAGGTCATCCATATCGCCGATTTCGACGACTCCTCGATCCTGCGTTTTCTGGACCGCTGGCTGACGCTCGAACGCTCGGAGCGCGGCGGCTTGACCGAGGCGGAACTCGCCGAATTGGGCAGCGCCGAAAGCCTTTTCGACCAGATCCGACAGCACCCGCAATTGCATCAGCTGGCCCGCACGCCACTGCTGCTGAGCCTGCTCGCCGATCTGTACACCGGCAGCCTCCTGCGGCGCGGTCGTTCCCTGCCGAGTTCACGCACCGCCTTCTACTCCCGTGTCACCGACCATATGGTCACCCGGGATCTACTGTTGGGCCGCGCCGGTCGCGCCTCCCCCTACGAGCCGGGCGAAAAGCTGGCCGTACTCAAGCGCATCGCCCTGACAATGACGGAAACCACTGCGGCCGAAGGTGATCGACTCATCATCACGCAGCAGAGGCTGCGCGAGGTCATGACAGCCGCACTCACCTCCCTGGACCTGCGCACCGAACACGGCCGCGAACTGCTGCGCGATTTGACCGACCGTTCCCAATTGCTGGTCGGTTCCGATACCGGCGAGCGATTCTGGTTCCCGCACAGAAGCTTTCAGGAATACTTCACCGCTCGCGGACTGGAAGGCCCGGCCGGGGCCGGCCGACTGCTCGCAGGTTATTGGGCAGATCCCCCGTTCTGGCGCGATACCGTGCGCTTCTGGTGCGGATTGGACGGCAACGACTCCACCCTGGCGGTCGAGCGTCTCTTCGAGGCAGGCGATATCACGCACCGGGTGCTGGCGCTGGAATGTCTGGCCGAGGCGAGTCAGATCGACACCGCCCTCGCCGACCGCATTCTCACGCATTTCCGCACCGAATTGCCCACCATCAGGCGCAATCTCGGACTCGAGGGCATTGTCGACGCCCTTGGCAACGTCGCCGCGCGCGACACCGATCGTGGTCGCGCGCTCCGCGCGGAACTCGAGGTCGAGTCGGCCGCCGACGTCTATCGAGCCATGCGGGTTCTCGCCCGCTCCGGCCGTCCCGATGCCGCCCGGTTCCTGGTGGATCTGGCAGTTCGCGAGGACAGCCGACGAGCACGAATCTGTGTCGAGGCCATGGGTGAGGTCGCGGTGCCCGCGCTGGCGCGGGTGGCCGATGCCGCGCACCTCTGGGCGGTGGACGCGCTCGGCGCGATCGCCACTCCGGGCGCGGCGGTCCAGTTGGCGGAATTGCTCTGGGAAGATGATGCGGTCGCGACGCGAGCGGCCTGGTGGCTGTGCGTACTGATCCGGGAGCCGAATATCGAAGCGACGCTGGAGCGGCAGGCGTCCCGCGGACCCGGGCCGGACGATAACGACATCGACCTATTCGGGCGAATTCGAGTCGCTTGGCATCCGTTCACCGCCGAACCGGCCGGACGGTTCTCGTGGATGATGGCTCGGGTGGCATATCTGACCGACCGGTCGACCTCGCCGCTGAACCTCAGCGGTGAACTGGACCCGCGGGTCGCAATTCTGCTGACGGGGATCGCACTCACGCGGGAGGGGATCGGCCGGGATCTGAGCCAGAACTTCCGATATAGCAATCCGCCGACGGAGAGCGCAGCCGACGCCGATCGCGCGTTCGGCGAGTTCCTGACCCGCATGGGGGTGAGCAATTCGGCGCAGCGGATTCTGCGCTCCCTGCCGGGTCCGGTGCAGCGGGCATTCGCGACCGAGATTCTGACGCGCGACCGATCGGACGATATCGATGAGCAAGGGTGGATGGCGCTGTGGCCGCGGGCTTCTCGCGATGCGGCGCACAACACCACTCGCCTGGAGCGCGGCTACTGGACCGTGCTGAGCATCGTTCTCATCGGTCTTCCGGGTACCGGCCTCTACCGCGTGATCAGCACGGTCAGGCATTCCTGGCCCTGGGGTCCGGTGTGGGCGGCGTGGGCGATGCTCATCCTGTGCGGCGCCGCCGTGCTCTGTCTGGGTGTCGGGATCAGCCTGATGGACCGGATAACGGCGCCGGACCCCACCGACATCGAGGATTTGCGAAGGAGGCGAACCAGATTCGCGACCTGGTACAGCCATCTGGATCTGTACTTCATCATCGCCGGCATATTCGCACTGCTCACCTCCGGCATACTGCTGGCCGCACCGGGTCTGGCGACTCTGGCCGCCTGGGTCGGCTGGCCGCCGATCTTGATCGCCATGTTTCTACTGGTGGCCGTGCTGGTGCCGGTGCACTACACCATCGAACGTTTGAATCGCGAGACGCGAAACCCGTTCCGCGCCATCATCCAGACCTATAACCGCGGCAGAACGGACGAGTAGTCGCTCAGCCGACCACGCCGATGCTGCGGCCGATGTCGGCGAGGGTGGCGTCGAACAGGACGTCGGGGTGGGTGATGGGGATGGGGTAGTTGCCGAAGACCTCGAGGGTGACGTGGCCGTAGAGGCGGGCCCAGAATTGGATCATGACGTAGCTGACGCCGAGGTCGAGTTTTTCGGCGGGGAATTTCTGGCCGGAACCGGCCAGGACGCCGAGCAGTTCGGTCTGGAAGGCGATGAGGTCGTCGCGCAGGTCATCGGGGATGAATTCCAAAGGCGGTGTGACCACGTCGAATTCGGTGAGCAGGCGGCCGGCGGCCTCGAGGAAGAGGCGGCCGACGGGTTCGCCGAACTGCTGCATGGTGCTGCCGGATTCGGCGGCGCTGGGTGAGGCGAAGACCAGGGTGAATTCGCGCGAGTGGTCCAGCGCCCACTGCCGGAAGCCGCGGCAGACCGCGAAGAAGCGCAGGCCCGCGTCATCGGGGAGCCCGTCGGTGGCGGCGGACAGTGCCTGCGCGAGATCGTTGCAGACATCGGTGCGGATCTCCGCGACCAGTTGGTCGCGGGATTCGTAGTACCGGTAGAGCGCGGGCGCGGTGATACCCAGCTCGCGCGCGATGGCGCGCAGCGTGATCGCGTCCGGCCCCTGCTCCACCAGCAGTGACCGCGCGACGCGGCGAATATCTGCGTCACTTACCGCAGGCACTCGTCCGCGTCGGCGTGGTTCACTCATGCTCACTCCATATCAAATGATCGGGGCACGACCGATCATTCGTACTTGACCTGCCAGCTCTTGATGCCGTTGAGCCAGCCCGAACGCAGCCGGACCGGGTCCGAGACCTGGCTCAGGTTCGGCATCACATCGGCGATGGCGTTGAACATGAGGTCGATCTCCAGGCGGGCGAGGTTGGCTCCCACACAGAAGTGGGTGCCGGTGCCGCCGAAGCCTACATGCGGATTCGGGTTCCGGAGGACGTTGAACTCGAACGGCTTGTCGAAGACCTCTTCATCGAAGTTGGCGGCCGAGTAGAACATTCCGACGCGCTGCCCCTGCTTCATCTCCACACCCGAGAGCACGGTGTCCTGAAGCAGCGTGCGCTGGAAGGCGATGACCGGGGTGGCCCAGCGGACGATCTCGTCCGGAGCGGTGCGCGGACGCTGCTCGCGGTAGATCTCCCACTGCTCGGGATTGTCGACGAACGCCTTCATGCCGTGCGTGATGGCATTGCGGGTGGTCTCGTTACCGGCGACGGCCAGCAGGATCACGAACCAGGCGAATTCGTCCGAGCCCATCGCTTCGCCGTCGACGTCGGCATTGAGCAGCGTGGACATGATGTCGGCGTGCCCGTCCAGGTCGACGGGGCATTTGCGCTTCTCTTCGGCCAGGTTCCAGGAGTAGCCCATGACCTCGGCGGTGGCGACCTTGTGATCACCCTCGAAGTCGGGATCGTCGTAGGAGATCATCTGGTTGGTCCAGTCGAAGATCCGCCCGCGATCCTCCTGCGGAATTCCGATGAGCTCGGCGATGGCCTGCAACGGCAGCTCGCAGGCGACCTGGGTGACGAAGTCGCCGGAGCCGGACTTCTTGGCCTCGTGCACGATTCGCTCGGCGCGATCACGCAGCGCGTTGCGCAGCGATTCGACCGCGCGCGGGGTGAAGCCCTTGGACACGATGCGGCGCAGCTTGGTATGCCGGGGCGGATCCTGGTTCAGCAGCAGGTAGCGCTGGACCTCGATCTCCTCCCGCATGATGTCGTCGTAGAAGCGGATGACCGCGGTGTTCTCCTCGGAGGAGTACACCTCCGGAGTCTTCGAGATCTCCTTGATGTCATCCATTTTGGTGACGGCCCAATAGCCGTCGTCTTTGAATCCACTGCCTACCTGAGGAACCCAGGCGATGGGCGTGGTGCGGCGGAGTTCGGCGAACTCCTCGACGGGAAGACGCTTGGCGAGCAGGTCGGGGTCGGTGAAGTCGAACCCGGTGGGGATGGACGGCGCGGACACGGGTACCTCCTTTGGAACACGTTCCGGAGCAGTGAACCACACCACACCCCCGTTTGTGAACACCTATTAGTAAATAGGTTTCACTTGATTCCGCGGCACATCTGCGCAGCGAGCGAAATCCCTTGGGTGTCAACCTATCCGGTTCCCGTAATGCTGGCCCTGCGGCGAGCGAAACCAGTAGTATCAGCTCGGGCGTCCGATCGGGGGGATTGCCACGAGGCTCAAGTGCCGCATGATGGAGCTCCAGCATGGCTTTTCAGCTTGACGGGGAACAAACGCTCGACCGCAGTACCGCACACCGCACCACGCCGCGACCTTCGGGCAAACGGCATTGGCAGGCCGAGTACGGCCGTAGGTTGCGCACCACCGACACCCTGGTGGTCTGCGGGTCGATCGCCCTGGCCCAGCTCATTCGCTTCGGCGGACTCAACTACGACTCACCGCTGGACTGGGCGGGTGACGCGCGCATCGGCTATTCGGTCATCTCGGTGCTGCTGGCCCTGACCTGGGTGGTCTTCCTGGCGGTGGGCAATGCCTGGTCCACGACCGTCATCGGGACCGGACCGGATGAATACCGCCGCATCATCGCGGCCACCATGCGCCTGTTCGGTCTGATAGCGATCGTCTCGCTACTGCTGCGAATGGATTTCGCACGCGGCTATCTGGGCATAGCGCTACCGGTCGGTTTGCTGGGATTGATCCTCAATCGCATGCTCTGGCGCAAGTACGCGGCCCGCCGCCGCCGCTCCGGCGAGTACCTCACCTCGGTTCTCGTTGTGGGCCGCCCGGATTCGGCCCGCGAGATCATGCGCTGCTTCGAACGCGATGCGGCGGTGGGCTATTCGGTCACCGGCGTGTACATCCCCTATGCCGAGGACGAGACGGCCGAACCCGCCGAGACCGATGCCGATCTCCCGATCCTGACCGAATCCTCGGTGCTGGACGCGGCGCAGGCGGTCGCGGCCGATACCGTCGCCATCGCCGCCACCGAGGAGCTCGGCACCCAGGGCATCAATGATCTGGTCTGGAAGCTGGCCCCGCTGGGCATCGATCTGGTGGTGACCCCGGGCGTGGTGGATGTCGCCGATCAGCGCCTCTCGATTCGCCCGGTCGCGAATCTGCCACTGCTGCATATCGAGAAGCCGCAGTACGATCGCGCCAAATCCTTCGGCAAGGCGGCCTTCGACTTCGTCTTCGCCACGCTCGCGCTGCTCGCGGTGTCACCGGTGATGATCGCCATCGCGCTGATGGTCAAGTTCACCAGTCCGGGTCCGGTCTTCTACCGATCCGAGCGGATCGGCTTGAACGGCGAACCGTTCCGCATGATCAAGTTCCGCAGCATGTGCGAGGACGCCGATAAGGAACTGCACAATCTCCAGGCCGAGAACGAGGGCGCGGGACTGCTTTTCAAGATGCGCGAGGATCCGCGCGTCACCCCGATCGGCCGCGTGCTGCGTCGGCTCAGCCTCGATGAGCTGCCCCAGTTCATCAATGTGATCCGGGGTGAGATGAGCGTGGTCGGCCCGCGCCCGCCGATGCGCAGCGAGGTCGAGCGCTATGACGGCAAGGTGCGCCGCCGCCTGCTGGTCAAACCGGGCGTGACGGGTCTGTGGCAGGTCTCGGGCCGCTCGGATCTGTCCTGGGAGGAGGCCGTGCGCTTGGACCTGTCCTATGTCGAGAACTGGTCCATGGTGCAGGATCTCATGATCATCAAGCGCACCATCTTCGCGGTGGCGCGCAGCGACGGCGCGTACTAGCCGACCAGGCGGCGCTGAAGTTCGCGGTGCCAGACCTCGAGCGAGAGCAGCGTCCAGATGCGCGGCTGTTCGTCCCGCACCCCCGTAGTGTGCGCTTCCAGCAGGCGGCGCACGGCGGTGCGGTCGAAATTCTCCCCGACGAACGAGGACGGCCCGTCCAGCAGATCGAACGCCATCTCGCGCAGGTGCCCGCGGAACCATTCGTCCAACGGCACCTTGAACCCGACCTTGGGCCGATCCACCAGATCCACCGGAAGGTGTTTGCGCGCCAGCTCTTTCACGATCCACTTGGAGCTGCCGCCGCGCACCTTGACGCTGCTGGGCAGCCGGAAGGCCAGTTCGGCGACCCGGTGGTCCAGGAACGGCGGCCGCAGTTCGAGTGAGGCGGCCATGGACATGCGGTCACCGCGTTCGAGCAGATTGTCCGCGAGCCAGGTGTGCACATCGGCATACAGCATGCGGCGCAGGGGATCTCCGCGCCCGGCCAGGTACGGATCCAGCACGGTGCGCTGGGCCGGACCGCCGAGCAGCCGGTCCCGTTCGCGCGTGGTGAAGGGCGCGAACCAGCCGCGCATGCGCTCGGCGTGGTTCGGCTCCGACAGTGCCCGCAGCGCGACGGTCAGGCGCGCCCGGCTCGCGGGCAACCGTCCCTCGAGCAGCCGCAGCGGGCCGCCCGGAATCATCCCGGCGAGCCGGGTGACCTGTGCGAACTGATATTTCGGATAGCCGCCGAACAATTCGTCGCTGCCCTCACCGGACAGCACCACCTTCACGTGTTCGCGAGCCAATTGCGCCAGCCGGTACACCGCCACATCGGCGGGTTCGGACAGCGGTGAGTCCCGATGCCAGCTCAGCCGCGCCCATTCGTCCTGGAAGTGGCCGGGCGTGATGGTGGTTTCGTGGTGGTCGCTGCCCACGATAAGCGCCGCCTTACGCGCCCAATGGGTTTCATCGACCCGGGAGTCCCCGAAGCCGGCGGAGAAGGTGTGCAGACCCGCTCCCCCGCGCTCCCGCGCCACCAGCGCGCAGATCAGGCTGCTGTCGACGCCGCCCGAAAGGTACGCACCCACCGGCACATCCGCGATCAGGGCATCGCGCACCGATTCCCGCAGCGCCTGATCCAGCAGATCGACGGCCGCGGCCGGGGTGACGTCCAGCTCTTCGGAGTGATCCGGCAGTTTCCAGTACGCCTCGATCCGAATGGTCCCGTCGGCGCGCACCACCAGGTGATGACCCTGCGGCACTTTGCGCACCCCGTCGATGAAGGTGTACGGCGCGGGCACCGAGCGGTGCGCCAGGAAGTCGTGCAGGCTGGCGGTGTCCACCCGCGGTGAGTCGATCACCGGGTACAGCGCCTTGATCTCCGAGGCGAAGGCGAACACGGTATCGGTGGCGTAGTAGTACAGCGGCAGAATGCCGAGTCGATCCCGGAACAGATGCGTCTCACCGGTCGCGGAATCATGGATGGCATAGGCGAATTGGCCGCGCAGGCGGCTCACCCCGGCCGCCCCGTAGCGCTCGTAGATGCCGAGCAGCACCTCGGTGTCACCGCGCGTGGTGAACGGGTAGTCCAGGTCCCGGCGCAGTTCGCGATAGTTGAGGATCTCGCCGTTGAAGGTGAGGTGGGTGGTCCCGGTGGCGCCGGTCATGGGCTGCGCGGAGGCGGATAGATCGATGATCGATAGCCGGGTGTGCGCGAACCCGACCGGCCCGTCACACCAGAGGCCGTGATCGTCGGGTCCGCGGTGGTGCAGCGCCGCACTCATATCGGTGAGCAATTCCTTGCTGACCGGTCCCCCGTCGAATCGGCGCACACCGACTATTCCGCACATCGATTCCCCCTTTGCCCGCACCCGTCACGCACGTCGTGACCGAGCCTGTACCGCCAGCCTAGTCGCGCCGTCGCCGCGTGGGCGGATCTACGAAACCTCTTGAATCCGTTATGGTTTCGCAACATTCGCAACCGACTCCGGCGACGCGGCGGTGTGCTCGCGGAAGTCGTGGATGATTTTTGCCGGTACTCCGGCGACATGCACATCGGCGGGAACGTCCTTGATGACCACGGCGCCTGGGCGCACCTCTACACGGTCCCCGACCGTGACGCCGACGATCACCGCGTTCGGACCGATGAATACGTCGTCGCCGATGACAGGGTAACTTCCCGGCGCACCGCTCGCCAGCGATACACCCTGGTGGATCCGGCAGCGCGCGCCGACCCGGGCCTCCGGGTTGACCACCAGTGTTCCGGCGTGCGCGATGGAGAGTCCGGGTCCGAAGACATTGCGCGGCACGGTGAATCCGAGGCGCTCGCCGAGCAGTTTGGTGCGCAGCGCATACCAGGCGAACACCATTCGGCCGATCGGATCGGTGCGCACGTTGTACCAGTACTCGGACTTGCGCAGCAGGCGCTGAAAATACAGTGGGCGATAGGTGAGCCGATGGTGCGGACGCCAGCGGGTGAGCTGATGTCCGGCCAAATCCGCTGCGAGATAACGCCGTAGGCTCTCCTTGGAATCGATCACGGGGAGATGATCCCGCACAACTCACCGGGTCCACAACCGATTCTCGCGGTATCGTCCTGTGCGTTGTCGACACAGCGGGGGCGCGGCGGACGCCCGGTCGGAAGGGGCGATCGTGAGCCGGCTGACCTGGTATGTCCATCGATTGCGGGCCATGGACGGGCAGGAAATACTGTGGCGCGCGGGCAGATTGCGTCAGCGCCTGGCGGCCAGACAGGTGAGCTGGGAGACCGCCGCCGACGGCCTGTTCGGGCGCACCCGGCCCGATTTCGACGCACTGCTGCGGGAGCTGCGCGCCAATGCCGGGCGACCGGTGCTGCTCGATCAGGCGCGGGCCGCCCGCATCGCCGATACGCGGCCCGAGGCGGCCGCGGCGGTGATCGCGGCGGCCGAACGGGTGCTGACCGGCAAGCTGGCCTTCTTCGGATATCCGCCCGCCGGACTGGGTCCGATCATCGACTGGAATCGGGATCCACTCTCGGAAACCCGCTGGCCCAGTGTGAGTTCCGAGCGCATCGACCATCGCACCGCGGACGGCGATCCGAAATGGATCTGGGAGTTGAACCGGCTCCAGCATCTGCCGCTGCTGGCGCAGGCGTGGCTGTTCACCGGTGAGGAGCGCTTCGCCGAGGCGGTATTCGAGCATTTGGACAGCTGGATCGAACAGCAGCCGCCGGGGGCGGGCATCGCCTGGCGCGGGGCCTTCGAATGCGGAATCCGGGCCATATCGGTGGGTTTCGCGCTGCAGGGCGTGCGCGACGCACCGGGTCTCACGCCCGAGCGCTACGGCGCGTATCTCACCATGCTCGGGGAGAGCGCGCGGCGCTGCTGGGTGGAGCGTTCGCTGTACAGCTCGGCCAATAATCATCTGATCGGTGAGCTGACCGGACTCGCGGTGGTGGCCATCCTGTTTCCCGAACTGCCCGCCGCCGCGACCTGGCAGCGCGACGCGCTGGCCCTGCTGACCGAGCACGCGGATCGCCAGCTGCTGCCCGACGGCGCGGGCGCGGAGCAGGCCATCGCCTATCAACTGTTCACGGTGGAGCTGCTGGCCCTGGTGTACACGCTGCTGGCGCTGAAATACGAACCGCCGCAACGACTCGGGGCGGCCATCGCCCGGAGCTCGCGGTTCCTGGCGTTGCTGGTGGGCGATGCCGATCCGCAGCCGCGCTACGGCGATGACGACGGCGGTTTCGCGCTGCGGCTCGGACCCGAGCACTACCGCACGGTGCGGGACCATCTCGGCATCGCCGATGCGGTGGTGCCCGAACCCGCGGCGACCCGGGCGAGCACGCCGACCATCGCGGCCGACTGGCTGCGCGATGCGCTCGGCTCGGCCGCCGTGCCCGCGCCGGAACCGGCCGCGGACGGTTACGCGCCCGACGGCGGCGTGGTCGTACTGCGTTCCGGGCGGCGGCGCGTGCTGATGGATATCGGTGCGCTGGGCTATCTTTCGATCGCCGCGCACGGGCACGCCGACGCGCTGTCGGTGACCGTGGCGCTGGACGGCGCGGACATCATCGGCGATCCCGGCACCGCCAGCTATTACGGGCATCCGGTCCAGCGCACGGTGCATCGCGGTACGCGTGCGCACGCGACGGTCACCGTCGACGATCTGGATCAGTCCGTGATGGGCGGGCCGTTCATGTGGAGTGAGCACGCCGAGGTGCGGGTACGCGCGGTCGATCTCGTCCGGGGTGTGGTGGATGCCGAACACCATGGTTATCGACGGCTGGAGGAACCGGTCACGCATCGGCGGTGGCTGCTCGCGCCACCGGGCGCGCGCGAGGTGATGGTGGTGGATCTGCTGTCCGGCACCGGGATTCACTCGGCGCGGGTGTCCTGGCCATTGCATCCCGCGCTCACCGCCGAGCCCGCCGACTACGGTCATCTGCTCTCGCGGGGCGGTGAGCCGGTACTGACGCTGGCCTATGCCGCGACCGTACCGCTGGGCACCGAACAGTCGCACGGGGATGAGGCCACCGATCTGGGCTGGTGGTCCGAACTACTCGAATCGCGGGAACCGTCCTGGCTGGTCGGCGCGCACTGTACGGGTGCGGCGCCGGTCGCGATCATCACGGTGCTCACCCTGGATCCGACGCCGAGCCGGGGCCTGCGAATCACCCACTCCGGCAGCGAGATCCGGGCGCACTGGGAGCGCGGCGGCATCGCGCGCGAGCTGATGATCGATACCGGGCGGGACGGTGCGGCCGTGCTCAGCACCCCGGATCGATGAAGGCCCGGACGTAGCCCGCGCTCTGATAGGCGTACGACCACGCCCAATACCACGGTGAGATATCCCCCGGGCTGGGCTCCATGATCAGCGCGCCGCCGAAGCACTGTTCCAGGATGTAGCGCGCCCGGGACAGATGCGGGCGCATGGTGACGACGATGACGGTATGCCAGCCGCGCGCGTTCGCCAGCGCGCGCAATTGCCGTCCCTCACCGAGGGTGGTGGGCGGATCGGGCGCGAAGCAGATGAGGGTGAAGCCCTGCTGCGGGGTGTGGCAGGGTTCGCGCACCTCGTCGATATCGGTGTCCTCGCCATAGGGATTGGAGAACAGCACGGTCGAGGCGTAGCCCCGGCGGGCCAGGTCCAGGCCGTAGGCGTAGCGGTCGACGCCCTCGCCGCCGAGTACCAGGACGGCGTCGGCATGGCGTAGCGAATCGACCTGGGGGCGCACGTAGACGGGGTAGCCCGCACCGATGAGCGCGGCGATCAGCGTGAGCACCGCGGCGGCCGCGTAGAGCCGCCGACGAGTGCGCCGCTCCCGCACCTGATCGCTCATCCGCGCCGTGCCGCCGACCAGACGGGGCGCAGGGTCGCGGGTGAGATCGCCTGGAGCACCGATGCGAATACGGTGAGGAAGCCGAGCGTCTCCAGCACGATCAGGGCCAGCCCGATGGCCACGCCACGGGTGCCCGCGTGCAGTACGCACTGCTCGAGCAGCCCGGTACCGACCGCCGCGACCACCCCGGCGACCAGGGCCGGTACGAGGCAGCGCGATAGTTCGCCACGGGACACCCCGACCACTTTACCCGCCAAGATCAGACCGGTAAGTCCGGTGGCCAGCGCCGAAATCGACAGTGCCACACCGACTCCGGTCAATCCGTGCGGTAGCAGCAGCAGTATCAGGGGTATCGCGGACACCGCGCCCACCCCGGTCATCCAGTTGATCAGCTGCGGTCGCCCGGCACCCTTGAGCGCCTCGGCGCACACCGACATGAGGGCATAGCCCACGCCCACCCCGCACATGGCCTCGACCAGTTGACCCGCCCCGCGCCACTGCTCGCCGAGCAACAGCGTCACCGCGGACTCACCGAGCGCGGCGAGCAGCGTGGACGCCGGTATCACCGCCAGCCACATCCAGCCGAGCGCGACGAGGAAGCCGCGCCGGAACCGTTCCCGCTCCCCCGCGATCCGTGCGAACGCCGGAAACAGCACGTACGAACAGATTTGAATGATCGCCATGACCGGCAGGAACGCCAGCCGCCGCCCATTGCGATAGTTGCCGAGCGCCGAAGTCTGTAGGCGATGCCCGACCAGCACCACCTCACCCGCCTCGATGGCCCGCTCCACCACGCTCTCCAGCAGCAGCGGAAACGCGAAAACCGCCAGCTCCCGCCACAATCCGACCCGGAAACGCGCGCGCCCCGGCCGCCAGCCCGACAGCCACCACGCGGCGACCACGGACACCGCGACCGAGACGTAGTACCCGGTGACCAGCGCCCAGACCCCGAACCCACACGCCGCCAGCGTGATCGCCATGATCGCGAACGACGCGGCGTTCAGCGGATCGACGATGACCCGCCGCTTGAACTGGAAATCGCGCTGCATCAAGGCATCCGGCACAGCCAGCAGCGAAGTGAGCAGCACCGTGCCCGAGGAGACGGCGGCCACCTGCCCGACCTGCGAATTCCCGAAGACATGCGAGAGCACCGGCGCGGTGGCCAACAGCAGCCCCGCCAACACGGCACCGGAGATGAGCGTCGCCCAGAACACCGTCTCGGCGGCATCGGCCACCTGATCGCGCCGCTGAATCAGCGCATGGCTCAGCGAACTGTGCGAGAAGACCACCACGAACCCGGTCAGCACCGTACCCGCGGTGAAAACACCGACCTCGCCGGGCGACAACAGGTGTGCGAGCACCAGCGTCTGTACGAGTGCGATCAGTTGGACCGAGGCGACCCCCGCGGCCGAGAGCGCGGCACCCCGCTTGAGGATGGCGAGCAGCCCGCCGCCCTTGGCCTGCTCGCCCAACTCCTCGGCGGTCACCGTTTGACGGCGGTGACGACCCGGCCTGCCGTATGCGCGACGCGTTCGGTCACGCGCTGTTTGAGCGGGTGGATCCGGCGCAGCACCCCGGGGATCGTGTTGACCGACACGATGATCGCCGCCGCCCGGACCGTGCGGCGCTGGCCGAACGCCTCGCGGGCCGCGACCCGGGCATCGCGGTCCTTGCCCGCCAGCAGGGCCTGTTGCGCGCGATGCAGGAAGACCCAGTAGCGGAAGGTGCGCAGCGTCGTGTCCAGGGCCGCCTTCTCCTTCGGGTCATTGGGCGCGGCCCAGGCGAAGGAGCGTTCCAATTCGGCCATGAAGGATTCGACCTTGGCCGGATCGCGGGTCATGGAATCCCCGCGCAGCCGGAAGCGCGCGAGTCGTTGCGGCAGTACGCGAATGTCGTACTTGCCGACCATGCGAATCCAGATGGCGACGGACTCGTGCAGTTCCTCCCCGCCGCGGTCGTAGCCGCCGACGGCCTCCCAGGCTTCACGGCGGATCGCGGCGGTGTAGTACGGCACCAGGCCGCCGAGCAGGTCGGTGAGGGTGAGCGGGGCGGCCGGGTCCGGCTTCTGCTTCACATTGGTGGACCGGTAGTAGCCGGTGGGCAGATCCGCGCCGGAGTCGTCGAAACGAAAAGCGTCGCAACCGATGGCGTCGATATGCGGGTCGGCTTCGAATGCGCGCGAAATGGTTGCGCAGAAGGCGGGCATGACCTGATCGTCACTGTCCAGCACCACAATGTACCGACCGGTCGCGATTTCGGAAGCGGCCATCACACCGCCGTCATAGCCCTTGTTCTCCTGTCGCACCAGCCGGATGCGCGGATCATCCGCGCGCGCCCGGACAATCTCCGCGATCTCCTCGGACATCCCATTGTCGACGACGATCAATTCCCAGTCCGAGAACGTCTGCGCCACCACCGAATCAATGGTGTCGCCGAGATAGTCCTCGGTCTTGTACGCCGTTGTCAGAAAGCTGAACGCGGGAACGGAAGTCCCCATGAAACACCCCTTACCGCTACCACCCGATGCCCAGATATCCCGGCCGCTGCCGCCGCTGCGCGGCCCCCGGCAACCGCACCAGATCGATGACGGTGTGCTCGGGGCCGAGCCCGTCGATGGCGGCGACCACCTCGGGTTCGGCACTGCCCGCGATGAATATCTCCCCGTGCGCGAGAACCGTTGCAATGTCATCGGTGAGCAGTTCGCCGATATGCGGCAGCCGCTCCTCGATGAAGGCGCGGTTCGCGCCCATCAGCCGGGACAGCGCCACGTTCGCATCGTAGATCCGCACGTCATAGCCCTTGCCCAGGAGTCGCTCGGCGAACTCCACCATGGGGCTCTCGCGCAGATCGTCGGTACCGGATTTGAACGAGAGCCCGAAGATGCCGACCCGGCGCCGGCCCAGTCCGATCACCAGCTCCACCGCGCGCCGCAGCTGGGACTCATTGGAGGCCAGCACATTCGACAGCACCGGCAGTTCCAGATCGTGCTGGCGCGCGGTATGGGTGAGCGCCCGGACATCCTTGGGCAGACACGAGCCGCCGAAGGCGAAGCCGGGCCGCAGATAGGCGGGGCTGATATTGAGTTTGGTGTCGGCCAGGAAGATATCCATCACCGCGTGCGAGTCCAGGCCGAGTTCACTGCACAGCGCACCGATCTCATTGCCGAAGGTGACCTTGAGCGCGTGGAAGCTGTTATCCACGTATTTCGTCATCTCGGCCACCGGAATGGGCACCCGGAAACGCGGTCCGGGCAGTTCGTCGTACAGGCTCATCATTTCCGCGCCGGTGCGCTCATCGGTCTCGCCGACAACGGTTTTGGGCGGATTCTCGAAATCGCGGACGCTACTGCCCTCGCGCAGGAATTCCGGGTTCACGCACACCCCGAAATCCACCCCGGCCTTCTTACCGGACGCCTGTTCCAATATCGGAATCAGTTTTCCGGCGCAGGTGCCGGGCACCATGGTGCTGCGATAGGCCACCACGTGCCAGGCGTCCTTGACCGCGAGCGCCTCGCCGATCTCCTGGCTCACCCGCTCCAGATACGCGGTGGACAGCCCACCGCCCGGCGCGGACGGCGTGCCCACGCAGACGATCGAGATATCGCTCGCCACAACGGCTTCGGCGACCTTCTCGGTGACCGTCAGCCGCCCGGAGCCGACCACCTCGGCGATCACCTCACCGATCCGCTCCTCCACCACGGGCGTGCGGCCCTGGCGGATGAAGTCGGTCTTCTGCGGGTTCACATCCACCCCGATGACCGCGTTGCCGCGGGCCGCGAGGCAGGCCGCGGACACACACCCGACATAGCCGAGTCCGAATACACTCACCCCCAGCGCGCGCCCCCGGCGCTGTTCCTGTTCGTTTGCCATCAGCCGGTCGTGCTCGTCCATCTGTACCCCATCAGGGATCGTCGCTACCGCTATTTAGCTTTATACCAATGTATTCCGTGATTCGTTCGAGTTAGGATCGTCCTGTGGAACGCGCGACGGGTCCCCGTGTACGTCGCGGTCGGGGGTGAGGAAGTCGAGGCCGAGGTGTGTCGCGGGGTCGGCTGGGGGGTTGCTGAGTAGATGACATTGTCGAGCGCGGGCCTGAGCATGAAATATCGGCTCCGGCGCGCTCACCCGCGTCGCGGTGCGATCGGGCGCATGCTCGCGGGTCTGGAGGGGGCCGACGCGGAGCAGATCCGACTGTTCCAGGAGCGCCGTTTGCGCGCCCAGGTGCAGCTCGCCGCCCGCCGTTCCCCGTTCTACCGCGAGTTCTTCGCCACCAATGAGGTAGCGCCGCAGGATATTCGAACCCTCGATGACCTGGCATTACTGCCGCTGATCTCGCGCCGCGAACTCGCCGAGCGATCCGAGGACTTCCGCACCGTGCCGCGCCGCCTGATGTGGTCGGTGCGCTCGAGCGGCACCTCCGGTGTGCCCATCGCGTGCTATCGCACGGTGAATTCCTCGGTGTTCGAAATGGCGGCCATGGAGCGCCAGTGGAGCTGGTTCGGCCTGCCCGCGGACGCCCGGCGAATTGTGCTGCGCGGTAGCGGGTTCGCCAGCGACGGCACCCGCGGGCCGACGCTGGCGGTGCCCGGCGCGCGCCAGCTACTGGTGTCCAGCTATCACCTCACCCCCGATCGAATCGATGTGATAGCCAATGACATTCGCCGCTTCCGGCCCGATGCCATTGAGGGATGGCCGTCGAGCATCGCGTTGCTGGCCGCACTGCTGCGCGATCGGCGCACCCCGATACCGATGCGCGCCATCATCACCTCCTCGGAACTGATGGCCCCGGGCCAGCGTGCGCTCATGCGCGAGGTGTTCGGCGGCCCGATCGTCGATCACTACGGCCAGACCGAACGGGTGGCCATGGCGGGCACCTGCGAGGCGGGCGGCTATCACGTGTTCCCGCACTACGGTGTGGTCGAGTTGCTGCCGGTGGCGGGTTCGGACTCACGCTGGGAGATCGTCGGAACCTCCTTGCAGAACAAAGGTTTTCCGCTGTTCCGCTATCGCACCGGTGACGAAGTGCGCCCGGCCGCGCCCGGTCCGTGCCCGTGCGGGCGGGCGTTTCCGCTGCTGGGCGTGGTGGACGGCCGGGTGGAGGACACCTTCGTCGCCGCCGATGGCAGACCGCTGCCGCTGCCGTCCAGTGTGGTCGACGATCTGAGCGGTTTGCGCGAGGCGCAGATCGCCCAGTTGCGGCCGGGCGTCTTCGAACTGAGAGTGGTACCCGGCACCGGATTCTGCGAATCGCGGACCATCGCGCATGTGCGGCGCAATGTGGCGCAGCAGTTCGGGCCGGGACAGGAGGTCGGGTTGCGGGTCTTCGACCGACTACCCCGGCCGCCCAGCGGCAAGCTCAAGACAGCGGTGGTGGAACGCGAGCGTGCGAAACGGCTACAGCCATGACGGATGGGCAGTCATGACGAAAGGGAAAGTGGCCGTGCGAATGGCGAGAACGGTTGTGCTGGTGGCGATCATGCTGCTGGCGGCGGCCTGCGGGGGCGGGGGCGCGGCACCGAAGCACGCGCCGACGACGACCTCGGCGGCCCCGATCGACGAGTTCGTCGCCAAGACCAGAACTCCCGATCCGGGTGCGGTCGGCATCGGGCTGACTAATATTTCGCTCTCCCGCACCGATAAGTCCGATCGGGTGACCTTCGGGTTCACCGGGACCGCGGTGCCCGGCTGGGCGGTGCACTATGTGACGCAGGCGGTCTCCAATACCAATACGCAGGCGGTGTTTCCGGTGACCGGGCAGTCGATTATCGAGGTGCTCATTCGTGAGGCGGCCAATCCGTTCGAGACGGGCGTGCCGCCGTACGCGGGGCCGTTGATCCTCACCGATCCCACCCTGGCCACGGTCGGCGAGGTGCGCTACGCCAGCGCGCTGCGTGGGGTGACGCAGGCGTTCATCGGCCTGTCGACCCCGCAGCGTTCGTTCCGGGTGTCCGCGCAGACCGATCCGGTCCGGATCGTGGTGGAGGTCGACCACAAATGAGCACGCCCGCGACAATGAGCACTCCCGCGACCGAACCGGTCACTCCGAATGCGTTACAGGTCATCCGGGATCGCGTCTGGCAGCGCCGCTGGCTGGTGCTGGCGATCGCGCTGGTGGTGACGTGCGGTGCGTATCTGTCGGCGCACGGCAAGGCCACCGTCTACACCAGCCGGGTGCTGGTCTCGGCGGCCTCGACCCGGCCGCCGACCCAGGACGCCATTCTGGCGCAGGGCTACACCTACTACCTCAACGATCCGACCTATCAGTCGAGCCTGCGCCAGAAGCAGGGCTTCCCGGCCGATATCAGCGGTTTCTCGGCCGAATTCGTCACGGCCAGCCCACTTTTCTACGTTCAGGTGGTGGCGGCCACGCCGCAGGCGGCGACCACCGCGGCCCCGCAGGTCGCGCAATTGTTCATCGAGGACATCAACGGCCGCCTCGATGCCAGCCGCAATGCCACCGCCGCCGATATGACCGCGGCCATGCTGCGGGTGTGGGGTGATCGGCTCACCGCCAATGATCCCAGCGCGTTCAGCGCGCAGATCCAATTGCAGCAGCAGATCGATCAGCTCAATGCCAATGCGGCCAACCGGCTCACGGTATTGCAGAACGGTGCGGGCGCGATGGCGATCGGGCCGGGCAAGACCCGCACGCTGGGCACCGGCATGGTCGGCGGGGTACTGCTCGGCGTGGTGGTGGCGCTCATGGCCGGGGCGTCCACGCGCAGACTATATTTCGACTACGACGTGGTGGAGAAGACCGGTATCCGGCCCTTCGATGTCATTCCGCCCGGCGGTTCGCCCGCCCTGGACGCGCGCCGCGAGGTGGCGCTGCGACATGTGGCCAATCTGGTGGCGCGGGCGGCCACGCACTCCCCGACTTCGATTGCGGTGGTGCCGGTTTCGGCGGGGCGCAGCGCCGATCAGATCGCCCGCGCCATTGCCGAGCAGCGCGCGGCGCAGGGGTCTCGCACGGTCTTCATCAATGCCGATCTGCGGACCGCGGATTACGGGCCGCGGCAATGGGGCGTGGCGGAGTATCTGCGCGGGCTGGTCGGCGATGTCCGGGAGCTCGTCAAGAACCGGGCCGAGGAGGGTTTCGCCGAGATCGCCGCCGGTGAGGCGACCTCGGATCCGTATCCGCTGTTCGATCGGGACCGGGTGCGCGAGCTGCTCCGAAGTGCCGGGGCCAGTTCCGATCTGGTGATCGTGGCATTGCCGCCGATCGGCAGTGCGCCCGAATCGCAGATCGTCGCCGATCTCGCGGATCTGACCGTGCTGGTCATCGAACGCGGAACCACCCGGGTGCCGGAGGTGACCGAGGCGGTGCGCGCGGTGAATCAGGTCGGCGCGCAGGTCGTGGGCGCATTGTTCGTGGACACCACCGAATACCACCCGACCGTATGGGACCGGCTGCGCCCGAAGCGATTCCGGACCACCCCGTGACCGCCGTGCTGGAGCGGCTGACCCGGCTCGGCCGCACCCCGGACGGTCCGCTGCCCTTCCGCACGCCCTCGGCGGACCGGCTGGGTCAGCTCGCGGTCATCGCGACCGCCATGATCGTCGGGCTCGGGGCCATGCTCGCGGTATCCCCGAAGGCTCCCGGCGGTATCGGCACCGTCGCGGCGGCGGGCGGTATCGCCGCCGTGCTGGTGGTGATCGGCCTGCGGGATCCCCGCTGGGCCTTCGTCTTCCTGATGGTCGCCACCTTCCTGCGCCCCGCGATTCCCAAGATCCTGCCGACCACGGACCCGTTCATCCTGGCGTTCGGCGGTCTGCTCATCGCCACGCTGGCCTGGGTGCGCGGACATCCCGAGCGCCGGGTCTCACTGGGCGCGCTGGAATGCGCCATGGCGCTATACCTGCTGTGGAATATCGATTCGATTCTGCAACCGCACGAGTACAAGCCGATCCTGTATCCGCTGACCGGGGTGATGCTGGATCTGTGGCGGTATCTGATCATCGGCACCGGTATCCCGTTCGCCACCTATCTGATGTCGCGGATGATCTTCGATACCCGCAGGGCCGTGGGCTTTCTCATCACCACGCTGCTGTCCTGTAGCGCCTATTCGGCCTGGGTCAGCATCATGCAGTTCCACGGCCCGAAGGCGCTGGTGTGGCCCAAATACATTGTGCTGGCGCCGGCCTGGTCCGATCGCGCGGTGGGGCTGCCCAATCAGCCGGAGGTCAACGGGCTGATCCTGATCGTCGGCTATGTGCTGGCGCTGGTGCTGCTCGGGGCCGAACAGCGGCCGCGCTGGCATAAGGTCCTGCTCGCGGTGATCGCGGCCGCGTGCGCGTATTCGGTGTTCCTCACCCATACCCGTTCCATCTGGCTGGATTTCGCGGCCGTGGTGGTGGCCGGAATCGTGCTGGGAAAGGGGTATCGGACCGGATTCGTGGCGACCGCGCTGGGCACCCTGGCGATCATCGGCATGAACTGGAGCACCTTCACCAGCTCCGACCGCAAGGCGGGCGGCGTGACCTCGACCAATGAGGTGTACGACCGGCTCAATGCCGATGCCACCGCGGTGTGGGCGTTCCTGCAGAAGCCGTGGAGCGGCTGGGGCCTGGGACGCTTCGTCTCGGTGAATACCTATCGGCACCAGCAGTATTCGCCGACCACCCCGTGGGAGCGCGGACTCGGCATTCCGGCGCATGAGACCGAGCTCGGCATTCTCGCCGAACTGGGCATCATCGGCCTGCTGCTGTGGCTGACCGTGCTGGTGCTGCTGTCCCGCCGCCTGATCCTCGCGTTCCTGCGACTACCGGCGGACGGCCTGATGGGCCGCCCGCTGGCATTCATCGCACTGACGGCGCTGATGTGCCTGGTGCTCGGCGGCCTGTTCGTGGATCTGCGGCTCTTCGACTATCCGAGCACCATGGTCTTCGCCCTGGTGGGCGCGGCGGTCGGAGCGGCGGATCGGGCGTCCAAACGCACGATCCCCGATCCGCTCGCCGCGGGTGCGGATCAGCGCGCGGCGGTGCGGGCGCGGAAGACCCTGGCGTAGAACTCGATCAGGTTCTGCCGCGAAGTGTCCCAGGACAATTCGCGTTCGACCCGGGACCGTCCGAACGCGCCCATGCGTTCGCGGCGGGCCGGATCGTCCAGGAGTTCGGCGATGGCCTCGGCGAAGCCCAGTTCGTCATTGCCCGCGACATAGACCGCCGCCGCACCCGCCGAGACGCGGGCCTCGGTGAGTTCGAAGGACACCAGCGGCCGCGACATGGCCATGTACTCGACCACCTTGTTCATGGTCGACACATCGTTGAGCGGGTTGTGCGGATCGGGCGAGAGGCAGATATCGGCGGTGGAGAGTCCGGTCTGCACGAACTCGTCCGGCACCCGGCCGGTGAATTCCACCAGATCCTCGAGTCCGAGCTCCTTGGACAGCGCGACCAGATCGTCGAAGGCGTCGCCGCCGCCCATGAACAGGAAGTGGGTGTCGGTGCGCCCCAGCTTGTCCCGCAGCAGCGCGATCGCGCGCAGGGCGTAGTCCACGCCGTCCTGCGGACCCATCACCCCGAGATACGCACCGAGATAGGGCTTTCCGCGCTTGAGCGACGGATCCGGTTCGCGGGGCACGAACCTGCTCAGATCCGGTGCGCTGCGCACCACGGTCACCAGTTCCGGGGCCATATGCCCGCGCCGGATCGCCACCTGCCGATAGCTCTCATTGGTGGAGATCACCGCGTCCGCGCAGGCGAAGGTGATGCGCTCCAGCAACTTCGAGACCCGGTACAGCGGTCCCCCGCCCCCGCCGAAGCGGGACAGGAACAGCTCGGGCACCAGATCGTGGTGATCGAAGACGAAGCGGGTGCCGCCGACCCGCAGCACCAGCGCGATCAGGAACAGCAGATCCGGCGGATTGCAGGCCTGCACCACATCGATCGGCCCCTCCCGCCGCACCTTCCACGCCAGGCGCAGGGTGTGCCACAGCGCCAGCGAGTATTCGCGCAGATATCCGGCCGGGCCGCCGGTGGCGGCGCGCAGCGGGTAGCGCAGGATGCGCACGCCTTCGATGGTCGCCTCGGGTTCGCGATCCTGCTTCGCGCCCATGGGACAGATGACGGTGACCCGGTATCCGGCATCGACCAGGGCCCGGCTCTCCTGCCAGACCCGGCGGTCGAAGGGCACCGATAGATTCTCGACCAGTATCAGAATGTGTCCGCTGTGTCCGCTCACCGATTCACGACCTCTTCCAGGGCCTGCTCCGCGCCCGCGATGCTTGCTTTCAGGGTGAAATTCGCTTCGACGCGATCGCGCGCCGCCAGGCCCATGCGCTTGCGGGCCCGGGGATCGCCGAGCACCTCGATGAGGCGTTCGGCCAGTTGTTCCGGATTCCGCGGCGGGACAAGGTATCCCGTCTCGCCGTCGGCGATCATCTCCGGGACGCCGCCGACCGCCGTGCACACGGCGGGCCGGGCCGCCGCCATGGCCTCGAGCAGCGCCATGGGGAAGCATTCGACGCTGTAGCTGCTCAGCACCACGATGTCCATGGCGCGCAACAGGTCCGGGATATCGGGGCGGTTGCCCGCCAGGATGACGCGCCCGGACAGTCCGAACGCCTCGGTCCGGGCCTGGATCGCGGCGCGTTCGGGACCGTCGCCGACAATGAGAAACCGTGCCGCCGGGATCTGCTCGGCGACCAGTCGCGCGGCGGCGAGAAAGGTCGCGTGATCCTTTTCCGGTCGCAGCGCGGCCACGATGCCCACGACGAGATCATCGGCTCCGATGCCGAGCGCTGCCGCCGCGGTGCGATCGTCGGCGATCTCGAACGCCGAGGGTTCGACGCCGTTGTAGATCACCTTGATCTTGGACTCGGGATAGCCGAGTTCGTCCGCCATATACCGGATCTGCGCGCGAGCGACGCCGAAGTACGCGCTGGTGCGCCGATCCAGAATGCGATCCACCACGGCCCGGAAGCGCCCGCGCGGCTCCACATCGCCGTAGTTGTGCACCCACACCACCGAATGCGGCACCCCGGCGCGCCAGGCGGCGATCCGGCCCAGCGCCTCGGCGTTGTAGCCGCGGGTGATCACCACATCCGGGCGCTGTTCGCGCATGGCCCGGATGAGTTCGCGCAGCGCCGGCGCGGCCTGCCGTTTGCGGTAGTGCAGCGCCTTCGCGGGTACGCGGCCCGCGGCGAGATCGGCGAAGAGTTCCCCCTCCTCGCCGATGCAGATCACCGACGGCTCGAACCGGGTCCGGTCCAGATTCGGCAGCAGCGTCGTCACATGTCGTTCGGCCCCGCCGACCCGCAGATCGGGAACCACGTAGAGCACTCGAATGGGCTCTCGCGCAGTGCTGTTCATCGTGCGATCTCCCGGTAGATGCCGTCGAAGCGGCGGCACACGACCTCGATGTCGAATTCGTCGCGCACGCGTTGCAGCGCGGCCGCGCCCAACCGCGCGCGCAGTTCGGTATCGCGCACCACCCGGCCGAGGGCATCGGCCAGCGGCTGCACCTCACCCGGCGGCACCATGAGCCCGCAGCGTTCGTCGATCAGATCGGGGATGCCCCCGACCGGGCAGGTGACCACGCAGAGTCCGCGCGCCATCGCCTCCAGGATCGCCATCGGCTGGCCTTCGCGATGCGAGGGCAGCACCAGCACCTGCGAGGCCGCGATCAACGCCGGAATCTCGTGCGGCCCGATCCATCCGGTGACCTCGACGCTGTCCGCGATACCGAGTTCGGCGACCAGCTCGCGGGCCCGCTCCACCGCACCGTCGCCGGCGACGATCAGCCGGGCGGGTGCGTCGGAATCGAACGGCAGCAACCGCTGCCAGGCCTCCAGCAGGGTGAAGGTGCCCTTGCGTTCACCGACCTCGCCGAGGAACAGCACCTGCACCGGCGCCGCGGAATGCTGTTCCACCTGTTCGGCGGGACGAATCGCATTGGACACCACGATGATCCGGGATTGCGGCGCGATCTCGCGCAGTGCCACCGCCCACGGTTCGCCGAGCGCCACCACCACCGCCGCACCCCGCAGCGCATCGCGGATGGCGGCCCGGAGCAGCCCGGGCGAGCGATCGTAGAAGACGCTGAAGTCCGAGCCGTGCACATGCAGCACAACGGGTTTGCGGGTCGCGCGCGCGATCAGCTCGAACAGGTACTTACGCGGAAAGCTGCCGTAGGACGACAGGTGCAGGTGCACGATCGCGGGCCGGTGCACCGCCAGCCGATAGAGGTAGACGAAGACCGCCTGCGTGTAGGCGGCCAGTTTGGTGGCGATACCGCCGTCGCGATGGGTGGCGACATGTCGGATGTCCCATTCCATCCAGATGGGCGTCTCACGCATTTCCCGCACGAAGGTCGCCACCCCGCCGCGGGTGGACATGCTTGTCGACACCCACAGGGCCCGTTGCCGTTTCATAGCCGTCCGTGGTTACTCGGGTCCGCGCGACGGGGTGAAGACCCGTTCGCCCGGCGCTGCCGCGGGCGCCGGTGGGCGGGTGGCCACATCGCCACTCGCCTCCTGCGGCGCATCGATCAGTACCGCGCCCAGCACGGTGGTGTCCACGGCCGCGAGCAGGCGGTGCGCCCGCCGGGCCGCGGCGGCGACGGTCGTATTGCGTTCCAGCACCACGACCGAGAGTCCGGTGGTCGCCGCGAGCACCTGGGTCTCGACGGCGTCCAGCAGCGGCGGCGCGATCACCACCACGAAATCGGCGCGGTCGTGCAATTGCGCAAGCAGCCGGGAGAACCGTTCGCGACTCAGCGCGGTGAACGGGTCCTCACCGGTGCTGCCGGGTGGAAGTTCGGTCAGGTACGGATTGCGCGTCTTGAGCAGTGCCTTGCCGAGATCGGCTCGGCCCACCAGCAATTCGGCGACGCCGACGCCGCGGGTGCGGCGCAGATCGGCGTGCACCAGAATCGTGCGCACTCCCTGGCGGGCGCGTTCGTCGGCGATGGCGCGGGCCACGATCTCGGCTCCGGCGCCGGGTCCGGGCGCGGTCACCGTCACCGCCGCCCGGGTCGCGGGCGCGGCCAGGCCGACCGCGGTCACCACCTGCTTGAGCGCCCGATCCCGTTCGGCGGCGGTCTTTTCCGTATCCGGGGGCACCACCGCCAGCGCGGTCATTCCGGCCTTGCGCTCGATATCGTCCGCGGTGCGCAGTCGCCGCGACACCACGCCCACCACCAGTGCGATCACACAGCCGATGAGCAGTCCGCCGACGCCGTACGCCATCAGGGTCGGCCAGGTCGTCGGATTCGTGCGCACCACATCCGAGGCCAATTGCAGATCGATGAGCTTGTTCGAGGTGTCGGCGTTGATGCGGTTGATCTGATCCTGCATCTGGGTCAGCGAGACATCGCTGACCACACCGTTGGCGGCGCGGATATCGTCGAACGGTTTGCGCACGGCCGCGATGGCGGCGTCCTGGGCGGCGCGCAGCCGGGCATTGATCTCATCGCGGAAAGCGTTGCCCGCCTTGGCCGCGGCGTCCTGGGCGAGCTGCGGTGTGCTCGCGGTGGCCTCGATGTACAGGATCGGGCTCGACGCCACCGTGCGGGCGGCCAGGCCCACCGACTTGGGCAGACCCGTGGTCGATTTGAGTTTGGCCTGGTACGCCGGATCGCCGAAGTACTGGGCGTAACCCACCGAGAGCACCGCGTCCTGATCGGGCGCGCGATTGGGCGAGCCGACGGTCATGGCGACCCGGCCCGTATACGTCGGCTGCGCGTCGCGGGTGCTCAGGAATCCCAGCGCCACCGCCAGTGCGACGGCCGCCAGCACCAGCCATTTGCCGCGCCAGATTCGTAGTAGGTGAACTCGTGCGGCGCTGTTCAATTCTTCTCCCTCGAAGAGCGGGGCTCCGCGTTCCCGGATATCGCCGTCCGGGAGTCGTCGTTACGTCTGGGCTTCAATCGTGCTGCCAGCCGGGCGAATCCGCGGACCACGTCCGGGGCCAGCGCGGCCAGCACGAGCAAGTAGATCGCGGTGAAGGCGAGCGTGTCCAGGATGAGCAGCCCGACCGCGAGCAGCAGCGATCGCGAATCCGAGTGCAGCACCTGATGTTCCAGGTACCAGGTCGCGGCCAGGGCCAGTGCGGCGGCGGGCAGCGGTGGTCCGATCGCGCGAATCAGCGCGAGCAGCGGCACCCCGAGCGCGGAGCGCGCCAGCGTGGTCACCACCACCGCGACCACCATCGCCGTGCCCGAGGTGGCCAATCCGACACCGGTCAGACCGTAGAACTTCACCAGCACCAGCAGCAGGCCGATGCCGAGCACGATCTCGATCGCGGTCTGCCAGTTCAACAGTGTGGTGCGGCCCGCGCCCTTGATGGCTTCCTCGCTGACGCTCATCCAGGCCTTGCCGAGTCCGAGTCCGGCCATGGCGACCACGAGCGCACCGGCTTCGCGCCAGCGCTCGCCGAAGACCACCACCACCGCGGGTTCGCCGAGCGCGATGATGAGCCCGGACAGTGCGGCCGCGCCGACGGTGGCGAGCCGGATGGCGCGCAGATACGCGGCCCGCATCCGTGCGGGATCGCCTTCCTCGGCAATGCGCGCGAACGCCGGAAAGAGTGAGAAGGCACCGACTTCCACGATGAATCGCACCGGAATCTGCGCGATGCGCTGCCCGTAGCGGTAGTGCCCGAGCGCGGCCGAACTGAGCCCGCGCCCGACCACCGCGGCCTCCACCGTGCTCTGCACGCGCGAGCCGAGCATATTCACCACCACCGGTGAGCCGTAGCGCGCCAGCTCCCGCCACAACTTGATGGAGGCGCGCCCGCGTCCCGGCCGCCAGCGGGCCAGCCACCACACCGTGATCACCCAGACCACATAGGAGGCGTAGCTGCCGATGACCATGCTCCAGACGCCGAAGCCGAAGATGGCCAGCACCACCGACACGACCGCGAAACTGATCGACACCGCCGGGCCGACGATGATGCGGCGCTTGACGCTGAAATCGCGCTGTAGCAGCGCTTCCGGCACATTGGTGAGCGCGAAGATGAGCAGGAAGCCGGAGGTGGTCGCGGCGATCATGCCGATGGTGCGATTGTGGAAGACCATGCCGATGATCGGGGCGGCGGCCAGCGCGCCCAGCGTCATGGCCAGGCCGTTCACGAACGAGGCCCGGAACACCGTTTCGGCGGCGTCCTCGACCTGCGATTCACGCTGTACCAGACCGGATCTGAGCCCGCCTTCGACGAAGGTGGTCAGCAGCATGGTGAGCACCGTGCCCGCCGCGAAGATGCCCACCTCGGCGGGACTGAGCAGCCGGGCCAGCGCGATGGTCTGCCCGAAGGACACCAGTTCACTGAACGCCAGCGCCGCCGCCGAGGCCAGCGCCACCCGGCCGACCTGTTTGGTGAGCGTGGAATCGCCTGCGGGCCCGCCGGTCTCGGCGGTCACCGCCACCGATTCGACCGTGGGCGGTGCGCCCGGTTCGATCCTGGTCAGCGCGGTGGGCAGGTAGATCTGGACGGTATCGGCGTCGTGCACATGCCGCAGGATCAGGTCGTAGGCTCGGATGGAGCCCCGGCCCGGTACATCGCCGTCGTGTCTATGCATGCTCGATATGCGTTCGTTCGAGCAGGTCGAATAGTCGGTCGTAGACCTGCTGACTACTCGCCACCTGTTCATCGGCCCTGGCGCACAGGGTGTCCCGCAGTGCGGGTGCGTCCTCCCAGGCATCGGCGATGGCGGCGCGCAGGCGTTCACCGAATTCGGGATCGTCGAAGTGGATCAGGCGCACGCCGCCCTTGAACATATCGTCCAGGCCGAGGAATTTGTCGTCGTAGTACTCGGTGGAGGTCAGCGCGACCACCGGAATGCCCTGGCTCAGTGCGAAGACCGCGAGATGGTAGGCCCCGGTGACCAGTACCCGGCACCGCGACAGCTGAGCGGCGACATCGGCCGGGCGCACGAATCGATCCACGGGCGCTACCGGATTCGCGCTGCCGCGCACCAGCGGCACGGTGGTGGCGCGATCGGGTGAGCCCGGGGTCTCGGCGATGATGAGCGGTACCAGCCGGGCCCCGAATTCGGCGGCGGCCGCGCGCACGGCGATGCCGACGCCGTCCTGTGCCAGCCGGGCCACCGGTGAGTATTTGGCGACCCGCAGACAGACGCCGATATCGCCGCCGATCCCGGCCGCGCGCGCATCGCGCGCGAGTTCGATGGCGTCATCACCGGTGACGGTCGCCGCACCCGGCGAAACCCCGAGTGATTCCAGCAGTTCCGGACCGCGCCTGCGCTCGCGCAAGGCGATGAGCGGCAATTTGGTCAGTACCCGGGCGGCCTGCGCGGTGAGTTCCGGATCGCGCAGCGGGCCGATCCCCTGCCCCACCAGCGCCACGGGTATGCCCGCGTCGCTTGCGTATTCGAGCAGGTCCAGCACCCGCCCGGCCTGCGGGATATCGGCATCGGTGAGATAGCCGCCGCCGAGCCCGACGACCAGCGACGCTTCGCGCACCGCCCGAGCCGCCCCGGGATGACGCCGCTCGATGCGCGGCCCGGTGTGCTCGGCGACGGCGGCCACATCGTTCGGGACATCCGCGCTGTCGCCGGGCGGCCTGCCCGCTTCCGCTGCTGCCGGGCCGACACCGCCGTCGCGCAGCCGGTCCCGGACTCGAATCGCCCTGGGCAGCAACCAGGCTCGCGCCCGCAGCCACGATATGGCCACCGGCCCGACGACCGCCGGACCCAGCGCCGCCGCCAAGCGTTCATTCAACGGTGGCGCGCCCCAGGGATCGCGGTCGCCGACGGTGATGCCGACCGCGCCCGGAAAGTAGGCCGCCACCAACGACGGCGATTCGGTCATGATGCCGATGCGCGCCAGCGGCCAGCGGGCGCGCAGACGGCGCACCGTCACCTCGAGCATGGCTACATCGCCGTAATTGCGGAGCCAATACTCGCTGTTCTCGATGAGGATCCGATGACCCGATCCCCCACAGGGAAGTCCGATTCCCATCTTCGACCTCCCCCGGCCACACCCGTGCCGTAGCTTGCGTCCGGCTTCGACTGCACTTGCAACAGTAACCCAATTAGCCACACCCACAACCGCTTTGCAACTCTTGGCACACAGCTACGCAGCGGTGCGCAGCGGATTTCCGGTAACGTCGGGCGCATGCCGCAACGCCCCGCGGTCACCGGGTCCGCCCACCGCCGAATCGAGCTCGGACCGGTGCTCGTCGCCGGACATCAGGTCGCCCTGCGCGAGACTCGGCTATCGGATTTCGGGCCGTGGCGCGAACTCCGCGCGCGGGACCGCGAACTCATCGAACCGTTCTGGACCACCTCGGCGCTGAGCTGGGAGCAGCGGCATTCCCGGGCCTGGTGGGTGCGGGAATTCCTGCGCCAGCGCCGGGCGCGGTCGGCCGGTGCCGCGGTGCAATTGAGCGTGCTGGTGGACGGCGAGTTCGCCGGGCAGTGCACGCTCGCACCCATCGATCGCGCCAATCATGCCGCCGAACTGGGTATTTGGCTGGACTCGCGGCGGGCCGGGCACGGGGTCGGGACGGTGGCGGGGGCGCTCATCACCGATCACGGTTTCGGCGATCTGGGACTGCACCGAATCACCGCGCCGGTGTGCGTGGGCAACCATCCCGCACGCCGGTCCGCGATCCGGGGTGGGATGTCGCTCGAGGCCACCATGGCGCGCGCCATGAGCGTGGGCGGACGGCCCCGCGATCATGAGCTGTGGGCGGTCACCACGGATAGGGCACCAACCGGCGGGTATGTGACCGCACTCATATCCACCGGTGTTGCCGCCGAACGTGTTTCACCCCGAACCGGATCGATGCGGGCCCGCCTCGCCGATCATGGGCGCACCCTCGCGCTGGCCTCGCCGACCATCCTGCTCATCGCCGCCCGGTACCACCTCGGCGCGCGATTGCGCCGCAACACCGTCGACGGCCCCGCGCTACCGGATGCCCTGTACACCCACGACAGCGCCGATCAGCGCATCTCGCTGCGGAAACACCAGTCCCGCCTGCCATCTCGCCGCGGACCGCGCATTCGCTACGAGGTGACCGCGGCGGGCCGTCCCATCGGCAATCTCATCGTCGACACCGCGGGCGCGCACCCCCGGCTCACCCTCGAACTCGATCCGGATCCCGCACACACCAAGGCCGCCGCGGCCGGGCTGGCCCTGCTGCTCGATTACGCCCGCGATGAGCTGTCCCTGGATCGGATGGAGGCGCTGGTCGATCCGGCCGCGACCCATCTGCCCGGTATCGCCGCGGCCGCCGGATTCGGGCGCGAGGGCATTCTCATCGGAGCCCGGCTCGGCCCGGACGGGCGTTTCCACAATGTCGAACTCTGGGCCGCGATCACCGAGAATCAGTCGCGCACAAGCGCTCCCGGGTAGGTAGAGTGCCGCGTAGCCCAGGTCTGCGGGGGACGGCTGTGGCGGTGACGCATCGAGGGAGCACACGTTGGGCCTGAACGTTGTCATGATCGCGACCTATCCGTTCGAACCCGGAAAGATCGTGGGCGGGATCGAATCGGTGACGAGCACCCTGGTGCCGGCGCTGGCGGCCCGGGACGAGATCGACCGGCTCACCGTGCTGCGCTTCCACACCGGCGAGGTGCCGGTGCACACCCGGCAGGAAGGTCCCAAGGTCGAGATCCGCTATCTGCGCGGACAATCCCGCCTCGGGGTGGCGACGGGCTCGTATCTCGATGTGCGCCAGGCGCGCCGGATCATCGCCGAGCTGAATCCCGATGTGGTGCACGCGCAGGAGATCGGCCTGCGCGGCGATATCGCCACCCAGATCAGCCTGAACACCATTGTCACCGTGCACGGCCTGGTGCATCTGGAGACGAAACTGCAAGCGCGGGCGAGCATCAAGGAGCGGGTGCGCTATCACCTGGTGGCCGCCATGGTGCGCCGGGTGCTGCGCCGGGCGAAGGTCGTCATCTCCATCTCCGACTATGACGCGAAGGCGCTGGCGGGCATGGTGCGCGGTGAGCACATCAGCATTCCCAATCCCACCGCGCCGGAGTTCTTCGCGCTCGCGCCCTCGGCGGTGACCGAACCGCGGCTGCTGTTCGCGGGCGTGCTCTCACCCCGCAAGAATCCGGAGGGTCTGCTGAGCGCGTTCGCCCTTGCGGTGCAGCAGGTTCCGAAGGCCCGGCTCACCATTGTGGGTCCGCAGCCCGATGCCGAGTACGCGCGCGCCATTCGCGCGCACGCCACCGCGCTGGGGCTGGACGACAACCTGGAGTTCACCGGCATGGTCGACAATGACCGGCTGCGCGAGGAGATTTCGACGGCCCGCGCCGTGGTGCTGTTCTCCCAGGAGGAGACCTCGCCCACCATCCTGGCCCAGGCCATGGCCGCCGGGAAGCCGGTGCTGTCCTCCCGGGTCGGCGGTATCCCGGAGATGGTGACCGACGGCGAGAACGGCTTCCTGGTTCCGCCCGACGATGTCACCGCACTGGCCGCGCGCATGGTGGAGCTGCTCGAAAACCAGGAATTGGCACTGGATCTCGGCCATCGTGGCCACCTGATGGCCCTGGAGAAATTCGAACCGGACGCGGTCGCGCGCCGCACGGTCGAAACATATCGCCGGGTCGCCGGGATGTAGAGGACGTCGAGAACGCAACAGGGAGAGACCGTGACCGCATCGCAGCAAGATTTCAACTGGACCGGCGCCACCGTACTGGTGACCGGCGGGGCCGGATTCATCGGATCGCACCTGGTCGAACTGCTCGTCGCCGCCGGGGCGCGGGTGACCGTACTGGACAACTTCAGCTCGGGCAGCCGGGACAACCTGGCGGCCGTGGCAGACGCGATCACCTTGCGGGAGACCGATATCCGGGAATTGGATTGGCCGGCGTACCTCACCGAGCAGCCCGCCGATTTCATTTTCCACCTGGCCGCCAACGCCTATGTGCCGCCCTCGGTGGAGGATCCGGCGTTCGATCTGGAGCTCAACTTCCAGACCACCTTCCGACTACTCGAAGCGCTGCGGACGCTGAAGTGGCCGGGCCGCCTGGTCTTCGCCTCCAGCGCCGCGGTGTACGGCAATTCGGTGCGCATCCCGATCAGCGAGGACGATCCCACCGTGCCGATCTCCCCGTATGGGGTCGGCAAGCTGGCGGCCGAACGCTATCTGGCGGTGTTCGCCAACCTGTACGGGCTGAATATGGCGTCGGTGCGGTTCTTCTCGGCATTCGGGCCGCGTCAGCGCAAACAGGTGGTGTTCGATCTGCTGGCCAAACTGGATCGCGATCACGAGCGCCTGTTCATTCACGGCGACGGCACCCAGGTGCGCGATTTCCTGTTCGTCGGCGATGCCGCGCGCTCGGTGATGATCGTGGCCGCCAATGCCCCGCTGCGCGGTGAGGTCTACAACGTGGGCGCGGGTCGCGAGTACACCATCGATCAGCTGGCGAAATCGCTGTGCTCGATCACCGGACTGCATCCGGACTTCGATTACAGCGGCAGCAACCGGCCCGGTGATCCGGAGCAGTTGGTGGTGGACATCTCTCGCCTCAATGCCATTGGCTACCAGCCGCATACCGACTTCGACCAGGGCTTGACCACGACTGTAGCCTGGTACGAGTCGCTCACCGGCGCGAGTTGGCGCCTCTCAACACAGGAGTAGCTCGTTGCGGTTCGCCCGCGCCCTCGGGATTCTGCTGCTCGCCCTGCTGACCGGCTGCGGAGCGCCCGATGTCACCGTGGTCTCGCCCACCCCCGATGTCACCACCGTCGCCGAACCCTTCCTGGCGGACCGGTTCGTCGGCGATTTCGAGACCGGTAATTTCGATCAGTGGGCGGACTGCCAGAACGTCGCGGTCCGCAGTGAACCGTGCTCCAGCTATCACGATCAGAGTGATCGCATGCGGGTGGAGACCGAGGTGGTGCGGCAGGGCCGCTACGCCGCCAGATTCGAAGTCCACCAGGGCGATACGCCCGGCAGACTGTGCTGCGGTGATCGCGCCGAGGTGAGCGGCGAGGAGGCCACCCGCTCGGATGAGGGCGATGACCGCTGGTATCAGTGGAGCACCCGTTTCGAGCACGGCTTCCCGGCGGACAAGGGCTGGACCGTGCTGTCGCAGTGGCATGCCGATGAGGACGGGCCGCCGCCGCTGGCGGTCGCGTCGGGGCCGACCAATGTGGGCGTGAACCGCTGGGGCGTGGTGATTTCCACCTATGACGCTCCCGGGCATCCGGGCGCGACATACACGCCGTGGAGTACACCGCTGGTCACCGACACCTGGCTCGACATCAAACTGCATGTGCGCTGGTCGACCCGCGATGACGTGGGTTTCATCGAGCTGTGGATCGGCGGGGTGCGGCAGGTGTTCGACGCCGAACCCTGTGCGGGACAGACCCGCTGCATGGTCCGCACGCTCATGCCGCGCGGCGGTGGTACGTACTTCAAACAGGGGTACTACCGCGATCCCACGATCAGCGGCCCCGGCGTGGTGTACCACGACGGTTTCACCGCCGCGAAGAACGAGGCGGCACTCGCGCCACTGTGAGGCAGCACTCGCGCCACTGTGAGGCGGCGCTGCGCTCCCGCTAGAGGGCTTGCCCCCTGGTCACCGCGCCGATGGATTTGGCGATCATCACCAGATCCAGTACCGCGGACCAGTTCTCGACATAGGACAGGTCCAGCCGCATGGCGTCCTCGGGTGTGAGATACGAGCGGCCGCTGACCTGCCAGAGTCCGGTCACGCCGGGTCGCACCAGCAGACCGCGCAGGGTCGCGTCACCCTCCGAATCGGCGTGCAGCCGCAACTGCGGGCGGGGTCCGACAATGCTCATCTCACCGCGCAGCACATTGAGGAACTGCGGCAGCTCGTCGAGCCGGTGACGGCGAATCACCTTGCCCACCGCCGTCATTCGCGGATCCTCACCCGTTCCGAGCAGCGCGTCGATATGCACCCCGGGTTCGGCGTACATACTGCGGAACTTGAGCATGCGGAATGGGCGGCCGTCCCGTCCGATGCGCTCGGACCGATAGAAGACCGGCCCGCGACTGGTGGCCTTGATCGCGATCGCGATACCCAGCAGCATCGGCGCGATGGCGATCAGCACCAGCAGTGCGAAGCAGAAGTCGAAGGCGCTCTTGCGAATCGATGTGGAATGGCCGTATCGCGGTTTGGCCACGTGCAGCACCGGCATATCGGCGACGATGCGATGGGTGAGCCGGGTGCCGGAGATGCCGATCAGACCGGGCGCGACCAGCAGTTCGATACCGTGCTCATCCAATTCCCAGGCCAGGCCGCGGAAGTCGGCGAGGTTCAGCGCATCGGTGACGGTGACCGCCACCGCCTCCGCACCGGTGCCGCGCGCGGCCGCCAGCACCGCGTTCGGACCGCCGACGCCGGTGCACACACCGATGACCTGGTAGCCGCTGTGCGGATCGGCGGCGAAGACGGCCGCCATATCCTGTGCCGCGGCGGGATTGCCGACGATCAGCAGATCGGCGCGGTGCACACCCTGCCGGATCGCCCAGCCCCGCCAGAAGCGCCGACCGGCCAGCAGACCCGCGCCGCCGAGCAGCAGCGCCGCTATCAGATAGGCCCGTGAAAGACCCAGGCCGAGCAGCATGGACGCGATGGCGAGCCCGCCGAAGAGCTTGAGCGATACGGCCACCACATGCCGGTACTCCTCGCTCCCGCTACCGCTCGCGCGCGGTATCCGGGTGCCGGTGAGCGTCAGCACGGTGCTCCACCCGGCCACCAGCAGCACCGATATCGCGGCGTACGGCATACCGATGGGCAGTGCGCGCGGCGCGCAGGCACACTGCGCCAGGATGACGGTGACGGTGAGGATCGCCAGATCGCTCGCACCCACGCGGCGGATGTAATCCGCTTGTCGCCGTTCGCGATCCGAGCGCGGAACCGCTCGGGCGAAACGGGTCGAGCGCACGATGCGACCGGCGGAAATCTCGAAACTCATGAACGAACGCACCTCCCCCACGGGAGAACTGGGTTCCGATCCCCACTGATCAGTTCCACAAACGGGCTGATGCCGGTCCCCGCGTGGCATACCGCTGGGGCCGCCGACTCTTTCGGTGGTAAGAAGCCGAATGTTACACACCCCGCGCAGGCGCGACGGCGAAAACTGCGGGCTACCAATGTTTCCGGAGGATTGCGGTAAGCGTCGCAACCGGTTTCCCGTTTGTTTCCCCCATCCCTCCCCCGATCGCGTAATCGCAGGCCGCGCCATATGGTTTCGAGCACATTAGATACGCGTAACCCTTGAATTGCAAGACTCGCGCGGTAGCCGATCGACTACCGACTTCTGCGAGTCGCAGAAATCCACTTCCCGGATGCCCGGCGGTCACCCGCACACCCGGCGCGGGCGGCCAAACCTGTTGTAACGTAAGGCCGGATCGAGCCGACCACAGTTCAGCCGGCCTTTGCCGCCGGGTCGATCTCGGTGAAAGGTGGGGATTTCGCGTGCACTGCCGTCTGTGCTCTTCCAGCAATTTGGTGAGCGTTCTCGATCTGGGGGCGACACCGCCCTGCGAGAAATTCTTGACCGCCGCGGAGCTGGATCAGCCGGAGCCCACCTATCCGCTGCATCTGCGGGTCTGCGCGGACTGTCTGCTGCTGCAGATCCCGGCGCTCATCACACCGGCCGAGACTTTCACCGAATACGCCTACTACTCTTCGTATTCCGACAGCTGGGTGCGCCATGCCAAGCTGTTCGTCGAGGAGGCCACCCAGCGGCTCGGGCTCACCGGAGAGTCGTTCGTGGTCGAGGTCGCCAGCAATGACGGCTACCTGCTGCAACACGCGGTGGCCGCGGGCATCGGGTGCCTGGGCATCGAACCCTCGGTGAATGTCGGTGCGGCGGCGCGGGAGAAGGGCGTGCCCACCGAAACCGCCTTCCTCGACGAGGAACTCGCAGCCCGGGTGCGGGCCGAACGCGGACCCGCGAATCTCGTTGTGGCCAACAATGTTTATGCGCATATCCCGGACCTGCTGGGTTTCACCCGGTCGCTGCGGGCGCTGCTGGCCGATGACGGCTGGCTCTCCATCGAGGTGCATCACGCGCTGAACCTGGTGGCGCTGGGGCAGTTCGACACCATCTATCACGAACACTTCCAGTACTACACGGTGCTGGCGGCCCAGCGGGCGCTGGCCACCGCGGGGCTCACGGTAGTGGACGTGGAACTGCTTCCCACCCATGGCGGTTCGCTGCGCCTGTGGGCTCGGCCCGACGCGGTCGCCGAACCCGGCCCGCGGGTCGCCGAGGTGCTCGCACTGGAGGCCGAGGCCGGATTGCACGATGTGGCAGGCTATCTCGCGCTGCGCCCGCGCACCGAGACGGTGCGCCAGGAGCTGTTGCGTTTCCTGCTCCAGGCCCGGGCCGACGGTAAGCGCGTGGTCGGCTACGGGGCGCCGGGCAAGGGCAACACCCTGCTCAACTACTGCGGCATCCGACCCGACCTGCTCGCGTACACCGTGGACCGAAACCCGTACAAGCACGGGCGATTCACCCCAGGCACCCGGATTCCCATCCATCCGCCCGAGGTCATCGACACGGACAAGCCCGATGTCGTGCTGGTCCTGCCCTGGAATCTGGAAACCGAGATCACCGCGCAATTGAGCCGGGTGACCGACTGGGGCGGCGAGATCGTGTATCCGCTCCCCACCCTGCATCACGCTGAAAGGCCAGCGAAATGAAGGTTGTACTGTTCTGCGGCGGCTACGGCATGCGCATGCGCAACGGCTCCGAGGACGCCATCCCCAAACCCATGCAGATGGTCGGGCCGCGCCCGCTGATCTGGCATGTGATGCGGTACTACGCGCACTTCGGGCACAAGGACTTCATCCTGTGCCTGGGGTACGGGGCCGCGCACATCAAGAACTTCTTCCTGACCTATCAGGAGTCGGTGTCCAACGACTTCGTGATCCGCGGCGGGAAAGTCGAACTGCTGCAATCCGATATCAGCGACTGGACCATCACCTTCGTGGACACCGGGGTGGAATCGCCGATCGGGGAACGGCTGCGCCGGGTGCGCGATCACCTCGAGGGCGAACGGTACTTCCTGGCCAACTACGCCGATGTGCTCACCGACGCCCCACTGGACAAGGTGATCGGCGACTTCCAGGCGTCCGGGGCCGCGGCGTCGATGATGATCGTGCCGCCGCAGTCCTCGTTCCACTGCGTGGATGTGAACGCCGCGGGCGAGGTCAAGAACATCACCCCGGTCTCGCAGCTGCCGATCTGGGAGAACGGCGGCTACTTCGTGCTCACCCAGGACATCTTCGACCATCTACCGCCCGGCGGGGATCTGGTCGAGGACGCCTGCGGCGCGCTGGCGGCGCAGGGGCGGCTGTACGGGTATCAGCACCACGGCTTCTGGAAGCCCGCGGACACCTTCAAGGAACGCGCGGAACTCGATTCCGGCTACCACTCGGGTGATCGCCCGTGGATGGTGTGGGAGCGGCCCGGCGCATGATCCGACTCGATACCGGGGCCGTCCGGGAGATCGCACTGCTGGCCGCGCACTGCGATGATCTGGCCATCGGGCTCGGCGGCACCCTGCTCACCCTCGCCCAAGCCGTTCCCGGACTGCGCGTTCGGGCACTCGTGCTGACCGGTGCGGGCACCGAGCGCGCCGTCGAGGAGAAGCAGGCGCTCGCCGCGTTCTGCCCGGGCGCCGAGGTGGATCTGCGGATTCTGGATATCCCGGACGGCTACGCGCCCGCGCACTGGGAGCGCGCCAAACGGGCGGTGGCCGAGCTGCGCCGGGACGGCACACCGGATGTGGTGTTCGCACCGCACCGCGGGGACGCGCATCAGGATCACCGGCTGCTGGCCGAACTCGCGCCCACCGAATTCCGGGATCAGCTGGTACTGGGCTACGAGATCCTCAAGTGGGAGACCGATACCCCGCAGCCCTCGATCTTCCATCCGCTGCCCGAGGGCTGCGCGGAGCGCAAGGCCGAGCTGCTGCTCGAACACTATCCCTCGCAACGGGATCGGGACTGGTTCGACGCCCAGTCCTTTCTCGCGCTGACCCGGCTGCGCGGCGTGCAGTGCCGGGCGCGGCACGCGGAGGCATTTCTGCTGGACAAGGCGACCATCACTTTCGGAGGGCAATGAGCATGCGGGTACTCGTCACCGGGCATCAGGGGTATCTGGGGACGGTCATGGTGCCGGAGCTCCAGGCGGCCGGACATGAGGTAACCGGCTTGGACAGCGGCTATTTCGCCGAATGCGTACTCGGCGAAGCGCCCGAGCCGCCGCCCGGGATCGCGGTGGACCTGCGCGATGTGACCGTCGAACAGCTGGCCGGATTCGACGCGGTCGTGCACCTGGCGGCGCTGTCCAACGACCCGCTCGGGGCGCTGGCCCCGCAGATCACCTACGACATCAACCATCACGCCTCGGTGCGGCTGGCCCGGCTGGCCAAGGAGGCCGGGGTGCGGCGGTTCCTCTACGCCTCCACCTGTTCGGTCTACGGCGCGGCCGGGGCCGGACTGGTCACCGAGGACGCGCCACTGCGGCCGCTGACGCCGTACGCCGAATCCAAGGTGCGGGTCGAGGACGATGTGGCGGCCATCGCCGATTCCGGGTTCTCCCCCGTATTCCTGCGCAACGCAACGGCGTTCGGGTTCTCGCCGCGGCTGCGCGCCGATATCGTGCTCAACAATCTGGTCGGCTACGCGGTGCTCACCGGTGAGGTGAAGGTGCTCTCGGACGGCACGCCGTGGCGGCCGCTGGTGCACGCGCAGGATATCGCCCGCGCCTTCGTCACCTGTCTGGCGGCGCCCACGGAAGCCATCCACTGCCGCGCCTACAACGTCGGCACCGAGGCCAATAACCTCACCGTCGCCGAGATCGCGCAGTCGGTGGTCGAGGCGGTGCCCGACTCCAAACTGCTGATCACCGGCGAGAGCGGGGCCGACCCGCGCTCGTACCGGGTCGATTTCTCCTATGCCAGAAAGGAACTCGGCTTCGAGGCGGCCTGGAGCATTCCGGACGGCGCGGCCGAGCTGTACCGCGAATACACCGCGCGGGGTCTGACCAGCGATGCGTTCTTCCAGCGCTTCACCCGCCTGGCGCACCTGACCTCCCTCAAGGAGGCCGGGGTGCTCGATGACGACCTGCGGCGGATCGGGGCCTGAGTGCGACTACATCCCGAAGGCGGTGAGCAGCTCACGCCAGGAGTTCGCGCCCGCGTCGCGATCCGAGACCACCGTGACCGGCTGCGGCCATTCGATCGCCAACTCCGGATCGTCGTAGGCGATGCCGATGTCCTCGGCCGGATCGTGCGGACGGTTGATGCGGTAGCAGACATCGGCGACCGGGCTCAGCGATTGGAAGCCGTGCAGGAAGCCGGGCGGCACGTACAGGTTCCGGAAGTCGTTGTCGTCCAGCAGGAAAGCCTGCTGACGGCCGAAGGTCGGCGAGTTCGGGCGAATGTCCACCAGCACGTCGTGCACCGCGCCGTGCGCGCACCGCACCAGCTTGGCCTCGCCCCGGCCCGCCCGGCCGTGCATACCGCGCACCACGCCGCGGTGCGAGCGCGATTGCGAATCCTGGATGAAGCTCGCCGCGAAACCCGGTCGGTCCAGGTACTCGTCGAACTCCTCGGCGTCGAAGGTGCGGGTGAACAGGCCGCGGCCGTCCCGGAACGGCTCCGGGGTGAGCACCAGCACGTCGGCGAGTTCGGTGGTTTCGATGCGCATCAGGCCATCGTGCCATGAGCGCGGGATCGACGCGGGGATGCCGCGGTTGCGGGGCAGCCGGGTTGGCACGGGTGCTGGATCTGGGCAAAATGCCTGCGGCAGACGACTTTCCAGCGCTGGACGCGCCGACGGCGCATAGTGTCTCCATGCATCCGCTGGCCATGGATCACTGTGCGGAGTGCGGGCTCGCCCAGCTCGCCGAGGATGACACCGTCACCGCCGAACCGCGCGGGGTGGAGCCGCGGGCGCTGCGCGATCAGGCGGCGGCCGCGGTGGCCGGGGTGCAGGCCGCCGGGTGGCTGGCCGGGAACACCGTGCGGGAGTTCGGCAGTCCGCACGGCGGCAGCTGGCTGCCGCTGCTGGAGTCACGGGGTTTCACCGCGACCGAGGCGGCCACCGATGTGGTGATCGACTGCTTCGGCATCATGCACGAACCCGATCAGCGCGCCGCCTTCGCACAGCGGGCGGCCGCGACTGCCGCCGACGGGGTGCTGCTGCTCCAATTCCATACGCTGCGTGCGATTGTCGCGCAGGGTCAGTGGAATGCGCTGCGGCACGGGCATTTCGCGTACTACAGCCTGCGGACCCTGCGACTGCTGCTGGCGGCGGCCGGGATGCGGGTGGCCGCCGTATGGGAGTTCAGTCTCTACGGCGGCACGATTCTCGTCGCCGCCGTGCACGGGACCGACAGCGAGCCGGTGGATTCCGAGGTGGCGCGGATACTCGACGCCGAATCCGCTGTGCTGGAAGCCGATCCGTCGGCCATCCGTGGTCTCCAGCGCGCGGCCGATGATCAAGCCCGCGCCCTGCGCACCTGGCTGGAACGCGAAACCGCCTCCGGTCACCGGGTTTTCGCCTACGGCGCGGCATCTCGGGCGGTAGCGCTGCTGCATCTCGCGGGCGCACACCGGGACCTGCTCACCGCCGTGGCCGATGCCTCGCCCGGTAAGCAGGGCCGCCGCATGCCCGGAACCGATATTCCGATCATCTCCCCCGCCGAACTCGTTGCGGCACAGCCGGATCGGATACTTCTCACCCTGCCCGACCTGCTGCCCGAAGTCAGCGCGCAATGGCCGGAGCTGGAAGGGAGGTGGGTGGTCGACCTGTGATCCGGATGAACAGCCGCTGATGAGGGTCGGCGGCTGAGATGAGAGCAATACCTGATGAGGGAAGTGGGAACATCAATGCAGCGCTCCACACAGCGCGCCATCGCGCGCGCCCTGGCCATCGCGGCCGCGTTCACCGTCGGACTAGCCATGGAGACCAGCACCTCGGTCGCCGGCGTCGACAGCACCAGCTCCATCCTCGACCGCCAGCAGCGCACGGTCGAGGCCATCCAGTCCGATACGCGCATCAACTTCGTGCCGCCGCTGGACGGCAATCCGCTCAGTCGGGAGTGGTTCCACGACGGTAAGGCGGGATTCCATATCAGCGGTCCCAACGCTGACAATTGGAACGGGCACATCACCATCGGCTACCAGGTCGGCTATCCCGCCACCCTGGACGGCAAGATCCGCTTCCAGTGGTGGACCCCCAGCCTCGGGCTGGAGCTGGGCAATGACCCGAAAGTCGATGTCAACAGCCTGATTCCGCAATTGGGCGTGGAATTGGCGGTCGGCTTCGGCCCGGGCATCCAGACCGTCGAGGCCGCCGGTGGCGATATCTCGGGCGCGGACGGCTTCATCCAGATGTCCGGCTTCCACGCCACCGTGACCGGTGTGCTCGGCCAGACCACCATTCGCCCGTGGGTCAAGATCGTCACCAGCAACGGGGACAGCGTGACCACCTACGGTCCGCTCTGGACCATCTGACTCGACCGTCCCGACCGGAACTTCATCGCAGCAGCTCCGGCCGGCGCAGCAGGGCGGCGGCCGCCCGAACCCGCAATCGATCCAGTGCGATGCGGGCCAGACGCAGGTCGCCGCCCAGTATCGTCGCGGGTCCGATCAGCTGGGGATACTCCCGGCGCAGCCGATGCTGGAAGCGCAGCAGCTCACCGAGTTTGGCCGCGGTGGCGATGTCACCGCAGCGGTTGAAGCGCGAGTCCCGCCATGCGGCAAGGCTTTCCGTCATACCGTAGAAATGGCCGAGGGCACTGACCCGGGCCAGCAGGTCCACATCCATGGGCAGCACCAGATCACCGCGGAAACCACCCACCCGGGAGAAATCCCCGCGCCGGAACATGGCCGTGGCGGTGGGCCCGAATTCGGACGGGCCGCGGCGCACGATGCTGCGCATCAGGGTCCGGGAATCGCGCTGCCCCAGCAGATTCGCGAGTCCGAGCCCGTCCCGCTCGACCCGGCCGTCGGCGTCGACCACCTGGAACTTCGAGGCGCACACCGCGATACCGTGATCGCCCATCACATCGAGCTGTTTGTCCAGCGCGCCGGGCAGCAGGATATCGCCCGCGCACACCACCTTCACCAGGCGGCCGGTGGCCAACGAGACCGCCTTGTTCCAGTTCTCGCCCATGGGTAGCGGTTCCCGATTGCGGACCACCCGCACTCTGCTGTCCTTGTGCAGATTCGCCACCCGGAAGGTGTCGTCGGTGCTGGCATTGTCCAGCACGATCACCTCGAAGGCGTTGTCCTGCTCCAGAATCGAAGTCAGCGTGGCGGCCAGTGTGCGTCCGGAGTTCCGGACCGGTACGCAGATCGAGAGGTTGACCATCGTTCCCCCTGAGCTGAGGCGGCGGGTTAACGGATCGGCACCGGCCGTTTCCGCACCAGCCGGGACACTCGGTCCAGGCCCGCGCCAACGGCGTCGATCTGTTCGGTGGCCCGCTGTTGCAGCGTATCGCGCAGTTCGGGCGCGGACTCCCAGAGTTCCCGGACCGCCTGCGGCAGTGCGGATTCGGGGTCGTCCACGCCCAGCCGCACGACCCGCAGGCCGGCGCCGAACATATCAGCCAATCCGAAGAACTTGTCGTCGGAATAGTCCGAAGCCGTTACAGCTACCGCCGGAATGCCCTGCGACAGTGCGAAGACCGCCAGGTGATAGGCGCTGGTGACCAGCACGCGGCAGTGCGACACCTGGCGCGCCGCCTCCTCCGCCGCGCCGGGGCGGGCGACCGTGGCACCGAACCGGACAACCCTGGCCTGCAACACCGCGCTGCGCACCGTGTAGCCGACGCGGTCGTGTTCGGAGTTGCGCAGACACAGACCGAGATCCGCGCCGATCTCCGCGCGCCGCATGCGGTAGGCGAATTCGATGGCGTCGTCACCGGTGACCTCGACGCGATGGGCGGAGACACCGAGCTCGGCCAGCAGCTTCGGACCGCGCACGCCTTCGCGCAGGCCGATGAAATCCGCGCCCGGCAGCACATCGGCCGCGCGGCGCAGCAGCTCCGGATCGCGAATCGGCCCGAGTCCCTGCCCGAGCAGCACATTCGGAATGCCGAGGGCCTGCGCGTATTCCAGCAGATTCAGGGTGCGATGCGCCTGATAGGGATCGGCGTCGGCGATATATCCACCGCCCTGCGCGATCACCAGATCGGCCTCGGCAACCGCCGCCGGGACCGGAGGCAATGGCGGCATCCCGCCGGACGCCTCTCGATCCTTGCCGATGAACGCCTGCGTCTCGGCGCGCAGCCTGCTGCCCACACCGCGCAGCTGCCGCATCGGGGCTTCGGTGGCATCACGCCATTTCAAGGTGGCGGGACCGGTCAGCTTCGCACCGGCCAGCTGTTCCAGCTGTCCGGCGAAACCGCTTCTGCCCCATTGCCATCCGCCACCGGCGTGTACGGGTTCGGCGTCCGGAAGCGCCGTTCGCAGCACTCGCGGTTGCGCGGTGAGCATGCCGATGCGTGCGTGCGGCCAGAGCTCCCGCAACCGATGCACCGTCATGATCATCGTGGCTATGTCACCGCGATTGTGTAACCCATACTCGCCGTTCTCGACCAGTATCTTCAATTCCCCGCACTCGCTCTGCTCGCCCTGCCAAGCACATGAACGGAGCGAATCTATCGTATGTACCTGTCATCCGCTCGATTTCCCCTCGGAGCGCACAGACTTCATCGTGGAGCACACAGTCCGGCGTCGACGACCTCGTCGAGATCGATATTCCGCTCACGCGCGCCGAGAATATCGGGAATCTGATTCATGCTCACGGTGACCGAGCGCTCCGCGGTAGCGCCACCGTAGACGAATGTGCCGTTGATGGTGCCGCCGTGACCCCAGGCTTCGATCCCGCACGAGGTGGTCCAGTGGAAAAGCCCCAGGCCGAAATCCTCGGACCTGCGCCAATCACCGCTCGGGACAGTGCGTTGCATCTGCGTCAGCTCGTTCGCGCCAACTACTCGACCCTGAAGTAATGCCATGAAGAAGCGATTCAAATCCGCGCCCGTGGACACCATCGCTCCGTCGGGCAGGCCCCAGCCGGGATCGATATCGGTGATGTCGACCAGGCCGCCGCCGAAGTCGTCGTATGCCCGCGCGTGCGGGCCGCGAATCACCTGTTCCGCCGGGTACAGCGGCCAGTAGGTGCTCGTCAGTCCGAGTGGGATCAGGATCCGCCGCGTGACCTCGACGCCCACCGGTAGTCCGGTGACCCGCTCCACCACCTGCCCCGCGATCAGATAATTCGTATTCGAGTACTCGGAGCGAGTTCCCGGCTCGAAGTCTTTCTCCTTCGCCATGCCCATGGCGATAAGGTCGCCTATCGGCTTCGGCTGTTGCAGTGCCGCTGCCGATGACAGGTCGAGGTCGGTCAGGTAGTCCGGAATACCGCTGGTGTGCTGCAAGAGGTTTCGAATGGTGATGACGTTCCCGTCACCGCCGGGAGCGTGCACCATGCCCGGAAGGTAGCGCTCTACCGGTGCGTCCAGGTCGATCCTGCCCTCACCGACCAGTTGCAGTATTACCGAGGATACGAACGCCTTCGTGTTGCTTGCGATCCGAACCTGCGCGTTGTCCGGGAACGGGGTGTTGGTTGCGAGATCGCCTACGCCGCTATTGATCTGGAGGATGCTGTCGCCTTCAGTGAGAACCAACTGTGCGCCGGGGACGGCTGCGCCCGAGATGGTGTCGTTCAGGCCGATCTGTAGGCGTTCCTGTAGTGAGGTTGGGTCGGCGTTGGTGATACCTGTCGTTACGACGACCGCGGTGGCTGTGGCGGCCAGGAGCGCTAGCGCTCTTTGTACGGCGGGCATTGGTCCTCCAGTCTGTCCCCCGGGAGAGCAATACACGTGCGGTCCCAAGTTGGTTCAGGGACAACACGATTAAAGACAAGACCAAAAAGAACAAAAGACTCAAAGAACAAAAGAAAAAGACGCCCGGACAAGAAAAGAACAAAACAAAAAGAACCAAACACTCGGGAGGCTTGGTCTGTTGGCTCGGAAGGTGACCACAGCCAGGCACCCCGTCGGGGACGCGAGGGTCGGGTCTGAGTTGCGGGAGAGCAAGTCGGGTACGGCAGGCGAAGTAACCAGCACTGCTTCTTTGTCCGGACTGCGGAAGGGCTGGAACTGAGGTGCGGACATGCCTGTAGGACCGGCAGGAAGGCTCCTGACGGTGGATACAGGTGGGGGTGGAACCTATTGCCGGGCTGGGCAAGCCGGGCGAGGCAATACCCAGGGTCGCTGACGCATCCTGTTCGGCGCACACGCCCGAGCCGGGCTGGCAGGCAACGCGGGCGCGGGCGGTACCGAGGCCATCAACTCGTCCGGGTGATGCATGTGATTCACCCGCGGTGTCCGAGTCGGATCGATATGCGCAGGCGCGATCCACGCGGTCCGCCCCGCGAACTTCGCACCCTTACCAAGCTTGATCGTGGTCCACCCGGTCGGGGTGTCATTGACCAACGCGTGGCAGTGATCGCAAGCGAGAGTGAGGTTTTCGATATCGGTCAGGCCGCCTTTGACGAACTCGGTCACATGGTGGACAGCGGCCATGCTCGCAGGGGCGGTGCAGCCCGGTCGGGTGCAACCCCGCTCGGTGGCGATGAGCGCCATCCGCTGGGCCGGGTTCGCCAGGCGGGCACGACCGATATGCAGCGGCATGTCCTCACCATCAGTGACGACCGAGAACGTCTTGCTCTTGCGCGCAGCCATTTCCAACGCCACCGCCACGGGCACCGTCCCGCCGGTAGCCGTAGTGGCTACTCCGGCAGCGCGTTCCACATCGTGGATGCTCATAGTCAGGATCGTGGTGACCGGCAGGCCTCGGTGCGAGCCGAGGTGGTTGGGGTGGAAGTCGGGGTGCAGCAGTGCGAACAACGCATCGTGCTGACGTTGCACGGTGGTGCGCATATCCCGCTTGGCCGCAGCTTTGACCACCTCTGGATCGAGGTTCTCGTCCACCACGAATGGGCTCTCAGGATCGGCGGGGTTGCACAGGCCCGGCTTGGCGAGCTTGGCCAACACCGCATCCACCGCCGCACGAGCTTCCGGGGTCAGCACCACGGTCATGGTGGACATCAAGTCGAAACCCTGCGGGCTCAAACGCATACTGCGCATCCGAGCCCGATCCGCATCATCGGTCAATGTGCCATCAGGATCGAGGTGCCCCAGGATGCGGTCCCCGATCTTGGGGAGCTGGTTCGGGTTCAACGCACGCGCGTGCCGCGCCAGGTGCTCTTCGGCCAGCGCACGATCCTCGGCATTCACCTTGTTCGGCAGCCGGTCCATGACCTGCCGGATCACGCGCACATGATCGAGGCCGATCGCGCCTTCCTCCTGCGCCAGAGCGGTGTTCGGCAGCAGCGGTGCCGGGGTAGAGATTTCGGCGTTGTCCCCTACACGCGGCCAGATAGCTGCTTGTTCGGCGCAGTGCCACCGGTTCAACGCATCCCCGTGTGAGATCCGCAGTGTCTGTTGCAGAAACAGCGCCACCGAACCCGCGCCTGCACACTTGGGCAGCGACCGCGAGCAGGTCTGCACGACCAGATCGAGTTTCATCGCGTCGAGTTTGCGGGTGGCGCTTTCGATCTGCTGCATCAATTCGACAATGTCGTTGTCCGACACCGGAATAAGCGGCTGAGAGATCAGGGTGTCGATCGCAGCGGAAAGCGCTGACGCACTCTCCGTGATTGCGACGTTCTCCCCTGAATTCATACCTCTATTCTACTCCCGCAAAACAGACCCCGAAAGCCGAATTACGTTGTGATATAAGGCTATTCAGAATAGCCCGCCTTTACCTTACGAGGGAAATAGCGGACTAACCAATCTGCCACACAACCATTTCCCATCCACGTAATCCATGGACAGCGTGATGTTCTGATGGTTTGTAGTATCAGCCTTACCTTTGGTCGAGTTGATCTGCGTGATATCCGCCGCCAACTCATAGTGCGTACCACCACCCGAGGTCACGGTGCACTTGGCGTCCGTGCCCCGAGTGTGCTCGGAATCGGCCTCGAGCAGAAGCCGAACCGTCGGAAGCAACGACTGCGCCTGGGACTTCCATGCCCCGGTCGCGCCGTTCACGACCTTCGTCTGCCAGCCGTCCCCGTCGCTGTAGTCATACGTGGACATCAGAATTCCGTAGTCGCACGCCGCTTTGATCGCACCGTCTCGGGTGGCGTCGGTGGGCACGCCGCCTGGGTCCGAGACACCGGGAGGCGATCCCGCACCGATGGTGAAATGCAATGCGCCACTGCCCAATCCGAGACCCAGGCCCGCCGCGATGAGCAGTCCCGTGACACCCGCGAGGATCAGGCGCTTCCGTATCCGCCGCCGGGGAGCGGGTGCCGGGCTGATCGGCGGTGCCGACATCGGTGGCGGGAACGACGACGCGTCCCGCAATCGCGTCTCTTCCACTCCCGTGCGGGTGGTTCCGAAACTCACTGCCGGAAATGCCGAGGGCGGCGTCCCCATGACCGGCGGAGTCCACGGCGCACCACTCTGATTCGTAGCGGTCAATGCCCGGGCGGCCGCCGCCGCGAATTCCCCGCAGCTCGCGAATCGATCGTCCCGGTTCTTGGCGAGCGCCCGCGCGATCACCTGATCGAAAGCCGCTGGCACACCCGGATTCTGTTCACTCGGTCGCGGAATTCGACCGTTCAGGTGACCGTTCACCAACTGCGCGGTGCTGCCGCCCGGATACGGCAGCGCGCCCGTGAGCATGTGATACAGCGTGCAGCCGAGTGCGTACACGTCCGAGCGCTGATCCATATCCGTGCGCAGTTCGAACTGTTCCGGTGACGCGTATTGGAAACTCGCGTACATCTCCCCCGTCCGCGTCAACGCACTGGTTTGATCCAAGGCCTTCGCGATTCCGAAGTCCGCCAGGAACACTCGTTGATCCGGTCCCCACGCCAGCAGGATATTGGCGGGCTTCACATCGCGGTGCAGCACTCCGGCCCGGTGCGCGTGATCCAGCGCCCGCGCGGTCTCCCCCAGAATCCGCACCGCGTGATCCGGGCGCAGCGGCCCGTCCCGCAGCACCGCCGCCACATCGGTGCCCTCGACGTACTGCATGGCCATCCAGAGCCGGTCCTCGGTACGCCCCCGCGCGTACACCGCGACGATATTCGGATGTGCCAGGCGCGCAGCGGTATCGGCCTCGCGCAGGAATCTGGCGCGCACCTCGGGATCGTCCGCGACGTGCGGGCTGAGCAGTTTCAAGGCGACCAGGCGCGGCAGGTCCCGGTCCCGGGCCAGGTACACCTCGCCCATTCCGCCTACGCCGAGCAGCCGTTCTATCGCATAGCCCGCGAATGTCTGCCCCTGCGCGAGTGTCCTCGCCACGCCCCACTACCTCCGACCGGCTACCTGCTGCCGCCCACCGTAACCCACGCGTGCGGCGCGCTCCCGGCCGACAGCATTTAGAATTGCGCTGCACGGGCGCCGGGGCCTGTACCGCGGAAATTCAGGGGACAAGCCCGGGGGTGAGGCGACCATGGATGAGTCATTCAGCAGTGAGCAGCGGCCTGCCGCGCAGACCGTCATCGCCGTGGTGGGGCGGCTCGCGCCGGAGAAGGGGCAGGATCTGTTCCTGCGCGCGCTGGCCGGAGCCCGGGTGCTGCCGCGCGAGGTCTTCCTGATCGGCGGCAGGTATCCCGGGGACGAGACCTATCTCGCCGAACTCCAGGTACACGTCACGGCGCTGGATCTGCCGGTGACCTTCACCGAGCGGGTCGAGGATCTGGAACCCTATCTGCGCCATGCCGATATCCTCGTGCAGTGCTCGCTGCGCCCGGAACCGTTCCGGCGCGTGGTGTGGGAGGCGATGCGAGCCGGATGCGCGGTGATCGCCACCCGCCCGGCCGGCATCGAGCAGCTCATCGAGCCGGGCCGCAACGGGCTGCTGGTGGATCCGGGCAACCGCGCCCAATTGACCCGCGCCCTGGACACTCTCATCACCGATCAGGAGTTGCGCGGCAAGTACGCCGACGCCGCCCGGGTGCGCGCGGCCGAATTCGAGATCACCGAATCCGCCCGCGCCGCACCCCCGTTCGCGACCACACTGAGCGAAACCCGTTGGCGCGCCGCAGGAGGAACGGATGCCTGAATTCACTCGCAGCAACGACGTCCAGGACCGGCTACATCGGCTGGTACCGGGCGGGGCGCACACCTACGCGCGCGGGGCAGATCAGTATCCGGAGGGCAGAGCGCCGATCCTGGTGCGCGGGTACGGCGCTCGGGTCTGGGATTGCGACGGCAACGAGTACGTCGAGTACGGCATGGGGTTGCGGTCGGTCACCCTGGGGCACGGCTATCCGCCGGTGGTGGAGGCCGTCACCCGCACCATCGCGCACGGGGTCAATTTCTCCCGGCCCACCGAACTGGAATTGCTTGCCGCGCAGGACTTCCTGAGCCTGGTGCCGCACGCGGACATGGTGAAGTTCGCCAAGAACGGATCCGATACCACCACCGCCGCCGTCCGATTGGCGCGCGCGGTGACCGGGCGGGTCACCGTGGCGGTGTGCGATCAGCCCTTCTTCTCGGTGGACGACTGGTTCATCGGCATCACCGAAATGTCCGCGGGCATACCGGCTTCCCCCACCGTGAAGTTCCGGTACAACGATCTCGGATCGCTGGCCGAGGTGCTCGAATCCGAGGATGTCGCCTGCGTCATCCTCGAACAGGCCACGGCCCTGGCCGAACCCGCGCTCGGCTTCCTGGAAGGCGTTCGCGCACTGTGCGATCGGCACGGCGCACTGCTCATCTTCGACGAGATGATCACCGGTTTCCGCTGGTCTCCCGGTGGCGGACAACAGCTCTACGGCGTCCGGCCGGATCTGTCCTGCTGGGGCAAGGCCATGGCCAATGGCTTCCCGCTGTCCGCGCTCGCGGGCAAACGCGAATACATGGAACTCGGCGGCCTGCGCACCGATGCCGACCGCGTCTTCCTGCTCTCCACCACGCACGGCCCGGAAACGGCCGCCCTGGCGGCTTTTCGCGCCGTGGTCGAGGCCTACCGCACCACCGATCCCATCGGCCGCATGGAACACGCGGGCCGCCGGCTCGCCGAGGGCGTGAACGCGGTCGCCGCCGAAAGCGGTATCGCCGAACACCTTCAGGTGCGCGGGCGGCCCTCATGCCTGGTATTCCTCACCAAGGATCCCGAGGGCAATCCCTCCCAGCCCTACCGCACGCTGTTCCTCCAGGAGCTGCTCGATCGCGGCGTGCTCGGCCAGTCCTTCGTCACCTCCGCCGCCCATACCGACGCCGATATCGATCACACCGTCGAGGCCTGCCGCGAGGCCGCCATCGTCTATCGAAAAGCGTTGGAGCACGGCAGCGTCGACGGCTTCCTCACCGGCCGCCCGGTAGCCCCGGCACTGCGCCGCCAAGCCGCCCCGCGCCGCCTGCCGGACATACCGACGCGTCGGTAGGACTCCAGGCACAGGATTTCCACAGCCGATTGCCGGAGTTGTGTCGCAAATCAGTCGCTGAACGACTATTCATGGATTGCGAAGCATTCATGGACGGACGGGTGAGGCAGTGGGTGAGAGCGGCAGCGCTACCGGCGCGCTCGTGACGGGCGGTGCGGGCGATATCGGCGGTGCGGTCGCGCGCCGGCTCGCCGCCGCCGGGCGCGAGGTGGTGATCGCCGATATCGACCTGGACGCCGCCACCGCGCTCGCCGCCGAACTCGGCCCGAAAGCCGTTGCACTGCACCTCGATCTGACCGATCCGGACAGCATCGAAGCGGCCGCGCGCTCGGTGCGCGGGAGTGTCTCGGCGCTGGTGCAGTGCGCGGGCGCGGCCATCGTGGAGCCGTTCCTGGACAGCACCCCCGCACACTGGGATCTCATGCACCAGGTCAATCTGCGCGGTCCCATGCAGCTCACCCAGCAGCTGCTGCCCGCGCTCCAGCAGGTGGACGGGGCGCGCATCGTCTTCGTCTCCTCCGATGGCGCGCGGGCGGGCGCGGCGGGTGAATCCGCCTATGCCGCATCCAAATCCGGACTGTTCGGCTTCGCCAAATCGCTCGCCCGCGAGGTGGCGCGGCACGAAGTCACCGTGAATGTGGTCTGCCCCGGGCCGATCGAGGGCCATATGGTCGAGCGCGCCATGGCCGACCACCCCGGCCACCTCGAGGCCCTGCGCAAGGCCATCCCCCTCAAACGTCTGGGCCGCCCGGATGAGGTCGCCGCCCTCATCGCGTGGCTGGCGAGCCCGGAAGCCAGTTATCTCACCGGCCAGCTGATCAGCGTCAGCGGCGGCATCACCATGCAGTGAAGGAGACGCCACCATGCCCACCATCCCGATAGTCGACGCGCACCTGCACCTGTGGCACCCCACGGCCAACCCCTGGTATCCGCAGCTGCGTGAATTCGGTACGGCCGCAGGCAGACCCGAACTGGCGGACGACTTCCTACTCGCGGACTACGAGCGCGCGGCCGGTGTCGAGCTCGCCGGACTGGTGCACATCTCGGCGACCACCGCACCGCACGCCTACCTCGACGAGGGACGCTGGATCGACGGCATCGCCGCCACGGCCGGGCGGCCCGTGGCCATTATCGGATCGGCCGATCCGACGCTGCCCGAGGCGGAACTGCGGGCGCATCTGGATCGACAGGCGCAGAGCCCGAACTTTCGCGGGCTGCGGGTATTCGGGGGCCTGTCCCCGAACACCCCCGCCGCCGAGACCATCGCCGCCTGGCTCCAGGAGCGTGACGGCGTCTTCGATCTGGTGGCGCATCCGCACGACATGCTCGACTGGATCGATTTCCTCGCGGGCTATCCGCAGCTGCGCGTGGTGCTCGAACATCTCGGCCTGCCGCAGGGCACCACCGAGGACGACCGCGCCGCCTGGCATAACGCGCTCTCGCTGGCCGCCAAGGAAACCCAGTGGCTGTGCAAGCTCTCCGGACTCGGCATGATCTGCCCGGATCTGTCCTGGGAGACCCTGGAGTACTGGCTCGAATCGAGCGTGCAGCTGTGGGGCTGGCGGCGGCTCATGTTCGGCTCGAATATGCCGATCGACACCATAGCCGGGAGCTATGACAATCTGCTGGCCACCGTCGATCACCTGGTCGGCACCGATGCCACCGAACAGGAAGCCGAATTCTTCTACCGCGCCAACGCCTTCGACACCTACCGGCTGGGCTAGGCGGGCGACTCCGGCGTCCACGGTGTGCGCCGGGGAAGCCACGCGGGCACCGCGGCGCGATACCGCTCGTACTCGGCGCCGAACTGCCGCAGCAGCGTCGGCTCCTCGTAGAAGCGCACGAACAGCGCCTGCCCGACGGCGATGATCAGCGCGTACCAGAGCAGATCGACGCGGCCGAACAGCAGCGCCTGGCCCAGCACCATCGACACCACGGCCAGGTACATCGGATTGCGCACGAAGCGATTCGGGCCGCCGACCACCAGGTGTTCGGTCGGGGCCACCGGTGCGGGCGTGCCGAGCCCCTCGACGGCGAAGCGGTAGATCGCGCCCAGCAGGATGGGCAGCCCGGCCGCGATCAGCACCACGCCGAGCACCCGCCACAGCGCGATCGGCGGTAGCGCGTTCTCGAAATGCCAGCCGCTGATCCACAGCGGCAGGAATCCGGCCACCGTCCCCGGCACCAGCACGGTGAAGAGCAGACTGCCCCACACCGCACGCGCTGCACGCATACCCGCCCCGATCGATCGAGGGCAGCCGCGCGCGCCCGAATGCGTTCAGGGCACGGTGAGTTGGGAAACCAGGCGGCTGCCGGTCAATTTGTATTCTGCACCGACCAGTTCGTACATGCTGACGAATCCGTCCAGATCCTCGGATTCGTGATCACCGCGCACGATCCAGCAGTGCGGGATGCCGAGCATGGCGTACACCCGCAGTTTGTCGATGGCCTCGTGCACCTGCGCTTCCTGGGAAACCGCCTCCACCACCGCGAACAGATCCGCCGGATCATGGGTGGTGCTGTGCTTGCGCGGCTGATGCCCGGGCCGGAACACCACGCCGTCGGCCACGAAGTTGTGCTGTCCGGCCTCACCGCGGGCGAATCCGCTATCCGCGATGTACTGATCCCCGGCGATCTCGTAGCCGAGTTGCCGCCAGAATTCGAGCACACCGAGCAGCGCCCGCGAGTACCAGAAGGTGACGGGCATGAGCGTCAACTCCAATCTGCCGGCGCGCAGCTCCCAGGCCCAGCCGCGCGGAACACTCGGCAGCGCTTCGAATTCGGCTCGGGTGCGCACTCCGGCCACGGGGAGATCGAGGTGGTGGGGCACCGGCCCACCCTAACGATGGATCGGACATATGGGACATGTGCCGACAGTCGCACCGCTCAGCCGGGCGATTCGGATATTCGAGTGACCGGCCACACAGGACATCCGACCAGTTGCGATCGAATTGCCAAGTGCATCCGAGAGTTACACCAAACCCGTTGTTACACACAAAAACTCGAATTGCCACCGGGTGACCAGTCCCACACGCCGGAAAACCCCGTTTTGGTTGAAGCGTCTATGTGCGGGCCGTAAAGTTACCCATCAGTTAGGCACGATGGTGTTCCTACCTCGGCCCGACATTCTGCTAAGGGGCCGCATTCTCTCGTCCACATCCACCGACGCATGTCGGACGAACAACGTTGAGCACCAACAAGTTCGTAATTTAGGAGGGGCGATGGTTTCCTACATCGTGACGGGTGGCACCGGATTCCTCGGTCGGCGCGTGATCGCCGGACTGCTGGAGCGGGACCCCCAGGCTGTCATCCACGCACTGGTTCGCGAGGCGTCGGTCGCCAAGCTGCGCGAGATGGCTCAGGGCTGGGATGCCGAAGATCGAGTGTTCCCGCTGGTGGGCGATCTCACCGCGCCCGGACTGGGGCTGCTGGACATCGACGGCGCGTTCGAGGCGCCGAGCGCCGATCACGTCATCCACCTCGGCGCGGTCTACGACATGACCGCCGACGAGGACAGCACCTACGCCGCCAATGTGAGCGGTACGCGTTCGGTCGTCGAACTCGCGAAGAGCATCGGCGCGGTAATGCACCATGTGTCCTCGGTCGCCGTCGCCGGTGATCACCAGGGCAAATTCTTCGAAGACGACTTCGATCTCGGACAGCGTCTCGAGTCGCCTTATCACCGCACCAAATTCGAAGCCGAGAAACTGGTCCGGGAGAGCCGCGACCTGCGCTGGCGCGTTTATCGACCGGCAATTGTGGTCGGCGATTCGCGCACCGGTGAAATGGATAAGATCGACGGTCCGTACTACTTCTTCCCCGCCATTGCCGGATTGGCCGCACTGCCCTCGGAACTGCCGGTGCCGCTGCCGGATCTGGGCGCGACCAATATCGTGCCGGTGGATTATGTCGCCGCCGCGATGGTCGAGCTGATCAACAAGCCCGGACTGATCGGGCGCACCTTCCACCTCACCAATCCCGAACCGCAGCCCTTCGGCAAGATCTACGCGGCGCTGGCCCGTGCGGCCGGAGCGCCCGCCGGAATCGGTCCGGTGCCCGGCAGCCATGCCGCGCTGAACGCTCTCGGCGAGCTGCCGGGTGTTCCCGCGGTGCGTGACTTCGTGCTGGAACGGCTCGGCATCCCCGCCGAGGTGGCCCCGCACACCGCGTTCGAATCGAACTTCTCCTCCGACTTCACCCGGGCGCAATTGCGCGGCAGCGGAATCGCGGTCCCGAAGTTCGAGAGCTACGCCGCCAAGCTGTGGAGCTACTGGGAGGACAATCTGGATCCCGATCGAGCCCGCCGCGGCCGGGAGAAGCTGGCCGGGCGCATCGTGCTGGTCACCGGCGCCTCCTCCGGTATCGGCCTGGCCACCGCGCACGCGGTCGCCAAGCGCGGGGCCACCGTACTGATGGTGGCGCGCACGCCGGAGGATCTGGAGGCCGCGGCCGTCGCGGTCCGCGCGGAAAGCGGTGCGGCACAGGCGTACACCTGCGATATCACCGATGAGAAGTCGGTGGAGCTGCTGGTCAAGCAGGTGCTCGCCGATCACGGACATGTCGATTTCGTGGTGAACAACGCGGGGCGCTCCATTCGCCGCGCGGTGGCCAATTCCACCGACCGCATGCACGATTTCGAGCGCACCATGGCGGTCAATTACTTCGGCGCGGTGCGGCTGATCCTGGCGCTGCTGCCGTCCATGCGCGAGCGCCGGTTCGGGCACTTCGTGAATATCTCCTCCATCGCGGTGCAGACCAAGGTGCCGCGGTTCGCCGCGTACGTGGCGAGCAAATCCGCGCTGGACAACTTCAGCGAGATAGCGGCCGTCGAGAACGCCGATGCCGGAATCACTTTCACCTCGGTGCGGATGCCGCTGGTGCGCACGCCGATGATCGCGCCGACCGACCTGTACAAGTCGATTCCGGTGCATTCGCCGGAGCAGGCGGCAGATCTCGTGGTGCGGGCGCTCGAACACCGGCCCAGCCGGATCGATACGCCCATCGGCACTTTCGCGCAGCTGGTGGATACCGTGATGCCGTCGGTGAAGAAGGCCATCCTGTCGCAGGGCTTCAAGATGTTCGGAGAATCCAAGGCGGCCAAGCCCGATCCGGCGACGGTCACCGAAACCGCTTCGGACAAGCCGGAATCGCGTAGCCCGCTGCTGCTGCTCGCCCCGATCGTGCAGCCGCTCATGGGCCTGCCTGGCCCGGCGGCGCGCTTCACCAACAAGATTCCCGGTCTGCACTGGTAATCGCTTCCCGCGCACAGCGGTCCGGCCCGGTGGGATCATCTCACCGGGCCGGACCTTTTATCCCCCGGGCCTCAGATGCGCACTGCCGCAAAGTTCGCCGCGGCTACGAAGCTATTGCTGTAGGACACATGGGCGGGGGCGTTCCAACCGGCGCCGCAGACGGGATCGCCGCCGGTGCACCAATCTCCGGTCCGGCCCGCGAACTCACCGGGTACGGTCCAGCCGATGGCGCGCATGGGATCACCGAAGAGCAATACCGCCGCGATGCGGTCGCCGAGATATCCGGGCAGCTGCACCCGGCCCGGATACCAGGTCACCGCGCCGGTGCCGAGCGCCGCGTGCACGACCGCCGCGCCCTGCGAATAACCGACCAGGACGAAGCGCTGACCCGGACAGGACGCGGCCTGGGATGCGATGTGCCCCACCAGATCCGCGGTGCCCGCGCCGACATTGAAGCTGTAGTCCGCCGGATAGGCGACCGGATAGGCCGTGGTGGACACCGGCAATCGATCCTGTAGCAGGCCGTACAGCTGATTGCCCACCACATCGCCGAGCCAACCGGGTTCACCCGTGCCCCGCGCCACCACCACGTCCACATCCGAACATCCGTCGGCATGGGCTCGCGGCAATGGGAAGAACACGCTCGCCACCACCAGCGCGGCGGCGAAAACCCAAGCGATACGCCATTTCTCAGATAGCAGAACCTTCCGGTCGGCCATTGCTCTCACCCTCTCACGCCATTGTGAGCAGCCCGGTGACTCTTGTCAGTGACAAGTGACAATTCACCGGGCTATGTGACCCAAGGTAGGGAGGGGCGTTAACAGCGGCAACGCATTCCACCGGAGAGATACCCAATCGGTGCGCAACCGTATCACTCTCAAACTTGTTATCTACAAGCTACTTTGAGGCAACGAACCGGCCTCGAACGGGTACGCGGGGCTACCGCAATCGGTGCGCAAAATAGAACCAGTTCTCATAGGGTGTTGGTATGGAACGACTTACCGGGCTCGATGCGAGCTTCCTCTATCTCGAAACCGACACTCAACTCCTGCACGTCTGCGCACTGCTGATAGTCGACCCCGGCGCCGACGGCGTCGAATTCTCCTATGACGACTTCAAAGCCGAACTCGGCAGACGGCTGTACCTCATCCCCGCCATGACGCGGCGGTTGCACGCGGTGCCGTTCAACCTCGATCATCCGGTGTGGGTGCGCGACTCCCGCTTCGATCTCGATTACCACGTGCGGCGCATGGGGCTGCCCGCACCGGGCGGAAAACGCGAATTGGCCGAAGTCACCGGCGATATCGCAGGTCGCCCCCTGGACCGGTCCCGGCCGCTGTGGGAGATGTGGGTGGTGGAAGGACTGCCCGAGGGCAAGGTGGCGATCATCTCCAAGTACCACCACGCCATCGTGGACGGCATCACCGGCACCAATATGATGATGCACCTGTGCGATGTGCAGCCGGGGGTCACCTACACCCCGCCCGCCGAAACCCCCGCCGCCGAAAGCGAACCCAATGATCTCGCGCTGGGACTCGAAGCGCTGGCGAAATTCCCGGGCAAGCTCGGCATGTTCGGCATGGTGCCGCAGACCGTCGGAATCCTGAGCGGGCTGGTGCAGCGGCGGCGCAACGGTGCCGGAAGCCGGGGCATGCCACTGCCGTTCACCGCACCGCGTACCCCGTTCAATCGCGCAATCACCCCGCATCGCTCCACCGCCTTCGTGGCCTCGGAGCTGGCCGATATCAAGGAGATAAAGACCGCGTTCGGGGTCAAGGTCAACGATGTGGTGCTGGCCGTGGTCGGCGGTGCGCTGCGCAGTTATCTGGAGCTGCACGAGGAACTGCCCGACACCTCGTTGATAGCTTCGGTTCCGGTGTCGACGCATGACACCTCGCGTCATGACGAGGGCACCAACAAGGTGTCGACCATCTTCTCGCGGCTCTACACCGATATCGCCGATCCGGTGGAACGGATGCGGGCCATCGCCGCGGACAATCAGGGGGCCAAGGAGGAACACAATCTCATCGGCGCGGACTTCCTGCAGGATTGGGCACAGTACGCCCCGCCCAACACCTTTCAGCTCGCGGCGCGCGCCTATTCGTCACTGAAGCTGGCCGAGCATCATCCGGTGGTGCACAACCTGGTGGTCTCGAATGTGCCCGGACCCAACTTCCCCATGTATTTCCTGGGCGTGCGGGTGGCGTCGATGTATCCGTTCGGGCCGGTCTTCCACGGCGCGGGCCTGACCGCCACCGTCATCTCCAATAACGGCAACCTGGACTTCGGTTTCATCGCAGCCAAGGAGCTGGTCCCCGATATCGAGAAGATCGCCGACGCCGTCCCCGAGGTGATCACCGAGCTGCTCAAGGCGGCCCGCGAAAACAGCTGAGCCATAACGGCTTACAGCCCGGACCGCTTTCGGCCTAGAGCCGACCGGCCACCGATTGCACGGCCTCGAGGAATACCGGGACAAAGACGTCCGCCTCGAGTGCACAGGCCGCATGACCGGCCTTGGCGAGGAAGATCTCCGCCCCCGGAATGGCTTTCGCCATCTCCAGCTGCCGGAATACCGGCAGTGCCCGATCCCTGGTCGTAATGACCACCGCCGCAGGCACTTTCAACGTCGGCAGCCATTCGCTCGCATCGAACTGCCCCAGCACCGCCAGCGCCTGCGCCAGCGCCCAGCCACTCGTGCTGCGCATCTCCGACATGGCCCAGCGGTCCATCCGGCCCACCGGCCAGGACGATTCCGGCAGCAGCGGCAACTTCTGTTTATGCGATTCCGCACGCCGCAACGACAATTCGGCGAAGGACGCGGCCAGCACACCCCAGCTCCGGTGGAATGCCCGCTCCCGGCGGGTCTCCTGGAACCGATAGGTGGTGGCGGCCAGCACGATTCCGCCGACCTTGTCCGGATGCCGGTACGCCGCGAGCTGCGCCACCACACCGCCCATCGAATATCCCGCCAGAATCGGCCGATCCACCCCGAGCACCTCTGCCACGGCGATGGCGTCATCGGCCAGATCATCGAGAATGAAACGCTCCGAACGGATTCCGTGCCCGTGCCAGCGCTGATCGAACAGCACCACCCGATACCGCTCATTGAGCTCGGCCAGCGACGGGAACCAGTTCAGCATGGCGGTGGTGGCCATACCGTGCAGCAGCAGCACCGTCGGCGCCTCCGCCGACGGCCCGGGCAGATCCACCACGTAGGTGCTCCCCCGCCCCGGCAATTCCACCATCGAGCCCTGCGGCACCTCGGTCAACCTGGCGATCCGCGGCGACAACCGCCGCCGCCCCCGCTTCGCGCCCGCTACGGCCTGCGCCTGGTAATCCACACCGGAGTTCGTCATCGAGGGCCTCCCTGCGAGCCGCATCAACTACCGAAAATAGAACACGTTCCATTCGATGATGCCATAATCCGGTCGCACCGGCGGAGCGGCGGCCGCTCAGCGAGCGGGCTGGGTGGCGAATTCGATGTCGTCCGTGGGGATTACCGCGGCGATGCGGCCGGGGGCGGTGGTGTGCTGCCAGTAGAGGTTGGTGTGGCGGATGACGGCTTCGGTGGCGGGCGCGCCCCATTCGGAGAGGTCCTCGGTGGTGTGGGCATCGGCCACCAGGACGGTGTCGTAGCCGCGGACGAGCGAGCCGTGCAGGGTGGAGCGGATGCAGGCGTCGGTCTGGGCGCCGGCGATGTAGAGGCGGCTGACCTCGAGTTGGGTGAGCAGCATCTCCAACTCGGTATCCTCGAAACAGTCGCCGTAGCTCTTGTCGACGCGCAGTTCATCGTCCGCCGGAGCCAATTCCGGTACCACCTGCCAGGATTCGGTTCCGTGCGCGCGACCCTCCCCCACATCCTGAATCCAGAGCACGGGAATCCGCGCGGCTCTGGCCTTGTCGACGAGCCGGCCGATGGTGGCCACGACATCGTCGCGCCGATACGCGTCGGCGACCACGCCATTCTGCACATCGACGATGATGACCACGGAATTCGATTGATTCACTGGGGACGTCACAGCTGTCGATCGTAGAGCCGGTGACCGAGCCCGTGGCGTGAATGGCTATACGCCGAACAGTGGCTCGTAGACCGTCCCTTCCGAGGTGAGGACGAGCAGATAGTCCTGCCCGGCCTGCACCGATCGCTCTCGAAGCCGTTGCAGCACTTCGGATTCGGTCGGCAGATCGAGCTCGAGCGCCGCCGCCGCCCGATCCCGGCGATCCGCCAGATCGGGCATATCGCCCAGGAATTCTGCCGCACCCGCGCGGCTCTCCGCCACCGTGAACGACGGGCAGTCCCGCCACCAGGGCAGCACGAACAGCAGCCGCAACAGCTCCGGCAGCCCGACCGCGATGAGCCCGGCGCTGCCCTCGGAATCGGCGTACAGAATCGGCCGTTCGTCGCCGCCCTCCCCGCAGAAGAAGAAGGTGCCGCCGGTGCCATCACCGGCGAATCCCTCCAATCGAGCGCCCGAAGCGAGATGGACCGGTTCGACGTGATCCGCGCGATCCAGTTCGAAATCGCCGGGCCAGCGCAGGAATTCGGCCGCCTCGGGGTGTGCCCCGATGCGGGTGAGCAGTGTCGGCATGCGGCAATCCTAACGGGCGACCGAACTGCTACGCTCGCTTAAGAGTGGTTTTTCTAGCTTTAAGGAGTCAGTGTGAGCGAGCTGCGCGCGGTGAGGATTGTCGCCTCGATCGGCGGGCGGCACGTCGAGCGGGCCGAGGTGCTGGCCTGGGAGGACCGGCGGATCGACGCGGCGGCAAGGAAATTGGGGGTGCCCGCACCGGCGAGCGGGAACGTCGATGAGCGCCGCGAAGAACTGTTACGGATCAAACTCGGGCTGGGAGCGGACGAGGTGCGGGCGCGATTGGCGCGGGATGCGCGGTGGGCGGATCGGATTGCGCTGACGCAGGCGCGAATCAGCAGGAGACGGCGCAGGAGCGTCGTCGACCTGCGGGTATCGACGGGAACGGCCGCGGAATTCGTCACCTGGTTCGAGGCGGCCGCGGGTTCCGGCGATCCGATCGCGATGCTGCGCGCCTGCCCGGACCATTTCGACTTCGGCGTGGACGACCGCGGACAGCGCGTGCTGGAGACCACGGGCGGAAGCCCCTTGGCGTCCGCCTTCTTCGTCGACTACACCGAGGTGTCGAGCCTGGCCACGGTGCCGGACAACGCATTTCCCCACCAGGTCGCGGGGGTGGCGCGGTCCCGGAACGGCAGCCCGATCGGCGGTGTGCGACACCAGTTCCGCGATACCCCGGACGGTTTCCACGCCCGCCTGACGGTCGAATTCCCGCTGCCGACCCTGCCGACAATGATCGCCGCGCACCGCTGGCACCTGGCCTGCGAGTTCTCCAATTGGATCGAGGCCGCGACGCCCGGTGCGGCGCGATGACCCCGGACTCCGGGGCCCAGCCGCGCAAACGCACCGGCGGCCGCAGCGCCCGGGTGCGCGAGGCGGTGATCGCGGCAACCCTGCACCAGGTACTCGACCACGGCATCGAGGGGCTGAGCCTGGGCAGCGTGGCGGTGCGCGCCGGAGTCGCGGAAACCACGCTCTATCGCCGCTGGGGTTCGCGCACCGCCCTGATCACCGACGCGGTGACCCAGCTCGCCGAACTGGGCAATCCACCCCCGGACACCGGCTCGCTCCGGGGCGATCTGCGGCAGATTCTCGAACAGATCAGTGACCTCATCACGCGCCCCGGAGTGGCCCGCCTACTGGGCACCGCCGCCGCGCTGGACGGGGACCCCGAACTCACCGCCGCGCGAACAGCGTTCTGGGACAACCGATTCGAACAGATCTCCCCGGTCATCGACCGTGCCCGGGACGCCGGAGACCTGCGTGCCGACGCCCAGCCGCGAGCGGTTCTGGAAACCCTCACCGCGCCACTGTATTTCCGCCTGCTGGTGACCGGCGAAGCCATCGACAACCACCTGATCGACCGCTGCACCGACCACACCATCACCCTGTACCGCCCGTGAACTACCGCCGTTCGGCGAAGTAGCGCGCGTTCTCGGCGATGAAATGCTCTTGGCCGGAGGGCATATCGTCCTCGTAGTAGACGGCCTCGACCGGGCAGACCGGTTCGCACGCGGCGCAGTCGATGCATTGGTCGGGATCGATGTAGGCCATGCGCTTGCCGACGGCAATGCAGTCCATGGGGCACTCCTCGATGCAGGCCTTATCCAGGATGTCCACGCAGGCGGCGCCGATTACGAAGGTCATGGCGTACTCCTCGGTTGAACTTCGAGCCCGCGAACTGCGGATAGGCACGATCCTGCTGCGCGCCGACGAGCGCGGGTAGCGGTCGGACACCGACCACGTCATAAGCTGTGCTTATGACGCTGCCGTCCGGAACACCCGATCTGGAGGTGCTGGACCTGCTCGTTTCGGTGGCGGAGCTGGGGAGTCTCGGTGCCGCCGCACGGCGGCACGGCATCAGCCAGCCCGCCGCGAGCATGCGGATCACCGCGCTCGAACGGCGGTTGAGCCTGCGGCTGCTCGATCGCGGTCGGACCGGGTCCATGCTCACCGATGCCGGGCACGCCGTGGTCGAGCTCGCGCGGCCGGTACTGGCCGCGGCGCGATCCCTCAATGACGGCATCACGGCGCTGCACCGTGCCGGGCGACCCGGGCTGCGCGTGGTCGCCTCGACAACCATTGCCGACCATCGCATTCCGCATTGGCTGACCGCGCTGCGCAGGATCCATCCGGAGCTGGCGGTGGTGCTGGATGTGGCCAATTCCCGGCAGGTGGCGACCGCGGTCGATGGCCGCGCGGCCGATCTCGGATTCGTCGAAGGACCGCACGCCCCACCGGGATTGGGCAGCCGGGTGCTGGCCGCCGATGAGCTCGTCGTCATCGTCGCGCCGACGCATCCCTGGGCGTCCCGGCGGCGGGCCTTGACTTCACGGGAGCTCGCCGAGACCCCGCTGCTGTGGCGGGAACGGGGCTCGGGCACCCGCGATACGGTGTGGGAGACGCTGGAGATGCACGGGACGCCCGCGCCGCCGGCGGCCGAACTCGGTTCCGCCGCGGCGATTCTCACCACGGCCCGCAATGGCGTGGCACCGGCGGTGGTCAGTCGGTTGATCGTCGCGCACGAATTGCGCGCCGGGACCTTATCCGAAGTGCGCCTTGCCGATTCGATGGTGCTGACCAGAAAGTTTCGCGCCATCTGGCATCGGCGCACACCGCCGAACGGTGCCGCCGCGGATCTGGTGGAACTGGCCGCGCGCATCGAGGCCGCGCGCACTCATCGGCGGTAAGTCAGCCGAGCAGGGCGGCGGCGGTCGCGTAGCCGGTGAGGAACGCGCCGATCCCGGCTATCAGGCTGACGGTGACATTCATGAGGGCGAACAAGCGGTCACGCTGCTCGACCAGGCGGAAGGTCTCGTAACCGAAAGTGCTGTAGGTGGTGTACGTGCCGCAGAATCCGGTGCCTAGCAGTGTGATCCAGGCCGGTGCCAGGTGCGAGCCGAGTACACAGCCCAGGATCAGGCAGCCGATGATGTTGACCATCAGTGTGCCCCAAGGGAATACGCTGTCGTGGCGGGATTGGACGGCGCGGTCGGTGAGGTAGCGCAGGGGTGCGCCGACGAGGGCGCCGAGGACGACCAGTAGTGCGTTCACGCGCGGACCTCCACCCGGATCGCGGCGTGCACACGGCGGACAAGCTGGGCGGCCGCGGCGACAGCGCACAGGACAGCGAACAGCGTCGCGAATATGTAGACGAGCGCGGTCGGCGCACTGCCGGGACGCAACAGGGTGTGGACGTCACCGGCGTAGGTGGAGAAGGTGGTGAACCCGCCGATGACACCGGTGCCGAGGAACGGTCGCACCAGCGGATGCGCGGGACGGATCTCGGTGAGGATCGTCATCAGCACACCGAGTGCGAAGCCGCCGAGCACATTGATGCCGAATACCGCCCACGGGAATCCACCCGGCGGCGTCGGAAACAGGGTGATCAGGGCATATCGCGCCAGTGCGCCGAGCGCGCCGCCGACGGCGATCACCGTCAGCACCGCACCGTGGGTGCCGGACAGCTCGGCGCGCTGGGCGGGTTCGTGGATATCGATATCGGGATCGACCGCCGGGAATCCGGGGTGTTCGTGATTCGACGGTGTGGGCACGGGGGTCTCCTACTCTGGTACCCGCGCGGACGCGAGTGTTCGAGTAGGGACTGTTGGCGGAGAATCCGCGGTTCCTCCGGAGCGAACTCCGAAGCGGCGAGCCCCACCGCCGTCTGTGAATCACTGTAGCGATGATCGTCCGGGCACACCGGCGATGTGGGCAGTGTCACCGGGCGCGGTCACCGGCTACTTGGCGCAGTGCTGTGGCGCGGCGACAACGGTGGTGACGACCACCGGCGGCGGGGGTGCGGGCGTGGTCGTGACGACCGCCGCCGGATCGGGGCGGTCGTAGAGTCGAATTCCGGTGTAGCGCAACTGACCCGGGTCGATGACCACGCCGGGGACCTCGACGATGTGGTCGTAGATATCGGTGACGCGAGCGGTGAACGGACCGGCACCCAGCCCGGAGATGGACCAGTAGTTGTCGTAGCCGCGCCGCAGCGGCCGGAAGTCACCGCCGGACTCGGGGCGTAATGCCACCTCGCGCAACGGGTTTCCGCCGCCGGAGAACAGCAGTCCGATCCAGCTCACCGAGGAGCTCTGCTGCACGCGGTAGAAGAGTTCGGGAGCCGGATTGGGATCACGGACGCGGTTGACGCGAATCTGCGCGACACCGTCGTGGGTGTGTGCGATGGCCTCGAAAGCCGCTCTGCTGAGGTCGTATTGGTGCGGCGCGCAGCCGGGGCAGCGATCCACGATCTGGGCGCGGACGCTGCCGAGCGGGCCGTCGATATCGATATACGAGCCGCACGGGGTGGACCCGTCGTATTCGCCGGTCGAGACGCCGACGTAGTAGCCGTCCAGGGGCAGATCCGGCAGTGAGCAGGCGACGCCGGGACCGAAGGCGTAGTAGCGCGCCTCGGCGGCCTCGGGGGCGGGTGCGGGTTCCGGCGGCGGAAGCTGCTGCGTGGTAACCGAATTCGGGGTGGCGGTGGGAGGCAGCGTGACCACGGTGGTGATGGGCGCGGCACTGCGGCAGGCGACCGGTTCGGGGCGCATCACCCAGGTGGCGGTGCCGACCACGACCAGGGCCGCGAGCGCCGTCCACAGCCACGGTCTGCCGGCCCGGACCTCTTCGTGTCCTGTGCGGTGCATGGCTGTTCCCCAACCTCCGAATTGTGTTTGCTGTAGCGATGCTGAACCCTCTTCAGGAAAGCAGCCTGGCCGGTCGTACAGGGCTCGAATCAGAAACTCGGAGTGAAAACCCCGGAGTGTCGCCGGTGTGTCATGGATCTAGAACGGACCGGCGCTCGCGCCCGTATGCCCTGGTGTCCATCGACTTCAGGAGCGCCTCATGGCCGCCGATCTCGCGCCGTTCTATCGGCAGGTGCAACAGCACTACGACCTGTCCGATGAGTTCTACGAACTCTTCCTCGACCCCTCCATGACCTACAGCTGCGCCTATTTCGCCGATCCCGCAATGACTTTGGAGCGCGCCCAGCTCGCGAAGATCGACCTCGCCCTCGGCAAGCTCAAGCTGCAACCGGGTATGACGCTGCTCGATATCGGCTGCGGCTGGGGCGCGACCATGATCCGCGCCGCCCAGGCGTACGGGGTGCGGGTCATCGGACTCACCTTGAGCCGCAATCAATTCGAGTACGCGCAAGCCCGCATCGACCGGCTCGGACTCACCGATGCACAAGTGCTGCTACAGGGCTGGGAGGAATACACCGGCGGGGCCGATCGCATTGTCAGCATCGGCGCGTTCGAACACTTCCGCAAAGAACGCTATCCGGAGTTCTTCGCGCGCTGCCACGCCATGATGCCCACCGACGGGCGCATGCTGCTGCACAGCATTATCGGCCGCACGCTGGCCGAATTGCGCGACCGCCAGATTCCGGTGACCCGCGAGGACGCGCTGTTCCACATCTTCATGAAGCGGGAGATCTTCCCCGGCGGGCAGTTACCGCAGCCGCCGGTGGTGACCGGACTGGCCGAAGCCGCGGGATTCCACACCCAGCGCGTTCATTCGCTGCAACCGCATTACGCGCGCACCCTGGAACTGTGGGCGCAAGCCCTGGAAACCCACCGTGAACAGGCGATTCGCCTCACCTCCGAGGAGGTGTACGAGCGCTATATGAAATACCTGACCGGCTGCGCGCACTACTTCCACGCGGGACATCTGGACGTTATGCAATTCACCCTGGTCAAATAGCTGCGCGGTTACCGGACTCAGTTGATCCGGAAGCGGTTTCGATATTCCGTCGGTGTCGTATCCAGGATGCGGCGAAAGGCGCGGGTCAGCGTATCGGTGGTGTTGAAGCCGCTGAGCGTGGCAATGCGCGCCAGCGTGTGATCGCTGGTTTCCAAATGATTCCGCGCCGCTTCCACGCGCGCCGATTCGATGTAGGCGGCCGGTGTCATACCGAGATCGGTTTTGAAGACCCGGCTCAGCTGACGTTCGCTCACATGCGCCTGCGCGGCCAGCTCGGTGACCGTCAGCGGTTCGGCGATATGGCGGGAAATGTAGAGCCGCAACTCGTCTATCCGCCGCGTGGTCGACAGCGGTTCCAGCGATACGCTGAATTGGCTTTGGCCGCTTGGCCTTTTGAGATACATGACGAGCTGGCGCGCCACCCGCAGCGCCGCCGCGTCGCCGAAGTCGTCGGCGACCAGCGCCAGCGAAAGGTCCAGGCAGGCGGTCAATCCCGCACCGGTCCAGACATCGCCGGAACGAATGTAGATCGGATCGGCGTCGACCTCGACGGCCGGATGGTCGGCGGCCAGCTGTTGCGCGGTGGACCAGTGCGTGGTGGCGCGCTTACCGTCCAGCAGTCCGGCATCGGCGAGGATATGCGCCCCGACGCAGACCGAGGCGATGCGACGGGCATTGCCGGACAACGCTTTCACCCAGCCCACCACCATCGGATCGCAGACCGCGCGCACCCGGCGATCGGCGTCCACCTCGACCGCGCCGGGCACGATGAGGGTGTCGATGGCCCGCGCCGCGAGATCCTCGAACGTGCTGTCCGGCAACACCCGGACCCCCGCCGAGGTGGTGACCGGATCCATGGTTTCGGCGGCCAGCAGCACCCGATACCCGGTCGGCGCGTCGACTTCGCGCTGTAGCAGCGCGAATACCTCCGGCGGACCGGTGACATCGAGCAGGTCGACGCCTTCGAACAAGACGACGACGATCAGGCGTTCCTTGGTGCGCATGGCCGCTCCGGTGCGATTCGGGGATGTCCGGATTTGCAGGTTACATGACATTTCCGACACGCCGATTCGGGCCTAGCGTGATAGACATTCACTTCCCGAAAGGACGTTCCATGGCTTCCACCACGCTGCGTGAGCTCGACGGTCTCGATCAGACTCCGGCCTCGCTCGCCGATTCGACCCTCGTTTTGATCGATTACCAGAACACCTACACGCGCGGTGTCATGGAGCTGACCGGCTGGGCGGCCGCACTCGACGCGGCGGCCGAACTGCTGGCCCGCGCCCGGCAGGCCGGATCGACGATCATCCACGTCATCAATGACGGCGGCGAGGGCACGCCCTACGACATCACCGCCGAGATCGGGCAGATCCACCCGCGCGTAGCGGCCGTCGAGGGCGAGGCGGTGGTGGTCAAGACCGCGCCGAACGGTTTCATCGAGACCGACCTCGGGGAGCGGATCGACGCCGCCGGCAATAAGAGCGTCATCCTCATCGGCTTCATGACGCATATGTGCGTGCAGTTCACCGCCGAGGGCGCGTTCCTGCGCGGCAACGCGCCGACCGTGGTCGCCGACGCCTGCGCCACCCGCCCGCTGGCCACCGCCGTCGCCGAGGTGTCGGCCGAGCAATTGCACAATGCCGCCCTGGCCACCATCGGCGATGTGTACGCGGTGGTCGTGGCCGAGGGTTCGGAGCTGAAGTAGCCCGGGCCACAGCCACTTGACCTGAACCTCTGTTCAGGTACGAGAGTGGCGGTATGAACGCGATATCGAGTCCGGCCGTCCCCTCCGCCGGTTACCGCCTGTCCGATCTGCCGACCCGGCCGCTGGATGCGGCCGGGCTGGCGGAAATCGCTCGCTCGGTGGCCGCGGCCAAGGTGGTCGGCATCGGCGAATCCACCCGATTCGCAGCGGAGACCTTCGCGGTGCGCGATGCGATCTTCCATCTCCTGGTGCGGCAGTACGGATTTCGGGTGGTGGCGTTACAGGACAGCGCCGATGTCGCCGCCGTGTTGGACGAGTACGTGGTGACCGGTGCGGGGTCGGCCCCCACCGCGCTCGAAAACGCCTGGGGCCCATGGCGGCACGCGGAGATGGCGACCGCCCTGGACTGGATTCGGGATTTCAATCGCGAGCATCCCGCCGATCCGGTGCGGATCATCGCCGTCAAACCGGCACAGGCGAAACCGGCGGACTACGACCTGGTGCTGGCGGCGGTGCGCCGGGCCGCGCCCGAACTACTGGCCGAACTCGCCACGCATCTCGACTCGATCCGCACCGCGCACGACATCGATGAGCATGTGCAGCGCGCCCAGGGTCTGTATTCCGGCCGCGCCTTCCGCGAACGCGCCGAAGACGCTGCCACCCTGGTCAATTCACTGAAGATCTCCGATGAGGCCCGCGATGCGATGCGCGCGATCGTGGATTTCCACCGCGACAGCGTGGCCGGGCGCGGCAGCTTCGTCGGCGATGACGCGATCTGGGCGGCCACCATCATCAACCATCAGCAGCGCACCGGGGAGCGGATCGTCTACTGGGACGGCATCGCGCACAGCGCCGCCACCGTGCTGGGCGAACAACCCGCCGCCGATACCCCGCCCACCGTCGGCAGCGTGCTGCGCGAACACTACGGCGACGACTACGCCGCCATCGCCATCGGCTTCCACCACGGTGATGTGGGCATAGTCGATATCCCCTCCCCCGCACCGGATTTCCTGGACGCCGTGCTCGGCGCGGCCGAACCCCCGGTGCACTGGACCGATCTGCGCGCCGCCGAGCCCATCGGCCCCGCCAAGTTGCGGGTGATCAGCGGCGTCTACCACCCGGACCGGGACACCGCCGCATTCATCACGGTGGCGTCCCTGTCCGCCGCTTTCGACGTGCTGATCCACATCCGCGAAGTCTCAGCGCTGCACTGGTTCTCCTGACCGGTCCGGATGCGCCCGCAGCACGGCGGCGAACCAGCCGAAGATCGGCGCCATATCCGGTAGCGGCGGCCAGCCGTTGATGCTGCCGAGCAGTCGCCAATACTGTTCCACCCGAGGGTCATTGGCGATGCCGAGCCGCTCCAGCATCCAGCGCCGCAGCTCGGTGTCGTCCGGCTTGCCGAAGGTCGCGGCGTAGCGGGCGGTCAGTCCGTCGAGAATCGGTGCCGCCGCGGCGGATTCGGGGTCCAGGCCCGCCGCCAGCGCCGCGCCGACCTCGGTGCGCACCGCCTCGGTGAGATCGTGATGCAATCCGGTGGTCTCACCCCTCGCGCGCTCCTCGGCCTGGTATTCGACCATATGCCGCACGGCCGCACGGAAATCGGCGTCCTGCGTCAGATCGGCGAGTTCGATCCAGGCCTCGACCTGGTGCGGTTCCGGATCCTCCGGCAGTTCCGGCATGGCGGCGCGCACCAGCTCGGCCATTTCCGGATTGCCGTCGGCCGAACCGAAGGTGTCATCGATGAAATCGTGGATGAGGCGGTGGCGTTCGGCATCGGAGAGCTGAACGAGCTTATGCATTAGGGTCATCTCCTGTGGGTCGGATTCTCGTTTGGCAACCGCACGCAGCACCGCGCGCCGCAGCCGCAGCACCCGGATCTGTAGATCCAGAGCCTGCGCATGGACGGCCGCCACCTGCGCCACGGTGATCTCATCGGCCAGGACCCGGCGAATGGTGGCCAGATCCACCCCCAGATCACGCAGCGTCCGAACAAGTTCGAGCTTGGCCACCGCCGCGGCGTCGTAGAGCCGGTATCCGGCGGGCGTGTATTCGGTGGGCGGCACGATTCCGCGATCCGCGTAGAACCGGATGGTCTTGACCGTGAGCCCTGTCCGTTCGGCCAGTGCCCCGATGGTGAGGAGCGCTTCGTCGTCCATGCGATATAGCTTGCTGTCTCCCCCTGATGGAGACTCAAGCGGTGACTACGGAGAGTTTTCTCGCAGGGTTGTTTTCGCTGGAAGGGCGGGTCGCGCTCGTCACCGGGGGCAGCTCGGGGATCGGGCGCGGTATCGCCGGGGCGCTCGCGCAGGCCGGGGCGAAGGTCGTCATCGTGGCGCGCCGCAAGGCGGAACTGGCGGAGACCGTTGCCGAGTTCGCGGTGGACGGCTGCGAAATGAGCTGGGTGAGCGTGGATCTCGGGACGCGGACCGGGGTGCGGGCGGCCGCCGAGGAGGCGGTGCGGATCTACGGTGAGCCCGATATCCTGGTCAATTGCGCGGGGATCAATCTGCGGCCGCCGTTCGCCGAACTCGGCGAGGATGTGTGGGATCAGACCATGGCGGTGAATCTGGACGCGCCGTTCCTGCTCGGACAGCGATTCGGACCGGGTATGGCCGCGCGCGGTTTCGGGCGCATCATTCACATCACCTCGCAGCAGGCGCATCGGGCGTTCGTGAACAGCGGGGCGTACGGGGTGTCCAAGGGTGCGCTGGAATCGCTGGCCCGCTCGCAGGCCGAGACATGGTCACCGCACGGGGTGACCTGCAATACGCTGGTGCCGGGATTCGTGCTGACGCCGCTGAATCGGCGGTTGCAGGACGATCCGGAGCGCGTGCGTGCGCTGGCCGCGCGAACCATGGTCGGCCGCAATGGGATACCCGACGATTTCGCGGGGGCGGCGGTATTTCTCGCGAGCGGGGCATCGGCCTATGTCACCGGGCAGGCCATTCACGTGGACGGCGGATTCTCGGTGCACTGATCCTCGGCGCCGATCGCGGTGATCAGGAAGGTGGTGAGCTGGCCGCGCACGCGCTCGCGGGTGAGTCCGTCCGCACCGCCGCGCAGCGCCGAGAACAGGGCCGAGACCAGCACCGAGAGCAGCACTTCGCCCGCGATATCGGCGTCCAGGCGGGAGTCCAGGAAGCCGTGGTCCATCCCGCGACTCACCTGCTCGACCGCCTGCACGCCATAGAGCCGGGCATTGTGCATGCACCGCTCGATCACCCGGTCGTCGATCGACGACGCTTCCAGCAGTAGGAAGTTCACCAGTCCGGGCTCGGTCTCGACCAGGTCGTAGCAGCGGTCGATGACGCGTTCGTAGCGGGCGCTGAAGTCAGCCATCGAGGTGGGCGGGGCATCGGCCTCGGGACCGAGCAGGCGCTCGCGAATATGGTCGAAGCAGTGGTCGATGACCGCGTCGAGAATGTCCCGCTTGTTCTCGAAGTAGTTGTAGAAGGTGCCGTGGCTGACGCCCGCCGCGCCGGCGATATCGTCGACGCCGATACCGCGAAAGCCCCGCGTCATCACCAATTCGTATGCCGCGCCGACCAATTCGGTGCGCCGCTGCTCCGCGCGCACGGCATGGCGGGCGGTCCGGACGGGATCGCTCACGACGCCGCCCGCCGCGCCCGCAGCGTCTTGTCCAGCAATTGCAGCATCATGGTGGCGGTGCGCTCCCGGGCCGGTGGATCGGAGATGCCGTGCAGTTCCCGCAGCAGCACCGGCACCACCAGGGTCAGGATGGCGTGCGCGATCACCGGTGGATCGATATCGGCGCGAATCCAGCCCTCGCGCACCCCGCGCGCCAGCTCACCGGCGACCAGGGTGGCGGTGACCGCCTCCAGACCGAATAGTCGTTGCGCCAGTTCGGGATCGATGGCCCCGGCCTCCACCAGCAGCAGGCGCAGCACCCGCGGTTCCCGCTCGAGCAGGTCGTACATGCCGTACACGGCCGCGCGCAACGCGTCCATCAGGTCGTCCAGACTCTTGGCGGTGCCGACCAGATCCGGGATCCGCACCGAGTCGATCACCTTCTCCACCCCGAAATCGATGACATGGTCCAGGATTTCGCGCTTACTGCCGAAATACCGGTAGACCGTGCCCTGGCCGATTCCGGCGCGCGCGGCCACCGCCGATATGGCGGTGGCCTCGTACCCCTGAGCGGTGAACACCTCGAACGCGGCTTCGATGATCTGCCGACGCCGCCGCAGTGGAAGCCCGGGCTGCGGCGGCCGCCCTGTGCGCGGGGCTATTTCGCGGCCCCGTCCTTCGCGGCATCCTTGGCGACGCCGTCCGTGCTGAGCCCGTCCTTGGGGCCGAAGTCCACGACCAGCCAGTCGCCACCGTTCTTGGCGACCGTGACCAGCAGCAGATTCGGCTTGGTGGCCGGATCGGTCTGCTGGATGCTCTGGGTGCGCTGCAGGGCGTAGACGGTGACGGCGTACTGATCATTGCCCTTGGACTCCACCGAGGTGCCCATCACCTTGCCGGTGGCGGTCACCTGCGCCCCGGTCATGATCTTGGTGAGGGCGTCGTGGGTCTGGGTGAACTTGTCGCGCAACGGTTGTGAGGTGTCGCGCTGCACGCCGTCGAAGAACGCGGGCAGGTTCTTGTAGTCGTAGGTCAGTGAGCGGGTGGCGTAATCGGTCGCGATCTCGGCGGCCCGATCGCGATCGGAGTTGCCGGCACGCAACGCGTTCAGGTCTCCGGCGGCACTGTGCCAGCAGATCCCGAGCGTCAGCGCCACCACCGCGAACAGCGCGGCGGCAGCCGACACGATCATGTCCCCGCGACCCCGGATCGCGGCGAACCGCGCCGGCCGCGCGGGCTCGGCGACGGTCACCGGTGCGGCAGGTGCGGCCGGTGCGGCCGGTGCGGACTCGGACTTCTCCAGCACCACGGGGGCTTCGACGTTCTCGTTGTCACTCATGTTCGTCTGCTCTCTCTATCGAGGAAAATCAACGCCGACATGGGCTTTGCCATCGCCGGGGAATACCGTGGCCAGCAGATCCACAATCGATCCGGCATCCACCCGCAACGGTTTGATCGCGCGGGTCGAGGGTTCCAGCGCGGTGGCGATGAACCCCAGATCCGGGCCGATCATGGACAGGTACTGGTCGATCCGGGTGACCAGTGGCCCCAGCGGATCGTCGAAGATGTGCTCGCCGACATAGGAGTAGTTCTGGAACGCGGCGATGATGTGCAGCAGTTCGGGCAGCGCGGAATCGATATCACCGGCCGCGGCGCTGAGCGAAGGCGCCCGGCCGTCGAATCGATCGCCCAGGGTCTGCACGTTCGAGTACAGCCGCGCGATGGCATCGCGCTTGTCCCGCAGCAGATTCGCCGTCCCGGTCAGCGCCTTGGTGAGGTTGGCGATATCGGCGTCGCGGCCCTCGAAGCCGGCCGCCACGGTGGTGGCCAGATGTTCGAGTTTGACCGGATCCAATTGCGCCGTCAGCGCATCCATCTTGGCGAGCGCGTCACCGACCGTGCTGGCGATCTTCACCTGTCGCTGCGGTACGACACTGCCGTCGCGCAGATACGGTCCGGCGGTACCGGTGGGGCGGAAGTCGATGAACTGCTCGCCCGCCGCGGACAGGTTCGCGATCTGCACCGTGCTGTCCACCGGAATCCGGTATCTGGCATCGTATTCCAGCGTCACGGCCAGTCCGCGAGTCGTCGCGCCGATGCTGTGCACCCGCCCGATCGGCATACCGCGCAGCGTCACCTCGGAGGTCTTCATCAAACCGCCGGACGAGTCCAGCAGCACGGTGATGCTGTTGTTGTCGCGGCGCGGGTCCAGCTTCAGCACCCCGACCGCCATATAGCTGCCGCAGATCAGCGTCAGCACCATGAGCAGGATCAGCGAAACCGGCCCGGAGAGTGAGAGTTTCATGGCACCAGCCCCATCCCTCGCATGGTCGTGATCAGCTGATCGGCCTGGACATCGGCCGACACCCGGTCCACCCGCACGTCCGGGGACTCCAGGAAGGGAATCAGCTTGTCCCGCAACAGATTGTGAAAGGCGTCCAGATTCTGGGACAGGGTGATGTCGGCGTAGCCGACGGTCACCGCGGCCGGGGCCAGGATCTGCACGATCGAGCGGATATCGCCGACGTGCGGCAGCAGCAGCGTGCTCACATTGCCCGCCAGCTGACCACCGCTGATGATCAGCTTCACCACGTTGAACAGCACGGCCGACAGACCCGCCGCACGTTCGGGACCGTAGGTGAGAATGCGGTCCACCGCATCGCGCCCGGACTCCAGCTTGCCGGTGATCTGCTGCGCCGAGACCAGAATGCGGTCCAGATCGGCACTGTGCGAAGCCATATCGCTCAGCGCCGCGCGCCCGGCATTGTTGATGCGATCCAATTCGGCCGGATCGCTCGGGAAGGCCGCGTTCACATCGGTGACGAGCTGTTCGATATCGGCCCAGCGCCCGCCGGTGATGATGTTCGACAGCGCCCGCAGAATATCCTCGACATTGGTGGCGGGCACGGTCTGCGAGACCGGGATGACATCACCGTCGCGCAGGAAGACCGCGGGTGCGTTCTTCGGCGCTTCCAGGGCGATATGGATATCGCCGAGGATGGTGCTCTGCCGCAATTCCGCCGTGGTGGTCTTGGGCAGTTTGGCATCGGCGTGCACCTTGACCGTGGCGATCGCGGTATTGCCGATCAGATCGATATGGTCGAGCATGCCGATCTCGACGCCGTCGGCGATCACCTTGGCGCGATCGGGCAGGTTCAGCACCGAACCGAATTCGATGCGCACGGTGTAGGTGTCACCGCTGGGATAGGTTCCCGGAATGGGGATATCGGTGGCGCGCACCCCGCAGCCGCTGAGCAGCAGGGTGACCGCGGTCAGGGCCGGAACGACCCGCATGGCGATGCGTCTCATTTGGCACCCGCCCCCGGTAGTTGCGCCGCCAGTGGCGGCAACTGGGCGAGCAGGGCGGCGATATCGCCCTGATGCTGTTGCAGGAAATCGTGCGCCTGCGGCAGATACAGATCCAGGAAGCTGTACGCCTGCTGATCGTATTTGCCGACATTGCGCGCCAGCACCGGCAGGAACTCCACCGCGATATCCACCGCACCGGCGAATTCGGTGGAGAAGTCGCCGATCAGCTGTAGTCCGGCACGCAGATTGTCCAGCACCAGCGCCATATCCGGCCACTTGGTGACGAACATGGTGGTGAGCGTGTCCAGATTGTCGACCAGCCGCCGGAACACCACATCGCGCTGCGACGGATCACCCACCACGGCCGAAAGCCGTTGCAGCAGTTGATTCCACTGCGGTCCGGTGCCGCTGATCGCGGCGTCGGCGGCGGTCAGGGTGTCATTGAGCAGGGTGTCGTTCGGCTGCCCGCCGCCGGTCAGATCCCCGGCCAGTTTGCCCATCGCGTCGAGGGCCTCACTGATGCCGATGGGGGTCTTGGTGTGGTCCAGCGCAATGCATTTCGCGGTATCGAACCGCGGTCCGGCGGTATAGGGCTTGGTCAGTTCCACATGCCGGTCGGTCACGATGGAACTCGACATGGTGACCGCCTCGATATCGGCGGGCAGTTTCACCTTGTCACCGATGCTCATGGTGACCCGCATGCGATCGCCGAGCGATTCGATCTTCGATACGGTGCCGATCTCGACCCCGAGCATGGTCACGCTATTGCCCTGATAGAGCCCGACGGTATCGGTGAATTCGGCGCAGACGCTCTGTTTGGTATCGCGTACCGTCCCCGCCCAGGTCACGCCCGCGGCCACCACCACGGCCACCACGACCGCCGCACCGGTGGCGAGCGCTGTTCTTCCTCGCGTCCACTGCATCAGCACGCCTTGCCTTCGTAGGGAATGCACACCTGAATTCCGTCGGCCGGTGTATTCGCCTTGACCTGCACCCCGAGCAGGCCATTGAGTTTGGCGATCACATCGCGCAGCCCGTTGACCACGGTGTCCAGTCGATTCGGATCGGCGAATACCTTGGAGACCAACTGCTCGAACTGCGTCACCGAGGGCTCGATGGAATCGCCGTAGGCCATGATCGGCCGGTCCAGCACCACGAGCAGTCGCTTCACCAGGTTGAAGACGGTGACGATGTCGTCCTTGCGATTGCCGAGTTGATCGGCGACCTCACCGAGCTGCCGGACGAAATCGGCCACCAGTGCCTTGTCATCGGCGATCGCGGCGATGTATTCGTCCGAGATCTGCAAGGTGGTATTGAGCTGCTGGGTGCGATCGGCCAGCAGGCCGGTCAGCTCATTGGCGTTATTGATGATGCCGCGCAACGCGTCCGGCTGTCCGGCCAGGGCTTTGTTGAGCTCACCGGCGGTATCGCGCAGCGTGCCCGCGTCGACCTTGCCGAAGATGGGCGTGCCCTTGTCGAGGATATCGCTGAGCTCGAACGGCGTTCCGGTGCGCTCGGGCGGAATGTGCTTGGCCCCCAGCGTCTTCTCACCGGTCGGGACCAGGGCCAGATAGTGCCCGCCGATCGGGGTGAGCATCTTGACCTCGACCGAGGCCCGATCCCCCACCCGCACATCGGATTTCACCGTGAAGCTGACCTCGACATGGTCCCCGACCAGGTCCACCGAGCGGATCTTGCCGACATTGATGCCCGCCACCCGGACCTCATCACCCGAGCGCGCACCGCCGGAGATCTTGAAGTCCGCGATATAGGTGTGCTGTCCGAACGGCACCACGTACAGCGTGCCCGCGATCAGCAGCGCGACCGCGCACACCGCGACACCGGCTATGCCCCAGCGCAATTGCTTCTGCTGATCACCACGCCCGGTCAGGGTGTCGCGGATCAGCGCCCCGAAGTATTGGATCAGCGCCTTCAATTGCACACCACCAGGTTCTGATTCGAGAGGATGACGCCCGCCAGGGCGGGCAGCGCCGCCTCACCGTTCGAGCAGGTGATCCGCGGCTTCACCCCGTTGCCCGGGACCGACTCGTTCAGGCCGGTCACCAATTGCGGTGTGAGAGCCAGGATCTGAGTGAGCTGATCGGCCTGCGGGACCAGCCGCCGCAGTAGACCGTCGATCGGCCCATAGCCCGCGTCGTAGGCGTCGCGGGTCTGTTCCAGCAGCGGAATCAACGGTGCGAGCGCGCCTTTGGCCGAATCGATGGCGGACAGAATGGTCTGGGTCTTACTGGTGAACTGGCGCAGAATCCCGGCCAGCTGCGCCACCAGATCACCGACCGCCTTTGATTTACCGCCGATCTCATCGGAGACCAAGCCCAGATTGCGGATGAGCAGCACGATCACCGCCTCGCTGTTGCGGGCGTGTTTGGTGAGCGTATCCAGATCCGAGAGCACCGGGCCGATACCCGAGCCGTCGCCCTGGATCACCCGCAGCAGATTGTCGCCGAACTGATTGAGCTGTGCCGGATCCAGGGTGTCGAACATCGGCTTGAACCCGTTGAACAGTTTGGAGACATCGAAGCTGGCGATGGTGCGCTGCACCGGGATGGTCGCTCCCGCTTTCAGTTTCTGGCCACCGTTACCCTCTGTCAGCAGTTCCACATAGCGCTGGCCGATCAGGTTCTGATAGCGCACGGCCGCCTTGGTGTTGTCGAAGATGGGCCGGTTGGTATCGATGGTGAAATGCACCCGCGCCTGCGCGCCGTCCAGTTCGACCGTCTCCACCTTGCCGACCGCGACACCGGACATGCGCACCGAGTCACCGGCGAAAAGCCCGGACACATCGGTGAATACGGCGTCGTAGCCGACCTTGTCCCCCGGAATCGGGGTGCGCAGCGCGGTCACGATGAAGACCGAACAGGCCGAGACGATGAGCAGGAAGATCACCAGTTTGACCGAGGATTTGGCGATATCGTTCATTTCGCCGGACCTCCCGGTGCCGGGGTTCCCAGTGCTGGGGCTCCCAGTGAATCGGCCAGGTACGGCATGGTTTTCACGATCAGCTCCAATTGCAGCTGCACCCGTCCGTCCACCACCGGGAAGGCCTCGTTCATGGCGCGCAACAGATTCGGAATACGGTTGTAGGCCGGGGCCACGGTGCCGAGCGAATAGCTCACCGGCACCGCCACATCCAGCACCCCACTGAGCACCTTCTCCAGCTCCGGATTATTGCGCTGTAGGAGATTCGAAATGCCGAGCAGCACCGCCTGATCCACGCCATCGGTGGCCTTGTCGGTACGCGCGCGATTGTCCGGATCACCGAAGTAGGCGGACTGCTCCAGCACCGCCAGGATGGCATGCCCGGCCGAGGGTGTCAGCGTGGCGAACGCGCCGGTCATATCCGCGCCGATATCGATGTAGTGCCCGATGGGAGCCTTTTGCCCGTCGGCCAGCATGCGGGCGGTCTCGAAGAACGATTGCAGTACCGGTCCGAGGCTGTCGGCATTGTCCAGCAGCAGGTCGAAAAGCCTGCGCACGGTATCGGAGTCGAGCACCTGGGTGAGCCGGGCCGCGCGCCGGAACACACCGGCCACGGTGGCATTGGTGGCGTTCTCGCCGATCTGCAATACCGCGTTCTCGCGCAGCGGCGCGCCGTTCTTGCCGGCGACCAATTCGATCGCACTGGAACCGAAGACGTTCGAGGAGGTGAAGCGCGCGGTCACATCGTCGGTGAGCGCCGCGGCCTGGGAGCGGTCGATCTGCACCTGAATGCGCTGATGGCCGTAGCCCACCGTCTCGACCTCGCGCACGGTACCGATGGCGTAGCCGCGGAACTTCACCTCCGCACCCGGGGCCAGACCCTCGCCGAGGGTGGCCGCGTCGATGGTGATCTGGAATCGATCCGCGAAAGAGCCACGGGCATAAGAGGTTACGAGCACCGTCACAATGACCAGCACGATCGCCAGCAGCACCCCGCGCAAGCGCAGCATCCACGCTCCGGCACTGCGGCCGGAATGGTCCTTGAATACGCTCATCACATCACCCCGAGATCCTGATGCCGACGTCCAGGCCCCAGATCACGATGGTGAGGATCATGTCCAGGATGACCACCAGCACCAGGCTGGCGCGAATCGCGCGGCCCGAGGCCCGGCCCACGCCCTCCGGTCCACCCGAGGCGTAGAAGCCCTGGTAGCCGTGGATGAGAATGATGGCGATGACGAAGATCGTCGCCTTGATCAGGGATGCGACCACATCGGCGGGTTGCAGGAACGCGTCGAAATAGTGGTAGTAGGTGCCGGAAGACTGTCCGTGCAGCACATTCACCACGGTCGCGCAGGACAGGTACGACAGGATCAGCGTGAGCAGATGCAGCGGCACGATGGTGATCACGCCCGCGATGACGCGGGTGGTCACCACGAACGGCATCGGCCGAATCCCGATGGCCTCCAGCGCGTCGATCTCCTCGGAGATGCGCATGGCCCCGATCTCGGCGGTCATGCGACAGCCCGCCTGCGCGGCGAAACCGATGGCGGCCACCATCGGAGCCATCTCCCGGGTATTGGCGTAGGCCGAGACGAACCCGGTGAGCGGGCCCATGCCGACCATGTTCAGCGCGGTGAAACCCTCCACGCCGATGGAACCGCCGACCGCGATGCCGAGGAACGCCAGCACCGCCACGGTGCCGCCGCCGACGATGATCGCCCCGGAGCCCCAGGTGATATCGGACAGGATGAGCATGGTCTGGCGCCGGTACACCCGCAGCGTATGCGGGATGGCGGCCAGCACCTCGTAGACGAAAGTCGCCTGATGCCCGAGGGATTCGAAGATACCCAGCGGGGCCTGCGCACCGCGCTCGGCGGCGCGGCCGACCGCGCCGAAGGCGTGATAGTTGGCGGGAACCTGTGTCATCAGCCCACCTGCGTCGGGATGAACATCGAAACCAGCTGGGTGATAACGAGATTCACACCGAAGGCGGCGATCACGCCGATCACCACGGCGGCGTTCACCGCATTGGCCACACCCTTGGGTCCGTGCATGGCCTCGAGTCCGCGCTGGCAGGACACCACCAGCACGATGATGCCGAAGAGCACCGATTTGACGATGGCCACCACCAGATCGCTCATCTTGGCGAAGGCCGCGAAGGCGGACAGGTAACTGCCGGGGGTGACGCCCTGGAAGCCCACCGCGATCACATAGCCGGTGAACACGCCCATGAAGATGATCAGCATGCACAGCAGCGGGGTGAGCGCGATCATCGCCGCCAGTCGCGGGGCGACCAATCGGCGAATCGGATCGATTCCCATGGTGCGCAACGCATCCACCTCATCGCGGATGGTGCGCGCGCCGAGATCGGCGGCAATGGCCGAACCGGCCGCACCGCCCAGCAGCAGCGCGGTCACCATCGGCGCGCCCTGCCGGATGACGCCGAGGCCGCCGGCCGCGCCGGAGACCGAACTCGCGCCGACCTGCTGGGTCAGGCTGCCGACCTGCACGGCCACGATGACGCCGAATGGAATCGCCACCAGCACAGCGGGAATGGCGGTGACGCTGACGATGAACCAGCCCTGTTGCAGGGTGTCGCGCCACGGATGTTTGAGGGCCACGATATCGGTGACCAGGTAGCGGAAGGCCGCCACCGCGAGCTGAATGGTGCGCCCGAATGTGCGCAACCCCGAGAGAACGAACTCGACCGCCTGCCGAATCAACGGCTCAGGCCCCCGAATGACCTTGTCGACCAATGCTTACCACCCCGTTGCCCCAATGGGTCCGTACCGACCCAGACGGACAGTAATACAGATTTCGGACTGACGTGTCAGTCTTCACTGGTTTCGTCCGAGGCCTTGACCAACCGGGCGGTTCGGGTGAAAAATACCCGCGCGCGAGCGCATGCCGCCTGGTCAGAGTGATTTCAGCAAGGCATTGGCAAATGCGAAATGCCCCTGATCAACACGCTTGATCAGGGGCATTTCACTTATTGCGCACGGTTAGCTCTCGGCCGCGATCCGTTCCCGCGCGGCGCGAATATCGGCCGGACGACCAATGGAGACAGCGCCTCTGAGACAGCCGTCGCGCGAGGCGAGCACGGTGATATCGGGAGTGCCCGGCGTGCCCTGGATCTCCAGCTCGTCCTCGGCGGCGATACGTCCCGCGAACTGGATATTCACCCCGTACTGCGAGGACCAGCCCCAGGACACTCCGGCCGGGCCCGCGGGCAGGCCGAGCATGGACTTGGCCGCGGCCGCGCCCTGCTCCAGCGCGCTGTTCCAATGTTCCTCGCGCACATACGTATTGAGCTTCGGCACATACCGCGCGGCGACATCACCGGCGGCGAGGATACCGGGAACCGAGGTGCGATACGCCTCATCCACCAGAATGCCGTCGTCGATCTTCACCCCGGCGGATTCGGCCAGCGCGGTATCGGGCATCGACCCGATGGCGACCAGTGCCGCGCCCGCGCTCCAATGCTGTCCCTCGGCGGAAGTGGCCAGCACCCCGCTGCTGGTGCGCTCCACACCGGTCAGCACCACATCGGAGTGGATCTCGACGCCGTTGTCCGCGTGCAGCTTCCGGACGTACTCGCCGATGATCGGCGGCGCGATGCGATCCAGCGGGGTCGCACCGGCATTCAGAACACTCACGCGCGCACCGAGTTTCGCGGCGGTCGCGGCGACCTCGCAGCCGATCAGCCCGGCCCCGATGATCAGCAGCGAACCGCTGTCGATCGCGCGGCGCAGCGCCGCGATATCGGCGTGCCCGCGCAGGGTGTGCACCCCGGTCTCGGCTCCCGGCAGGCGTCGAGCCCGCGCGCCGGTGGCGAGCAGCAGTGCGTCGTAACCGATTTCGCCGCCATCGGTCAGGCGCACCAGCTTGTGCTCGGCGTCGATGCTCGCGGCGGTGACGCCGATCCGCACATCGATCCGCTGTTCCGGCCAGAACTCGGCGGTCTCGAGCAGCGTGCGCCGTTCCAGCGCCGTCCCGGCCAGCAGTTCCTTGGACACCATGGGCCGCCGGTACGGCAGCCCGCGCTCGGTGCCCAGCAGCACGATCTCACCGTCGAAGCCCGAGCTCCGCAGCGTCTTGGCGGCGGTGGCGCCCGCGACGCCGCCGCCGATGATCACCATGCGCTCGGTCACGACCGGCTGACCTCGACCATCTCGAAATCAGCCTTGGCCGCACCGCAATCCGGGCAGGACCAGTCCTCCGGGATATCGGCCCAGCGGGTGCCCGGGCCGATGCCGTCCTCGGGCCAGCCCAGCGCCTCGTCGTATTCGAATCCGCAGACCAGACAGCGGAAGAGTTTGTAATCGGTGCTCATGGTTATGTCCCTGTCGTCGCGGTGACGGATTCGAAGTCGAGCTTTTCCCGCACGCCGCAGTCCGGACAGCACCAGTCATCGGGAACCGATGACCACGGGGTGCCTGCCGGAAAGCCTTCGCGGGGTGCGCCTTTGGCCTCGTCGTAGACGTACTCGCAAACGGGGCAGCGGTAGGCGGCCATCACCGGGTCCCGTACCGGGCTAGTACGCGATCGCGCTTGCCAGGCTGGATGTTCACCAGGGTGATATCGCCGTCGTAGTGGTTCAGCACCCGGCGATCCATCACCCGCCGCCACAGTGGCGGGAAGTAAGCCAGGGTGATCATGCTCGCGTAACCGCTGGGCAGATTCGGCGCACCGTCCATACTGCGCAGCGTCTGGTACCGACGGGTCGGGTTCGCGTGATGATCGCTGTGCCGTTGCAGGTGGTACAGGAAGATATTGGTGACGATATGGTCCGAATTCCAGCTGTGCTCGGGGGTGCAGCGCTCATAGCGACCGCTCGCGGTGCGCTGGCGCAGCAGACCGTAGTGCTCGAGATAGTTCACCGTCTCCAGCAGCGCGAAACCGTAGACCGCCTGCAACACCAGGAACGGCAGCACGATCGGGCCGAAGACCGCGGCCAGCACGCCCCACAGCACCACCGACATGAGCCAGGCATTGAGCACGTCATTGTGAATCGTCCACGGCCGCTTGCCCAGACGGTGCAGTCGCGCCGCCTCCAGCTCCCAGGAGGAGCGCAGGCTCCCCCAGACGCTGCGCGGCAGGAAGGTCCAGAACGATTCGCCGAAGCGCGAACTCGCGGGATCCTCCGGGGTCGCCACCCGCACGTGATGGCCGCGGTTGTGCTCGATGTAGAAGTGCCCGTAGAACGTCTGGGCCAGGGTGATCTTGGAGAGCCAGCGCTCCAATTCGGCCTTCTTGTGGCCGAGTTCGTGCGCGGTATTGATGCCGACGCCGCCGACCACGCCGATGCTCAGCGCCAGGCCGATCTTGGAGATCAGGCTCAGGCCGCCGTCGATGCCCAGCCATGACAGATCGCTCGCGGTCCACAGGTAGCAGGCGTACGCCAGGCTCAGCAGCTGGAACGGGATGTAGGCGTAGACGCAGTAGCGGTAGTAGCGATCGTTCTCCAGATACTCCATCACCTCATCGGGCGGGTTCTGGCCGTCCGGGCCGAAGAACCGGTCCAGCAGCGGGAGCAGCACGTAGACCAGCAGCGGGCCGATCCACCACCACACGGGTGCGACCGCATCCCAGCCGAATTGGTTGAACGCCGCCACCAGACCGGTGGTGAGGAAGAGCGCGGTGGGCGCGATCAGGCCGAACAGCCACAGGTAGCGCTTGCGGTCCCGCCACTGCGGGGGCGGGGCCACGGGCGTCGGCTCGTCGATTCGAGACGTCGTCATTGTCGATCTCCTTGCATTTACACTTCTTGAAGAAGTGTATTCAGTAGATACACTCATCGTGAGAATGTCAACGAGCGAGACGAAAGACGTGCTCATGTACCATCACGACGTGGCAGAAACGCCGAACTTCCAGACCGAGATGCGCCAGCTCCTGCGCGAACGCATCATCGACAGCACCCGCGGCATCGTCTGCGCCGAAGGCTGGGGCGCGGTGAACATGTCCCGCCTGGCCAAGGAGGTCGGGGTCAGCCGCCCGGTCATGTACAAGGAGTTCGGCAACAAGCACGAACTGGCCGAAGTGGTCATCCGGCGCGAGGTCGACGGATTCCTGATCGGCATCGCCGAGGCCGTGGCCGTACACCCGCAGGACGTCCTGGCGGGTTTACGCGAAGCGGTCGACTACACGCTGCGCACCGGTGCGGACAACACCCTGCTCAAGGCCGTGCTCGCGGGCCGCACCGCCCCGGACACCGCACTGCTCCCGGTCCTGATGACCGAGCCCGAACCGGTGCTGGGCCGCGCCATCGAGGCGGTCACCGCCCTGGTCCGCACCCAATACGGGCTCACCGCCCTATCGGACGCGGACCTCGCATCCCTCACCGAAACCCTGGTCCGCCTGGCCCTGAGCCATCTGTTCCAGCCCACCGGACCCATCGACAAGGCCGTCGATCAGATCATCGTGATGATCGCGAGCGTGCTGGGTCCGGTGCTGGCGGGCTGAGGCGCTACCGCAGACTGGCGATCCACCGGCGGGTATCGGCCGGATCGATGACGTCGTCGAGTTCCAGGACGGTGGCGGCGGTGAGTGCTTTGCCGCTGGCGTAGGCCGCCTGAACCAGGTTGTCGAAGGCCACCTGCCGGGCCGCCGGATCTTCGATGGCGGCCAGTTCCTTGGCGAAGCCCAGGCGCACAGCGCCTTCCAGGCCCATACCGCCGATTTCGCCGGTGGGCCAGGCGATCACGAAATTGGGTGCGCGGAAGGAGCCCGCCGCCATGGCCTGTGCGCCCAGACCGTAGCCCTTGCGCAGGATGATGGTGCCCCACGGGACGGACAGGGCCGCGGCGTCGATGAACAGGCGGCTGAATTTGGTGACGGTGGCATGCGTCTCGGCTTCCGGGCCGACCATGAAACCCGGTGTATCGCAGAACGATACGACCGGCAGCTGGTGTGCGTCGCAGAGGCGCAGGAAGGCGCTGAGCTTATCGGCGGCGGGTGCGTCGATGGCACCGCCGAGATGGTGGCAATCGTTGGCGATCAGACCGTAGGGGCGGCCTTCGACGCGGACCAGGGCGGTGATGATGCCCGTACCCCAGTCCCGGCGCAGTTCCAGTACCGAACCCAGATCGGCGACGGATTCGATGGCGGCCCGGATATCGAAGGCGCGCAGGCGATCTTCCGGGATCACATGACGGGCGAGCCGGGGATCCGGTGCGGTCCACTCCGATTCGGCACCCTGGAAGTACGACAGATAGCGACGGGCCAGGTCGACGGCTTCGGCCTCATCGGCGGCGACCAAGTGCACCACACCGTTTCGGCGCTGCACCTCGATCGGGCCGATGTCCTCGGGGGCGTAGACGCCGAGGCCGCCGCCCTCGATCATGGCGGGACCGCCCATGCCGATATTCGCGTCCGGGGTCGCGATCACCACATCGCACATGCCCAGCAGCGCGGCGTTTCCGGCGAAACAGCGGCCCGACACCACACCGATGAGCGGGACCTGACCGGACAGCGCGCCCATGGCGCGGAAGGTGGTGACATCGAGGCCGGAGATGCCCGGGTAATCGGTGTCGCCGGGGCGGCCGCCGCCGCCTTCGGTGAAGAAGACCACCGGAAGACGCTGGGCGCGAGCGAGTTCCAGCAGGCGATCGGTCTTGGCGTGATTGCGCATGCCCTGGGTGCCCGCGAGCACGGTGTAGTCGTAGGACATCACCATCGTGCGGGTGCGGTCGGCGCCGAAGCGGTCGGCATTGATCGTCGCCACACCGCCGATGAGACCGTCGGCCGGGGTATTGGCGATCAAATCCTCGGGGCTGCGGCGCAGGCGCTGCGCGGCCACGGCCAACGCCCCGTATTCGAGGAAGCTGTCCGCGTCCACCAGATCGGTGATGTTCTCGCGAGCGGTCCTGCGGCCCAGGCGATGTCGTTTGGCGACCGCCTCGGGGCGGGATTCGTCCTGCCCCACCAGATGCCGGGCGAGCACCTCGGCGAGATCGGGGCGGATCGAATCCAGGTCCACCGCAACGGTATCGGCGTGCTCGCCGTCGTGATCGGCCTCGACCCACACCAGCAGCGGTGCGTGCGGATCGATCACCGCGCCGGGTGCGGTCACCTGCCGGACCACCCGCAGTGGCTGTTCGGCGCGCAGTACATGCTGCATCTTCATCGCCTCCAGCACAACGACTTCCGCACCGGCGGGCACGACGGTGCCCGGCTCGGCCAGCGAGACCACGGTGCCGCCCATCGGGGAGCGCAGCGCCTGTTCGTCCCCGGCCAGATCGACCGCATCGGTTACGACGGCGATCTCGGGTCCGGCATGCGGCGGCGGGGCGAAATCCGCTGCTCTGGACACGAATTCGCCAACTCGGCGCTCGTACCAGGATGTCGAGACCGCACCCGCGCCGACGAGTTCGTCCAGTACCGCGCGCTGTACGGCCAGATTCGTCTCGACACCCGCGATCACCGTCTCCGCGAGCGCGTCCGCGGCCCGGCGCAGGGCAGCGGGATACGAGGGTCCGCGCGCGATGATCTTCGCCAGCAGCGAATCGAAGCGCGGGTCCTGCCGCATGCCGATCCCGGCGGCCGTATCCACCCGCACTCCCACCCCGGTGGGCGCGGCGAACTGCGTGAGCGTCCCGGTACTCGGCAACACTTCCCCACCGGCCGTGACAATTTCGGCGTTCACCCGCACCTGCACGGCGTATCCGCGCGGCGTGGATGCGGCCACCTCGAGTTCGGCCAGGCTACGACCCCGCGCCAACTCGAATTGAATCGCGACCACATCCAGTCCGGTCACCTCCTCGGTGACGGTGTGCTCCACCTGCAACCGCGGATTCACCTCGAGGAACCAGCATTCCGCCCCGCTGACCAGGAACTCCACCGTGATCACACCCCGGCAGCCCACCGACTCGGCCAGCCGCACCGCATACCCGTGCAGCGATTCCCGCAGTCCCGCATCCAGATTCGGCGCGGGCGCGATCTCGATCAGCTTCTGCTGCCGCCGCTGCACACTGCAATCGCGATCCCCCACCGCGATCGCCCGCTCGCCGTCGGCGATGATCTGCACCTCGATATGCCGGGCCTCGGTGATCAGCGCCTCGGCGTACACGGCGTCATTCCCGAACCCCGCCAACGCTTCCGCGCGACAGCGCTCATACGCGTCGGCGAGTTCGCCGACGTCGCGCACCACCCGCATCCCCCGGCCACCCCCACCGGCGGCCGCCTTGACCATCACTCCGCCGGGCCGTGCGGCAAGCAATTCCGCGATCTGTTCCACCGTCGCGTCACCCGCGGTCGCCGCAATCACCGGCAGCCCGGCACGTTCGGCCGCCGCCCGCGCCGCGACCTTATCCCCGAACAAGCTCAGCACCTCGGGCGAGGGCCCCACGAAGGTCAGCCCCGCGACCGCACACGCGGCGGCGAATTCCGCACTCTCGCTGAGGAACCCGTACCCCGGATGCACCAGCGCCCCATCCCCCGCCTTACGCGCCGCCCGCACCACCTCATCCACATCGAGGTAGGCCGCGACCCCATTGCCGGGCAGCCGCACCGCCTCATCGGCGAGCCGCACCGCCATCGCATCGCCCTCATCCCCGGTATGCAACGCGAGCGCGGCATACCCCTGCTCCCGCGCACTGCGAACGATCCGGACAGCGATCTCACCACGATTGGCCACCACGACGTACATGCCGCCATCCTCGCAGCCGGGAAACAAAACGTGCGTGCAATCCCGCGGGCGGAGTGCCCGCGCGGACTACACGCACGTGGAGGAAATCAGGCCGGGATGCCCATGCCCTGGGCCAGGATCGGCCAGGAGTTGTGCAGGGCGTCGTCCCAGTACGGCCAGTAGTGGGTGCCGACCGGGGTGAACTGGTAGGTGGCCGGGATGTTCAGGCCCTCGAGGCGGCCCTTGAGGTTCACGGTGCAGGCGTTGACCGCGCCCTCGATGATCATGCCGAGGCCGAGGTTGACACCGCCCATGACGCCGGGGGCGTTGCTCAGGTAGTACTGCACGTCCGCGGCGACCGGGATGCCGCTGCCGCTGGAGACGTAAAGCAGTGTGCCGCGCAGCTTCTCGGCATTGATGACCGGGTCGTTGGCGGCCCACAGCGGGCTGTCGTCCGGACCGTACATGTTGGTGACGTCGCCGCCGGCCCAGGTTTCGGTGGCCAGCTTGACGAACTGCTTACCGGCCGGATCCGCGATCTGGGCGCAACCGCTGTACGCGGCCACGGACTTCCACAGGCCGGGCTTGGCCTCGGCCAGCTGCAGCACCGAGGTGCCGGAGGTGGACAGACCCGCGAGCGCGTTCAGACCGGTGGAGTGCAGCGCGTCGTCCAGCAGCGGCGGCAGCTCCTCGGTGAAGAAGGTCTTCCACTTGTTCAGGCCCAGACGCGGATCTTCCTTGATCCAGTCGGTGTAGTAGCTGCCCAGGCCGCCGATGGGCTGGATGACATTGACCGGCTTATCGGCCAGCCAGTCCAGCGCCTTGGTCTGCGCCTTCCAGTTCGCGGTGCCCTCGCCGCCGTCCAGGCCATTGAGCATGTACAGGTTCGGCGCGGGCGTGGACTCATCGGCCGGACGCTGCACATCGACGGTGATATCGCGGCCCATGGCCTGCGAGTACACCTTGAAATGCCAGGTACGGCCCTCCTTGACGATCGAGCTGATCGCGGAGGGCTTGGCCGCCGGTTCCGCCGAGGCGGTGGCCCCGAGCATGGTCGTGGACAGCGCAGCGGCGAGGGCCACGGCGGAAACCCGGCGAGCGGTCACGCTGCGTAGTGCGGAGAGCTTCATCGAACAGTCAAATCCAATCCAGTGGACACCGGCACCCGTCAGTCGACGGGGAGCTCGGTGCCTTCTTCGGCGATCTTGGCGGCTACTTCAGTGGGAAAAACGTTGCGGAACAGGAACAGGTCTCGGCCGAGCTTCCATCCGGGAGCCAGCGCTACCGCATATCGTTCGAAATAGCCGAGTTGTTTCCCCATAAGAATTAGCTGTTCCGGGCCGGATGCGCCACGCCGCTTCCCGAATTCGAGCAGACGGGCCGCGACCACGCCCAAATCCAGCTTGTCCAGGCTGCCCGAGAGCACCGGTCCCAATGCCACCGCGAGCTGTCGCCCGATGGTGGCGTCGTCACCGCTGTCATCGGCGACCAGATCCAATTTGCGCAGCGCACGGGCCACCGGGCGGAAATCGTTGTCGATGGCGCTGGCGTAGAACAGCGCCCGCACGAATTCGCGCCATTCGGTTTCCATGCGCCCGACAATCCCGAAGTCCAGCATGGCGACCCGGCCGTCGTCGAGCAGCCACAGATTGCCCGCGTGCACATCGCCGTGGAAGAGCCCGTGCACCGCCACCGATTCCATCCAGGCTTTGACCAGGCGGCGGATCAGCAGTTCCGAATCCGGATGCACCGCGCGGATATCGTCGAAACGATCCAGCGGCATACCGCGCATGCGTTCCATGCACAGCACACGCGGCCCGCAGTGCTCCCAATAGACCTCGGGAATCGCGACACTGGTGTTGTCGCCGAAGGCGACCAGATTCTGCCGCGCCCGGGTCTGGTTATCGGCTTCGATCAGGAAGTTGAGCTCGGCGACGGTGGCCTCGTACAGATCGCGAACCACGGCCTGCGCGTTGGCGACCCGCGCGTTCTCGGACCGCTTCTCCAGTGCGCGAGCCAGTTTCATGGCCGCGCGCAGATCCACGATCATGCGCTTGGCGATCTCGGGTCGCTGCACCTTCACCACCGCGGCGCGGCCGTCGGCCAGCACACACGCGTGCACCTGGGCGATCGACGCCGCCGAGAGCGGTTCATCGTCGAAGGACCGGAACAGCTCCGAAATCGGTTTGCCCAGATCGGCTTCCACGATGGCACGCGCGTCCGCGGACGGGAACGGGCTCATATCGTCCAGGCAGCGCAGGCAGGCGTCGGCGAGTTCGCGCGGGAACGCGCCCGGTGAGGAGGCGATCAGCTGGCCGAGTTTGACGAACATCGGGCCCAGCGATTCGAAACCGTTCACCACGCCCTCGGCGACCGCGCGTCTGCGCTTGGCCTTGCGCAGGCCGCCGCGTAGCACGCTGCGGGTAACCGATCCGCCCAGTACCGCACCCACGATCGCGGTTCGGCGCACTTCGGAGAACCCGAAGGTGTCCAGATCCGGCCGGATCACCTCGGGCGCCCCCGCCCGCACAGTCATCGGTGAGCTCACGGGGCGCAGTGTATCTCTGTGCCAGGCGGTCGGTCCGCTGTGGTGCCCGGCACAGTCGACACACCCGTTCGGTGGTTAGGACCCGGGTATGCCGGGTACCGTGGCTGGCTGGGCCGCGATCCGGCTCGACACTGATGAAGGCGAAAGGCAAGACCGAAGTAATGACGGGTACAGCGGAGAAGCTGGCGGAACTGCGCAAGCTCCTGGAGATCGCCGAAGAACCTTCCGGTGAGAAGGGCATCCAGAAGCGCCGCGCCAAAGGTATCCCCAGTGCCCGAGAACGCGCGCAAATGCTGCTGGACCCCGGCACCTTCGTCGAAATGGGCGCGCTCATCCGCCAGCCCGGCAACCCCAACGCCTATTACGGCGACGGCGTGGTCACCGGCCGCGGCTATATCGACGGCCGCCCGGTCGTGGTGATCTCGCACGATCAGACCGTGTACGGCGGCTCGGTCAGCGAGATGTTCGGCCGCCGCGTGCGCGCGGTGATGGACTTCGCCTATAACAACGCCTGCCCGGTGGTCTGCATCAACGACTCCGGCGGCGCGCGCATTCAGGACGGCGTGGCCTCGCTGGCCTGGTACGCCATCATGTGCCGCCTGCAGGAGGACCTGTCCGGCTATGTGCCGATGGTCGCGGTCATGCTCGGCAAGTGCGCGGCCGGTTCGGTGTACGGGCCCATCAATATGGATGTGCTTGTCGCGACCGAGGATTCGTACATGTTCGTCACCGGCCCGGAGGTCATCAAGGCCGTCACCGGGTCGGTCGTCACCGCCGAGGAGCTGGGCGGGGCACGCGCGCTGGAGCAGAACGGCACCGTGCACCATGTCGCCAAGACCGAGACCGAGGCCTTCCAGTGGGTCCGGGACTACCTGAGCTATCTGCCCACCAGCTGCCTGGAGCAGCCGCCGGTGGTCAACCCGGGTCTGGAGCCCGAGCTCACCGATACCGACCGCCAGCTCGACAAGCTCATGCCCGATCTGGACAAGACCGGCTATGACATGCACGAGGTGCTGCTGCGCATTTTCGACGACGGCGAATTCCACGAGATCAGCGCGAAAACCTCGGCGAATCTCATTACCGGGTTCGCGCGTGTCGACGGCCGTCCGGTCGGTGTGATCGCCAATCAGCCGCTGGTGCTCGGTGGCGCGCTCGATGCCGCGTGCTCGGACAAGGCCGCGCATTTCATCCGGCTCTGCGACGCGTTCCATATTCCGCTGGTCTATGTCGTCGACACCCCGGGCGTGTTGCCGGGCGTGGACGAGGAACGCAATCACGTCATCAAGCGCGGCGGGCGCATGTTCCGCGCGCTGATCGAGGCCACCGTGCCGATCGTGACCATCGTGACCCGCAAGGCGTACGGCGGCGGCTACGCGGTCATGGGCTGCAAGCAGCTCGGCGCGGATATCAGCCTGGCCTGGCCGACCGCGCGCCTGGCGGTCATGGGCGCGGAGTCCATGATCCCGATCGTGGGCAAGCGTCAGCTCGAGGCCACCCCGGAGAAGGATCGGGAAGCCGTGCGGCAGGGCATGATCGACTTCTACAACGCCACCGTGGCGACCCCGTGGACGGCAGCCGAGCGCGGCTATATCGACGCGGTCATCGAACCCTCGGCGACGCGCCTGGAGATCCGCAAGGCATTGCAGCTGCTGCGCGATAAGGACGCGGTGCGCAAGCCCAACCCGCGCAAGCACAATCTGTTCCCGATGTGATCCGGGAGTGACCAGCAGAACCGCCCCGGTCAGCACGACCGGGGCGGTTCCGTGTCAACACTCGTTGGGCGCGGGTTCGCCGCCGAGTCTCGCCCCGAGCCATTCCAGGGACTCCGGATAACCGGTGAACGCGGCGATGATGTGCTCGCCGACCACACTGCGGTAGATCGCGGTCGCCCCCAGCGCGCACTGTTCGGCGTAGAGGTTCTTCGCGCCCTCGGCGGGCACCCAGAATTCCTGCTCACCGTTGTAGATGTACAGCGGCACAGCCGATTTCATACCGTCCATGCGGGTGATCGAATAGATCTGCCGCGCCAGCGGACTGTGCAGCGGATCCGGGAAATCGGCGGCCGCGTCCATGGGCAGTTGCAATAGCCCGGGCACGCCGAAGGAATCCATACAGGTGTCCTTCATGACCAGCGCCACCCACTGCGCCAGTTTGTTCATATGCCCCAGGATCTCCGGCCGCTCCCGCCCGATGGCGAAGGTAGCCGCCATGAACACCCCCGACGCCAGATTCGCGTTCATACTGCGCGCCAGGATCTCGTAATCGGCGGGCACGCCGCCCATCGCCGCCCCGACCACCACATCGGCCAATTCGGGGGCGTAGTCGGCCATCAGTTTCACCGCGCCCTTGGTGGCGATCGCACCGCCGGAATAACCGATCATCCCGAATCGACTGGTGCCGAACTCATTCGGCATGGAACCGCGGACGGCGCGAATCGCGTCCAATATCGCGTGCCCGGCCACATACGGTTCGGCATAGGCCATGCGCGGACCCTCGTGATCGGTGATCAGCACCGCGTAGCCGTGCAGCAGCGCCAACTGGGTGGTCGGCGGCAGATATTCGGCCAGATTGGTCAGATTCGAATAGCCGTGCGCCAGTGTGTAACTCGGATTGCAATCGCGACCCAGCGAATTGATCGGCAGATTGTTCACCACCACCGGCCGCTCGCCGTCGCCGCCCCACTGTCCGAGCGGGAGCACCAGCGAGGCGATGGCGTACGAGGCCGCACCGTGCGCGTCGGTGGTCCGATATTTGAGCTGCACCACCTGGCGCACCGGCATGAACAGCGCGGGCCCGCCGGTATTGGTGACATCCCGCCAGGCGATCAGCTGCCCGGAACCGAAGTCCTCCAGCCGGGTTGGCCATTCGTCGACGAAACCGTCGCCGATGGGCGAGGGCATGGTGGCGGCGCGCAGGGCCGCCAGTTCCGGGGTGAGCCCGCCCGCGTCCACCAGCGGGGTGGCGGGCGCGATGGGCAGTGCGGGCGGCGGCACGACCGAGTCGACCCATTGCTGAAACGCGGGGAGTAATCCGGAAACCGGTGTGCCGGACGGGGGTGCATCGGCCGGTTGGGCGTGCGCGACTCCCGCGAATCCGCCGAACATCAAGACGGCAGCGACAATTCGCAGAACGGAGAGCAAGACACCCCCAGCGGAATTCGTGGGCTCGGCGGACCTGGCGAGCGTAAACCCGGTCCGGGTGCCGACACTCCGGGGTGGTCTGTTCGAAGCCGCATCGATACCACACTGTGTCGATCGGCACGTGCGTGTCGCCGAATCGAAAACAGAATGTGGCGCTGAGCGTGGAATGTGCCGTCAGCGGCCGGGACCGCGCGGGCGGTGGAATTCGATCGATACCGGGTATCCCCCGCTCCCGGCGTCGAATGGGCTCGAGTGCGCGGCGAGATTCTCGGTGATGGTGTGCAACACCTGCCAACTGAATCCGCGTTCGTCGAATACACCGCCGCCACCGGCTATCGCGGACATTCGCACGCGCATGTACTCGGCGTCGTAGTCGAATTCGCACTCGACACAGCTGTCCGGCACCGCGGCGATTATCAGCGCCGTCGCGACCTCGTCCACGGCCACGCGAATATCGGTCAGCGCGTCGAGGGCGAAATCACCGATGAGAGCGACCGTTTCGGCGAGTGCGCGCAGCATGGTCAGCTGGTCGAGTTCGGCCGGCACCCGAACACCCACCGTGCCGGTATCCGCCGATGGCTGGGTGATCGGGTCGCCCATACCTGTCTCCGTCCGCTCCGAACATTCCCGTCATCGGCGAAACGTCGATCGCGTGAATTTCCACCGGATAACCGCGTCCGTCCTCGTCATCCGCTGCGATACCCGGCCGGGCCGCGCCGAAACGTCTGCCCGCCGGATCACTCCGACGACAGTCGCTCATGCACGGTCAGCAGCAGATGATCGAAGCGCGTCCGCGACTCCACGGCCGCTCCACCCATTTTCGTCGCCTCGGCGATCAGCCGTTCGGACAGCGTGCGGAGTTTGGTGTTGGTCTCCTGGGAGCGCCAGGCGAGCACCCGGAACGCCTGTTCGGCATTGATGCCGTACACCAGCATGAGCGCGCCCTTGGCCTGTTCGATCACCGCACGGGCGCGGTAGAGCTCGGGCAGCGTATCGTCCAGCGTTTCCTGCCGATGTTCGGCGAGGGTGCCGGTGACGTCGATGTAGTAGCCCGCGGTGCCGATCACCCGGCCGCGCTCGTCGACCATATGGTCGCCCACCACGATCACGTGATGCTCGGCGCCGCCGGTATCGAGAATGCGGTGCCTGCTGCAGAACGGCTCCTGATTGCGCACCGCGCGGTCCAGCGAGCTCGCCACCTGCTCGCGGTCCTCGGGGTGTTTGTGCGCGAGCAGCAGTTCCGTGGTCGGCACGACGGTTCCGGGCGGATAACCGTGCATGGCGGCGACCTCATCGGACCATTCCCAGCGCTGATCCGCGGACCAGAACCGGAAACTGCCGACGTGCTGGCGGGCGCCACCCATCACCTGATCGAGCGCGGGCGTTCGGCCGCGGTGTTCACCACCTGGGATCACCACATGATTATCGGCTCCGGGACCTGCGCGCGGAGCCGATCGGCGGCACCGGATCGGGAAAACGCTGTGCCGCTTGCCATTCAGCTGCGCAGGGTCATCACCGCGTCGAGTTGCGCACTGCTGATCTGCCGCGCCGCGTTCGAGACCGAGGTGACCATGCAGCTGCCGAACGCGCCGCGCCGGTCGAACAGCGTGGCCACCCCGACCGCCATACCGCGTTCGCTGAAGTGACTGTCTGCCTCGACGCCGATCTGCGCGCCATCGGGCATCCGCGACAGCGCCAGGGTCATATCGGTATTGATGAAGCCGATTCCGGCGTCACCCCAATTGGTCATCATGCTGGTCGCCTCACCGACCAGGGCGGCGCGGGTGAACGGGGACAGTTCCTCACCGGTGATCACGCGCATGGGGCTCTGCCAGGTGCGCTTGCGCGCGGTGTTCTCGTGCTCGGTGGGCACCGAGGACCAGTAGCCCGGTTCGGCGTCACTGCTGAACAGCGGGATCTGCGGCAGATCGGTGGCGGGCGCGATATCCAATGCCGGTGGCAGCGGCTCGAATTCGCGCCGCCAGAGCGCGCCCGCGGGCTGTTCGGAGGGTTGCAGCAGCACCACCGAGGCGCGCGCGGCCATCTTGCCGCCCTGCATGACCGACACATCCGCGACGCGAATGCGCTTACCGTCGCGCACCCGGACCATCGGGGTGGTGGTGTGCTCGAAACGGGCGGCGCTGAACATGTCCACGGTCAGGCGCACGGGGACGAAACCGTCGGTGGCGTGCTCGCGCTCCAGCTCCCGGGCCATCAGCCCGCAGAGCGCGGGTCCGACCACCTGCGCCGCGGACCATTGACTGGCCGCGATCGGTGTAGGTACGAACCCGCCGTCCACCTCGTCGAAATACGCCGGCACATCCACCACGGGTCCACCTGTCCAGTTCCGTTGATCAAACCACTGTTCCCAGACCTAACACAGGCATGGAACCGGTTTCAATACGGCGGCCCACCGGCGGCCGGTGGCATTTCCCACAGCCGCGCCGGATCGGCCTGGCTCAATCGGGCGGTATCGGAGTCAATCGAGCAGGACCGGGCGCAGCCGGGTGGTGTAGACGCCCGCGCGATCCAGGGCATCGGTCGCGGCGGTGAGTTCGATTTCCGCCTCCTCGAAGACCTCGCGCGCACCGGCGATACAGCGGCCGGGCGTGAGCAGCGCGGCGATGCCGTCGGTATCGACGAGGGTGCCGGACTCGCCGAGGGCGGCGTAGTCGGCGCGCAGTTCCGCGACGCGTTCGCGCAGCGCGGTCAACTCACGCAGCAGGGCTGCGCGACGGAGCTCCAGGCTGCGTGGATCGGTCATGAATTCCAGTGTGCCGCAAGGACGCCCGCACCGCATCCGATCATGAAAATCGCCCGGCGATGGTATTCGCCGGGCGATTCCCGATTGCCGATCACGTCATCGCGTGCCCGGGCTAGTCGCGCTGATGCGCGCGCTCACGCTGCTTGTCGACCTCGGCCTGGGCGCGGGCATTCTCGGCCTCGGCTTCGTGGGCGGCCGCCTCACGCTGGGATTCGGCCTTGTCCTGCTGGGCCTGGCCCTCACCGCGCAGTTCGTCATTGCCGAAGACAGTGCCCGCGGCCTCTTTGATTTTGCCTTTGGCGCCCTCTACGACGCCTTCGACGCCTTCCTGAAAACCGCCCTTTTCGTGCTCGGACAAGAGAAACACCTCCACAGTGTCGGTATTGCCTGACAAAGCGGCGGTACCCGAGGCCCCCGGGCCGAAACGCCAGGCGCGACAGGATGACTCGTGTGGATTGTCACTGCGCGGGCCGTGATTGGCCCGTGCCGCGGCGGGTATCCCGCTGTAATCGGCGGCGCATTGCCGCGAGGAAGGGCGGCGACGATGGCGCAGCAGTCGGGGAATTCGGGGGACGACATTCACGACGGTCCCGGACTCGCCCTGGCCACCGCCGGAATCGTGGCGGTCGCGCTGACCATGATGGTCGCCGGATACGGTTTCACCGGCTGGGCGATTCTCAGCGGGCTCGCGGGCGGGCTCTGCCTATGGACCGGAATTGCGATGATTATCGCTGAACAACGGCATCGCGCGCACTCGCGCGACGATCACAATCGTTCCTGACGACCGCCCGGAAAAGTCCGCTCGCAAACTTTTAGCATCCCGAAATCCCTGGTGGCCCTACATATTCGAGGTTGCAGATGTACTTGCATCTGCGCGCAGCACGGTCATAGACTCGACGTGCAAGGCACCGTAGGGGACAACCAGGGAGCCGAGCGGTGGATCACCGGCGATTCCGCGCCATCGGTTTAACCCTCGGCTTGGCATCAGGGGCGTTCTAATGAACCAGCCAATTAACCTCAGCCGACTCGGGTTTGCCGATAGAACCCAGCCGGAGCAATCCTGCTCACACGAGTCGGCTACCGCTTTCGTCATCGATCAGGTCGAATCCACTGGAGCGGCCACTCGGTATGATTTTGATATCGAGCGAATAGTCACCACCGCGCACGCGATGGTGAACGACTGGGATCTGCACATGATGCAGCCGGAAGCGTTCTGGCGTATCGCTTCCAGCTTTATCAGGCAGTAGTTCCGGGACGAACAAGAGAACATTCGGCATACGCAGGCAGGGGCCCCCAAAAGGGGCCCCGCAGCCTGTATCCGTAAGTCCCTATTCTTCGATCAGAGCGCGTCGGCGATCTCCGCCAGCAGTTTGCGGGAACGCTCCGGCGCCTCGGCCTGCACACTCAGCTGATCCATGACCTGGCGATAGAGCTCCAGATCCGCCCGGCGATCCAGGTAGAGCGCGCTGGTCAGCTGCTCCAGGTAGACGATATCGGGCAACTCCATCTCCGCGAAGCGGAGCATCGTGAACGAACTGCCCGCTGCCGCATGGCCTCCCGCGGTGTACGGCAGGATTTGAATGGTCACATTCGGCAGCTTCGACAGTTCGATCAACTGATGGATCTGATCGCGCAGCACGGCCGCGCCACCCACCGGACGGTGCAGCACGGCCTCGTCGAGCACCGCCCAGAAGCTGGGCGCGCTCGGGCGGGTCAGCAGCTCCTGGCGGTGCCGGCGCAGCGATACGCGCCGCTCACCGTCTTCGTCATGTCCGAGTGCGACGATGGAGCGGGCGTAATCGGGGGTCTGCAATAGGCCCGGAATCAGCTGTCCCTCATAGGTTCTGATGGACTTGGCCGCGTACTCCAGACCCAGATAGGTCTCGAACCACTGCGGCAGCAGATCACTGTAGCGATGCCACCAGCCGGGTTCATTCGCCTTGCGCACCAGATCAAGGAACTGTTCGCGCTCTCCGAGATCGTCGACCTTGTAAAGGGTCAACAGGTCTCGGATATCGCGCTCCTTGAATCCGGTACGCCCGAGCTCGAGGCGACTGATCTTGGCATGAGAGCCGCGGATGTGTTCACCGGCGGCTTCCCTGGTGATGCCGTTCTCTTCCCGCAACTTTCGTAGCTGCCCGCCCACTGCGATACGCAAAGCGGTCGGGCCACGGTCTACGACAGCGGAATTCGCCCGACCGTGAGGAACGGGTTCTGCGATCATGGGGTCCACTCCGATGCTCGGGTTTTCCGGCAGTGGGCCACAACCGCAACCGCAACGTCGCGTACCACCGCGCCGATTGCCAATGCTACCGCTCAGAGAGCGAGATCGTCGAACTCTCCGCTCTTGGCGCCCAACAGGAAGCATTCGATCTCGGGGCGGGTGTAGACCAGTACCGATCCTTCAGGATCACGAGAGTTTCGCATGGCTACCTCGCCGTTCGCCAGTTTCGCGAGTTCCACGCAGTTACCGCTCGGGTTGCTGAAAGTGCTCTTGCGCCAAGCGAGTTGAGCAACGTCGATGTCGATATGGGTTGCCGGATTGTCCATCATTTCAGACTCCTTGCCAGTACCACCCGTGAGTGGTGTCCCAGTACTTGCAAATGTTCGGTCAAATGTTCTTACAGTTGCAACCGCAAGTAGACGATAGCACGCGGGTAGCCCGCCATCGATCCCTTGATTTCCGTGAATCCTTTGCAACACAACACCTTTGATCTTGGTCAACGGCGTGGCGATGCGAAGTTGTGAAGAAAATCAGACATTTCGTACCGGACGGTCTGCACCGATAAGGCGCGTGAGGTCTTCAGACTCACGCAGGGCAATCTCTGGCGAACACCCCGGCCATCCCCCGAGTCAGGCAAAGCGGATGCTTCGATCTACAGCACCCATCCACTGACGGGCGGAATAGCGAAAGGTTGCCGGCCGCCCGAAACCGCCCCCGCGCGGTATGACAGGGTGGCCGCGAGGTCCCCGCCACCATTCCGGACATTCCGTCACAGTGGTGGCTGGCGCGTAAACCCATACGCCCCAACAACACCGAACCGGACCAATCTCACCGACACGCCCGCTCGAACGTACAGATGCACTTGCATCTGCTCCTTGCAGCCTCATAAACTTCGGTACAACCATTCACCCTCGGCCAGAGGCATCCAATGACACAGATGCTCGCCCGCAGCAACGACCTTTCCGGTGATGACTGCGAAATCGAACCGCGCGGTCTGAATTATCGCCGGGCCCGGACCATTCTGCGCGCACATGATCAACACTTCGCCTGCCGGCAGTATCTGGCGGCCATCGCCTATCTCTCCGCGGATAATGACGTGGACTGAATGCGTGAGCGAGTGACGCGGAACAACTGAATTCTCTTGCGCAATACGGGCTCCGGCGGGTACTCCGGATAGGAAACCGCCGTCACGTGGAAGAGCGCCGAGATGATTCTTACTGCCGCGCACGACCTGCTGGCCCAGGACTATCTGGCCCAAGTGTTCAACCCCACGCCCGAAACACCGCCCGTCGCAGACAAACTGCTGCGCCTGGTCCGCTATTTCACCTGGTTCGTGCTGCTGGCCGGGGTACTCGCCATCATCTACGCGGGCGGCCGGTTCGCCTGGGAGAAGTGGAGCGGCGGTGCGCTCACCGCACCGAAACAGATTGCGGGAGCGCTGGTCGGCGGCATTATCGCGACCAGCGCGGGCACCATCATGAACGCCGTCATCGGGCAGTAGCTCGGCCGGAAACCCGTACGGCACAACAACGCCGGGCCGGTCTCGTCGTCTCAGACGAAACCGGCCCGGCGTCGTATATCCCGGATGGATCACGCCGTGGCGGCGTGCACCGTTTCTTCCACGTCCGCGATGGCGCCGGACAATTCCTCGAATCGGGCGATCACCTTCTGGTGGTAGAGCCCGAACAGATCCTCGAACAGCGCCAGCTGCGCTTCGCTCGGCCCGCTGTCCGATTCCCACACCGCGACCAGTGCGCGCCAGACCAGCACGTGCAGATCCGGCGATACCGCGAAGTAGGCCTGCACCGCCTCGGGCACCTCGAGCACCATCTCGCCGATGGAGTTGAGCACCGCCCGCTGCATGCCGTGCCCGAGCGCGGTGAGCAACCGCCGCAGCAGGTTCAACTCGATGCGCAGCATGCGATGCGGATTCGGATCCGCGCTGCGCGCAAGGGTTTCCAACTCGTCGATATCGGCCTTGAGTTCGCTCGGATCTACCGCGCGTTCACTGCCGGTGTAGGCGAGCAGCGCCTCCAGGGCGATACCGCGCTCCTCCTCGACAATGTTGCCGAACATCTCCGCGGCCACCTCGGGCTCGGGCATGGAGAGCCGGAACAGTCTCCGGTACACATCCACACCGCCCTCGGCGCGCACATCGCGGATCACGAATCCCTTGCCGCGGTGCGCGTCCACGAAGCCGTACGACTCGAGCCGTCCCAGAATCAGTTGCGCTGTCGCACGATTCAGATCGAACTCGTCGGCCACCTGTCGAACGGACGGCATGAGTCCACCGGGCGTGTACTGCCCGGATGCCACCCGCCGTGCCAATTCGTCGGCGACGTCGGCGACGACCGTCCGGTCTCCCATCGTGTCACCTCTCCACATTCTGATTCACGTCCCAGACAGTGTATGTGTTCAGTCGGACAACTGCACAAGTGTTCGCACTGCCCATATCAGCCAGTGACACAATTTTGTCGGTCTAGGTACTGCCGGATTTCGCCAATAGGTCCGAAATGGTGACAAAGGTGTACCCGCGGGCCTTCAATCCGGCGGCAATCGGCCCGATGGCGGCCAGTGACGCCGCCCCCGATTCGTACATGGCGTGCAGCAGGATGATCGACCCCGGGCGCACTCGCGCCAGCGTCTCGGTCACGATCTGCTCGGTGGTCGGGCGCTTGCCGGAGTCCGGCTCCACATCCCACATGACCGTGGTGCGGTCGTGGTCGGACAGATACATGGGCAGTCCGAGGAGTTTCTTGCCATTGGGCGGACGCACCGTGATCGTGCCCGCGTAGCCGGTCTTCGCGATCTCGGCATCGGTGCGCTCGATCTCATCGCGTACGGTGCCCGGGCCGACCAGGATCATCCGCCGGTGCGTATAGGTGTGATTGCCGATCTCGTGACCCGCCCGCGCGATGGCCGCGCCCTGCTCCGGATGGGCGGCGAGTTCGGAACCGATGAGATAGAAGGTGGCCGGAATTCCGGCGTCCGCCAGGGCTTTCAACAGCTGCGGCGTGCGTTCGGTGGGCCCGTCGTCCAGGGTCAGCGCCACCACCGGCCGATCGGTGTCCACCCGGGGCACGATTCGCCCGGCCACCTGATAGGTGCGCGAATTCATCAGTACGTAGAGCCCGGCCGCGGTCAGCAGCAGGATCACAGGGCCCAGGACCGAAACCGGGAACAGCCTGCGGCGCATGCGAACTCCTTACGCGTCGGAATCGGCGGCGGTCCGCTCCAGGTGCGTGCCCCAGTGTCCGGCCCACTGCCACAACGGTTTCAGGGCCGCCGCGAGTTCCTTACCGGCGGTGGTCAATTCATATGACTTGTCCGCCTTCTTGACCGCCACCCCGGCTTCGGTCAAGCGCTGCATGCGCACCGAGAGCATGCTCGACGAGCAGTTGCCCATGCGGCGGCGCAGCTCCAGGAATCCGAGCGGGCCGGGTTCGAGCTCCCAGACCACGCGCAGCATCCAGCGCTGGCCGAGCAGTTCCATGGCGGCCAGTGCGGGGGCGGGTGGTGCGCTTGCGCTTCTCATTCAGAACCACCATATTGATTCTAAATCAGAAGCACTCGTCGGGGTCGAAGGGACGCATATGAAGCGAATAGTGTTGATCACCGGTGCATCTCGCGGCATCGGCGCGGAGACGGCCCGGGTGCTGGCGGCACGCGGGGACCACGTCGTCATCAACTACCGCGAGAAGCGCAAGCGCGCGGAAACCATCGCGGCGGAGATCGCGGCGGCCGGGGGCAGTGCGTCGGTCGCGGGCGCGGATATCAGCGACCCGGACAGCGCCGCGGCCTTGATCGATGGCGTCGTGGCCGAGTTCGGCCGCCTGGACGTGCTGATCCTGAACGCCTCCGGCGGCCTGGAACGCGATGCCGATCCGGGCTATGCCATGCGACTGAACCGAGACGCCCAGGCCGGACTGGTCGATCTGGCGCTCCCGCACCTACCCGGGGGCGGGCGCCTGGTCTTCGTCACCAGCCATCAGGCGCACTTCTCCCCCACCCGCCCGGTTCCCACCGGTTATGAACCCATCGCCGCGAGCAAGCGCGCGGGCGAAGACGCGCTGCGCGCCCTGATTCCCGAATTCGACCGCCGTGGAATCACTTTCACCGTCGTTTCCGGTGACATGATCGACGGCACCATCATCGTCCGGCTGCTCGAGCGCCGCGATCCGGAGGCCGTCACCGCCCGTCGTGAGCACGGCACACTGCCCACCATCGAGGATTTCGCGACCGCGATAGCCGACGCCACCACCGCTCCCGCGCCGGAAAACCACACCGTCTACGTCGGCGGCCAGGACTTTCCCGTCCTCACTCCATCGCCGTAGCCATCGAGGCGGGGTCAGCGCGCGTCGGCCGCCAGTCCGATGCCGAGGCCGATCAGCACGGCCGCCAGGGCCCGCTCGACCCGCTGCCGGATCTCGGTGCGCCGCAGCCAGTTTCCGGCTCGATCGGCGGCCAGCACCACACCCACGCACCAGGCCGTATCGATGACGAGCTGGATCGCGGCGAGAATGACGACCGTGGGCAGCACCGGACCTGCGGTCGGCAGGAACTGCGGCAGGATGGTCAGGCCGAATACCGCCGCCTTGGGGTTGGCCGCGATCGAGACCAGTGATGCGCGAAATGCCGCCGCCGGGGTATGCCCGCCCGGAAGTACCGAGGTCAGCGCCGCACCGAAGGCATCCTCACCCTGCGTCCGACGCGCACCGCGGGCACTGCGCCACGCCTGCACACCCAGCCAGATCAGCACCGCCGCGCCGAGAATATGAATACCCACGCTCAAGAAGTGGTTGGCGACCAGCAGTGCCGACAGCCCGGCCCCACCCGCCAGCGTCCACCCGAAAACGCCGATCTCGTTTCCCACCACCGCCGCCAGCCCCGCCCTGCGACCATCGCGCACCGATCGTTGGAGGAACAGCGCGGTGGCCGGACCGGGCAGGGCGGCCAGAATCAGGCAGGCGAGCAGGAAGGCGGGCAGGACTTGGACCCAGTGCGGCATCAGCCGATGCTGACACGCCCGCCCACCCACCGCCACCGGATTAGGTTCACCCGCTCGGGATCGGCGCGCGCCGTGCGTGCGACGGGGGCGAGTAGGTTCGGAATGGGATGCGGGTTCATTCCCGCGGGGCCGGTTTCGGTGGAGGAGGTGCGCGGTGGTCGACGATGTGGAGAAGCGGTGGCGCGATCCGCGGACCTTTCGGCGGGCGGCACGCTACGTGGTGATCGTGCTGGCGCTGACCGCCGTGGTGGCCGCGGCGGCCCTGGTGTGGGCGGCCGCGCGACCGCGATGCCTGGACGCGGACACCATGCTCTGCGATACCGCCGCGAAATTGACGGTGGGGCTGGGTCCCGGATTGGTGTTGCTGTTCGGGGGTATCGGTGCGTTCGTGCTGACCCTGCGCGAGTGGCGGGCCGGCGGGGTGTGGCCGATCTGGCAGGGCGCGGGCTGGTTCCTCTTCACGCTGATGGTCGTGTATCTGACCATCGCGGGCGGATCCGCCTGAGCTGTCAGACGGGACAGCCGGCGATGCCGTCGGCGGAGGCATCGTGGTGGTCGAACGGGGTGCCGTGAATTCCGGCGCGGGCGGCCAGGAAGCGCGCGATGCGAATATTGCGCCCCCAGAACGGATCCGAGCCCGCCGTGCGGCGAATCATGCGGCGGCGAGCACCCGGTAGTCGATCATCGAGTGCGCGCAGGCGGACCGCCGCGGTGGTGGCGAGCGCGGTGGCACCGGCCCATGGTCGAACCGGTACATCGCGAAGCGGGGTGTCCGCCAACAGGGTTCGCACAAGCGGTTCGCTGCTGTAGAACGCCAGCGCCCCGACCAGCGGTGCGGTGGCGGCGATGCGGGCCCGGCCCGGCAGCGAGCGATCGGCGAAGGCGCGGGTCGCCGCACCGGCCATGGCGGCGGTGCGCTCGGGCGCGACACCGGCGGTGGCGACCATATAGTCGACCATTTCCATACCTTCGGCCGCCGAGCGCGGGATGAGCTCATCGGCCACGCCGAAGCAGTACGCGATATAGGCCCAGTAGTGCATGACGGCATCGAGTTGCTTTGTCGTGCGGCGTCTTCCGTGCACATGGTCGAAGCAGATCGGGGTCAGGCCGAAGGTGACGGCCGCGCCCATGGTGGTGGCATTGGAGATCGGGTTGCCGTGCGAGGCGAAATGCTCGGTGCCCCAGCGGCGGCGCAGCATGGCCCGCACCTGGGCGTGCATGAGCCGCACCCGCACGGTGTCGTGCAGGATGGGCGAGCGGCGTTCGAGCGCGCCGGGCGCGGTGACGCTGCCGAACCAGACCGAGGTTTCCAGGTTGCGGCGGTACGGATCTCGCACGAAGCGCCCCGTCTCCCCCACCGCCGAGGCGACCTCCGCGCCGACGAAGGTGCCCATGAAATCCTGTACGCCCATGGCCATTTTCCCGGCGGTGGAGACATCGACCCAGAGTCGGCGCCCGTGTTCCCACAGGTCCGGGTCGTACCACTGCGGCGGATTGTCGATCCGCGCGAAGAGATTCACCAGTGCGGCGGGCGGCTCGTCGACGCTGTCGATGCCGTGCGCCAGCGCCTGATTCAGCATGCGCCGCCCACCGGCCGCACCCGGGCGGCGGAAGGCGGCGACCACCGCGTCCATCGGTTCATCGCCCTGCCAGAGGTGATCGGCCATGAGGCGGGTGCGCGGGGTCTCACGGGGTTCGCGGAACACCGGCATCCACGGCGAGAGCATGGCCTTGCGCGGTTCGTACCAGAGGTCCGAGGCGATCGCACGCGACGGCGGCGGCCGCAGTGGCATACCCGGGCGGTAGTAGTAGTCGTAGGGGTGCGTGGTCGCGGGCTGGGAATCGGTCGATGGCCGCATTGCTCAAAACCCTGTCAGCTGACGGAATTTGGTGACCGAGCCGGCGCCGGGATCGGCGTGGACGGGGCAGTAGTGCTTGGGGTCGCCGCGCTGTTCGGGTGCGGGCCAGAGCGCGCGCGGCGCTTCCGGTGGCGGTAGTGCGCCCGGTCGTTTCCCGGCGACGCGGCGGCGGGCGGCGCGAATGCGCGGGAAGGCGTAGTTCACCTCGGCCGGGGTGATCCGATTGGCCGCCGACAGCGCCCGGCACAGCCGGTCGAAGAGCCGTTGATCGCGCGCGGTCCAGGTGAAACCCATGGTGCGGCGAATGGCGGGATCGCACAGTCCGACGGTGACGAATTTGACCAGTCGCCCGCCGCCGGGCCGAATCAGTTTCTTCCACAGTGGTTCCGGGAGTCGCCGCAGTACCGGGAACGGCGGGACGGGCGCGTTGTCGATCAGGTTGAACACATCCCACGCGGCCCCGGTGGGTTCGAGGGTGTCCCGGCACATATCGCGCCAGTACCGCTGGAAGGCGGGCCAGGATTGCGGCACCACCCGCATGCTGATGCCGTACAGCTCGTACCAGCGGTAGTGCTCCTGCCAGAGTTGTTCGCGCTCTTGCGCACTCAGCCCGCCCATGAAGAGTTCGCCCGCGCGCAGGGTCTGTACGAAGAACACCGCGTGCGCCCAGTAGAAGGTCTCCGGATCGAGGGCGTGATAGCGACGCCCCTGAGCGTCGACGCCTTTGATCTCGCGGTGGTATCCGACGATTTCGCGCGCGGTGCGCCGGGCGTGCGGTCCGTCGAAGACCACCCCGAGAATCGGGTAGGCCGAACGCAATACGCGCTGATACGGCTCGCTCGCGATGTCGGAATGGAATTCGACGCCGGCGCCGAGTCCCGGATGCATGTTCTGCACCATGCCCATGAAGAATCCGGTCGGCGCGTAATACAGCGACCCGAAGATTCGCCACGTCAGCGAATCCGGTCCCAGCGGTTCGGGTTCGAGGCGCGGGTCGCTTCCGGCCTCGGCGTGTGTCACCATGGCCACAGGCTGACACGAATAATTACTCGCATTCAATTCGCGTTCCGAACCGCAGTGGAAATGACATGCCACCGAAACGACACGTCCAGAAATCGCCTGCCGCACCCCGGAAATCACCGCGGCAGGAGCGTTCGCGCGCCATGGTCGGGCGCATCGTGGACGCGGGCGAACGAGTGCTCATCGCGCACGGTTACGACGGCTGCTCGACCAATCGCATCGCCGAGACGGCGGGTATCAGTCCCGGATCGCTGTACCAGTACTTCCCGAACAAGGACGCGGTGGTGGCGGCGGTCATCGAGCGCTATACCGGCGTGGTCGCCGAACGGGTGCGCGCCCGGGTGGTGGCGAATATGACCCGTGACCCGGAAATCGCGGTGCCGGAAACCATTTCCGAACTGCTGGACGCCCTGGGCACCCATCGTGAACTGCTGCGCGCGGTGGTGGAGCAGACGCCGCGGCTGTCCTCCGGGGCCACGGTGCTGGCCTTCGAACAGCAGATCGGTGAGCTGGCGCGACTCGGGTTGTCGATGCGCTCGCGCACGGTCCCGGCCGATGTGGATTTCGACGCGGCCGCGTGGATGCTGGTGCGCGCGGTCGAACATCTGACCATTCGCTACCTGCTCGATGATCCGCCGATCCCGCGCGAACGCTTCCTGGCCGATATCACCCGCCTGGTGCTCAATTACTTTCGCGAGCCGCGACCGCGAGCCGAACGCGAGTAATCCGGCCGCGCGGTAGCACCCTGGTCATTCCGGCAGGGCGAGCAGCAGCTCGACGGCGCGGGACGCGCTCTGCGCCGCGCTCTCCATGGTGGCGGACCAGTCGGTGCGGGTCCAGTCGCCCGCGAGCACCAGCGACGGGATCGAGGTGCGCTGTCCGGGGCGCAGACCGTCGGTCCCGACCACCTGGGAGAAGGTGGCGCGCGGCATCGGAACCACCTGCGCGTACAGCACTTCGGCATCGGCGGCGGCCGGATAGTAGCGGCGCAGCAGGGCCATCTGCTCGTCCACCACCTCGTGACTGGGTTTGTGCACCTGCCCGTAGGCCCCGCTGGTGGTCAGGCAGTACAGCCAGCCGTGTTCGGTGCCGCGGCCGTGCATGCGCTGACGGTCGAAGACCTGGTCGATGACGTCGGCCCCGCCGATGAGCGCCTCCATCGCGCCCTCGGTGCCGAGCGGACGATCCAGGTACAGGTTGGTGCTGACGATCGGGGTGTACCCCAATTTATCGGCGGCCGAATAGATCTCATCGTGTTCGGGCAGCTCGTCCAGCAGTCCGCCGAGATAGGAGTTGGGCACCGCGCACACCACCGCATCGGCCGCGATGACATCACCGTCGGCGAGCGTCACGCCGGTGACAGCGCCCTTCTCGATCCGAATCCGCCGTGCCACAGCGCGATAGCGCACCTGGACGCCGTGCCGTTCGAAGACCCGGTGCGCCCCGGTGACGAACAGCGTATCGAGATCGGTGGTCGGATAGCCGATGCTGACCGCCCGGCGATGCTTGACGCCCAGGCGAATTCCGGTGGCGAGCACATCGGCGAAGACCTTCGCCGATTCCTGGCGCACCGGTTCGGCGGCGATGCCCAGTGCCAGCCAATCCCACAGCGCCTCGCGCGCGGTGGCGGGCATGCCGAGCCGCCGGAACCATTGATCGGTGGTGAGATCCGCCAGATCGGCGGGCTGGCGCAGGCTTTGCCAGCCCATGCGCGCGGTGGCGACCGCGGCCCGGGCCCGATCGCCCGCGCTCGCATCGGGATGCGCGCCGAGCAGCGATCGCAGGGCCTGAAAACCCTTGGTGCCCATGGTGGTGGTGCGCCCGCCGGGCCAGCGCAGTACGCCCCGGTGCGGGAATTCCACGTAGTCGCGGGTGCCGACGCTGGTCAGATATCGGAACAGATGGTCATAGCCGCTGGCGATGACATGTTGCCCGTTATCCGGAATATCGTGCAGCGCGGGCACTTCGAGCGCGTGCGTGCGCCCGCCGAGCCGGCCGCGCCGCTCCAGCAGTGTGACTCGTTTACCGGCCTCGGCCAGCCACACCGCGGAAGCCAGGCCCGCGAGCCCGCCTCCGATCACCACATACTGTCGCGGATCGTTCATGCGCGCTCCCGGAGCAATTGCCTTCTGCTGGCAAGGTAGTCCTCCGGGAGCGCCGACATGCCGTGTTCGGTTGAAACGTGTTGCTGTTTAAACGCTTTCGCGCTGCCCGTGACGCCGCGTCAGCAGCGGATACGCGATGCACACCAGTGCGCCCCAGACCACGCCGACCACCACCGCGGTACGTCCCGATTCGGTGAAGAACAGCAGCACCACGACCAGCGCCAGGAACGCCAGCGCCACCGCGGAGGTGACGGGCGCACCGGGCAGCCGGTAATCGCTGGCCGGAAGCAGCCCGGCCCGCACCCGGGCGCGATAGATCATGTGGCACACCAGGATCACGCCCCAGACGAAGATGATGCCGATGGTGGACACCGAGGTGACGTATCCGAACGCCTTCTCCGGTGAGAAGTAGTTCACGCCGACGCCGATCACCATGACCGCCGCCGATACCGCGATACCGACCGCGGGCACCGACCGGGAACTCAACTCGCCCAGCGCCTTCGGGGCCTCATCGCGCTGGGCCAGGCTGCGCAGCATGCGCCCGGTGGAGTAGATCCCCGAATTGCAGGAGGACAGCGCCGCGGTCAGCAGCACGAAGTTGATGATGGCGGCCGCGCCGGGAATGCCGATCTGCTCGAACACCTCCACGAACGGGCTGCGACCGGAATGGAAGGTGCGCCAGCTGGACACCGACATGATGACGATGAGCGCGCCTATGTAGAACAGGCCGATGCGGAACGGCAGCGTATTGATCGCCTTGCGCAGCGTCTTCTTCGGATCGCGGGCCTCACCGGCGGTCACGCCCACCAGTTCCACACCGACGTAGGCGAACAGCACGATCTGCAGCGCCAGCAGCGCCTGGCTGAACCCGTTCGGGAAGACCCCGCCGTCGTTCCACAGATTGCTCACCGTCGGATTGGCGGCGTGGCCGAACCCGAATATCAAGACGCCGATGCCGATCAGGATCATGGCGATGATGGCGGTGACCTTGATGGTGGAGAACCAGAACTCGCCCTCACCGAAGAGTTTCACCGACACCAGGTTCGCCACGAACATGACCCCGAGCACCACCAGCGCGGTCACCCACTGCGGGATGTCGAACCAGTACTGCACGTACTTACCGGCCACGGTGATCTCGGCCATGCAGGTGGCGACCCAGACCGCCCAGTAGGTCCAGCCGGTGGCGAAGCCCGCGAAGCGGCCCAGGAATTCATTCGCGTATTCGGCGAAGCTGCCGGTGACCGGCCGATAGGTGAGCAGTTCGCCCAGCGCCCGCATGATGACGAAGATGGCCAGGCCCGCGGCGAGATAGGCCAGAATGAGTGCGGGACCGGCCTGTTCGATGGCGCCGCCCGCGCCGTAGAACAATCCGGTCCCGATGGCCCCGCCGATCGCGATCATCTGGATGGTGCGCGGGGATAGTCCGCGCGAATAGCCCTCGTCGGTGGTGGCCGCGCCGGTCTCGGTGACCCGCGCCTGCCTGTCCGATGCAGTCATACGTTCCTTCCACGAGCGAGCGGCCACACCGCGCAGCGGCGTGGTTCACACCGCGTCACGTGGGCCGCGCCGAGCTAACCGGCGGGTTGCCGCACTCGGTCCAACGGCGTGTCACGCTACCGCAGAGGTATCGCCCGTCACAGGCCGCAGGCCGCCGGCGCTGGTGAGGACGATGCGGGACCTACCGATCGGTAACCCTCAGCCCGTCCAGATCGTCGACCAGTTCGAGCCCGGTGACGATCTCGGTCTCGATCCGAATGACATGGTCCATCGGCATATTGATCCACGGGTCCAGCAGCGTCTCGTAGCGCTGCACCTGTTCGGGATCCATCACCACCCGGGCCACACCGGTGACGATGACGCTCCAGCCGCGCCGGGTGCGCTCGTCGAAGTCGTCGGCCTCGTACGCGACGATCTGCCCGTCACCTCGCAGCAGACTTGCGCCAAGATTGGCTCGCACCACAACAGCGTCCGGTTCGACAATATGGTTCACGGGCCTGATGATCGGAAGTCCGCGGCGCGAGAAAACGATTCGGCCGTATTGTGCGCTTGCCAACCGCTCGAGTGAATCGGGAGCCGAGAGCTCGCGCAGCTTTCGTGACCCTTCACCGCCCATTCCTCCGATTGTGGTCGCTTCCGCGGAATTTCGCCAATTGTGTTGCCGCAACGCAATGTTCATAGGGCGCACTCAGTGCACCGGAGGCACTTCCACCTGCACCGGAGCCTTGTCCGTGCGTAAACCTTTCCAACTCGGCATGCGTAACCGGGCCCCGGCGAATTCGCGATACTGCACATCGCCCACCAGGATCGGATCCACCCAGCGCCAGCGGCCCGCCGCGGCTTCCGGCGGTGCGGGCTCGAAAGGGCTTGCCGCCAGCTCGATTTCATCGAGGGTGCGGCGAATAATGCGCCGGGCGGTCTGGGTGAAACCGGTGCCGACATTGCCGATGTAGACGAATCGACCGGTCTCGTCGTACGCGCCGACCACGAGTGAACCGAACGTGGGGGCCATCGCGCCGGTGCCCGGCGTCCAACCGGCAACCACCACTTCGGTGCTGCGCCGCAGCGGTGTCTTGATCCAGGCGGGCGATCGGCGGCCGGGCAGATACACCGAATCGACACGCTTGGACACGATGCCCTCGAGGTGATGATCCTGGGCGGCACTCAGCAAACTGTCCGCGTCGACATCGAGCCAGTGCGGCGGGGCGGAGAGCGGTGTGGTGAATTCGAGTCCGGCCAGGATCTCGCGGCGTGTCAGATACGGCTCGCGCATGACGTCGCGATCCCCCAGCGTGAGGACGTCGAAGGCGAAGAACCGCACCGGAACCTCCGCGACGAGCTGTTCGCCCGGCCGCGCCACATGCATGCGCCGCTGCAACAGTCCGAAGGAGGGCGCGCCGTCCGGCCGCTGTGCCACGATCTCGCCGTCCAGGATCAGAGATCCGTTACCCGCCAAGGTTTTCAGGGCGATCACCAACTCCGGATAGGACGAGCCGACGGCATTGCCGTTGCGGCTGTAGAGCGCGCACTCCCCCGCCGCGCACACCGCGATGATCCGCACCCCGTCCCATTTCATCTCCACCGCCCACCCCGGCTCATCCGGCGGTGTGCCGCCGACCGCCAGCATGGGGGCGGGAACACCGGACAGCGGCCAGGCCACGGCGGGCCGCTACCCGCGCCGACAATCGGGCGATAGGGACATGTCCCGGAGTTTGCCGCTCGATTGCCATTCCGGGCGGGCGACCCGCCGTGAGCGATCCCTTCGTTACCGCGCGACCGCGCTACTGCGCCGATATGCCCTGCTGGCGCAATACGTCCAGCACCTCGCCGTAGCTCAGCGAGGAGTTCACGGTCAGTGTCTCCGAGGATTTGTCGGAGTTCACCGCGCTGGTCGAGTCCAGCCCGCGCAGTGCGCGTTCGGCCTGATCGGCATCGGCGGAGAAATGCGGGAGTTGGAATGTGTAGGCGCTCATACTGTCTGCCTTCCGGGTGGTTTACGCGAACACTTTCGCAATGACCGGCGAGCCGCGCGGCAAACCCCGGCGTGCCGCCCCACCAAACCCGGACAACCCCGCGTCCTGCGGGTTTGTTGTGCCGCGGCGCGGGAATAGCGAGACTATGTTCACCATCATCGGGCTCATCGCGCTGGTCGCGGCCGTGGCCGTAGGGGTCGCGGGGATAGTAGCCAACAGCGGCGAAAGCCATCTGCTCTCCGGCGGTTTCACCGTCTTCGGCCACACCTACACGGGTTCCTCGGGCCTACTTTTCGCGTACGGCATCCTCATCGGCGCCGTCGGTACCTGCGGGCTCATCATGCTGCTGGCGGGCACCTGGACCACCTCCCGGCGCGGTATCGCCGCACGCCGGGACCTGAGACAGTCGCGGCGCGAAATGGCCGCCGCGCGAAAGGAATTCGGTAGCCCCGTACCGGAAGCGCCGCCCGTCAAGCCGGTGGCGGCGAAGCCGGTGATGGCGAAGCCGGCGCCTGCCGCGGCACCCGCGCAGCAGCAGCCGCAGTGGTCGATGAACCGCTTCCTGCGCCGGCCTACGGCCGATAACCCGGCCAACCCCGCAACAACCTCCAAATAGGAAATCGTCATGATTGTTCTCGGACTCATCCTGCTCGTCATCGGCTGGCTCGTCGGCATTCCGCTGCTGACCACCCTCGGCATCATCGTCCTGGTGGCCGGTCTGGTGCTCTGGGCGCTCGGCTCGGTCGGCCGTCCGGTCGGCGGCAGGCGCTGGTATTACTAACCCTCATTGACAGCATTGACAGCTCGCGACCGCCGCGAGGCCCATCCGATAACGTCACCACCATGACGGTGACTGTGCTCGTTCCGGATGATTACGGCCTCGCGGCGGTCGCGCGTCTGGAGGGCGTGCGGGCATTGCGTTTCCGGCTCGGGGAGCCGTTGCCCGCCGGGGCACAGGACGCCGAGGTGCTGGTGCCGGGATTCCTGGTCGGTCCCGAAGCGGTGCATATGACCTGGGAGCTGCCGAAACTGCGGCTGGTGCAATTGCTCACCGCGGGTGCGGAGGCCTGGGTCGGGAAGGTGCCCGAGGGGGTCATGCTCTCGATCGCGCGCGGCGCGCACGGGGCCAGCACCGCCGAGTGGGCGATGACCGGATTACTCACGGTGTACCGGGAATTCATCGAGTTCGCGGCGGCGCAGCGCGAGCACCGGTGGACCCAGCATCAGACCGACACCCTGTCCGGTAAGCGGATTCTGATCATCGGCGCGGGCGATCTGGCCAATGAGCTGGAGCGCAAACTCATCGCGTTCGACGCCGAGGTCGCCAAGGTCGGCACCCGGGCGCGCACGGGTGTGCACGGGGTGGATGAATTGCCCGGGCTGCTGGGCGATTTCGACGCCGTGGTGCTGATGGTGCCGGTGACCGCCGCGACCACCGGCATGGTGGACGCCGCGTTCCTGGCCCGAATGGCCGACGGCGCGATCCTGGTCAACGCGGCGCGCGGTCCGGTGGTGCGCACCGACGCCCTGCTGGCCGAGCTCGAAAAGGGCCGTCTGCGTGCGATTCTCGATGTCACCGACCCAGAACCGCTGCCCGCGGGGCATCCGCTCTGGGACGCGCCGGGCGCGCTCATCACCCCGCATGTCGGCGGCAGCAGCCGGGGCGGTCAGCAGCGCGGCTGGGCCATCGCGGTCGAGCAGATCGGCAGATATCTCGCGGGTGAGGCGCCGCGGCATCTGGTGCACGGCGAATACTGAACCGCGCCCGGATATCTCGCGATCAGAGGCTGTCCTTACCGATCGGCCGGTTGATCGAACGCCACTCGCGTTCCCAGCGCGAATTGCGCCGGGTCTCCAGCACGGTTCCGGTGATCCACACCGTTGCCGCCGCGGCACACCAGCTTTCGACCAGAATGGCGAGTCCGGTCCCGACCCCCTCGGCGGCGGCCGCACCCGGCCGGGCGGGGGCGACGGTGGGGTTGCCGTCATTGCCGATCCACAGCGGCACCGTGCTGCCCGTGGTCTGCGGGCCGGGGACGTCGATGGTCGCGATCATGGTGTGGCCGTCGTGATTCCAGGTCGCGGGCGCCTGATACCGGTCCTGATGCACGCCGTATCGATCGGCCGCGGGCAGGCGCAGCGCCTCCCCGGTGAGCGTGGCGTCGACATGCTCCTTACCCGCGTCCTGTGCCGCGATTCGAGCCGCCGCGCCGGTATAGCTCACGGTCCCGATCGCGCCCGATACCGGCACCGCCACCACCACGGCCGCCACCGCCAGCGCCCGGACGATCACTTCGAATCGATCCGAAAACCGCATGAGCGGATTGGGATTCCACGGCCGAACCCGCCAGGCCCGCACCGACGTGGGAGGACTCTCCGACACCAGGACCACCTCCTCCACGGTGTCGCACTACCTTGATATCGGTAGCCATACCCACTCTGATACCCCCTGAAAAGCGGATTGTCCAGCGGGAACTCAGATTCGGCGCGCCGAGCGGACGATCGGCGCGCCCGGGCCCGCGCACAGCGGCGTGACCGGGTGCGGCGCGCGGATCACCACCCTGTTCCTGATTCCGGCCCCGCATCGAGCGGCCGATCCCCCGACGGACGTGACCACCACATACCCTCGCCCCGGGTCAGACCCGGCAATCGCTGTTCGGCGGCACGCACGCGGCGTGCGGGCAGGCTTCCGGTGAGCCGCCAGCCGGTCGTAGCCGCCACGGTGTCCCGAATGTCCGCGCCCAGTTCGGCCAGACAGGCGATGACCGGGGCGAGGGCATCGGCGGGAATCTCGGCGTCGAAGGCGTGGCAGGGCTCGTAGATCCGGGTGCCCGCGGCGGCGAGGGCGCGGGCGAGTACCACCGGTGTCAGCGCACGGAAGTCGCCGGCGGTACTGAGCGGGCCCACGAAACCCGAACGGGTCAGGGTGACAACACAATCGGTGACCGGCCTGCCGTGCGGTCCGGTGCGCAACGCGCCGTGCACGGATTCCTCGATGGCGCAGTGGAAGGCGTGCGGTAGCGCGCCGAGTTCGGTCTCATACCCGAACGCGGTGCCGGATCCGGTGGGCGCGGGTTCGACGCGCAGTCCGATGGTGGCCCACCAGCCACCGGGACTCGGTGCGCGCCGACCCATCTCCTCGCATGCTTCGCCGATGCCGAGCGGACGGTCGAAGTAAGCGGGGCGGACGGCGTCGAAGATCGCGGTGATGCCGTACTCCTGCGCCAGCGTCGCGGCGATGATCTCCTGCTGGATCTCGCCGTACAGCAGGAGTTCGGTGCCGCCACCGGGTGCCGCGACCGCGTGGATCAGGGGGTCCAGTTCGGCCAGCTGCCGCAGGGCCAGGTGCAGGCGCGCCGCCGCGCCCGGATCGGCGGGCCGGACCACGGTCCGAAAGGTAGGTGCGGGAAAGTGCTGCGCGGCATCGTTTTTCGAGCCTGCTTCCGGGTCCTGTTCCGGGCCGTCGGCACCGAGCCGGTCTCCCACCCGTAGTTCGGCCGGACCGCTGATTCGCGCGATGCCGCCCGCTCGCAGCCGCGTTGCCTCGGGCTGCCCGATTACCTCGAGCGCCGTGATCCGAGCTGTATAGGAGCTGTCGGCGTCACCGGGGTCGCGCCGCCGCATGGTCACCCGCTCGCGCGGGGCCACCGTCCCGGCGAACAGTCGTAGGTAGGCGGTCTTGGCGCCGGACGGTCCGCGTTCCAGTGCGAAGACGATGCCCCGGGGATCGGCGGAATCGCTGTCGGGGTGCGGGCGCAGCAGGGCGGTCATACCGTCGATCAGCGCGCCGACGCCGGTACCGCTGATCGCCGAACCGAAGTACACCGGGTGGGTGCGGCCCGCGTCGATGCTCGCGGCCAGGGCGGTCCACAGTTCGGCGGGCGTCGGGTCCGGTCCGTCGGCCAGGCGATCCAGCCAGACATCATCGGTCTCGGCGAGCGTTTCCAGCAGGCGAGCGGTGAAGTCCGGGGCGTGCGCCGGGATCGCGAGCGCGCGGGCCGATCGGGTGCCCGGATCACGCACCTCGGTCATGGCGAGGATATGCGGCGTCAGTCGGCGCCGGATATCGTCGAGCAGCTCGTCGCGGCGAGCGCCGCGCCGATCGATCTTGTTGACGAAAAGGAGGACCGGCAGCCGCATTTCGCGCAGCGTGCGCATCAGTCGACGCGTGTGCGCCTGGACGCCCTCCACCGCGGAGAGCACCAGCACCGCGCCGTCGAGCACGGTCAGCGCGCGATCCACTTCCGCGATGAAGTCGGAGTGCCCGGGTGTGTCGACCAGATTGACCTGTACCTCGTTCGCGGTGAAGGACACCACCGAGGAGCGCACGGTGATACCGCGCTGTCGTTCGATCGCGCCGGTATCGGTACGTGTATTGCCCGCGTCGACGGCACCGAGGGTGTCGATGACACCGGTGTCGAACAGCAGGCGTTCGGTCAGGCTGGTCTTGCCGGCGTCAACATGCGCCAGGATGCCGATATTGAGGGTGTGCCGAATATGCATGGGTGTCGAAGTCCTCGAAAGTCACCGTCCGGTAAGGGATTTGGGGTGTATCGAGGAATCGGCGCATGGCATCTCCCGCAGCGAATGGACCGGACACCAGCACGTTTCCACCGTCCGGAGCAATCGGCAACCGAATTTCGGCCTCGGGCGACACCCGGGAGGACGATGCGTCCGACGCGTCCGGCGGGCTCGTAGGCTTGACTCTCATGACGCTGGACGAGGTTGCGGCCGAACTCTACGGGGCGTCACCCGCGGACTTCGTGACATTGCGCACCGAGCGCGCCGGGCAGGCGCGGGCGGACGGCGACCGAGCCCTGGCGACGGCGATCGGCAAACTGCGGCGGCCGACCGTCGCGGCCTGGGCGGTGAATCTGCTGGCGCGCGAGGCCGCCGACGACATCGTGGCACTGCTCGATCTCGGCGGGGCCCTGCGCGAAGCGCAACGACGGCTCTCCGCCGAGCAATTGCGCGCGCTCAGCACCCAGCGGCAGCAGGTGATCAGCGCACTCACCCGCAAGGCCGGTGACCTGGCCGCCGCACACGGTCAGCGACTCACCGAATCGGTGCTGCGCGATATCGGCGGCACCCTCCAGGCAGCGCTCGCCGATGCCGACATCGGCGATCAGGTCAGCTCCGGAACACTCACCGCCGCGGCCAGTTACGAGGGCTTCGGCCCCGCCGGACTCGTCGCTGTGCCCAGCGCTCAGGAGACTCCGAAAGCACCGGAGTCACCCGGCGGCACCGCGCCCTCCGCGCGAACCGGCAGTTCACCCCGGAAAAGGTCCGGCACGCAGGGCAATTCAACCCCGAACGGTTCCACCACGCGCGAAGGATCCCCTCGGACCCGATCCGGCCGCGCCGCGCGTGCGAGCGATGCGGACATCGTCGCGCGGGACGAGGCGCGCCGGGAATTGGAGGAGTCCCTCGCCAACCTCGAATCCGCCCGCGCCGCTGTCCTTTCCGCCCGCTCGACGCACGAGGCCGCCACCGTCGAACTGGCACAGCTCGAATCCCGCATCACCGAACTGCGCGACGAACTGGCGCAGGCGCAGCAGCAACGCCGCTTCACCGTCGCCGCCGAACGATCGGCCCGCGAATCGCTACGGCAGGCCGAACAGCAGTTGGCGGCCGCCGAACGCCGCGCCACGGCAGCACGCAATGAGCTGTCGTAAGACCGACTACGCCGCGCCAGTGTCACGCCCGAACACCGGGCTACGCCGACGGACATTGAGAGGCCGCGACCCGCAGACGAATTCAGCACGGCGACAGGCGGCAACGGTGCGCCCGCCGATGTCGGCACGCGATGAGCGGGTGAGCAGCCGCCCGACGCTCGCTCGCTATTCGACCGCGAGTCCGGCGATCAGCTGTTCGATCACCGCGCGAATGGCCGGGGTTTCGGCGGCGGGGTCGGTGGTGTTGGCCAGGCATTGCGCGGCCTCGTCCAGCGCGCCGACGATGATCAGCGCCAACGGCCGAACCGGTTGTGTGCGAACGCGGCCCGCCGCGATGGCACCGGCCAGCGCGTTCTCCACCAGGCCGATGGTGTGCCGCAGTTCGATCTCGCGCCAGCGACTCCAGCCCAGTACCGCGGGTGCGTCCAGCAGTGCGATGCGCCGGACATCCGGTGCGGTCGAGGCGTCCAGCCAGGCCAGACATCCCACGGTCAGACTCGCCAACGGATCGGCGGCACGCGCCTGGGCGACCGCCGTGCCGATCACCCGGACCAGATCGCGCTCCAGATCCTCGAAGGCCGCCTCGAACAGGTCCCGCTTCTCACCGAACTGGTGGTAGAGCGCACCCCGGCTGACCCCGGCCGCCGCGGCCACCGCGACCGTGCTGACCGCGCCATATCCGTACTGGCCGAACAGCTCTCGCGCGGCGCGGATGACCGCGCCACGGGTGGCGGCCGAGCGTTCGGCTTGGGTGCGGCGATCAGCGTTCATGGCGACGTCGAAGTCTAGGGCAGCCCCGCCGCGTCCTCGATTCGAGGCATATCGCCGTCGCGCCGGTGTTACCGTTACATACAGTCATCCTGTTTGTATCTTAGAAGGATTTCGCATCATGTCCGATGCCACCAGAGAACTCTTCGAGCGCTATCACGCCTGCTGGGCCGATCACGATCCGGACCGCATCGTCGAATTGCACACTCCCGATTCGATATTCCACCTGCATTCGGGCAGCGAGCCCGCGCGCGGCCGGGACGAGATCCGCGCCTCCGCCGCCGGAACCTTCGCCCTGGTCCCGGATCTCACCTTCGAACAGGTCGGTCTCCGTGTCGGGGAGGACTTCTGGGTGGTGCAGTGGGTGCTGCGCGGCACCTCGGTCACCGGGTCGCCGGTCGCGGTCGATCTCGCCGATGTGGTCTACGTCGAGAACGGCCTGGTCCGCGAAAAGCATTCGTACGTGGACGGTGTCGCCATGCAGGCGGCCCTGTCCGCACCCGCCGAGATCGCCTGAGCTCGACATCACCCGAGCCGGTGGCATGATCATCGGGTGAGCGACAAGCACCTGGTGTACTGCCGTATCGAGCGCGACGGCGCGGTCCTGCTGATCCGTCGCGCCCCGGGCGTCTTCCTGGCGGGCCGCTGGGAATTGCCCGGCGGCGGTATCGAACCCGGTGAGCGGCCCGAACAGGCCGCGGTCCGCGAGGTGTCCGAGGAGACCGGCCTGACGGTGACGATCACCCGCGAGCGCGGCGCGCATTCCTGGATGGATGTGGCCGGACGCCCGCTGCGCATTCACGCTCGCGTCTTCGAGGTGACCGAAAACGGCTCCGGCACCGTCACTCTCAATCCCGAGGAACATGACGATCACGCCTGGGTCACCCCCGAGCAGGCCGCGACCCTCGACCTCGCCGCTCACTTCCGCGATGCGCTCGCGGGCTGACGCCCTCGCACTGTCGGCCCATCCTTCTACAATCGCCGCGTGACGCTCACTCTCACCGATCTCACCGGCTATATCGATCGCGATCTCGACGCCGATCTGGCGCGCTGGTTTCCGAATGCCGAGCCGGTCAGCATTCCGGCGGAAACCCGCTCGGTCGCACCGTTTTCCGCCCGGCTCGAGCCCGCCGACGCGGCGGCCCTGAACGCCCTGGACCGGCGGGTGCGCTCGGGCGCGATGCCGCAGGTCCTGGATATCTTCGACTGGTCCTACGGCTTCGATTTCGCCGAGAACGACTGCGGTATCCGGGATTCGGACTACACCACCGAACTCACCGATGACGATGTGTATTCGGTCGGCGCCGACGGCGGCGGCAATCTGTACGTGGTGCTCACCAATGGTCAAGTGGCCGTGTGGTTCCACGAGGAAGAGGTTGTCGAGGCCGGGACCCGGTTCGACAACCTCGAGGTGTTCGTCTGGTCGTTCGTGCGGTATCAGGCGGTGCGAGCGGGCACGCTGGAGCTCGCCGCGGTCGAGGACGATTTCCGCGCGCTCGGTCAGGACGGCGCGCTGAACGCGACTCTCGGATTGCTCCGCTTCATGAAATAGCCCGCACCACAGTCGAATACGTAGTCACTCCCCCGCCGCCCTGCGCAGCCGCAATACCTGGTCGACCCCGAAGAGCCGCAATCCCCAGCGCTCGGAACGGGATTGGTAGCGCGCCACCGAGGCGGCGGGGACCAATTCGGGCGCGGTGATCCGGTAGGACGCGCCCTCGTGCACGACCTCGGCGGTACCGGCCGCCAGCACATTCTCGAGCCAGTCCGGCGTGGTGCCGTAGGGCAGTGAGATCAGGAAATCCTGACCCGCCTCGGTGATGCCGACCGGTGTCGCGTACTGCCTGCCGCTGGAACGGCCGATATGCCGGACCACCGAGGCGTCCGCCCCGCGCTGTCCGGCGGTCTTCATGACGCGCGGATTGGTGACCCGGCGATTGAATCGCCGGACCAGGGCGAGGCCGGGTTCGTAGCCCGTTCGCATCACAGCCAGCAGCAGGAACAGGGCTCCCAGGGCCAGGCCCACCGGCGTGCCCACCCCTATCGCGATCACGATCCACATGGTCTCATCACTCTCCCTTACGTCGTAAGTCTGCCGTAATCAGGGAAACATTACGTTGTAAGGCTGTCAAGACCCGGGAGACTTACGACGTACGGTAAATTGATCGGTCATGGTCACCGATCAACGTCCCCGCCTGAGCCGGGAGCAGATTTTCCGCACCGCGGTCGCGCGGGCCGACCGGGACGGCGTCGAGGCCATCACCATGCGCAATGTCGCCACCGACCTCGGCGTCGAGGCCATGTCGCTCTACCACCACGTGGCCAATAAGGCCGAATTGCTCGACGGCATGGTCGAAGTCGTGCTGGACACCATCACCGCGGCCGTAGACCCGTTGCCCGCGAGCACCCCCGCCGACTGGAAACCGTTGCTGCGCAAGCGCATTCTCACCGCTCGCGATATTCTGCTCGGCCACCCCTGGGCCCCCGCCCTGATCGGCACCCGCTCGCCCATGACGCTCTCGATCATCGCCTATTTCGACGGCGTCATCGGCCTGCTCCGCGGCGGTGGCTTCAGCTACGAACTCGCCCACCACGCCATGCACAGCCTGGGCAGCCGCGCCCTGGGCTTCACCCAGGAACTCTTCGGCCCCCCGGCGGATCAGAGCGAGCCGGACGCGATCGCCGCACTCACCGCTATGGCGGACCGCTTCCCCCATATCGTCGGCATGATGGCCGCGGATACTCACGATGACGACGGCGCGCTGCTGGGTTGGTGCGATGACCAGACCGAATTCGAATTCGGTCTGGATCTCATCCTCGACGGACTGGAACTTCTGCGGTCGGCGGGCTGAGCCTCACCCGCGGCGGCGCGGTGCCCGACCGGCGGGCGCGCCGACCTGCGGCGGGGTCGGCGCGGGCGGATTCGACAGTGTCAGTGCGGAATCGGTGAGGGTGTGCGCGATGCCGTGATGGCGCAGGGTGACCGGATCGCCCGTCTCCAAACGATAGGTGGTGTGCTCCGGCGCGATCTCTACGGCTATTCGGCTGGCGCGCCACTGAATTCGGAAGGCCAGCCGGTCGAGCTGTTCGGGCAGGCGCGGTGTGAAGGCGGGTTCGCCGTCGTTATCGCGCAGGCCGCCGAAGCCGCCGACAACGCTGATCCAGGTACCCGCGAGCGACGCGATATGCAGGCCCTCGCCGACATTCTCGTGCAGATCGTGCAGGTCGGTGAGGGCGGCCTCGGCGAAATAGTCGTAGGCCAGGCTCAGGTGGCCGACCTCGGCGGCCAGCACGGCCTGCATGCACGCGGACAGCGAGGAGTCCCGGACGGTCAGTTTCTCGTAGTAGTCGAAGTTCCGGGTCTTGTGCTCCAGATCGAAACCGCTGGGGCACAGGTACATCGCGAGCACCAGATCGGCCTGTTTGACCACCTGGAGCCGGTACAGGTCGAAGTAGGGGTAGTGCAGCAGCAGCGGATACTTCTTCTCCGGCGTGCCGTCGAAATCCCAACGGGCATAACGGGTGAAGCCCTCGGACTGCTCGTGCACCCCGAGTTCGTGGTTATACGGCAGCACCATGGCATCCGCGTATTTGCGCCACCGGCCGTATTCCTCGGCTCGCACGCCCAGGTTCTCGGCGATCTCCGGGCGGCGCTCACACGCGTCGGCGGCCGCGCGCAGATTCCGCCGGGCCATGAGATTGGTGAAGAGGTTGTTGTCCGCGAGTGCGGAGTATTCGTCGGGACCGGTGACACCGTCGATCCGGAAACCGTCCGATTCCAGGTGGCCCAGGCTGGCCCAGAGCCGCGCAGTCTCCACCAGTAGCTCTACGCCGCACTCGATTTCGAATTCCTCGTCCCCGGTCGCGGCGAGATAGCGCACGGTCGCGTCGGCGATATCGGCGTTGACGTGCACGGCGGCGGTGGCGGTCGGCCAGTAGCCGGACGCCTCCTCGCCATTGATCGAGCGCCACGGGAACATCGCCCCGGCCTGCCCGAGTTCTTCCGCGCGGCGGCGCGCCTGATCGAGGGTGGAGTGCCGCCAGCGCAGGGCGTCGCGCGCTGCCTGCGGCACGGTATAGGTGAGCATCGGCAGCACGTAGGTTTCGGTGTCCCAGAACGCATGTCCGTCATAGCCGGGTCCGGTCAGGCCCTTGGCGGGAATGGCGCGGGCCTCCCCGCGCGCACCGGCCTGCAGGACATGGAACATGGCGAAGCGGACGGCCTGTTGGAGTTCGGGATCGCCGTCCACCTCGATATCGGCCTGCGCCCAGAAGTCGTCCAGGTACTCGCGCTGGCGCGCGCACAGCGTGTCCCAGCCGGTCTCCATGGCGGCCGCCAGCGCGGCCTCCACCTGTGCGCGCAACGCGGGCGAGGAACGCCGTGCGGACCAGCCGTAGGCGATGTACTTGGTGAGCCGCAGGCGATTTCCGGCGGCGACGTCCACCGCGATGGTGACCCGCGCGAGATCACCCTCGGCGTACACATCGCAGCGGCCGGGCGCACTCACCTCGAGTTCGTGATTCATCCCCGCGGCCAGCCGCAGCCCAGACTCGCGGGTCTGGTGCACCAGCACCGCGGCGAGATCGTGCGCCACCGCGTCCTCGGCCACGAGCGGGCGTTCCAGTGCGGCGGCCAGCCGCGGATCACCGTGCGTCGCCGAAATCGGTTCATTGGCAAGCAGATCCGATTGCACGACCAGTTCGATGTCGCCGTCGAGGGGCTCCACCTCGTAGCGGATGGCCGCCACGGCCCGGTCGGTGAAGGACACCAGGCGCTCGGAGTGGATGCGCACCCGCCGCCCGGTCGGCGAGGTCCAGTCGGTGCTGCGCCGCAGCGTGCCGGACCGGAAGTCCAGCACCCGCTCGTGTGCCTCGGTGCGCCCGTACCGCAGATCCATCGGCTCATCGCCCACCAGCAGCCGAATGATCTTGCCGTCGGTCACATTCACCACGCTCTGGCCCAGCTCCGGATAGCCGAAGCCGACCTCGGCGTAGGGCAGCGGGCGCGATTCGTAGAAACCGTTCAGATAGGTTCCCGGCAGGCCGACCGGTTCACCCTCCTCGAATGTTCCGCGCAGACCGAGATGCCCATTGGCGAGCGCGAAGAGCGATTCGGTGCGGTGCAGCGCGTCGAGATCGAGTCCGCACCAGCGCAATTCCCACGGCGAGATCTGAAAACCGCGCTCCCCCATCAGCGATCCCCCAGCTCGGCCAGATCGGCGACGACCACATCGGCCCCGGCGTCGCGTAGCGCCTGGGCGTGGTCGGATGCGCCGGTGCGCTGCACCCCGACCACGAACCCGAACTTCCCCGCGTGCCCGGCCGCGACCCCCGCGATGGCGTCCTCGAAGACCGCGCATTCGTCCGGTCGCACACCCAAACCGGCGGCGCCGGCGAGGAATCCGTCCGGTGCGGGTTTGCCCGCCAGGCCGCGCTCCGCGAAAGTCTTGCCGTCGATTCGTATTTCGACGAAACCGGCCAGATCGGCCGCCGTCAGCACCGCCGCCGCATTGGCCGAGGAGGACACCACCCCGATCCGCAGTCCCGCCGCCCGCACCGCGGTCAGATAGTCCGCCGATCCCGGATAGACGTGCACGCCCTCCCGATCGATCAATCCCCGCAGCACCCGATCCTTGCGGTCCCCGATTCCGTGCACGGTCCACTCGTCGGTGTGCGCACCGCTTTCCCCCTCCGGCACAGTGATATCCCGGGATTTCAGGAACGCGCGCACCCCGTCCAACCGCGGCAGCCCGTCCACGTGATCGCGATAGTCCGCACCGGAGAACAGCGGCGTCCCGGGTCCGCACCACTGCACCAGGAATTCGTCGAAGACCTGTTTCCACGCCCGCTCGTGTACCGCCGCGGTACTGGTCAGCACCCCATCCAGGTCGAACAACACCGCCGAGATCGTCTCGGGCAGACCCACACGCGCATCCACGGAAACCATGCCCCGGCGGTACCCGGACCCCGAACGGTCAAACGGTGGCATTCTCGCGCAGCGATCGGCGCAGGCGGGCGGCCAGCCACAGCACCACGCCGTAACCGAAGGCCGCGTCCGCGTTGGACACCAGCGCCGAGGACGGGAAGATAATGGCGTGACGCAGCCCCGCGTCCGCGAGTTCACGTACCCGGGAAAGGATTTCGGCCGGGGTGCCGATGATCAGCCATTCGTGCAGCACCTCATCGGGCACCTCCGCGATGGCCGCCTGCACCTCGGCGCGGCTGAGGCGATGCGGCAGCAGATCGATGAGCCCGCGGAAGTCCTGTCCCAGTGGATGTTTGGCACCGTGCCGCGCCCAGAGCTCGGCGGAGGCGAACAGGCCCAGGTATCGCACGCCGGGTGCGCGCAGCAGCCGCTTGATATCGGATCGGGCGCGCACGGGCAGGATCTGCACCATGGCGGCCGGGACGATGGCGTCGGGATCGCGCCCCGCCGCCGTCGCGGATGCCCGCACCAGTTTCCAGCGGCGCTCGTATTCGTCCGGCCCCATCGATTCCCACGGATACCAGCCGTCGCCGTAGCGGCCGGTCAGTTCCAGCATGCGGGGACCGTGCGCTCCGATCCAGATCTGCGGCATCCGATCCGGCGGTGCGACCAGATCCAGTGGCGCGTGGTCGACGCGGTAGTACTTGCCGGTGAAGTCGATGGGTTCGGTCGAGTTCAGGGCCAGCCGCAGCAGCTGGAGCGCCTCCTCGAGCCGATCCACCGGACGATTCCAGGTGAACCCGTACGGATCGAGATTCTCGGTCTCACCGGAGCCGATCCCCAAAATGGGCGGCGTCTTGGTCATATGCGCCAGGGTGAGGAAGGTCTGCGCCAGCAGCACCGGATGCCGCCGATGCGGATCGGTCACCCCGACCCCCAACTGCACCTTGCCCGCGCCCGCCGCCAGATGCGCCAGCAGCGGGGCGTAATCGAATTGCTCATCGGGACTGCCCACCGACTTGGCCTGCGGGGTGAAATCGGTGTCCCAGATCGATTTCGGGAAGACGCTGATCAGATGATCCGGCGCGAGAATCGAATCCAGCCGTCCGAGTCGCGCCGCCTTCACCATGAAGCGCGCGGTGGCCAGGGGCGGATTGACACCGGCGAGTGTCCCCACCGCGAATGATTTGCCTTGCTGCGAGTCCGGCACGGCGGTCTCCTCTCGGCGGGCGCACCCCCTGCGAGCCCTCACCGATTATCGCGTCGACGCCGCGGTCTCATGCGGAGAACGCGTTCATTGGTCCGGCACTCGCGTTCAATGTTCCCGCATCTCCGTTCATTGTTCCCGCACAGCCACACTCGCTATGGTTCGGCGATGTACAGCGCAGAGTTCGTCGAACACGGCAGCTCGATCGTGGATCGACTGACCACCACCCAGTCCGCGCCGCCCTGGCAATTGGTGATCGGAACCGGAGTGATCGCGCTGCTATTGGTCGCGTTCCGACCGAGCTGGCGGCTGATGCGCAATGTGGTGACCATCGCGCACGAGGGCGGTCACGCGTTCACCGCGCTGCTGACCGGGCGGCGGTTGAACAGCATCCGATTGCATTCGGACACCTCCGGACTCACCGTGTCCAGCGGAAAGCCCTACGGCCTGGGCATGATTCTGACCACCGCGGCCGGATATCCCGCGCCCGCACTGCTGGGTCTGGCCTACGCGGGTTTGCTGGGCGCGCACCGCATCACGCTCATGCTGTGGCTCACCGTGGTACTGCTGCTGATTCTGCTGGTGAAGGTGCGTAACTGGTACGGCCTGCTGACGGTGCTGGTGATCGGCGGCGTGATCGTGGTGGTGTCCTGGTTCGGCACCGATGACACCCAGGCCGGATTGGCCTATCTGGCGGCGTGGTTCCTGTTGCTGGCCGCGGTGCGCCCGGTGATCGAGTTGCAGCGCAATCGCCGCCACGAACCGAATTCCGATGCCGATCAGCTGGCGCGCCTGACCCATGTGCCCGGACTAGTGTGGGTGGTGGTGTTCGGCGCGGTGGCGGTGGGCGCGCTCGTGGTCGGCGTGCGTTTGCTGCTGGCGGGTGTGCCGCTGTCCTGAGATCGGTACCGCTACAGGATTTCTGGAGAACGCGGGCTAACATCGCGGTGTGCACCGGCCGGGGTGAGCGCCGATCACGGGACCTCCGGCCGGGTTCTTTTCGATCGCAGGAGGGTGCAGGATGGACAGACCGGCATGGGCCCCGGAGGGCGTGGATATGTCGCAGGCGAGCCCCGCTCGCATGTATGACGCGCTGCTCGGTGGTTCGCATAATTTCGAGATCGACCGCCGGGCCGCCGAACTGGGCAAATCGCTCGTACCGGACCTCCCCCGCGTTGCCCTGAGCAATCGCGCCTTCCTGCGCCGCGCCGTGCGCTTCCTGGTGGATTCGGGCGTCACCCAGTTCCTCGATATCGGCTCCGGCATTCCCACCGCGGGCAATGTGCACGAGGTCGCGCAGGAGATCGATCCGAACTGCAAGGTGCTGTACGCCGATATCGATCCGGTGGCCGTCGCGCACGCGCGCGCCATCCTGGGCGGCAATGACAATGCCGCCGCCATCGAGGCGGATTTGCGCAAGCCCGCGGATCTGCTCACCGCCGCCCGCGAGGTCGGACTGCTCGATTTCGAGCAGCCGGTGGGCGTGCTGCTGTTCGCGGTGCTGCATCTGCTCGGCGATGAGGACCGGCCGGGCGAGACGGTCACCGCGCTGCATGCCGCCGTTCCGGTCGGCAGCTTTGTCGCCATCTCCCATCTCACCACCGCGACCCGGCCCGAGGACGCCGCCAAGCTCGGCGCGAACGCCGCCAATGAGAGCAAGGTCGGCATTCACTTCCGCTCCCGCGAGGCGATCACCGGTTTCTTCGACGGCTGGGAGCTACTGGAGCCGGGCGTGGTGGAGCTACCGCTGTGGCGTCCGGAATCCGAGCGCGATCAACATGAAACCCCCGGGCGCTCACTCGGTTTGGCCGGCGTCGCCCGGAAAGCCTGAGTCCGAGTAGGACTTTCGGGGCGGCAGGGGGTCAGCGATGGGAGCGGCACATGATCTGGCGGTGCGCTGGGCGAGCATGCTCGATGGCGCGGTCGCGCCGACCCTGAATCGCGATCAGGTCGAAGCACTGCTGACCCCGTATGCCGAGGGACTCATCGCGGCGGTGCGGGGCACCGCCGCCTCCGATGTGGCGCGGGCGGCCGCCGCCGCGCTGGTGGCCGCCAATTACCGTGACCCCCTTGCCGTGCACCGGTCGGTGCTGGTGCTCTGCAAGGATCTGGTGGCGGCGGTCTGCCCGGATCCGGACTGCCCGGAATTCGGTCCGGTCCGCGATCGGGCCATCGATGTGGCGGCCGAATTCGCGGCCGAGTTCACCGCCGGATTACGCGGCGCCGCACTGGCCGAGCAGGAGGCCACCATGGCCGCGGCGTTCATCGCCGCGCGCGAGGCCGAGGCCCGGCGGCAGCTGTCCGAGGCGCGCTTCCAAGCCATATTCGCGGGCGCGTCGGTGGGCATCGGCACCATCGACATCACCACCGGCCGCGTCGTCGATGTCAATAACGCGATGGCCGAAGTCCTCGGCGTCCCAGCCGAATCCATGCCGGGCCGATCGGTGGCCGATATCCTCGGCCCGGTCAATATCGGCAATGCCTTCGAACAGTTCCAGCAGTTGCTCAGCGGCGCGGTGGACAGCTTCCGCACCGAGACCGTGCACACCCGGCCCAATGGCACCGTCACCATTATCGACCTGTCCATGTCGGTGGTGCGCGACAGCGACGGTAACCCGCGCTTCCTCATCGGGGTCACCGTCGATGTCACCGAGCGCAAGCAGCTGGCCGATCAGCTCTGGTACGACGCGCACCATGATTCGCTGACCGGGCTGCCCAATCGCCTGCTCTTCTTCGACCGGCTCGCCGCGGCCAATGGTCAAGTGGGCGTGTGCTACCTGGATCTGGACGGCTTCAAGGAGATCAATGACCGGCGCGGGCATACCGCCGGGGATCGGGTGCTGTGCGATGTGGCGCTGCGCCTGCGCGCCGCCCTGCCGGACAATGCCGTCGCGGCCCGCCTGGGCGGTGACGAATTCATCGTGCTGGTCGAGGACTGCACGGGCAGAACGGAATTGACCGCCGTCTCGGACCGGATCCTGGCGGCGCTGCGCGAACCCTTCGATGTGGCGGGGCTTTCGGTGACGGTGGGCGCGAGTATCGGCACCGCACTGGTGGATACCCACTCCACCGCCATCGATGAGCTCATGCACGCCGTGGACACCGCCATGTATCGCGATAAGGCGGCGCGCCAGGGTCGCTAGATCGCGAAGGGCACCAGCGCTTTTCGCTCGGCCGGGTAGTCCGCGAACTTCTCCCGGTACCACTTGTGCGTGGCGAACGCGCGCGGCACCAGATTCCCGAAGGTGATCAGGAAGATGACCACGCCCGGCAGCGCCCAGGTCAGGATGGCGAAGCCCGCCCAGGCGATCAGTTCACCGAGATATGTTGGGCTGGTGACGAATCGGAAGCCGAGCCCGAACGGAATCTTGTACTCGGTCGCACCCGGGTTGTTCTTGTCGCGCAGGTTGCGCACGATCCACTCGGAGCTGGTCAGCAGGGCGAAACCGCCCAGGTAGATGACCAGTCCGATCAGGAAGCGCGGATCGGTGAGCCAGTCGGTTCCGTACTGCCCCAGATAATCATGGCTGAACAGCGCACCATTGAGGTAGCCGTGCAGGGCGGTGACGAACATGCCCATGCCGAGTACCGAGACATTGAAACTGCTGGTCTTACCCGGCACCTGGCGGATCGAAAGGGGGAAGAACCACCCGCGATTGGCGTAGTGCAGAATCCAGATGGCCGCCAGCACCAGTGAAGTCGGCTCGAATCGATTCGGACCGCTGAGGTAGGCGACCGCGAACACGACGGTGGCTGGAATCTCCATCAACCACCAGCCGAGCTTCGGATTGAGGTTCAGGCCCAGCTTGGCGGTGGCGAAGCGGCCGTACGGGCTCTGCCCGAACAGTCCGCCCACCAGCACGAATGCCGCGAATCCGAACGCGATCGTCAAGACGGTGTCATAGACGGTGTTACCGGTATACCAGTTCATTCAGGGTCCTTCGTAGTAAAACTAGAACAGGTTCTACCACGCGGAGCGGTGCGTTCGATACCCGTACGGGGCATCGATCTTTACCGCCCGGTAGGTTGGCGGACAGCCTGGAGGGAGGCGAGGATGGGTACACAGGGTTGGGATGTACTGCTGAAGTGGATGCCGTTCTTCCTGGAGGAGGAAGACGAGGAGGCCGATCGATTCGGCCTGGAATGGAATCCGCGCTTCATCCAGGTGCGCGACGAAAGTATCGGGCGGCACGCGCATTTCGCGCAGCAGGGCAGCGATATCGAGGTCGTCGTCGCGGTGCCGCCGGAGCAGTCCGAGGCCGAACGACTGCTCGGCGTGCTGCGCACCCAGCCCGAGGGCGTCTGGGATCCGTGCCCACTGCCGCTCGAATCCGACAGCGCCGCACCGGATGCGCAGTGGCGCGCGGTGCAGCGGGTGCGCGAGCGCCCCGAGACCGCACGGGAATGGAGCACCGGCTGGCGGCGCGGCGCGAGTGTCACCCAGCGCAAACAGGTCGCCGAATCGGTGGTGGCGGTGCTCTCGCGCGGGCTGACCATGCGCCCGGAGCGCCTGCGCTTCAGCGCCTGGAGTCTGGACGCACCCGATACCGTCGGCGACTACGGCCTGGCGGCGGAGCGGCCCAGCGAGCGCGCCGCGCCCGTACTCTGTTCGGACTGGGAGGATTTCGAGACCCGGCTGGCTTGGTCGCTGACCACGCTGCCGTGGGACGGGGTGATCAACCTCAGCACCCCGCATCCCGGACCGGACCCGTGTTTCGTGCAGTTCCTGCACGGGCGGCAACTGTTCAACGAGGCCAGCGGCTGGGATGTGGCCGGACTCGGCGCGGGCGAATTCGACCGGCGCATGCGGGATCTGGGCTGGAGTTTCGCCCCGCACAGTGTCCCGGGCGGGGCGGCGCTCATCTGGGAGGGTCCGATCGCGCAGACCGGCTACAACCCGCGACTGCTCGATACGCCCCGGCGCACGGTGACCACCTTCCGCGAGGTGTTCGCGGTGCGACATCCGCAGGATCTGGTGTTCCGGGCATTCCGCAACGGTAAGCGCCGCGATCCCGAATTGCGTTATCTCGATGTGGAACTCGGGGTGCCGCGCGATGTGCGCTAGAGCCGTTCCAGGGTGATGGGCAGCCCGTCCGCCGGTTGCGGACCGGTGCCCGCCACCAACGGCACCTCGTATCCCTCGGGCACGCTCCAGCGGTAGTTCAGCAGCATGCGATGCATGACCGCCTTGACGGTCATCCCGCCGAAGTACCGGCCGATGCACTTGTGCGCGCCGCCGCCGAACGGCGGCCAGGCGAAGCGATGCGATTTGTCTTCCGCGCGTTGGGGTTCGAACCGCTCGGGATCGAACACGTCCGGATCATGCCAGTATTCGGCGGATCGCATCATGACGTACGCGCCGCAGATGGCGACCGTGCCACGCGGAATGTAGTAGCCCGAGATCTCGGTATCGGCAACGGATTCGCGCACCACCTGCCCGACCGGGGAGTACATCCGCAGCGTCTCCTTGAACGCCAGGTCCAATCCGGTGAGCTGATCCAGATCCGCGTAATCGAGGGCCGGTTTGCCGAGCGCGCGCGACTCCTCGCGTAACCTGTCCTGCCACTTCGGATTACGCGCGAGCTCATAGCTCAGCATGGAGATGGCGTTGGTGCTGGTGTCATGCGCCGCCATCATCACGAAGATCATGTGATCGACGATGTCCGCGTCGGTGAAGGAGTCACCCTCCTCGGTCGTGGCGTGGCACAGCACGCTGAACAGATCGTCGCCCTCCCCCGCACGCTTGGCCGGGAGTTCGCGCCGGAAATACTCCTCCAGCAGTTGCCGCCCGCGCAGTCCCCGATTCCAGATGCCGCCCGGCATGGGAAATCGCAGCATGGCCTGTCCGCCCTTGACGGCGTCTTCGAAGGCATGCCCCAAACGCGTTGCCTCCGGGCCGAGTTCGGCGCCGGCGAACACCGCGGTGGCCTGTTCCAGCAGCAACGCCTTGACGTGGTCGTAGAGCGGGAAGCCACTCCCGGGCTGCCAGCCGTCCACACCCCGGGTGATGCGCGGGGTGGTGAGATCGAGGTAGCCGATCAACCGTGAGCGGGTGAACGCCTGCTGCAGAATACGACGGTGGTAGGCGTGTTCCTCGAAGTCCCGCAGCAGAATTCCGCCCCGGAAGAACGGCCCGATCAGGAAGTCGTAGCCGCGCTGCGCCGACCACGCGTGCTGCCGATCCAGCACCAATTCCTCGAGCGCCTGCGGACTGAGCAGCCCCACGATCGGGCGGCCGAACGCACCGGACCACTGCACCGGACCGAACCGCCGCATGCGGCGACGCGAGAAGCCGAGCGGATCTGCGAGCTGACTGACGATATGACCGACCCCGGGCGGCCCGAAATCACCCATGACGGGTTTGAGGCCGCTCCCGGGCGGCGGGGTGGCCAGGGCGCGCGGTGCGGAGGGGTATCGCTCCAGCACCCCGGCCGCATGAGCTTGAATTCTGTGGTTCAGCACGGCTTTTCGAGGCACCATGTTCCAACGGTAGCGGAAACGATTGTTTCCGTAAACGATTGTTTCCCGATATCTGTGCGAAGCTGTGTGGGTGACGCGAGCTTTCAATGGGACCTATCGCGGAACCTCCACCGATGAGCGCAGAGAACAGCGGCGGCGCAGGCTCCTGGACACCGCCCTGGAGATCGTCGGCACCCAGGGCCTGGCCGCGCTGACCGTGCGCGGGGTGTGCGAACAGGCCAAGGTGGGTCCGCGCTTCTTCTACGAATCGTTCAGCGATCTGGACGCTTTGGCGGCCGCGCTGCTGGACGAGGTGCAGACGGCCGCGCTGGATCAGGCCCGCGGCACCATGATCGAGACGCCCGGCGATCCCGAGACCAAGATCCGCGCGGGCGTCGCCGCCCTCATCATCGCCATGACCGATGATCCCCGGCGCGCCAATATCGCCTTCGCACAGGCCTACGGCAGCGAGGCGCTGATGCGCATGCGGTTCGACGGTATGCGCAAGGTGGCCGCCACCATCATCGAGCAGACCCGCATGCTGCTCGATATCCCCGCGGGCGATGACACCGCGCTCACCGCGCTGGCGCAGCTCATCACCGGCGGGGCCGCCGAACTCATTCTGGTCTGGCTGGACGGCGGGCTGAAGGTGGAGCGGCCGGTGCTCATCGAGATCGTGGCCGACTATGTGGTGGCTATGGTGGATCGACTACCGGGGACCGCCGCGAAGCTGCGCTGAGCAGGATCTTGTCCACCACGATCTTGGCGGTTTCGGCGCACGCTGTGGTGCCGCCGTGCGCGTATTCCTTCACCGCGTCACCGACATTCCAGAGATTGGGAATCGGTGTGTCATGCGGCATGTCGTAGCCCGCGACGGTGCGCTGGGTGGGCCAGTCGTCCCGGGTGACGGCGATGGAGAGCAGCCGGGCGGCATCGAATCCGTCGATCTCCTGGCGCAGATCCTGGAGCACCAGCGCCGCCTCGGCCTCCACGTCGAAATCGCCGACCGAGGGTTTGGGCACGCCGGTGCCGACGTAGAGATGCCAGCCCTCGGGGGCCATCTCCGGGCAGGTGGCGGTGAAATCCGCTGCGTAGCAAAGCCTTCGAGTATTTGCGAAGCTAAGCAGGCCGGGCGTGTCCAGCAGTTTGTCACGGCTGGTGAAGTTGACCGAGATCATGGCGCTGGGCAGATCGCCCTGCAATACGGTGCCGATGTAATCGGACGGGAAATGCTCGGGGCCGACCAGGTCCAGGGTCGCGGACGGCCCGATATCGCTGACCGCGAGATCGCAGGTGATGTCTCGACTTTCGCCACCGTGCCGCAGAGTCGCCCCGGCGATTCGGCCGTCCTCGACACGCAGGCGCAGCGCCTGCGTGTTCAGCAATACCTGTCCCCCATTGCGTTCCACCACCTCGGCGAGCGCCTTCCACAGCCCGATGGTGCCCTCGGGGCAGAAACCGAAGTTCTCGAACGCCGACGCGCTGGAGAAGTGCGTCAGGAATACCCGCGCGGGCAACTCCTCGGGCGCGACCGCGAACACCGTCCCGCACATGGCGCGGAAGATACCGTGCACCGCAGCGTTTTTGGTGTGCCGGCGCACCCAGTCCGCGGTGCACAGCTCGCGGTCGGGCATACCGCCGCCGCGCTCGGCCGCCTCCCTGAGCAACGGCGCGCCCTGCCGGATCAGCTGGGAGATAAGCAATTGCCAGCCGCCGGTGGCGATATCGACCGTGCGCCCGCCGATTCGGTACAGGATCGGCGGATTCGCCGGTCGCACTTCGAATTTCGCGCCCACCTCGGTGAAGGTCTGCTCGGTGATACCGCCCAACTCGACGCCGATGGCACCGGTGTTTATCTTGAAGCCGTAGACGTCCTCGGTGGAGGCGCGCCCCCCGACCCGATCCAGACATTCGACGACGAGGGTGCGGTAGCCGTGGTGCGAAAGCCGGGCGGCGGCGCAGAGCCCACCCGCCCCCGCTCCGACAACCAGTGCGTCCCAATGGTTCTCGCTCATGGCGAGGCTCCTTAGGAAAGCTCAGCCGACGGGATTCCCCCGGTTGAGCGTCGGCCATATCGGTGATACGACCCAATTGTCCCGCACTTCGTCGATACCCGGGACATCCGGGAACAACACCGGTTTTTCGGCGCGCGGCCGAATACGCTGCGCCGAACCGCCGTCGGCGCCGCGAATCATTCCGGTGTCGTCATCGTCCGAGGTGGACGGATCAGCAGTGCACCCCGGTGATGGCGAAGCGTTCCACCGCCTCGACATGGCCGCCGGTGGCGACCGCGACGGTCAGCGTGCCCGGACAGCTCGCCGTGAACGGCACGCTGCCGGACCACGGACTGTTCTGCCCGCCCGCGGGGATGCCCGGAATCTCGCCGACGGGTTGGCCTTTGCCGAGTTGCCGGACCTGCACCCGCAGGCTCTCGTCGACGCCGGTGACGTGACCGCCCACCGCCAGTGGCGAATTCACCTTCGCACCGTACTGCGGATTGTCCAGGGACAGGGTGCGGTCATCGGTGCCGATCACCTCCCAGGGCGCGTCCGCGCCGGTGCCGATCCGGGCCAGATGCAGCATGGCCGCGACGACGGCGACACCGTTGGGGTTGTCGAAACCCACTGTCACCCAGGATTCTTCACCCTTGGTCGTGGTCAGCACGGCCTTGTTCAGATTGCCGTAGCCCAGATAACCCTGGACGAAGTTCAACGCGGTGGCGGCGGGATCGAGGTGCCAGGGCTGATGCCCGCCATCGCGATAGGACTGCTGCCAGACCGCGGCCGCGCCCGCATCGGCGAACGGCCACAGCGGCTGATGCGCGAAACCCGGGGCGGGTGTGGCCGAGGGAGCCGAGGTACCGGGTGCGGCGACGGTCGCCGAGGGCGCGGGCTGTCCCGCGGTGACACCGCCGGGCGGCGGGGACACCCCCGCCGAATTCTGGACCACCGTCGTGCCCGGCGGCAGTGTGACCGATTGCGGCGTGCCCTCGTCGGCACTGTTCCGATGGAGAACGAAGTAGGTGGTGGCGACGATGGCGATGACGAGCGCCAACCCGGCCACCACCAGCGCGAGCAGCGGTCCGGTGCGGCGACCGGGCGGCTCCGAATTGGTGGTCATACCCGAGCATGACTCATGTGCGCCTCGCCACGCTCGTATCTGGACTGGGCAGTCGATACGTTGGTTGGTGTGACGCCGCATCTGCATCAGCAATACCCCGAACTCGAGCACACGCTGCCGCATATCGAACTCGGCAAGAGCCCGACCTCGGTGCGGCGGTTATCCGCCTTGGATTCGGTCGCGGCGGATTTATGGATCAAGGATGACAGCGAGTTCGGCGACGGCGGCTGGGGCGGCAACAAGGTCCGCAAACTGGAATGGCTGCTGCCGGACGCGCTGCGGCTGGGGCGGCACACCATCGTCACGGTCGGTGGGCTGGGCACCAATTGGGGGCTGGCGACCGCGCTGTACGGCCGCGATCTGGGCCTGAAAACCGTACTGGCACTTATTGATCAGCCGGTCGACGACCATGTGCGCAGTCAGTTGGAGCGGCTGCGGCACTCGGGCGCGAAGCTGTACTTCACCCGGAACAAGACCCGCACGATCCTGAGCGCGCCCTACATTCTGGCCCGCAATTTCTCGGGTCGGCGGCCACCGTATTTCCTGCCCGCGGGCGGATCCTCCCCGGTCGGCGCGCTCGGCTATGTCGAAGCCGCGCTCGAACTCGCCGCACAGGTGCGCGCCGGTGACCTGCCCGAACCCACCCATCTGGTCGCCCCGGTCGGCTCCGGCGGCACGGTGGCCGGGCTCTCCCTCGGTCTGCGACTGGCCGGCCTGCCGACCCGGGTGGTCGGCGTGGTTGTCAATGACACTTTGCGCCTGGACGCGGCCACCCTCTATCGGCTGGCCGATCGATCCGCACAGGTGCTGCGCGATCGCGGGGCGCGCCTGCCCGAAAACATCGCCGCCCTGACCAATCTCGATATCGTGACCGACTATCTGGGCCCGGGCTACGGCCGCACCACCATGGAAGCCACTACCGCCCAAACCCTTTCGGCCGATCTGGAACACCTCACCCTGGAGCCGGTCTACACCGCCAAGGCCATGGCCGCCCTACTGGAGATGAACGGCCAGGGCCGCTTCGGCGCCGGCACCGTCGTCTTCCTCAACACCAACGGCCCACGCTGACAGTCGATTTCACGCCCGCACCGGAGCACCGAGCCGCTCGGCCAGGAATTCCGCCCAGCTCTGCTCGCCGACGGCGCGATCGGGGTTCAGGTTGCCGCCCGCCTTGTAGATCTTGGCCGCCTTGCCCGGAGCCTTCAGGCCCAGGATGGGCCGGCGCTTGCCGACGGCGTCCTGATAGCCGCGCAGCACCTCCCGCATCGAGTAGACCTTGGGCCCGGCCAAATCGGGCACCAGACCCGCGGGCTCGCCCAGGGTCAGGCGCACCAGTTCCGCCGCCACCTCGGCGGCCGCGATCGGCTGGAATCGGAAATCGAAGGCCGGTGCGATCGGCAGCTTGCCCATCGCCTGCACCATGGTGAACAGCAATTCGTGGAACTGGGTGGCGCGCAAGGTGGTCCAGGGCAGACCCGACTCCTGCACCACGATCTCGGCGTCCCGTTTCGAGGCCATGTAGCCGAGCATGGCGCGATCCAGCGCGCTTTCGCAGATCACCCGCTCCGCGCCCACGACCGAAATGTAGACCAGATGCGGAGTGATGCCTGCGGCTTTCGCGGCCGTCACCAGGGCGCGCGCCTTCGCACCGTCGCCCTTCTGGGTGCCCGCCAGATGCAGGATGGTGTCGACGCCCACCACCGCCGTCGCGACGCCTTCGCCGGTCTGCAGATCGCCCGCCACGTATTCGATACCGTCCGCGCCGGTGCGAGCGGTGCGGCTCAGCACCCGGACCCGGACTCCGGCGCGAATCAGCAGCGGGGTGACCAGCGTGCCGAGGGTGCCCGTACCGCCGGTGACCAGAACCGTCTTCGTCATGACAACTCCTTCGTAGCCGTGCCGCGCCTCCCCGTGGTGACGCTCATACCTCTACGACGAAGCAGCCCCGGGAGGTGTGACACGGTGTGACCGGGCGCACGCCGACCCGCGCCTCGTAGGCTGGTCGTATGTCGGATACCTCGATCGAGCGGTTGTGCGATCTGCTCACCGGCCGCCGGGTCGCGGTGCTGACCGGTGCGGGCGTATCCACCGACAGCGGTATTCCGGACTATCGCGGCCCCGATTCCCCGCCCCGCAATCCCATGACCTATCAGCAGTTCACCGGGGATCCCGTTTTCCGGCAACGGTATTGGGCACGCAATCACGTCGGCTGGCGATTCATGGACGCGGCGCGCCCCAATGCCGGGCACCGGGCGCTCGCGCGACTGGAACGCGCCGGAATCGTGCGCGGGGTGATCACCCAGAATGTGGACCTGCTGCACACCAAGGCCGGACAGCGCGCGGTCATCGACCTGCACGGGGTGTACGCCCGGGTGCGCTGCCTGAACTGCTCCGCCCTGCTGTCCCGCATGCGACTGGCCGAACTGCTGGAGGCCGCCAACCCCGGCTTCGCCGAGACCCTCCCGCTCACCGGCCTGGAAGTCGCACCGGACGCCGACGCGGTGGTCGCGGACACCAGCGGCTTCCGCATGGTGGACTGTGCGGTCTGCGGCGGCATGCTGAAACCGGACATCGTCTATTTCGGCGAGTCCGTCCCCGCGCCCCGTGTGGCCCAGGCCTTCTCGCTCGTCGAGGACGCCGATGTCCTGCTGGTCGCCGGATCGTCCCTGACGGTCATGTCCGGACTCCGATTCGCCCGCCGGGCCGCCAAATCCGGCCGCGCCGTGGTCATCGTGAACCGCGGCGAGACCCGCGCCGACGATCTGGCCACATTGAAAATCGAGGACGGCTGCTCGACGGTGCTCAGCGCGGTAGCGGCTCGGCTGACGCCCGCTCCAGCATCCGCAGATAGTGCGCTACCGGTTCGAGTGTGAGCAGGCCGGTGCCCGCACCGGCGAGTTCGGCCGCCGCGGGCAGCAATCGGGCATGCAGCTCCCGAATGAGCGCCTGCTCATCGAGCGCCACCGCCACTCCGGCGAGCAGACACAGCCGCAATTCCAGCAGCAGGTCCCGGGGCGGAACCGGCAGTGCGCGCACTGCGGCGCGCGCCTGCTGCGGCCGGTGCGCCGCGGCGAGCAGCAGCGGCCGCACCCATGGCTCGTGCGCACCCCATTCCGTGCCGGGATCGACCTCGATCGGCATATCGTGCCGTAACCGCAGACAGAGCAGCGCCATCGGAAGCAGGCCCTGTTCGAGCCCGGGCATGGCGGTGCCCGGCGCGGCCGCGGCGGCCGCCCGGTAGGCGGCTTCGGACTCGGCGTACGGGGATGAAATCGATTGCCGCAGTGCGGAATACCATCCGGTGAAGAATCCGGCCAGGGGCAGGCCGTACCGCTCGGCCAGGGCGTCCACCGCCGCCGCGTGCGCATCGGCGGCCTCGAAATCGGCCAGCGCACCGCGGGCTTGAATCAGGATCAGATGACCGAGCACCTCGAAGGTCACCAGGCCGTGCGCGCGGGCCAGTGTCACGAGTTCGATGCCGAGCCGAGCACGCTCGGGAGCCAGCCCCGCCCGATGAAAGCTCTGCATGAACCGCGCGTTCAGTGCCAGCGCGAGCAGTGCCGGACTGTCCGTCTCCCGCGCGATCGCCTCCGCCGCCGCGGCGGCGGCGCGACCACGCGGTGTATCGGTATTGCGCAACTCCAGGGCGATGGCCGCCAGCAACCGGCAGCGCAATTCCGTATCCGCGGCGGGCAACTCACCCAGCGCGTACTCCGCGGCCGCGACCAACTCCAGGGCCGCCGCCGGATCATCGTTATCGGTCCACACCGCGGGGACATCGAACGCCACCACGACCCGGGCGACCAGCTCGGGATCACCAAGTTCGGTCGCGGCCGCGAGAGCTTCCATCCGCCGCTGTCGCGCCAGGGCCAATCGCCCCGTGATCGCCAGCGCCCGAACCGATCCCATGACGGCCTCGAGCCGATCCCGCGCGCCGCTCATATCGCCGTCACCCGCCCCGGTCGCCCGCTCACGAGTCGCCCCGATGCGCTCGTACGCGGTGACCGCCTGTTCCCACCAGCGTGCCGCCTCATGCGGCGCGAAGGCCGATTCGGCCGAAATCGCCGCCGCACGCGCATATTTCGCCGACCGCGCCGCGGTGGCCCTGGTACCCGCCCGGCCGAAATGGTGCGCGAGTCGCGCGGCGTCCACGCCGCCGATCCGCTCCAGCAGCTCCCCGGCGGCCGCATGCCAGCGGGATCGGTGTGCCGCGGAGATATCGCCGTACACCACATCGCGCACCAGCCCGTGCGCGAAAAACATTCGGGCCGAATCCGATTCATCCAGGAATCCGGCGTGCACCGCGGCGTCCAGACCCGCGATCACCGACTCCTCCGCATCCCCTTCGTGTCGCGGCGCGGCGACTCGAACAGCCAGCTCCACCAACAGATCCCGCTCCACCACATCGCCGATGATCGACGCCAACTCCAGCACGGTCCGATCCGATGCCGCGAGCCCGGCCAGTCGGTATCGCAGCACATCGCGCACCCCGGCCGGAACGGCCTCGAGCGCGGTCTCCCCCGTATCGCGCAGCAGCCGCGCCAATTCCCGGGTGAAGAAGGGATTCCCATTGCCCCGCCGCTGAATTCGCGTGATCACCTCCGCGTCGACATCGTGACCGACGACCGCGCGCACCAGTTCCGCGGTCTCCTCGATCAACAGCCCGCCGAGTGACACCCGCTCCGGTTCCGACCGGGCCAGCCGACCCAGCGCGGCGGTCATATCGGCACCCACCTCGGTACTGCGATACGTCCCCACCAGCAGCACCGGACCGGCCGCACCGACCAATATGGTCAGCAGTTCGAGCGTCTCCTCTCCCGCCCACTGCAGGTCGTCGAAAACCACCACGACCGGTCCATGCGCGGCCACCGCCGAGAGCTGGTCCACCGCCGCTCGCTGCGTGAGAAAGCGTGCCACGGCCGGATCTCCGGCATCGACGGGGAGGCCGTCCAGCACAACCGCGCGGTCATCCACTACGGCCGGGCCCCAGTAACTTTCGGCCAGCGCGGTCCCCTCACCGCCGGAGGCGAGGGCTTCGCGACCGGCGCGGGGCGACATCGGACCCTCTGGTCGAGGACCACTTGCGTTCAATCCCGCGACAATTCGAGACCAGGGCCAGTTCGGCGGGGTCCCCGGAACCGCCGGACTCGGCCCCCACCCGCACGCCCAGCCGTCCTTCGCGAGCAGGTCCGAAAGCGCCAGCGCCAGCGCGCTCTTACCGATGCCCTCACCCCCGGAGATCAGCACCAATCGCGAATGAACTTGCTGCGCTACCTCTTCCGCGACTCCGCGCAGGCGGGCCAGCACCTCCGCTCTGCCGACGAATAGTTCACCGCCATGGGGGTTTCGCCCGGCACTCGGGTTCGGAGTGGGTGACAGGTCGACGCTCGACGGGTCGATCGCATCATCATGCGGCTGCCCCGATCCCGGCAATGCCGGTCGCGCAGCACCTTCCGGCTGTTGACCGGTATCGGACGGACGCAGCAGTTCGGGCGATTGCGCGAGCATGGCGGATTCCAGATCGCGGAGCCGGGCACCCGGGTACATACCGAGTTCGTCACGCAGGCGGGTGCGCACCGAGCGAACAGCCGCCAGCGCGTCTACCTGCCTTCCAGAGCGGTACATCGCCAAAGCCATTGTCCACCAAGCTTGTTCCCGGAGCGGGTGGTCGAGCAGGTGGGGTTCCAGGGCGGCGATCGCGGCACTGTTCCGGCCCAGACGCACCAGGGCTTCCGCGCGCTGTTCGACGGCGAGCAGGCGTAATTCATCGAGTCGGGCGATTTCACCCCGGGCCCAGCCCTGGTCGGCGAATTCGGCGTAGGCCGGTCCCTGCCAGAGATCGAGCGCGGTACCGAGGACATCCAGCGCGGCGGGGTGCCGCCCGGCGGCGAGATGTTCGCCGCCCTCGCTCAGCAGTCGCTCGAAGCGACTCGCGTCGACCTGATCGGCATCGAGGCGCACGGCATAACCGGGCGGGACCGTGACCAGCACGCGCGCCGGTTGGCGCGCTGCCCGGCCGGGTTCGAGTGCCCGGCGCAGTGCCGATACGAACGTCTGGATGGCCCCCGTCGCATCGCCCGGCGGCCGCTCCCACAGATCGTCGATGAGCTGGGTGACCGGGACGACCCGGCCCCGGGCGACCAGCAGCCGGGCCAGCACCGCGCGGTGCCGGGGTCCTTTCAAGGGCACCGGGCCATGCTCGTCGGCGGCACGCAGCGGGCCGAGCACTCCGAGGGTCAGCATGTCGACCGGGATTCGATCACGTTGACCGATGCTATCGCTCAGTCGCCGCTGACCGGTTGCTCAGTGCGCCGCGCGATGCTCGGGTCCCGAACGATTCCCGGAAGGAAGTTCCATGACCCCGCGCATTCCCGGCTTCGACTACCAGCGGGTGACCGTCGCCGACGGCGTCGCCCTCACCGTCGCGGTAGCCGGTTCCGGCAGTCCGATCGTGCTGTTGCACGGTTTCCCGCAAACCCATCTGATGTGGCGGCACGTGGCCGCGGACCTGGCAACCGACCACACCGTCATCTGCCCCGATCTGCGCGGCTACGGCGACAGCGATAAACCGGTCGATCGCGATGGCGAGCAGTACTCCAAACGCACCATGGGCAATGACATCGTCGCGCTGGCACAGGCTTTCGGCCATGAGCGGTTCGCGCTGGCCGGACATGACCGCGGCGCGCTGGTCGCGATTCGCACCGCGCTCGACCATCCCGATCGCGTGACCCGGCTGGCATCGCTGGATGTGCTGCCGACGCTGGACATGTGGGATGTCATGCACGGTGTGACGGCCGCGATCGGCTTCCACCTGTATCTCATGGCACAGCCCCCGGGTCTGCCCGAACAGCTCATCGGCGCGAGCCCCGACGCGTTCTTCGCCTACTTCCTCGACGGATGGACCCGGGATCCGCAGGCGATTCCGGCCGATATCCGGGCGGCGTACCTCGCTGCCTGCCGGGCGGCGGTCCCCTCGATCGTGGCCGATTACCGCGCCTCGGCGAATATCGATATCGAGCACGATCGCGCCGATCGCGCGGCGGGCAATACGCTGCGCATGCCGGTGACGGTGCTGCAACAGGATTGGGGTGCGGCGCTCGGCTTCGACGCCCGGGCGCTGTGGAGTGCGTGGGCACCGGATCTACGGCATGAGACCGTCACCTGCGGCCACTTCATGGCGGAGGAGTCCCCCGCCGAAATCATCCGGGCGACAAGGGAACTGATGAAGCGCTAGTTCCTGATCTCCAGTCGGCGCACCAGGTTCACCAGACCCGCGCGCAGGGCGTCCGGATCCTCGGCATCGGACCCGAGCACCATCCGCACCACCTGCGGTACCGCGAACCACCAGGCGGCGAGCGCCGCCACCGCGTACATGAGATATCCGGCGGCCACATCATCGGTGAGCTTGCCCGCGCGCTGGGCGGCGGCGACCGAGGCCACCTTCTCCGCGTAGTGCGAGGCCCGCGCGGACTCCGCGGGCAGCTCGCCGCCCTTCGTTTGCAGCCCTTCCCAGTGCAGCAGCCGCAGGAATTGCGGATGGGTGCGGTGGTAGTCGAAGACATGCCCCGCGTATTCGGCGAGGTCGCCGGCCTTATCGGCGGCCAGCGGGCTGGCGGCGGCGAGCTGGGCCAGCTGATCGGTCAGCACGGCCTCGAACAGTCCCTGCTTATCACCGAAGTACTGGTAGATGCGCTCTTTGTTGATGCAGGCGCGGGCCGCGATGGCCGCCACGCGCGCGCCGTCCGGCCCGCGCTCGGCGAATTCGTACACGGCGGCCTCCAGCAGCCGCCGCTTGGTTCCCTCGGTATCCCACGCCATGCCTGCCATCCAACCATTTCCACAATCTCCAACCGCACGGTTGCGGTTCGACCCACCGATATGCAAGACTCCAACCATACGGTTGCAGTTTCTGAAGGAGGTGGCATCGTGCCGCACTTGCGTTCACGCACGGTCACGCACGGCCGGAATATGGCGGGAGCCCGCGCCCTCATGCGAGCCAGCGGGGTTCCCTCGGCGGATATCGGCCGCAAGCCGGTCATCGCCATCGCGAACAGCTTCACCGAGTTCGTCCCCGGCCACACCCACCTCCAGCCCGTAGGCCGCATCGTCTCCGAGGCGGTGCGCGCGGCCGGGGGCATCGCACGCGAGTTCAACACCATCGCCGTCGACGACGGCATCGCCATGGGCCACGGCGGCATGCTCTACTCGCTGCCATCGCGCGACCTGATCGCGGACTCGATCGAATACATGGTCAACGCGCACTGCGCCGACGCCCTGGTGTGTATCTCGAACTGCGACAAGATCACCCCCGGCATGCTGATGGCCGCCATGCGCCTGAACATCCCGACCGTCTTCGTCTCCGGCGGCCCGATGGAGGGCGGCAAGGCCGTCCTGGTCGACGGCACGGTCCGCAGCCGCCTGGACCTGATCGTCACCATGTCCGAGGCCGTGTCCCCGCTGGTCTCGGACGAGGATATGGCGCTCATCGAGGAAAACGCCTGTCCCACCTGCGGTTCCTGCGCGGGCATGTTCACCGCGAATTCGATGAACTGCCTCACCGAGGCATTGGGCCTGGCCCTGCCCGGCAACGGCACCGTGCTCGCGACCCACACCGCGCGCCGGGCGCTGTACGAGGCCGCCGGCCACACGGTCATGGACATAACCCGCCGGTACTACGACGAAGACGACGACCGCGTGCTCCCCCGAAACCTGGCCTCGCACCGCGCATTCGACAATGCCGTCGCCCTGGACCTGGCCATGGGCGGATCCACCAACACGGTGCTGCACCTACTGGCCGCCGCACAGGAGGCCGGACTGGACTACGGCCTCACCGATATCGAGAAGATGTCATTGCAGGTGCCGTGCCTGTGCAAGGTCGCGCCCAACGGGGACTACCTCATGGAGGACGTGCACCGGGCGGGCGGAATCCCCGCGATCCTGGGCGAATTGGATCGAGCGGGCCTACTGCACCGCGATGTCATCGCGGTGCACTCGAATTCACTCGACGACTGGCTGGGCGCATGGGATGTGCGCGGCGGCAAGGCTTCCCCCGAGGCAATGGAGATGTTCTACGCCGCCCCGGGCGGAAAGCGCTCGGCGACAGCATTCTCCCAATCGGAGCGATGGGACTCGCTGGACACCGACGCCGCCCAAGGCTGCATCCGCGATCGCGCACACGCGTATTCGAGCGACGGCGGATTGGCAGTCCTGCGCGGCAACCTCTCCCCCGACGGCGCGGTGGTCAAATCCGCCGGGGTCGCCGAACACATGCACACCTTCACCGGACCGGCCGTTGTGGCGGAGTCGCAGGAAGACGCCGTCGACGCCATCCTGTCGGGGCGCTTACAGCCGGGCGACGTGCTCGTCATTCGATACGAGGGGCCGCGCGGCGGGCCGGGAATGCAGGAAATGCTTTACCCCACTTCGTATCTCAAGGGTCGCGGCCTGGCGGGCAAATGCGCCGTGATCACCGACGGGCGATTCTCCGGGGGATCCTCGGGACTATCCATCGGTCACATCTCACCGGAGGCGGCCTCGGGTGGGGTGATCGCACTGGTTCGAGACGGCGACGAGGTCACCATCGACATCCCCTCGCGGACAATGTCGTTGCATGTCGGCGATGACGAGCTCGATGGGCGGCGGCTGGAGCTGGAGAGCCGCGGCGGGTATCGACCGGTCGGGCGGGTGCGCGCGGTTTCGGTGGCATTGCGTACCTACGCGTTGATGGCGACATCGGCCGATCGTGGGGCCGTGCGGGATTCGGCACGACTGGAAGCGTTGGAAGGAATGCGCTAAAGATGAAAGGCAGATATTCTGAATAGCTTTGTATCACAATACAATTAAGCTTTCAGGTTCCGCTTTTCCGAAGTAGAATAGAGGCATGAACTCGAGGGAGAAAATCGCAATCGCGGACAGTGTGAACACACTGTCCGCGGCGGTGGACTCCCTCGCCTCGCTGCCACTTATTCCGATGTCGGATAATGACATTGTCGAATTGATGCAGCAGATCGAAACCGCCACCCGCAAACTCGACGCGCTCAAACTCGACCTGGTCGTGCAGACCTGCTCCCGGTCACTGCCCAAGCGGGCGGGCGCGGGGAGCGTGGCGCTGTTTCTGCAACAGACACTGCGGATCTCGCACGGGGACGCGCTGAACCGGTGGCACTGCGCCGAACAAGCAGCCATCTGGCCCCGCGTCGGAGACAACGCCGAGCTGTCCATCCCAGCACCCGTGCTGCCCAATACCGCACTGGCGCAGGAAGAAGGCGCGATCGGGCTCGACCATGTGCGTGTCATCCGCCAGGTCATGGACCGACTCCCGAACAAGGTCACCGCAGAGGATCGCGCCTTGGCCGAAGAGCACCTGGCCCGGCACGCGCGGGCGTTGAACCCGAACCAGCTGCCCAAGATCGGCGATCGGATCCTGGGTCATCTCGATCCGGATGGCACGCTGACCGATGATGCAGACCGTGCACGTATGCGCAGCATGCAGTTGAGCCCACAGGGCTTCGATCTGATGTCCACCATGACCGTGGTGTTGACCCCCGAAGCCCGGGCCGCGATGGATGCGGTGCTGGCCAAGCTCGCCAAGCCGGGTCTGTGCAACCCCGCCGATCCCGAAAGCCCGTTCGTAGTCGATGAGAACCTCGACCCCGAGGTGGTGAAGGCCGCCGCCAAGCGCGATATGCGCACCACGGTGCAGCGTCAGCATGATGCGTTGTTCGCGCTGCTGCACCCGGACTTTCACCCCAACCACCTCGGCTCGCACCGAGGCCTGCCGGTCACCACGATCGTGACCATGAGCATCCACGATGTGGAACGCGCCGCCGGAGTAGCCACTACAGCTACCGGCGGGACTGTGCCTGTGGCTGTCGCGCTGGAAATGGCTGCGCGCAAGAGCAAGACATTCTCGGTCATCACTGATGGTGAGGACATGCCCCTGCACATCGGTCGAGCCCGTTTGGCGAACCCGGCCCAGCGGATGGCGTTGATCGCCACCGAACGCGGGTGCACCCGCCCCGGCTGCACCGCACCCGCCAGCATGGCCGCTGTCCATCATGTGACCGAGTTCGTCAAAGGCGGCCTGACCGATATCGAAAACCTCACCCTGGCATGCGATCACTGCCACGCGTTGGTGAACGACACCCCGACCGGGTGGACCACCATCAAGCTCGGTAAGGGTGCGAAGTTCGCGGGGCGTACCGCGTGGATCGCTCCTGCGCATATCGATCCGACTCGGACACCGCAGGTCAATCACATGCACCACCCGGACGAGTTGATGGCTACCGCCCCGGCAGCGCCACCACTGCCCGCCGCCCGTGCTCGGGCCTGTGCGCCGAACCGGATGCGTCAGCGACCCTGGGTATTGCCTCGCCCGGCTTGCCCAGCCCGGCAATAGGTTCCACCCCTACCTGTATCCACCGTCAGGAGCCTTCCTGCCGGTGCTACAGGCATGTCCGCACGGCCTGCTGGTGCTACAAGGCATCTCCCGCACGGCCTCTGCCAAGTCCGTACGGCTGGGAGCCGGTGTCTCGAGGCCCTCCGGGCCTTCTTTTCTTCTTGTCCAGGCGTCTTTGTCTTTGGGTCTTTTGTCCTTAAATCTCTTGTCTTTGGTTCTTTTGTCTTTAAGTCTCTTGTCTTTAAATGTCTTCAGACCCCCCAAGCCTCCACAACAAATCCAGCCACGGTAGTGGCACTCCCCCCGATATTCAACGCAGCGATCCTCCGAGCCCCATCAACCTGATACTCCCCAGCCTGATCAGTCACCTGCTTGTAAGCATCAAGCAACATCCGAGCCCCCGTAGCCCCCACCGGATGCCCAATCCCGATAAGCCCCCCACCCGGATTAACCGGAAGACTTCCACCCCTACCAATCTCCCCGGACTCAACCGCCTTCCAACTCTCCCCCGGCGACGTAATCCCAAGATGATCAATCGCCATATACTCCGACATCGAGAAGCAATCATGCACCTCCACAGCATCAACCTCGGCGATCTCAGTCAGCCCCGCCCGCCCGAGCGCATCCACCATCGTCTGCCGCACATGCGGAAACACATACGGCTCCGCCGCCGCCACCTCGAACTTCTGCGCGAGCGACAACCCAGCCGTCCGATGCCCCCACCCGGTGATCACCGCATGCTTGGTCGCCCGTAAATCCCTGTGCTGCTCCAGGAATCGATCCGACACCAGAATCAACGCCGCCGCACCATCGGTCATCTGACTGCAATCCTGACGCCGCAGCGGCCCCGCCACCGGCGGATTCGCAACATCATCGGCGGTGAAACTATCTGCGGTATACGACCATTCCCGAGTCTGCGCCAGCGGATTCAACCGCGCGTTGGCGATATTCAGCTCGCTGATCGCATGCAGGTGCGCCGGGTCCAGCCCGTATCGCCGGTCATATTCCTCCGCGACGGCGGCGAACATGGTGGGCCACACCAGATCCGTGTCCTGAGCCTCATGACCGGTCCACGCCGCCGCGCCCATGTACGCCGCAGCCTGGTTACCCGGGACGGTCTTCTCCAGTTCGGCCCCGATCACGAGCGCACAGTCGTACCGCCCGGATTCCAGGTCCGCCATGGCGGCCAGCACCGCCATACTGCCGGAGGCGCAGGCGGCTTCGTGCCGACTCGCGGGAATCCCCCAGAGCTCCGGAAGCACGGTCGCGGGCATACCGCCCAACTGCCCCTGCCCCGTGAACAGCTGCCCGAAGGCATTGCCGACGTGGATGACTTGAATATCGGCGGGGTTGATCCCCGTCTCGGACAACGTCGCTTCGGTCACCGCTTTGACGAGCGCGTCGAACCCGAGTCCGGCGCGATGCCAATTGACGGCGAAGTCGGTTTGGCTGCCGCCGAGAATATGCACGGACACTGTGACTCCTGAATTATGTTGTACCGGATCAGAGTTGGTCGCGAAGCTCGCGGCGGAGCAGCTTGCCGACGGGGTTGCGCGGCAACGCCGCCACGAGCTCCAGTCGTTCGGGCAGTTTGAACGAGGCGACCTCGCGGGACCGCAGATGCGCGACCAGATCGTCCAGCGTGACGGTGGCTCCCGGCGCGGGAACCACGAAGGCGCAACACTTCTCGCCGAGGATCTCGTCCGGATAGCCGACGATCGCCACATCGGTGACGCCGGGATGATCCGAGAGCAAACCCTCGATCTCGGCCGGGGCGATATTCATCCCGCCGCGAATGATGATCTCCTTCACCCGATCGACGAAGCGCAGGTACCGCCCGTCCGGCCCGCAGAGTTCGAAAACGTCTCCACTGCACAGATATCCCTCGTCATCGAAGGGTTCGGCGGTGGCGGTGCCTGGCAGATACCCACCGAATACCGCCGGCCCGCGCAGGCGAAGTTCGCCACGGCCACCCAGTGCGGTGACCGTCTCGCCGGTGACGACGTCGACAAGTTTCACCGCGGTGCGCGCCGCCAGCCGAGTGGACCACTCCACCCCGGGCGCACCGTAATGCGGCAGATGCTGTGCTCGCACAGTCGGATCCGGAATATCAGCGGGTGCGCCGAGCAGGCTCACGCCCTCGTTGGACCCGAAGAAATTGAGCACGTGAATGCCCAACTCCTCCTGCCATCGTCGCACCACGGGCGGGGGCAGCGGCGCACCCCCGGACCCCACGGTGCGCAGTGACGACAGATCAGCGTGCGCGCGCAGACTCTCGTTCTGCAACAGCATGGTCAGCAGCGCGGGCGGCATGCTGGTGTGCGTCACCCGATGTTCGGCGATCTGCGCGAAGAACACCGGCAGATCCAGCGGATGATGCTGCACCAGGTGCCCACCCGCGAGCAGCCAGGGCAGGAACGCACCGGCGAATCCCGCCATGTTCACCATCGGAAATGGATTGAGCACCACCGAATCCGGGGTGATGCCGAGACCGTCCTGCACGCCGCGCGCCACCGCCAGCCAGTCTCCGTGGCAGCGCGGAATACCCTTGGGCGCGGCTTCGGTGCCACTGGTCCAACACACGGTGATGCGGTCGTTGACGGTGACCTGCAACGCTGTTTCATAGTCCCGGAACCGGTCGCGGGCCTGAGTGTCCGCCGGATCGCCCAGCGCCACAGCCTTATCCGGAATCCCGGGGCCGAACGCGAATACCGTCGCACCGCCGTCGGCGACGGACAGCGCCTCCTCCGCCAACTCCCGACCGGAGAGCGTTCCGGCGGTGATGATCGCATCGGCGGCGGTCGCGGCAACGATCCCGGACATCTCATGCCGCCGGTAGGACGCGGGCATGGGCGTGGCGACCGCACCCAAACGCCACAGTGCCAGATACGTGGCGGTGAGCGCGATGGAGTTCGGCAACAGCACGGCGACGGTATCGCCCTGCCTGATACCCTGCGCGAAAAGCACTGCCGCGATATCGATTACGTGATCATCGAGCCCGTGCCAGCTCAGGCTGCGGGGTGCCGCGCCGGTCAGATCCGCCAGATTCGCCGGATCGGTCAGCGCGGACGCGTCCGGCGTCTCGGTGACGCGGCGGCGGAAGACAGCGGGGATCGTCTCGCTCTCCCACCAGCCGCGCTCGAGATAGTCGCGCACCGTGTCCTCCGGATGACAGGGCCGCACCGGATGTCTCGTCCCGGTGGTACGACGCGCACCGGCAAGCGGTGCGGGAGTGGGTGATTCAGCCATGAAGTTCCCTAGTACTCGTAGTTCTTGCTCATGACAGCCGCCGCAGCACGACCGCCGACCCCAGGCCGAGCGCGGCGGGGATGGTCACCAGCGCGTGTTCGCCGTCGCACCGGGTCAGGGCATCGAGCGCCTGGGCGATGAGGATGCCGCCGGTCGCGCCGAGCGGATGCCCGACCGCGACAGCGCCGCCTGATTGATTGACCCGCGCCGGATCAAGATTCAACTCACGTGTGAGCACCAGCGGTGTGACGGCGAAGGATTCGTTCACCTCGACCACGTCGAGGTCCCCGGCGGTAATTCCCGCGCGGCCCAACGCCACCCGGGCAGCGGTCACCGGCGCGGTGAGCAACGGTGAGCGCACTGCGGTCTGAGCCGTACCGACGATGGCGGCCAACGGCTTTCGTCCCAGTGTCCGTTCCGCCGCCGCGTTACCGATCAGCACCGCGGACGCGCCATCGGCGAGCTGCGGCGCGGTGGCAATGGTGTGCAATCCGGCGACGGGACGCGGAGCGTCCGGCAGGCGGCGAGCCACCCGCTCCCACGAGGGGTCCTCCCCGAACAGCGCGGGCAATTCGGCGAACGCCGCCACCGAGGCATCGCCCCGAGCACCCTCATCGGCGTCCAGCACCACCGTGCCGCCCTTGCGGGCCGGAATCACCGCCCCCGAGACCTCCGCAGCAACCGAACGCCGATGTGATTGCACCGCATAGGCATCCAACTCCGGTCGAGTGATCCCGTACGCGGCCGCCGTCAGATCCGCCGACACCCCGATGGTCACGAACCCGGTCCGCTCCCCCAAATCATTGTCCAGAGCGATGGCGGGCCGATCCGACAGCATCGGCACCCGCGACATCGACTCGACGCCACCGGCAACGACAATGTCCACATAGCCCGCCGCAACTCGAGCCGCCCCGGCCTCAACAGCGTCGAGCCCCGAACAACAGAGCCGCGAAACCACCCCGCCCGGAACAGAATCCGGCCAACCAGCCCACAGTGCGGCGGCCCGGGCGATATCCCCGCCCTGCTCTCCCACCGCGGTGCTGACCCCGATCACCATGTCGTCCACCGACTCCGCCGGACACCCCCGCTCACTCAATGCCGAAAGCAGTTGTCCGAGCAGCTCATACGGCGGCAGTTCGGCCAGCGTCCCACCACTTCGCCGCACCCTGCCCCGAGGCAGTCGCACCGCGTCATAAATGAATGCGTCACCCACCGCAGCTCTCCCCGATCTCATTCGAATTCCAATGGCCGACAGTGGTGGCACAGATCAGCGCGTCAGCCATGTTCGATCCCCGCGAGGATCTCGAGGGTGTGCTGCGCGGCCGGATCCTCCGAGGTGGACACCGGCACGATCACCACCTCGTCGGCCCCGGCGTCCCGATACGCGGTGAGCCGGTTCGCGAGCGTGACGGCATCGCCGAACATCCCCACGGTCGCGGGCAATTCGTCGGGAACGGCGGCCAGCACCTCGCGCGGATGAGCCCCGCCGTGCGCCAGTCGCACCACATCGCCGAAGCCCGCCTCCTCGAACATGGCGTCGTAGCCGGGCGCACGCAGATAGCCGACCACCCCGCGCCGAAGCGTGTGCAGCATGTCGGGTGTCGGATCCGCCGCCGCGGTCACCCACACCGAGATCTTCGGGGTGGCACGCCCGGCTTCGGCCGCGAATTCCTTTATGCGCGCGACACATCGGGCAACCTGCGTGGGCGTGACGAGATTGAGCACCACTCGATCAGCCGTACGGGCCGCCGCCGCCAGCGCACGGTCCCCGAAGGCCGCCACGATCAGCTCCGGGCGGAGCCCCTGCGGCGGGGCGGGCAGGCGCAGCCGGTAGCCGCGGATACGTTCGATCTCACCGTCGAAGTCGCCCTTCTCGCCGTCGAGCAACTGCCGCACGATGTGCGCCGACTCCTCCAAATGCACAGCGGTGCGCCGTCTTTCACGCCCGTGCCAGTCCTTCACCACAACCGTGCTCGAGGTGCCGAGCGCGATATCGACGGCCCGCCCGGTGAGGGCGGCGACACTTGCCACACCGATGGCGATGGTCGCCGGAGTCCGGACGTCGACCGCCAGCGGTCCGATACACAGGGGGATTCGACCCGGCGCTTGACCCACGGCCGTGGCGAGAGCGAAGGCGTCGAAGGTTGCCATCTCACCGAGCCACAGCCGGTCGTAGCCGAGTTTATCGGCGGCCTCGGCCACCAGCAGGGCGTCCATGGGGTCGCGGTCCTGCCAGTACGGCAGGCTCACGCTCAATCGTGGATCAGGCACGGGCACAGACCTTTTCAGGCGATCGGCTGGGACGCGGCGCGCATGCGTTCCCCGCTGACCCAGGTGGCGTGGAAGCCGAGCGGTACCCGGGTGGGGATTCCCAACCGGCAGATCGGCCCCTTACTCAGATCGGCGGCGTGGTAGATCCAGACCTCGGACAGCCCCGTGTGATTGTTGTGGGCGAACATGGTCAAGTAGGCGTCGTCCTCGGATGTCGCGCCGGGGCGCGGAACCACGGTGAGCTCACTGCCGTACATGCCATCGCCGAACGGCGCGGTTTCCTTTGTGCCGGTGAGCAAGTCGTACTTGATGACGGCATCGAAGATCATGGTCCGATCCACCGACAGTCGCATCTGATACGAGTATCGCCCGCGCTGCCCGGTGATCCCCTGATCGATCGCAGGAAATTCGGTATTCACGTCATCGAGGGGCGTTTCGGTGGTGACCCCGGTCCGGAGATTGAAGGTGTACCGGTGCAGTTTGGCTTCGGGCCGCAGATACGCGAGCAACTGCGCCAGCGGATGCGCGCGATCGGAGACCGGGCTGGGCTCGGTGACCCGGCATACGATGAGCACGATCTCCTCGCCCTCCTCCCACGAGTTGACCGTGTGATAGATGTACCCGGGCGCGGCCTCGAACCATTTCGCTTCCGCCCCAACGCCATAGCGCGGGATCACCGCGAACCGGCTCGGCAGCTCGCGATCGAAGAAGATCTTGAATCGCCCGGCGGCAGCCGCGCGCGGATCGTTGTACAGCGGCAGATCCATCAGGATGGAGTAGTTCTCGGTGATCGCCATATCGTGCGGCAGCCGCGGTCCGGGCAGCTCCAGCCCCGTGAAGTGGGTGACCTTGCCGGTCGGATCCGCGACGCCGTAGCGCAGGTACGGGGCATTGATGCCGTAGTCGAAGAACAGGAATTCCTCGGTGCGCTCATCGACCTTGGCGTGCGCCGAAACCTCGCCCGGCAGTGTGCCATTGAAGTCGTCGACTCCGCGCGTCTCGAGGCTCACCGGATCGATCGAATACGGCTTGCCCGCGCGGTACCAGAGCGCGAGCAGGTTGCCGTGGTGGTAGATGACATCGGTATTGGCGGAGTTGCGTTCGCGCCGATCCCCGGCGGGGTTCCCGTCCCAGGGCTCGATCACCCCGCGCCACAGCGCGGTTCCGGCCGATCGCTCGGCATCGAATTCGGCGGTGCGAATGTACCGATTGCGATACGTGGCCCGCCCGTTCTCGAAGTGCACCGCGTGCAGCATGCCGTCGCCGTCGAACCAGTGATACCGGCCCAACGGCGCGAACTGCGGATTCGGACCGTTGCGTACATACACCCCGTCGAGGTCCACGGGCAGTTCCCCGGCCAGCACCGTGAGGTCGGTGGCGGTGATCTCGTCGGACTGCGCGGCGTAGGGACCCTCCAGGTACGGATTGGTCAGCGCCTCGGCGGCGGGAGCGATGAGTTCTTCATTGAGCGGCATGAGCGGCGCCTCCAGCAGCCGGGCTCGAACGGCCCGGCGAATTTCACTACAGTTAATGAAGTGATACGCGTCTCAACGAGAGCTGTCAAGGCCCGACGGCCGCCCTCAGCCCTGCGAAACCCGCGCGGTGGCCGCTTCGAATCGCACATCGGTCCGGGTCAATTCGGCCTCGCAGCCCCGGCAGCGCAGCGCCGGAATCAACACCGCACCGCACTCCCGATGGTGGATCCGCAGCCCGGGTTCGGGCTCGGGATGCGCGTGATCGGCCCAGGCCAACAGGAACGCGAACACCCCGAACAGCGCTCGCCCGCGCGGGGTCAGCCGGTACTCACGCGCATCGGTCTCGGGCCGGTGCAGAATGCCCGCCTCGACCAGCCGGGTCAGTCGTTCGGTCAGCGTGGTCGGCGACATATGCAGTGCCGCACGGAATTCCGAGAATCGCCGCACGCCCGCCAGCGCCAGACCGGTGACCGCGGCGCTCCAGCGATCACCGATCGCCTCCATGATCTCGTCGAAGCGCGCGTCGTCACCGGCGGGCGCGGCCGCGCGTGCCGAACGCCTGCGCCCGGAGGTGATGTGCCACAGCGCATCCCGATCCAATTCGACATCGGTGTCATGCGGCGTCACGGTGCGCCCGCAGCTCTTGCACATCACCACCGGCGGCCCGCGATGCCCGCATTCGGTGTGTACGAACTCGGGCAGCAGCGCCCATTCGGCTGTCCACTCCCGTTGCCAGGACCATACGCAGACCAGGATCTGCCAGGTGCCGAGCCCCAATTCGGTGAGCCGGTATTCGCCGCGATCGCGGTACAGCACCCCGGCATCGACGAGCGCCGCCAGCCGTGCGGTGAGCACGGCCGGCGGCGCGTTCGTCCTGTCACTCCAGTGGTGGAATCGCCGGGCGTGCTCGACGAAGGCCAGACGCAGAATGGTGAGCGTCAGGCGGTCGCCGAGCAGGTCGAAGGTGGCGGCCACGGAGTTCTTGTGCACTTCAATAACTGTACTGGATCACCGTACGGATAGTGTTTCCAGCTCGCGGGACACCGCCTCATCGTGCGCGGCCGCCGCTTCCGCCGCCTTCTTCGGGCTCCAGAAACCGGACATGAAGAACACGAACGGCAGGAACGCGATCTGCGCGACCAGGCAGATCCACCACCAGGTCCGCCACTGCTTGGGCGAATCGATCGCCGCCTGCTGCGCGTCCTTGGCATGGTCGGACAGGAATGCCAGATCATCGGCCGGAATCGCGCTGACCGCCTTGAGTTCATTGCTGGCGGTGGTCAATTGCGGACCCACCTGCGAGGCGACGGCGAGATCGTTCACCGGAACCTTCTGTGCCGCTTGAATTCTGGCGATGGCCTGATCCGGCGGAATGCTGAACTTCTGCGCGACCTGACTCACCGCGGTGGCGGCACTGGCCTGATCGGCCGGATTGATCAGCATCTTGGTCAGCACCGCCGGATCGATGGCCTGAAGGGTGGCCAACTCCTGCGGATACTTGGCATTGAGCGCGACCGTGGTCTGCACATCGGCGGCCGAGGCACCGGTCAATTTCACCAGTGCGGTCACCTGAGCGGCGGCATCATTCGGATTGGCACCGAGCTGGGCCATGGTATCCGTGCCGACTTTCTGAATGGTGGCCAGCTCATTATGGTATTTGGCCGAAATTGTTTGCAGCCGTGGGCCGTAATTCACCAGCGTGCCCGCCGCGGTCACCACCAGCAGCAATCCGAGCAGTACGAATGTCACCACCGTGCGCAGAATGCCGCCCCACACCGCGAGCCCCGCGACGGTCGCCGCCGGATTCCGGTTCTCCACCGTCTCGGTGTAGCAGGCCATCCAGGTCGCGTAGCAGATACCGCTGCCCACCGCGATCAGGCTGAGCACCGCGGCGAAGGTGTAGTAGTCGGTACCCGGTTTATCGGTATAGCCCAGGAATATGAACACCCCGATGATGCTGATGACGGCACCGAAGAGCATGAACGGTTTTCGGACCTTCAGGTAATCGGAGATGATGCCCGTCAGCACCAGCGACACCGCATTGGCGATCCAATACCAGTTGCCCATCGCATTGGCCTGCTGTGCGGTGAACCCGAAGTTCGTCGCCATGTACACCGGCAGGAACGACACGATGGTGTAGAAGAACGCCAGGAATATCGAGATGGCGAATGCCGATCCGACGATATTGAAGCGCATCATCTGTTTCCACTGATCGCGCTCGAGGCTCTCCACATCGAGCCCGCGCGCGCGGGCCTCGATGAGCGCCTTATCGCGCATGGACACCATGATCTGATCGCGCAGCGCCGGGCTGAGTTCGCGCAATCCGACCACGCCGAGAATGGAGATGACCACGCAGATGGCGCCGCACAACCGGTAGTGGAACTGCCAATCCGGATGCGCGGACAGGGTCTGGGTGGAGATCTCGGTGGTCACCAGCGCGCCGAGCACCGGTCCGAGGGTCCAGAAGCCCATGGCCGAGGCGCGGCCCAGCTGCGGTGAGAAGTCGCGCACCAGGGCCGGGGTGGCCACCAGCACCGCGCCTTCCACGATGCCGATCACGCAGTAGACGATCAGGTACGCCTCTTTGGTGGTGCAGGCGGGCACCGCGATCAGCGTGAGCACCGAGCAGATCACCGTGCCGTAGGCGACGATATTGGCCCGCCCCCACCGGTCCAGCAGCCCGGCGATGACCGAGGCGACCGCGCCGAACGCCGCACCGGCGATGAAGATGCCGACGAAATACGCGAAGGACAGGTGGAAATAGGCGATGAGCTCATTGCCCACCGCGCCCGAGACGAAGAGCTGGTAGTAGAGGGCGACCGAGACGATCACCACCAGGAAGAGATACCAGGACCGGGTACGGTTGTCCGGGTAGTGCGGAATCTTGCGCTGCCACAGCCCGGTCAACAGCGTCGGTGCTATCGGACCGGGGGCGGTCGAAGTCGAACTCATGATCGAAATGCCTTTCTGACCACGGCATTTCGTGTGACCGGAAGACCCATCAAGATGCGCCACGAGCTGCCGAGGTGATCACAGGGTAACGGCCACAAGTGATCGGCATCACTGTTATAGAAATACGTGTTTATTCGGTCCCGGCACGGAAGTAGAGGGTGTTGGAACCGTGTTCGGCCAGCGGTCCGGCCTCGGCGGCCTGGCGGATACCGCTGCCCGGCAGGCTGGTGAGTTTGGTGAACATGGTGGTATTGCCGAACGCGGAGCGCACCTGGGTTTCGGAGGCGTAGTCCGCGCCGTATTCCGCGAGTGCCTTGAAATCCAAGGGGGCGAGCGGCTTTTCGAGCGGAATCTGCCCGGCCGGAAGACCGAGCGCGGCGTACTGGATGGCGGAACCGCCCTCGTACCAACAGAGTTCGTACGACATGTTCTCGGTGGTGGCGACGCTGACCACCGGCCATTCCTGGGAAAGCCGCAGGGCCAGTGGATGTTTGCCGACCGGGGCGATTTCCCAGTTCAGGCTCTTCACCGAAACCCAGTGTTCGGAAACCTTTTCGATCAGGACCACGTCCTCGCCGAGGCGTTCGGCGCGATTGGCTTCGGGGTCCGGTGTGCTCCAATGCTTTTCGTCCACACCGAGGTAGGCGGTGCTGGGCACGGCCTGCGCGCCGTCGGCGGAATACGCCGCGAGAATGGCGGCGCGCACCAGGGTGACGGCATTGCGCGAGGAACAGCGCACCCCGAGCGCACCGAACGAGGTGCTGATCTCCATCGGCTTGGACGGCTGATCCGGCATGGCGCCGGCGGCGAGCGGTTTGAGGCCGATCAGCGCGAGCTGCCAGTTGACCTCTTCGATGGTCGCCAGGTCACCGGAGGTTTGGTACAGAATCTGCTGCTGGGTCAGATACCCGGCGCGCTCCAGGGTGGCGACTTCCAGCTTTCGCAGCGCCGTGACGGTCTTGCTGGTGAACCCGATGTCCTCGACTCGGATCTCCCGCAACCGCTGCGCCATGGCCGGTGAGGTGACCGCGGCATAGCGCTCGCGATACATGGCGATGGCCGGTTTGCGCTGACGACCCACCATCAGCGTGCGCAGCAGCGTATTGAGACTGGAGAGATAGCGCGCGGCCTGTTCCGGATCGGCGGCGAAGAGCTGGGCGCGAATGCTGACCGCGTCCGAACTGGCCGCGACCGCGGCATTGGGGTCCAGGCGCAACAGCCACACACCGCATTTGGCGAGTGCGTCGGCGCAGACGGCGGCGGCATTGGGGTAGTTGTACGCCACCTGCCGATAGGCATTGCACGCGTTGCGAATGGTGGAGGTCGCCAACTCGCGGTGGCCGATGGTGCGGGCGGCCTCCTCGAATAGTCGCAGCGCGTCCTGCACCTGCCCCGCGAAGATCGCGTTCACATGTCCGGCGGTGAGCCAGCGCAGCCGCAGCAGTACGGCCTCCTGCGCGGGTTCCAGTGCCGAGGCGGACAGATCACGCTGTGCCGGATCGCTTTTGGTGGCAATGAGGCCGCGGGCCAATTCGCACAGGGTGGTGGCTAGGGCCAGTTCGGCTTCGGGCGAACGGTCGCGGGCGGCCGCTCTATCCGTAGCCACCTGGCGCTCAATGGCGCTGAGATCCATTGCGACCTTCAAACTCCCGCATCAACCGTGCGCGTGCGATCTCCTTGCCGACCGCCCTGCGCGTTTGCGCCGAGTCTGCCATAGATTGCCCGCGCGGGTCACGCGAGTGCCGGTATGACCGGATTGCTCGGGTGTGCCGCGCGCGGGGCCGCGATCAGTCCGCGCGGGTGTAGCGCAGCTGGCCGGGTTTTTCCTGCTCATAGGCGGCGCGGCCCGAGAGGTGCTGGGGCACACCGACTTCCCACCACGCACCGGATTCGGTCCAGGACGACGGCTGGGTGTGCACCACGAGTACGGCCGGACGATGCTCCGCGACGGCGGTGGTACGGGCGCGGGCGTAGGCATCGCGGAATTCCGCGGGTTCGCCCGCGGTGAATACCGCGCAGCCCAGCGCGCGGGCGTGCGCGGCGAAATCCACCCGCGGCGGCATATCGTGATTGCTGCGGCAATCGGCGTAGAAATTGTTGAACGGCTCCGCGCCCTGACCTTCTTGCAGGCGGGCGATCACCGCGTATCCGTCGTTATCGCACACCACCGCCACCAGCGGATGACCCGCGAACGCCGCGGAGAACAGTTCGGAATTGAGCATCAGATAGGAGCCGTCGCCGAGCATGGTGGTGACCAGGCCGCGATGCGCGATGGCCGCGCCCCACGCGCCCGAGAGCTCGTAACCCATACAGGAGAAGCCGTATTCGACATCCATGGTGGGTGCGCCGCCGGTGGCGCGCCAGCCGCCGATGAGTTCGCCGGGGAGACCGCCGGAGGCCGTCATCACGTAATCGTCGGGACCGCTGAGTTCATTGACCATGCCGACGACCTGGGCATAGGTGGGCGCACCGAGCGCGGGGGCGCGGAGCTTGTCGATATGGGCGTCCCATTCGGCGCGGACGGTCGCGGCGCGGGCGGTCCAGGCCGGATCGGCGTGCCACTCCCCTGTTTCGGGCGCGAGGTCGGCCAGTGCGGCGTCGGCGTCACCGACCACCGCGAGCGCACCGTGCTTGACGGCGTCGAAGCGCGCGGCATTGATGTGGATGAGTCGCACATCGTCGGCGAAAACGGTCCAGGACGCGGTGGTGAAATCCTGCAGCCGGGTGCCGACGGCCAGGACGATATCGGCTTCGGCGGCCAGGGTGTTGGCCGAGGCCGCGCCGGTAATGCCGAGCGGACCCGCGTAGAGCGGATGACCGTGTTCGACCAGGGTCCGCCCGGCGGTGGTCTCGGTGATCGGAATACCGTGCCGCTCAGCGAATTTCACCGCGCTGTCGACCGCGCCCGAATAGCGCACGCCGCCGCCGAGGATCAGGAGCGGGCGCTGTGCGGTACGCAATCGCGCCGCCGCCTCCGACACGCTGCGCCGATCCGGGCGCGGGCGCGGGACGCGATGCAGTACCGGCTCGAACAACGCGTCCGGAAAGTCGTAGGTCTCCACCTGAATGTCCTGCGGCAGTGCCAGTGTCACCGGCCCCGCTTCGGCCGGATCGGTGAGTACCCGCGCCACCTGCGGCAGCGTCGCGATCAACTGCTCCGGGCGGGTGATGCGGTCGAAATACCTGCTCACCGCGCGGAACGAATCGTTCACGGTGACGGTGGGATCGCCGAAGTTCTCCACCTGCTGGAGCACCGGATCGGGTGCGCGACTGGTGAAGGTGTCACCCGGCAGCAGGAGCAGCGGCAGCCGATTGGCATGTGCCACACCGGCGGCGGTGACCATATTGAGCGCGCCCGGACCGATGGACGAGGTGGCGATGCCGACCTGGCGGCGCTGGGTGGCCTTGGCCAAACCGACCGCGGCCAGCGCCATGCCCTGTTCGGTATGCCCGCGCCACACCGGGATATCGTCCCGGCGTTCCTGGAGCGCGGTGCCCAGCCCGAGCACATTGCCGTGCCCGAAGATGGCGAAAACGTGTGGGAACAGCGGTACTTCGGTGCCGTCGAGCAGTTCCGAGCGCTGGGCGACCAGCCAGGCCACCAGGGCTTGTGCGGTCGTGAGTCTCATGGCAGGCGTCCTTCGTGCGAGGTGACCGGGCAGCGCGGGTCCATCGGTTCATCGGCCCAGTGCGATCGGACCCAGGAGTAGTCCGGGTCGTCGCAGAAGGACATGGACCGGTCGGCGGCGGGACCTGCCAGGACATTGAGGTAGTACATGGCATAGCCGGGGGCGGCGATACACGGGCCGTGATAGCCGTGCGGGACGAGGAAGACGTCACCGTCGCGGACGGCGACGTTCTCGTCGAGTGCGCCATCGGCGGTGTAGGTGCGGTGCATGCCGAAACCCCTTGGCGAGGGCGTGATTCCATCGCGGTCGGCAATGCGGAAGTAGTAGATCTCCTCGTTGACGACCTCGCAGTCGCTCGCCTCGTCATGCTTGTGCGGCGGATAGGAGGACCAATTGCCGCCGGGGGTGATGAGTTCGCAGGCATTGAGTTTGTCGGCGTGGTCCCAGATTCCGGGGACACCGAAGCCGGTGACTTGACGAGTCGCGACGCCTGCCCCGCGTACCTCCACCGGAACCTTCTCCGCCGGCCCGTATTTGGGTTCGAGGCGGCGGGTGCAGCGTGCCATCGGCAGCGCGACCTCTATGCCGTGCGTCGTCGTCAACTCGACCTCGGCATCGCGCGGGACATAGGCGAAGTCGGTGACGCGGGTGAAAACCGTTTCGCGGCCTTCCAGTTCGAAGGTGAGGCCGTCCACCCGGACGGTGCACGATCCGGACAGCGGCAGCACGAACGCTTCGAACTCACCCGTCCGCACGGTGCGCGATTCGCCCGCCTCCAATCGGAGTACGCGCAGACCGGTGTAGGTCCAGCCCGCGTCATCCGGTGTCAGCGCGACGGGATCGTTTCTGTCACCGAGGGTTCCGTGCCGATGGTGCAGCTTGCTCATGACGCGGCCTCGAGCACTCTCGCGGCGGCGTCCACCGCGCCCGCCACATCGCCGTCCGGCGGATAGAGCAGGCTGCGGCCGACAACCAGACCGCGCACCACATCGTGGGTGAGAGCCGAACCCCAGGACGCCAGGTCCGCCGCCGGATCACCCGAGGGCGCGCCACCCAGCACCAGCACCGGCAGCGTGGTGGCATCGAGTGCCGAAATATCCTGCGGTGCGGGTATTTTGAGCCAGGTGTAGGCCGAGGTGACGCCCAGGCCGGAGGCAATGGTGATGGCGCGCTGTAGCGAGGCGGCATCGCGATGCATGACCAGCGACCCGGACGGATCGCGCCCGTACGGCAGCGGTTCCACCATGGCCATCAGCCCGTGCTCGGCGAGTTCGGAGACCGCCCGGGCGCAGGCTTCCAGCGTCGGGATGGTGCCCGCGTCCGAATCGACCATGCGCAGCAGCATCTTTCCGCCGTCGAGCCGGTACTTCACCAGGGATTCGGCATCGTATCCGGTGAAGCGGTCGTCGATCTCCCAGTCCGCTCCGGCCAGGCCGCCGCGGTTCATCGAGCCGATGACGATCTTGTCGTGCACGGCGTCGAGCAGCAGCAGTTCCTCGACGATATCGGGTGAGCCGAGCACGCCGTCCACGGCGGGATTGTCCAGCGCGATGAGCAGCCGCTCCAGCAGCGTGCGGCGATCCGCCATGGCGGTGGTGTCCGCGCCGACGCCCAGCGCGCCGCGTGCCGGATGGTCGGCGGCGACCAGGAACAGGGTTCCCTTGTCCGACAGCAAGTTCGGGCGGCGAATGCGGTCCGCGTAGGCGCGCTGCACCGCTTCGGGTTCGGTGGCTCGGGCGCGCAGCAGCCGGTACCAGCGGTCGTCGGTCAGGTGCACAGTAACTCCTCGATCTCGGCCTCGGTCGGCATGGCGTCGGCGCAGGCCAGGCGGGAGGCGACCAGCGCCCCGGCGGCATTGGCGAAGGTGCCCAGGCGATGTGGATCCCAGCCCGCGAGCAGGCCGTGAATGAGCGCGCCGCCGAAGCCGTCGCCGGCGCCGAGGCCACAGACGACCTCGACGCGGCACGGCGGGACGGTCCAGCGTTCGGCCTCGGTGGCCACCAGCACGCCCTCCGCGCCGCGTTTGATCACGGCCAGGCGCACGCCCCGAGCGAGCAGCCGGTCGGCGGCCTCGTCCGGATCGGCGGTGCCGACGGCCACCTGCACCTCGGTTCTATTGCCCACCACCACATTCACGTGATCGACCATCCAGCCGATCTCGGCGCGGGCGGTCTCGACATCGGGCCAGAACATGGGGCGGTAATCCAGATCCAGCACGGTGTGGCCGCGCCGATCACGGCGCTCCAGCATGGCGCGCTGGGTGGTGCGGCCGGGTTCGGCGCTGACGCCGGTACCGGTGACCCACAGCAGTGGCACGGAATCGACTACATCCCAGGGGATCTCATCATCGACGAGGGTGAGATCCGGTGCGATGGGCGCGCGATAGAACAGCAGCGGCGGATCGGCGGGCGGGTTGAGTTCGCAGAACACCACCGGCGTCTGGAGATTCGGCGCGGTGCCGACATAGCGGTTCTCCACGCCGAAGTCCGACAGCGCGTCCCGCACGAAATCACCGAAGCCGTCGGGGCCGACCTTGGTGAGCAGCGCCGTGCGGCGGCCCAGCCGGGCGGCCGCCACCGCGACATTGGTGGCGGTGCCGCCCAGGAATTTGGCGAAGGTCTGCACCTGGGCCAGCGGCACCCCGCTCTGCTCCGGATACAGGTCGACCCCGACTCGGCCGACGGTCAGCACTTCCAGTTCGGTCATTCCGACACCACTCGCTGCAATTCGTGTTGCAGCGCTTCGAGTTCCGCGCCGCCGGACATCTGGCGGGTCAGTTCGGCGAGGTCGATCTCGGACTTCTCGTAGGACCCGAGCTGGCCGCCGCGCTGCAACAGCAGGAAGCGGTCGCCGACCGGGTAGGCGTGGTGCGGATTGTGGGTGATGAGCACGACGCCCAGGCCGCGGTCGCGCGCCTGGACCACATAGCGCAGCACGATGCCCGCCTGCTTCACACCCAGTGCGGCCGTGGGTTCGTCCAGGATCAGCACCTTCGCGCCGTAGTGCACCGCGCGGGCGATGGCGACGCATTGACGCTGACCGCCGGAGAGCGTGCCGACCGGCTGTTCGAGATCGCGGATCTCGATTCCCATGTCCTCCAGGGCTTTACGGGTGATGTCCTGGGACTGCCGCCGGTCCAGCAGCTGGATCGGGCCCAGCTTCTTGGTGGGTTCGGAGCCGAGCACGAAATTGCGCCAGACGCTCATCAGCGGCACCACCGCCAGATCCTGGTACACCGTCGCGATGCCCAGGTCCAAAGCCTCACGCGGGGAAGACAATCGGGTGGGCTTACCTTCGATACGCAACTCGCCCGTATCGTGCTGGTGCACACCGGCCAAGATCTTGATCAGGGTGGATTTGCCCGCGCCGTTATCGCCCAGCACGCAGGTGACCTCGCCGGGATTGACCACCATGGTCACATCGTGCAGCGCCACCACGCCGCCGTAACTCTTTCCGATATCGACGGTTTCGATGAGGGGTGCCTGGGAAGTCATCGGCGTACCCTTTCCGCTCGCTTCTTGAACTCGTTGTTGACCAGTACGGCCGAGAGCAGCAGCACGCCGAGGAAGAGCATGAACCAGTCGCTGTTCCAGCCCGCGAAGACAATGCCCTGCCGTGCCATGCCGAAGGTGAGCGCGCCCAGTGCCGCGCCGACCACCGAACCGAAGCCGCCGGTGAGCAGGCAGCCGCCGACCACCGCGGCGATGATGTACTGGAACTCCAGTCCCACCCCCTGATTGGCCTGCACGCTGGAGAAGCGCAGCAGATTGCACGCGCCCACCACCCAGCCCGCGAAGGCCGTGGTCATGAAGAGAATGATCTTGGTGCGGGCGGCGGGGACGCCGACCGCGCGGGCACTGGGCAGTGAACCGCCGACCGCGAAGATCCAGTTGCCGAACCTGGTGCGCATCAACACGATTGCCGCGATGGCGGTGAGCACGATCCACCACACCACCGAGGCTTGAATGTGCGCATCGCCGATATCGGTGGTGGAGGCGAAGACCCAGCCCGCGGACTGGTAGCCATCGGCTCCGCGAATGCCCGAGACCTGCACGGTGCCGGTAACCCACCGTGTCACGCCGAGATTCAGGCCCTGCAAGGCCAGGAAGGTGCCCAGGGTGACGATGAAGCTCGGCAGGCCGGTACGCATCACCACCCAGCCGTTCAGCGCACCGACCGCAAGAGCGAAGAGCAGCGAAACCGCAAGGGCCAGCCAGATATTCCAGCCCGCGTTCACCGCCAGCAGCGCCGTGACCAGCGCGGTGGAGGCCGTCATCACACCGGCGGAGAGATCGAATTCGCCACCGATCATGAGCAGGGCGACCGCCACCGCCATGATGCCGAGCGTGGACGCGTCATCCAGCCAGTTGGATACGCCCAGTGCGCTCAGGAACTTGTCGGTGATGATCGAGAAGAACAGGAACACCACCAGCGCGCCGATCAGCGCGCCCAGTTCGGGCCGCACCACCAGGCGCTGCACCAGCGATGACCGCAGACTCGTTGTCGGCTCGGAAGCCGTTGTGGCAACACTCATGTCATTCACTCCCGGCCCGTTACCGCGTGCCCTGGGCGACTAGCCCGGCGACGACATCGACATTGCTCTTGTCCACGAACGCCGGTCCGGTCTGCACCGGATGGCCGCCGCCGACGCCATTGAGATTGGACCGGTACAGCTTCAGCATGACCACCGGCAGATAGCCCTGTTCGTACTGCTGCTGATCGACCGCGAACAGCAGCGATCCGGCCCGAATCGCGCCAACCACATCGTCATTGAGATCGAAGGTGGCGATGGCGGCCTTGGACTTGGATTCGCGGACCGCGTCCACCGCGCGGGCGGCGATCTGCGAATTCAGCGTCAGCACGGCGTCGATCGATGAATCCGCTTCCAGCGCACCGCGAATGCGCGCCTGGGCATCGGTCGGATTGTTGATGTCGACCTGGAGGGTGACCGCGGTGCCGAAGCCCTGGGTCGCGCCCGCGCAGCGTTCGTTCGCGCCGATATTCCCGGCCTCGTGAATCACGCAGAGCATCTTCTGTTTTCCGGCATCGTGCAGGCGTTTGCCGGCGGCCTCACCGGCCTGGCGCTCGCTCTGGCCGACATGGCCGATCGCGCCGTAGGCCACGCTCTTGTCCTCACCGGAATTGATGGTGACCACCGGAATGCCCGAGGACACCGCCTTCTCGATGGAGGTGCGCAGCGCGTCCGGATTCGCCATGGAGACGACCAGGCCGTCCACGCCCTGTGCGACGGCATTGTCGATGAGCTTGGCCTGCTGGCTCGGATCGCCGGAGGAGTTGTATTCCACGCGCACCCCGAGCTGATCGCCCGCGGCCTCCGCGCCGTTCTTGACCACATTCCAGAACGCGTCACCGGGTGAACCGTGCGTGACGACCGCGACGGAGGTCAGTTTGCCGACGGCGACCGGAGCCTGCGCGGGGGCGGTCTGATCGGTGCCCGGGCCGCTGCACGCGGCGAGCACGGCGGCGGCCGCGATCCAGGGCGATAGTCGCCGCCAGCGTTTCGGGCCGGAACGTTTCGCGCCCGGGGGTGCTACTTGGGACTTCATTGTCATCACATAACCCACTAAATCCGGGTGGAGGCCTGTTCAGCCCCTATTTCGGCCAGGTGTCGCAGACTTACTTCGGTATCTCGGTCGGGACCGGCGGCGGTATCGCCGGGATTGAGGGCGGTGTCCTGCTCGAGGACGTACCAGCCGGTGTAGCCCGCGGCGCGGACGGCGTGCACCAGCGCGGCGATATCGACATCGCCTTCGCCGAGCGGCACATAAAGGCCGTTGCGCACGGCTTTGCTGTATTCCATTCGGCCACTTCGGACTTCGTCGGCAACCGAGAGCCGGACGTCCTTCAGGTGGATGTGCCCGATGCGGTGCGGATATCGCCGGGCCAGCGCCACCGGGTCGGTGCCGCCGATGACCAGGTGGCCGGTGTCCAGGCACAGGTCCAGATCGGAATCGGCCAGGAAGCGCTCGACTTCCGCGGCGGTCTCGACATGGGTGCCGACGTGCGGGTGCAGGGTGGTGCGCAGACCGTGTTCGGCGGCGATATCGGCGATGCTCGCGGCGGTGTCGATGAGTGTGCGCCACTCGTGATCGGTGAGGGGGACTCGGGCGTCGTAGCCGTCTTCGCCGGTGGCGGCGGCCAGGACCAGTACTTCCGCACCGGTCGCGGCGAAGAGTGCGGCGGTGTCGCGGGCGGTGGCCAGGGCCGTGCCCGGTTCTCGATGCAGGGCCAGGGCCAGGAATCCGCCGACCGGGGTGAGTCCGTGCGCGGCCAATTTGGCGCGCAATTCGGCTGGGGCGCCGGGCAGATAGCCGGGCGGGCCGAACTCGGTGGCGGTCAGCCCGAGGGCCGCCATGGCGGGCAGCACGGTGTCCGCGTCCAGGACAAAACCCCAGGCGGGGACTTCGCAGACGCCCCAGGAGATGGGCGCGGCGGCAATACGCAATTCGGTCATCGGCACTTCCCAGACCTGTCGGTAGCCAACGGGTGAAACGCTCTCACTATTGGAGCGCTCCAACAATGTAACCCCGATCACAAGCGTGTCAAGAGCCCGGGTGTGGCCGAAAAGTGGTGCATGACCATGCAATACAGCTCCAACCTGGGCCGTTGTGCAGGAATCCAAATGTCCGAAACATGTCGTTAGAGCGCTCTATTGCCGACAATCGCCCGGACCGGTACCGTCGTGCAGCATGACCCGACCGACCATGGAAGACGTCGCCGCCCGAGCGGGCGTTTCCCGCGCACTGGTCTCACTGGTCATGCGCAATTCCCCCAAGGTGAGTGAGCATCGCCGGGCCGCGGTGCTGGCGGCGGCCGATGAACTCGGCTACGAACCGCATCTCATGGCTCGATCGCTGGCGAGCCGGACCTCGAACATCGTCGGGGTCATGGTGTCCGACCTGCGTAACGCGTTCTTCGCCGATGTGGTGGAGGGCATGGACGAGGCGGCGCAGGAAGAGGGCCTCGAACTCATCCTGAATACCGGGCGGCGCAGCGCTTCCCGGGAGAGTACGGCGCTGGCGAGCCTGCTCGCCTTCCGGCCGGGCGGGATCATCCTGCTGTCGCCGGTGCTGCCCGCGGCGTCCATTCGTGATGCGGCGCAACGGTGTCCGGTTGTGCTGGTATCGCGCGGATCGAACTTCGCCGAAGTGGACACCGTCAATGACGATGGCGAGGTCGGTGCCGCGCTGGCGGTGGATCACCTTGTCGCACTGGGTCATCGGCGGATCGTGCATTTGGACGGCGGGGCCGCGTTCGCGGCGGGTCCGCGACGCAAGGGCTACACCGCCGCCATGATCCGGCATGGGCTGGAGCCCATGGTCATCGCCAGCGAGCACACCGACGAAGCCGGTGCGGCGGCGGTGCGCAGTCTGCTGAACCTCTTCTCCCCCGGTAACTTTCCCACCGCGCTGGTCTGCGGCAACGACTTCAACGCGGTCGGCGCCATGTCCGCGCTCGCCGAGGCGGGACTGCGTGTCCCCGAGGATGTCTCGGTGGTCGGCTACGACAACACCTCGCTGGCGGCGCTCCAGCATGTCGCCCTCACCACCATCGATCAACCGCGCAACAGCATCGGCCGCCTCGCCGTGCGCGCGCTCACCGAACGCATGCAGGACGGTCGCACCGATCCGGTGCGCCAGCATCTCGAGCCGTCCCTGGTCGTCCGCTCGACAACCGCCAAGCCCCGCGACTGAGCTGGGCCACAACCGATTTCGAAGGAGCAACCATGTCCGCGATCAGACTGGGCCTGGCAGGCACCGGCCGCATCGGCAGCTCCCACGCCGAAACCCTCACCACGCTACCCGGCGTGGATTCGGTCATCGTCGCCGACGCCGACGCGGACCGAGCCCGCGCCACCGCCGACAAACTCGATATCGACTTCGCACCCGATATCGACGCGCTGCTGGCCGCCGATCTCACCGGCCTGATCATCACCACCGCCACCGATTCGCATCCGGAGCTGATCACCGCCGCCGTGGATCGCGGTATCCCCGTCTTCTGCGAAAAGCCCATCGCCGCAGACATTCTCGGCACCCTGGCGGTGGTGGAGCGGGTCGCGGCCTCGAACGTCCCGGTCCAAATCGGCTTCCAGCGCCGCTTCGACGCGGGCTACCGGGCCGCCCGCGCCGCCGTGGTCTCCGGCGACCTCGGCTGGGTGCACACCCTGCGCGCCACCACCCTCGACCCCGCACCCCCGCCCGCCGACTACATCCCCCGCTCCGGCGGCGTCTTCCGCGATTGCGGCGTCCACGATTTCGACATCATCCGCTGGGTCACCGGCCGCGAGGTCACCGAGGTCTACGCCACCGGCGCGAACCGCGGCGAACAATTCTTCGCCGACGCCGGCGATGTGGACACGGCCGCGGTAATCCTGCGCCTGGACGACGGCGCACTGGCCACGGTCTCCCTCAGCCGCTACAACGGCGCGGGGTACGACGTCCGCCTGGAAGTCCTGGGCTCCCAAGGCAATGCGATAGTCGGCCTCGACGACCGCGCACCCCTGCATTCGGTGGAACCCGGCTACCCCGCCTCCGGCGTCCCCGCCTACCCCGGCTTCATGGACCGCTTCCACCCCGCCTACGTGGAAGAACTGGCCACCTTCCTGGAGGTCGCCACCGCCCAGCGCCCCAGCCCTTGCACCCCCGCCGAAGCCCTGGAAGCCTTCTACATCGCGGAAGCCTGCGAACAATCCCGCCGCGAAGGCCGCCCCATCCGCCTAACGGAAGTCCGCCACTAACCCCCGAAAAGGTGAAGCCGACATGGATTGGATCCTCGAGGTAGTCCCCGTCCCCGTCTCGAACCTGGACCAGGCCAAAGACTTCTACTCCACCCAGGTCGGCTTCACCCTCGACCTGGACATCCAAATCTCCCCCGACACCCGCATTGTCCAACTAACCCCACCCGGCTCCCCCTGCTCCATCCACCTCTCCACCGGCCCGATGCCCCCAGGCTCGGTATCGGGCCTACAACTGGTGGTCCCCGACCTCGACACAGCCCACTCCGAACTCTCCACCCGAGGCGTAAAGGTAACCGAGATAATGCATTTCGACCAGGGCACCCGCCTCCCCGGCCGAGGCGCCCCCTGGAACAACTTCATCTTCTTCGACGACCCCGACGGCAACTCCTGGGTAATCCAAGAACGCCCCCAAACCCCCGACTAGCCCTCGGATTGTGTCGAGGAATTCGGCATCCATTGTCAGGCTCCGCGGATTTGGCTCATGAAATCTATGGCTTCGATGAGGGTGAATTGGAGTGATTGGCTGGTGGTTGCGATTTTGGCGCGTGATTCTTCGGGGGTGATCTCGTGCGTTGGGTTCAGGGCTGCTTCGAGGTCTTTCCATGCCTCGTAGGTCTTCCTGGTGTATTGCTCAACGTGGGTGGTGAGGGTGATGAAGGCTCTGGCGTCGAGATGTTGTTGGCCTCCGGCCGCGAGCCAGACGTTCAGGTTCGCTACCTCGGTGATATAGCGGCCAACCAGCGCTTGGATCTCATTGCTCACCAGGTTGCAGGACAGCAGGAGAATGGCGAGGTTGTGGGTTGCGGGTACGTCGTTTTTGGTGAGCTCTTCCGGCTGATCCCAGTCCGGTAGATCGTTGATCCAATCCCAGTCGTAATTCATCGACGCGCTCTTTTCCCTTGTCCGCGATCATCCATGGTGTTTGAGCAACCACGCTGTTCCAGGTCTGGTGTTTGTCGGAATGTCGACACCTCCGGCCCGAAGCACCTGCGCGCAGTAGGTTACACAGCTCTGGGTGAACAGATGGTATCTCGGATACAATCCGCGTTCGGTTTTCGACATCATGGTTTCGGCGTATGCCATTGCGGCCCCGGGGTTATCGAGCAGAACCCGGACGTGGATGGTCTCCGGGGAAAGCATGCCGGGTTCGAACCTGTCGACTCCGTTGGTCAGCGAGTTGACGCCGCCCCATTGTTCGGTTCGCAGCAATTCACCGTCGGCGGCGCGGACCGAGATCAACGCGTGCATACCGCCACCCTGATGTCTGGGATCCAGGTGCACGACAGCCTCACCGGGGTGCGGGTCGTGACTGGCGCGTCCCGGTGAATCGGCCGGGTACAGGCCGAGGGGGTCGATCCAGCCGGTTGGGTTGTGCGGGTAGGTGTTCGGGTTCGGTGCTGGGGCCAGGCCGAGGGGGTCGGGGGTCAGGTAGCGGGCGGTGGCGGGGTCGTAGACGCGGTGGAGGTTGTAGTGGAGGCCGGTTTCCGGGTCGTGGATTTGGCCGGGGAGGCGAAGGGGGGTGGTGGCTGTGCCTTGCCAGGCGGTTTCGCCCCAGATGGTGGAAACCGCTGTGGCGGAGAGGGTTCCGGTGGTGGGGTCGATCAGGTCGGTGGGCGTGCCGACCGGGTCGGTGAGGATCGCGTGGCAGGTGGTGTCGAATTCGTGCCGGGTGGAGGTTTGGGTGAGGGGGGTGCGGGAGGTGGGGTCGTAGTGCCAGCGGGTGGTTTCGGTGGCGGTGGCCTGTTCGACCAGGTAGGTGTCGTCCCAGGTGTAGTCGGTGCGGTCACCGATCGCGCCGCCCGGGGTGCGGTGCTGTTTGGTGCGGCGGCGGCCCGCGGCGTCGTAGGTGTAGTGCCAGCGGTGACCGTCGGGGGTGGTGACCTCGGTCAGTTGGTCGAAGGCGTTGTAGGTGTAGTGCCAGACGGATGGCTTGCGGGAGAGCCGGGTTCGGGTTTTGCGGATGAGACGGCCGGCGGGGTCGTAGTGGTATCGGGTGCGGCCGCTTCTGATCAGCAGGTTGTTGCGATATTCCCGCTCTGACGGGTCATGCTGTGCCGTAGCCGAATTCGCGTGCGAGGCATGGGTGATGTTGCTCAGCGAGTCGTAGGTGTACGACTCGGTTTCGGGGCCATCGGTGATCGTGCCGATGCGGCCTATCGGGTCGAGGGCGAATTCTCGCAGCCGATCGGGCGTTTCGGGACGGATGGTCGAATGGGCGGTCAGATAGCCGTCGGGGCGGTAGGAGTAGTTGTCGCGCCGGATCATTCGAGGGCCGGGGCGATCGGGTTCCGGGCCGAGGTTCAGGAGTGGGCGCGGGCGGGCGGTCACCTCTTGCCCGATGACACGGCCCACGTCGGACAGAGTGCGCTGGACGGTGACCGTTCCCACCTGCCAGCCGGACTGGCGGCCCACTGCATCGTGGGTGAATGCGATCTCGTGGCTGCCGGTCGACAGGCCCCGCACCCGGCCGGCGATATCCCATTCCCACTCGGTGCGCGATCCGGTCGGGGTTGTGCGTCCGACCCGGCGACCATGCTCGTCGAACTCGAACAGCATCGGACCCTGATCGTCCAGACGCTCCGAAACAGGCTGCCCGACTGCGGAATACGTGAACTCCAGAGCATGGACGGGGCTGCGGCCGACACCGGAGTGCGCGGTGAGAACTCGACCGGCGACATCATGGCCGTAGCTGAGCCATTCGCCGGTATCGGCCGTGATGGCGGTGACTCGTCCCAGGACATCTCGGGCGTGGGTGCGGGTCACGCCCGTCGCGGGGGTGACCGATGCGACGCGACCGGCGGCATCGTGGGTGTAGCGGGTGGTCGCGCCGGTGTAGTCGGTTTCAGCGGTCAGGCGGCCTGCGCCGTCGTACTCGTAAGTCCAGGTTTGGGACAGCGGGTTGGTGACGGCCGTCAGTCGGCGTTCGGTGTCCCAGGTGTAGCGGGTGACGGAACCGTCCGGTTCGGCGCGGGCGGCGAGCAGATCGAATGGGCCGTAGCTGTGGTCGGTGATTCCGCCGGCACGGTTGGTGTGAGTGCGGAGATTACCTTCGCCATCCCAGGTCCACGATTCGTGGTGCCCATCAGGATCGATGCGGCGCAACGGTTTTCCGTCGGCCGCCCATTCGTAGCGGGTGATTTCGCCGAGCGGGCCGGTCAGGCGTGTGACGCGACCCAGACTGTCGCGTTCGATACGGGTGACCGCACCGAGCGAGTCGGTAACGACAACCGGCAGTCCGGCTCGATCGACCTCGATCACCGATCGCGCGCCCGTGGACGAGACCACCTCCGCCGCCGCGCCATTGGGATGGTACGAGTACTCGGTTCGCGACCCCGCCGCATCGACGGACGCGATCAGATCGCCTGCGGCACTCCACTCTTGACGCCGGATGGTGCCGTCGACGTCGACAATTGTCGTCGGCCGGTTCGGACCCAGGTATTCGATGCTGACAGTCGCGCCGTCAGGGCGCGTGAGCCCGGTGAGATCACCCAGATCGTCATAGCGGTACTGGCTCTCCGCACCGTCGGGGGCGAGTACGCGTACCGGCTCGCGATCCGCGTTGTAGTCGAAATGGGTTGTGCCGCCCTCGGGATCGGTGAGCTCGCGCAGGCGCAAGTCGCGATCGAACCCGTGGCGGGTGATCGCGGACCGCGAATCGGTGATGGTGGTGAGGGATCCGGACCGCGACGTCTCGTATCCGAAGTCGCAGTCGAGGATTCCAGCGGTACCGCGCTGGTGGATGACCCGGCCCGCCGAGTCGTAGCTGTTGCGCATCGTGGTGCCGTTGGAATCGGTCCACGAGGTGATGCGGTCCCGATCATCGTAGGTGAAGCGCGTCGTCGCACCGACGCCCGTGGTGACAGCGATCAGACTGCCAGCGTCGTAGGCGAATTCGCGCACCCGGGTATCGGACTCGGCCTCGTCGGCGGCCAGGACGGTCAAGGCGGTGACCCTGCCTGCCGCGGTCTCGACGCGTACCCGGTACCCGCCGGAGTGAGTCACTTCGGTTGGCGCGCCATCGGAGTCGTAGTGGAAGCTGACCCGATTGTGGTGGCGGTCGGTGATCGCCGAGATCGCGTAATTGCCCAGCGCCACATCCAGGCCGTTGAGGATCGGGTCGGGGTCGAAGTGCCAGAGCAGTTCTCGGCGCGGGTCCCGCACGCGATAACCACCGGACTCCGAGCGCGTGAGGGTCACGCGCTGACCACCGGTTATCGGCTCGACCGGCACCTCCGTATCCGCGTGGGGATACGCGAGCATGAGGCCGTCTTCGGCCAGGAAGGTGACCCCGTCCGCATCAACGACGATGCGCATGTCGAGGGTGGCGGACCAGGAGGGCCCGAACCAGCGACCGAAGCGATAACTCGAGCGGTGTCGTCGCCGCAGCACCAGCGACAAGATGCCCGGAAGCGTGAGATCCGTTTGCGGAAGCAGGAATTCGCCCGTGGCGATATCCACCGGATCGGGTGACTCCTCCACCTGCCCTGGAGTCCGATCAACCTCGCTGCCTTTGTGCACCGTCTCCTGATGAACGCCGTGATCGGCATTCGCCAACTCCGGCAGACTCGGGTTCTCCCGCTGCGGCGCACCATGATCCGCGGCCCCGTCCGAACTCGCGGAATGCGTATCGGGCGAGGGCGCTGCTTCGGGATGGTTCCCCGGCCCCGGTTGGTTCTGCTTCGACGGCACGGGCTTTTCATGTTGTGCGGCAGAGATATTCGAGGAGTGTTCGCCGCCGGGAGCGGCAGTTGGCACATTGGCGCGGGCGGGGGTTCGATCACCGGGTGCGGGTTGAGTGCCGACCGGGGCGTCGCGAGGTGTAGCGGCGGCGGGTCCGGGCGTTCGGTCCGTGGTCGGAGCGGAGCGGGTCGCGTTGTCGATGGGGGCTGGGGTTCGGTCAGCGGGAGCCTGTCGGTTGCCGTCGGCGGTATCGGCGCGGGTCACCGAATCCGGTACCGCCGCTCGGGATTCCGGGGTGCTGGCGTGGAGTTCGGACCCGCCCGGACGAGTTTCCGGTGATCCGGAACGGGATTCGGCCGGTGGTACGGAAACGTCCGGGCGCGAACGAGATCCGCCGTCGCTGACTTGGGTCGGCCCGGGCTCCCCGTGTGTGCCGTTCGGCTGGGCTGGGTGGGGATCCCCCTTCGGCGCGCCCGCTGCGCCCTCGCCATTCAGGGCGGCTGGTTTGACCGTGTCCGCGCCGGGGACCACGGATGGCTTGACGCCTTCGGGTGCGGCGGAGGGGTGTGGCGAGGTGCCTTCCGGAAGGCTTTTGCCACCAACGGGTTTCGCGGACGAGCGCACCCCGTGGGCCGCGCCCATACCGAAACCGGCGGCCAGCATGGCGGGGTTGAGGGTGGTGTTGACCTTGCTCCAGTCGAGCCCGCCGTGGGTGAGCTGGTCCCCGACCTGCCAGGCGATATCGGTGCCGTATATACCGAAACCGCCTGCGAGGCCCGATAATCCGCCACCGAGGAAGCCCCGGGTTGCCGGGGACAGCGGTGTATGGCCCAGCATTCTGGTGAGTCCCGGCGCAACACCCTTGGCGACCGCCCCACCCGCACCCCATTCGAGCGCGGTGCGCGCCGCCTGGGCCGGATCGATATGGTCGCGATGATCGGCCAGCACCTGATACGACTGAATGCCGAGATCCATTGCCAGACCCATGGATCCGGTCTTCACACCGGTGATGGCGATATCTTTCAAATACACCTTGACCGCATTGCGCAGCCCCGCCTTGGCCATCTGCGCCGCGAGCTGCCGCGCCCCCTGTTCCGCCGCCAGTGCGATGGCCTCGCGCCCGGCGGCAGCCGCCGCCGGCACTGCGGCCGACCCCCACGGCCACGCCGCGAACAGCGCGTAGATGCTGTAGGCGGTGATTACCGCGAATCCCGCCTCCATGATCTTGGTGTACTCGATCTCGGTACCCGCTTCACGAGTCCGAGTGCCCAGATCTTCGAGCCCCTTGACCAGGCTGTCCAGCGATTCATCGCCGCTGCCAAAGAGTTTGGCGAATTCCGCGAGCGCCTGCTCCGACCCCTCCCCCACGTAGTACTTCCGCGCGGAGTCGGTCGCGGCCTTCGCATCGGGGATCAGCGCCTCGAGATCCTTGGCAACGTCCTTCCAGGCATCGCCGAGGGTCCACATCTCATCCTCGTCACCGTCGGGATAGGCCATCCCGAAGTTGAGCAGGGTGAGAATCCAGTGCGGAATCCACTCCCAAGCCGACGTAATCCCGGACACCCGCCGACCCTCCAGACCCCGCCTCGATCACCAATGTCCGCGATCGGCCAGCGTCGGTGGTGCGTCGGGATCCTCGGTTTCCACGTCGGTGAAGATCATGGCGGGCGGTAGCTCGTCGTCCTCGTCGGCCCGCGCGCCCGGTGGTGCCATCGAGACCGGCGGCGGAGTGGGCAGCATGTCGTGCACATCCGGAATGCCGGGGATGAACTCCGATAGTCGGGGAATGCGCGCATTGTCCTGCTGTAGCCCGGCGAGCACCTCGGCGGTCCTGCGCTGCACCTCGACGGCTGCGGCCTGGGTCGCGACGACCACCTCCCGCGCGAGCTCGGCGGGACTCAATTCATCGATGGAATCGGCGAATTTGAGGTCGACCAGCACCCCGTGCGCATTGACCGTCGCGGTGACGCGCCGGTTGGCCGCGGTACCGGTGGCGGTCAGTTTCGCCTGCTCCTGCTGTGCCCGGGCGATGGATTCCATCCCGGTCTTGACCGACTCCACCAGATCGGCCAGGCGCGCCCGCGCCATCTCGTTCGACATCAGCGGAAGGACTCGGTATTGCCGTCCTCGGTCGCCTGCAGACTATCCGCGGCGTCGGTCAGCCCCTTGCCGTACGCGTTCAGCAGCGTCACCTTGGAGGCCAGCACGGCGTCGAGATTCTCCCGCGACGCCTTGTAGCCGTTATCACCGCCATTGAACTGGGTGCCGAAATCGTCAGCGCCCCAAGCACCGTCGTATGCCGCGGCCTCGCCGGAGATCTTCGCCTTCAGCGCCTCGATCCGGGTGGCCACCGCTTCCAGCGCACCGCCAACGGACCGCAGTTGGCCGATCTCAACCTCTACCTTGCCCACCGTCGAACCCCCCTAAGACTTCCGGTGATCATCGCATACCGGAGCGGGGGCGGTCAGCTCGCCACCAATCCGATTGCGAGACCGGTCATTACGAGTGCGATCACCGAATCCAGGATCTGCCAGGCCCGCGGCTTGGCGAATACCGGAGCCAGCAGTCGCGCCCCGAATCCGAGGGTGATGAACCAGATAATGCTGCCGGTGATCGCGCCCGCGGTGAGGAACCAGCGATCGGGGGTGGCGTAGGTACTCGCGAACGACCCGAGCAGCACCATGGTGTCGAGATACGCGTGCGGATTGAGCCAGGTGACCGCGAGGCAGGTGGCGATGGCCGCGCCCAAGGCGATCGGCGCACCGCCGCCCGCGGTCAGGCCGTTCGCGGAGAACGCGCGCTTGGCGGCCAGGAACGCGTAGCCGAGCAGAAATGCCGCGCCTGCGAACTTTGCGATGGTCATGATCATCGGCGCGGCGTTCATCACCGCGCCGAACCCGGTGACACCCGCAGTCATCAGCACCACATCGGATCCGGCGCATACCGCGACCACCGGCAGCACATGCTCGCGCCGGATCCCCTGGCGCAGCACGAAGGCATTTTGCGCGCCGATCGCCACAATGAGCGAGAGTCCGAAGCCGAGTCCTGAAATGGCCGCCAGGGCCGCCGATGATCCGTTCACCCTTTCGAAGCTAAGCGGGCGTCCAGCTCCAGGCCAGCTAATGTTTCTGATGGACGATTAGAATTCCTTAATATGGATCTGCAACTGGATCAGCTTCGCGCGCTCGATGCCGTGCTCACCGAAGGCACCTTCGAGGCGGCCGCGAGGCGACTCAGCGTCACCCCCTCGGCTATCAGCCAGCGCATCAAAGCCCTGGAGGACACGGCCGGGCGGATTCTGGTGCAGCGCACCAAACCCGTGCAGCCCACCGAATCCGGCCTCACGGTGTGGCGGCTGGCCAAACAGATTCAGTTGCTCACCAGCGATACCGCGCAGGAACTCGGCGATGCGGAACAGCCCGCGGCCAAACCGGTGAATATCCCCATCGCCGTCAATGCCGATTCGCTGCAGAGCTGGGTCATGCCCGCGCTCGGCAAGGCCGCGCGGGGCGTCAACTTCGAAATCCATCGCGAGGACGAGGAGCACACCACCCGGCTGCTGCGCGACGGCACCGTGATGGCCGCCATCACCTCGACCGCCGCACCGGTGCAGGGCTGCATTGTGCGGCGGCTCGGCGCGATGCGATATCGCCCGCTGGCCACTCCGGATTTCGTGCGCACCTGGTTTCCGGACGGCCCGACCGCGAAAGCCTTCGCGCAGGCCCCGGTAATCCTGTTCGACCGCAAGGACGATCTGCAATTCCGATTGATGCGGCGGTACACGCGCAAGCCCGTCGACCCGCCCCGGCACTACATCCCCTCCTCGGCCGGATTCGCCGACGCGCTGCGCCTGGGCCTGGGCTGGGGCATGATGCCGGACCTGCAAACCCGCCCGGATGATCGGCTGATCCCGCTGGATGGCACGGTATACATCGATGTCCCGCTGTACTGGCAGCAGTGGCGCCTGGACTCCCCCGCACTGGGTATGGTCGCCGCTACCATTGCCGAAGCCGCTGCCGCGGTACTGCTTTGAAGACGTTGTGCGCCGAATGGACTCGGCTGTCATAGTCGGAAGAGATTTGCATTGTAGAGAAAGGCATTACGTGTCCCAAGTTGTGCGCGGCGTGATCGCACGCTCGAAGAATGCTCCCGTGGAAGTCACCGACATCGTCATCCCCGATCCCGGTCCGGGCGAAGCGGTGGTCCAGGTGCAGGCGTGCGGGGTGTGCCACACCGATCTGCACTATCGGGAGGGCGGCATCAATGACGAATTCCCATTCCTGCTCGGCCATGAGGCCGCGGGCATCGTGGAATCGGTGGGCGAGGGCGTCACCGATGTGCAGCCGGGCGATTTCGTCATCCTGAACTGGCGGGCCGTATGCGGTAATTGTCGTGCGTGTCGCAAGGGCAAGCCGTGGTACTGCTTCTCGACTCATAATGCGGCGCAGCCGATGACGCTGACCGACGGCACCCCGCTGACCCCCGCGCTGGGTATCGGCGCGTTCGCGGAGAAGACCCTGGTCCACGCCGGGCAGTGCACCAAGGTCGATCCGACCGCCTCGCCGGTGGCCGCGGGCCTGCTGGGCTGCGGCGTGATGGCCGGGCTGGGCGCTGCCATCAATACCGGCAATGTCAGCCGCGGTGACAGCGTGGCCGTAATCGGTTGCGGCGGTGTGGGTAACGCCGCCATCGCGGGCGCGAAATTGGCGGGCGCGACCACCGTCATCGCCGTCGATATCGATGAGCGCAAATTGGAGTGGGCCAAGGGTTTCGGCGCCACCCACACCGTGAACGCGTCCAAAGAGGATGCGGTGGAACGGGTTCAGGAACTCACCGACAGTTTCGGCGCGGATGTGGTGATCGACGCGGTCGGCCGTCCGGAAACCTGGAAGCAGGCGTTCTACGCGCGCGATCTGGCCGGCACCGTGGTGCTGGTCGGCGTGCCGACCCCGGATATGAAGCTGGAGATGCCGCTCATCGACTTCTTCTCCCGCGGTGGGTCTTTGAAGTCCTCCTGGTACGGCGACTGCCTGCCCTCGCGTGATTTCCCGTATCTGATCGAACTGTACAAGCAGGGCCGTTTCGATCTGGATGCCTTTGTCACCGAGACGATTTCGCTCACCGATATCGAGGCCGCCTTCACCAAGATGCACGACGGTGAAGTGCTGCGCTCGGTGGTGGTGTTCTGATGGCGCATATCGACCATGCCACCACCTCGGGCACCTTCAGCCTGGACGGTGAGACGTTCGACGTCGAGAACAATGTCTGGGTCGTCGGCGATGATCTGGAATGCGTGATCATCGATGCGCCGCACAGTGTTCCGGCCATTCTGGATGTGGTGGGCACCCGCAAGGTGCGCGCCATTCTGGCCACGCACGCGCATGACGATCACATTCGGGTCGCCCCGGAATTGGCCGCGGCCACCGGCGCGCCGGTGCTGCTGCATCCGGCGGATCTGGTGCTGTGGCGGCTCACCCATCCCGATGTCGAGCCCGATGGCGAACTCGCCGATGAGCAGGTCATCGCGGTCGGCGGCACCGAATTGCACGTGCTGCACACCCCGGGGCACGCCCCGGGCGCGGTCTGCTTCCATTCGCCCGATCTGGGCGCGGTGTTCACCGGTGACACGCTGTTCCACGGCGGTCCGGGCGCGACCGGGCGCTCGTACTCCGATTACGGCACCATCGTGGCCTCGATCGCGGACCGGCTGCTGAATCTGCCGCCGGAGACGCTGGTGCACACCGGGCACGGTGAATCCACCACGATCGGGGCCGAGGCGCCGCAGCTCGAGGAGTGGCGTCAGCGCGTCGGCTGATCAAGATCAGGGCAAACTTTCAGTACGAAACGGGCACGATCGGGACCGGACGCGCCGGAACCGGTCGTGCTTCACATTCTTTACAGGCGAAACCGCCCTTAACACCCATCACGCGGTCGGATAATTCCGGCCATGCGTAGATTAGCTGCAGTAATAGCCACCGCCTCTATCCCGCTGTTCATGATCAGCTGTTCGTCGGGACCCGGGTCGGTGAGCAAGAGCGATGTGGAGACCAAGATGGGCGGTCTCTTTCACGACAAGTCCCACGAGGACGCCAAATCGGTTGTGTGCGACGGGGATCTGAAGGCCGAGGTGGACGCGACCCAGAGTTGCACGATCACCTCCGCGGACAGTCAGACCTGGAAGACCACGGCCAAGGTCACCAAGGTCGACGGCGATACCGCCAACTACGACATCGAGATCCTCGACAAATTCGTCAGCCCGGACGATATCGCCACCAATGTCGCCAAGCTCTACTCCGATCAGGTCGGGGCAGCGCCCAAATCCAGCACCTGCAACGGCCTGCTGCGCGGCGCCACCGGAGCGAACGTGCGCTGCGTGGTCACCGAGGCCGACGGCACCCGCTGGGGCGTCACCGTGACCACCACCAATGTCGAGGGCGATACGGTCAACTACAACATGGTCCGGGACGATCAGCCGATGGCCTCGTAGCCGATCAGCGACAGCTGTACAGGGTCGCCTCGGCCAATTCGTCTATCACATCGGCCAATTCGCCCCGGGCGCGATAAGCGTCCAACTGTCTGCGGGCGCCATTGCCGCGGGACAGCAGTCCGGTCAGCGCATCGGTGACGAAGCCCAGGTCACCGAGCTCGATCAGGGCGGGTTCGATGAGATCGATGAGTTTGGCCAGTAGATCCTGAACCGGGAGGGTGCGACCGTCCGACGGGTCAACCGCCGGACCGTCCATACCCCCGTGCGCGGCACGCCAATACGCCGCTCGCAGTGTGGGTTCCGCGACCACGGCCGCACCGTTACCACGCTGCGCGGTGATGACCGCGGCGCGCACCAGGGTGGCGATGAGCGCGGATTCCTCCACGGTGGCGGGGACATCGCTGACCCGCACCTCCACCGTCGGGAACGTCACCGACGGGCGCACATCCCAGTACACCATCTTGCGATCCAGGATCACCCCGAGCGCGAGCATATCCTCGACCGCGGTGTCGAATTCGCCCACCGAGCCGAAGTGCGGCGGCGGTCCGGCACTGGGCCAGCGCCGCCACAGGATGTTTCGCCAACTGGCATAACCGGTTTCGCCACCGCGATAGATGGCGGAGTTGGCCGTCAGCGCCAAAAACAAAGGGAGCCAAGGGCGCAGGAAGTTGCTGACCCGCAGCGCGACCTCACGGTCCGGCACCGCGACGTGTACGTGGCAGCCGCACATGCCCTGCTCCTGCGCCAGCCTGCCGAAGTTCTCGGCGATACGGTGATAGCGCGGGGTGCTGGTGATGCGGAGCGGTTCATCGGGGATGGTGGGCGGTACGGCGACGGCGAGCAGGATCGCGTCGTTCTTCTCCGCGCAGATCGCGGCGCCGCGCCGCAGTTCACGCAATTCCTGGAGGAGTTCGGACGACTTCGAGTGCACGCGGGTGCTGGTTTCCACCTGGCACCGCATGATCTCCAATTGCACTTCGATACCGGAATCGGCCGCGGTCCGGGCGACGTCGGCATTTCTGCCGACCGGCGCACCGGTGCGCGGATCCACGAGGAGAAACTCCTCTTCGACACCGACAGTCGGCAGGGTGTCCACCTACCCTGTGTACCTCGAGAATCCGGCCCTGACACCTGCCAGAATGGTCTTTTTGTCCGGATGTCCGCGTGAATGTGTCGGTGACCGGGAGCACAATGCGGATATGGCATATGACGAGATACTTGCCGACCGCATTCGGGACGCGCTCGGTCCCACCCTGCCCGATGCGGTCGAGAAGAAGATGTTCGGCGGGCTCGCATTCCTGATCGGCGGCAATATGGCGATCGCGGCGAGCGGTAAGGGCGGGCTGCTGGTGCGGGTGTCGCCGGACAACTACACCGATCTGCTGATCCCCGGCGTGGTGGAGACCATGGTCATGGGCGGGCGCGAGACGCGCGGCTGGTTGCGGGTATCCGCGGCGGCGGCGGAGGACGATGACGCGCTCGCCGAATGGGTGGATCGCGGCGTCTCCTACGCCGGCTCGCTACCGGTGAAGACCGGCAAATAGTGTGCGGTGCGGCACACGCCGGAAACGGTGTGCCGGGCCTCACTGAATTCGCCGGTGGCGCAACGGTTTTCCACGCGTGACGTCACCGCCCCGTTACACCGGGGCACAGTGCGGAAATCTCCGCACCGCACGCTGGTGAATATGAGGCAATCCGAAGTGCATGCGCTGGCCTGCGAAGTGTGCGGTCGCCTGCCCCATCCCCGTCGCACCCGGCTCACACTCGCCAAGCTGGCCGCGGTCTTCCCCGTCGAATTGGCGCTGCACGCGCTCGTGCTGCACCTCGAGATCCCCTACCTCGCGGCGGTCGCCATATTGACCGTCACCACCACCATTCTCGTCATCTGGGTGGTGGAACCCGGAGCCATGCGATACCTCGCCCGCTGGCTGCACGGCCCCGAGCTCAGCCATCGCCAGCGACTCGACAGCGCCGAGCGGCTGTGGCGCATTCGCGTGCGTTTGGACAACAAGCCCGGCCGCCTGGAATTGCTCGCCAAACAACTCGCCTACCGGCACGCCAATATCCTCACCGTGCACGTCCACCACCTCGAGGACGGCGTCCTGGACGAACTGGTCGTCTCCACCCCCACCGATGTCGGCCCGCCCCGCCTGACCACCGCGATCAACCGTGCGGGCGGCACCGCCGTCGGCATCTGGCCCGCCTCGGCCCTGACCCTGGTGGACGGCCAGACCCGCGCCCTCGGCCTGGCGGCCCGCGTCGCCACCGACCCGGAGGAATTACCGCTGGTGATCGCGGAATTGCTGGGCGCGCAATATGTTTCGACGGTAGATCCGGAATTCGCCCCGCACGGAACAATTCTCGAGATCGCGCCGATGACCTTCGTCCGCCCCGAGGACCCCTTCACCCCGGCCGAAATCGCCCGCGCCCACCGCCTGGCCGACCTGGCCCGCCTCGCCATCCGCCAGGGCTGAAACACCGAGCTGCGCACGCAATTACCTCCGCACGCTCCGCAAGGGTTTTGCGGCCGCGGATTCTCGGTCTCACTATTCGAGATTCGGCGGGTGCATCCGGGCAATCCGGACCGTCTGGTTTCACATCGTGGCACACTGCCCCTGGCGCATCGACAATGGGCGCGAGGGGTGAACGGAATGATGGTTCGACGCGCTGGGGGCGCGGACGGTGGCGCGAATCCGCCCGCGCGCCGGGCGGTTCGCAATGCGAAGCTGGCGGCGCTGCCGATCGCGTTCGCGGGACGACGCGCGGCGGGGGTGGGCAAACGGGCGCTGGGGCGTCCGGCGAGCGAAGTCAACGCCGAGATTCAGCGGCGCACGGCGCAGCATTTCTTCGAAGTGCTCGGTGAACTCAAGGGGGTGGCCGCCAAACTGGGTCAGGTGCTCGCGCTGTACGAGTTCGGGCTCTCGCCGGAGCTGGCGGAACCGTACCGAATCGCGTTGAGCCGCCTACAGGATTCGATGCCGCCCATGCTGCCGCGGACCGTGCACTCGGTGCTGGCGCAATCGCTCGGGCCGCAGTGGCGGGACAGTTTCCAGTCCTTCGAGGACCGGCGCGCGGCCTCGGCCACCATCGGTCAGGTGCATCGCGCGGTATGGCACGACGGGCGGACCGTCGCGGTCAAGGTCATGTATCCCGGTGCGCGCGAAGCGATTCGCAGTGATGTCGAGCAATTGCGGCGCATGACCGGTCTGGCCTCGATCATCGTGCCCAATGCCGATATCCGGGCGCTGACCGAACAACTCGCCGAATGCGTCACCGCCGAACTGGATTTCGCGGCCGAGGCGGAACAGCAGGAGGTTTTCGCCGCCGCCTTCGCGAACGATCCCGAATTCCGAGTGCCGCGCGTACTGGCACAGCACGGCGATGTGCTGATCAGCGAATGGCTGGATGGCATCCCCCTCACCCGCCTGATAAGCGCGGGCGCGCAATCGGAACGGGATCGAGTCGGCATGCTCGCCCTGCGTTTCGTGCTGTCCGCGCCCGAGCGTTCGGGACTGCTGTATTGCGATCCGCATCCGGGCAATTTCCGGGTGCTCCCGGACGGCCGTCTCGGCGTAGTCGATTTCGGCGCGTGCGTACCGTGGCCGCCACCGGAGTTCCCGATCCTGGTGCACGATATCGGCGACGCGCTGTTCAACGGCGGCCCGGCGGAACTCGAGGCCGCGATCCGGCGACACGGTTTCGCCGCCCCGGGTACCGCGGTCGATATGCGGGCACTCACCGAACAACTGCTCCCCTATACGGATCTGCTGCGGCACGACAGCTTTCGCGCGGACAGCGCCTGGTTGCGCCGCCGCGTCCGGGCGGGCATGAGCCCGCGCCTGAGCAATGTCAATCGCCAGCTCACCATGCCCGCCTTCTACACCCCCTTCGCACGCTCCATCCTCACCCTGCTGGGCCTGGTCTGCCAGCTCGGCACCACCGGCCCGCTGCGGGACGAAATGCTGCGCTGGTCACCGGAATTGGCGCAGGTGGTGGCGCGTCATCGCACCCGGACCGAGGGGTCGGCGGATCTGACCGCGGCCCGCATGCGCCGCGCGGCCGCCGCGGATCGGGATGCCGACGCGGGGTAATCGGGACAGCGGCCCACCGCACCCTTGATCACTGTCCCAGACAGCTCTAGTCTGGAGTGATACGCCCCGCTTTCGGAAGGCTGACATCGTGGTCACAGCATCGAACGGAAAGCCGACGCCGAACGATTCGGCACCGGACCATCAGGTCGTCGTGATCGGCGCGGGCCCGGGCGGCATCGCCGCCGGAGTCAAGCTGAAGCAGGCCGGAATCGATGACTTCGTCATGCTCGAGCGGGCCGATGAGGTCGGCGGCAGCTGGAACGAGAACCACTATCCGGGGCTGGAAGTCGATATCCCGTCGATCGCCTATCAGTACTCCTTCGCGCGAAACCCCAACTGGAGCAGGCTTTTCGCCCCCGGCGCGGAGGTCAAGCGGTACCACATGGAGGTCGCCCGCAGGTTCGGGCTCTACCCGCACCTGCGGTTCGGCGTCAATGTGGTGAGCGAGGAGTGGGACGAGCAGCACCACCGCTGGAAGCTGCATATCGATGGCGGCGAGGTGATTACCGCCCGCTTCGTGGTGAGTGCGGTGGGCGCGTTCATCACCCCGAAGGCCGATCCGGGCATTCCGGGATTGACCGAGTACCGGGGCAAACTGCAACGGCCCTCGGACTGGGATGAGGACTACGACCTCACCGGTAAGCGGGTCGCGATCATCGGCACCGGGGCGAGTTCGGTGCAGATCACGCCGTCGATCGCCGGACAGGTGGGCAGTCTGGCGGTGTTCCAGCGCACGCCGGTGTGGTGTGTTCCCAAGCCGAATCCCAAGATTCCACGGGCGGTGCAACTCGCGCTGCGTACGCCCGGAGTGCAGGCCGCCACCCATGGCGCGGTGCTGGTGGCGGTCGATGTGCTGTTGCGCGCCATGTCGAACGCGCCCATGTCGGTGGTGCGGCCGACCATGCGCACCGTCGACGCCACCGCCATCGCGGGATATCGCGGACTGCTGCGAATCATGGTGCGCGATCCGCAGACTCGCGCCGGACTGACCCCGGATTACGGCCCCATCGCCAAGCGGCCCACCGCCAATACCGGCTATCTGCTCAGTTTCAATCGCGACAATGTGGAGCTGGTGACCACCTCCATCGAACGTTTCACCGAACACGGCATTCGCACCTCCGATGGCGTCGAGCGCGAATTCGACATGATCGTGCTGGCCACCGGATATCACGTGTTCTCCGATCCGGAGACCTACACCCCGGGCATGGTGGTCGGGCGCGACGGTATGGATCTGGGCAAGTTCTACTCCGAGCACGGATTACAGGCCTATGCCAGCGTCTCACTGCCGAGCCTGCCGAATCGGTGGACGCTGGTCGGCCCGTATTCGTGGTCCGGCAGCGGCTGGCACGCCTTCGTGGAAATGACGGCCGATCATGCGGTGCGGGCGATTTCGGAGGCGCGGCGGCGCGGCGCGACCTTCGTCGCCATCCGGCAGCACGTGCACGACGCCTATCACCGGGATATCTACCGGCACGGCGAGGCCATGCGCTTCTACCTCGCCGAACTGAACGCCCATGTGCCGACCTACTATCGCAATTCGCAGGGCGACAGCACCTATATCCGGCCGACCGGATTCTTCGCGGCGCGACGGGGTCATCGGCGATTCCCGTTCTCGGACTATGAATTCGACGTGCGGCAGCCGCAACCGGCCACCACGGTTGCGAAGCCGAAACGCCCGCGGCGTAGCAAGACCGAAAACCCGGCCTGACCGGAACGCTCACCGAGGAAGTTGAGCCACCATGATCGAACTGCCGAAGTCGGTCCGAATCGCTGTGGGCGCGGCCAGTTACGGCATCAGCGATCGGCGACTGGAGCCCGCCGTCACCGGCAGGGTCATCCTGGTGACGGGCGCGTCCTCCGGGGTCGGCCGCGCCACCGCCGTACGTTTGGCCGCCAATGGCGCGATCGTGCTCGCGGTGGCACGCCGAGCACATCTGCTCGAGGAGTTACGAGCGGAGGTATCCGGTTGTCCCGGAGCGGTTTACCCGTATCCGGCCGATCTCGGCGATACCGATGCCTGTGCGGCGCTGATCGACCGGGTGCTGGCCGATCACGGCCGAGTCGATGTCCTGGTCAACAACGCCGGGAAATCGATTCGACGCTGGTTGTCCGACTCGCTGGACCGCTGGGACAATTTCGACGATACCGCCAAGATCAACTACCTCGGGCCGGTCCGGTTGGTGTTGAGTCTGCTGCCCTCCATGCGGGCGCGGCACGCGGGCCACATCGTCAATGTCAGCACCGCCGGGGTGCACACTCCCGCCGTCGGCTGGACCGCGTACATCGCCACCAAGGCGGCCTTCCATGCCTGGATGCGCGGTGCCGCACCGGAATTGCGCGCGGACGGCATCACCAGCACGGCGGTGCACCTGCAACTGGTGCGCTCGGACATGCTCGGCCCGTTCCGGATGTACCGGTACACCCCGAGCATGTCGCCCGAGGAGGCGGCGAGCATGGTGTGCCGCGCGATCGTGGACCGCCCCTTGGCGATTCGGCCCTGGTGGGAGCGCGCAGGCACCCCGATGCTGTACGCCCTGGACAGTTCGCCGACCGCGCAGCGGGCCATGGCGCTCTACGCCAAGGCGGGGAACTGGAACAACCGCCCGACGGATTGGGCCGGGCCGATCGGACGGGTGGAGCAGGCGGTCAACCTGCTCGACGACGCGGTCACGATCGCGGGCTGGGCTCCGGCCGCCGGCGCATTGAATCTCATTCCACCGCAGCGCATTCCGCAGCTGATGCTGTCGTTGCGCGAGGGCGTGGGTCTCGCGACGGTACTCGCGAGCTTCGCGGCGCGGTTCCCCGACCGGCCCGCGATCATCGATGACACCGAATCGGTGACCGCCGCCGAGCTGCATCGGCGGGTGCGGCGGCTGGCATCGGCACTGCGTGGTCGCTGGGATATGCGGCGCGGCAGTCGAATCGGCGTGCTGTGCCGCAATCACGGCGGATTCGCGGTGGCGGCCTTCGCGGCCGCACGGGTATCGGCCGATCTGGTCCCGCTCAACTACGGTTTCGCCGGGCCGCAGATCGGCGAGGTGCTGGCGCGCGAACGCGTGGATCTGCTGCTCTACGATGCCGAATTCCACAGCGAGATAGCGAAATCCGGATACCAGGGGCACCGGGTGGTGGTTCGCGGCGCGGCTCCGGGATTGCCTACGGTCGAGGAGCTCATCGCCGAAGGCGGACCACCCATTCGAGAACCCGCCTACGGGGGTGCGGTGGTACTGCTCACCGGCGGTACCACGGGCGTCCCCAAAGGCGCCCCGCGACAGGCGGGGATTCGCGAGGTGCTGCCGATGCTGGCGGGGCTGAATCCGCGCATGGCGCTGGCCCTGTCGGATTTGGCGGAGGTGAAACCGATTCCGCGACTGGGCAATCCGATTGTCATCGCTCCGCCGCTGCATCACGCCTACGGTTTCGGGGCGCTACTGCTGGCCTTCCTGACCGGCTCCACCGTCATCGTGCACGATCGTTTCGACCCGGAGCGGACGCTCGCCGATATCGAACGGCACAGCGTCCACATCGCCTGCCTGGTGCCCACCATGCTGAAGCGAATCATGGATCTACCGCCCGATATTCGGCGCAACTACACCACCGCGAGTCTGCACATGGTGACCTGCGGGGCCGCTCCCCTGCCGCCCTGGCTGGCGCTGGCTTTCATGGACGAATTCGGTGACGTGCTCTTCAACGGTTACGGATCCACCGAATCGGGTGCGGGTGCGTTGGCCACACCCGCGGATCTGCGGGCCGCACCGGGCACGGTCGGGAAACCCCCGACCGGACTGGTGGATATTCGCATCGTCGACGATCGCGATCGAGAACTCCCCGCCGGGGTCACCGGCCGGATCATCAATCGCAATCCGGCCATGTTCCGCGGCTACAGCGATGGCCGCGGCCGCGACATGGTCGGAAAGTACATGGACACCGGCGATCTCGGACATTTCGACGCACAGGGTCGGCTGTTCATCGACGGCCGCTCGGACGACATGATCGTGTCCGGTGGTGAGAACGTCTTCCCGCAGGAGGTCGAGACCGCGCTGCTCGCGCATCCGGCGATCGCGGACGCGGGGGCCGTCGGCGCACCGGATGCGGAGTACGGGCAGCGGCTGATCGCGGCCGTCGTGCTCAAAGACGGCGCGGACGCCACGGCCGATGACCTGAAACTGCATGTCAAGACCACGCTCGCCACCTTCAAGGTGCCACGGGAGATCGTTTTCGTGGCCGAACTACCGCGCACCACCGCGGGCAAACTCCGGCGGCAGCAGCTGCCGGAGGTCATCGCGCAGCAGCACACGAGGAATCGGTCATGAACTCCAGCAATGGTTCTCCCGTCACCCCGGCCCACGAGGTCGTCATCATCGGCGCGGGGCTGGGCGGTATCGGCGCGGGCGTGGCATTGCGCCGGGCCGGTATCGAGGATTTCGTCATCGTCGACAAGTGGCCGAAGGTGGGCGGCACCTGGCTGGCCAATACCTATCCCGGTGTGGCCGTGGATGTTCCGTCACCGGTCTACAACTTCAGTTTTCAGCAGCGCTCCCGGTGGTCGCGATTCTTCGCGCCGGGCAAGGAGTTACAGCGCTACGCCGAGGAAGTGGTCGACAAGCAGGGGCTGCGGGACAAGCTGCTGCTGGGATCCGGGGCGAGCAAGGGCGTTTTCGACGAGGCCAACGAGCTGTGGCGGGTGACCCTGGACAATGGCTCGGTGCTCACCGCGCGCTTCGTCATCGGCGCGGTCGGCGGACTGGAACAGCCGCACAATCCCGAGATCCCCGGCTTGGCGGACTACACCGGCAAGATCATGCACAGTTCGCGCTGGGATCACGACTACGACTATCGCGGTAAGCGGGTCGCGGTGATCGGCACCGGGGCCAGCGCACTCCAGCTGATTCCCGAACTGGCCAAGGATGTTTCGCGGCTGACCGTCTATCAGCGCCGGGCCATCTGGATCGCCCCGAAGCCGGACTTCGCCATGGGGCCGGTACTCAATTCCGTGCTCAACTTCCCGCCGCTCCAGCAGACGGTGCGCTTCGTCGGCAATGTCGGCGTGAACGCCGGTCTCGGCGCGGGTTTGGCGGTGTCGAACTATCCGAAGGTCACCTCGGTCGGCTTGACCGTCGGTGAAACCGCCCTCAAGAGTTACCTTTTCGCGCAGGTGCGGGATCCGGAGCTGCGCCGCAAGCTCACCCCCGACTACCGGCTCGGTTGTAAACGGCCTTCGGTGTCCAACAGCTACTTCCGCACCTTCACCAAACCGCATGTGGATCTGGTGACCGATGCCATCGAACGATTCACCCCCACCGGCATCGTCAGCGCCGACGGTGTGGAACGCGATGTCGACATGGTGGTGCTGGCGACCGGATTCAAGGTGATGGAGAAGGGCTACACACCGCCCTACCCCATCTACGGGCGCGACGGCCTCGAACTCGGTGAGTTCTGGGATGCCCATAGATTCCAGGCGTACCAGGGTGTTTCGGTGCCGAAGTTCCCGAACGCCTTCCTCATCGTGGGTCCGTACGCCTACGCGCCCGGGTCATACATTCCGCTCATCGAAGCCACCTCGGCGCACGCCGCCCGGGTGATCGGCGAGGCCCGCCGCCGCCGGGCCACCTGTGTGGAGGTGCGGCAGGAACCGCATGACCGCTACTTCGCCCGAATGGACCGGCGCGCCAAGCGCACCCACCTGTTCTCCCAGGGGTGTGTCACCTCGAATACCTACTACATCAACTATCAGGGTGACGGCGCGGCGTTCCGGCCGTCCACCCAGCTCGAAATGTATTGGGAGAACCGGCACTTCCCACTGGAGGACTACCGGTTCACCACCCGGCCACCCGTGCTCGCCCGGGTGCGGGGCGGCCGCACCCGGGCCGGATCAGCACAGTGATCCGCGGTGACGCTCAGGAAGCGGCTTCCTGAGCGTCACCGAATCCGGGTACCCAGCGTTCGGCCAGCTCCAGGAACGGCCCTTCGGCGTCGAGTTGGGCGCAGATTCCGACCACACCGCCCAGCACCCGGCCGAACATGGCGTATTCGGGTTGGTCGGCGGGCGCTTTCATGGCGCGGGCGTTGGTCAGCGAGATATTCGCCGGGTCGAGGGCGCGCGCCACTTCCTCCTGGAGCATGGTGCGGGTGATATGCACTGTGCCACCGTTGATCTGGGCCACCAGTGGGGCGATGCGCCGCTCCAGCGGGGCCATCTCCACGGTCGCGCCGGGCTTGATGAAACCCTCTTCGCGCAGCACCGCCTCCATGGCGGTGTAGTCACCGTCGAGGGCGGTGCGGGCCAAACGGCCTACGGCACGCGGGATTCCGCGCGGGGTTTGCGCGCAGGCCCCGAAATCGATGACACCGAGGCTGTTGTCCGGGCGCAATTGGAAATTGCCCGGATGCGGATCACTGTGCAACAGACCCACGCGCGACGGCGAGCACAGCGCGAACTCGGCGAGCAGCATTCCGGCCCGATCGCGTTCGGCGCGTTCGCCATTGGCGATGATGCGGGCCAGCGGCACCCCGGTCATCCACTCCGACACCAGCACCTTGGGTGCGGCGGCCACCACGCGCGGTATGAAGAATTGCGGGTCACCGGTGAATGCCTTGGCGAAGCGGCGCTGGTAGGCGGCTTCGATCCGATAGTCGAGTTCATCCTCGGTACGGGCCAGGAATTCCTCGATGAGCTGGCGGGCATTGGTGCCGGCGAGCAGGGTGTTGAACGCGCCCGAAACCATGTGCAGCAGCTTCAGATCCGCGCGCAGCGATTCCTCGGCCTCGGGATACTGCACCTTCACCGCGACCTCGCGGCCGTCATGCCATACCGCCCGATGCACCTGCCCGATGCTGGCGGCGGCGATCGGCTCATCCTCGAACCGCGCGAAGCGTCTGCGCCAGCCCGTGCCCAATTGCATATCGAGCATGCGATGCGTATCGGCCACCGGCATGGGCGGCGCTTCCTGCTGTAGGCGCGTCAGCGCCTCCCGGAAATGATCCGCGAACCGCGGCGGCACACCCGCCTCGGCCACGCTCAGCGCCTGCCCGAGCTTCATCGCGCCGCCCTTGAGCTCCCCGAGCACCGCGAACACCTGATCGGCCGCATTGTCGAGCATCTCATCGGTCACACCGCCGCGTTCGGCCCCCGCGAACAGATTCCGCCCGGTGGCCGCCACCTGCTGCGCCATCAGCGTCGCGGGAATGCTCGCGACCTTCGCCATGCGGGTGATGCCTTTACGCCTGAGTCCGGCCACGTTGCCGATCCTTTCGTGCGGAGTTACCCGTCTCAGACAGTGTAGGCCGGATTCCGGAACCAGTCGATCACACGCAGGTCACCGCGGGTTCCCGTCCGAAAATGCCACTGATCCGACGCATCGAGCCCGGGCGAATACGACCGTGGATCAGTCGAACTCGATCTCCGCCGCGACCGCGCGGTGATCGGGGCCCGGCGTACGCAACACCTCGGTATGCGGGACGGTGAGCCCGCGCACCAGGATGTGGTCGAGGCGGGCGATAGGGAAGGCCGCGGGCCAGGTGAAGGCCGCACCGGTGCGGATATCGCGATAGCCCGGGGCGAATCCGCGCCAGTTCCGGTCGGTGCTCGCGGTATTGAAATCGCCTGCGACGAGCACTCGTTCAGCCCGGTCGGCAGAGAGCTCACGCGAGAGGCGAGCCAACCCCCGGTCGCGGGCAGCGGTTTCGCCCGGGCGAATAGAAGGAAGATGTACGACATAGACAACCAGATCGCCTGCGGGCGTGGCGATATGGGTGCGCAGACCGCGATGCCAGTCGACTCCGACATCCACGGGGGTGGTATCCGATATCGGATATCGGCTCCACAGACCCACGGTGCCCAACTCGGTGCGATAGGCGAAGGTGTCGTCCAATACGCGCACAATCGCCTCCCGATTGGTGCCGCCGAGCTCCTGCACGGCCAGCACATCCGCCTCGGTGGCGACCAGGGCGCGAGCACTGGCACCGGGAGTCGCGTTGGCGGCGAACAGGTTCTGCGACACCACCCGCAACCGGGGCACGGGCGGTCCCGGATCGGCTGCGGGACCGGGAGCCCACCAGGAGCCGAAGAGATAGGCCCACACCAACAGTGGTGCCAGGGTGGCCACCGCACCCGCCGGACACCGACACAGCACCGCCCCCACCGCCAGCACCGGAACGAGCACACCCAGCCAGGGAGCGGCGATATCCACCGCGATACCCAACCCACCTGCCTCGGGAGCCCGATTGTGGCCGAGCATCACCAGCGCGAGAACCATTGCCGCACTGGCGAATATCATCGATCCGCCGAAACGTCGCGGCCGCACCGTCTGCGGTGCGGCGGCACTGCCGAACTTCCTCATCGGGCAGGGCTCGCGATCTGTTCGCGCCATGGTCGTCGCGCTCCCCGCCGCACGGCTCGACACGCGTGCCGCCCCCGACTCGGGCATCGTGGCTGATTCGGCGACGGCACGTTGACCATTCATTGCGCCGGGCATAGTCGTCGCGGTGCGGTGTCGCCCTTCAGTTGGGCGTCCACGCAGCCGCCGGGCAGGCCCTGGAACTCCGTGTCGCCGAAGTTGGCGGTGACGGTCAGGTCGCCGGTGCCGAAGACGGTGCGCTGGACCAGATGGTCGTCGGTGAGCCAGCGGAAGTCGGTCATGGGCTGGGTGCCGGCGGCCTCGTGCAGCGGGGCGAAGAACTGTTGCAGGCGGGCGATTTCCGGGCCGTGGGCGGTGAGGGCGGCGCGGTCCAGGGCGAAGTTCAGCGGGGTGTTGTTGAGGATCGCGGTCAGCGCGCGCATCGTCTTCTGTTGCGGCAGTTTGTCATATCCGAGTTCCCAGCGGTCGGTGTTCACCAGGGAGTCGTGCAGCACGGTTTCGTAGAGGGGGATGCGGTAGGCGGGGTCGAACATGGCTCGCACCAGGGGTTCGGGGAGGTCTACGGGTTTGAAGAACATCTTCGGTGCGTTCGCGGGGTAGTACGCGCCCCAGACGTCTCGGTCGCGCTGGAACTTCCAGAGGCGGTCCGAAATCGGGTTCTGGGCACCGTGATCGAACGCCAGCACCGGCGCGGCCCAGGCTCCGGCGGCTTCGGAGCCCAGGACCTGGCCGCGATCCGCCAGCCAGCGCATGCGCTCCAGGCGATTGGCGCGGTCCTGCGCCTGGTTCATCGGGTGAGCGGCGGTGTGGTCGTCGAAGAAGTCACCCGCGGCGTCGACATCGAGGAAATAGGTGTTCGCGCCGTTGGCGGACATCTGGGCGTAGCGATCCTGATACAGCGTCGGATCCTGTTTCAGCGCTTGCGAACTCACATAGCAACCGCGACCGCCGAAGCCCTGCTCCGGGGTTCCGTCGGCATCGTGGACGCAGCCGTCCGGCCAGATCGAACCGGGCCAGCGGGAGCTCGGATTGTCGGCGGTGGCCGGGTTCTGGGCGTTGTCCCACGAATCGTAGGGTCCGGCAAGGTATCCGGCGGCCTTGGCGGCATCGACCGCGGCGCGGGTCATCGGATGGTCGTCGGCGTCGTAACCGAGCCACATTCGGCTCAGGCCCAGATCGCGCATCTGCCGGATCGCGTCCGGATCGCGGCCATCACCCCACAGGTAGGCGTGAAACGCGCCTAGCAGCTTGGCCGTATCGGGATTGCGCGCGATCTTGTCCTGCAACGAGACGAATTCGCCTGTGCCGATGAGCTGTTCGCGATAGTCCTTGGCGGCGGCGACCGGCGACCCGTCGGTGAGCGCGAAGTTCACGGTGTAGTCCCGGGTGCCCGCACGCTCATCGAAATCATGTGCGGCCCTGGCCCGCAGCGCACCGTTCTCGGATTTCACCGTGAGGCTGCTGCCGATATCGGTGGGCACGGAGTAACCGACACCGTGCCCGCCCAGGGTGTAACCCCAGAACGGCATGGTCAGCGCGGAGGTGAGCGGCAGCGGTTCCCCGATCAGCCCGGTGTCCGGCCCGTTCCAGAACCGGTCGCGCACCGGCAGATTCAGGCCCTCGCCGCGCGGGATCTGCAGCGCGGTGGCCGCACTGTCACCGCCGGTGACCGGCCAGGTGAGCTGTCCATCGCGATTGCCGCGCAGGGTGACCCGCAAACGGCCGTCGACGGCGGCCGCGGTCACCGCGAGCGCCCTATCCGGATAGGACCAGTGCGCCGCACCGCCTTCCAGCTGTATCGGCCCGGGTGCGCCGAGCCGTTCACCGGCCGGTGCGGACAGTTCCAGGCGCTGCCCGTCGGCCAACGCACCGACCGCCAGCGAGGTGGTGTCCACCTCGGCCGTACCACCGGCGACGGGGATAACCACCTGATTGCCGTTCACCCGTGGGGCCACCGGGGCGAGCTCGTGCCCGCAGGCGGTGAGCCCACCCGCGACCAGGCTCAGCAGGCCGATCACGGCGGGTGCCCGATGCGATCTCCGAAGTCTCATGAGCCTCACCCTCACGCTCGCAGATGAGAGTCCGATGAGAAAGGCGCAGGTGGGGATATTACGTATAGTCCGATATGTGCGGGTACTGGTGGTCGACGATGAAGCCTCGGTGCGGGAGGCGCTGGTGCGTGCCCTCGATAGCGAGGGGTATGAGACGCACTCGGCGGCCGACGGCGGCGCGGGCCTGGAGCAGATTGCCCGCTGGCAGCCCGAGGTGGTGGTGCTGGATGTGCTGATGCCGTTCATGGATGGACTGACCGCGTGCCGCACGCTGCGCGGGCGCGGCGACCGCACCCCGATTCTCATGCTCACCGCCCGGGACGCGGTCGCCGATCGCATCGAGGGCCTGGACGCCGGCGCCGATGACTACCTGGTGAAACCCTTCGATCTGGACGAATTGCTGGCGCGGGTGCGCGCGCTGGTGCGCCGCACCTATCCCGAGGACGGGGTCCTGCTGGCCGCCGCGGATCTGGTGATGGATACCGGGGCGCACACCGTCAAGCGCGGGGCTCGCGAAATCGAGCTCAGCCGAACGGAATTCGCGCTCCTGGAGGTGCTGCTGCGCAATGCCGGACAGGCCCTGACCCGCGAGACGCTGATCGATCGCGTCTGGGGACACCAGTCCTCGAATTCGCTGGAGGTCTACATTCGCTATCTGCGCCGCAAACTCGAAGCACCGCAAGAGCTTCCGCTGATTCACACGGTGCGCGGGGTGGGTTATCGACTGGGTGCGGCGTGAGGCGGCTCGGACTGCGCGGCCGGATCGCCGTATTCTTCGTCCTCGCGATGGCTGCCGCACTGGCGGCCATGGGCGCGGCCGCCTACGTGGTGGTCGGGCATCAGCTGAACAGTGAGCTGGATCTGGGTTTGCGCCGCCAGGCGACCCGAATCGTGCGGCAGTTCCCGGTCGAGCCAGAGGTCGCCGCCATGTCCGGCTCGTGCGAGTACCTGGCCGCACCGAGCTGCGTGCAGGTGGTGGCGGCCGACGGCAGCATCGAATCCGAGCATGTGCCCGGGCATACGCTCCCGGTCGATGCCGAAACCCGTTCCGTGGCAGCGGGTTCGGCGGCCGGCGGATTCACCGATATCACCCTGGGCGGCTATGCCATGCGCATGTACACCGCACCCTTGCGGCCCGGCAGCGCGGTGCAGGTGGCGCAGCGTTCGGAGACGGTCGATATCGGCCTGCGCCGCGTCGGGCTGGCGCTGCTCATCGCGGCCGCAGGTGGCACGCTGCTGGCGATAGCGGCGGGTACGGTGCTGGCCCGTCGTGCGCTCGCCCCGGTCGCCACGCTCACCGAGGCCGCCGAGCGGGTGGCGCGCACCCGAGATCCCAACCAGCACATCACCATTACCGGGCACGACGAACTGGCGCGGCTCGGCACGAGTATCAACACCATGCTGGACGAGCTCGATGCCGCGCTGCGCGGTGAACGCGATTCCCGTGCGGCACAGCAGCGTTTGATCGCCGACGCCTCCCATGAGCTGCGCACCCCGCTCACCGCGCTGCGCACCAATATCGACCTGCTGCGCCGCGCGGCGCGCCTGTCCCCCACCCAACTCGAGGCGACCGTCTCCGCACTGCGCGTGCAGTCGGAGGAACTTTCGGGCCTGGTCACCGATGTCATCGACCTCGCGCGCGCCGACGATCCGACCGCGGTCCGCGAACCGCTGGAGGATCTGCGCCTGGACACCCTGGTCGCCGAGCGGGTCGAAGTGGCCCGAAGGCATTGGCCCGCGATCACCTTCGCGACCGACCTCAAACCGGTCACCATCGCGGGCGTCCCGGCCCGGCTGGCTCGGGCGGTGACCAATCTGCTCGACAATGCCGCGAAATTCAGTCCACCGGACGGCACCGTCGCGGTCACGGTGCGCGGTCGCGAACTCATCGTCCGCGACGACGGCCCCGGCATCACCTCCGAGGACGCCGACCACATCTTCGACCGCTTCTACCGCGCCGAAACCGCCCGATCCACCGCCGGACACGGACTCGGTCTCGCGATCGTGGCCCAGGTGGCCGATCTGCACGCCGCCCGGATCAGCGTCGACTCCGCACCGGGCCGGGGCACGCGCTTCAGCGTGATCTTCCCGCCGGGCGAACTCAGGGATTGATCGGCGGCAGGCAGGTATGGCACGCCTGCCAGGCCTTGGGCGTCAGCAGATGCGCGGTGCGCCCGAAGAAGCCGTGCAGCGCCGCACCGTGTTCGGCCGCCAGCTCGGAATTCTGGGTCATGACGTCCAATTCGTTGGCCGCGGTGATCTCCATGAACGCCGCCAGCATCGCCGGATCCGGGTGCTGATCGGTACCGGTGAATCGATCCCGGAACCGCACCGGGGAACCGTCGAGGCCCGGATAGGTGACGCCGCGATCGCAACTGCCGTAGAAGTACACCAGCGCCTCGGCCTGCTCCCCCAGCAGATTCACCAGGGTCGCCCGCTCGCCGAGATCGAGCAGCGATTGCCCGAACCCGTCGGTGCCATAGGCCGCATGGCACAGCCCGGCCGCCTGGATATGCGAATCCGCGTCCCATTCGGCGAGCAGATCCGCCACCCGTTTCAAATGCGCCAGCAGGGTTCCGCCGGGGTGCGGGATCGCCTCGGCCCCATGTTCGATGAGGAACCGCTCGATACGATCCCGCTGTGGAATGGACGATCCGGATGCGCTCACGAGCTCCAGTATCGGATCTACACCGGTTGCGGAACAAGCGAATTGGCGCGCTGGGTGTGACTGCGGAACTCCTGCGGCGGGCAGCCTCGCCACCGCCGGAAGGCCCGGATGAACGAGGCCGCCTCCGCATAACCGAGGCGGGTCGCCACCTGTTCGGTGGTCATCTCGGTATGACAGAGCAGCTCCTCGGCGAGCATCTGCCGCACCTCGTCGAGCAGCGCGCGGAAGGATGTGGCTTCGGCATTGAGACGGCGGGACAGGGTGCGCGGGCTCATGAACAGTTCCGCGGCCACCGCGGCCTGGTCGGGCACCGCATCGGGATTGCGTACCAGCAGGTCTCGCACCGTCCCGGACACGCCCGCACGAGCGTGCCTGCGGGTCAGCAGGTTTCGGCACAGTTGTTCGCGGGTGCCGCGCACCCACGCGGTGGGCTGCGGGAGCGGCAGATCCAGGTACATGCTGTCGAAGGCGGCCTCGTTGGCGGCCGCGCCGAAGATCGGGTCGATACCGAATATCGCCCGGTAGCGCGAGGTGTCGGCGGGGCCGCTGTGCCGGAAGCTCACCCGGTGCATGGGCATGCCCACCGCGAGCAGTTCGCGGCCGAAGAGCTGGATCGCGGTCATGACCCGCTCGGTATGGGCCGCGCGCGCGTCCTGGGGTATCTCCTGATCGTGGAAGATCAGCCGGGCCTCGCCCGCGGCTTCGGCGAAGGTCAATTGTCCTGCGGCATAGGGCGGTTCCGAATATCGCATCGCCACCTCCACCGCGTCGCGCAGGGTGCGACTGCTCAGTACCGCCAGGCACGCGGCGGGCGGTATGCCCGGCGCGGGCGGCCATAGCGTGCGTTCACCGTTGTCGCGCAATAGATCCCACTCGAACATGTACCAGGGTCCCCATCGATTCCGTCCACACTCGGCCCGGGGTGACCCGGACAGTCACACGATATGCCGAATCCGCCGTGTCTGAGTCAGTTTCCCATAAGGTTGGGACATCTCCCTATACTCCTGCGCCGCAATACCTTCCCGGCGGTCTCGTTTCGTCACGTAACAGAAATCGCGCCACCGCGATTGACACTCATCCGGTTTGCCGGACCGGTGACGACCCGAGGGATTCCGCATCATGAGCTCACACACTCTCCTGATTCTTCCTGCTCTGGCCCTTTCGGCCTTCGGAGTGGGAGTGTGGCTCGGTATTCGCTCGTGCGCCGGCGACGGGGATCGGCGCAAACATCCGGACGAAACACCCGCTAACGTTCTGACCCATGAGCACGCATTCCAGCCGCATCGTGGTGGTCACCGGCGCATCCTCCGGTATCGGTAAGGCGACCGCCGCGGCCTTCACCGCCAAAGGCGACAAGGTGATCGGCACCAGCCGCAATCCGGATTCGATCGCCGCGGCCGATCGGGTGCCCGGCGTGGACTACCGGGCCCTGGATCTCACCGACGCCGCCTCCATCGCAGCCTTCGTCACCGCGCTGGGCACGGTCGATGTGCTGATCAACAATGCCGGGGAGAGCCAGGCCGGGCCGCTGGCCGAACTGCCGGCCGCCGCCATCGAGCGCCTGTTCCAGCTCAATGTGCTCGGACCGGTCGCACTGACCCAGGCGGTGCTGCCCGGTATGCGCGAGCGCGGTTACGGCCGGATCATCATGGTCGGTTCCATGCTGGGCAGCTTCCCCATGCCCTACCGCTCCTCCTACGCCGCCACCAAGGCCGCGCTGCGCGGTTTCGCCACCGCCGCGCGCTTCGAGGAATCCCCGTTCGGAGTGTGGATCACCACCCTGGAACCGGGCCAGATCGATACCGGCCTGAGCGAGCGCCGCACCAAGTACATCGACGAAGGCTCCCCGCACACAGCCGATTTCGCCCGCTTCATGGCCAAGATGGACGAGAAGATGGGTCAGGGCATCACCCCCGAACGGGTGGCGAAGACCATCGTCGGCGCGGTCGAGGCGGACCGCCCGAAACCGCTCTACGCGGTCGGTTCCAACGCCCCGGTCATGTTCGCGATCCGCCGTCTGGTGCCGCGCACGGTGATGGAGCGCATGATCGCCGCCTCCTACGGTTTGCAGCGCTGAACCCCGGCCGCGATCGGCTCAGCCGAGTTTCAGGTCGCGGCCGATGATTTCGCGCATGATCTCCGAGGTGCCGCCGTATACCCGGGTGACGCGGGCATCGGCGGCGGCTCGGGCGATGGGGTATTCGCGCATATAGCCGTTGCCGCCGAAGAGTTGTTGGCAGCGGTCCAGGCAGCGGAACTCCATTTCCGAGGCCCAGAGTTTGGCTTTGGCGGCGTCGGCGGGGGTGAGCCGGGCCGCGTTGAGTTCGCGCACGCATTTGTCGATGAACGCCTCGGCGACCGAGACTTCGGTGGCCACATCGGCGAGCACGAACTTGGTGTTCTGGAACGTGCCGATGGTCCTACCGAAAGCTGTTCGGCCGGTGACGTATTCGACGGTGCCGCGGAGCGCGGCGCGGGCACGCGCCAGGCAGGCGACGGCGATCTGCATACGCTCCTGCGGCAGGTTGCGCATCAGGTATTCGAAGCCCCGGCCCGGCTCGCCGAGCAGGTTCTCCTTGGGGACGCGCACATCGGTGAAGTTCAATTCGGCGGTGTCCTGGGAGTGCAGACCGAGCTTGTCGAGATTGCGGCCGCGTTCGAAGCCCGGCATCCCGCGTTCGACGACCAGCAGGGTGAGGCCGCGGTGGCGGTCGGGTGACGTGCGCACCGCCGTGATGACCAGATCGGCGTTGATCCCGTTGGTGATGAAGGTCTTCGCACCGTTCACCAGGAAGTGATCGCCCATATCCACCGCGGTGCTGCGAATACCCGCGACATCGGATCCCGCACCCGGTTCGGTCATGCCGATGGCCGCGATCGAGGTGCCCGCCACGAAACCGGGCACCCAGCGCGCCCGCTGTTCGGCGGTGGTGAGCCCGGTCAGGTACGGCGTGCAGATATCGTTGTGCAGCGCGAAATTCAGGCCGACGCCCGCGCAATCGGCATCCATGAATTCCTCGATGAGAATTTGATTGAAGCGAAAATCGGCGACGCCGAGGCCGCCGTAGTCGCGCGGTGCGGCGAATCCGATCAGGCCGAGTTCCCCGGCGCGGGCGAAGACTTCGCGGGGCACGATGCCCGCGGCCTCCCACTCCAGATAGTGCGGCGCAACCTCTTTGCGCACGAAACCGCGGGCCAGTTCGGCGAAGGCGCGGTGATCGTCCTCATAGTGACCACGTTCCATGACTCCATGGTCGTGCCGAGATGCCCTGCTGGACCAGAGAATCGCGGCCACGATGGCGAGATCCGTTGCGGCCGTGCTGTTGCGCTATCGGTTGCCAGAGCGATGATCTTGGTGAACAATCGGCGATCAATTCTGGACCGCTCGGGGCGGGAACAGCAAAATGTGGGAGCGGGAACGAATGGCGGCGCGAGTCAGTCTGTGTTTTCTGGTGGAGGAGCAGTACCGCCGGGACGGCATGCCGCGCAGCGTGATTCACCAACTGCGAGCCTGGGGTCATCGGGTGGACGTGGTACGGCCCGGCGGCGAGCTATTGGATCTGAATACGCTGGTCGAACGCGGACACCATGACGCGTGGGTGCTCAAGACCGTCTCGGGCGGACCGGGGCTGGGCCTGCTCGAGGCCGCGGCGGCATCCGGACTCACCACCATCAATGACGCGAGATCGATTCGGGGCGTGCGGGATAAGGCCCGCGCCGCGGCGCTCGCCGCCGCGCACGGCCTACCCGTGCCCACCACCTGGGCGGCGGCCCGACCCCGGGACCTGGCCCGAATCCCGGCCGCGCGCTTCCCGCTGGTGGTCAAACCCGCCGACGGCAGTTCCGGTCGCGACGTGCGCGTGGTGGAACGGCCCGAACACCTGGCGGCTATCGACCGGGCGGATCAGGGCCTGCTCATCGCGCAGCCATTCGTCCCCAATTCCGGTGTGGACCTGAAGGTTTACTGCGTGGGCGGGCAGGTGTACGGCACCGAGCGCGTCTCACCGCTGCGCACCGGCGGCCGCAAGGCCCCCGATCGCTCGGTGACCCTGGAACCCGAGATCGCCGATATCGCGGCGCGCGTCGGTGCGGTGTTCGGCCTGGATCTGTACGGTCTCGATATCGTGCGCGGTCCGGACGGGCCGATCGTGGTGGATGTCAATGACTTTCCCAGCTTCGGTCAGATGCCGCGGGCGGTGCCGACCGTGGCCCGCGCCATCGTGGACCTGGCGCGCGGCGGTTCGGCCTGGCGCTTCGAACCGCGAATGCGCGAAACCCGTTTCGCCGAGCCACTCGCGGTGGGGCTCCGCTGATGCGCATCGGACTGCTCACCGGCGATCCGGGCCATCCGCTGCTGGCCGAGACCGCCGCACTGCTCACCGCACGTGGCCATCGCATCGAGCATCTCGCACCGGAAACCGCTGCGCCCCCGTCGGATCCGGCCGATATCTATCTGCTCAAGGCGCGTACACCCGCCGCGCTGCGGCTGGCCCGAACGCTGGAGGATCGCGGTGTGCCGGTGCTGAATTCGGCGGCGAGCACCGAATTCTGCCAGGACCGGGCATTCATGGCGCGGCGCGCGGTCGAGGCCGGGTTCCCGTTCGCGCCCACCACGGTGCTGCCCAATCCACGGCATCTCGGCGCATTCGAGCGACCGCTGGTCATCAAGAGCAGACATAGCCGCCGCGGCGATCTCGTCACCCGGGTGGCCGATCCGGACGAGCTGCGCGCGGTGGCGCGGCGCCGGCCGGATGAGCCGATCGTGGTGCAGGACTTCACCCCCGGCACCGGCTGGGATCACAAACTCTGGGTGATCGGCGATCAGGTCTTCGCCGCGCTGCGGCAATCGGAGTTCGCACCCGAACCCCGGCTGCCGGACCGGGCGTCCCGGATTCCGCATCCGTGGGCCGATCTGGCGCTGGCGGTCGGTGAGGTGTTCGGACTAGACATCTACGGTGTCGACATGCTCGAGGTGCACGGTTCGCCGGTGATCATCGACGTCAACGCCTTCCCGGGTATGCGCGGTCGCGCGGGTGCGCCCGAAGCGCTGGCCGCCCGCGTGCTCAACCCGGCCCCCGCGCGCCGATTGCGCACTCCCGCAGGCGTTTCCGCCGGATAGCGCTCACTTCGCGGGCGGGTTCTTCAGCAGGTAGTCGGCGGCGGCGCGGCCCACCGTGTACGCGTTGTCCAGGCCGAGCTGGAAGCCCGCCGTCGAATGGTCGATGTGGTCGATGACCGATTGCCCCGGGTACGGCTGGTCGAAATTGCTCACGGTGCGCAGCGAGAGGTACCGATCCAGATAGCCGTGCGCCCGCAGCGCGGTGGCGGTGGCGTTGTCTTCCATCTGGGTGGTGCAGTAGTCGCCCTGCCCCTTGGTACGCAGTCCCATGATGTAGCGGGCGGTGTCCGAGAGCTGTTTGCCGGAGTAGAAGTCGTCACCGGTCATGGTGTCGCACTTCATGACCGACGGCTTGCGGCCCTCCTGGCCCGGGTACATGGCACGTTCCGCGGTGGCTTCCGGACTGTCGGCCAGGGTCGCCTCGCGGGTGGCGTCGTACACCTTGTCCACCAGTGCGGTGTTGAGGTCATAGGCGGCGGTGTTGTAGTCCTCGACGGGACGATATCCGTAGGGGACGCCGGGGGTTTCGGCCGGATCCAGGTGATTGCCGAGATCGAAATCGACCACCCGGCGCGCCCACACGGCGGAGCCGAGGGTGCCCCGATCCGGCGGTGTGCCCGCGATACCGGCGGTGAGGAAATAGGCCCGGTCGAAGGTGAATTTATCGCTGCCGAGAATGGCCATCATGGTGGTGGCGGCATTGGCCTTGCCCTGACCGGTCTCGGCCACGCACAGGTGATCGTTATTGCAGCGCACCGGTTTGTACGCACCCGCGACCTCCACGGTGATGGGCAGCTTCTCACGTTGCAGCCAGACCGCGTTCTCGGGGTCGAACATGGTGATGACCAGGACGCCCACGTCGATGCGGTCGGCGTCGCGGTCCGATCCGCTGGAACAGCCCGTCAGCGCGACCATTCCGAGGGCGGTCACTCCGAGCACTGCGGCAAACTTCCGGCGACGTGAGGTCATGCCGCCAGACTATGCGACAGACCGACCAGTCCAAACTTTCGCGACACACGGTGCGAGCCCGGAATTCTCGGCCCCGGGCTGATCGCCCGGGACCGAGATCCGTACCTGCCGCCTACTCGCTCACCGCGAGTACCGTGCCCGCCGCGACGGTCCGGCTACCCTCGCGGATCGCGAAGCCGAGACCGGGCTCCAGCGGCACCGGACGCCCCAGGGTCACCGCCATCTCCACGGTGTCCCCCGGGAACGCGCGACCCTCCGGCAGCACCACATCGCCCACCACGTCACCGGTGCGCAGATAGAACTGCGGCCGGTAACCGCTCACGATGGACGTGCGCCGCCCGCCCTGCGCCGCGCTGAGCAGCTGCACCCGGGCGGTGAACCCGGTGTGCACGGCAATGCTGCCCGGCGCCGCGACCACCTGGCCGCGACTGACCTGACCGCGCTGCACACCGCGCAGCAGCAGTGCCACATTGTCGCCCGCCTCCGCCGATTCCATTGTCCGGCCGAAGGTTTCGACGCCGGTGACGATCGACTCCAGGCCGTCGTCGTAGCCCAGCACCGCCACCCGGTCACCCATGCGCACCCGGCCGCGTTCGATGGCCCCGGTCACGACGGTGCCGCGGCCGGTAATGGTGAGCACGTTCTCCACCGGCATCAGAAACGGCGCGTCGATGTAGCGCACCGGCATCGGGATGTACTCGTCGATCGCCGCGAGCAAACCCAGCAGCGCGGCCGACCACTCCGGATCGCCCTGCAGCGCGAGCAATCCCGAGACCGGAACCACGGGCAGCCCGTCGCCGTCGTAACCGTTGGCGGACAACAGCTCCCGCACCTCCAGCTCGACCAGTTCCAGCAGCTCGACGTCACCGGCGTCGGCCTTGTTCAGCGCCACCACGATGTGCTCGACCCCGACCTGCCGGGCCAGCAGCACATGCTCGGCGGTTTGCGGCATCACCCCGTCCAGCGCCGACACCACCAGGATCGCACCGTCGAGCTGGGCCGCCCCCGTGATCATGTTCTTCACGAAGTCGGCGTGCCCCGGCATATCCACGTGCGCGTAATGCCGTGTGGCCGTTTCATATTCGACGTGCGAGATATTGATGGTGATACCGCGAGCGATCTCCTCCGGCGCGCGATCGATGCGATCGAACGGTATGTAGGAGCCGCCGCCCTGTTCGGCCAGCACCTTGGTGATGGCGGCGGTCAGGGTGGTCTTGCCGTGGTCGACGTGACCCATGGTGCCGATGTTCAGATGCGGCTTGGTACGCACGAAAGCCTGCTTGGCCATGATGATTTCTCCGTCTGGGAGCCGTGATTACAGGGACCTCATGAGGAAGCGGACCTTCCCCGTCTGAGGTCCCGGGACGTCCCGGAGAAGGTCAGCTTCGTGCGCCGCCGAATGCCGCGACAACCAGCGCAGCGCTCGGCGCACCCGCGACTGCGGATGCGACGGCGATGGGGTACGCGAACATGGGGATCACCATGCCCGATGAGCGGCCAAGCGCGCCACTGGTTTTCGCGCGGCCCCCGACCCGGGTGCCGCGGGTTGCCGAACTAGCTCGTCCAGGCCAGCAGTGTGTCCACCGGCCAGGTGTTGATGATCCGGTCGGCGGGCACACCGTTGTCGAGGGCGCGCTGCGCGCCGTAGCCGAGGAAATCGAGTTGGCCGGGCGCGTGCGCGTCGGTGTCGATGGAGAAGTCGCAGCCGATGTCCAGGGCCAGTTTCAGCAGCCGGGTGGTCGGGTCGCGGCGTTCGGGCCGGGAGTTGATCTCCACGGCGGTGCCGTGGTCACGGCAGGCGGTGAAGACCGCTTCGGCGTCGAAGGCCGATTCCGGGCGGGTGCCGCGATTGCCCTCGACGAGTCTGCCGGTGCAGTGGCCGAGGATGTCCGCCTGGCCGCCGGATACCGCGCGCACCATGCGCCGGGTCATGGCGGCGGATTCCATCTTGAGTTTGGAGTGCACGCTGGCGACCACGATATCGAGGCGATCCAGTAGTTCGGGTTCCTGATCGAGCGAACCGTCATCGAGGATGTCGACCTCGATTCCGGTGAGAATGCGCATGGGCGCGAATTGTTCGCGCAGTTCGTCGATGACGTCGAGTTGCCGGCGCAGCCGGTCGGGTGAGAGGCCGTTGGCCACCGTGAGCCGGGGCGAGTGATCGGTGAGCGCGCAGTACTCATGCCCCAAAGCCTGTGCGGCGGCCATCATTTCGGCGATGGGGGCGACACCGTCGGACCAGTTCGAGTGCAGGTGCAGATCACCCCTGAGCGCCGCCCGCAGCTCACCTCCGCCCAGATCCCGCGCCGCCGTGCGCAGCTGTACCAGCGCGTCGGGCTCGCGGCCGGACCACGCCTGTGCGATCACGGCCGCGGTCTTGGGGCCGATACCGGGCAGGGACTGCCAATCGTTCGATTTACCGAGCTGCTCCCGCCGATCCGCGTCGAGTCCCTCGATGATGTCGGCGGCATTGCGGTACGCCGTCACGCGCCGGGTGTCCTCGCGGGCGCGATCCTTGTAGAAGGCGATCTGGCGCAGGGCTACGACAGGATCCATGCCTCCAGTGTGCGCGCGGGGGTCCGGATCAGCTCGACAGCACTCCGGACAATCCGGGCTTCAGTACCGATCCCAGCGCCGACCAGGGGATAGTGATGTCGAAGGGCCCAAGCGCCGCCGGACCGGCCTGTCCCATCTGGAAGTAGACGTGCATGCCCGCCGGGGTCGCCGTCCAGGCGTTGAAATGGTCGCGGGTGGGAGTGACGCCATTGGGGTCGAAGTACGTACCCGCGCGCGATTGCGGCCCGAGCGTCCCGGCCTGGGTCGAAAGCGCCAGCAGGCCCGCCTGCTCATCGGTGAACAGGTCCCCGATCTCCAGGGCCTTGCCGGTGTCGATATCGGTGACGTGCGTTGCCAATTCGGTCCACGGGTGTGCGCCGCCGCCGTCCACGCTTATCCAAAGCAGCCCGCTGACAACGTGATCGCCGATATGGTCGATCTTGCTCAGCTTGTTCGGATCGGTGAGGGACTTGGCGGCGGAGAAGTACCGATCGATGCGAGCTTGCAGCAGGGCATGCATGCCGGTGTTGAATTCGGTTGCGGCCGAACCGGTTCCGCCCGAGACCTGGGGAAGGGTGACATCGAAGGTCATGGACCCCCGATATCCGGTCACCTGGGCCTGCGCGGGAGTCAGCACGACGGTGGCGCGCGGTGGAATGGAATCCGCCGGTTGCGAGACACTGACCGAGCCGCCGACCGGATCGCCGGTCGGGCCGGTGCCGGTCGTATTGTCGCGGCATGCCGCCAAGCTCGCGGTCAGCGCCGCGATCGCCAGAATGGTTGCGGTCCTGCCGCGCATGGTCCCTCCCCGTGGCCGGTGCACCGTCGGTGGCCGGTGCTCGTAAGCAGGATCGCGATAGCGGCTCGAAACGAATCATCGAACCGCGAATGCCTCAATATTCCATCGTGGGAGGAGCGGATCGGTGCTGGCAGGCGGCTGATCGGTTGCCGGGGTTTGCCTCTAGACTCCCCCGAACGGGGAGGTCGGTTTGTTGAAGTTCGCACTCCTGGGTGAGGTCCGCGCCTGGCGCGCGGACACGCCCTTGGACTTGGGTCCGCCACAGCGGCGGGCCGTGCTGGTGGCACTGCTGCTGCGCGAGGGCAAGGCGGTGACGGCCGCCGAACTCGTCGAGGGCATCTGGGGCGAGGATCCGGTGCCGCGCGCGGTATCGGCGCTGCGCACGCACGTGGCCAAACTGCGCCGGGAGTTGGAGCCGGAGCGAATCACCCGCGGTCCGTCCGCGCTGCTGATCTCCATCGGCGACGGATACGCGCTGCGGATTCCGGACGGCCGCACCGATATCGGCGACGTGCGCGAACGGGTCGAGACCGCCGCCCAATTGCGCGATGACGATCCATCCGCCGCCCGGGAGATCCTGCTCGACGCGCTCGGCCGCTGGCAGGGCGCGGCGCTGGGCGCACTGCCCGGACCGTATGCCGAACGCCAGCGCGCCCGGCTCGAACAGTGGCGGCTGACGATTCTCGAGGATCGGCTGGCCCTGGACATCGACACCGGATACAGCGCCGAGGCGGTCGCCGAACTCGGCCCGCTGATCGTGGAACATCCACTGCGCGAACGCTTCCGGGCGCTGCTGATGACCGCGCTCTATCACAGCGGCAGACAGGCCGAGGCACTCCAGGAGTACGCCCGCGCCCGCAACGCGCTGGTCGAGGGCATCGGGGTGGAACCCGGACCCGAACTCAGCGCGGTGCACGCCCGCATTCTGCGCGCCGAGCTGCCGCCGGTGCGGCGACCGGGTCGCGACCGCACCCCGGCCCAGTTACCGCCGGATATCGCCGATTTCACCGGTCGCTCCCGGGTGGCCGAGGAGATCGCCGCACAACTCGGGGGCGATGCCGGCGCGGTGGTCATCTCCGCGGTCGGCGGTATGGGCGGGGTCGGGAAGACCACGCTCGCACTGCATGTCGCACATCGGGTACGCGATCGCTTCCCGGGCGGGCAGCTGTACGTGAACCTGCGCGGCGTGGACGAGGAACCCACCGCGCCCGGAGACGCGCTGGGCGGCTTCCTGCGCGCGCTCGGCGTCGCGGAGAGCGATATTCCGCCCGCCGTCGATGATCGGGCCGCGCAATTCCGGACCATGCTGTCCGACAGGCGAATTCTGCTGGTGCTCGATAATGCCCGGGACAGCGCCCAGGTGCGGCAGCTGCTGCCCGGCACCCCGGGCACCGCGGTGCTCATCACCAGCCGCTCCACGCTCACCGAACTCGCGGCCGTGCGCCGCACCCGCCTCGATGTGCTCGAACCCGCCGAGGCGATGACGCTGCTCACCCGCATTCTGGGCGCGGAACGCATTGCCGCCGAACCCGCCGCCGCGCACGCGGTGATCACGCTGTGCGCCTGTCTGCCGCTGGCGGTGCGCATTGTCGGCGCGCGGCTGGCGGTGCGCCCGCGCTGGAGTATCGCCTCGATGGCGGCGCGGCTCGCCGATGAGACCCAGCGCCTGGATGTGCTGCGCACCGGTGAACTCACCCTCGACGCCGCCTTCCGGCTCGGCTACGGACAGCTGAATCCGGAGCAGGCCAGGGCCTTTCGCACGCTCGCCCGCGCCGATGCCCCGGATCTGCCCACCGAGGCCGCGGCCGCCGTGCTGGGCGTCTCGATCGCACAGGGCGAATACCTGTGCGAGGCGCTGGTGGATCTGAGCCTGCTCGAGACCACCGTGCCCGGTCGCTATCACTTCCACGATCTCCTGCGCCTGTTCGCCCGCGGCCAGCCCGGCGAGGATGAGGCGCAGGTGCTGGCGCGGCTGCTGGACTACTACCTGGCCAGTGCCAAGAACCTGCTCAGCGCCATCGACTACAGCAACACCACCAGGCTGCTGGTCCCCACCACGGTGCCCGGTCACGCCTGTACCGGCGGTGCGGATGGCCAGCGCTGGAACGATATCGAGCGACCGGTGATCATCGCGCTGCATCGCCAGGCCGCCCGGCTGGGTGGTCCGGGGGTGGCGCTGGCCGCCGATCTGGCCTGGGTGATGGCCGAGGTCATGGACGGCGGCACCGGTGCGCGCGAAGTGGCCGATGCGCTGAAGGCGCTGCTGCACACCGCGACCCAGGCGGGTGACAGCGGCAGCGTGCGCCGCCTGCGCACCGCGCTCGGGGCCATCATGCAGGTCGGACTCGGCGAGGTACAGGCGAGTCTGGAGTTCCTGCAAGCGATTTCACCGCCGGTCGACGATGCGGGCCGCCGCTTGCAGGTGCTCGCCGAACTCCTGCTCGGCATCGCGGACCGGCGGCTGGGCAATACCAAGGACTCGCATCGGCACTACGCCAATGCGGTGGCGCTGACCCGCGCGCTGGGCGATCGCTCCATGGAGGCGTGGATTCTCGCGCTCGCCACCCGCACGCTGTGCGAGTCCGGGCAGTACGACGAGGCCGTCGCGGTCGCCGAACGCGCCATCGAAATGGCCCGGGAATGCTCCAATTTCGTCGCCCTGGGCTGGGCGCATCATGAATTGGCCGCCACCCGTTCGCTACTGGGCCAGCACGAGGACGCGGTGCGCCTGGGCGAGGAAGCGGTACGCATCGCACAGCGCAACGGCGTCCGGCTCTGGGAGGGCTGGGCGCGCACCCGGCTGGCGCAAACCCATCTGCGGGCGGGCCGCGCCTGTGCCGCCGAAGCGGAATCCGGTCACGCGCTCAATCTGCTGAGCATGGCCGCCGATCCCATCGATCGCGCCCGCGCGCTGGCGCTGCATTCGGCGGCCGTTGCCGAACGCGGCGATACCGTCACCGCCGCACGCGAACTCCGCGACGCCACCGAGGCGTTCCGGCGGGCCGGTCTGCCGCCACCCACGCTGACCACGCTCTTCTCCCCCGATCCCAGCCAATAGCGAACATTCATTCTCTTTTCATCGCGGCCTGGCACTGTCATTTCGCGGCCGCACCCGTGGGCGACAGATCACCGGTGTGGCCGCACAACATGGTCATGTTCGCGCGTGGGTACGAGGGGTTCACACGCGCGCTACATGCATGTCCGGGTCCGGGGACCATCGGCGTCGCCTAGTATTGCCCGCAGTTTCGCCAAGAGTTAGCTCTGCGCTTCACACAGCTTTGCTCTGCGCTTAGAACAGCACTGCACCTGTTGTCCGTGATCGGCGATGAAGGCGGGCCTGTTGGGCATTCTGCGAGAACACAAGATGCTGATTTCCAATGTCGCGCTGGTGGGCTGCCTGCTGGCCGGATCGAGCTACCTGCTGTTCGATATCGCCCGGGTGCGACCGGGCGGAAGTTACAGCGTCACAGTGCAATTGGATAAATCCGGCGGGGTCCAGGCGGGCAATGACGTCACCTGGCGCGGATACCGGGTGGGCACCGTGAAGTCGGTATCGATCATCGACGGCGGGGCACAGGTCGCGGCGGTCGCCGAGATCGAGGACAGGTATCGGATTCCGGCCGATACGGCCATCCACGTGGGCGCGCTGTCCGGGGCGGGTGAGCAGTACATCGACTTCCGGCCGAATACCGATCACGAACCGTTCCTGAAGGACGGCCAGGTGATCCATTTCGATCCGCTGCGGATCAGCACGCCGACGCCGATCTGGGAGACCCTGGCGAACTCCAATGATCTACTCTCGCAAATCGATCCGAACAAGATGAACACCATCCTGACCGAACTCGACACCGCGCTCAGCGGCGGGCCGGACCAGCTGCGGCATCTGATCGAGGGCGTCAGCCTGGCCACCACCGGACTCGACAATCTGCTGCCGCAGACCACGAGCCTGATCACCAATCTGCGATCCATCGCGAGCACCACGACGCACGCGCAGCCGGATCTGGGCACGCTGACCCGCAATTCGCGGCTGCTGTTCGATCAGGTCAATGCCGCCAATGCCGAACTGCGGCAGATCCTGGATCGCGCGCCCGAACAGCTGGCCGTGCTGGACGGCATCCTGGATCGCAATCAGGATCCGATCCAGAGCCTGGCGACCAATATGAGCGCGGTGGTGCGCGCCGCGCTGCTGCGGACTCCCGCGCTGCGCGCGTTGTTCCCGGCGCTGGTGATCGGCACCTCGGCGATGGGCGTGCCCGCGCACGACAACGAGTTCTACACCATTGTCGATATCTGGCCGCGACCGTGGTGCAACTACACGACGAAAATGACGCCGCAGTATGTGGTGCAGGACGACACGCTGTTCCGCTGGACCTACTGCGTCAATCCGCCACCGGAACAGCAGATTCGCGGGTCATCCAATGCCCCGCGACCGGACATTCCGAACAATGGTGCGTATATGCCCACCGGGGCCGACCCGAATGAGCGCACGCTGCCACCGGTTCGGTAAAGGTCCGGCATGGCGCGGGCGTGTCGGCGCGCGGCCCGCGAGTTTATCCCGCGAATCGCGGTACAGACCGCGCAGAATGATCACTTGCACGAGACGAATAGAGATGTCCCTTCGCCCTGGCAGGCGAGTACACCGGGCGGCGGGCGAGGCTAGAGAGGTCAGATGACTCGATGATGAGCAAGTGTTCCCTCGGCTCGGCAATGCGATCCCTCGTCTTCGCGGGCGTGGCCGCCGGTTTGGCGGCAGCACCCGCGCAGGCCGAACCGCTGTGGCCAGGCGGTCCGGATGTGCCGGGCGTTCCGGCGATCATTCCGACCCAGCCCGTCACCGCGCCCTGCTCCGCGCAGGCGCGGGCCTGCCTGCGGCTGGGAACCAATGAGGCGTGGCTGATGGACAATGGCACGGTGATTTACGGGCCCACGCCGATCTCGCACGGTATGCCCGGATTCGAAACGCCGCCCGGGAATTTCCATGTGGACTTCAAGCGGGCGTTCCATTGGAGCACCCTGCATCAGGCACCGATGGAGTACGCGATCTTCTTCAACGGCGATATCGCGTTTCATATCGGACCGGTGGACAAGAAATCGCACGGCTGCATTCGAATGACGCCCGATGGGGCGAAACAGTTCTTCAGCTATCTCAATCCCGGTGACGCGGTCGAGGTCGTTCCGTAAATCGAGCCGCCCCGCCGTCCGAACGGACGGCGACCGCCTCGGCGAAAAATGCCCGCCCCCTTCCGTATTCGCGGAAGGGGGCGTTTTCTTCACCGTGTCACGCCGGGCAGTTGTGATAGGCCGCCACGGCCCAGTCGCCGCCCTTGCGCACCAGCACCCAGGTCGCCAATTCCCAGCGTTGCGGTTCGGTCTGATCGGCGAGCTGAACTCCGCTGCGGCTGTTCACGATCGCGGTGTCCGGGGCCGGAAAGCGCACCGACAGCAGCTCATCGCGCACGGACGAATCGCGCAGCGGACCGGTGAACATGGCCGCGAAGCGGGCGCGGATCGCGTCCCGGCCGTCGGTGCGCCCACCCGTGACGATCGAGGTGGCGTCCGGGAGATAGTCGGTGACGAAGGCATCGGCGTCATTGGCGGCCCAGGCGCGATAGACGCCGTCGATGACCTCGAGAACTGCGGTCCGGTCGGTGGCCTGTACGGCGGTGTCGTTCATGGTGATCCTCCTGTTTTCGCCGCCCGGTCGGCGGCTCAGGAGTACCTACCGGCGGCGGACCGGGATGTCATCGGTGTGGCGTAGAAAAGGTGGGTGGCCGAAGAATTCAGCACCCGCACCGATCCCTACCGGCGGGAATTGCTGGCGCACTGCTATCGGATGCTCGGCTCGGTGCACGATGCCGAGGATCTGGTGCAGGAGACGCTGCTGCGCGCGTGGCGGGCGCGCGACAGCTATGACGAGAGTCGCGCCTCCCTGCGCACCTGGCTGTATCGGATCGCCACCAACGCGTGCCTGACGGCCCTCGAACAGCGCACGCGGCGGCCGCTTCCAGCCGGGCTGGGCGGGCCGCCGGGGGACGATCCGCGTGACGCGCTCGTGCACGGCGGCGAAATACCGTGGCTGCAACCGATTCCGGACGCGCGCATCGGCGATCCGGCCGAGGTGGCGGCGGCACGCGGCAGTCTGCGGCTGGCGCTGGTCGCGGCCATGCAGCAGCTACCCGCGCGGCAGCGGGCGACGCTGGTGCTGCGCGAGGCCCTGGATTGGCCCGTCGGCCAGATCGCGCAGGCATTGGACATGACTCCGGCAGCGGTCAACAGCGCGCTACAGCGCGCGCGAAAGACACTGTCCGAGAGTGGCATTCGTGAGGACGATATCGCCGAACCGGATGCCCAGCGCGCCGTGGTGGACCGCTATGTCGAGGCCTTCCGGAACGCGGACCTGACCGCCCTGGAAAAACTGCTCGCCGACGACGTGATCATGGAAATGCCGCCCATGCTCAATTGGTTCCGCGGGCGCGCGCACTACACCGAATTCCTGGCACAGGTATTCGAGTGGTACGGCACGGACTGGCGCATGCTGCCCCTGGCGGCGAACGGCCAGCCCGCGTTCGCCGCCTACACACGGGACGAGGCGGGCGACTACGCCCTGCACACCTTCCAACTCTTCACCCTCGCAGGCGATTCCATCACCCGCCTGACCGTCTACCGGGACCCGGAAATATTCGCGCTCTTCGAACTGCCCGCCGTTCTACCCGAGTAACCCGTGCTCATGCGCGAACGCGGCCGCCTCGGTGCGCGAAGCCACCCCCAGCTTCGTGAGAATCCGCGAAACATGCACCCCGGCCGTATTCGCGCTGATGAACAACTCCCCCGCCAGCCCCCGATTGCTCAACCCCTTCGCCACCAACCGCAACACCTCGAGCTCCCGCGAGGTGAGCCCGAAGGTCCCGAATCCACTGCCGCCCCGCGTCTTCGGTGCCTGCTGCTCGCCGACGCCGACGCCGTCGATCGCCACCCGCACCCGCGCGGCCAGCCGCCCGGCCGCCGCGATCAACGGCTCCGCCGACAGTCCCGCGGCCAATTCGGCAACGCGTCGCAGGGCCTCCCCCGCCGCCTCCCGATCCCCTTCGGCCGCAGCACATTCGGCGCCTGCCAACAGACCCTCAGCCTCCTCATAGGGCTGCTCCAGAGCCCGCCACGCCCGCACCGCGATATCCCAACCGGCCGCGGTTCCAGCCTGCCGCGCACGAACACCGGCACGATGTGCGATATCCACCGGCGACCTGCACGACAGCGAATCTCCCACTGCCAGTAGCTCTTCGGAATGCGCGGTGCGGCGCTGGGCGGCCAGCGCGAGCACCGGCCAGGCATCGTGCGGGTGTGCCGCGAGCGTGGCGGTCACCTCATCGATCGACCAGACCTCGGTCAACGCGCGGTCGACGCCGACCTCGTCGCCCAGCTGAATCGCGATCGAACCGTTCAGCAACCAGCACTGGAGCCGATAGGGAATCGCCCATCGTCCGTCACCGAGCAGCTCACCCGCTCGCCCGGCACACGATCGAGCCGCACTCGTATCTCCCTGCGCCAGCGCGATCTTCCCGTAGCTCAGCAGGAGAGCCGCCCGGCTGAGCGGCGGCAACCGCTCGAACTCGGCCTCATCCACCACCGCCCGCGCCTCGGTCCACCGCCCCAGCGCGGTCAGCGCCTGCACCCACTTCACCAGCAGAATCGGCGCCTTCTCCGCAAACCTGAAACTCTCCTGCGCCGCCCGCAACCCCACCCGCACAGCCGAAATCGCGGCCCGATACTCCCCCGCCGCCAGCAATACCGCCGACTCCCACGTAACCACCTCCAGCACCACCGGCGGATCCCCCGCCGATTCCGCTGCCGCCCTGGCAGTTTCGAAGTGCCGCAGCACAACCTCATGGCCGGAATCGGATGCGTTGCCACTGGCCGCTATCAGGCCGAGGTAGGCGTGGGAGCGGGCGACCAGGGCTGAGGCGCTGAGGGATTCGGCGAGGAACAGGGCGGTATCGGCGGCGGGAGCGGCGACCGCCGGGTTTCCCGCGAAGACGTTGGTGAGGGCGAATTGGGCGAGGGCTTCGGCGTGTTCGAGGGTGGTGGGGGTGGAGGGGAGCAGGGATAGGGCTCGGGTCAGGTCGTCGCCGGGGCCTGCGCCGGTGGAGCCGCGCAGGAGGGCCCGGCGCAGGTGCAGGTGGGCGGCTCGGTCCGGGTCGACGGTGGGATCGATGAGGTCCAAGGCTGCGGTGGCGGCGGTTATGCCGCGATCGGTCGCACCGGAGGCCACGGCGAACTCGGTGAGTTGTTCCAGCACCGTTGATTTCGTAACGCCGAGCAGATCATCGGGGTCCGGGACATCAGCCCAGATAGCGATCACCTGCTCCAGGTGTGCGAGGCGTTCCGGTGCAGAGACGGTCACCGATACTTCGGTGGCGGCTGACCAGTACGCGGTCAGGGCGACCGGGGTGTCTCCGGCCGCGGCGGCGTGCCGGGCCAGTTCGGCGAGGTGGCCGGAATGGGTTGGGCTGGTGCGCAGTACGTGCGCCAGGCCGGCGTGGAGTTGGATGCGCTCGATGGGGAGCAGGTCGTCGTAAATGGCCTGGCGGATGAGGATGTGGCGGAATTCGTAGCCGGTGGCGGTGGTGAGCAGGAGTTGGCGGGTCACCAGTTCGCGCAGGGCCTCGGGTAGGACGTCCGAGGGGAGGTCTGTGGCTTCGGCGAGCAGATCGTGCCGGATGGGTGTGCCGACGACGGCGGCGACACGGAGCAGGGCGCGGGCGGGCGGGGTGAGACCGCGCTGGAAGCCGAGCAGCAGATCGGTCAGGTCGGCGGGGATCTCGGCGGGGGCCTGGCCGAGCGCCTCGACGAATAGCGGGTTGCCACCGCTGCGTTCGAAAACCGTTGTGATCACAGCGGGTTCGGGTTCGCGCGCGAGCAGTGCGGCGAGTTGGCGGCCGACTTCGTGCCGGGTCAGCGGAGCGAGGTCGAGGGTACGCACGCCGGGATCGCGGCGTAGTTCGGCGATCAGTTCGCGCAGCGGGCCGGAATCGCCGGGACGGTGGCTGCCGATGAGCAGCACCGCACCGTCGGCCAGATTGGCGACCAGGAAGGTGAGCAGTTCGCGGGTGGCGGCATCGGCCCAGTGCAGATCCTCCAGAATCAGCACCGTCTGCCGGGTCATGGCCGAATGCTCTATGACGGAGAGGATTTCACCGAACAGCCGAATCCGATCCGGCTCGGGGGCGGCGCTGCCCGTCCGGACCGCCAGCCGCGGGAGCCAATTCGCCAGGGCGGGTTGGGGTGGCAGCAGCGCCGCCAGCTCCGCCACCCCGAGCTCGCGCAGCAGGGCGCGCATGACGGCCAGGAACGGTGCGAAAGCCACACCGTCGGAGCCGAATTCCGGGCATCGGCCCGACAGCACCAGGGTGTCGCGAGGCAGTCGCCGGGTGAATTCGCCGATGAGCCGGGATTTCCCGATTCCGGCCTCGCCCGCGATCAGTACGGCACGGGTTTCGCCGCCGATCGCGTCGAGCAGCGCCGACAGCTCGGTGCCGCGGCCGATGAGGGCACTGCTGACCGGAAAACTCGCCACCGCTTCGATCATGCCCGGTGCGGGGCGCGGTGCCCAGCGCGGGCGGTAAATAACGAATTCTCATGATGTGCGGCGGGGGTCGTTACCGGAAACATTTATGTCATGAGCAGCGAGAACACCACCATCCGCCCCTTCACCATCGATATCGCGCAGGCCGATCTGGACGATCTGCGGCAGCGCCTGACCCGCACCCGCTGGATCGACGACGCCCCGGGCACCGGCTGGGAGCGCGGTGTGCCGACCGCGTATCTGCGTGAACTGACCGCCTACTGGGCCGAGAAGTTCGATTGGCGCGCAGTCGAATCCCGCCTGAACGCCCATCCGCAGTTCACCACCGTCATCGACGGCCAGCAGGTGCACTTCCTGCATGTGCGCTCGGCGCGCCAGGACGCCACTCCCCTGCTGCTGGTGCACGGCTGGCCCGGCACCGCCGCCGACTTCCTGGACATGATCGGCCCGCTCACCGATCCGGTCGCGCACGGCGCACCCGATGCCCCGGCCTTCCACCTGGTGATCCCGACCCTGCCCGGACACGGCTTCTCCGGCCCGGTCACCGAAACCGGTTGGCACGACGGCAAAGTCGCCGCGGCATTGGCCGAACTCATGTCTCGGCTCGGCTATGACCGCTTCGGCGTGCAGGGCGGCGACCACGGCGCGTTCATCGCTCCGCGCCTGGCCCGTGAGCACGCCGACCATGTCGTGGGTGTGCACGTCAACGCGCTGGTCACCTTTCCGACCGGCGATCCGGCCGATATGGCCGCGCTCACCGACGCCGAGCGGCAGCGGCTGGCCGCCATGAAGGACTTCCAGGACAACGGTTCGGCCTATATGCAATTGGCCGGTTCCCGTCCGCACACCCTGGCCCAACTGCTGGCGGATTCCCCGGTGGCGCAGCTGGCCTGGATCGTGGAGAAGTACAAGGAGTGGACCGATGCCACCCATGAGCTGCCCGAGCAGGCCATCGACCTGGACACGATCCTGACCACGGTCACCATCTACTGGCTCACCGATACCGCGCGCAGCGTCGCCGACTACTACTACGAGCGGTTCCACGACTACACCATGTTCGCGCCCAAGCCGAAAGGCACCGTACCCACCGGCGTAGCGGTCTTCACCACCGCCGATTTCGCCATCCGCGCCTTCGCCGAAAAGGCGCACCATGTCACGCACTGGTCGGAGTTCTACTCCGGCGGTCACTTCCCCGCACTCGAGGTCCCCGACCTGCTGGTCGGCGATATCCGCGAATTCTTCGCCGCACCGCGGAACTGAGCCGAAAACGTAAGAGCCCCCGCACCCAATGGTGCGGGGGCTCTTACGTTCCCGAAAGCAGGGCCGCCGCACGCCTGCCGGGCGCGACTGGAGTCGACCGGTGCACCGCCACCCGCACGCACACCTCGCGCCATCCGATGGGCGCGGCGGGCCGGGAGCATCGCCAACGCCGCTACCGCCGGGCCAGGAAGCTCTCCAATGTTCGGCGGATCTTATCGGCGGCGGTCGGATCATCCAGGCGCAGTGCGGTATTGGCCGAGCGCAGGACCGCGTCGATTTGGAAGGCCGCGAGATCGGTGTCCAGGGGCGCGATTTCGCCCGCGTCGACGGCACGACCGAGTTCGTAGGAGAGCAGGCTCACCCATTCGCGTTGATTGCGCACCAGCGCATCGCGCACCGGGCCCGGGCGACTGTCGAATTCGCTGAGGTTCGCGGCTTGGAAGCAACCGCCCGCGAAGACCGGTGTCACCGCGTAGTCGATCCAGCGCTCGATCAGTTCCCGAAGCCGCGCCGCGCCGTGGGGTGCGCTGCGGGCGGGCTGGGTGATCTCGGCGATGAAGCGGTCCCGCGCATAGTCGACGGTGGCCAGTTGCAGCAGTTCCTTGGTGCGGAACAGGGTTTGGATGCCCGCCTTGCTGAGGCCGGAGTCGGTGGCGAGGCGGCCGAAGCTCAGGCTCTCCAGGTTTTCCAGCGAGGCGATATCGACGGCGCGGGCGAGCACCACCTGCCGGGTGCGAGCGCCGCGCAGCAGTCGTTTATCGGTGATCTCACCGGCGGCGGGCGAACTTTCCATACGGTCGATCGTACTCCTCGACCACTTCTACCGGCCCCGATGCCTACGTTTCATCATGATGCGCTTGCCTGTGCGAGGTGACCGCCATTACAGTTACGCACCAGTAGGAACGCCAGCGTTCCCTGAAAAGTGGAGTCGCACATGTCTAGACCCGCCCCCGCCGACGCGGTTTCGACCGTCGATGTCAGCACCATTACCGAAACCTGTCTGGAACTGCGGGCCGGTGCGCTGGATATCGCCGTGAGCGCCCGGCGGTTGCTCGAGGCCCTCGCGGTGGTCGACACCGCGCTCACCGGGCTCCCCGATCCCGCCCTGACGGCCACGGAAATCGCCCCGCAGGCGACCGTTCCGCCGCAACTCGAATCACTCGGCCTGGCCGCCGCGCTGCTGTCCGGGCAGCCCGCCGCCGCACAGGCGCACGTCCGCGGGGTGGAGCTGGAGGATGCGTATTACGTTGTCGCGCTCGGCATTCCCGCGCATCCGGGCGAGCAGCATCCGGCGGTGAACGGGCAGCTGGTGGCGCGCCGCCGGTTGCGTTGTCTGCAAGTCGAACTCGCGGCGCGCTGCGCGGACAAGGCGCTGTGGGTGCTGCGCACCGACGGCGGCACCGTACTCATTCCGGAATCGGTCGCGGCTGCAACCGAACTCGACGACCTGATCGCGGAACTTGCCGCGGTGGCACAGGTGGCGCTCACCGCCACCGTCATGCACACCGCGACCCCCGGCATTCCGGGCGCGGCCCATCAGGCCCACGAACTGCTCGATATCGTGCATCGATTGCAGTGCAAGCCCGGGCTCTACCGGTTCGACGATCTGGCCATGGAATATCAGCTCACCCGCCCCGGTCCGGGGCGGGAATACCTTGGTGCGCTGCTGGATCCGCTGGAGGTCTACCCCGAACTGCTCGAGACGCTGCGCCGTCATCTGGGCAATGACCTGAACCGGCGGCGCACCGCGCGCGGACTCGGGGTGCACGCCAACACCATCGACTACCGGCTCAAGCGGATCGGTCAGCTAACCGGCTTCGACCCGGCGCAGTCGGCGGGCCTGTGGTATCTGCGGTCCGCGCTGGTAGCGCGCACCTATCGGGCGGGAGCCGAGCATGCGCGCCAGTAGCGCGGCGAATTCGGCATGCCGGGGCCGGGCGCGCGCCGACAGCGCGACCGACCAGATCGTCTGTGTCCCCGGCACTCCCGTGGGCAGGTCGTCGAATCGATCGGCGAGCCAGTCGATCATGGCCGGGGCGCCCAGGAATTGCAGCGGCAGATGCATGCTGAGCCGATCGCGCACGTAGTGCACGTGCGCGCCCCGTCTGCGGTAGCGCTCCACCTGCGCGTCGATATCGGCGACCGCGATCACCTCGTCGTTGATGGCCTGCACGATCAGCATGGGCATGGCGGGAGCCTGTGCGCCGGGCCGGATCTCGTCCAGCACCGCCCGCAATTCGGGTTCGTTCAGCATGGCGGCCAGGCCCGCCCGGGCGTGCCGATCGGCATCGCGACCGGCGAACCGCGCCAGCAGCGGGAAGGTGGCGGTGTGCTCGGCCCGCGCCAGCAGCGCCAGGTATTCGTCCGAAAGATGTTCGCGCAGTGTCTGTTCCAGCTGCGGATAGGCGCGCCGCAATGCCGCGGTGAACACCATGGCGAACCCCGCGAAGGGTGAACCGTTCAGGCGCACGAAGGCATTGGCGGGATCACCCACCGGCGATCCGGCGACCGCCCCGACGATATCGAGTTCGGGAGCGTAGTCCGCGGCCAGTTCGGCCGCCCAGGTGGTGGCCAGGCCACCACCGGAGTATCCCCACAGGCCGACCGGAGTATCGGCGGACAGACCCAGCACCGGGAACCGCAGCGCGGCCCGAATCCCGTCCAGCGCACGGTAACCGGGTTCCCGCGCCGCACCGAAGTGTCCGCCCGGACCCTCGTGATCGGGCACCGACACCGCCCAGCCCCGGGCCAGCGCGCTCGCTATGAGGGGCAACTCCAGCTGTGGAATCGCACCCCAGGCCCGAGCGCCCTGCCGTAATGCGTAGGAGGGGAAGCACATCGGCGCGATGGCGTCGATGGCGCACTGGAAGGACAGCAGCGGGCGCGGCACCGCCGGATCCGCGCCCCAGGGCAGCAGCACCGTGGTGACGGCGGCCTCGGGGCGGCCGCGCAGATCGGTACTGCGATAGAGCAGTTGCCAGGCCGAGATCCGCTGTGGCACAACCCCGAACAGCGCGAGCTTGACCGCCCGCGTGCGCAGGATGGTGCCCGGTTCGATGCCGCCGAGGGCCGCGGTGCTGCGGTAGAACGGATCCCGGTCCGGTAGCAGCGGTTCAGAGGTGCCCATCGCCACCGATCACCCAGGGGTTGAAGGTGCATTCCAGGTCGTGTTTACCGGCCGGATCCAAGGCCCGCAGGACGATCGACGCGGCGCGCGGGGAGTAGTTGATCGTCAGATGATCGGACAGATCGGCGTCACAACCCTGTTGCAGGGTCACATTGTTCACGATGGCATCGGGTCCCGGTGTCAGGAAGGTCCACTCGTAGGGGTTGGACACTTCGTCGTGCTGGGTGCCGATGGCGGTGTACTCGACGCCGGGCACGGTGTCGCCATTGGCATTGAGGGTTTTGTAGAACGGTGAGCCCACGGCCTGCTGGGTATTGGACTGGCCGATGAGCGGCTCGTAGAAGCCCAGGATATTCACGCCCATATCGGTGATCCACCGGCCGAGCGAGGCTATCCCGTTCAGCGAGGTGCCGTGCGTGGTCGCGCCCAGGGTGACCACCTTGCCGATCTTGCCTTGTCCGCCTTCGAATTTCAGGTACTGGCTGGTGACGGGACCGCCCTGCGAATGCGCCACCACGTCGACCTGACCCGCGCCGGTCACGGCCAGCACCCGGTCCACGAAGGCCGCGAGTTGGCGGGCCGAATCCTCCATCGGCCCGACGCCGTAGCGGCCGGGCAGGATCGCGCCGATACCGCCGCCGTTCAGCACTCCCTCGCGGCCGTAGTTGAAGGAGAACACGCACATGCCAGCGCGGGCGATGCGCGGGGACAGGTACGCGAAGCTGTCGTACGCGTTCAGCCAGGTGCCGTGCAGCAGCACGACGGGATGCGGATGTGCCGCGGTCGGCTTGCAATTCCAGTCATCGGACCCCGGCGGCGCGGCATCGGGGTGCAGCAGCCCGTAACCGAAGGCGGCGAGGTAGGCGGAGGTTTCCGGGCCGACGCCGCTGGTGTCCGAGGCGACGCTGGTCAGGCCGGCCGCCGGATCGGCCTGCGCCGCCCCGCCCGCGAGCGCCATCCCGACGGCGGTCACCCCCGCGCACATCGCACTGCCCAGTATTCGCATTGTCGGCCTCATTGCACTCTCCTACGTTGAATTCCCTTGTGACCGTAGGGTTCTGGCGTGTCCGGTGTCACCGTCTCTGTGTCAGATGACAAAGCCGGGCAGGCGGCCGGGCCGTGGATTGTGGTGCGGGACAGCGATGTCAGTCCGCGACGCGCACCAGGGCGATGGCGGTGCGGGTGAACAGCGGCGACAGCGCGGGCAGGGCCGCCGCGCCGCGCTCGTGCAGGCAGTTGCGCACCCGGTCGTCGATGCCGCCGAGCAGCATATCGATCATTTCCGGATCCGGATCGCCGGTGAGTTCACCGTCGCGCACGCCGATGCGGGCCACCGCGATGATGTAGTCGGCGAAATGCCGGTGCACCTGTGCCCGCTGCGCCACCAACCCCGGTCCGGCCGCGAGGGTCTCGACATAGAGTGCGCGCGAGGCCGCGGGCTGGGTGGCCAGGAAGCCGAGGTACAGGTCGAAGGAGATGCGCACCCGATCGGCGAATGTCACCCCGACCATCCCGGTGACGGTCTCCTGTAGGTGTTCGAGCGCGGTGCGGACCGCGAGATCGTAGGCGGCGGCGAAACATTCGTCCTTACCGCCGAATACGGAGTAGAAGGTGCGCCGCGCCACCTGCGCGCGGCTGACGATATCGGCCACCGTGGTGGCGGCGTAGCCCAGCTCCCCCACCGCGTCCAGCACCGCCACGCAGAGGCGCTGATATTGCGAGTGCGCCACCTGCTCCCGGCTCAGCCCGTGTCGCCCACGCGGCAACGGCCCCGGCACCTCTGCACCCTCCACACTCACCCCGCAACAATATGGCCTCGCGCCGCGCGCTGCGGCGGGACTACCGGTCCGGCCAGTACCAGGGCGGTTCGTCGAGCAGGCCCAGACCCGCGACGGTGGTCGCGCCGTCCCGCTTCACCAGTTCGATGGTGTGCAGGTCCGGGGCGTGACCGGCCAATTCCGAGAGCAGTGCGCGGGCGTGCGTGACCACGATGACCTGGGTGTCCTCGGCGACCCGGGCGATGAGTTCGCCGAGCGGGCCGAGCAATTCGGGATGCAGGCTGGTCTCGGGCTCATTGAGCACCAGCAACTCCGGCGGGCGGGGTGAGAGCAGCGCGGCCACCAGCAGCAGATAGCGCAGCGTGCCATCGGAGAGTTCGGCCGAGCCGAGCGGACGCCACAGGCCCGGTTGGTGCAGCAGCAACTCGAATCGGCCGTCGCTGTTCACGATTTCCAGTTTGCTGCCCGGAAAGGCATGGTCCACGGCCTCATCCAGGCCCTGTGCGTCGCCGATCTCGCGAATGGTCTGCAAGGCCGCCGCGCCGTCGGAGCCATCGTGCGCGAGCACCATGGTGCGGGTGCCGATCTGTAGTCGGCGGGCGGGGGCCTCGATATCGGTGCGCAGGTGATCGTAGAAGCGCCAGCCGCGAATTCGCTCGCGCAGCACCAGCAGGTCCGGGGCGCGCTGCGGATCCGCGAGCTCGGAGAGCATGCTGTCGAAGGGTTTGAGGTGATGCGGCACCATTTCCCAGCCGCCGCCCTCATCGCGCAGGCGCACCACCGGGCCGCCGCGTTCGGCCAGCAGGGCCGAGGGGCGCAGTACCGGTCCGGCCCAGACCGCTTCGGCCTTGATCTCGGGATCCCGATTGAACATGGACTGGCCCGGCACGGGTACGCCCAGATCGGCGGCGTAACCGAAATCGTCCCCTGCGAAACCCAAACGCAGCGCCAGCGGTTCACCGCGCGCGGTTCTACCCGGACCCGCCCAGAGCGTCGAATCGAGGCCGCCCTCACGCGCCATTCCGGCCACCGCGCCATTGCGGGAGAACTCCGCGAGTAGACGCAGGACCCGGTACAGGCTCGATTTGCCACTGCCGTTCGCACCCGTGACCACCGTCAACTGCCCGAGTGGGACCACGACCCGGCGCAGTGAGCGGTAGTTCTCCACGGCCAGTGCGGTCAGCATGACCCCACCCTAGCCGTCGGCAATCGGGGAGCTACCTCGCTGCGAGGGCATCGGTCTCCCAGATCGCCGAATCGAAACTCGTTTGCCGGGTTCGGGACGGGCTCGTATCGTTCGCGGCCGGAGCGGTTCCGTGGAATCCGCGCAGAGCAAGCAGGAGTTCGAGTTTGGCAGTGCGTTTGGCCTGGGGCGTGATCGCGGACCGGGATCGTGGGGCATGGATGGTCGATACCGGGGAACGGGTCGAGGATCACGGTCAGGAGGCGCTCGCGGGCGCGGCGGTGGTGCTCGGGGATAAGAACAGCCCGGCCGCAGCGGTGCTCGCGGCCCGTGAGTCGCTCGCCGAGCTGATCGGGACCGGAGGAATCACGGTCGCCGGGGCCGGAATCGACCTCGGTGCGGGATTCGTCTCGGCGCGACTCGCGGGAACCGGCGGTGATCGCCGCGACGCCGTGCTGGCGGCGCTGCGGATCCTCGGCATGGACGATGCCCGCCGCATCGGCGAGCGAACCGCCACTCTGGTAGCACTTTTCGGCGTCACAGCCACCAAACCCGTTGGCGCGGAGGCGGAAAGAGCCATCGCCGAGGGACGCTGGGCCGCGCTCACGCTGGCCTCGGCAGCCGCGGATCTGCTCGGTCCCGAACAACTCGTGCAGGTACTCGGCTGGGAAATCCCCGAAGGCATCGATCCGATCCCCACCGGAGCGCCATCCGCGCTGGCGCTGAATCTGCGGCGAGTGCTCGAATCCTATTCGCGCCCCAGGCGTTTGGAACTGCTGGCCGACCTATGGGAACAGGTGTGCACACGACAGGCGTCCGCGCGAACACTGCGACTGCTGCTCGACAGCCAGGATCTGACTGTCGAAGACGGATTGCACAGGCGCTACCGCCAGCACCTCGAAGCCGAGTCGGTAGATCTCGTCACCGGCAGCCGGGAACGCGAGCTGTCACTCCTGGACGCACTGCACTACATCCCGGATTGGAATTGGTTCTGGAGGCAGCGCCTCGAGTGGATGATCCAGGACGCCATCGCCGCCACCGTACTGCTGCGTACGGCGGTGGCGGTGCAGGAACTCGGCGTGCACGACGGCATCACCCTGCTGCGTGACCAGATCGGCACCGCCGCAAGCCTGCCCACCAAATCCGAACTCATCCGAGCCAAGCGCAAACGCCCGGACATCAGCAAGCTGCCCGCTCGCCCCGCCTGCCATCTCCGCGAAATCGACGCCTGGCTCCGCCGCCACCAGCCCATGGACGCCGCTTTCGAACGCTTCGTCCGAGCTCGCACCGCACATGCACTCGCCTACGGACTCGTCATAGACCAGGCCTGCGCGGACCTCGTCGGCTCGCATATCGCGGTCGACATACTGCCCGAGGACTGGGATTCCGAATCCTTGCGCACCTGGCGAAATGCCTTCGGCAACACCGAGACCCGACTTCCCTCCGACTGGTGGCAGATCCCGCTGGTCCGCAACCGCGACGCCGACAGCCTCGCCGCCCGCCTCGCCAAATGGGCCGAATCGGTCGATGCCCGAACGACCACGCAGGTCTTGATCCCGGCACCAATCGACCCGACCCCGCCCGCCGAACCCGCCACCCGGAACGGAGTCACCACCCCCGCCGATCCGGACCCGGACGCCGAACCCGTCGCGCGGGATGAGCCTGGCGTCCAGGACGAATCGGATACACCTGGAATGTGGAGTGATGATCGGCCGCGCGAGGTGGGGGCGGATCTGCTGTGGTACGGCGATCTGGCGGATGCGATTCTGCGTATGCGGGGGCAAGCGCGGGCGGAGATCGGGTGGGGATATCTGGTGCCGTACTTCGAGACGGATCCGACTGTGCCGCAGCCTGATCCGCTGACGCCGCGGCCGGATTCGATTCCGCTGGCGGTGGCCGGGGCGGCGCAGTTGGTGTCGCTCGGTGCGATCGCGCCCGCGCGCTGCCGGGAGTGGACCCGCCTGTGTGCCGGTTTGATGACCAGCGGGTCGGTGGCGGCGGCGTTGAGCAATGAATTCGAGGTGGCGGAAACTGTTCTCGTGCATGACGGGAGCACGTTGCCGGAGACGACCGCGCGGATTCAGATCGCGCGCAATGCCGCCCGGCTCGCGGAATGGTCGGACTATATGGGCAATTGCATTGCCGGGCCGTGGTATCAGGATCAGGCGGTGCGCGGGCTCAGCATTCTGGTGGCGCTGCGCGATGAGCAGGACACCATTCAGGTCAATGCCGAGCTGCGAGCCAATCGCAGCGGCTGGCTGGTGAGCGAGATCTACGGCCGCTTCAACAGCGAGGCGGATCCCGCACTCGGAAGGGCCTTGCGACGTTGGGTTCTCGGCCTGCGACGGACCGAGCCCGAACCGGCCGAGGTGACGCCGGACGCGCCGGTACGGCCGCGACGGGCGAAGCCGAATCCGTTCCTCGAACTCGCGCCTGTACTCCGGGAGGCGGTCCGGGCGGTCTTCGACGCCGCCCCCGAAACCCTGCGTGCCCTGACAGCCGTCGCCGGATCACCCGAGGCGGACCCGAAAGCCCTTACGGCCATGCGGCGTTCACCCGCGGCCCGCCTGAATCAGCTGTGCGCCGAGGCGCTGGACGCCGATCGCGTATCCCTGCCCGACCTGTGGTCGGCCGTCAATAACCGCCCACTCGCCACCGCCCTCGCGAACCTGGACCCCGTACTGGCCGCGAAATATCCACGCCTGCAAACCTTGACCGCGGACGCTCAACTCCCGTCGAAACGGTTGCGCGAGTTGGTGAAAGCCCCGGAACTGGCGCAGGCCCGCTCGATGGATCTGATCGCCCTGCGCCTGCGGAAAGCACTCGTGGAGATGGCCATGGCCGATGCGCCGACGTTCGCGGCCGCGCTCGCCCGCCGCCCCTCCTGGGACCTCATCTGCACCTTCGCGATCGCGATCACATCCAGCCCGGACCACTCCTATCCGGTAACCGCCATCTCCGATCCGAAATCCACCAAGGTAACCGGCTTCCCGGCCACCTCCCTCACCGATCCGGACGGCCCCTGGCAGCCTCGACTGTCCGCCGCCGTCGAATTCGGCGGCGGCATCGAGCAGTTCTGGGAGCGGGCCGCCGAATCCGGTGTGCTGATATCTCTCTCGTGGCTCAAGGGCGGTACCTGGCAAGCCTTGTGGGCGCGAGCCTGGGCACCCGCCACGCGCTGAGACTCAGCGGGATTCGAGTTCCTTCAGCACCGCTTCGGTGCTGGCGACGAGGCCGATCCGGGGGAAGATCTTGGTGGTGGAATGCGTGTGCGAGTCCAGATCCCGATCGGCCACCGCATCCTCCACCACGACCACGTTGTAGCCGTGCTCATGTGCGGCACGCGCCGTGGATTCCACGCCGATGCTGGTGGAGATGCCGGTCAGGACGATCTCGGTAATACCCCGGCGGCGCAGTTGCAGATCGAGTTCGGTGCCGTAGAACGCACCCCACTGCCTCTTGGTGATGGGGATATCGGTGGGAGCCACTTCGAGCTCGCCGACAATCTCATCCCAGCCTTCGGGGAAGGTCAGGCGTTTGGGCATGGCGTCGGTGATGCGCCCGGGGGCGGCGTCCACGCCGTCCGCCGAGAAGGATACGCGTACAAGGACTACCGGAAGATTGTGCGCACGGAAGGCGGCCGCCAGGGTGGCGGAATTGCGCACCACCTCATCGCTGGTGTGCGGGAGGGTGGGCATGCCGACCACGCCGCGTTGCAGGTCGATGACGACCAGGGCGGTCTGCGGGTCGAGCAGGGGTGCGGACATGCGGGAATCCTTTTCCTGGAGTGTGGATTTCAGGGCTCGACGAGCCGAGCCAGCAGTGGAATGGCGGCGATCAGCGAATCCTGTTCCGCCGGGGTGAGTTTGGTGGCCAGCGCGGTGACGAGCCAGCCTTCCTTGGCAGCGTGCGCACGGCTCAGCAGCAGTCGGCTCGCCTCGGTCAGCGACATGATGACCTGCCGCTGATCGGTGGGATGCGGCGCGCGGGCCACCATGCCGTGTTCCTCGAGGGCGGCGAGGGTGGTGCGCATGGATTGCGGGCGAACCTTCTCCGCACGGGCCAGATCGGCGACCGACATGGGCCCGTCGGTGTGCAGGCGGCTGATCACCACCGCCTGGGACGGGGTGATCTCCAGATCGGCGCGCGCGGTGGTGCGGAGTTGACGCAGCAGGCGGCTGCTGACCACCCGCAGTTCGGCGGCGGCCTGTTCCAGTTCCTTCGCCGTCTTGCGCCCGGATTCGCTCACCGGGCCAGCATGCGACAAGTAAGTAAAACTTGCAAGTTTGCCTGTCATGTTCGGACTTGAACGCCACGTCCGATTCCCGCCGGTGACTGCCTCCCACCTGCGGCAGAGTGGTTTCTGGAATATCACGACAACGAAAGGGAATGATCAATGACGGTGGGTACCGGACTGGCGACTGAGCGCGCCGAACGGGTAGCCGAGCAGCACTGGCCCGAGCTCGCCGCCGAATTGGACGAGCACGGGCACGCGCTCACGGGCCCGCTGCTGACTCCGGCGGAATGCCGGGCACTCATCGCCCTGTACGACGACGAGCGACGGTTTCGCTCCACCATCGATATGGCCCGGCATCGCTTCGGCTCCGGCCAGTACCGGTACTTCACCCATGAGCTGCCCGAGCCGGTGCGCGAGTTGCGCGCGGCGCTGTACCCGAAACTGCTTCCGATAGCCCGGGATTGGGCGGTCCGGCTGCGCCGCCCGGGCACCTGGCCGGCGAACCTCGAGGACTGGATCGCGCAGTGCCATGCCGCGGGTCAGACGAAATCGTCACAGATCCTGCTGCGCTACGGCCCCGGCGATTGGAACGCGCTGCATCGGGACCTGTTCGGCGACATGATCTTTCCACTCCAGGTCGTCATCGGTCTGGACACCCCGGGCGATGACTACACCGGCGGTGAATTCCTGATGGTCGAGCAGCGCCCGCGCGCCCAGTCCCGGGGCGCGGCAGTGGCCCTCCCGCAGGGTCACGGCCTCGTCTTCACCACTCGTGACCGCCCGATCCGCAGCGTGCGCGGCTGGTCCGCGGCCCCCATGCGGCACGGCGTGAGCACGGTCCGCTCGGGCCGCAGGCATACCCTCGGCCTCGTCTTCCACGATGCGTGAACCGCGCGCGGGAGCCGGCTGACCCGCGCTGGGAACAGCCCGTTCGGCACGGGTGCAATACACTCCGTTAATCCCTATTTCATGCTCCGGTCGATATTCCCGGGTGTGCGCGAAATACGCCGTTCGGCAATTGAATCCGACTGGTCGGATCACAATCGACACAACCCGGTGGCTCCCGTACCATCGCCCTACCGGGAGCAGAGCCGGTGAAACGGGGGCATGGGTGTGAGGAGTCGGTTACCGGCTGCCGTCCGCAATGGTGCGGAGTGGGTGCGGCGTTTCGCGCGAACAGCGCCGGGCGTACTGAGCGCGGTGGTCATCGGACTCGTGGCGCTGAGTCTGATTTCCGGCATCGTGTGCGCTAATCAGCTCAGCGAGAAGCGAACTCGGCGCGATACCGTGCTCACGCACTCCGAACCGCTCGCCAATGCGGCGCAACGACTCTATGTCGCGCTCTCGGCCGCCGACGCCACGGCATCCTCGGCGTTCCTGTCCGGTAATACCGAAACACCCGAGGTGCGAACGCGATACCGGCAGTCGCTCGCCGACGCGGCGGCCGCGCTGGCCGAGGCCACCACCGGCGCCTCCGATAAGCAGACCCGGGAAATCGTGGCGAGCATTTCCGCCGAACTGCCCACCTATACCGGACTGGTCGAGTCGGCGCGCGCCAATAACCGGCAGAATCTGCCGGTCGGCTCGGCGTATCTGAAGCAGGCCTCATCGTTGATGCGCGATTCGGTACTGCCCAATGCCGAACGGCTCGAACACAATCGGCTCGCGGCCCTGCGCGCGGATCAGCGCGCCATCTCCACCCTGCCGCTGCTGAGCGTGATCCTGCTGCTGGTATTGCTGGCCGCTCTCGCGGTGGCGTCGGTGGTGCTGTTGCGGGTCACCAATCGCCGCGTCAATCTCGGTCTCGCCACGGCGGCGGGTGCGACGGTAGTGGTGCTGCTGTGGATCGCGGTCGCCTCGATCGCCGCCACCGGCGTCATCGACACCGGATCGGGCGGTGCCACCGACCGCTTCGAAACCCTTGCGCGGGTGCGGTTTCTGGCGCAGCAGGCACGCACCGAGGAGACCCTGCAATTGGTCACCCGCGGCGATGTCGAGGACAGCGAGGGTCGATTCGGCTCACTGGTCAACGAATTGCGTGATCGGCTGGCGACCGTCGCGACACCGGAGGCCAAGGCAACCGTCGCGTTCTCGGGCTGGCTCGATGGGCATACGGTTCAGGTCAACGCGTACAAGGGCAATGACTACAACGGCGCGGTGCGCCAATCCATCGACCTCGCGCCGACCGGTTCGGCGGCGCGCTTCACGACCCTGGACAACGCGCTGCGCGATGAGCTCGACGCCACCCGCCAGGACGTCCGCGATGGCGTCGATGGCGCGGGCGACGCGTTCATTCTGAGTCAGTACGGCACGCTGCTGCTGTTGCTGGCGGCGGCGGTGGTCACGGCGGGCGGCGTGTGGCCGCGATTGAAGGAGTTCCTGTGAGCGCGCGCCTGCGAATGCTGTTGCTGGCCACCGTGGCCGTGCTCGCCGCCGCGTGCGGGCAGACCCCGGATTCGGATCCGATGAGTTTGTCCGCGCGGGACGCGCTGCCGTCCGGGGCGAAGCCGGTCACCAGCGTGCCGGATCTGATCGGCAAGGGCTGCGGTGATCCGGTGGCGAGCCTGCGGCCGGGTGCGCAGCCGAGTCCGGGGAATATGCCCGCGGGCAGTGCGATGGCGGAGATCGTCAAGAATGGCAAGCTGCGAGTCGGGGTGGATCAGAACTCGTTCATGTTCGGCTACCGTAATCCCGGCTCCGGCAAGATCGAGGGTTTCGACATCGATATCGCCCGGGAGATCGCCCGCGATATCTTCGGTGATCCGGATCGGATCGAACTGCGGCCCATCGTTTCCGCACAGCGTATTTCGGCGTTGCGGAACAGCCAGGTCGACATTGTGGTGCAGACCCTCTCACCGACCTGCGTTCGCCGCCAGGACATCGAATTCTCGACCAGTTATTTCGAATCGTCACAGCGGCTGCTGGTCGCGAAGAACTCCGGAATCCACTCCACCGCCGATCTGGCGGGCAAAAGAGTATGCGGGGTCAACGGCACGATTACGCTCGCACCCGTCCTCGCGCTGCCGCAGAAGCCTACCGTTATCACCATGAACAATTGGCTGGACTGCCTCACCGCGCTACAGCAGGCGCAGGTCGATGCCGCCAGCACCGATATCCCTATTCTCTACGGTCTGCAACAGCAGGATCCGAATCTCGAGGTGGTCGGCGAATCGATGGCGACGGACACCTACGCCGTCGGGATCGGCAGAGACAATAAGGATCTGGTGCGCTTCGTGAACGGCGTACTGGAACGGGTGCGCGGTGACGGCAGTTGGCAGCGGTTCTACAACGATCGGCTGACAGTTCTGGGACCGACGCCCGCACCGCCCGCACCCCGGTATATCGGGTGAGCGGCCATGTCCGGGCAGCCCTTCATTCTCTCGGTCGCGGAGATCGACCGCGATCTCGCCGAACGGGAACGCGAAATCGACGCCATTGCCGCGACGCTGGTCGAACTGGATAGGCATCCCGGGTTGATCCTGTTGCGCCGGTTCCCCCCGGCCGGGGTCACCGAAACCCGCTGGGTGCCCGCGCGCGATGCGATGGACCTGCTGTGGGAGGACTTCGGGCGCTTGCGCACCCTGCTGGAGCAGGCGCATATGGTGCGGGTGCGGCGACGGCTGGAGGCCCTGGACCGCGAGGAGCTGACCGTGCTGTTGCGGGGACAGCCGATGGAGGTGGCGCGCACCGCGATTCCACTGGCGCAGCGGTCGCTGATCGGTCCGGGCGAGGTGATCGTGCGGGTCGGGTTCGCGGAATTGGTGGCGCGCATGCGGGAGGGTTTCCCGCGCATCGTCGAGGTGCTCGATGCCGTGGACGCGGTGAACACCCGCATCGTGTCCGAGATCGCCCCGCTGCGTGCCGAACTCGATCGCATCGGCACCGGACTGCCCGAATTGCGGGCGCTGGCCGCCGAACTCGATGAGTTCTCCGCCCGCGCCGCCGCCGATCCGCTGGCCGTCTCGGCCGCCGAGTTGGACCGGCGCACAGTCGAATTCGGGGCGAGCATGCGTGCCGCCGCCGCGCTGCGCGCCGAATTGGCCGCGATCGCCGCCGATTGGGACGGCGCGGTCGGGCGCACCCGCACCCAGGTGGAAACGCTCCGCAAGACCTATGAGCGGACCCATCTGGCGCGAATCGCCGTGGAGCGCACGATTCTCACCGGCGCGCTGCCCGAGCACGCCGATGACAGCGCGGTCTTCGGCGCCGAACTCACCACCGTGGACGCCACCCCCGCCGATCCGTCGGCGCTGTGGGAGCTGCACCGCCGCGTCACCGCCGCCGTCGCCGCGGCCGCCGAAGCCGAACACCTGGTCCAGGGTCTGCTGGACCGCCGCGCCGAACTGCGCGGCCGCCTTTCGGCCTACCGCGCCAAAGCGGCGCGCCTGGGCGTGAGCGAAGATCGAGAAGTACTGGCCTCCAGCCGCATAGCCGCGGGCCTGCTCACCCGCAAACCCTGCGACCTGGCCGCGGTCACCCGCGCCATCACCGACTACCGGCAGCTCATCGCCCAGAAAACGGGGAGACGATCGTGAACTGCAACGAACCGGGCTGCACCGGAACCATCGAGGACGGCTACTGCGCCGTCTGCGGCACCGCGCCCTCCGCCGCCGCGACGGTGGTGTCCGAAGCTCAGTCCGCACCCACGCACTGCGCCGAACCCGGTTGCGGCGGTGCGATTTCCGATGGGTACTGCGAGGTGTGCGGGACCGCGCCGTCACCGCATACGGTGGCGGCCGGGCCGAGCGGGGTGAGCCAGCCGACCAGTCGTGCGAGCGGTATCACCGGGGTCACCAGCGGTGGGACGCGATCCTCCATCCGCACCGGGCGATCCGGGTCGTCGGGGGCCACGCGCGGCCGGTTGGGCGCGGGAATGGTGCAGGTGCCACCGGTTGCACCGATCGATCCCACCGCGGCGGTGATGGCGGATCCGGTGGTGCCGGAGAGTCAGCGGTACTGCGGTAAGTGTGATCGGCCGGTGGGGCGCAGCCGGGGTGATGTCCCGGGGCGGAGCGAGGGATTCTGCGGGCATTGCCGGACGCGGTTCTCGTTCACGCCCAAGCTGGTTCGCGGGCAGGTGGTCGGCGGACAGTACGAGGTACTGGGCGCGCTGGCGCACGGCGGGCTGGGGTGGATCTACCTGGCGCTCGATCACAAGGTGAACGGGCGGCCGGTGGTGCTCAAGGGCCTGCTCAATACCGGTGACGCCGATGCCATGCGGGCGGCGGTGGCCGAGCGGCGCTTCCTGGCGCAGGTCGATCATCCCAATATCGTGCGCATCTACAACTTCGCCGAGGATATCGGCCCGGATGGCGAGCCGGTCGGCTATATCGTCATGGAGTATGTCGGCGGCACCTCGCTCAAACAGCTGCTGCGCAAGCGGCGCGATGCCGATGGCGTGTGGCTGCCGCCCGCCCAGGCCATCGCCTACATCCTCGAGGCGCTGCCCGCGCTCGGCTATCTGCATTCGCGCGGCCTGGCCTACTGTGATTTCAAGCCGGACAATGTGATGCAGACCGAGGAGCAGCTCAAACTCATCGATCTGGGCGCGGTCATCGCCATGAACGATGAGCACAGCGCCATCTACGGCACGCCCGGCTATCAGGCCCCGGAGATCGCCGAGACCGGTCCCACGGTCGCCTCGGAGGTCTACACCGTCGGCCGCACGCTGGCGGTGCTGCTGCTCAAGGTCCCGCACGAGAACGGCCGCCTGGGCCCGCTGCCCGGTCCGGATACCGAACCGGTGCTGGCCGCCAATCCGTCGCTGTACCGATTCCTGTTGCGCGCAACGCATATCGATCCGATGGAGCGGTTCAGCGGCGCGGAGGAGATGTCCGATCAGCTCACCGGCGTACTGCGCGAGGTGCTGTCCGCCGAGGACGGCCGGGCCCGGCCCGGGCTGTCCACCCGGTTCGGTCCGCCGCGCGCGGTCTTCGGCGTCGGCGACACCCTCCCGGATGATCCGCTGAAAATCGTTGCGGCACTGCCGGTCCCGCTGGTGGACCCGAACGACACCGGCGCTCCGCTGCTGGCGACGCTCGGCGCGGGCACGGCGGCGGAATTGGAACGTGAACTCACCGCGGGCCTGCGCGCGGTGGTGACGGGTAAGGACGAGTCGGCGGAGATCCCGCTGCGCCTGATTCGCGCCGCGCTGGAATCCGGTGACGCCGCCGACGCGCTGCGCCGTATCGAGGAGGCCGATCCGGCCCTGGGCGGGGACTGGCGACTGAGCTGGTTCGGTGCGCAAGCCGCACTGCTGCAACGGGATTGGCCGGCCGCGGCGTCCGAGTTCGACGCCCTCTACACCGCGCTGCCGGGTGAGCCCGCACCCAAGCTGGCCCTGGCGGTCACCGCGGAACTGCTGGCGCGCAATGGTTCCCACCCCGATCCCGAACCCGCGCTGCGCAATGCCACCGCCTGCTACGAGGCGGTCTGGCGCACCGATCGCTCCTACACCAGCGCCGCGTTCGGCCTGGCCAGACTGCGTCGTTCGGCCCACGATCGCGATGGCGCGGTGGCCGTTCTGGACCAGGTCGACCCCGCCTCGGCGGTGTACACCGAAGCCGGTGTGGCGGCTGTGGATACGCTGCTCAGTGTGGAACGCCAGGGCGAGCTCACCGAACACCTGCTGCGCGATGCGGGAAGCAGGATCGAAAAGCTCGGACTGGACTCCAAACGCCGGGCCGCCCAGGCCCGGCTACGCGTCCTCGATGCCGCGCTGTATTGGCTGCGCCTGGGACGCGTACCCACCGATCACGCCCCGCTGCTGGGCGTGACACTCGACTTACAGGGGGTGCGTACCGGTTTGGAACGCTGCTATCGCGATCTCGCGCATGAAACCGACGATATGTGGGAACGTATCGCCCTGGTGGAACAGGCCAATTCCGTTCGCCCCAGGACCACGCTGTGACCGCCCGCTGCCCGGCCTGCGGGACGTTCGCGGCGGAGACCGACCGGTTCTGTGAGGAGTGCGGCCGTCAGCTCGGCGTGCAGCGCATCGCCTTGCCGCCGACCGCCGCGCCCGCGGTGGCCAGTGACAACACCCGCCCGACCAGTCTGGCGCGGCCCGCCACCGGCACCGTCGCGCGCTACACCGGCACCACGCTGTCCTACGATTCGGAGACCTCGCCGGCCTGCGACGGCTGCGGCGGTACGCATTTCGACGGTGACGGCTTCTGCGTGGTGTGCGGGCAGCGCGCCCGCGAGCACGATCGCTTCGAGGCGGATCTGGGCGCCACGGTGCTGATCACCGATCGCGGAAACGTACACGCGCACAATGAGGACGCGATCGCCGCCGCGGTGCTGGAGAGCGCCAATCCCGGCACCCCGCCCGCCCTGGTGCTCTCGGTCTGCGATGGCGTGTCCACCTCGGAGGATCCGCAGGCGGCCTCGGGCACGGCGGTGCGCACCGGCGTCGATTCCACGCTGACCGCGCTGGCCGCCGCCCGGCCCGCCGAGGAAGCGATCATGACCGGTCTGGCCGCGGCCGCGCAGGCGGTGCGCGATATCGGCACCCCGGACGGCCGCTCTCCCTCGTGCACCTACGTGGGCGCGATCGTGCAGTTCGACGATGCGGGCGGTGCGCGCCTCACGGTCGCCAATGTCGGTGACAGCCGGGCGTATTGGCTGGCGGCCGAGAACGGTTCACAACGCCTGACCGTCGACGATTCGCTCGCCCAGGCCATGGTGGAGACCGGGGCCATGGACGAGGAAGCCGCCATGGATACCCCGCACGCGCATGTGCTGACCCGCTGGCTCGGCGCGGACAGCGAAAAGCAGTCCTGGTCGGACAATTGCGTGCAGACCCTGCACGTGCGGTCACCGGGCGTCCTGCTCATCTGCTCGGACGGGCTCTGGAACTATCTGCCCGAGGCCGCCGGTCTGGCCCAGCTCGCGCTGGCGTCCGCACCGCTGGAGGCGGCCCGCGCGCTCGTCGACTATGCCCTGGCCGCGGGCGGCAAGGACAACATCACCGTGGCGCTGGTACCCGTTCCATTCTCCGAGCTCATAGGAGAAGCACTGTGAATTCCCCTGCTATCAAGGGTATTTCGGTAGCTGTCGATCAAAATCCGTATCTGGCCGAGGGCGTGCGCGTCCTGGACGCCGTGGTCTCGGTGGAGACCACTGACGAGTTGATGGTCGCCGCGCCCGCGCAGGAGCGGGTGGAGATCCTCATCATCGACTGCTCGGGTTCGATGGGCGGCGGCGATAAGTTCGGCGGTGCGCGCAATGCCACGCTGGCGGCGCTGGAGGTGATTCCCGACGGCACCCGTTTCGCCATTGTGGAGGGCACCGACAAGGCCGAGGTGGTCTACCCCCGCGATGGCGCTACGGCCTTGGCGGACAAGCGGTCCCGGCTCGATGCCCGGCGCGCGCTGGACAAGTTGCGCCCGCACGGCGGCACCGCCATGGGCACCTGGCTCGGACTGTCCCGGATGATCGCGCAGCGGCATCCGGGCGCGATGGTGCACGCCATTCTGCTCACCGACGGTAAGAACGAACATGAGCGGCCAGAGCAGCTCGCGGCCGAGATCAATGCCTCGCAGGGCGTGCTCAGCTGTGACTGCCGCGGTGTCGGAACCGATTGGGAGCCCAATGAATTGCGGGCCATCGCGTCCGCGCTGCACGGCACCGTCGATATCGTGAAGACCCCGGATCTGCTGGCCGCCGATTTCGCCGCGATGATGCAGACCTCGCTGGCCAAGACTATTCCCGAACTCACGCTGCGGGTGTGGACGCCGGTGGGCGCGACGGTGCGCTTCGTCAAACTGGTCGATCCGGTGATCGAGGATCTGACCGCGCGCCGCGTCGCCACCGCCGCCCAGATCGGTGAATATCCGCTGGGCGCGTGGGGTGCGGAGGAGCGCGGCTATCACGTGCAGATCGAGGTGGAGGCCGCACCGCCGGGCCGCGAAAAGCTCGCCGCCAGAATCAGTGTGGTGTCCGGGGACGAGGTGCTCGGACAGGGTCTGGTGAAGGCGGTGTGGACCACCGATACCGATTTGTCGGCCCGCATCAGCCGCCGGGTCGCGCACTACACCGGACAGGCCGAGCTGGCGCAGGTGGTGCAGGAGGGTCTGGCCGCGCGCAAGCAGGGTGATGTGAACACCGCCACCGCGAAACTGCGGCGCGCGGTGGAGCTGGCCAATGAGTCCGGTAACGAGAACACCGCGAAACTGCTCAAAGCCGTTGTCGAGGTGGATGATCGGACCGGTACGGTGCGCCTGCGCTCGCGGGTGGACGCGGCCGATGAGATGGCCCTGGACGTCCGCTCGACCAAGACGGCGCGGGTGCGCAAGGAGGCGGGCTCGTAATGGCCGTCTGCCCCGAAGGCCATACCTCGGCGTCGGCCGATTACTGCGATACCTGCGGATCGCCGATGACCGGGGCCGGAATCGCTCCCGCGCAACCCGATCCGGGGGTGCGGGTCGCGCAGTGCCCCGCCTGCGGCGCGCTCATCGACGGCCGCTTCTGCGAGGACTGCGGCCATGATTCGGCGCTGCCCGCGCCTCCGGCGTCGTTCGCACCGCCCGCACCGCCGATTCCCGAAGTGACGGTGGTGAATCCGGAGGCGACGCTGCTGGCGGGCACGCTGTGGGTCGCGACGGTCACCGCCGATGCCGAGCACTATCACCGCATGATCGCGCAGAAGGGTCCGGACGCGGATCGGGTCGCCTTCCCGGACTACTATCCGGCGCGGCGAATCCCGTTGCAGGGCAGCGATATTCTGATCGGCAAGCACAGCGCCTCGCAGGGCTTGCATCCCGATATCGATCTGGCCATCGCGCCCGCCGATATCGCGGTGTCACGATCGCACGCGATCCTGCACCTGAACGGCGATACGCTCACCGTCACCGATCTGGGTTCCACCAACGGCACCTGTCTCAATGGCAGCGATATCCCGATCGCGGCCAAGACGCCGGTGCTGTTGCGGCCGGGGGACCGGATTCATGTCGGCGGCTGGACCACCATCACGGTGACCAGGGAAATCGGCTGAGCACCTGAGGGAATCCGGTGGGCCGCCGAGAGAATCCGGCAAATCGCCGATCTTGGTCCACCGTCCAGATTAGTCTCCCGCGCATGAGATTGACGCGCCGAGATTTCGTCCGCACCACCGTGGCCGCCCTGGCCGGGACCGCAGCCACCGGCCTGGCGACCACGGGGGCGCAGGCCGCGCCGCAGGGCTGGACGGGCGCGCCGCAGAGCTGGATGGGACTGCTGCCGGACAGCACCTCGCTGCTGCGCCTGACGATTCCCGGTACGCACGATTCGGGCTGCACCGATCCGGCCAACGGCACCGAATGGTCGCACACCCAGAACTGGTCGATTCCCGATCAGTTCGGGCACGGCATCCGCTTCCTGGATATGCGTTGTAATGGGTTGCAGGACCATATGACCGACTCGTTCGGCATCTATCACAGCTCGGCGTATCAGGGCCTGACCTTCGATAATGTGCTGAACGACAGCCGGGATTTCCTGAACCGCAATCCCGGCGAGACGATCGTCATGCGGGTGAAGAAGGAGAACGGCACCAATAACGATGTGGGCGCGGACTTCGAGCGCATCTTCAACGGCTACCTGGACAACAAGGGTTACCGCTCCCTGTTCTGGATCGGCAATCGGATTCCCACGCTGGGCGAGGCGCGCGGGCGGATCGTGTTGATCGCCCAGTTCGCCAATAGCCTGCCCGCGCTCCAGTGGCCGGGCGGCGATAACGGGGTCTTCACCTCGGACCGCTTCTATCTCCAGGATCGCTATAAGGCCAACGGCCTGATGGGTCTGGACTCCGGGTCCGGGTCCGGTTCCGCTTCCGGCTCTTCCGGTACCGGATCCTCCGGCGGCGATAAGTACTCCTATATCCGTGACTGCTTCGATCGGGCAGCCACGGATACGAACAACTCGCTGATGTACATCAATTTCACCAGCTACTCCGACAATGCCTGGCCCAAGGACAATGCCGCCGCCATCCTGCCCAAGGTGGAGGGCTATCTCACCCAGCACCGTGCGCAGCCGGGGCATTTCGGCATCGTCCCGATGGATTTCCCGGACCGGTATCCGAATGTGCTGAACCTATTGCTGGAGAAGAACTTTCTCTGAGTCATCCGGTGCGGGGGTGGTCGGTTCCGGAGTGGTCGACTCGGCCGCCTCCGCCGGTTTCCCGATGGGCCGCAACGCGATCGCGAGCACAATCGCACCGCTGAGCGCGATGAGCATGGTCCAGACGCTGCCGACGTGCATGGCGTGAATGAACGCGTCATCGGCGGCGCGCGCCAGATCCGGCCGCCCGAGCGCACCCGCGACATGCCGGGCCTGCTCGGCCGACACGCGCGCCTGATCGCGCGCCCCGGCGGGTAGATCCGGTGCGGCGCCGTCCATTCCGCGCCGGTACGCGATGGCCATGATGGTGCCGCCCACCGCGATGCCGAGCACGCTGCCGGTCTGGCGCACGGTATTGGTCACCGCGGAGCCCGCGCCCGCGCGCTCCAGCGGCAGGGTGTTCATCAGGGCCGCGGTCAGCGAACCCATCACCATGCCGATCGAGAGTCCCTGGATGCCGGCCACCACGGCGTTCAGCACGATCGGGGTGTCGAGTCCGAACAGGGCGGCACTGCCCATGGCCAGCGCCGCCACGGTGAGCGCGCCGACGGTGACCGGGCGAAGTCCCCAGCGCCGCACCAGCTTCACGCCCAGCGGCCCGCCGATCATCACCCCGACCGCCGCCGGTGACATGATCAGGCCCGCGTGCAACGGCGAGAACCCCCGTGCGCCCTGAAGATAGAACGCGCCGTAGAAACCCGCGGCGGTCATGGCGAACAGCAGCAACCCCAGCGCGGCATTGCCGCCGCCGAAGATGCGCCCGGCGAGCAGTCGCGGATCGAAACTCGGCTGCCGCAAACGCAATTCGACGATGACGAAGGCCGTCAGCAACAGCACACCCGCGAGGGTCGGGGCCCAGACATCGACCCGCGTCCACTCCGCGAGCTGCCCCGCGCGAATCAACCCGTATGCCAGTGCGGCGAGCCCGGTGATGGACAGCAGCAGACCGGCGGGATCGAGCGGGCGCGGCACCGGAGCCCGGAAATCGGGGACGACGGTGAGGATCCCGAGCAGCGCGAGCGCCACCGCCGGGACATTCACCAAAAACACCGAGCCCCACCAGAAATGGTCGAGCAGCAGTCCGGCCAGCAGCGGCCCGGCGGCAATGCCGACGCCCGCCGAGGCCGAGGAGATGCCGATGGCGGTGGCCCGCGCCGGACCGGTGAAGGTCCAGGTGAGGATGGCCATGGTGGCGGGCATGATGAGCGCGCTGCCCACCCCCATTCCGGCGCGGGCGGCGATCAATTGCGCCGCGTCACCGGCGTAGGCGGCCCAGATCGAGGTGGCGGCGAAGGTCGCCATCCCGATGCCGAGGATGACGCGATGGCCGAAGCGGTCGCCGAGTGCGCCCGCGGTGAACATGAGCGCGGCGAAGACCAGGGTGTACGAGCCGGTGGCCCACTGCAATTGCGCGGGGCTCGCGCCCAGTCCGCGCACGGGATCGGCGAGCGTTTCGAAAACGGTGCTCAGGATGGTGTTGTCGAGCCAGATCAGAAATGAGGACAGGACGAGAACGGCGAGTATCACTCGCTGCCGAAGCTTCGGCAGCGCCAAGGGCGTGGTCATGGCGGCCTTCGGTACATTGGTAGGAACCTGACGGTTAAAGAATGCATAATCGTCAGGAACCTGTCAATCACGGGAAGGGTGTCTGCTGTGGGTTCCTCCGGCGGCGAGGGCGGTTATCTGACCTTCATGGTCCGCAAGGTCTGGCTGACCATGCGCGCGGCGATCGGTGAGGAACTCAAGGCTTTCGGGCTCACGACCTCGCAATACGCCACGCTCATGATGACCGGATCGCATCCGGGGATGTCGGTGGCCGATATCGCCCGCGAGGTGGCGAGCACCCGGCAGGCGGCCAACGAGATGATCTCGGGTCTGGAGTCCGAGGGGCTGATCGAGCGCTCACCGCATCCGACGGATCGGCGCACGCATCAGATCCACATCACCGAGGCCGGGCGCGAACGGCTGGCGGCGGCACGGGTCGCGGTGGCGCGGCGGGAGGCCGAGCTGGAGGCCGCCATGACGCCGAAACAGCGTGAGACCGTGCGGGATTGGTTCACCGGGATCAGCGAAGCCTGTCGCTGACGCCGAGCATCGTTGGCACGGAAGCTGATTCAGCGAACCGATCGGATCGGTGCCACCGCGAGCGCGCCCAGTACCGACAGCACCCCGCCGAACAGGAACAGCGGGGTGTAACCGCCCAGGCTCACCACGGCCGAGGCCACGAAGGGTCCGAGAATCTGCGGGCCCGCGTTGGCGATATTCAGCACGCCCATATCGCGAGCGGCGTCCTCGGCCTTGGGCAGCACCATGGTGACCAGTGCGGTGTCCACGGCCATGAAACAGCCGAAGGCGACGCCGTTCACGGCGGCGAAGGCGATCATGCCCGGCCAGGTCGGGGTGATGACGGGGATGAGCTGCGCGGCCGCCGCGAGTCCGGCGGATAGACCGACGAAGAGTTTGCGCCGGTTCAACCGATCCGAGAGCACGCCGCCCGCCACGGTCGAAAGCGTCATTCCCACAGCGGAAATGGGGGTCAGGATGGCCACCGCGTCCTCGGGTTCCAGATCCCCGGGCAGGCTGATGTGATCTTGGAGAATATAGAGCTGATAGCCGACGACGGCGAAGTAGCCGAGCACCAGTAGCGCCCGGCCGATGAAGGCCCAGCGGAAATCGTGCTCGCGCAGCACACTCAGGAACGCGGCGAGCTGATCCCGCAGCGGGGCGGGCTGTTTCGCGGGCATCCGCTCCTCGCGCGTACCGGCGGTGAATACCACCGCCGCCAGCGCCACCAGCGCGCCGAGCACGAGATATCCGGTGCGATAGTGATCGGAGAATCCCGACGCCAGCAGCACACCGATCACCGACCCCACCGGAAGCCCGAGACCCACTGCGGCAGAGGCGATCCCGCGCCTGGCGAACGGCACCCGATCGGGCACCACCGAGGTGATGGCGGCCTGATAGATATTCATCACCGCCTGCCCCGCGCACCACCCGATCGCCACCAGCAGCACGGTATTCACACTGCCCAGCAATCCCATGGCCGCGATCGCAGCGATCCCGCCACCCAGAATCCACGGATTGCGCCGCCCGGACCGATCCGACAGCGCCCCCGCCACCGGATTGAACACCGTGGCGAAAATGGCCGCGATACCACCCACCAACCCGAGATTGGCCACCTTGTTCGCCGCGTCGATATGCTCGATCTGCAACGGCAGCAGCACGCTCCCGACCCCGATATACAGCGCGTACATCGCGGCATTGCCGACGAACAGCAGCGGTAGCAGGCCCCGGGGAGTGCTTGCGGCGGAATCGTTCTCGCCGACGGTCGAGTCAGCCTCGGAGTGTGCCACGGTGAATCCCAATGCGTAGATGGCGTGAGTCGTCATCCCCCGTCATCCCGGCACGATTCTTGGCCGGGATCCACACCCCGCGACGCGTGTGCTGCGAGGGTGGATCCCGGCCAAAAGCACGCCGGGATGACGGGGGATGACCGGAGGGGTTGTGAGAGGACGGCTGGAGGTCAGCTGATGTCGGCGGTGAGGGGTAGATCGATTACCGAGGTGCCCAGGTGCAGGGTGAAGGCGCCGGGTTCGACGGCCCAGCCCTTGGCGGTCCAGTGCTCGAAGGAGCGGCGGGGCAGTTCGATGGTGGCGGTGACGGATTCGCCGGGGTCGGCTTGCACCGGAGCGAAGGCGGCGAGCCAGCGCACGGGGCGGTCGACGGCGCTGTCCGCGCGGGACAGGTAGGCCTGGACCACCTGGCGGCCGCGGCGTGCGCCGGTATTGCGCACGGTCACGGTGGCGGTGCGGCCGGTGACGGTCAGGTCGGACAGTTCCCAGCTGGTGTAGCCGAGGCCGTGGCCGAAGGGATAGGCCGGGGCCACACCGGATTTCAGCCAGGCGCGGTAGCCGATGTGGATACCCTCGTCGTACCGCAGCGAATGATCGGTGGCGTCGGGCGCGGTGTCCAGCACCGGCACATCGGCCATGACCTTGGGCCAGGTGGTGGGCAGGCGGCCACCGGGTTCGGCCGCGCCGGTGAGCACATCGGCGAGCGCGGAGCCGAATTCCTGGCCCGGGAACCAGCTCAGCAGCACCGCCGCGACATCATCGCGCCACGGCATCTCCACGGGCGCACCGGAATTCACCACCACGATGGTGCGCGGGTTGACCGCCGCGACGGCCGCGACCAACTCGTCCTGGCGGCCGGGCAGGCGCAGATCCTTGCGGTCGAAGCCCTCGGATTCGATCTGTTCGGTGGTGCCGACCACCACGACGGCGACCTCGGAAGTCCGCGCCAATTCCACCGCGGCGGCGAACTCCTCGTCGGCGGCGCGGCGCGGGCGGCCGACCGCGAAGGTCAGGCCCAGGGCGGGCAGTCCGGCCGAGGGCACCGGCGCGAGTTCGACGAGCACATCGAGTTCATCGCCCGCGGCCAGTTCGCGAGTCACGAAGCGCTGCGGCGGATTCAACAGCATTTCCACCGGATCGGTGCCGTCGGGCATGACGGTATCGGAGAGCACGCTCTCGCCGTCGATCTCCAGACGCAGTGCGCCGACCCCGGCGAAGCCGATGCGCCACTCCCCCGCCGAATCCACGCGCAACCTGCCGCGCAGTTCGAAGGAGCTGGCGGCCATGGCATTCGGATTGCCGAACAGCATGAGCCCACCGGCGGTGCGGTGTTCGGTATCGAGCACCTTATCGCCGTCGAGGTAGCGCAGCGATAGGCCCGGGGTGCCGGTCTCGGGATCGGTGACCAGATCCAGCGGCACCGGAATCATGTGATCGTTGAGGTGCACACCGGGGGTGTACGTGATCGGCAGCGCCGCCGACAGTCCCTCCAGCGGCGAAGTCGTATGCGCCGGAATGACGGTCGCGCTACCACCGCCCATGAAGCGCGGTTCGGCGGCGGCCGCTCCGAGCAGCGCCACCTGAGCGGGCTTGCTCAGGGGCAGCGTCCCGTCGTTCGTGGCGAGCACCATGGCCTTGGCGGCGGCCGCGCGCACCAGCGCCTGCGCGGACTCATCGGTGAATGCCGGTGGCTGCAAGGGCGTTCCGTTCAGCGCACCCACCCGAATGGCGAAACGCAGTATGCGGCGCACCTTTTCATCGATGGCGGCCTCGGGCACCTCACCCTTGCGCACCGCCTCGACCAGGGGTGCGCCCCATAGTTCCCACGGTCCGGGCATGGCCAGATCGGTGCCCTTGGCGGCCCCGGCGGTGCTGCGCACGGCGGTCCAGTCCGAGACCACGACGCCGTCGAAACCCCATTCGCCCTTCAAAGGCTCGTCCAGCAGCGCGTTTTCGGTCATGGTGGTGCCGTTGACCGAGTTGTAGGCGTCCATGATCATCCACGCGCCCGCGCGCACCGAGCGCTCGAACGGGTGCAGGTACAGCTCGCGCAGCGTGCGGTCATCGGCGATGACATCGGTGGTGAAGCGTTCGGTCTCGGAGTCATTGGCCACGTAATGCTTGGGGCACGCGCTCACGCCGTGCGCCTGCACCGCACTGACATAGGCCGCGGCGATCTCGCCGGTGAGCACGGGATCCTCGGAGAAGCATTCGAAATGCCTGCCGCCCAGGGGCGATCGATGCAGATTGATGGTGGGCCCGAGCACCGCGTACACGTTCTTGCGCCGCGCCTCGGCGGCGATGAGCGCGCCGATCTCGGCGAGCAGTTCGCGATCCCAGGTGGCGGCCAGCGCGGTGCCCGACGGCAGACTCACCGATGGATCGCGCTCATCCCAGAGTTCCCCGCGCACCCCGGACGGACCGTCCGAGACCGGCATCTCATCCAGGCCGATGCTCGCGTCGCCCGCGAACCGGAAGACGCCGGAGCCCGAGACGAGCCGGACCTTCGCTTCCAGATCGAGCTTGGCCAGTAGGTCGTCGATCTCGCTCATGCCAGTTCCTCCCAGAAGTTCACCAGATCCGCCGATACCTGTGCGGGGACATCCTCATTGGGCACATGCCCGGAGCCGCGATACACCGCGGTCCTAGCCTGCAACCGCGCGGCGAACTTCTCGTGGACGCTGGGGTCCCAGAGATCGTTCGTGTCGCCGTAGGCCACCAGCAGCGGCACCCCCGCATCGCGCAGCGCGTCCGGATCGGCCAGCGGCGGCACCTCCATGGCCTTGAGAATGCCGAGGATATTGGCCTTCTTGGTCTGCAGAATCCGATTGTGCAGGAATTCCATTCGCGCCGGATCGATGGTCTGCCCGGCGGCGGTCATGGCGGCGCTCATCTGCTGGAAGATCGCTTCCTGCCCGGCCGTCTCGATCATTTGCGCGACCAATTGCGGGGGCGGGAAATTGATGTCCTCGACCGACGAGGGTCCCGAGGCCAACAGGGTGAAACTGCGGAAACGCGCGGGCGTTTCGATGACCGCGATGCGCGAGACATAACCGCCGAAGGAATGCCCGACCAGATGCACCGGCGCGTCCGGCGAGACCTGATCGATGACCGCGTGCAGATCCGCGACGAAATCGGCCATGGCGTACCCGGAGATATCGTCCGGCCCCTCGGACTGATATTGCCCGCGCTGGTCATAGGCGACCGCGCGATACCCGGCCTCGGCCAGCAGCGGCACCATGAATTCGAAGTCTTCCTTCGAACCGGTGAAGCCCGGCACCAGTACGACGGTGCCGTGGTGCGGAACACCGGGCGGCGGACCCGCCTCCCATCCGGCGAGCGTGCCCGCCCCGCCTCGCAGCGTGATGGTTTCGATCGCGGCCTGCGCGCCCTGACTCATCGACTGTCCTTCCTCGCACGTCCCGGTCCGGCTGGCACGAGTCTGCCAGTGCTCATCCAGTTTACCGAGTGGTCACTCGGTAATGTTATCCGTTCGTGATGTTGCGCTGTTTTTGCAGGTCCCGGACCGGGGACTACTGTCCGTGCCTATGACCCCGCACCCCCGGCGCCGTAAACGGGGCGACGAACGCCGCGAGCAGATCATCGACGAGGCGCTGAAGACCTTCGCCGACAACGGCTATCGCAATGCCTCGATCGCCGAGATCGCCGAGCGCTGCGGACTCTCGCAACCCGGTCTGCTGCACTACTTTCCGAACAAGGCGGCATTGCTCGCGGCGGTGCTCGACTATCGCGATCGACTCGATTACGACCGGCTCGGATTCGACCGGCAACTGCGCGGCATCGAGGCGCTGGATCGACTGGTGCGATTGGTCGAGCACAATATGCACGTCCCCGGATTGGTCCAGCTCTTCACCGTGGTCACCAGCGAGGCGGTCACCGCGGATCATCCGGCGCGCGACTGGGTGGTGAATCGCTATCGCACGTTCGAGCGCTTTCTGGCCCGCGCGCTCGATGACGGCATCGCCGATGGCACGCTGCGCCCCGATATCGATACGGCCGCGCTGGCCCGGCAGATTTTCGCGATGATGGACGGGCTGCAATTGCAGTGGCTGCTCGACCCCGAAAACGTTGATATGGCAGCGCTGTTCCGCGCCTATATCGACGAGCTGATCACCTCATTGCGCAAGGTCTGACGATCACGTGCGCCCGCGTCCCGGGAATGGCATGGTGAACTAGAACACGTTATAGTTCTCACCGCTCGGCATGGGACGCCGCGCATTGCCATTCGGGAAGGTGGTCGCGACGGTGCGGACCTGGGATTCTTCGGCCGATATCGTTGTCGTCGGCTACGGCGGCGCGGGAGTCGCGGCGGCGCTGGCCGCGCGGGAGACCGGCGCGGACGTACTGGCCGTCGATCGTTTCATCGGGGGCGGCGCGACCGCGCTGTCCGGCGGCATCGTGTACGCGGGCGGCGGCACCTGGGTGCAGCGCGCGGCCGGGGTCAGCGATGATGTCGACAATATGCTGGCCTACCTGCGCGCCGAGGTCGGCGATGCGGTGAGCGAGCAGACGCTGCGGCGGTTCTGCGAGGGGTCGGCCGCCATGATCGATTGGCTGTCCTCGCACGGGGTGCCGTTCCAGCCGTCGCTGTGCCCGTACAAGACCTCGTACCCGACCGATGACCACTACCTGTACTACTCCGGCAGCGAGAACTCCGGCGGTTTCCGGGAATTGGCGATTCCGGCGCAGCGCGGGCATCGCGCGCACGGGCGCGGCGTCTCGGGCAAGAAGCTGTTCGGACCGCTGGCGGCGTCGGCGCACAAGCACGGTGTGCGAGTGCAAACCGGTACCCGGGCAACGGGACTCGTGATCGAGGATGGCCGCGTCACCGGCATCGAGGCGATCACGCTGATCGACGCACCGGTGAAGGTGCGGCGCAGGTTCGCGGCGCTGGCGCGGATTTCCGCGAAACCCGGTGTGTACCACCCGGGTTTGCGTGCGGCGGTGGGCAAGTTGATGGACCGCATCGAACAGCGGCACGGGGTGCGGGTGCGCATCGAGGCGCGTTCGGGCGTCATTCTGACCACCGGCGGATTCATCGCCAATGGTGCGATGGTCGGGCAGCACGCGCCGAATTACCCCTGGGCCGAAGGACTTCCGCTGGGCACGGCGGGCGATGACGGCAGCGGTATCGCCATGGCGCAGGCGGTCGGCGCGGCCACCGGCAAGATGGATGCCATCTCGACCTGGCGGTTCATCGCGCCGCCGAGCGCGTTCTTCGCCTCGATCGCGGTGGATGCCAACGGGCAGCGCATGATCGACGAATCCCGGTACGGCGCTGCCATGGGCGCGGCCATCGCCACCAGTCCGGGCAATCGGGCGTGGCTGCTGGTCGACGCGGAGCTGATGGCCGAATCACGGCAGCAGCTGGGCGGGCAGTCGGTGTGGTTCCAGCGCATGCAGACCGAGCGGCTCATGCGGGTCGGGCACACCACCGGGCGGTCCATCGAGGAGGTGGCCGCGCGCGCCGGTATCGAACCGGCGGCGCTGCGCAAGACGGTGGACGCGCACAATCGCGCCATCGAGCAGAACCTCCCCGATCCGATGGGCAAACCCGCCGACATCCGCAAGCCGATCCGCACGGGACCGTTTGCGCTGCTGGATATTTCGTTCAAGGCGCACCTGACCTACCCGATGCCGATGCTCACCCTGGGCGGCTTGCTGGTCGATGAGGACACCGGCGCGGTGCGTGATCGGGACGGCGGCACTATTCCCGGACTGTTCGCGGCGGGTCGGGCGGCGGTGGGCGTCTGTTCCAATTCGTATGTGAGCGGGCTGTCACTGGCCGATTGTGTGTTCTCCGGGCGGCGCGCGGGGGCACACAGCGTCCGGGTGAGCAACGCGGCCTGATCTCACCGGAGCCCGCACCGCGATTGCCGTGCGGGCCGGTGGAATTGCCGCCACCGTCACCGTGTGTCGCGTCGGGATTCCCACTCGCGGCCCCCGCATTGCCGCCGGTGGCGGTCATCGGCGGTCCGGGTCGCCGGGCGGCAGCGGCAGGCCCGAATCGATGGACCAGTCGGGGATTCCGTCGGCGATCTCGAGCACCTCGGCGAGGTTGTCCGCGGTATCGAGCAGTTGCCGTTCGGTGTGTTCACTGGTGAGGAAGAAGCGCAGGCGTTCGGTTCCGGCCGGAATGACCGGAGCCAGAATGGCTCCGGCGTTGAAGCCGCGTTGCAGCATGGCCGCCGCGGCATAGCCCGCCCGGACTTCACCGGGGACGATAACCGGCACGATCGGGGTCGATTCGGAGTCCGCGAGATTCATACCGCGCTCGCGCAGCGCGGTGCTGAACAGCGCGGCGTTCGACCACAGCCGGGCCAGCCGCTCGGGTTCGCCGGCGAGTACGTCCAGTCCGGCCAGTACCGCCGCCACATTCGACGGTGACGGTCCGGCGGTGTACAGCGCCATTCCCGGTGCGGCGTATTTGATCGCGCGCACCAGATCCGCGTCTCCGGCGATGAAACCGCCGGTGCTGCCCATGGCCTTGGACAGGCTGCCCGCCCAGATATCGACCAGATCGCCGGGCAGGCCGAAGTGTTCGAGGCTGCCCAGGCCGTTCGGTCCCAGCACCCCGAGCGCGTGCGCCTCGTCCACCAGCACCGCGCAATCGTATTGCCGTGCCACCGTTGCCAGTTCGGCGATGCGACCGAGGTCGCCGTCCATGCTGTAGTGCCCCTCGATGATCACCAGGGCGCGATCGAACTGATGCCGGGAGGCGCGCAGCAGCGCTTCCAGGGCGGCGGGATCATTGTGCCGGAAGGTCACCCGGCGACACCCCGACCATTGCGCACCGGCCACCAGGCTGGCGTGTGCGAGCGAATCACACACCGCAGCATCACCTTCGGTGAGCAGGAAGCCGATCACCGCCGCATTGGTGAGGAATCCGCTGGAGGTGACCAGCGCTCCACCCGCCTGATAGATCCCGGCGAGGCGCTCCTCCAGCTCGGCATAGAGCGGGATCTCACCGGTCACGATGCGGGTCGCCGACGCCGAGGTGCCGTAGCGTTCGGCGGCGGCGTTCGCGGCGGCTATGACACGCGGATGCTGGGCCAGCTCCAAGTAGTTGTAGGAACTGAAGTTCACCAGTTCCCTTCCGCCCGAACGGATCAGCGCGCCATTGGGGCCTTCCGGCGACAGAAACAACGGGTGCGGCAGGCCGGTCAGCTCCACCAGTTCCTGAATGGCCGCCTGCTTGGCCAGCGCCGCCACCACACCGGGATGGTCGGCGAACTGCCTACCCGGCCCGCGCGCCGCCCGCACCCGCCGAAGCGGTGCGTTCGCCCGTCGCCATGCGGTATTCGCTCGGTCCGCGGGAGCCGCCCACGTGTGTGCGGTATCGATCTGCGGGCGCGGGCCGCCCAGCGCCGGGGTGCCCGCCAGCAGGCGGCGGGCGATATCGCGTTCGTCGGCCGTCATGCGGGGAGCACCTCCGGGGTGTGCGCGCCGATAATGATGTCGGCGATGCGCGCACCCGCCTGCGCCAGGCTGAAGGATCGGCCCAGCTGCATGCTGTTCATCTCCACCCCGAGCGTCTTGGTCACCAGCGCACCGAATTCCACGGCCATGAGCGAATCCAGGCCGAGTTCGGGCAGGGGTACGTCCAGCGCGATGGCCTCCGCCGCCACGCCCATGACCTCGGCCAGCTGTTCGGCGAGCAGATAGCCGACGACGGTGGCGCGCTGGGTTTCCTCCAGCGCGCCGATCTGACCGCGCAGCTGCGCCGCGGCCGAATTGTCCTGCGACGCCGCGGCGATCAGGTCGGCGACCCGTGCGGTGTAGGCGAGTTGCGGTGCGGCCAGCACCACCCGGCCCCATTCGACGGGGATGATCGCGGCCTGCCGAATGCCCAATCGCAGTGCCTCACCGAGGTATTCGGTGCCCTCATCCATATCGATGGCGTCGAATCCGGCGATGCGCAGGTAGCGCTGCACGTTCTCGTCGGCGTCCACCATGCCGCCACCGGACATCGCGCCCCAGCCGACGCAGAGCACGCGCTCACCGCGCCGGGCGAGCTGTTCGGTGAATGCCTGCAACGCGAGATTGGCCGCGGTGTACGAGTATTGGCCGATTCCGCCCATGATCGCACTGCCCGAGGAGAACAGCACGAACATATCCAGCTCGACTTCGGCGGCGGTGAGCGCGGCGTACAGCGCCCGCGCGCCCGCCAGTTTGGGCCGGAAGACCGCGGTGAGGCTGTCCCGGTCCATGGTGGCGATGCGCTGATCGTCCAGGACCCCGGCGGCGTGGATGACTCCGCGCAACCGATGGTCCACGGCGTGAACGCGATTCACCACCGCCGCGACGGCCGCGGTATCGGTGATGTCGGCGCGTTCCTCGATGACCTCGATGCCCTCGGCACGCCAGCTCGCCAACTGCCGCTGTGCCGCGCCGCTCGCGGCTCCCCCGCGTCCGACCAGCACCAGATGCCGTGCGCCCCGGCGAATCAGCCACCGGCCGGTGGCCAGGCCGAACGCGCCGAAGCCGCCGGTGATGAGATAGCGTGCGCCCGGATCGATCCGCACATCGGCGGGTTGCGGACGCACCGATGGGTTGGCATCACCCAGGTGCAGGGCGATGCGGCCGATCCGGGTGGAGCGCAATGCTTCCTCGAACGCGGTCGATACCGCGTCGGTGGCATAGGACTCGTACGGCAGCGGCCGGTACACCCCGTCCGCGAGCTTGTCATTGACCGCCTGTACCCGGCCGATCACCTCGGCGCGGCGCAGTTTGAGCATGCGGTCCAGATCGAACGAGTGGTACGAGACGTTCTTGTCGAAATTGCGCAACTCCAGCACCCCGCCGGAGTAGATATCGGCCTTGCCGATCTCCACGATCCGGCCGAATTCGGCTACGGCCCCGAAGTTCTGGTGAATGATCTCGCCCGGTGCGGTGCTCAGCACGATATCCGCACCGCGCCCGCCGGTGAGTGCCAGCACATCCTCGACGAAGTTCAGCGAGCGGGAATCGAGCACCTCGTCCGCACCCTGTTCCAGCACATAGGCGCGGCGTTCGGCGGTGCTCGCCGCGCCGATCACGCTCGCGCCGTGCAGTTTCGCCACCTGGATGGCACAGCTGCCGACGCCACCGGCCGCGCCGTGCACCAGGACGGTCTCCCCCGTGCGCACCCGGGCCAATTCCAGCAGCGCGTATTCGGCGGTGACCATCGAGACCGTCGATGTGCACAGTTCCGGGCGGATGGAGTCCGCGGCCGCGCCCACGTGTCCGGCATCGGCGATGTGATAGCGCTCGATCATTCCGGGCGAGGCGAGCCCCACCCGGTCACCGACGCCGAAGCGGGTCTCACCGGGGCCGACCCGAACCACCGTGCCCGCGCCCTCCATACCGGGGGCGGTACCGAAATGCGTTGCGGCCAGCTCGGTCTCACCGAGCACGCCGAGCACCTTGAGCGGATCCTTGAAACCCAGGCCGATGGCCTCCATGCGCACCTCGACCTCACCGGGGCCGGGTTCGCGGCGGTCCGCGCGCCGCCAGCCGAGCTGGGACAGCAGCCGCGACCTGGGGATATCGAGGGCGAAATTGGCTTCGGGATCGGTCAGCGGTGTGGCGTGGTCCAGTGCGCCGAGCCGGTCCGGCAGCGCCCGGGTGACGACGGTGCACCACCGTAATCCATTGCGCAGGAATACCTCATCGCTGTAGTCGCCCGAGAACGCGCCGGGTACACCGAGTTCGGCCAGGAAATCGTCCGCGGTGGTGTCCGGATCGATATCGATGAGCCGCCAGCGCAGTGGCGGTTGCTCATTGAGCAGCACCCGGCGCGCACCGGCCAGCGCGGCGTGATCGGGATCGGGTGCGGCCGAATCCTCGGGATGGACGAAGGCGCGTTCGGTGACCAGGGTGGCGTGGATGGAACCGTCACCGGTGAGTGGCAGTGGTTCGGGATTGATGGAGTCGGTGAAGCTTTCGAGCACCAGCGCGGCCCGGCTCAGCAGCCACAGCGCATCGACCTCCGCACTCGATCCCGCGATGAAGCACACGTGGATGCGCTCCACCTCCGCGCTGTCGTGCGCGAAGCGCAGTTCCAGCAGCAGGTTCTGTTCGAAATCCGGTGCGCTGGAATCGATCAGGGCGCTGCGCGGATGCGCGCGGGTGATCTGCGCGATGCGGTTGCCGGTGACCTCCCCCAGCGGGATCACCAGGGTGCGCGCCGTCGTCTCCGAGGCGAGCGCGGACCGATCCAGTGGATCGCGCAGTGTCCACTGTTCCTCGTAGTACAGCGGCTCAAGTCGGCGCGCCAATCCGCCACCGTAGGGCACCGCTTGGAAGCGTGCCCCCGAAATCCGCAGTACCGGATTGTGTTCCAGGTCGAGCACCGTCACATCCGCGCGCAGCGGTGCGGTGAGCCGGGCGAGCACCAGCACCGTATCGGGCATGGGCGCGAAACAGCGCACGGCGTCCGCGCCGATCGGAATGACCGCGCCGTCGTGCCGGGGGCCGCCGGCATCGCCGAGCGAGACGATCTGCCAGGCGGCGTCCAGCACGCAGGGATGGGCGAGATGCCCGGACTCGCGGGCGGCGGTGGCGTCGACGCGGGCCAGTACGGTGTCTCCGCGCGTCCACGCCCACCGCACCAGCTGGAACGCCGGGCCGTGCACGACGCCGGTCGCGGACAGGTCCGCGTACAGGGTGGCCGGATCGACCTCGGTCATCGAATCCGTATCGGGGACTTCGACCTTGCCGGGCTCGAATGCGCCCGCGACCAGCCGCCCGGTGGCGTGCACGGTCCACTCGCCGCCGGTCGCGGTACGCGACCGAATGGTGAATCGACGCGTGGACTCCTCGACGGTCACTTCCATGACGGGGATATCGCTGTTCGCGATGACCAGCGGCGCGATGAATCGCACCTGTTCGACGGCCGCGCTGCCCCGATCGGATTCGACGGCGGCGGCGCTGAGGGCGGCATCGAGATAGGCCGCCCCGGGCAGGATCCGCACCCCGTCGACCACATGATCATCGAGCCACGGCAGCGCGCTCGCCGCGAGCTCCACCGTCCAGCAGCGTTCGGTCTGCAGATCCGGATCGCCGAGCATGGTGTACAGCCCGGGTGTGCCGTAGCGCTGCTGGGCGAATACCGGTAGATCCGAACGCAACCGGACGCGCTGCCAGGGGTAGCGCGGCAGGTCCAGGTGCGCGGTCGGGGCCGGGAAGAGAGCGGCGATATCCAGTGCGCCCGCCGCGTACAGCCCGGCGGTGAGCGCGCGCATGCTGAGGCCGTCGGACTGCTTGCGATGCAGGGTCGCGACGCTGACGCCGTTCTCTCCCGCGCCCAGCAGGATCTCGCGAATGTTCGCACCCAGCACCGGATGCGGGCCGACCTCGAGGAAGACCCGTCCGCCCGCGGCGATGACCGCGCGGGTGGCATCGGCGAAGCGCACCGCCTCGCGCACATTGGCGCACCAGTACTCCGCGTTCCAGCGGCCTGTGACGACCTGTTCACCGGTCACCGTGGAGTACAGCGGAATCGCCGGGGGCCGCGGGGCGAGTCCGGCCAGCGCGGTGCGCAATTCGTCGAGGATGGGGTCCATCAGCTGACTGTGGTAGGGCACCTCGACCTGTAGTCGCTTGGCGAATATGCCCTGCGCGGTGAGGGATTCGGCGATGTCGTCGAGCCGGCCGGCGTCCCCGGACAGGGTGCAGGCGTGCGGGCTGTTGACCGCGGCGATATCGACCCGGCCGTCCCGGTCCAGCAGCTCCGCGGCTCGTTCCGCCGAAATGCCGACGGCGAGCATGCCGCCGGTGCCCGCGGTTCGCGCTTGCAGGCGGGCGCGGTGGTAGGCGACGGTCACCGCCTCGGACAGCGTCAGCACACCGCAGATATAGGCGGCGGAGACCTCGCCCACGCTGTGGCCGATCACCGCCGAGGGCGTGATGCCTTGCGCGGCAAGGGTTTCGAATAGCGCCACCTGAATGAGGAAGTTGGCAGGCTGCGCCACCTCGGTGGCGGCCACCCGCGATACCGCCTCCGGTTTGGTCAGTTCGTCGATGATGGACCAGCCCGCGACGGCGTGGAAGGTCTCGTCGATCTGGTGCGCGGCGGCGGCGAACACCGGATCGGTGGCGAGCAGTTCCCTGCCCATGCCGTACCACTGCGGTCCCATCCCGGTGCAGACGAATACCGGGCCGTCCCCTCCGACGACCCGGGTCGCCTCCCGACCCTGTCCCGCCGCGAAATCGCGTAGCGCACCGAGCAATTCGTCCGCGTATTCGAACGGCATGCCCAGCCGGTACCGGTGGTGCTGCCGCCGGGTCCAAGCGGCGGCGGCCAGTCGATCCGCGTCCGCTCCGGCTTCCAGCAGATCCGCGTACGCACCCGCGAGCTCGCGCACGGCGGATTCGCTGCGCGCGGAGAGCGGCAGTACACCGCGATGGATGATCGGCTCCAGCGGCGCGGGTGCGTGCCGGTACTCCTGGAGGATCGCGTGCGCGTTCGTGCCGCCGTAGCCGAATCCGTTGACCGCCACTGTCATTCGAGCATCGCACGAGCCCAGTTCGCGGGCCTCGGATTGAATGGCGAGCCGCAGCTCATCCAGTTCCAGATCCGGATTGGGTTCGTCATCGAGCCAGCCCTGCGGGGGCAGCGTGCGATGCCGCACCGCCAGTGCGGATTTGATGACGCTCGCGATCCCCGCGGCGGCCTCGGTGTGGCCGAGCGTGGCCTTGAGCGATCCGACCCCGAGCGGTTCCGCGCGACCGTCGACGGCCCCGTAGGCGCGGCCGATCGCCCGGAGTTCCAGGGGATCTCCGACCGGCGTACCGGTGCCGTGCGCCTCGACATAGGTCACCTCGTGCGGTTCCACACCCGCGCGGCGGCACACCTCGCGGGCGAGCCGCTCCTGTGCGTCGGCATTGGGCACGGTGATGGCGGTGGTGCGCCCGTCCTGATTCGATCCGGTGGCCTTGACCACCGCGTACACCCGATCACCGTCGCGTTCGGCGTCCTCGAGTCGTTTGAGCAGCACCATGCCCGCACCCTCACCGCGGCCGTAGCCGTCGGCGGACGCGCCGAACGATTTGCTGCGCCCGTCCTCGGCCAGGAACCCGCCCTTGCACATGGAGATGAAGGTGCCCGGTTGCAGCATGAGGTTCACTCCGCCGGCGAGCGCGCTCTCGCAGTCGCCGTTGCGCAGCGCAGTACAGGCCAGGTGCAGCGCCACCAGGGACGACGAACACGCGGTGTCGACCGTGACGCTGGGCCCGCCGAGGTTGAGCGCGTACGAGATTCGGTTCGACAGCATGGTGTACGAGGTGCCCGCGGCGGAGTGCATATCGATATGCGGGATGGCCGCGCCGGTGAAGCCGACGGCGAGTTGATCGAGGGTGAACGCGCCGATGTAGACGCCCACCTTGGATCCGGTGGCGTGCCCGGCCGCCCCCGCATCGTCCAGGGCCTCCCAGGCGACCTCCAGGATCAGCCGCTGCTGCGGGTCCATGGCGGTCGCCTCGCGCGGTGAGATACCGAAGAAATCGGCATCGAAGGCCCACGGATCACCGGTCAGGAACGCGGCCCGACTGGTGTACATGCGGCCCGGTGCGCGCTTATCCGGATCGTAGAACCGGCGCACATCCCAGCGGTCTGCGGGTATCTCGGTGATCGCGTCCTGTTTGCCGATAATGAAGTCCCAGAACGATTCCGGTGAATCGATGCCCCCGGCGTACCGGCAGCCGATGCCGACGATCGCGATATCCGACAAGTCTGCCCGCTCCTTACGAAGAGTGTTGATTTCAGTCCCGAGTGCGCAGGCTCGACGGCAGCCACATCATGATGTTCACCTCCGGCCCGGACCGGCCGAGCCGGATCCGGCCCAGTCGCAGCCCGCCGAAAGCGCTGTAGAAGCCGATATTGTCGTCCTTGCACAGCCCGAGCAGCGGTACGGCGGCCTGTTCCACCTCGGTCAGGCAGAACAGCGAAAGCGCCTTGCCCACACCGGTGTTCTGGAACCACGGATCGACCCCGAGCGTGACGCCGAAGTAATGCGGCAGTCCCGGCGCGATTTTCGCGATGGTCGAGTCCATCGAGAGCACCCGCGGGCCGTCGGATCCCATGGCCCACACGAACTCCGGGATGGAGGCGAGATAGCGCAGTGCGCCGAAGCGATAGTTCGACGGCTGCCACAGCATCGCGCCGACGATCCGGCCGTCCACCGTGGCCACGTGCGCACCGCCCGCGGGCAGGTACTGATGCCGGATCATGGCGCGGGTCAGGCGCGGCTGGGATCTGGCGCGCTTGGCCGGATCGGGGAACATGTACTCCCCGAACGGATCATCGACGCTGAAGGCCCGGTCCAGCACCGCCGTCATGGCGGGGATATCCCGCTTGGTCGCGGGACGAATGGCGATGTGCTGCAATGTTTTCGGCAAGTAGTGCACCTTCGGGAGAGCGGCGGGCGGTCAATCGCGCGGGACGGCCCGCATCATCAGGGGGTGCTCCGGAGCGCCGATGAAGGACATCTGGCGGCGGATCGGACCGTCGACGGCCAGGTCGAGATCGAAGCGCTGGGCGATGGTGGCCAGTGCCAGCACCACCTCCATGGTGGCGAAACCCTGTGCCATACAGATTCTTTTGCCCGCGCTGAAGGCCAGTGACGCCTGCCGGTGTTCGGCGGTCATATTCTCCGGCAGGTAGCGGGTGGGATCGAATTCGCTCGGCCGGTCCCATACGCGCTCGTTGTAGTGCACACCGTGCAGGCTCACCACCACCGTTGTTCCGGCCTTCACGTGATAGCCCGCGAGCACGTCATCGTGTTTGGCGACCCGGGTGAGTCCGATGACCGGCGGATAGATGCGCATGGCCTCGAGGAAGATCGCCTTGGACCACACCAGTTTGTCGACATCGTCAGCGGTCGGGGTGCGACCGGCCAGCACGCTGTCCAACTCCTCGTGCAGTCTGGCTCGCACCTCGGGATGTTCGGCGAGGAGTTTCCACATCCAGGTGAGCGCGGTCGCCGAGGTTTCCATGCCCGCGCCGATGAAAGTCATGAGCTCGTCATGGATTTCGGCATCGCTGTAGCCGTAGCCGGTCTCGGGATCGCGCGATTCCATCAGCAGGGCGAGCAGATTGTCCTTGCGGGCGATGCGGCCGCCGCGGTGATCGGCGATCAGCGAATCGACGGCCTTCTCGATACCGCGCAGTTCGAGCATGATGTGCGGGGCGGACATCCAAGTCAGCACCCGCATGGCGCGAATGGGCAGGCGCGAACCCGCTTGCCGCTCCGGGGTTTCGGTGTGCCGGACCACCCAGGTCGAGAGTCTGCGCAGCGGGCGGCTCACCCCCGAGGCGAAGCCGACACCGAAGAATTTGAGCAGGTTGGTGAGGTTGATCTGGGAGATCGGGCCGGACAGATCGGTGCCGAACATGGTGCGCGCCACCACATCCAGCATGAGGCGGTTCATTTCCGCGCCGATATCCACCGGCCGTCCGGCCGCGCTCGCGGTGGCGATGCAGTCCAGGGTGTCGCGCGCGGCATCGGTCATCGGACCGGCGAACTGATCAATGGCGCTGCGCGCGAAGATGGGTCGCACCACGCGCTGATTGCGCTGATAGCGCTGCTCATCCATATCGGTGACCAGACCCTGGCCGAATGTCACCGCCATCATGTCGTATTCGGCGCTCTTGGCGTAGTTGTCCTGGTGCGCGACCAGAATGTGCCGGGCCAGTTCCGGACTGCGCACCACCACGTATTTCAGCAGGGGCATGCGCGCGATGAGAATATCGTCCTGGCCCGGTAATTCGGCGGCGATGTAATGCACGACGGTGCGGTCGCGCCAGCGCGGAATCAGCTTCGCGGCCAACCGCCACGACTGCGCCCACGACACCTCGGTCCGATGCCACCGGAAAGGCGCGGGCAGCCATTTCGGCGGATAAAGCTCACTGCCGCCTTGGGCAGATGACGTCATGTCGCCACCCTCTACGCTCGAAAGTTCCACTCCCCGAATGGGTTCGGTCGGACACTACCGAAGAGTAGCGAGGCCCGCAGGTCCCCTGAGCTGGCGTTTAGAAAAGGTTTAGACATTGACCCCGGATTCCGCATCACCAAGCAACCGCTCGCTCGCCCTACCGCCCCGAACCCCAGATATTCCAGGCGCCGCGCAGCGAGCCGCTATCGTGCGAACTGCGGACGGTGCGCAACTCCCGTTCCAAGCGCGCCACCCGCTTCTCGAAATATGCTCGTGCGGAACATATCTCATCGTCGCATTCCCGATGCGCCGCCAAACCACGCCGCGCGGTCTCCAGATTCATGACCGGATAATCCGGCGGCTGATGACTGGTCCCCATGACTTCACTTCCTCCCACCTGGATGTGAAAACTGTTGCGCCTCTGGATTCCTCAGAATTCCTGTTTGCCAGTGGCCAACTCAGTAGACTATGAGCCGGGGAGGTTTGGAACATTCAGACTGCTCATCTCACCCAGAACTTGTCAGACTTCCATATCGGGTACTTCCAAAATTCAGCCCCTTCAATAGCGAGGCTAAACAATGGCTGGATCTACACTCGCGAGCCGCGCGCTCGGACGGTTACTGGCACACCATCGGAAGCAGGCCGGGCTCACGGTCTACGCCGCAGCTCAGCTGGTCGAAACATCGCAGCAGACCATGGGCCGCGTGGAAGACGGGCTCAAAGCCAAAGTGCCACAACTATGGATCCACGCTCTAGCCGATGCTTACGGGGTCGGCGACGACGACCGCCGCATCATGATCGGTCTCGCGCAGGAACTCGCTCAGGCCCAGAAGAACTGGTGGCGCGCGTATGCCGATGAGATGAATCCCAAGTTCGATCATCTCCTCGGTCTGGAGCAAGCAGCGCGAAGGCTGTCGATCTGGCGAAGTGCATTGGTACCTGGCCTATTTCAGACTCCCGAGTACCGCCGCTCGATCGCGTGGACTGAGTCACCAGAGATGGCACCCGAACAGGTCGAGAAACGCGTCGAGATGGCCTTACGACGCCAAACCCGCTTGCACGATGCAGGTTTCGCGGTTGACGTCCTGTTGTCGGAGTGCGTTCTGCGTGATCGAATCGGTGGAGCCGCAGTGATGGGTGGTCAACTGCGCAGGTTGGCGGAGTTGACCGAACTCCCCAACACCACCATTCGCGTTGTCCCTTTCGACACGTCCGCACACCTCGGTTCGCTGGTCGGATCCTTTACGCTGCTGGAGTTTCCGAAGCTCCCGGCCACAGGTATGACCGAACCGCCGGTGATCTATGTCGAGGGGTACGCCGGAGATCTCTATCTCGAGCGCGAGCCAGAAGTCAGGCGTTATCGAGATGCCTTCGGCGAGATCGGCCGCGTAGCGTTGGATGGGGATACGACCAGACAGCTCATGCTGTCGCTAGCCAAGGAGTATGGCGAGTGATGATCGACCTATCCGGAGCCGAGTGGTTCAAATCGAGCCGAAGCAGCAGTTCTGGCGGGGACTGCGTCGAGGCCGCGCATCTGAGTGGGGGCATGGTCGGGGTGCGGGATTCGAAGTTGGGGGAAGCGAGTCCGGTTTTCGTGTTCGAACCTCAGATGTGGGATGCCTTCACCGGGGCGGTGGCGCGGGGGGCGTTCGACCGGTAGGGCGCGAAAGCGGGCGAAACGGGGAGTTCGGGCATTGCCCGGGCTCCCCTTCTTGCTAGTGTCGATCTTGCTTTGTGATGTCCCGGGCGCTGGGTTCGACCTCGGAGAAAAGGACCATCATGGCGCGATATCTCTATGCTCTGGGCCGATTCGCCGCGCGTCGGCGCTGGTGGGTGCTGGGGATCTGGATCGTTCTGCTGGCCGCCACCGTGACGGTGTCGATTACCGCCGGCGGCAAGCTCAATAACGATTTCACGGTGCCCGGCACCGAATCGCAGGACGTCGTCACCGTGCTCAACGAGAAGCTGCCCGCACAGGGCGGGGCCTCGACGCAGGTGGTCTTCGCGACCCACGGCACGGCCAAGGTGACCGACCCCGCTGTCATGGCCGCCATCTCGAACACCGTCACCGCCTTCAAGGGCATTCCGCAGGTCGCCGAGGTGATCGACCCGTACCAGGCGAAAACCATTGCGCCCGACGGACAGGTGGCGCTGAGCGGCGTGCAGTACAGCGCCCAGGCCGGGCAGGTGGAACAGAGCACCCTGGACGCACTGCAAACCGCGGCGCGCACGGCCGAACAGGCCGGGGTGGAGGTCGAATACGGCGGTGCGGTCTATCCCGGGCTCGAATTGACGGTCCCGGAGACGCCGGAGATCTTCGGCCTGCTCGCGGCCTTCCTCATTCTCCTTGTCACCTTCGGCGCGCTCGTGGCGGCGGGGCTGCCGATCGTGACCGCGCTGATCGGCGTCGCCATCGGCGTCACCGGTATCACCGCGCTGGCCGCACTGGTCGATGTGCCGACCGTGGCGACCTCGCTGGCGCTCATGCTCGGGCTGTCCTGCGGTATCGATTACGCGCTGTTCATCCTGTCCCGACATCGCAATAACCTGATGCAGCGCATGTCCGTCGAGGAATCCATCGGCGTCGCGCTCGGAACAGCGGGCAGCGCAGTCGTTTTCGCGGCCGTCACGGTGATCGTCGCACTGTGCGGTCTGGCCGTCGTCGGTATCCCCTTCCTGACCGTCATGGGCCTGACCGCCGCCGGGGCGGTGCTGATCGCCATGCTGGTGGCGCTCACCCTGCTGCCCGCGCTGCTCGGCTTCGCCGGGCACACCGTCACCCGATTCCTGCCCACCCCGCTGCGTCCCGGCCACAACGAGAAGGTGGCCCGCACCGCCGCCATCGCACCCCGCTACACCGGCGGCCACGCGTGGGGACGGTTCGTCACCCGCTTCCGGGTGCCGCTGCTCATCGGCGGCGTCGTACTGCTGGGCGTCGCTGCCATGCCGGTTGCGACCATGGAATTCGGACTGCCCAGCGGCGGCTCACTGCCCACCTCGAGCACCGCGCGCCGCGCCTACGACCTGATCAGCCACTCCTTCGGCCCCGGCTACAACGGACCGCTGATCGCGGTCATCGACACCTCGCACGCGACACCCGAGGCGGTGCAGACAATTGCCATGGGCATCCAGGGCGAACTCGATGTCGCCACCGTGGTGCCCGCCGCGCAGGCGAACGACACCGTGCTGTTGCAGATCATTCCGAACAGCGGGCCGAACGATTCGGAGACCGCGTCGCTGGTGCAGGCGATTCGCGATCATCGCGAATCCATCGAGGCCAGTACCGGCGCGACCTTCCTGATCGGCGGTGCGACCGCCGCCAATATCGACACCTCGCAGCGGCTCGGGGATGCGCTGCCGCTCTTCCTGGCGGTGGTGGTCGGGCTGGCCATGGTGTTGCTGACGCTGGCCTTCCGGACCATTCTGGTGCCGATCACCTCGATCATCGGATTCGTCGGATCGGTGTTCGCCGCCTTGGGAATTCAGGTCGCGGTCTTCCAATGGGGCTGGGGCGCGGACCTGCTCGGGGTGGTACCGGGTGAGACCCTGAGCTTTCTGCCGATCATCGTGCTGGCCATCATCTTCGGGCTCTCCAGCGACTATCAGATCTTCGTCGTCTCCCGAATCAAGGAGGAGCACACCGGGACCGGGGACGCCCGCCTGGCGGTGGAGAACGGAGTCGCGCTATCGGCCCGCGTCGTCACCGCCGCGGCGCTGATCATGTTCGGAGTGTTCGCGGCGTTCATCACCGTGGACAACCCGATTCTCAAACCGCTCGCGTTCACGCTCGCGATCGGTGTGCTGCTGGACGCGTTCGTGGTGCGGCTGACGCTGATACCGGCCGTCATGGCGGTGATCGGCAATCGAATCTGGTACCACCCCAAGTGGTTCGACCGGTATGTTCCCGATTTCGATGTCGAGGGCAATCAGCTCGTCACGACCGGGCGCTGAGCGGCGAACCAGGACAGCAGCACCGGGTCGTCGACGGCGCTGGGATCCACCACCTTGGCCGGATCATGGCCCTGGAGTAGTCGTTTGATCGGGATCTCCAGCTTCTTGCCGGTGCGGGTGTGCGGAATGCCCGGGGCGCAATGGATTTCGTCGGGGACGTGTCGCGGCGAGAGTCGGGTGCGGATGGTGGCGGTGATGCGCTGCCGGAGTTCGGCGGTCAGTTCCAGATCCTCACGCAGCACCACGAACAACGGCATCCAGTAGCCGCCGTCCGGTAGTTCGACGCCGAGCACCAGGGATTCCAGCACCTCGGGCAGGGACTCGACCGCCTGGTAGATCTCGGCGCTGCCCATGCGAATTCCATTGCGGTTCAAGGTGGAATCGGAGCGGCCGTGCACGGTGACGCTGCCGTGGGAGTTGACGGTGATCCAGTCGCCGTGCCGCCAGACGCCGGGATAGGTGTCGAAGTAGGCATCGCGATAGCGGGAGCCGTCCGCGTCGTTCCAGAAGCGCACCGGCATCGACGGCATCGGTGCGGTGACGACAAGTTCGCCGACCGTCCCGTGCACCTCGGCCCCGGATTCGTCCCAGGCTCGCAGTGCCACACCCAGATACGGTGCGGAGAGTTCACCGGGCCAGACCGGGACCGTCGGCACACCGCCCATGAAGGCGGAGACGATATCGGTACCGCCGCTGATGGACGAGACCGGGATATCGCCGATGTGATCGCGCAGCCACAGCGAGGAGGTGGCGGGCAGTGCCGCGCCGGTGACGCCGATCTGGGTCAAGGCACTCAGGTCATGGGCGCGTGCGGGTTCCGTGCCCGCCTTCTCGCAGGACAGGATGTATCCCGGGCTCGTGCCCAGCACCGTGGTCCGGGTGCGGGCGGCCAAGGCCCACAGCGCATCCGGTGACCGATAGCCGGGGCTGCCGTCGTAGCACACGATGGTCGCACCGGTCAGCAGTCCGGCGATCTGGAAGTTCCACATCATCCAGCTGGGGCTGGTGTACCAGAAGAAGGTGTCTTCGGGTCCGATGTTCGAGTGCAGGGCAATGGCTTTGAGGTGCTCCAGCAGTACGCCACCGTGCCCGTGCACGATGCCCTTGGGCTTACCGGTGGTGCCCGAGGAATAGAGCACCCACAGCGGGTGCGCGAAATCGACCGGGACGGTGGTGATTTCCATCGGCGACCAGCCGAGCTCGGCGGCGGGGTCATGGGTGGCGTCGTTCCAGTCGAGCACGCCCTCGGGGGTGTGACCGAACCGGGTGAGCGCGATCGTGCCCCGCAGGGTGGGCAGACCCGCACGGAGAGTGGCGATCTCGGCGCGCCTGTCGTGTGATTTGCCGCCGTAGCGGTACCCGTCGGCGGTGATCAGTACGGACGGCTCGAGCTGGCCGAGCCGGTCCAGGGCGGCCTGCGCGGTGTAGTCCTGGCCGCAGGCGCTCCAGATGGCTCCCAGGCTCGCGGTGGCGAGGAAGGCGATCACGGCCTCGGGGATATTGGGCAGATAGCCCGCCACGGTGTCACCGGGGCGCACCCCGAGCTCGCGCAGCGACGCCGCCAGTACCGCTGTGCGGGAGAGCATTTCCGTCCACGACACCTCCCGGTCCGGGGTGTCCTCACTGAGCGCGATGATGGCGGGCCGGTCAGTGCGGGCCTGGCGCACCACCTGATCGACATAGTTCAAGCGTGCGCCGGGAAACCATTCGGCTCCCGGCATCCGCGATTCGGCCAGGACCGGGCCGGGACGGTCCCCGAGATCGAAGTAGTCCCACAGCGCGCCCCAGAAGCCCGGGATGTTGTCGACGGACCACTGCCAGAGTGCACGGTAATCCGCCGCCGCGACGCCGCGCTCCCCCACGAATCTCGTGAAGTCGGTAATTCGCGCGCCCGCAATGGTTTCCGCATCGGGCACCCACTGCGGCACGGCCTGCTCGTCCATCGTCATCGCGCGCTCCACCCGCCGTCCATGGTGTAGGTCGCACCGGTCACCATGCGGGCGGCGTCGGTGGCGAGCCAGCCGACCAGCGCCGCCACCTCCTCCGGCTCCACCAGTCGTTTGATGGCGTTCTCGGTCAACATGATTCGTTCCACCACCTCCTGTTCGGCGATGCCGTGCGCCACCGCCTGATCGGCGATCTGAGCGTCCACCAGCGGGGTTCGCACATAGCCGGGGCTGACGCAGTTGCTGGTGACCCCGTGCGGTCCGCCCTCCAGCGCCGTCACCTTGGACAGGCCCTCCAGCGCGTGCTTGGCGGTGACGTACGCCGATTTGTACGCCGAGGCCCGGATGCCGTGCACCGAGGAGATATTGACGATCCGGCCGAATCCCCGGTCGTACATGTGCGGCAGCGCCGCGCGAACCAGCAGGAACGGCGCTTCCACCATGAGCGCCAACATCATTCGGAACTGCTCGGGCGGGAATTCGGTGATCGGGTTGATGCGCTGCACCCCGGCGTTGTTCACCAGGATGTCGACCTCGAGGTGCAATTGCTCCAGCGCGGTGACATCGAGCAGGTCGATCTCCCAGGCGTGGCCGTCGATCTCGGCCGCGATCTGTTTCGCGCCCGGGCCGTCGATATCGGCGACGATGACCGTCGCGCCCTGTCCGGCAAGCGCTTTGGCGCAGGCCGCGCCGATCCCGCTCGCGCCGCCCGTGACCAGGGCGGTGCGGCCGACCAGATCGCCTGTCATGCGGGCACCTTCCGATTGCTCTCCGCCGCCAGGCTTTCCGCGTCCGCGAGGTCGATGGCGGCCAGATCCGCGCCATTGGTCTCGCGGGCGAACAGCACCGCGATGACGGTGACGACGGCCGCGCCGGCGAGATACCAGGCGATCGGCGTCGAGGACTTATAGGTATTGAGCAGTCGCACCGCGATGATCGGCGCGAGCGATCCGGCGACGATCGAGGTCACCTGATAGCCAAGGGAGACACCGGAATACCGCATCCGGGTGGGGAACATCTCGGCCATGATGGCGGGCTGCGCGGCGTACATGAAGGCGTGGAAGACCAGGCCGATGATGATCGCGGACAGGATGACGAAGTTGTGTTTGCTGTCCATCATGGGGAAGGCGAAGAAGCCCCAGGTGCTCGCGGCGAGCGCGCCGATCAGGTAGATCGGGCGGCGGCCGAAACGGTCGCTGAGTCGTCCGGCCAGCGGGATCACCGCGAAATGTACTGCGTGCGCTACCAATAGCCACCACAGGATGACCTTGGTGTTGGCTCCGACGTGCACCTTCAGATAGGTGATGCTGAATGTGACCACCAGGTAGTACAGGATATTCTCGCCGAAGCGCAGGCCCATGGCGGTGAAAACCCCACGCGGATAACGCTTGAGCACCTCGACGGCGCTGAACGAGGCCGCTTTCTCCTGTTCGGCTACCTGTTGTGCGGCCAGGAAGATGGGCGCGTCGGTGATCTTGGTGCGCACGTAGTAGCCGATCAGCACCACCACCGCGGACAGCCAGAACGCCACGCGCCAACCCCAGGACAGGAAAGAGGCGTCGGACAGGCTCGAGGTCAGGATCAGCAGTACGACCGTGGCGAGCATATTGCCGACCGGCACCGCTGCCTGCGGCCAGGACGCCCAGAACGCGCGGCTCTTGCTCGGACTGTGTTCCGCGACAAGCAGAACCGCGCCACCCCATTCGCCGCCCACCGCGAAACCTTGCAGGAAGCGCAGCACCACCAGCAGCGCGGGGGCCAGATAGCCGACCTGGGCGTAGGTGGGCAGACAGCCCATCAGGAACGTGGTCGCGCCCACCAGCAGCAGGCTCAATTGCAGCAGCTTCTTGCGTCCGTACTTATCGCCGAAGTGCCCGAACACGATTCCGCCGAGCGGACGCGCCGCGAACCCCACCGCATAGGTGATGAACGCCGCCAGAATCGCGTCCAGATCGCTGGTGCCCTTGGCGAAGAACACCTTGTTGAAGACCAGCGTCGCCGCCGTGCCGTAGAGGAAGAATTCGTACCACTCGACGACGGTGCCCGCCATCGAGGCGGCCACCACCCGCCGGAGCCCCGCCAGCGCAGTGCGCGGCTCCGTATCCCGGACGCTCATCGTGCAACTCCTTCACGATCGGGCCGCATCCCCTCATCTGTGACGCGGCCCACAAACCAATCGAGTACTGAGTATTCGTGCACACACGACCGGGCGGCAATGGCCAACTTCGCAACCGGTATCTGCAAAAATGCACAAATGAGCGTGACCCCCGCCACTCCCCGCCCCAACCCCGATGACCTGCTGGTTCTACTGGCGGTGGGCCGCACCGGCCGCTATGTCTCGGCGGCGGACGAGTTGGGGTTGAACCACACCACCATCTCCCGGCGCATCGCCGCTTTGGAGCATGCTCTCGGCGGGCGGGTGCTGATGCGCGGGGCGAGTGGGTGGGAATTGACCGATCTGGGGCGGGAAGCGTTGGCGGCGGCCGAAACCGTGGAGGCGGCGGTGCGGTCACTTGCCTCGGGGACCGGGGGCACGCGCACCCTCGAGGGGGTGGTTCGGATGTCCGCCACCGACGGATTCAGCGCGTATCTGGCCGCGCCCGCCATCGCCCGCGTGCAACGCGATCATCCCAAGGTGACGGTCGAGATCATCACCGCCACCCGGCGGGCGTCGCTGCAACGCTCCAGCCTCGATATCGAAGTCGTGGTCGGCAAACCGCAGGTGCGGCGCGCCGAAGCGATTCCGCTCGGCGATTACACCCTGGCTCTCTATGCCGCCGAGTCGTATCTGGCCACCCACGACTCCCCCGCCTCGGCCGCGGACCTGTCCCGGCATCCCCTCGTCTACTTCATCGACTCCATGCTCCAGGTCGACGACCTCGACCTGGCACCCATGCTCTTCGCCCCCACCATGCGCGAATCCATCTCCTCCACAAACGTTTTCGTCCACGTGGAGGCGACCCGGGCCGCCGCCGGCATCGGCCTGCTCCCCTGCTTCATGGCCGACCGCCACCCCGACCTCATCCGCGTCCTGCCCGACGAAGTGGCCGTCCGCCTCACCTACTGGCTCGTCACCCGAGCCGAAACCCTGCGCCGACCGGAGGTGGCCGCCGTGGTCCGAGCCCTGCGCGCCCAGGTCCTAGCCGACCGCGACGCCCTGCTCGGCGGCCATCCCGCAGCCGACGAAACGGTCGAAAAGACCACTGACTAAAATCGTCAGCGCCGTTTCTGACCGTTCGCCACCGTTCGCCCCTCGAATGGATCGGAGCAGGACATGAAACTTCTCGCCATACTCCCGCTAATCGCCGCCGGCTTCCTCCTCGGCCCGGCCGCCCCCGCCACCGCCCTCCCACCCGGCGTAACCTGCGCCGGACCAACCTGCTTCAACGACACCGACGACCCCCAAACCGTCTTCGCCACCGAAATCTGCCCCCTGGGCGGCCAATACCCGGTCTCCACCACCGTCCCCCCACACGGCACCGGCCTACTCCCCGCCTACGCCTGCTCCAACGGCCAACAACCCCAGGGCTACCTCTACGACTGACCTGCGAGATTGTCGGTGCGGCGGGCCGGTAGACGGCTCACCGCACCCGGCTGCTCCGACGAAACATCCGGCCGATCCGTCTCAGCACCTCGCGGACGGGTCCGGCATCGCCGTCGTCATCGCCATAGCTGAAGTCGTAGGCTCCTTCTTCGTCCAGCCAGCGCTGATATCTGGGGTTGACGAAATCCAGCTGGATGAAGCTGTCGTGCACGGAAACGGAAACGACAACATCGGTACGCCGCCAGTAATCGGCCTCGAGGTCCTCACCGAAAACGTACTCGGATGTGGGCCCCAACTCCTCGATCAGACGATCCCGCAGCTCACGATGAGCCGCGATAAACCGTGCCTTCTCCGATTCGGTCCGCTCGGAATCCGCGACGTACACCGCGAATCTGTCGATGATTCCGCCGCCGCCTTCCTGGCGGTCCATGATCCGGGCACTGAAGGAAACCCGACATTGAGCCAGGTGCACATCGAGGTCGGTGCGCAGGTTGGGACCGTACCCTCGATCACCATGCAGCACGCTCCACCCCGTGGCTGCGCAGAAGCGCGCCACATCCGGCTCGGTCCAGGTCCACCCGAATTCGCCTGCTATGCGGGCGATGCGGACCGCGCCGTCGATATCTGCTTTCACATGTCAACTCATACACAACATGGGCGAATCGCTGAATACGCGATCGCCCATGCGGTGCAGGGGGTTACTGCTCCGGGCCGAGTTCGACCACGGTGCCCGGGTGGGCGAGGGAGGCTACGGTGATGCGGCCGCCCTTGGCCTGGTCGATGAGTTGGCCCTGCCAAGCGACGAGGCAGGAGGCGGCTTCGCTGTTGTAGGCGCGGTCCAGGATCGGGGCGAGGGTGCGGGCGAGGTCGCCTTCGGCGGCGATTAGCTGGGCGCGGTAGGGGCCGTAGTAGGGCAGGATCGCTTGTAGGACAACCGCTTCCACGGCTTGGACCTGGGCGATTATGGGGTCGATCAGGGGCTGGTTCTGGGTGATGACGGGGGCGATCTCGGCCAGGACGGGGCCTGCCAGGCGCAGGATCGGCTGGTAGACCGAACCGAGAGCGAAAGCCTCCGAGGAGAACGGGCCCGCCAAGGGGGCGAGGCCGATGAGGGAGGCTAGGCCGCCCTGCTGCTTGGGCGCGGGCCAGCCGATCGGGCAGGCGGGCTGGGCATCGACCGGGGCGACGGCGAACGGGTTGTCCGCGGCGAGGGGCACCGAACCATTCGGGGCCGCACCGGGACTCAACGGAACCGAAGCGTTCGGAGCGGTACCCGGGCTCAACGGGACCGAAGCGTTCGGGGAACCGCCGGGGCTCAACGGAACTGCCGCGTTCGGAGAACCGCCCTGACCGAGCGGCACTGCTGCGCTTGGGGATCCACCCTGGCCTAGGGGCACTGCCGCACCCGGAACCCCACCCTGGCCGATGGGGACTGCCGCACCGGGAGCACCACCTTGACCAAGGGGCACAGCGGCATTCGGGGCGGCACCGGCGGGAACATTACCGGCGGAGTCGGGGGCCGCCACGGGAGCACCGGCGGCCAGCGGCGCGGGAGCCACCTCCACCTTGCCCGGGGCAGTCGACGTGGCGGCGGCCTGCTGCTGCGGCGCGGCCACCGCGGCGGGTGCCGGATCATTGTCGCGAACGATCAAAGTCGTTGCGGCAGCGGCACTACCGACCACGGTAAGCGCGGCTATCGCACGGATAGCGGCGACCACGGCCGGACGCCTGGTCTTTTCGGCGGAGGTCATCGACCGGTACTCCCTGTACTCGTGGTGGGTGAACCCGGCGCGGCACCGGGTGTGTTCGTCGAGGGGGCGCTGCCATTCGCGGCCGGGGCTGCGCCGGGTTCGAAGGTGCCTTGGAGGTGCCAGACGCCGGTGAAGCCGTTGAAGGGGCCGCCGACTATGAGGCTGGTCCATTGGAGGGTGAAGGCTCGGGTTTTGGGGTCGTAGGTGCCGGTGGCCGAGGGGCCTTGGGCGGCACTGGAGCTGGGGCGGTCGAACCAGCGCTGGGCTACCCAGTCCCAGGCGCGTTGGACTTGTTCGGCGCCTGCTACCTGCGGGCCTTGTTTTTCCGGGGGCTTGGGCGCGCCCTGGTTGAATTCCTGGTCGTTCCAGGAGGCGGCCCAGGAGGACAGGTCGGCGGTGAGTTTGCCGTTGTCGTTGGTGACGGTGGGCGGGGGGACTCGGCGCTGGGTTTGCGGGTCGAGGGCGTTGGTGGAGATGCCGAATTCGACGGCGAAGAACTTGGTGGGCTTGGTGATGGAGGCGGAGAGTGAATTGCCTTGGGCGAAGCCGGGTTCGGGTTCGCTTTGGTAACCGCCGACCTGGAGACCACCCGCGGTGCCCGGTTCCAGCAGGGTGGTGGAACCGCCCTGGGCGGGGGAATCGCCATTGGGCATGTATGGGCCGTTCTCGGGCGTACCGCCCGGCTGCACCATGCGGAACCAGGTGCCGGTCACGCTATCGCCGTTGACCGCGCCCGCGGTGAAACGCAGCAGACCGGTGAGCTGCTCCGGCGCGCTCGCCGACTTCGCGGAATCGTCACTGCCGCAGCCACTTACCAGTAGTGCTGTCGCCGCGAGCACGCCCGCGAACGCGCGCGTGGTTGTTCCGAACAACCTCATGTCGAGGCACCTCCTGTGGAATCGGCGCGGCGGGAACCAGTTCCGGGCTTACGCAGTCCCGCCGCGGCGAGACCGAGCGCGAGCACCCCGGGAATCACGAACCCCCAGCCGAGGGCACGGAATGCCGTGACACCGAGCGGCTTGGTCGAATCATTCAGCGCGACAACCGCATCGAAATTCTCGACATTGTCATTGAGCACCCCGACCAGCCCGGCGAACCGCGCCGTCATCGGCTGCCAGCGCGCCTCCAGCGCCTTGACGCCGGTCAGATCGGCTTCCGGATGCGCGGCGCGCACCGCGGCGACATAGCGACTGTTCAGCTCACCGTCCGCCGCCACCAGGGTGACGAAATAGCCCTGCACCGTACGAACTTCGGCATGGGTCAGAATCGGCCGGAAGTCATTGATCAGTGGCTGCGCGGCCGGAGCGGCCTGGAACAGCCCACCGGTCACCGGAACCGCCAGCAGCCCGAGCCCGGCCACCGCCGCCACCGCATGCCAGAACACCCCTCGCCGACCGTCGCGCACGGCACGCAATCCGAATCCGCCCGCGGCGATCAGCAGTACCCCGGGCAGCGCCAGCAACCACGGCAATGCACCGAAAGGCGTTGTATCGGAAAGCTTTCCGTAGTTGTCACGGTTCGCATCGATACGGTCGACCATGCCGGAGATATCGGCCCGGATCCCCGGATAGTCCCGCACGAACTTGTCGACCCGCTCGAAACTCCCCGGCTGCGCACCATTGGCTTGCAGCGCAAGCACATTCGCCCGCGCCTGATCCAGCACACCGAGATCGTCACGATAATTCTGGATACTCGCCGCGGTGATCTGCGGCCGGAACGCGTCGATCATGGCCTCACCCTTGATCGCTCGCGGGAACATGCCGGTGACCAGCGGAGCCGCCACCAGCAGCACCCCGAGCACGATCAACGCGAGGAACGGCCAGCGCGCCGCCACCCGCTCGGGTGCGCGCTCGACGTGCGAGACGTAATCGGAGTACGCGGGCAGTCCGGACACGGGCGGTGCTGTCGTCATCCCCGGTCACGAACCCGCGCGAGGCGGCCCGCACCGAAGAACGCGCCCACGCCGATGACGGCGGCCACGACCAGCGCCGGTATCAGCCACGCGGTGCGCCTGTCCTGCTTGATCTCCACGGACTGGGCGACCGGAGCGGGATCCGCTTGCGCGGTGGGGTGATTGGCCGCCGGGGCGGTGGTCGCCACCGGAGCGGCGGGCTCGACGACAGGCGCTACCGGAGCAAGCGCGGGGGCGGGAGCGGCAGGCGCGGGAGCCGCAGCGGCCCCCGGAGCCGCAGGAGCCGCGGGAGCCGCCGGAGCGGCAATAGGAGCAGCCGCCGGAGCCGCCTGCGGCAGGCTGCCGCGATACTGCCCGGCCAAATGCCACAGCCCGGTGAAATTATTGAACGGTCCCCCGACAATCTGACTCGTCCATTCGATGACGAAATTGCCTGCGCCGTCAATACTTCCACTGATCGAACTGGTCTTGCCGGGCAATCCGCCACCGGGCTTCGGCGAGCCCTGATTGAACACCTGGTTGTTCCACGTCACGCCGAGACTGCTCAAATCCCCGGACAAACGACCGCCATCGCTGAATATCTGCGGCAGCGAAGTACCCGAACCCGTTTGCGGGTCAGTCGGATTGGTAGCGGTCGCGAAATCGACACCGTAGAACCGCACCGGCGTGGTCACCCGCCCCGACTGCGCGTTCCCCGCACCGTCGAACGCGGCAGCGGGCTGCGGCTGATACGTACCGCTCACCAGTCCGCCATCGGTGCCCGCCGACAGCGGCGTCACCGTCTGATCACTGCACCGGGAATCACTGTTCTGCAGGTAGGGGCCGCTCGCATCGCCGGTGGGCAGGATCATCCGGAAGAAGCTTCCGGTCACCACCCCGTTCGCGCACACACCCGGTGACAGGGCGAGCAAACCGTCGAGCGGTACCGGCTCGGCATGCGCGACCGGTGCGGCCAGCACGGCCAACCCGGTGGCGGCCAGTCCGGCGGCGACGCGATACGAATTCCGACCCATAACGTATTCCCTCGATTGATTCGGTGCTGATCAACTCCAAGATTTCGGACAGCACACATATGGCAACTCGAGGGCAGGGGAAAGTAACCCCTTAGGGTCAGGCTGAACGGAATCCGGTAAATCCCGCGTTTAATACTGAAGTGCGCTCACAGCAGGTCGGCGAGCGTTCCTGTTTCCAAGTGCGCGATATCGCCGCCCGAATCCAGGGCCGCATCGAGCAACAGCGCGAGTGATGTGCCGTACACCGGGATATCCGCGGGCGCATCGGCCACGCGGTGCGGGACGCCCTCCTCGTCGGGCAAGAGTCGGCAGCGCACCCAGTGCGTGGAGTCGGTGCGAAAGTCGGTGCGCGCGCAGATGCTCAGACCGTCCGGCAACTCGAAGACCTGGGTCAGGACAGACGCAAACGCGTCATCCCAAATGTGCCGCTGAGATTCGACGATCAACGGTTGCGCGTGCTCCGAAACGTACCGCTGAACCCTGGCGGACAACAGGCGCCACCGGCCATCGAACAGCGTCGCCGATCCGATCCGGCGGTAGATCGCCTGGAGTTCGGCACACCCGTCGATGTTGCGGCGGTCGGACGTCGGCGGAGAACTCGTGTGGTCGCGAATGATCCGATCGATCACATCGTCGATCTCGACAGCGGCGGTGGCGAGATGCCATCCCGCGACCGGCCGCAGCGAGCCGTCATCATCCTGGGTGATGCCCACCAGACCCGCGTACAGCGCCAGCGCCCGGTTCTCGCCCGCGACTCGGTCGTTGACATTGACGATGACTTTGGACAGCGTCGCCGGAATCGAGGTACTGCGCACCCCCGGGCCGAAGTAGCCCATGGCGTCGTCCCCGGTGAGATCGCGAGGTTCGGCAATCGGCAAGTCCAGCAGGTGATTCGGGGTCTTCGGCGCACTGTCGATCACCAGGTATGGATACAGCCGTGCGATCCACCCGGTGATCACCTCGCCACCGTAGGCGTCAGCGGGGTTGTAGATGCGCTGCCAGAACGCGGTATCGACATCACCCGTCGCGGCCCGGACGAACTGGTCCGCAATGGGTTCCAGCGAGCGCACCCACTGTCCCAAGCCGAACTCGCCGAGGCGGCCCACTCTGCTCCGAATCTTCCGCCAGTCGTCGGCGGTTCCGGTCAGTGTGAGCGACGGAATACCGCAGACACAGCTCATCCACAGCGAGTAATAGGGCGAGTACGCGTCCAGCAGCACCACCCGCCCGGCGACCCGATCGACCTCCGAACTGGTCGTGAAATCGCATTCGAACAGGTCGGCGTGCTCGATCTCGGCCGCGAGCAGCTTGCTCCACGACTCCACCACGCCCTGCCAGATCTCAGCGCTGCGCGGCAGACCGCCGCCGAGGACCACCTCGAGCCGCTTGCGCCCGGCATGCCGCACCAGTAGCGGTCGCAATTCCTCCGCGTGCAGCCGAATATGCTGCGCGATCCCCTGCGCGATGGTCAGCCATACCGCATCCGGCGACAGCACCAGCGGGCGATGTTCGGCGAACGCCCGCCCGACCGCGGCGAGCAGCGGATGCACCCCGTTCGGTTCCACCATGGGCAGCGCCGGATCACCGCCGAGCACCAGCGCGTCCGGGAACAGCTCCCCCAGCGGCCGGGTCGGCAGCGCTTCGGCGGCGGGTGTCACATCATCGATCGGGAAGGTCTGCACGTCGCGATGCTAGTTCGAGACAGTCACCGCGCCAACCGATTTCACGGTCCCCCGATTCGATCGCGCGGCACCGGGTAGTTCCCGAGTACAGACCCCTACGAAGGATCGAAAAATGAGTGGTGGCAACAAGTTCAAGAACAAGATCGACAAGCTGACCGGCCGCGCCCGCCAACTGGCCGGTGACGCCATGGGCGATCGGCGCATGTCCGGCCGCGGACGGCGGGAGCAGATCCAGGCCGACCTGCGCGATGCCGGGGAGAAGGTCAAGGACGCGGTGCGCTCGGGTCGCGGACGGCGCGGGCGGCGCACCCGCAACCAGACCCAGTGGTGAATTAGGCTGGCGGGGTGGCCGAGCCGACGATTCCCGAAGCGCACGACGAATCCCGCTTCGAACTGGGCACCGACGGTCCACTGGTGATCGCGGTGGGCGTGGACGGCTCCGATACGTCCTGGCGAGCCGCCGCCTACGCCGCCGGACTCGCCCGGCGTCAGCACGCCCTGCTCGCGGTCATCTACGTCCAGCCGTGGATGACCATGGTCGCGGGCATGGGCACCGACGTCCAATCCATCACCTCCGATATCGCCGACCAACTCGCCGCCGAGATTCGGGACCACATCGAACGTGTGAAGGACATCTACACCATCCGGTGGAAATTCCTCACCCGGCGCGGCGATGCCTTCACCGAATTGTCCAAGGCCGCAGACGAACTCGGCGCGGATGCAGTCGTGGTCGGCGCTTCCCAGCAGGCCGGTCACCGGCTCATCGGCTCGGTGGCGATGCGCCTGGTGAAGTCGGGCCGCTGGCCCGTCACCGTCGTCCCGTAGCCGCGGACCGGCACGAGGGCTCCCGCCGGCGAGCGATCAGGCGGCCGCCGCCAGATGGCCGCGTCCGGTGCGAACGGTGGCGGCGCGGGTCAGCAGGCGAGTGAGCGCGGCGGTAACGAGTTCGGGCTGTTCGAGGATGACCGAGTGGCCCGCGCCCTCGATCAGGGCCAGGTCGGCGTAGTCGACGGCGGCGGCCATGGCGATCGAATGCGAGGGCGGGGTCATCAGGTCGGCCGAACCACACAGGATCAGGGTGGGGACGCCCGACAGGGTGGGGAGGGCGTCGGTGCGGTCGTAATCGAGGAAGGCGCTCAGGAAGGCGGCCATGGCGACGATCGAGGTCTGATTGTGCATGGCGTTCACCAGGCTGCGGATGCGCGGGCTCACCTTGCGATCGCCGAACTCCGCCATCGTGATGAGCGGCGCGAAAACCTTGCAGGCCAACGCTTTCGCATGCCGCATCAGTCGCGGCGCGCAGCGCACCGCGGTCTGGAACGTCGAGACCACCGGATGCCGGATCAGGCGACCGAACCCCGCCTCCGCGATCCCACTCGCCCCCGTCGCGACGAGCGCGACGCCGACAATCCGATCACCGATCTCCCACGGCCGCTGACTCACATACGTCAACACGGTCATCCCGCCCATCGAATGCCCGACCAGCACAACCGGCCCGGCAGGCGCGACGGCATCGATCACCTCACCCAGATCACTCCCGAGCCGCGCCAGGTTGTACGTATGCCGGGGCGCGATAGCCGAATCCCCATGCCCACGATGGTCGTAACACACGACCCGGGCACCCCGGAACTGCCGCAACAACTCATCCCGCACATCGTTCCAAGACTCGGCCCGCATGCAATGCCCATGCAGAAAGACAACCGTGACCTCGGCATCCCGCGGCCCATACTCCCGAACCGCCAACTCCACCCCGTCACCGGTACGAACCACAACCCGACGCTCGACCGAACTGCCAATCACTGTCACTGCCGACATCGGTCTCTCACTTCCTCGGTGGTCCCTACAACTCTCCACCACCCCCACCCCCGAAAGCAGAGCCCCGAGTGCTGACCCCCCACCCCCGAGGTGGCGGAGATCAACACCCAGGGTGGCCGCCGCAGGTCCGTGTGCCCGGCCCCGCGTGTGCGGGGCCGGGGACGCGGGTTCAGCGGGTTAGTGGCCGGGGGTGGTGGCGGAGCCGGAGCCGAGGCGGTTGAGGCCGTCGATTGTGGTGGCTGAGCCGCTCAGGAGTTGGTTCAGGGCGCCGATGATGTCGGAGGAACCGGTGGCGGTGCCGGAGCCGGTGGTGGCGGGGGCGGCGGAAGCCGTTGTGGCCGTGGTGGTTACGGCTATGACGGGCAAGGTAGCCAGGGCTGCGATGGCGAGAGACCTGGTGAGGATGGCGCGAGGGGACATGGTTTTCCCTGCTTTCAACGTTCGTCAGTTTGGTGTGGAGGGTTTGAATCGGGGGCGAGGATCAGCCCGCGGATCCGGTTCCGGGCCATGGGATTCCGAAGGAACCGGTGGATGGGCCGGGGGTTGCGGCGACCATCGACTTGCCGTCGATGTCGGCGCTCGGTGAGACGCCGAGCAGTGTCAGCACCGTGGGGGTGATGTCGACTATCGAGTAGGTCGTGGTGGTGGTGTCGGCGGCGAAGGCCGGGCCGCGGGCTATGACGAAATTGGCTGTCTCGTCGGCGGATTGGCCGCCGTGGCCGCCTTCGGGGCGATTGCCGTTGCCCGTGGTGACGAGGATGTTCCACTTCTCGTTCGGGTGGGCCTTGGCGCGGGCGTCGACGGCGCTGACGATCTTGCCCACCCCGGCATCGGCCCTGTTGATGGCATCGAGATAGCCGGGCTTGGCCGAACCCTGATGGCCCGCGCTGTCCACCGTGTCGAAATCGACGAACAGGAAGTCGGGGGCATCGTTGGTGATGGCGGCGGCCGACAGGTCCGCGGTACCGCTGTCGGCCGCGTTCGGACCGGAGGTGATGGTGTTCACGTCCACGTTCGGGCTACCCGAGGCGGCCGCGTCGGCCAGCGCCGACCAGGTGACGATCGACTGAGTCCGCAGTTGTGGCTTGGCCTTCTCCAGTTGGGTGAAGACCGTCGGATAGGTGGCGAAAGCGTCACCGCCGTAGCCGGTGATGTGGTGTTTGGTATCCCACACGCCGGTCAGCCCGGTCGCCCAGATCGGCACCGAGGTGGTGGCGTGCGGCGCGATCGAGGTCTGCGAGAGGACACCCTGCGCGGCGAGCCCGAGCAGATTGGCGGCCTTGGCCTCCTGGATCTTGCTGTAGAGCGCGCCGTCGAAGGCCAGGACGACGACCTTGTTGACGACCGGATCCGCCTGCGCCGCAGGCATATCGATCAATCCGGCGGCCAGGGGGACGGCGGTCGCGGCCGCGAGAGCCGCGAGCGAGGTGCGCGCGAAGCGCTGTGGTTTCATGGAAGGGTCTTTCGCGAGTGGATCTTTCGATCACGGTGGGAGAAACCGGAGGCCGGCCCGATCCGCGTGGAGGTGGGCAGGGCCGGCATCCGGGTCAGCTGCCGCTGCCGGGCAGATCGAAGCCGAACGAACCGGTGCTGGGCGTCGAACCACCGGCATTGATCACCGACTTACCGTCGAACGCCGTGCTGCCCTTGACACCGAGCAGCGCCAGCACCGTCGGGGTGACATCGACGAGGGAGTTCGTCGTATTGGTGGATCCGGCCTTGAAGGACGGGCCGCGGGCGATCAGGAAATTCGCCGTCTCGTCGGCGGATTGGCCGCCGTGACCGCCGGTGGGGCGGTGGCCGTGGTCCGCGGTGACGAGGATGTTCCACTTCTCGTTGGGATGCGCTTTGGCACGCGCGTCGACCGCGGCGACGATCTTGCCCACCTCGGCATCGACACGCTTGACCGCGTCGAGGTATTCGGTCGACGCGCTGCCGTGTCCGTGGCCCGCCTCATCCACCTGATCGAGGTGGGTGAACAGGAAATCCGGCGCGTCATTGGTGACCGCGGCGGCACTGGAATCGGCTGTGGCGGCATCGATTTTGGCTTCGGTCGGGTCATCGGCCGGGGCCGGGGTCGCGACGTTCACGTCGGCGTGCGGATCACCGGATCCGGCCATGGTGGCGATGGTGCCCCAGGACGCGAACGACTCGGTCTTCAGGCCCGGATCGGCCTTCTCCAGCTGGGTGAACGCGGTCGGATACTTGACGAACGGGGCCGTGGTGACGTTGTTGTCGTAGATGCCGTGCTTGGTGTCCCACACACCCGTCAGCACGGTCGCCCAGGACGGGCCGGAGATGGTGGTGTGCGGTGCGATGGAAGTTTGCCCGAGAGTGCCCTCACCGGCGAGTTTCAGCAGATTGGGAGCCTTTGCCTCCTGCACCTTCTTGTACATCGTGCCGTCGAGACCGATGACGACCACCTTGTTCACCGTCGCGTCGGCATTCGCGGGGGCAGCTGCCATCACTCCCGCGAGAACCGGCAGCGCGGCAAAGATGGTGACGGCCAAGGGATTCAGGATATTTCCGTTTGGGTATTTCATGGTCTAGACCGTGCCGCACCGCCCCGCGATTGGTCCAGACCTTCGCGGCAGTATTCACCGACGGTTCATCGGATGATCCGGATCCATTGCACCGCAAGGCAATAGCTGTTGAATAGCCACGGACTCGATCGGCAGTCGCAGCGCCCGAACACCCGTCCGAGACAGCCCGTCTACCACCGCGTTCAATCGTCGTTGAGTCGTCTTTGAACCGAATGCGGACCCGATGACCACGGCGGCCCCGCCGTCGAGACATATTCGCGCCACAGCGTGTCGACACGATCCAGGCACAGCAGCGCCCCGCGCGGCTGTGCGATCGCATACGCCTCGATGAGCACCGTGCGCACCTGCCCCTGCTCCCCCGCCGCCGCATGTGCCCGCGCGAGATCCATCAACGTGCTCAGCAGTTCGGTGACGGCCTCACCCCGCCGCAAATGCCGCACGGCCTCCTCCAGTACCGCGATCCGCCGCGAATCCGGAGCGGTACAGGCGATTCCGCGCAGGGCCAGCCCGATCCCGCGATCCACCCCCCAGCGCCGCGCCAGCTCGAGTTCGGCGGCGGCCAGCTCCGCCGCGCGATCGGTCTCGCCGAACCTGGCCAATTCCCGCGCCGCCAAGCTGCGCCACGGCAGGAAGCCCGGGTTCACCAGACCCCAATCCACCGCCCGCCGACCGGTTTCCAGAAAGCATCCGGCGGCCTCACGCGCCCGGCCCCGCACGGACGCGATCACCCCGCGCGCGGTATTCACCAGCAGCCATTCCAGCAGTTCGGGATTCACGCCTGCCGCCGCGATCTCGGCCCATTCCGCCGCCTCCTCGAGCCGCCCCAACCCGAGCAGCGCGTACGCGCGCCAGATCGCGAGCACCGGCGGATACCGCACCACGCGCCCGTCCACGGCCCGGGCGGGCAGCGCGCACTCTTCCAGCGCCAGCGCGAACTCCGCTCGACGACAATGGATTTCGGCCCGCATGGCGGCACGGTAGATATCGATCGCACCGAAGAAGCGATCATCGCGCTGATCGGTCAGCTGCCACGCCAATGTCAGATCATCCGCCCACAGCGCCAATTGACCGAGCATGCCGTACATCTCCCGAGGGGCCGGGCCGCCGCTGCCGCGCAGTGCCGCCGAGAATCGGTCCAGCGCCACCCGGCCCGAGCACCCCACACCGAACGCGTCATCGAAGACCAGCACCGCCCGGCTGATCGGATCGTCCGCACCACAGCGCAATTCGGCGAGATAGGCCGCCCAGCTCTCCGGCCGCATACCCGCGATCACCCAGCGGGTGGCGTGTATCGCCCGCGCCGCCACCGGATCCCGCTCCCGCGTTTCCGCCAGCACCTCTTCCAGCAGCGCGGCCGCCGCGGCGGACTGCCGCTGCGTGGCCAGCGTCCACAGCAGCGGTACCAGCGCGGTGGGCGATGCCCGCGCCGCCCGCTGCGCGGCCAGCGCCTGTTCCAGATAGTGCCGAGCCGCAACGGGATTGGTGAACTGCTCGAGTGCGCCCAGCCGGACCAGCACATCCGCGCGGGCATCCGGTCCGGCAATGCGCAGCGCCGATTCGAGATGCCGCATCGCCTCGTCGGTGGCCCGCGCGAGCACGCATTCCTGCGCCGCCTCCACCAGCAGCGGGGTCCATTCGGAATATCGGTCGCCGTGCAGCTCGTGCAGATACCCCGCGATCTCCCGCACCGGACGCCCCACCGCCCGCGCGTGCCGCGCCGCCGCCAGATGGATCACCGAATCGTCCCCGGCCGGTCGCAGCTGCCGAACCGTATTGCCTATCAAGGGATGCCGGAAAACCGGCGGATCGATCGAACTCAAGACGTTCGCGGTGGAGAGCAATTCGCATCGATACCGGGTCTCGCTCACAGGTTCGCCCACCACCGCCGCGATCACCGCCAGCTCGGCCTGTCCCTCGGGCAATGCGTTCATCACCCGGTAGGTGTCGAGTAAAGCGACTGTGGCACTGCCCAATTGATGCCGCATGGCCATCGTGTACGCACCTTCGGGCAGTCGCCGCGGCAGTCGGCGCACCTCGGGCAGCGACCCGATATCGTCGATCACACCCACCAGCAGATCCGGGATGCCCGCGGTGGCACGGGCGATATCGTCGATCAGCTCCGCTGTCGCGGCCGCACCGAGGCGACGCCGGGCCAGCTCCGCGACGGCCGCGTCGCCGAGTGGCCCCACCCGCACGACCAACTGGGCCGAGCGCTCCAGCGCGGCCTGGCGAGCACCGAGCACCGGATCCCACTGCTGATCCTCGACCGCGACGATCACCAACACCCGCAGGTCCCGCAGCTGCGGTGCGAGCGCGGCCAGCATCCCGATCGAGCGGTCATCGGCGCGACTGATGTCATCGATCAGCACCAGCAGCAGGCCGTCAGCGGCCGCACCGGTGAGCCCGCGCAGCAACTCCCGCCGCACATCCGCATCGCCGCGATCCGCCGACGACTTCGGCGCAGCCGGATCGAGCGCACCGGCGAGCGACTCATACAGGGCCAATTCGCCTGGCTCACCGCTCTTTCCGGCATCCACCCACACTGTTCGGGCGGCCGGGATACGCACCCCGAGGGCACGCACTATGGCGGAGGTTCCGAACCCTCGATACCCCACCACCGCGGCGAGCCCACCGTGGCCCGCCGCCGCGCGCTCGGCCGGAACCGTGAACCGCGCGAGTTCGGCATCTCGTCCGATAATCGATCCGCAATCTCCGTCCCCGGCCGACGCCGGCGGGACATCGAGCGGGGTGGGCGGCGGCACCACGGGCGCGGGCAGCGCCCGGCCCGACAGGATTCCGCTGTGCACCGCCCGCAATTCCGGGCCGGGTTCGACGCCCAGTCGATCGATCAGCAGCCGCCGCGTCGCCGTGTACACATCGAGCGCCTCCGAGCGCCGCCCTTGATCGTGTAGCGCGCGCATGAGCAGCACCGGCGGCCGCTCCCGCAGCGGCTGCTCCGAAATGAGCCCGCGTAGTCGATCGATCGCCTGGTCGGAGCGCTGCGCCCGGATCATCGCATCCAGGTGATCCTCGAGTGCGGAGAGCCTGCGTTCGACCAGGACCGCGCGCTGAGCGGCGGCGAACGGTCCCGGAATTCCGGGCAACGCGTCACCGGAGAATACCCGCAGGGCATTTTCGTAGCGCTGCTGAGCCGCATCCCATTCCGCACGGTCACGGGCAGATTCGGCCTCGGCCAGCCGCTGTTCGAAAACCCCGAGATCGAGTTGTTCATCGGCGATCAGCAATTGATATCCGCCGTGCCCGGACAGCAGCACCTTCGCGGGCGCGCGCGGCGACCGGTGCGGTTCCAGCACCCGCCGCAGCGCCGAGATATGGGTCTGCACCACGCTGACGCCGCGCACGGGTCGATCGGATTCGTACAGCGCGGCCACCAGGCTCGATACCGGCACCCACTGTCGCCGACGGATTGCCAATGCGCACAGCACCGCTCGTCGCTGGGGCGGACCGAGATCGAGCGGCTGACCATTGGAGCGCGCCTCGACTCCGTTCAACAGGGCGAATCGCAGCGCCAACGGATCAGCGTCGATATCACCCATCCCGAACCACCGCTCTTCCCAGCTTCGCCCGAATGTTGCCGAGCGTAGTCGGCACTACAAGCGACACGGACCGGTCGGTACCGAATGGGAGGAACGCAGCGAATCACCACCGAGTTGTCCCAGCGCGCGGCGCACATCCATCGCATAGCCGATATCCCGCGCGTCACTATCGGCGGCGAATACGATGCCCAGCACCCGCCCCTGCGAATCCACCAGCGGCCCACCGGAATCGCCCTCCCGGAGAGCGCCGGACACCTGATAGATCCACCGCGAGGAGACCACGGCGTGATAGAGGTCCGGGACCTGACGCACGCTGCGCGCGAGCACGCGCCCGGCCGCCGCCGTGTACCAGCCGCCACCCGGATATCCCAGCACCATGACACCCGCCCCGGGATCGGCGGGAGCCGCGGCGAGCACCATCGGCGGCGCGCTCAGCCCGGGCACCGCCAATACCGCGAGATCATTCACCGAATCGAAGGCCACCACCGTGGCCCGGAGCCCACGCCCCGCCTCCTGCACCGAAACCTCCGACATGCCCGCGACGACATGCGCGTTGGTCAGCACCCGCTCGGGCGCGATGACGAAACCCGTTCCGGACAGCCGTCCGCAGCCCACGGCCGTACCCGCGATGCGCAGCACACTGCGCTGTGCGGTGGCCGCCGCCGGGGCGGCCGGGATCGGCGCGTCCGGCACGAGATTCGGATCGGCCGGTGGCGTCGACCATTCGTCGTCGAGCACCGGGCCCAAATCCCGCAGCGGGCTCGCGAGCGTGCGGGACATATCCACCAGCCAGTACGGCGCGACGGCGTCCATGGTCCGAACGGTCTTCGAATCATCCAGCACCGCAACGATATTCGCCCCCGCCGTCACCGCCACCGCGGTCGCGAGCAGCCATACCGCGACCGGAACCGCCAGCGCCTGACAGAAACCGCCCGCGAGCGCGTCGATCCGGCGGAAGCGGCGGGCGCGGTCGATCCGCAGTAGCCGCCGCGCCAGCCATTCGCCCCCGAATTGCCCGCCCACCACCGCGGCGACGATCGCGGTCACCATGAGCACCCAGCCGACCGGCCCCAGGGGCAGATACGGCCGGACCGCGTCGATGAGCTGCGCGCCGAACCACACCCCACCGAGCACGCCGGTGAATCCCAGCAGCGCGGTGAGCACACCCCGGCGATATCCCTGTAGCGCGGCGAACAGCATCGCGGCCAATACCAGCAGGTCCAGCACATTCGACAGCGTCAACGTGATCTCCGGGTGGGCGAAAGCGGCGGGCGTGGACAGCAGCGAACCCGGCTCCGGTGGGCGAGGGGGCCACCGGAACCGGGTTCGCGCGGGAAGCGCTCCTTTGCTGGTCGTCGGCGAATATCACTGTGCCGCAAAAGAATCTGCGGGTTCAGCGGCACCGAGACGAGCGTATCGGCGGGAATTTCGCATGCCAACGGCATGCGAGCGGTGCGTTCATTGACCGTTGAGCGGATTTTGAACGAAACGCCCGATTCGCGAATACCGCCGTTGGCCGTCCGTCAGACGATGCGCGCGCCGAGCACCTGATAGCTGCCCGCGTGATAGCCACCCACGATGCATCCGGTGACCGAGGCGGGGCTGACCTCCGGCGGCCCGGTCAGCACGTCCAGGGTGCGGCCCGTGCCCAGCCCGCCGACGATCTTGAGGTGATTGGTCGCCTGCTGGCCCAGGGTCCATTCCCAGGTGCCGATGACATGGCTGTTCTGGCCGTTGTCCCACAGCACCAGCAGATCGGCGCGGCCGCCGCGGCTGCCGTAGCAGGTGGCGGCCGGTTCGAAGGTGGTTCCGATGATGGTGCCGACGCTGATATCGGTGGGAGCGCCGTGGCAGGCCAGCAGATGACCGCCGATATTGCTGCCGACCGGGGCCTGGTTACTGCCGGTGAAGCCCGGGCCGTTCGCCTGCCATTCGATCGCCCCGGCGCTGCAACCACCTTCGTCGAGTTGATCGGCCGAGGCGGTCCCGGCGGTGAGAGCGGCGGCGATCGTGAAACTCACCGCCGCGCCCGCGAAGAGCGCACTACGGAATGTCGACATGTCCTGCACCTCTCTCGAGATCATCGTTGATCGAGCTGAAGCGGCAATACATCGTCGCGTTCGAGGTTAGGACAGCGAACGAACCCGTTGGTACACAATCGGCCAAATCGGCTAAATCACCCATTCGGCCGATAAGGAATGTCGGTGATTCACTTCATTATCGGCGCGGCAGCACGGCTCCGAGCGGCTCGAGAACCAACTGCGATCGCGTGGCCCGGACCGTGACCTCGAATATGTCATTGCCGTGCAGCCGGGTTTCGACGAAATGGCGCAGTTCCGCGTTATCGGGATGCCAGGGGTCCGCGGCGCGCAGGTCCAGCGCACCCTCCAGACCGCGCGGATTGTCATCGAGGCCCGAACCGCGCGGGAGCAGGCGAAGCTCATCGGCCGTGTACAGGCCGATGTCATAGGCGCGGCCGGTGGGAGAGGTGAGGGTCGCGGCGTGTTTTGTTTGCGCCCAATCGAATTGGTTCAGGCGCAGGCTCCAGCCGTCGGGCAGGGCACCCTCGAACGCGAGGTCGCTCGGTGCGGCGAGGGTGTCCGCCGAGCGGTCGCGGGGTGAGTTGGCGATCGGAATGCCTTGCAGGGCTTGATCAGTCGGGGTGAAGTCCCACGCCGGGGCCGCCAGATCCTTGTGCCAGAAGCCGGTGTGACCGCCGTTGCGGCCCTCGACGCGCAACTCCCGGTTCTCCATCGCGGGGCCGCTGTCGTGCATGGACAGGCGGGCGGTGATCTCGCCCGGAATCTTGGGCTGTCGCACCCAATCCTGTGCGGGGAGTGAGATCGCGGCGTATTGCGGGTCCACACGTTCGAGCAATTGGTTGGGGGCCGAGGGCTTGGAGCCCTGCGGCTGCCAGGTGTATCGGCCCGGAATGTGATTCGCGCCCGCCAGGTCCAAATCGTATTTGCGCGTGTACATATCGCCGTAGCGATTCATCACGAAGGTCACCGAACCGGAGGTGGTGAGCGCCTCGGAAATGAACCGGCCGTCTTCCGGCCCACCGATCTCATAGCTCAGATCGGCGGGCAGCCACGGATCCTGATAGGTGATGCGCGCACCGTCCTCCGATAGCGCGACCAACTGCACCAGGCCCGCCGTGGTCGGATGCGTATAGCCCTCGGCATCGGTGAAACTCGCCGACATCCGATGGCTGATCGCCCAGCGGCTCGATGCGATCGGACCCGCGCCGGTGCCCGGAATCCGCTCACCCGGCCACAGCCAGATCGGCCCGCCGTAGGAGTAGGTCCAATTCCACAGCAGCGGACCGGAAAGCAGATTGTCCATCGAGTAGATCCAGCCGTTCACATCCGCCGCGACCAGCATATTGTTGTTCACCGAGACCGCGACGACCCCACCGTCCAGGCAACCCGGCGTCGGAACCTTGCGCCAGGGCGACTTCGATTCGCGCGGCCGGGTGTACAGCGAACCATCGCGCAGCACCACATCGACGACATCGTTGAATCCCTGCGTGTTGTCGCGAAAGTCGACGCTCGACGGGAACGCCAGCTCGGCCGGGGCCACCGGCAGATCATCGAACTCCGATGGACCCTTGATGCTGGGCAGCGGCAGGAACAGGCCGGGCAGCGGCGGCAGAATCTGCAGCGTGCCGATCGCGGGCACGCATCCGAGCGGATGCGTATTCGCGCCCGGATCCGCAGCGGCCACACCCGAGCCCGGCCCGATAACCGCCACGCACACCGCCGCGATGAGCACCGATGTCCCTCGCGCACAACACCTTGCCATGAAAACCAGTCGCCTCCGCTCAGCACCGTCCCGCACGATCCGGATGAAATCTCCGGCACTGTAACCCGCCGCGGTCGCCGGACCCGCGCACTCGCCGCACGCGTCTATCGGAATTCGCCCGAACGTATGATGTTCGAACAGTAGCCACGGTCGACGGAAAGGGTGCGCGATGCCGGACAGCAGTGCCATCCAGGACAGCGGTGCCGTCGAAATCCCGACCCGCACGCTGGTGGAGAGCATGATCCGGCAGGACTCCACCATCGACGCCGGTGAGCTGTACGCCGTCGCGAACACCCTCGGCATGACCGATCAGCAGGTGCGGCTGTGTATCAAACGGCTGGTCGCCGAGGGACAGTTCACCCACGAGGGCCGGGGCCGCAAGGCCGTGCTGTACGCCACCGACCGCACCCGCGGCGCGCTCGAACCCGATATCGAATTCCTGCGCTATATGTACCGCCAGGATCGCGGCGTCGAACCCTGGGACGGGCAATGGCGCCTGGCCGCGTTCGGCATTCCCGAAACCGCACGGCAGGCTCGGGATGCCATGCGCGACACCATTATCCGGCTCGGCGGCGCACCCATCCAGGGCGGACTGTATGTGAGCGCCAATCCCTGGGAGGACCGGATCGCCACGGCCGCGGCCGAACTCGGCGTCACCGAGCACCTCACCCTGCTCAGCACGACCGATCTGCTGATCGGCGGTGCGCGCACCCCGCGCGCACTGGCCGAACGGCTCTGGCCGCTGGATCGGCTCGCCGCCGGACACATTCGCCTGCTCGAGGTCGCGCAGCGGGTGCTGCGCACGCTGCGCGCCGCGACACCGCCCACCCCGACCCAACGGCTCACGCTGCAAATCGAATTGGGCACCGAGTTCGCGCGCGCCCTGGACCCCGATCCCCTGCTGCCCCCGGAACTGCTGCCCCGGCCGTGGATCGGCGCGCAGGCCCGGGCGGCCGTCGCGGCCTGCTGGGCGGAACTGGCGCGCACCGAAACACCCAATGCGACAAGGGTTTTCCAGTGGTACTACGACGTCACCGCCGAGGTGCTGCGGGAACAGCCCGCGTCAACCCGCGGGCGGTAGCGACCGCGGCAGCCGGTACAGCGCGATCGCGCCCAGCACCGCCGAGACGACGGTCAGCGTGAACCACAACCACCGCCAGGTCGGCGGCAGCGGGAGCAGCACCAGCGTCACGATCGGATAGATCAGCGCGGCCCGGCGCAGGCGGCGCTCATTTCGCGCCTGTTCGCGCAATCGCAGATCCGCGCGCCCGCCCGCGCGCCCGGCGTATCCCACGATCGATCGCCAGGTGTGCAGCGTGATCACGCAGGAGGCCAGCAGGAAGGTCAGACCCAGCAGCTGGGTCCACTCCGGCGGCCGCGGTACGCCCGGATGCGTGAACGGCAGCGTGACCAGCGCGAGCAGTTGCGAAGCCGCCGCCTCGAGCGCGCGCTGGCGTCCCATCGGATCAAGTCGGCGCAGGTCGGCAACCCGCACCACCGGCGCCCCTGGCAGAAATCGCTTCACGCGATCTATCATCTCACATACGATCGTTTTGAGAATGATAGGAAATGTGATGAAGGTACTGGCACTGGGAGGTCCGGGCGCGATGGGAGCGGTGGCGGTTCGCCTCGCGGCGCGGCTGCCCGGCATCGAGGAGATCGTGGTGGCCGATCGCGATCTCGCAGCGGCACAACGACTTACCGCGGAACTGCGCTCGGAGACCTGTTCGGTCCGGGCACTGCGGGTCGATGTCACCGATGCGGACGCTCTGCGGGATGCACTTCGAGACGCCGACGTCGTGCTCAATACCGTCGGCCCCTACTACCGATTCGGGCTGCCCGTGCTGCGCGCGGCCATTGCCACCGGTACGCACTATCTCGATCTGTGCGATGACTGGGAACCCACGCTGCGCATGCTCGAACTCGACTCCGCCGCAAGGGAAACCGGGGTCTGCGCCGTCATCGGTATGGGCGCCAGCCCGGGGGTGAGCAATCTGCTCGCGATGGCGGCGGCCCGCGCCCTGGACACCGTCGAGGACCTCTACACCACCTGGCCGGTCGACGTGCCGCGCGGGCGCACCGAGGAGTCGACCCGGGACGGCACCGCACATCCGCCCGCCGCGCTCCTGCATTGGATGGAACAGATCAGCGGCACCATTTCCGTTGTCCGCCAGGGACGTACGACTCGCGAGCCGCCCCTGCGCGCGGTCCGCCTGGAGCTGCCGGGTGATCGGAGCGGCACGGGGTACACCGTCGGCCACCCCGAACCCGTGACACTGCATCGCACGCTCCACCCCACCGGTGACGCCGCCAACCTGATGATCGTCACCCCGGGCACCGTGGCATTCCTGGACGTCCTGCGCCGTGATATCGATCGCGGCAAGCTCGACAATGCGACCGCCGCGGCGGAATTGCTGAAACCGGGTCTGCTGCGCGGGATTCGGTCACTGATCACCGCCGGTCGATTCCCCTCCCCCGGCACCCTGCCGCCGTTCTTCGCGGTGGCGCGCGGGCGCAAGGATGACCGATCGCACACCGTTCTGGCGTATCTCGCCGACGATTCCCACCCCGGCACGCCGCTGTTCATCGACGATATGAGCCGCGCGACGGGAATCCCCTTGGCGCTGGGCCTATCCCAGGTCATCGACGGCAGCGTGCGCCGTCCCGGCGTCCATCCCCCGGAATCGGTGATCGATCCGGACCGCTTCTTCCGCGACCTGCGCCCGCATCTCGGGCTGTCCGGCGACGGACCCGCGCTGATCGTCGAACAGCACTCCCCCGCAGGTATACCGGCCCACTGATCAAGGAGATACCGATGACCACTCCGACTCACCGCCGCGCGATCGCGTGGATGACCGGAATCATCACCGCAGCAACAATTCTCACGGCTCCACCGGTGGCCGCCGAACCCGGTGACCGACTACCCGTCCCACCCGGTCCCACGGCTCGACCCCAGCCGCCACAGCTCACCCCGCCCACCTGGCGGCGGGTGCCCCGCGCCAATGGCGACGGATGGGTGGTGTGCCGCCCGCGCGCGACTCGATGCCGGTCCTGAACTACAGCGGATCGCGCACGAGCGGACAGGTCATGCAGTGACCGCCGCCCCGACCGCGGCCCAATTCGGCCCCGACGATGGGGATCACCTCGATGCCCTGACGGCGAAGTTCATTGTTGGTGTGGGTGTTTCGGTCATAGGCGAACACGACGCCGGGTTCCGCGGCGACCAGATTATTGCCGCTGTCCCACTGCTGACGCTGGTTGGCGTAGTACCCGCCACCGGTTTCCACCACGCGTAATTCGGTGAGTTTCAGCGCGTCGGCGACCACCTCCACGAAGGACGCGGTTTCCTCGGTGACCTCCACGCCGGGTGCCCGGTCACTCGGGCGCAGCGAGAAACCGTGGATGCCGTCCACGACATCGGGGAACACCGTGACCAGATCCCGGTCCGCGAAGGTGAAGACGGTGTCCAGATGCATGGCCGAGCGGATTTTGGGCATGCCCGCGGCGATGACGCGATCGGCGGCACCGTTCTCGAACAGGACTTTCGCCAATTGGGTCACGGCCTGGCGGGAGGTTCGCTCGCTCATGCCGATCAGCACCGCGCCATTGCCGATCGGCATGACATCGCCGCCTTCGAGAGTGGCGCTGCCCCAGTCCCGTTCGGGATCACCCCACCAGACGCGCGCGCCGGTGAAGTCGGGGTGGAAGGTGTACACCGCCTTCATCAGCAGCGTTTCGTCATGGCGGGCGGGCCAATACAGCGGATTGAGGGTGACGCCGCCGTAGATCCAGCAGGTGGTGTCACGGGTGTAGAGGGTGTTCGGCAGTGGCGGCAGCAGATATTCGCGCACACCGGTCTGTTCGCGCGCCAGCGCCCGATAGCCGGGCGCGAATTCACCGGGCAGATCCGCGACGGCGAGTCCGCCGATCAGATAGGCCGCCAGAGCACGCGCGTCGAGCGATCGCAGATACGAGCGCACCTCCTCGACCAGACCGAGGCCGACCTGATTCACGGTGATGGTGCGATCCAGCAGCCACTCCCGCGCACCCGGTACGGCGAGCGTTTCCGCCAGCGCATCATGCAATTCGATGACCTCGATACCGCGTTCGCGCATGGCGCTGACGAAATCGCGGTGGTCACGCTGCGCGTTCTGCACCCACAGCACGTCATCGAACAGCAGTTCATCGCAGTTGGCCGGGGTGAGGCGCTCATGTGCCAGGCCCGGGGCGCAGACCAGGACCTTGCGCAGTCTGCCCACCTCGGAGTGGACGCCGAAAGTTGCGTCGGTCATTGTCTTCCTTCCTAGATGCTGATCAGTCCGGTGGCGAGCCCGGCTATCCCGATAACCGCGCCGACAATGGTGATGCCGAAAAGAATTGCCTCCCACGGGGTGAAGAATTTCTTGCCCTGTTCACGCCGCGACACCAGGAAGAGAATCGTGCCGGGCGCGTAGATGATGCAGGACAGCAGCAGGAACTCCGGGCCCGCGACCACGATCATGAACGCGGTGTAGAACGTCGCGATACCGGCGATCACCAGTTCGCGGACCCGATCACGCGGCCGGATCTCGGCATAGGTTTCGCGGGTGGCCCCGAGTTTGAGCGCGTACGCCGCGGCCAGCAGATACGGCACCAGTGAGAGCGCGCTGCACAGCTTCAGCGTGAAAGTGAAAGCGTCATCGGAGAACAGGGTGATCAGCAGGACCAGCTGAATGAGCACGGTCGTGAAGGTCACCGCGACCACCGGCACCGTCCTGGCATTGACGCGCGCCAGGAATCTCGGCATGTCATCGTCACCGGCCGCGACGAACAGCACCTCGGCCGCCATCAATGTCCAGGCCAGATACGCGCCGAGCACCGAGACGATGAGACCGATGCTGATGAACCACGCGCCCCACGGACCGACCGCGGATTCGAAGACCGGCGACATGGACGGCTGCTGCAATCCCGCCAGTTCCGCGCGCGGGATGATGCCGAACGACACCATGGTCACCGATGCGAAAATCGCGAGCACGCTGAGGAATCCGAGAATCGTCGCCCGGCCGATGTCCTCGCGTTTGCGGGCGTAGCGGGAGTACACGCTCGCGCCCTCGATGCCGAGGAAGACGAACACCGTCACCAGCATGGTCGAACGCACCTGTGTGAACAGCGATTCCGAGTAGGCGTCACCGCCCCAGAAATTGTCCGCGAACACGCCGGGGTCGAAATAGAACAGCAGCACGATGATGAAGAACAGAATCGGCACGACCTTGGCGATCGTCACGATCTTGTTGATCGCTGCGGCCTCCTGCACGCCGCGCAGCACCATGAAATGGAAAGCCCAGACGAATACGGTGGACAGCAGCACCGCCGGGACGGTATTCCCCGCACCGAAGATCGGAAGCACCTGGCCCAGGGTGGATTTGATCAGCACCCAGTAGGACACATTGCCGACGCAGGCGCTCGCCCAATAGCCGAAGGCCGAGATGAATCCCAGGTAATCGCCGAATCCGGCTTTCGCGTACGCGTACACACCGGCATCGAGTTCGGGTTTGCGCACCGCCAGATTCTGAAATACGAACGCGAGCATCAGCATTCCGGTGCCGGCGATCGCCCAGGCGATCAACGCGCCCAGACCGCCCGTGGCCTGACCGAAATTCCGGGGCAGCGAGAAGACGCCCGCGCCGACCATCGATCCGACCACCATGGCCGTCAGCGTCAGTAGCGGCATCGTCTTGGCGGTGGTGGTCTCGGGCCTGGTCAATGGGTGCTCCTACACGAAAGGTTCGATTCGACGGTAGGTACGGATCGAAACATAGGCAAACCAGAGTGCATCGAAATCGTTGCGTATCGGCAATTGTCCAAAGCTATATTGGCAGCTCATAGCAATCTTTTTCGGACAACAGTGACTGCGCTCACGCATGACGATTTCGAATCGGGACGGACGTGAGCCGTGATCTCGCGGCGTCCGGCGCGGACGCACCTACCACTGTGACGCACATCGGCCGCCGGATGCTGATCGGTAGCCAAATAGTGACATCCGGTCGGTATGTTCCCAGTAGGCGAACCGTCAATCTGATCGGTCCGCCCCGAAACATGCTCTCCGGCAGGTACTCTCGCTGCAATGGGACATCGTGCGCTGTTTTCTCTGGCATGCATCGTTCTGGCCGCCACGTGCGCGATAACCGCACCCGGCACCGCCGCGGCGGATTCGGGGCTACCACAGGTGGGCGGCAATTTCATGTGGGGCGTATCGAGTTCGGGATTCCAGAGCGAAGGGTCTGCGCCGGACAGTAATTGGAGTCGGTACGCCAACTCCGGGCGCGCGCAGGGCTATGGCAATTCGGTCGATTTCCTGCATCGTTACGGTGAGGATATTCAGCATGCGGCCGATCTCGGCGTCGGCGTGTACCGGGTCAGCGTGGAATGGGCTCGGGTACAACCAAATCCGGGCGAATGGGATTTTTCCTTCTACGACGCCATGATCGCGCGCATTCGCTCGGCCGGAATGCGGCCGATGATCACCCTGGACCACTGGGTATTTCCGGGCTGGGCGGTCGATCGCGGCGGCTGGCGCAATCCCGGCATGGTCGAGGACTGGCTGACCAATGCCCGCGCGGTGGTGGATCGCTACGCGGGGTCCGATCCGCTGTGGGTCACCTTCAACGAACCCCTCGCCTATGTGGGCCAGGAACAGCGCATCGGCGATATCGGCGCACTCGATGTCACGCCCATGATCGATCGTATGGTCGCCGCGCACCGCGCGATCTACGACCACATCCACGCGCGCCAGCCCGGAGCGATGGTCACCAGTAATCTCGCCGCCAATGATCTCGGCGCGGCCCAGGCCGACGCGTCCTTCATCGACCGGATCGCCGACAAACTCGACTACGTCGGGGTCGATTACTACTACGGCGGATCGCTGTCCAAACCGCCGAATGTGGTCGCGAGCCTGTTCAATCAGCCCTCCGGCCTCATCCTCGAACCCGAGGGCATCTACTACACGCTGCGCCGCTATGCCCAGAAGTTCCCGGGCCGCCCGCTCTACGTCGTCGAGAACGGTATGCCCTCGGACAACGGGTCCCCCACCACCGACGGCATGACCCGCACCGACAATCTGCGCGATACGGTCTACTGGGTCCAGCGTGCCAAGGCCGACGGTATGAACGTCATCGGCTACAACTACTGGAGCATCACCGACAACTACGAATGGGGCAGCTACGCACCCCGTTTCGGCCTCTACACCGTCGATGTCACCACCGATCCGGGCCTGACCCGACGGCCCACCGACGCGGTGAACGCCTACCGCGATATCGCCACCTCCGGCGGCGTCCCGTACGGCTATCTCCCCACCCGCGCCCCCGCGCTGTGCTCACTGCAAGATCTGCCCTCCAGCTGCTTCGCACCCGTCACGGTGCGCTGACCGGCAGCGTGTCAGCGATCGGGATCCGCCGCCGCGAGTAGCGCTTGCGCTGTCGCACACAGGGTCTCGATCGCCTCCGGCCTGGTCAGGCCCGCGACATCGACGAGCCAGATGAACGATTCGATGCCGGTGGCCGAGCGAATCGCGATGGCTAGACGATGAATATCGACCTCCGGCCGTGCATCACGCAGCGGCGTCAGCGCGTCCTCGATCCAGCCGATCGCACGCCCGCGCCGCAGCGGCGAGACTTGCGTTGCACCGGGATCGAGCGAAAGACGCAGCGAGGCACGTAATTCCGGCTCCCATTCCAGGTTGATCCGCCCGCATTCCCGCATCACCAGCTCGAGCCGGGCGCGCACCTCACCGGGGGCCGGATCGGGCAGCAGTGACCTCTGCTCGATCTCCGGCCGCACCGCGGCGAGCAGGGTCCGCTGATTCGGGAAATACCGATAGGCGGTGGTCCGGGAGATATCCGCGGCCTGCGCGGCATCCTCGACGGTCGGAATGCGCCCCTGTGCCAGCAGCGCGCGAGTCGCCGTGATCAGCGCCGTCCGCGTCCGCGTTTTCTGCCCCCGGCGACCGGTCTCCTCATATGGCACTGACATGCCCATCATGGTACTTTAGTCCCATATACGTTCCGGAGGCCGCTCATGAGCATCGATCCCGTCCTCGTCAGCCCGGATCTGTACCGGGTCATCTTCGAAAACGACCGCGTCCGCGTCCTGGAGTACCGCGATAAACCCGGCGACCGAACTCGCCCGCACGACCACCCCGACAGCGTGATGTATCCCCTGGCCTCCTTCCGCCGCCGCATCACCTCGGGCGGCCGCCAGGTCGAAGTGGAATTGACCGCGGGTCAGGTGCGCTGGGTCGGCGCACAGGAACACGAGGGCGAGAACATCGGCGACACCGACAGCCACGCCCTGTTCATCGAACTCAAGGAACCGGCACCCCAGCCCGCCGCCCCCGTCCTGGGACCGAGCACGCCGTAGGACCCAATGCGCTTCGGGTCGGCGCTGATTCGTGTATCCGCGCGACACACGTAGGCTCTGGCTCATGCATGACTCAGTCACAGTCCATATGGCGGCCGCTGCGGAACCGATCTGGGATCTGATCAGCGATGTAACCAATGTGGGGCGGTTCAGTCCGGAGACGTTCGGGGCGGAGTGGATCGGGCGGGCCACCGGACCGGCTGTCGGGGCGAAGTTTCGGGGGCACGTCAATCGAAATGGGTGGGGGCTCAAGTACTCCACGGTGTGCAAGGTCGTCGCGTGTGAGCCGGGGCGCGAATTCGCGTTCACCGTGCTGGGGCCGGGCGGGATGGAAATCAATACCTGGCGGTACCTGCTCGAGCCGACGGATTCGGGGACATCGGTCACCGAATCGTTCCAGCTGCACAATTCGCCGCCGATTCGGCTGTATTGGCTGCTGGCGGGGTGGACGCGCGGGAAGACCAATGTCGAGGGGATGCGCGAGACCCTGGAGCGCATCAAGGCTTACGTGGAAACCGACCGCTGACCGGGGGATCCCGGCCGCTACGAACCGTGCGGAATGTACGCGGATCGGCTGACAGTGCCGGTGGCCGGGAGGAAGATTTGCCGCATGTCAACTGGCGGTCACCCGCCGCGGCACAGCGAATCGACACCGATGATCGAAGCGCTGTCGCAGTGGCGGTTACGTGAACTGCTCGCCGAGGTGCAGGACCGAATCGCACAGGTCGCCGACGTACACAGTCGGATGGACCGGCTGATCGACGCCATGCTGGTCATCACGGCCGGGCTCAATCTGGACGATACGCTGCGCACCATCGTGCACACCGCGATCGAACTCGTCGACGCGCGCTACGGTGCGCTGGGCGTGCGCGAGACGGGCAGTAGCGGAAACAATCTGTGCGAGTTCGTCTATGAGGGCATCGACGATCGCACCCGGGTGCTGATCGGGGATCTGCCCACCGGATGCGGGGTGCTCGGCCTGCTCATCGAGGAGCCGAAACCGATTCGGATGGCCGATCTTTCGACCCATCCCGCATCCATCGGATTTCCGCAGCACCATCCGCCGATGCGCAGTTTCCTGGGCGTGCCGGTGAAGGTGCGCGATGAGGTGTTCGGGAGCCTGTATCTGACCGAGAAGGCCAACGGACTCGAATTCACCGAGGACGATGAGGTCGTGGTGCGGGCGCTGGCGGCGGCTGCCGGTATCGCCGTGGCCAATTCGCGGCTGTACGAGCAGTCCCAGACCAGGCAGTTGTGGCTGGAGTCGATTCGCGATGTCGCCACCGAACTGCTCGGCGGCGGTGATCCCGCCGAGGTGCTCGAGCTCATCGCCGATCGCGCGCTGCGGCTCACCGATTCGGTGTGCACCTTCCTGGCGCTGCCCGAGGATGTCGAACTGCCCGATGAGGAGGTCACCGAACTGGTGGTGGCGGCGGGCGCGGGCGCGGACTCCGCGCGGCTCATCACCCGGCGGGTGCCGATCGAGGGCTCACATACCGGCACGGTCTTCCGCACCGCGCAAACCCTGATCACCGAGGGACTGGAGTTCAACCCGTTCCCGGAGATCGACGCCGACTACGGCCCGGTACTGCTGCTGCCGCTACAGGCTCGGCGATCGATGCTCGGTGTGCTGGTGGTGTTACGCGCCACCGGCGCACCGGAATTCGATCCGTCGGCGACCGCGATGATGACCGTCTTCGCGGGTCAGGCCGCATTGGCATTGCGACTGGCCGATACGCAATCCCGGATGCGCGAACTCGATGTGCTGTCCGATCGCGACCGCATCGCCCGCAACCTGCACGACCGGGTGATCCAGCGCCTGTTCGCCACCGGGTTGGCGATACAGGGCACCGCGCAACGCATTCGGTCGACGGAGATCCGAGATCGCCTGTCGCGCAGTCTCGATGATCTGCAATCGATCGTGCAGGACATTCGCGAATCGATCTTCGACCTGCACGGCGCCGGGACCGGCCAGGCGCCGCTGCATCAGCGGCTCTACGACGTGGTCACCGAGATGACCGCCGAGACCACACTGCGCACCACCGTGCACGTATCCGGTCCGCTGTCGGTGCTGCCCACCGCGCTGGCCGATGACGTGGAATCGGTACTGCGTGAGGCGCTCAGCAATGTGGTGCGGCACGCGGGCGCGGCATCGGTGGCGATCATGCTCACCGTCGCCGATGACGCCGCCATCGAGATCATCGATGACGGCGCGGGGTTGGCGCACAATTCGGGACGCCGCAGCGGTCTGGCGAATCTGGAAGTTCGCGCCCACCGCCGCGGCGGCAATTTCGAACTCGGCTCCGGCGGCTCCGGTGGCACCCGGCTGTTCTGGTCAGCGCCGCTACCCTGAATCACGCGGCGGCGAAGAGTGATTCACCCCGCCGAACGCTGGTCGACAGCGATCTCCAGCAGGCGCTGCCGGGCCGAGCGCTCGCCCAGCTCGGCCAGAGCTCCCCGCGGAATCCCGGCCAGATCCCGAACGCATCCGCGCACGATCCAAGTCACCCAGCGACGCGAGAACCGGTCACCGAACTCCACGAACAGCCGATCGACCATCGCATCGACCAACTCCCGCTCACGCATCGCCCACAACGGCCCCGCCACGTATACATCGGTCATACCCCCAGCCTGCCGACCCGCACCGGCGCACGGGAGTGGCCAAAGTCCCACACCGAAGGGACTTCGGCCCAGCTACATCCCGGCCACATCACCCCCGGCGGGCATTATTCGGTGCGACGCACTGATGCGCGCCCCGCCGCCGCACTCCAGACCGGTTCGCCGCGCATCGGCAAGCCGTGACCGGGAAGCAGCCACCGCACCGGCAAACCGCGCAATTGCGCCGTGGTTCGTTGTGCGGCAAGGGAATCGATGACATCCGGGGCATGCCATACCCCGCCGCGCCGGGTCAGCACGGCATCGCCGGAGAGCAGCGTGCCGGTGGGCGGATGCCAGAAGGCGATGCTGTCGTCGGTGTGCCCGGGGGTGGCCAGGATCGTCCAGTCGGGTGCGCCCGGCAAGCGCTGCCCGGGGGTGAGCGGACCCGTGGGCGCGGGACCGCTCCACCGCATGCCCAGCGATGTGCCGTATCCGGCGATACGAGCGCCGAACAGCGGTGCGGTCAGCGCCGCGGCGTCGAAGCGCTGGCCGAGATACAGCGGTGTGGTCCGCAGCAACTGGCGGGTGGAGGGCGTCCGGGGTCGTTCCCCGTTCAGATAGTCGAAGGTGCGCTCCGGCACGAAGATCGGCGCGCGGTACCGGCGCGCGAGCTCGATCGCCCCGGCGATGTGATCGGTGTGGCCGTGTGTCGCGACGATGGCCAGCAGGGGTCCCGGTGCCCGATCGAGTACACCGGCGACATCGTCGGCAATGCGCGGCAGGCCCGCGTCGACGACGATCTGTCCGCTCTGCCCATGTAGGACATAGCAATTGAAGATCCAGCGCGAGATTCGAGTGATGTCACAATCGGGCAGGTGTTCCACGACCAGGCTCACATGCTCGATCATAGGTATACAGTCAGTTAGCAAGATGCTTGCAGTTGTTAGCACTGGCTTTGCTGTGAGCGGGACAGACAAAGGAGTCTGACTATGCCGGGTGTGCTGCCTGTTAATGCGTCCATGGTGATCGATGATCGGTTCACTGCGGTTGCGGCCAAGTTCTTTCGGATGTTCCGGCGGCGGGGGCAGGGCGGTGGGGCGCTGTCCGTTTATCTGCACGGGGAGCCGGTGTTGGATGTGTGGTCGGGGTGGGCGGGGCCGGATCGGCGGTGGCGGGGGGACACCATGGCGCTGTCGTATTCGACCGGTAAGGGGGTCGCGGCGACGGTGGCCAATCGGCTGATCGAAAGCGGCACAATGCGATTGGACGCACCGGTCGCGAGTTATTGGCCGGAGTTCGCGGCGAATGGCAAGGGCGACATCACGATCGCCGATGTGCTCAGCCATCGGGCGGGGCTACAACGGATTCGGGGACTGCTGCCGGACGCGGCTGCGCTGCTCGATCATGATCGGGTCGCCGCCGCCATTGCCGCCTCGGCACCGGATCCCATGCGGCTGCGGGCCTCCGGCTATCACGCCATTACCTTCGGCACCCTGGTCGCGGAGATCGCGCAGCGCGCCACCGGCCGGGATTTCCGCGAGGTGCTGCGCACCGAGGTGGCGGAACCGCTGGGCGACAACGACTTCTGGTTCGGCGTGCCCGAACGGCAGCGCGATCGGGTCGCCACGCTGGGGCCGCGACTCGGTATCGCCCGCATACCCATGGACACCCTGATCGCGCCCTTCGCCGCGGTGCGCCAGGTACGTTCGGCGCGCGGCGCGGTCTACGACGGCTGGGCCGATATGACCACGGGGACACTGCCTTACGACGCCATGATGCCGGGCTGGAACGGCACCTTCACCGCCCGCGCGCTCGGCAAGATGTACGGTGCGCTCGCCAATGGCGGACAGCTCGCGCACCGGCGGCTGCTCACTCCGGAGACCGCCGCGGCCATCGCCCGAATGCCCGCCAACAGCCGCTACGACTATGTGCTCGGCGCCGCACCGCAATTCGCGCGCGGTTATCATCGCGCGATCGTCGGCACCAGGCTGACCCGGCGCGCCTTCGGCCACTTCGGTCTCGGCGGCTCGGGCGGGCTCGCCATTCCCACGCTCGGGCTCTCGGTCGGCTTCGTCACCAACCACCTCGGCAGCATTCCCACCTCGGTGGCCGATACCCGGCTGCCGTTCCTGGCGGCTTCGGCGCAGCGCGCGGCGATGGCGGCGGCCGAGGCCACCCCGGCGGCGGATCGCTACGCGGAAGCCGGTTAGACGCAGCCGAATCGGACCCGAGCGCGGGCCGAACTAGGCACCGTACATGCGAGTGAAATCCTGCACCGGGTCCACGGCGGGCACCGTATAGCTCGACGAACTTCCGTCGACATTGGTTTCCTCGACGTACCGCGCGGGTTCGGCGGGCAGATGACGGAATCGCGCGCGCGGATCCTCGACCTGCTCCTGATCTTCGTTCGATGACATGATGTCCCCCTCCGGATCGTGTCGTCCCCATGCTACCCGGTGCGGCGGCGGCAAAAGCCAAGCCGGGCTGCGAGTTTCGCTAACTCGCGTCGATCACCTCATCGGCGGGCCGGCGCGGGGTGAGCGGGAGCGGTCCCGCGCCCGCGGCCGCCCAGCCCACCCGCACCATGGCCTGCGGATACGCGGCGTCCTGGAGCACCTCGGTGCGGATGGCGGCGGCCAGATCCGGCATGGCCAGCGGTTCGGATTGCAGACAGCTCGACAGGGTGAGGCTGGAGGCGGTGAGCAGCAGCGCGCTGGCGGCCTCACCCGCGCGCAGATGCGCCCGACGATCATCGGACGGGGTGCAGATCACCAGCCATTCCGAACTGTCGGCCTCGGTGTCGACATCGCCGAGTTCCGGATTCGCGAACGCCCGCAGCATGATCTCGTCCGCGGTGCGCGCGGCCGGCGCGCTGGCGGCGGGAACCCCGTCCGGTGAGCCGTGCCTGCCGCTCCAGCGCGACATCTCCAGCTGATAGCTCGGATCCAGCGCATGCCGGTCGGCGGCGCGATGACTGGCTTCGGCGAGCGCCCCGCGCAGTGACGCGGGCACCTGCCTGGCTGCCGCACCGAAACGCGGCGCGACCGCGGACATGCGGCGCATATGCGATTGGGTGACCAGGCGCGGACCGAACCGGCGGCGATCGGACTGACGGTGCACGATCGCGGCGGCGAGTTCGATATCGCCCTGCTCGGGCGCGTGCGGGGTGGCGGTGACGGCGGCCAGATGGTTCGGATCAGCCGGATCGGGCAGATAGTCCACGCGCGAGCGCCAGCCCAGTACCGCGAGCGCCACCCGCAAATGATGCAGTGCCGCACCACAACTCATCACCAGTCCGCGCGAATCCGGATCGGCCGCGGGCAGGTGTCGTTCCGGATCGGCGAAGAGATTGATGACGTCGTCGTCCAGACGCCAGCGCCACGGCTGGGTGTTGTGAATCGACGGTGCGCGGGCGGCCATGCCGACAGCCGTCTCGAATACCTGCGCCACCGTGCTCTGGTCGATCATGCGCCCGCACCTTCGGACGCCCGTTCGCTCTGGTCGATCATGCGCCTTCACTTTCCGATTTCGCCGGAGCCGACGGCACCGGCGGGCCGCTCCGACGGGGAGGCGCAGCGGTGATCGCGCCCTCCATGCTGCCCTACCGACGTCGCCCGGTGCCCGGACGCATCACCCGAATGGGGTGATTCAACTCGCAAAATACCTCCGTGAACTGGGTATTTTAGAGTTTGGTTAGGATGCCCTACATGACCAGAGTAACGCTGCGTTCCGTCCCGAACCGAGTGCCCGCGGTCGCGCTGGCGGTCCTGGCCGGTGCCGCGTTCATGCCCGCGCTCCCGGCCGCGGCGGCACCGTCCGCGCCGTCGATCGCGCTTTTCGCCGCGGACGGTGTGACCCCGCTCGGCGATACCGTGCTGCATCCCGGCGACCACATCACGGTCAAGGGGTCGGGCTTCGATCCCGCCGCGAATACCGGCGGATTGCCGGTACCGGTGCCGCCGGGCGTCCCGCATGGGACCTTCGTCACCTTCGGCGCGTTCGCCCCGCAGTGGCGGCCCTCGACCGGCGCGCCGACCGCGTCGCGCGCGGCGACTCGCTCGGCCGTGCAGTGGGTGCTGAGCGAGCCCGCGCTGAATCAGGTCCCGCGCGCGCCCTTCGATCTGCAGCGGACCATTCGCAACCAGTGGGTGCCGCTATCCGCGAATGGCGACTTCACCGCGGTGCTGGTGGTATCGCCGCCGAGCAAGCTGCCCGCCGATGCGGTCTACGGCGTGTACACCTATGCCGCGGCCGAGGCGGTGAACGCCGGTGAGGAGCTGTCCGCCCCGGTGCGCTTCGATCCGACGCCCGGCCCGAATACGCCGGTGGCCCCGAGCGCCGATCTGAGTTGGTCTCTCGCTTCGGGATTCGCCGATACCGTGACCGGCACACTTCAGGGATCGGTCAGCGGCGCGGATGGTGCGGGCGTTCGCGATAAGACACTGACCTTCGCCCTCGACGAGGCGGATATCGATCCGCGCACCGGCCTCGGCACCCTGCGCTACAAGGGCGCGATCACGGCCTCGACCCGATTCCACCTCGGTGAGATCGCGCTCGCGAATCCGTGGATCGAATTCACCGGCGACGGGACCTGGCTCAGCGCGGAAACCTCCACCTCGGACACCATCGGCACCGATTCGCTGCGCCGCATCCGGGTGGCCCGGCTCGATGCCCCGGCCACTCCCGGCCGCACCGAATGGTCGAACGTATCAGCCACTTTCGAACCGGTGCTGACCCCGGCGTCCTTGCAGCTCTACGCGGGCCGTGCCGCCGCGCCCATCAGCTTCCGCTACTGACGCCCGTGCTTGTATGGGACGGTGACCCCCGATCGTGAGTTGCCAGGAGAACGCCCGCCGGATGTAGTCCCAGATAGCAGGCTGCTGCTGCGGTTTGCTCCGGGTGGCTGGCGCTGGGACGCCGGGCTGCGCACGGCCCTGGCGTTCGGCCTGCCCGCATGCCTGCTGGTGGCATGGGGTCGCGCGGACTGGGCGCTGTTCGTCTGCTTCGGCGCGTTCGCGGTGATGTACGGCGAGGGCCGGGCGTATCGCGTTCGGTGGCAGGTGATTTCGATCGCGGGCGCGGCCCTGCTCGCATGTGTCGGACTCGGCATCGCGGTCGGCGCGACCACGCCTGGAACCGGTACCGCGGCGTGGCTGGTGGATGTGGCGGTGCTGCCGGTACTGGCGGTCATCGGGGTGTACGTGATCGATGCCGCGCGGCTGGGACCGCCCGGGGTGATGTTCTTCCTGGTGGCCTGTTCGGGCGCGCTGGCGGCGACGCGTTCCGGGGTGGCTGCGAACGGCATCCTGATCTCGACCGCCCTGGGCGTCGCGGGCGCACTGCTGGTGTCGATGGCCGGACGGCTGATCGCACCGCATCAGCCGGAACGGATCGCGGTGGCGCTGGCGGTCCGCGCGGTGGACGATTACGCGGCCGCACGCGATGACGGCGTGGCGACCGCCGCCCAGCGGCATCGCGCGGCGGAGGCGCTGTGGAACGCGTGGGGAACGGTCTACGACGCCGGATTGTCGGACGACACCGAAGGTGCCACGCTGCAACTGCTTTCGGCGCATCGGCGCTTGGGTACCACCGATCCGGAGGCCGACGCTCAGGGAATCCCCTTGGCGCGCCCCACCATCGGGTATCGACTGCGGCGCTCACTCGACTGGGATTCGCATGCGGCCATCACCTCGGTGCGGGTCGCCTGCGCCGTCGTCGTCGCCGGCGTACTCGGCGGGCTGACCGGCTCGGACCATCCGCACTGGGCGATCCTGACCGCCCTGATCATCCTGCAGGCCGGACCCGACCGGGTGCACGGCCGCGTCCGCGCCATCCACCGCCTGGTCGGCACCGCCGCCGGTCTCCTGGTCTTCGCGGCCCTGATCCAGCTGTCCCCCACCGGTTTCGCCCTCGTGCTGATACTCGCCGCCCTGCAATTCGGCGTGGAATTGTTCATCACCCGCAACTATTCGGTAGCCGCGATCTTCTTCACCCCGGTCGCCCTGCTCGCGGGCGGCGCGGGCGCGACCGGCCAGGCCGTCGGCGCGGTCATGCGAGACCGCCTGGTGGAGACGGCAATCGGCGTAATCATCGCCCTGCTCACCCTGCGCTTGGTCCTCCCCCGCGCCCACCGCCGCACCTTCACCTGGACCGAACACCGCGTCCGCACCGGCACCACCGTCCTGCGCACCCGATTACGCGACCTCCCGGCCGACGCGCCCCCGATCCTGGAACTCCGCCGCGACCTGCAATTCGACCTGATCGGCGCGATGCGCGCCGGAATCGACTCCACCCACAACGATCCGCAATGGACCCACCAGGTCTGGACCCCACACGCCGACCTACTGCACTCCGGCTACGACCTGCTCGCCGCCTGCCGCGCCGTCCCACCGGGCGCAAAGATGTAATGCCCGCCGTGCGATTTCATCGAGACTGTCCCCATCGGCGTTCTCGATGCGATGAAAGGCCATTTGCGGGAACAGGTTTCGAAGGTCGTCGATGGTGCGCAGGTAGTTTCCGCGCAGCGCGGTCAGGTGGGTGAGGCTTTCGTGGGTTTCGATCGCGCCGCGCGCGGCGCAGCGGCGGGCGGCCTGATCGGGTGGGGTGTCCAGCCAGAGCACGGTGTCGGGCAGGGTGGTGCGGTAGGCGGTGGCGAAGCGGTTCAGGGCGTCGGATGTGGTGTGGGACAGCACGGTGACGATTTCGCCGAGGGTGGTCCGCAGGTTCGCGCCGAGGTGTACGCGGGCGGATTCGGTTCGCTGCCAGGCTCTTACGGCGGCGGCCGCGCCCGGCTGCCGTTGGTCGGCGAGGGCCAGGAGTTCGGCCAGTCGGTCCGGGTCGTCCCGTTCGGACCGGGCGATGCGGGCGTAGAGCGGGGCGTAGACCAGGGTTTCGATGAGCGGGTGACGTTCGCAGACCAGCACATTGGGGTCGAAGGTGGTGCGGAAGAAGTCTTCGACCGGGCCGTAGAGGGTCATGCGGAGGTAGAGGGCGGCGGCTTTCACGGCCGGATAGCCCACCGTATCGGCGGCATCGCTCACCGCCTTGAGCTGGCGGGAAAGCTCGTGCAGCGGACCATTGGGTGTGTGGTGAAAGTCCGGGCAGCTCAGGGCGATCCAGCGTTCATCGGCAGGAGCGAGCTGGCGCAGCCGGGCGATGAACTCGGATTTGCCGCTGCCGTCGATGCCGACGACCGCGATGCGGTGGGGTGCGGTCATGGCGCGACACCGATCGGGATGGCGGCGGCTATGGTGCGGGTCAGGATGCCCGGTTCGGCGGTGCCGTCGAGTTCATGCCAGCCGAGTTCGCGCGACAGGCCGTCCAGCACGGTCTGACTCTGCTGCTGGAACTCCAGGAACTTCTCGGCGTCGCCGTATCCGCTCTCGTAATCGCTGCGTTCGATCTTGCGGGCCAGCGCGGTACCCGGGGACACCTTCAAGTAGCAGGTCAGATCGGGTGCGGCGAACCCGGAGGCATGGGCGCGCAGGGCGGCGGGGTCACCGCCATGCGCGACCTCGGTGGCGAAGTACTTGTACCAGTACGCGTTCAGTAGAATCACCTCCGGTGCCGCCGCCGCGGCGAGTTCCACGGCGACCTGCACGGCATGAAAGAGGAACAGCGCCCGCGACGAAGGGCGCAGCACCCGCAGATAGCCGAAGACCTCGTCGCGGTCGCGAAAGGGCAGCCGCGCCGCGATGACGGGATCATCCAGGGCATCCCAGATTCCGGCTTCGGCGGTGCTGATCCCTTGGTCGCGAAGGGTTTTCGCGACCGCGGCGACCTGCGTGCTCTTACCCGAGGCGTCCCCGCCCGCGATGCAAACCACGAATGGCGTGCTGATCGGCGACATTTCAGCTCTCCCCCGCCCGGTCCAGGCGTTCGACCACGCCGGAACCCCCGTCGAGACGAACGCGTTCGCCGTCGCGCACGATCGACATCAGCCCCGGTACCCCGACCACCGCCGGAATGCCGAGTTCGCGCGCCAGCACGGCCGAATGCGACAGGGTGCTGCCGCGTTCGATCAGCAGTCCCTTGACGCTGGGGAACAACGGCCCCCACCCCGGATCGGTGCGGCGGGTGGTCAGGATCTTGCCGGTGACATCGAGATCGTCCTCGGGACTCATGACGATCTGCACCTGCCCCTCGACAATGCCCGGCCAGCAACCGGTGCCGCGCAGGGTGTCCGAATCGGCGACCGCCGCATCGGGAACGGCGGTGTCGACGGCCAATGACGGCGGGCCGGTGGTCTCGAACTGGTTCGGCGGTTCGACCAGTTCGTAGCGGGCGAATTCGGCGATCCGGGTGCGGGCGAGCGCACCCAGATCCGAGGTCATGGACCGGCCCTCGGCGAACGCCTGAATCTCCTCCATGGTCAGGTAGAAAACGTGTCCGGGCGCGTCCAATTGCCCTGCGGCGGCGAGCAATTCACCGATGCGGAGGTAGACCGAACGGCCGACGCCGATGATCCGGGTCCGGGTGAGCCGCACTCGCTCGCGGTCCCGCACGGCGCGGCGGGCCCTACGCAGCACCGCGACCAGCCGGGTGCGGCGCGCGGCGGCGAGGGTGTCCAGCACCTCACGCTCGAACTGTTCCTGGCGCACGCGATGGCTGCGCTCGAGTTCATCGGCGTCGATACCGCTGTCGTTCACATAGTTTCGCAGCACCGTCGCGATGAAGGACGGATCCTGGCGCAGCGATACGGTTTCCAGCTTCTGCTCGCCCATGCACCGATCGCCGTACAGCTCGATGTAGTCGTCGAGCACCTGCCGCACGGCGGGCGAGGCGGCCCGCACCGCGTCGTACCCGGTGCGCGGATCGCCGGTGAACACCGCCTCCCGCAGTGCCGCGTCCGCGCGAATCCGCCCGGCCAATCGCATGAGAATCACCGTGGGCTGGAGTGATTCGACCGCCTCCTCCGAGGCGAGCAGCCGCGCCACCACTTCCTCCGAGGCGGGCGTACCGTCCTGGGCCAGCAGCCGCCGCGCCCGCCCGGCCTGATTGCTCAGGTACAGATCGTTGATCATCTGCACCGACCAGCGCCCGAACAGCCGCAATCCCTGATCGGCCAACTCCAGCAGTTCACGCAGATCGGTGGCGGTGGCCTGGGCGCGCCGAATGCGATCCACCTCCGCGCCGACCTCACGCTGGAAGCGATCAACCAGTGCGGCGCGATTGGCCATCCGCCAGCCCAAAACCGCTACAACGGGCAGCAATTGGGGCAGGCGCACCAGTCGATCGCGCACGCTGGGATGAATGCCCTCGATGAAATCGACCGGGTTCTCGACGCCGATCATGCGCTCGACGTCTTCCTTGTTCCGCTGGAAGTACGGGGCCAAACTCAGTACCCGGTACCAGTTCTCGATGTTGTAGTACACCCGGCCCGAGACCAGTCCGACCATATTGCGCAGCACCTGATCGTGTGCGGCGATGACGGGGGCGCGCACACCGATCATCCGCAGCGTCTCGGTGAAGATCACCTCGTACACCCGCGCCGCCCAGGAGAAGGTGAGCGGGGAGGTCACCCCGTTGAAGCTCTCCTGGATATTGCTGTTGTCCCACACCGCCCGCCAGGTGCCGAGCGCGGCCGGATCGGCGGCGGTGGCGGCCGCGGTGATCGGACGGGTTTGCAGCACAACGGTTTCGCCGTCGCGCAGGGTCCATTCGATGTCCTGCGGTCCGCCGAGCGCGGTCGCGATGCGCACACCCTCGAGCACCAGCCGCGCGGTCTGTTCGGGGGTGAGGCAGCGGCGGGTGCGGCGATCGCCGTCGATCGGCTGTTCGCGCACACCACCGGTGGCGTCGCGGACGAATTCCAGATCCTTGTCCGCGATCCGGGTCGCGAGCTCGGATCCACCGTGGGACAGCACGAATTCATCGGTCGCGCAGGCCCCGCTCACAATGCCCTCGCCGAGCCCCCAGCAGGCGCTGATCAACGCCTCGTCCATGCGGCCGGTCACCGGGTTGCCGGTGAACATGACGCCGGAGACCGTACCGTCGGCCATGTCCTGCAGGATCACCGCGACCTCCGGGGCGGCGGTCTCGACGGCTCCGCGATAGTGCAGCGCCCGCGCACTGAACGCCGAGGCCCAGCACAGGCGAATGGCGTCCAGCACCTGTTCGGCGTCGGTGCGGAACAGATAGCTTTCGAAGATTCCCGCGTACGAGCGGTCCGCACCGTCCTCGCCGACCGCCGAGCTGCGCACCGCGATCGGTCCTCTATCCCGCATGAATTCCGCTACGGCCTCGGTCAATTCGGCGTCCACCGGTGTCTCGGCGATCGCCCGCCGCAGCGCGGTGGCGGCCTCGGCTCGCTCGGGATCGGTGGTCGCGGCCGAGACCGCGCGGTACAGCTCCGGCAGCGGTCCCGAGCGCAGGTGCGCATCGAACGCCTCGACGGTCACCACCGACCATTCGGGGACGCGCGCACCGGTGCCCAGCAGCCGGGCCAGCCCGATCGCCTTGCCGCCCACCAGCTTTCCGTCCGCCTCGGTGACGCTGTCACCGGCGTGCAATAGCGCTGCTGCGTTCTCTGACAGCACGGTCATCAGTCGGCTCCGATCGCTTCGATAATGTTCATCCGTGCCACCCGCCACGCGGGTATCAGACTGCCGATCAGGCAGATCGCCAGCGCGCCGACGGCGAGCGTGAATGCCGCCGGTACGGGCACGAATTCGACGTCCACATTCCAGGCGCGCGCGGAGGCCAGATCCGCGATGACCTGTTCGACCGATCCGAAGATCAGCCCGAGCACCCCGCCGGTGATGCCGATCGCCGCCGCCTCGGCGAGCACGATCGCCAGGGCGAGCCGCCGACTCGATCCGATGGCCCGCAGCACCCCGAGCTCGCGCCGCCGTTCCAGCACCGAGAGCAGCAGCGTATTGATCAGCGCCACAGCGGAGATGATGACCACGATGATCCAGATCAGGTGATTGAGCCGGGTGGCCTGGTTCAGCGAATCTCCGAAACCCTGTACGGCCGCCGCACCCGTGTACGCCTGGGTGCCGCCGGGCAGCACGCCCTGTACCTCGGTCAACAACCGGTCCGGATCGATACCGGGCGCGGCGTGCAGTTCGAGCGTGGAGGCCCCCGCGCGGGCGAACCAGTCCCGCATCTGCGGCAGCGCCATTCCGATCGCGCCATTGAGCCCGGAGAAGAACGGCACCGTCGCGAGCACGGTGACGCTGCGCTCCCCGGTGGCCGTTGGCATCGAAACCGACTCCCCCACACTCAGTTTCAGCGCGTCGGAGAGATCGCTCGACATAATCACGCCGCGACCGTCGAGCACGGCCTGCCGCACGGTGGAATCCACCGCCGCCAGCAACGGGCTCGCCGCACCGGGCGCGAGACCGAATGCCATGGCCCGCTTGCCGCCGAGCGCGACGTATCCCGCCTGCCCTTCGACGACCTGCGCGATATCGGGCAGCGCCCGCAGTCGCTCGGGCAGGTCGGTCGCCAGCAGTGGTCCGGTGGGGAAGGTACCCGCCGGGGTGGTGGACACCCAGACATCCGCGCCGCGCAGGGCGGCGAACGAATCCTTGGTCGAGTCAACGGCATTGGTATTGCCCGCGCTGATCGCGAAGGTGGCCGCGACCGCGACGCTCACGGTCATCAGGGTCGCCCAGGCGCGCTTCGGTGAGCGCCGAATGGCCTCGGCCGCAAGCTCACCGGGACTGCCGAACCGGCTCGCCACCCAGGCGGCGGCCCGCACGATCGGCACGCCGAGCGCGAAGCCCAGCAGCACCTCGGCGGTGAACATGGTGGTGATTCCGGCGTTCGCGGCGATACCGGGCTGCCGGGTCGCCACGAACGCGCCGATACCGAGCACGACGGCCGCCACCCCGGCCGCGATCCGCAGCCGGGGCCGCACCACATCGGCGACCGAGACGCCAACGGGGGCAAGCGCTTCCACCGGCGACACCCGGTACACCTGGCGGGCCGCCAGCCCGGCCGCACCGACGCAGACCAGCACCGCGACGACCACCGCCACCGGAATAGCCCACACCGGCACGATGAATTCGATGCGCGCGCTCACCGCTTGCAGGAACAGGTCCGGTAGTCGCTCGATGGCGTAACGGCCCAGCAGTACACCGAGTCCCGCACCGAGCAGTGCGCCGAGCGCCGCCAGTACCGCGGTTTCCAGCAGCAGATCACCGACCAGGGTGAGCCGCCGCCCGCCCAGCGAGCGCAGCATGGAGATCACCGGACGCCGCTGGGCGATGGCCATACCCATGGCGGTGTAGATGAGGAATCCGGCGACCAGGAACGCCATTCCCGCCGCCGCGACCGCGGTGAAGCGGATGAGCATCACGCCATTACTGGATTTGCTTGCCGCAGCGGAGGATTCGGTGACCACGGCGCGCCCGGCGACCGCCGTGCTCACCCCCGGCCGTAATGCGTCGGCACCGCCGTCGCCGATGATGAGCACCGAATCCAGCACCCCGGACTTCCCGGCCGCCCGTTGCGCCAGCGGTAGCGGCGCGAGCAGATAGCGCCCGCCGTTGAACCGGGTCGCCTCCGGACTGTCCAGCACCCCGGCCACCGTGACCTCGGCACCGCGCAACGCGATGCGCTCACCCACGGCGAATCCGGTGTCCGGTCCCACCAGCACACCGTCCTTGACGGTCGTCAATGCCGCCGCGTGCCCGGCCAATTCGTTCTTGATCGGACTGTCCAGCGCGGCGGCGCCGGCATCGGTGCCCAGCAGCAGTACGGTGCCGCGCGGTGTGCTCACCGCGGTGCGGACCACCGGAACCGCCGCCGTCACACCGGGCGTGCGGGCCACCTCATCGCGGACCGCGGCCGGGAAACCGCTGTCCGAGGCCCCGGACACCTCGAGCACGGCATTGCCGCCGAGCCCGGCCGCCACCCGGTCGATGGACTGGTCGATGGAGCCGATGATGCACAGCACGGTCACCAGCAGTGCGGTCGAGACCGCCACCACCGCGATGGATGCCAGCGCCCGGCCCCGGTGCACCAGCAGATCGCGAATACTGAGGAACCGCAGTCGATCCCAGGCGGAGAGCATCAGGCGGCACTCTTCTCGTCACTGCTGACGCCGCCGTCGCGCAGGGTGATGACCCGGTCGGTGGCGGCGGCCGCGACCATATCGTGGGTGACGGTGATGACCGCGCGCCGGCGCTCGGTGTCGTGCGCGATCGAGGCCAGCAGCTCCATCAGCTGCGCACCGGTCTTGGAGTCGAGATTGCCGCTGGGCTCATCGGCCAGGATCAGCGGCGCGTCCAGCATGAGCGCGCGGGCCACCGCGACGCGCTGCATCTGACCGCCGGACAGTTCGGCGGGCCGATGGTCGGCACGGTTGGCCAGATCCACCAGGGCGAGCAATTCCAGGGCGCGCGGTTTGGCCTTGCGCAGGGTGCCGCCGTCCAGCAGCAGCGGCAGCGCGACGTTCTCCCAGGCGCTCATGGTGGGCAGCAGATTGAAGAACTGGAAGATGAAACCCACGGTGCGGCGGCGGAATTCGGCGAGCCCGTCATCACCGAGCGCACCGAGGGCGCGGCCCTCGAATTCCACCGTGCCGGAGTCCGGGGTGTCCAGCGCCCCGAGAATGTGCAGCAGGGTGCTCTTCCCGGCCCCCGACGGGCCGACGATGGCGCTGAACGTCCCGGCCTCGAAACTCAGGTTCAGCGTGGACAGCGCCCGCACCTGCTGTTCGCCGATGGTGTAGGACTTGGACACATCTTTCAGCTCCAGCACTGGAGCACCTCCTCGATACTCGCCAATGGCGTTCCCAGATAGCCCGTTTCGAGGCAGTGGTCCAGCAGCACCCGCAGATAGTCGGGTCCGGTGTCCGGTGGGGGCGTGCCAAGCAGTTCGGTCGCGGCGGCGGTGCCGAAGTCGCGACGGCTGTTGAAATAGTTGGTGTATTGCGCGCCGATCCGCAGGTAGTACTCGCGCTCGACGGCATCGAGTTCCGCCGGATCGAAGGTGGTCGCGGGTACGAAACGGGCCACCTCGAAGGAGGGGTACTCGGCGAAGATCTCCGACATCGCGCGCAGCGAGGTGGCGTTCGCGCCCACCGCGTGACAGGTCTTGCCCTGCGCTCGATCGAATTGCGTTGTGGCGGCGACGATCACATCCGCGACGTAGTCCACGGGCGCGAAGGTCAGGGTCGCGTCGTAGCGCCCGGGCAGGGTGCGCAGCTTTCCCTCCACGATCAGTTTGACCACGGTGTAGAGGTTCTTGTAATCGCGAATCGCGCCGGACTCGGTCAGACCGGTGACGATGCCGGGGCGCACCACGGTCCAGCGCAGCCCGGGCAGGTTCCGGACATGCTGTTCGGCAAGGTATTTGCTGCGTTCGTAGCCATTGCCGAACGAGTCGGAACCGGGGGCGAAGTCCTCCTCGATGAACCCGTCGCGGCGGCCGCACACGTACGCGGTGCTGACGTACACCAGCGGAATGTCCCAGGAGCGGGCGAGTTCGGCCGCATGCTCGGTACCGCCGACATTGAGTTCGGCGTAATCCCGTTCCGGGGCATCGAAATCGGTGGTGGCGGCGCTGTGCACCAGGGTGCCGACGCGCTCGCGCAACAGGGTGAGCGTCTCCGGGTCCAGCCCGAATCCGGGCTGCCGGATATCACCGGTGACGAACGCGACTTCGTCCGCGCCGCCGGTGAATTCCGCCGCCGCCACCCGGGTGCCGCGACTGTCCACGATCTGCGGCGTGCGGTGGGTGAGCACCACGACCGGGATGCCGCGCGCTCGCAGCCGCGTCACCACTTCCGCGCCCACCAGGCCGCTCGCACCGGTGACCAGGACCGCGTTCGGCTCACCCACGCGTCGCCTCCTCGGCAGTGGTCGCCGCGGTGCCAAGCGTGGTGGCAACCAAGGTGATCACATCGCCCACCCGCCGCACATCGGTCAGCTGTTCGGGTGCGTACCGCGGCAGACCGAAACCGCGTTCCAGGGCGACCGTGAGTTCCATCAGGCGAATCGAATCGAAGCCGAGATCCTCTATCAGCCGCTGTTCATCGAGCACCGTGTTCGGCGGCTCGGGAGCCATATGCGCGATCAGGGTGCGGGTGCGGGCGGCGATGACCGCCGCGTCGATCGGAATCACGGTCAACGGTTCTCTTCTCCTTCACTGGCCCGATGACGCTGATGCGGCTGGGCGCCACCGGACGCCAGCAGGTCCTGCACCTCGTCGATCGGAAGTTCGGTGTTCAGGTAGGCGGCCAGGCGCAGCCAGTCGTAGGTGATGGTGAGGGTGCGCCGCCATTGCTCATGCGAATCGAATGCGGCCGGGAAGGTGAGATCGGCTACGCCCCGGGCGATTTCGACCAGGGCGTCCACCGTCGCCAGCCCGGCGTACTCGCCGCCGGATTCGATCAGCTCGGTGAAACGCACCGCCTGCGCCGCCCGCACCCGTGCGATGAGTTCGGCGCGATCCGCACTCGGCGGGAGCAGCCGGTCGAGCGTGGCGATCGCCGCGATATCGGGCGGCAGCGGTGCACATCCGTTGGTGGACAACAGCATTCGCACCACCCCGCGCACCAGGCGTTCGGTCGCGGCCTCGGCCACCCGGCCCTGGCGCTGTTCCAGCGCACCCACCAGATCTTCCCGGGCGTTCTCGATAATGACGTTCGACCACACCAGCGCGGACGCGCATTCGGTGAATCTGGCCGCGGGCAATGGGGACAGCGTGACGGGCCGCTCCGCGTCTCGCGCGCCGCCGCCCAACCCCACCAGCACGGGCGCGGTGGTGGGCGGAGGGGTGTACGCCCCGAGCACCTTGACCATGGCCACGGCGGGTCGCAGCGCGCCCGCGTCCCGCCAGCTCAGGCCGACCAGGCCGAGACGGGTGAACTCGGCGAGATCGGCATGCGATGCCGCGCCCGCACCGGCGGTCACATCGGCCAGCGAACGGCCGAACACCACCGAGCGCCAGGATCTGGCCGCGCGGTCCGACAGTACGAAGACCTCGCGATCGGCGCGCAGTACGTGAATGCGGCCGTCGATCGGCCACGAGGTGATGCCGCCGATTCGGCTCAGCCGCACCATCTTCGGATCATTGGGGACGATCGGGTGGCCCAGCGTGACCACGAATTCCAGGACCTCATCCAGTACGGCGGGACCGGTCACCGCATCGGTGAGCCGATGCAGCAGGTCGTAATACCGCTGCGCCACCGCGTCTTCGCCGAGGCGATCCAGCTGCGGGCCGACCCACTTCGACTCGATATAGGTTTCCCCGCGCGCGGCCGCCCAGCCCTTGATCGCATCGAGCAGACCGTCGCGGGCCCAGCCGGAGGCCTCGGGCCATGCCTCCAGCGCGGCCATGGCCACGGCCTGGCGCAGCGATTGCTGTCCCCTGGCGAACCACCAGGCGCTCATGAGCGCGGCGAAATCGGCGTAGGGGTACTGCTCGCGGATCCGCGCGATATCCACCGCGCCGGACCGCACCACGGTGGCGCGCAGGAATCGCTGGCAGCGGTTGAGCACATCCTGATTGAGTGCGATCAACGCGCTTGGATCGGAATCATCGTGCGGCTGTGCCTGTCTCGCGTAGGCAAGCTGGTCCTCCAGCTGTGCCCGCGATCGAGTGCGGATCTCCACCCGGCGACCGCCGAGGAACAGTACGGTCGGCATCTCCGGGGCCGGGTCCGCACCCGGTACGGCCACCAGGAAGTCGATATCGGAGCCGGTATTGCCGAAACCCTCGGCGATCGAACCCTCCAGCAGGACGGTCGATTCGGCGGGGATGTCCACCACGGCCAGGGCCGCGGTCAGCAGATCCTCGATCTCGCCGTCGGACAGCAGCGCCTGGGCCGGGCGGCGCGGTCCGGCGGTGGTCACCTCGGAACCGCGCAGCGCACCGTGCACGGTGACGCCCTCGCCGAGTTCACCGCCGCGATACAGCTCCCACATCAGCCTGCGCCGGGGTTTACCGCTGGAGGTGCGGCGGATCAGACCGGTCCGGCCGGTCACGATGGTCAGCTGCTGTGCGGGGCCGAGGTCGCCGCGCAGCACCTTGCGCGCCACCTCGATCCAGTCGCCCGGTTGCGCCTCGGCGAACAGCACGATGCCCTGATCAGCGCCGGTGCCCTGCATGGCGACAGCCGCGAATCTGTGTTTGGCCAGCCCGGTTTCGTGTGCGACGCGATGGTCGACGTCCTCCATGAAGACCGGTTTGCCGCGCACCTTGATGCTCGCGCCCATGCGGCCCAGCACATAGAGTTCGCCGTCGCGCAGGAATCCGGCATCGCCGGAGTGCACCGCGCCGTCGATGAAGCGCGTCGCACCCTCGCGATCCGACTCACCCGGGATCGGCTGATAGCCCTCGGCCACGGACGGTCCGGCGATCACCACCTCACCGAGTACCCCCTCGGGCAGCGGTGTGCCCTCGGCATCGACGATGGTGATGGTGGATTCGGTGGTGGAACAACCCAATCCGACCACCCATCCGGCTCCGGACAGTTCGCCGCCGTCCACCGCGCCGGTGCCGAGCACCCGCACCTGCGCGCCGAACCGCAGCGTCGAGCTGTCGATCCGGAGCGCGGCGGGCACCCGACCCGCCACCGAAATCGAGGCCATGAGCGTGGATTCGGCCAGACCGTAGGCCGGGCGCAGACTCTCCGGGCGGTAGCCGGTGTCCGCGAGCAGTGTGGTGAAGGCACGCACATCGGCGATATCGATCGGTTCCGCGCCGGTGATGAGCGAACGGAGACCGGACAGATCCAGGTCCGCGAGATCGGTGGGTCGCAGCCGTTTGGCGGTGTAGCCCATACCGAATGACGGCGATACCGCATGGTGCGCACCCGCGAGCGCACGCAACCAGCGGCCGGGATCGCGAACGAATTGATCCGGGCGCATCAGCCGCAGCTCGCCCTGTTTGGCGACGCTGGCCAGCAGGCCGCCGATCAGGCCCATATCGTGATAGAGCGGTAGCCAGGACACCGTGACATCACCGTTGCGCCAGTCCACGGCCGAGGTGATGAACGCGGTATTCGCGCCCAGGTTCCGCCAGCTGATCCGCACACCGCGCGGGGAACCCAGCGAGCCGGAGGTGAACTGCACGAGCGCGAAATCCTCGGCGTGCACGGGTGTTCGCTGGAACGGTTCACCGGTGCCATCCGGAATACCTCGCAGTACAAGCACTTCGGTGGCGTCTTCCAGCGAATCGCGTGCGCGCCCGATGGTTTCGGAGATATCCGCCGAGGTGAGCACGAGCCGCGGCAGCGCCTGCGCGAGGATGCCGCGCAGATGCGCGACGTACTCCTCGCCGCCACCGAATACCGGCGGCGGCACCAGGCTCAGCGTCGCGCCGCACGCCCACACCGCGTACATCGAGGCGATGCAGTCGAAACCGGTGGGCAGCACCACGCACACCCCGTCGCCGGGGCGCACCCCGCGCTCGCGCAGCAGGGCCGCGATACGCCATGCGGCCGTGCGCAATTCGGGATAGGTGCGGCGCTGCCAGCCGTCATCCTCATCGGCGAGATCGATCCCGGCGTTCGGGTTCGGGTCGAGCAGCCAGCCGCACATGAGCGTGAATTCGGCGCAGTCGTGCGCGGACGTCGAGAGTTCTGTCATTTCCGATCACACCTTCTCGACCAGGAAGCCGGTGAGCGAATCCGGCGTGCAGTATTCGAACAGGTCAACCACGTGGATATCGGTGACACCGAGACGGGCGCGCAGGCGTTCGCCGACCTGGATCACCATCGCCGAGGTGCCGCCCGCGTCGAAGAAGCGGGTGGAGCCGTCGAATTCGGCACCGTCGAGCACATCGGTCCAGATCGCGTCGACCACCTCCCGGATTTCGGCGCGATCGGCCGGACCGTCCAGCGTGATTTCTTGCGGGAGAGCGGTTTCCGCCTCGTACAGGCGGGCGAGCGCGGAGGCGTCAGCCTTCGAGTTCGCGTTCATGGGCATGGCCGCGAGCGTGAGATAGCGATCCGGTTCGAGATAGCGCGGCAGCGCGGCGCGCACCTCGCGGCGCACCTCGTCGAGGGATCCCGAATCCGGTGCGAGCACAACGAAACAGACGAGTTCGGCGGTCAGCCCCGAGCCGTAGACGGTGGCATACACCGTCTCGGTCCGCCCGGTGGCGGCGACCGCGTGTTCGATCTCGCCCAGTTCGCAACGGTGTCCGCGAATCTTGACCTGACGGTCGAGCCTGCCGGTGATCACGAATTGTCCCGCGGCATCGAGGTATCCGCGATCACCCGAGAGATAGGACGGCACGCCGTCGATATCCACGATGCGCGCCGTGGTCAGATCATCGCGGCCCAGATAACCCCGCATCAGGCCCGGACCGTTCACCACCAGCTGGCCGGGCACCCCACGCGGCAGTACGCGCCGCGACTCGTCCACCACCGCCATGCCGACATCGGCGAAGGGCCTGCCGATCACCGATTCCGCCGGGAAGTCGGCCGGATCGGCGGGCAGCGCGAAAGCGGTGTGATAGACCGTGGTTTCGGTGATGCCGTAGCTGTTCACCACCCGCACATCGGGCCGTGCGGCGACGAAAGCCGCCACCGAGGAGTATTCGAGGCGCTCCGCGCACAGCACCACGTATTCGAGGGCGCGGGCAGCACCCAGGCGGCCGGACACCATGCTGAAGGCCGAGGGGGTCTGGGAGAGCACCGCGATCTCATGCTCCGCGATGTACTCCGCCAGTCGATGCGGATCGCGTTTCACCGCGTCGGCGGGGATGTGGACGGTGCCGCCGCTGAGCAGCGCACCGAAGGTCTCGGCGAAGGAGACGTCGAAGGCCACCGAATGGAACAGCAGCCAGCGCCGGGCCGGGCCGGTCGGGATCGCCCGGCGCAGCCCGTCGAAGAAGCGGGTCAGCGAAGCGTGTTCGACCTGAACGCCTTTCGGGGTTCCGGTGGTGCCCGAGGTGAACAGCAGGTAGGCGAGATCGGTGGTCGCGGCCGGGGCGGGGAGCGGGGTGGCCGGGGTGAATTCCAGGGGCAGCCGGATCTCGCGCGCGCCCTCGACCGGATCCGGGGCGTCCACCAGTACGGTCAACCCGTCGCAGCCTGCGACGACCTGTGCGTACCGTCCCGGCCCCGAGGCCGGATCGATGGGCACATAGATCTTCCCTGCTTTGAATGCCCCGAGCAGCGTCGCGACCTGGCGCACGGAGGCTCCCAGCCGGACGCCGATGCGGTGCTCAGGCAGGGTATTCACGATCCAGCTCGCGATGTCGTCGGACAGGCTGTCCAGCTGGCGGTAGGTGATCTCGGTCGAATCGTCGACCACGGCAACCACATCGGGCGTATTCGCGGCGGCCGCCCGGAACGCCTCGACCAGGGTCTGCTCGGGGAATCGGGTCTGCGGCAGCACTTCGGCGGCGGACTCCGCTGTCGCCCAGCGCAATTCGGTGAGCGGCGCATCGGCGGCCGTCGTGCCGTGGCGCAGCACCCGGGTGTACAGCGCACCGATATCGGCCCGCGGCAGGTGATCGGCGCGTTCGATGATCAAGGTCGCCGCATCGGTGCCGACCTCGATGTTGATCGACAGCGGGTACTGGATGTACCGCCGATCGACATGGACCGGTACGCCCACCTCATCGTCGATCAGCACGGCCAGCGGGCGCGGGTAGACGGTGAAACTCACCGAAGGCTGCACGGCGTCAACGGAATCCGAGGCGATCACGCGGCGGGAGAAGTCCGCGAAGGCGAACTGTTCGAACTCGATGAGATTCGCGAGTTGGCGGTCGGCGGTGCGGCACAGGTCGCCGAAGGTCGCCGCGCCGCTCAGATCGAATCGGACCGGCAGCGCGTTCACCCGCACCCCGCGGGTGGCCTGCGCGGCCGCACTCGCCCGGCGATTGGACATCGGCACCGACACCACCACCGAGTCCAGGCCGGACAGGCAGCCGACGGTCAGCGCGTAGCTGCTCAGGAGTACCGAATAGCGGCGCACCCCGAGCTTTTTCGCCAACGTTCCGGCGGCGCGATAGTCCGCGCCGGGTAGCGCATGGCGCAGGATCTCCCCCGCGACCCGGCCCCGGGCGTCCCGGCGATCCCAGCCGTCGATGCCGAGGCTGTCGATACCGGCGAACTCCTCGGCGTAATAGCGCTGCGCGGCAGCGGGATCCGCTCCATACGGTTCCGCGGTGTCCACCGGTGAACTCGTACTCGGGCTGATATGGCCCGGATCGGCGTACCGGGCCGCGAAATCACCGATCAGATTGTAGAAACCGAATCCGTCGCAGAGCACGTGCGCACCGGCGAACAGGAAATAGGATTCCGCGCCGACCACCGCCACCTCGGCGTGGTACAGCGGGGCGGCCGACAGCTCGAAGGCCTCATCCGCGAGTTCCCGCACGCGATCGCGCACCGCGTCGATATCGGAATAGGCACGCACCGAACAGGATTGGCGGATGGACGTCGGTGTCACGATGATCTCGCCGCCCGCGTCGAGCTCGAAGACCTCGTTGAAGCTGTCATTGCCGTGCAGCACCGCCTCGACCGCGGCGGCGAAGCGCACCGGATCCGCCCCGGCGGGTAGCCGGGACAGCAGCGACCAATTCGACGCCGGATCGTCCGGTCGCACCTTGGCCGCCAGTACGAAACGGCGCTGACTGGGGGTCGCATATCTCACGAAGCTGTCGCCTCCTCGCGGTCGACGGAACGCACCGAACGCAGGGTTCGCGCGAAAACCTTTGCGGCGACCGACACATGGGCCGGATCGGTGAACAGGGTGTAGTGGTCGCCCGGCACGTCGATGATTCGAACGGCGCCGCGGGTATGCCGCTGCCAGGACATGGTCGCGCCGACATCGATCCCCAGCGCCCGCGCGCGCGGCGCGCTCAGCGGCGTGCGCGCCCGCAAGACGGTGATCGGTGCGCCGATCCGGCCCGCGGGTCGATACCGTTCCAGCGCACGGGTATTGGCCAGCCAGACATCCCGGAAGGAATCGAGCACGGTCGCCCCGCTCCGATCGGTATCGGCCGCCGCGCGATACCCCGGCAGCGCCGACGCCGCGGTCCGCAATCGCCGCTCGACCTCGGTCACCAGCTGATCCGAATCCGCGCGCACGCCGCCGAACGCATCGGGGGCGAACGAGTCGAACATGATCACGTGGCGCACCGATACCCGCTCGGTCTGCTCGAGCTGCCGGGCGATCTCGAACGCGACATTTCCGCCGAACGAATACCCGCCCAGCACCAGCCGATCGCCGATCGCCCCCGCCGCGCGCAGATCGTCCACGCACGCCGCCGCGATCTCCTCGATGGATCCCCCGGCCGGATGCGGCGCACGGAACGCCGCCAACCCGAGCTCGGGAACCACCCGCGACAGCGCCGCATAGCAGTAATTGGTCCCCCCGGCGGGCGGGAAGAGGTGAATCATCGGCTCCCCGGACCCGAACGCCAGCAACCCATTCCGGCCGCCCGGGGCGGCGGTAGCCTGCCCAGCGGGCAACCCATCTCGGCTCCCCGGGGCGGCGGTAGCCTGCCCAGCCGGCAACCGATCTCGACCGCCAACGGCCGCCATGGCCTGCGCGGCCAGCACCCGTCCCAGATCACCCACCGTGGTAATCCCGTCCAGCGCCGCGAAATCCACCGCGAACGGAATCCGATCGGTCACCTTCCCGACAATCGCCACCAGCGCGATCGACTCCCCACCGGCGGCGAAGAAATCGGTCCCCTCATCCACCCCGGCCCCGAGCTCATCCCCCGCGAGCCGCAGGAACAACTCCCGCACATCGGCTTCCACCCCGCCGGGTGCGGCGGGACTCGCCGCCCGACCGGATGCGGTCGCGGCCCGCGCCGATCCCGGCACACCTTCGATATCGGTTCGACTCGATGTGCCGGAACCGTCCACTCCGCCCGGCGCGGCAGCGGCATCCGCCCCAGCCGACGTGTCCGAGCCGTGCTCCGAAGTCGGCGAAACCCGCGTCGGGTCATCCCGTAGAAGCGGCAATCCATGGAAGGTCTCGGCCAAAGGCGCGGGCGGCAACCAGATTCGCTGCCCACCCTCGTACGAACCGGGCTTATCACCGTCGGCCCGAGTGTGCCGCACGGCGAGCTCATCCGTACCGTCTGCGGTCGTCTCTCCAGCACGGAGTCGGTCGACGAGTTCGGCGAGTGAGCGGACATCGGCGACCCAGATCGCCTCGGGGTGTGCGGTGCGCGCGGCCAGGGTGGCGGCGATATCGATCGGGTCCGCGCCGGGGTGGTCGTGCAGGTAGGCCGCGAGGCGGTCGCGGTAGGTGCGCAGGGCCGCGGTCGAGCGCGCGGACAGGGTGATTCGAACCTCGCCGCCGGTCGCACTCGACGGTGCGCGGCGGGGTGCGCGTTCCAGGATGACGTGGGCGTTGGTGCCGCCCATGCCGAAGGAGCTGACCGCCGCGTATTGCAGGTCCGGGCTCGGCACGGGGGCGGTCGCGATCGTGAAGATCGAATCGTCCAGTGGGATGGCCGGATTGGGGGTGCGGTAGCCGGGCTGCGGGAAGATGCGGCCGGAGTCGAGGGTCAGGATGGTCTTGAGCAGGCCGATCATGCCCGCGGCGGCATCGAGGTGGCCGAGGTTGGCCTTGGCGGAGCCGAGGTGGCAGCGGGTCGTGCGGCCGCCGGTATCGGCGTATGCCCTGGTGAGGGCACGGAATTCAATGGGATCGCCGAGTTGGGTGCCGGTGCCGTGCGCTTCCAGGTACCCGATCTCGTCGGGTGAGATCCGGGCGCGGCGCAGCGCGGCGGTGAGTACGTCGACCTGTCCGGAGACCGCGGGTGCGCTGAAGGCCATGCGCTGCGCGCCGTCATTGTTGATCGCACTGCCGGCGACCACGGCGAGGATCGGATCACCTTGCGCCAGTGCGTCTTCCAGGCGGCGCAGCATGACAACACCGCCGCCGCTGCCGCGCACGGTGCCGTCGGATTCGGCGTCGAACGGCCGGGACGAGCCGGTCGGCGACATGATGCCGCCGGTTTCGGCGATATAGCCGTGCGGCTGCGGGAAACTCAGGGATGCCGCGCCCACCACCGCGATATCCGCGTCACCGAAAGCCAGTCCCGCACATGCCTGATGGAGTGCGACCAGCGAGCTCGAACACGCGCTCTGAATGGTGAGGGCGGGACCGGTGAAACCGAACCGGTACGCCAGCCGAGCGGCGGCGAAATCGCGGTCGTTGCCGATCAGCGATTGGTAGTCGACCCGTGCCGTACTGCCCGGCTCGGCACGCCCTCGCAGATAGGAGGATTCGGAAACTGTTACGTACGAACCGATTCGGGCGTCCCGGGTGGCGATTCCACCGGACTCCAGCGCCTGATGAGTCAGGGTGAGCAGCAGTCGCTGCTGCGGATCGGTCCAGCGCGCCTCGGCGGCGCTCATCCGGAAGAATTCGCGATCGAACTCCTCGGCACCGGCCAGCGGCGAGGCCACCGCGACATAGTTGGCGTGCCCGACGTCCTGGGCGGTCAGCCCGGACGCCAGTGCCCGCTCCCGCGATACCGACTCGAAATGGGTTGCCCCACGGTCGAGTTCGGTCCGGAACAGATCGATATCGGTCGCCCCCGGAACCTTGATCGCCGCCCCGATGATGGCGAACTTCATGGACGCCTCCTATCCGGTGGTGAGAATCGCGACGGCGAAGATGATCTGGCCGATCAGCCATACGCTGGCCGACGCCTCGGATACGTTCTTGGCTCCGACCCGAGTCGGCTTGCGCCAGAACACGATCGCGGCGATCACCGGCAGCAGCGCGGTCGCGGCGAGGGCGGCGTACGCCCAGCCCACGCCCCGCTCGATCGCGGCCAGGGCGGCGAATTCCAGCGCGGTGACGCCCAGCGCCAGCCCCGCCAGCACCACCACGGTCCCGGTCAACCCGAGCGAACGCGTCCAGGACGACGCCGATTTGGTGTAGTCGACCACCGTCTCGCGGGTGTCCTCCGGGGTGCGCGACTTGCGCGCGATCTCGAGCAGCAGCGCCGCCACCGACCACAGCGCCACCAGCCACCACACCTTCGCGGGCACCCACTGCGCACCCGCGCCCATCTGCGCGGCCCAGACCGCGCCGATCCCCCAGAACGGAATCACCGACAGCGCCAGCAGCACGCGCCGCGCCTCCAGCCATTCCCCGATCCAGGCCCACTTCACCTGAACGAACTGCACCAGGTTGTTGGAGACGAAAATGCCGAGCAGCCACACCGATACCGGCCCGAAGCCTCGATCGACATAGAACGTGCCACCGAGCACCACCAGCAGGCTGATCACGCCGATGATCTTGAGATGGGTGAAGGTCACCAGCCCGCGCTGCAATACCCGCTCGGGATAGTGCGCGTTGTCGTGCGCCGCGTCCTTGTGGTCGTCGATGGTCCGCACCATCAGCGTGTAGGCCACGAACGCCGCGAAGCCGACGAACAGATCCACCGTGAACCCGGCGGTCTTACCGGTGATGACCTGACCGAACAGGTAGGCCACCAGGAACATCGGGAACTGCCCGAGCACCTGCCAGGCCGGGAATCGTTCATTGGAGTACGCCAGCAGCCGCAATGCGAAGGGGGACTGGCTGGTTGCGGTCAGAGTGGTCACGCGTGGAATTCCTGTCCGGTCGATCGAGATGCCAGCTCCGCTTCGATGTCGTCCAGCCGCCGCACCGTCGCGGTCACCCGCTCGATATAGCGCAGGCCGTGCACCGTGTGCACCAGCAGATACAGCGAGAGACGGCGAATGGTGAAGTCCGCCAGCGCGAGTCGGTAGCCGTGCCGCCACACCACCGGATCGATCTCCACGCCCGCCGCGTCCGCCACGGCGCGGCGATGGAATTCGAGGTGGGCCTCGACCGTCTCGGCGTCGACATCGGGGGTGAGCACGTAGGCGAGCAATTCCACCAGATCACGTTGCGGCAGATGGATACTCGCCAATTCCCAGTCGTAGGCGACGAGCGTGTCCGCACCGCCGTCCGGCGAGCGCCGCAGCGCGATATTGCGGGAGTTGAAATCGTTGTGCACCAGGGTGCGCGGCATCGCCTCGAGCTGCTGCCACCAATCCCCGATGGTGTCGATGCGCTCCAGCGTGCGGTCCAGCCACGGTCCCCGCATGAGCTCCGGGTACTCGGCGCGATGATGGCTGAAGAGTCCTCGCCACAGTTCGGCCATGCCCGCGAGCCGCGGCGCCTCGGTGGGCGGGCCGAGCCAGGGCAGTTCCAGCAGTTCGTCGACGCGGCCGTACCAGTGGCCGTGGATATCGGCGATCCCGCGCAGCGCGGTGTGGATATGCGCCGCGGTCCACCGCTCGGGTGTGTCCGCGGAGTCCTTGAGAATGACGTTATCGCCCAGTCGTTCCAGGACCAGCAGGAACGCTTCCCGCTCCGGAGCTTCGTAGATGCCGTAGCAGTGCGGCATGATGCGCGCCAGCGGTCCGGGATTGCGGTACAGCTCCAGCTCCCGCATATGGGTGCCGAGGAAGCCGCCCGCGTCACCGGCCCGCGCCCAGGCCTCCGAGAGCGGCCCGCCCGCCAGCGATACCAGGCGGTGCGCGGCCAGCACCACCTCACCGTCGAGGGGTTTGGCCTTGACCATCACCTCGAGCGGGTTCGGATCGTCGAGGAAGTGCACGTCCACCGGCAGCACACCGACCAGCTTCTGCATGCTCACCCGCTGCGTGAGCTCGCTGATAACGCTTGCGGCGGTGGAGTTTCCGATCACCTTCACGGTCTCGACCGGGCGCTCGCGGGCGGTCAGCACGGTATCGAAGAATTCGGGGGTCAGATCGGGGTCGGTGAACCAGTTGACCGGGCGATTGCGGCCGAGCCGCTCGTGCGCGGTCGCGAACTGTCCGCCGATGACCGCCGAGAGCGTCGAAAGATCAAGTGCCAGTGCGTATCCGGCGATCACTTCGGCCAGTCGGCGGGCCGTGCCGGTGCCGCCGCACCCCATCATCTCGAGGTAGTCGGACTGCTGTGGCAGCTGGGTGCCCCCGCCCACGGTGCCGATGGCGAGCGCGGGCAACAGCAGTGACGCGTAGATGCCGTCGCCGTCCGCCTCGATCCCGAGCAGACCGGAACCGGACTCGTGCACGCACGCGATGTCCTGTCCGGTGGCGGCGAAGATCGCAGCAATCGCGTTGGCCACGTTGATATTCGGCGACAGCGCACCACTGAGCGCCGAACCCTGCACGCCGATGTTGAAGGCCCGGACCATATCGGCCTGATCGACCTTGAACACGCGCCGCAGCGTGTCGCCGTCCACCCGGCATTCCGCGGTGACACGCATACCGCGGCCATTGGCCAGCGAGCGCTGGGCGATCTTCTTATCGCCCCCGGCATTGCCCTCGATGCAGTAGGACCGAATGCTGATCTCGGGATGGTCCCGCAGCTGCGCGTCGATCCACTGGCAGGCGTGCCAGGTGCAGGCGGTGGTCATATTCTGGCCGGACGCGTCCCCGGTCTCGTATTCGAAGAGCATGTCGACGCTGCGACCGACCTGCAACGGCCGCAGTCCGACCAGCCGCGCGTGCTGGGACACCGTGGCGATCTGTTCCGCCAGCTCCGCGTGATGATCCTGCACCCAGCGCCCGAAAAGTTGTGCGGCAACGACATTGTCGAGATCGAAGCGCGGTGAACGCACCATGCGCTGTCCGAGCACCCGGGTGTGCACACCACCCGATTCCGATACCGCGCGGGCGCCACGGGTGGCCGAGGCCACCAGCGCACCCTCGGTGGTGGCGAACGGCGCGGCGATCCAGCCGTGCGCGTATTCGCCCTCGAACAGCAGCGGACCGGCCAATCCCACCGGGATCTCGACACTGCCGATCAGGTTCTCCACATTCCCGACGAGTCGAGTCGGGTTGAGCTGGAAGCGATCCAGCGAGGACAGCTCGCTGCCGGTCAGCTCCCGAATCCAGGAGAGTCGATGGCGGCGCGCTATCTCACTCTCGTGCCCGCGGTCCGGTATACGGGGAATTCCGATCGCAGATTCACTGATCAACACACGTCCTCACTCTGTTTCGCCGCAGCGGAATTTTCCATCGCCCGGCGGCGCACAAATCCCAACGGTCCGTTCCACGACAATGTGATGTCCCGCGACGCTCGAATCGATCGAGTCGTCCGCTCCGCCCCCGCTCGAATACGGAATACCCACCACGTCGCGAGCCGGCGGCCATCTGGACCGAACACCAACTCTGCCAGAGGGCTACCGGCGAGTCATTGCATGAATCGACGAAATTGCGCGGCACGGGTTCGTCTCTCGTGACAAAGCATCGTGCACACCCCGATTCGGCTGTGACGCAACATCACTGAGACTGGTCTAGGCTCGCCATGACAGCCCCCAGTTTTGTTGGACACACGCGTCCAAGATTCATAGTAGGCTGGAATCTCAGCAAACCGAAGCCGATGACGCCTTCAGGGTGCGGTGCGCGGCGAACGCACGGAACATACGGATTCGGAATACGGGGAGATCAGCGATTTGGCACACAACTCACCGCTCGCGGACGCCTTCGCGAGAGCGGATACCGAACATCGAATAGCGCCGGACGCACCGATTCTGGCCCGGCTCGACCGAATATCGCACACCGTGCGCGGCGTGGACCCGCACACCAGGGAATCCATTCGACTGCTGAGCGCGGCGATACTGGAATACCTGAATCGAATCCCGGACTACGGCACCGCGGATCCGGGCGAGCTGCTGACGCCGCTGGTCGAGCACCACCTCGGCGACCGGCCCGCCGGACGACCGCTGCTCGCGGGTTTCCTGCGCGCCACCGATCAGCTCTGGCAGCAGGCGAGCGCGGCCGCACGACCGCAGGATCACGCCGATGTGATCGCCTTCTCCCATCTGCTGCTTCGACTTTCGGGCCATGTCATGGCGGCGATCACCGAGCGGCATGTCCAGCTGGAGCAGGTCGGGAATGACCGCGAGCGCGAGCTGCGCCGAATCCTGTGCTCGGCCCTGATCCAGGGTGCGCCCTCCGAGGAGCTCGCGGCCCGCGCCGGAATCGGCGCCGACCACTACGACCTGCTGGCCCTGCACCTCAGCACGTCCGACGGCGCGATTCCGGCCACCGATATGCTGACCACCCGCCGCCGGATCCGCATCGTCCGGCGCGTCCTGGACGAACTGACGGGCGGACCGGCACTCGAATCCTTCGACGGCCAGAGCGGTTTCGCGCTGTTGCCCGGTGACACCGTCACACCCGACCAGCGCCGCCTGCTCGCGCACACCCTGACCGAACAGCTCGGGGTCGGCACGATTGTCGCGGAATGTACCGGCGTACAACGTGATTCGATGCCCCGCAAGGCCCGGCAGACCGCCGAGGTTGCCGAACTCGCCCGGCATCTGCGTCGCCCCGCGGGCAGCTACCGGCTCGAGGATCTGCTGCTGGAATATCAGCTCACCCGGCCGGGTGATGCCCGCGATCAACTGGCCGAACGCATTCTGCCGCTGCTGGATCAACCACACCTGGTCGAGGCGATGGAGGCGCACGTCCGATTCGGCGCGGATCGGCAACGGGCGGCCGCGTCCGTGCACATTCATCCGAACACCTACAGCTACCGGCTGCGCCGCATCGCCGAGGTCACCGGCATCGACCCGGCCGATCCACACGGATCTCGGCTCATCGCCGCGGCGCTCACGGTGCACCGCATCCAATCCTCCCGGCAGACCGATCCGCAATGAACCGGCGCGCCCGGTACGGATGACCGGGTTCCGATCAGTGGGTATCCAACACCTGCCCGAATATGTGACACTAGTTGGTGTCACATATTTAGGGAGGTGCACAGGTGAAGCTGGGCGTCGCACTGCCGATGACGGAATTCTCGGCGACCCCGACCGAAGCCGCGCGCATGGTGGAACAGCGCGGCTTCGAATCCTTGTTCGTGCCGGACGATTCGAGCACCCATACGCCGGACGCACCGTTCACCGCGCTGACCATGGCCGCCGCCGCGACCGAACGGCTGATCGTCGGGACCGTCATGACCCGGCGGATCCGGCGCGATCCCGTCCGGCTCGCCGCCCAGATCGACACCCTCGACCAAATGTCCGGTGGCCGAGTGGTTCTCGGTCGCGGACCCGGTTGGATGCGCATCGGCGGCGGGATGCGACCGCGTGACTATGCCGATCGCATCGCCCGATTGCGCTATTGCGCGGCCGAACTCGGCCGCGAGCGGGTATCGGTCACCTTCTATCAGTTCGGGTTGCCCACCCCCGAGATCCTGGATCAATGCGATGATTTCGGCATCGACCGGCACGTATCCAATCTCGGGGCGCTCCCCCGCGATCTACTGGAGCGGACCCTGGACGATCTCGCGCGAATTTGACCGCGCCCCAGCGCATCCCGGGTCAGCTACCCGGGAAACCCGGCGGCAGCGGCTGGAAGTCCGCCTTGAACTTCGGCCCCGGCGGCAGTCCACGCAGGACGGCGGTGGTCCAGGCCACGGCGGGTGCCCAGCCGGTGACGGCGTTCGCACCGTGCTCCGGAATCGGGACGGTGTAGAAACGCAGATCCGCGCCGCGCTCCCAGTAGGAGTTCACGGTCGGGATGACGGTCGAGGGCGGGATGACCTCGTCCCAGACGCCGTGCCACCACAGGATCGGGGTATCGGGGATGTACTTGCCGAGACTGTTGTCCTGCAGAATCCGCACGATCTCGGGTGAGTTCTCCAGCGACTTGCCCGGCTGATAGTAGGCGCTGATCGGCCGGTACATACCCTCCAGCAGAATGGTTGGCAGACAACGACTCTGGAAGTCCTTGGCCAGCTGCTGCCCTTCCGGGGTGAGCAGCTCCTCGGGACGGAACGCGTCGGGGTATTCGCGCGCGAAGCTGGTGAGACCGAGCCACATGGTGAAGTTGCCGACACCCGCGATACCGGTCTGCTGCTTGGTGGCGTACTTCGCGACATCGACCAGGTTGCCGGGCGTCCCACCGATCGCGGTGCCGAGCAGTCGCACATCCGGTGCGTAGCTGGCCCGAAGTTCCGCCGCGCGAATGGAACCCGAGCCGCCGCCGGAGTAGCCGTACAGCGCGATGCCCGAATCGGTCAGCCCCAGCGCATCGTCATTCTTCATGGCGCGCAAGCTGTCCAGCACCATCTTGCCCTCGGCATAGGTGTTGAACGTGCTGAACTTGCCGTCGAAATCCGGCACGTTGATCGCGAATCCCTGTGCCAGCCAGCCGATCGCGAGCGCCGACTCCTTCATGGTGCCGACCTGCAGGGTGTACGACGGATTGCACGAGGCGTTGGTGGAGTCGATGGCCTCCTGGAACGACACCACCGGCCGCGCACTCCCCTGCCACGGCACCCCGGGCACGATGACGGTGGTCGCGGTGACGATCGGATTGTCGTGAACGTCGTTGGAGCGGAACAGCAATTGCCTGGTGTAGACCGGGAACGGAATACCCACGAAGCGGGTCTGCACCTCCCGTGAGCGCACGATCTGCCCGGGTTCGTAGGAGGCGATATCGGCCGGGTCGTCGTACCACGGATCCTCGGACGGGATCGGGACGGGGAGCATGTCGTAGATCTGGGGTTCGGTGGGCAACTGCGGTAACTGATTCTGATCCAGCGGCATCGGCGGATATCCGGGATCGGCCGACGCGGCCTGCGCCCCACTCGCCACCACCACGGTCGACATCGCCGCCACGGCCAGTCGTCTCAACCCGGGCTTACCCACTCGAACCTCCAGCATCATCGCTTCTGTAACGCAGGTCGCACTGCACCGCCGGAGTGACCCAGACGATAGTCAGCGTCGCCAGTGTTGCACACGCGCGTCCAACTTTGAAGAGCCGACCGGCGTGCGAGATTCGATCTGGCTGACCCAAAGGGTGTTCGCGGTGGTCGAGACGTGGTTTCGTTCGCAGACCGATCGGTTCGAGCGAAAGGCCCCGCCATGTCCGTGCACAACTCAGTCGAGTCCGGATCCGCGGTGCGGGTGGTCAAGCTCGGCGCGAACATCGGCGCGCGCATCGAGGGGGTGCGACTCGGCGGGGATCTGAACACCCGGACCGTCGCCGCGATCCGAGCCGCGCTGCACGAGCACAAGGTCATCTTCTTCCAGGGCCAGGACCAGCTCACCGAGGACGGTCAGTACGAATTCGCGCAGCTGCTCGGCACTCCGACCACCCCGCATCCGACGCTGACCTCGGCCGGGGCCAAGAGTCTGGCGATCGATTCGCGGCACGGTCGCTCGAATGTCTGGCACACCGATGTCACCTTCGTCGATCGGGTGCCGCAGGCCTCGATTCTGCGTGCGGTCACACTGCCCAGCTATGGCGGTTCGACCACCTGGGCCTCGACGGTCGCCGCGTACCAGGCACTGCCGCAATCGCTCAGGGTGCTGGCCGAGAACCTGCGCGCCCGGCACACCAATCTGTACGACTACGCCGGTGAGGGCCGCTCGACCGAGGAGAACTCCGCGGCCTATCGGCGCGAATTCGAATCCGAGTACTTCGAGACCGAACATCCCGTGGTCGAGGTGCATCCGGAGACCGGTGAGCGCGCGCTGCTGCTCGGCTGCTTCGTCAAGGAACTCGTCGGGCTGTCCGGAAATGAGTCCAAAGCCCTGTTTCAACTCTTCCAGAACCGGATAACCCGGCTGGAGAACACGACCCGATGGAACTGGTCGCTCGGTGATGTGGCGATCTGGGACAACCGGGCCACCCAGCACTACGCGATCGACGACTACGACGGCACCGAACACCGCAAGCTCACCCGCATCACCCTCGCGGGTGCGGTGCCGGTCGGCGTCGACGGCTGCGCAAGCACCGTGATCTCCGGCGATGCCGGGTACTACTCGACGACCGCGGCCCCGCGCGCGGCCTGAAAGGCACAACGACATAACGGCGATTCGCCTACCGCGCGCCGCCAGCGGCCGGTAGGCGCGATCGACTACCGTCTAACGGCTCACGCGTCCGGTGAATACGCAGACAGGAACCTATCCGGCCTCGGCCGACGAGGGGAATCCCGTGCACTTGTGGAGCTATATCCGAGGACGTGGCGAGACGCTGGCCTTCCTCACCTATCAGCATGCGTCCCTTGCCTTTCAGACCGTGCTGGTGGGAACGATCATCGCCGTGGTCATCGCGATCGCGGTGTACCGGCTGCCGCTGCTGTCGGCGCTGACCCTGACCTCCAGCCGGGTGGCGCTGACGATTCCGTCGCTCGCGCTGCTGGCGCTGCTGCTGGTGCCGTTCGGGCTCGGGGTGGTGCCGTCGTTCATCATGCTGGCGTTCTTCGCGACGCTGCCGGTGATCGGCAACGCGATCGTGGGATTGCGGTCGGTGCCGGAATCGGTGATCGAATCCGCGCGCGGCATCGGGCTTTCGCGCCGCCGGATCCTGTTCACCGTCGAATTGCCGATCGCCTGGCCGGTGATCCTCACCGGCATCCGGATCTCCACGCAGATGGTGGTCGGCGTGGCCGCCATCGTCGCGTATGTGCTCGGGCCGGGTCTCGGCTCGCTCATCTTCAACGGCCTGTCCCGCCTCGGCGGCGCGAACGCGCTCGAAATGGCTTTGACCGGAACCATTCTCATCGTCGTGATCGCGTTGGTGTTCGACGCGCTCCTCGTCCTGCTGGGACGGCTCACCATCGCAAAGGGACTCTCATGACCGAGGCAGTGACCCGGCCGCCCGTTCCGGCCGAACGCAATGTGACCGGTGCGTCCATCGTGCTGGACGGTGTGGTGAAACGCTATCGGGGACAGGAGAAACCGGCCGTCGAACGGCTGGACCTGGAGATCGAGGCCGGGCATATCGTCGCGTTCGTCGGACCGTCCGGCTGCGGTAAGACCACCACCCTGAAGATGATCAGCCGCTTGATCGAACCGTCCGGCGGGCGGATTCTCATCGACGGGCGCGATGTCACCAAGGAGGATCCGGACAAGCTGCGCCAGTCCATCGGGTACGTCATCCAATCCGGCGGGCTCTTCCCGCACTGGTCGGTGGCCAAGAACGTGGGCGCGATTCCGCGCGTGCTGGGCTGGGACAAGAAGCGGATCGCCGAGCGCACCGAATATCTGCTCGATCTGGTCGGGCTGGATCCGGCGGTCTTCGCGGACCGGCTGCCCAAGGATATGTCCGGCGGACAGCAGCAGCGCGTCGGCGTGGCACGGGCGCTGGCCGCCGATCCCCCGGTGCTGCTGATGGACGAACCGTTCGGAGCGGTCGATCCGATCACGCGAGTTCGGTTGCAGGACAGCCTGATCGCGATTCAGCACGAACTCGGCAAGACCATCGTTATCGTGACGCACGATTTCGAGGAGGCCACCAAGCTCGGGGACAAGGTGCTCATCCTGTCCGAGGGCGGGCATATCGAGCAGTACGCGACACCCGAGGAGATTCTCACCGATCCGGCCACGCCGTTCGTGGAGGAATTCGTCGGATCGGGCGCGAAGCTGGCGTACCTCACCGTCTCGCGGGTGCGAGATGTGGAGTACGACAGGGTGATTACCGCGCGCATCGGTGAGCCCTCGGGCGAAGTGATAGCGCGCGCGCAGGCAGCCGGGCACGACTGGATCGTGGTGGTCGATCGCTCCGGGCGGCCGCGGGCGTGGCCCACGCTCGCGGAAGTGGCCAGCAAACCCGAAGTGTCGGACTTCCTGGACCGGCGGCTGCCCGTGGTGGCGCGCTCCTCGACGCTGAACGACGCCCTCGACGCCATGCTCGCCACCAGTCAGGGGGCCACCCTGGTCACCGATGGCCGCGGCGCGGTGGTCGGCTCGCTGAATATCGGAGCGGTGACGGAGTTGATCCGCGCCAAGCTCGCCGAGGGTCATCCCGAGGAACAGGACCTGTCCTACGAAACCCATATCGACGGAACCGATTACGCGCCGACGCCGGTGATCGCCGCCGATGACGAACCGGATTCCGTGCCGCCCGCGGCGGCCGCGGAAACGGCCGGGCAGTCATGAATCGATTGCGCCGCACCCCGATCGACGTCTGGTTCGAACCGATCATCATTCTCGCGATCGGCATCGGCTATCTGCTCTGGTATCGGTCCACCACCTTCACCGCGACCGAGAAGGCGTCGCTGGGCTGGGCCAATTTGCAGACCACGATTCTGGCGCATATCAAGCTGACCGTGGTGGCCACGCTCATCGTGGTCGTGGTGGCGATACCGCTCGGAATCGCGCTCACCCGACCGGCTTTGCAGCGTTTCGAACCGATCGTGGTGAACATCGCCAATATCGGCCAGGCGGCCCCGGCGGTCGGGCTGCTGGTGCTGTTCACCTTCTGGCTCGGCACCGGATTCCGCACCGCCGTCATCGGTCTGGTGGTCTACGCGATCCTGCCAATCCTGCAGAACACCATTGTCGGACTGCGACAGGTGGATCAGCGCACCATCGAGGCCGCGCGCGGTATCGGCTTCTCCGGAGCGCGCACCCTGGTGCAGGTGGAATTGCCGCTCGCGGTCCCGGTGATCCTCAATGGCGTGCGCACCGCCCTGGTGATCCTGGTCGGCACCGCGACGCTGAGCACCTTCATCGGCGCGACCAGCCTAGGCACGCTGATCACCACCGGCGTCACGCTGTTCCTGCCCAAACTGCTCATCTCCGGCGCGATTCTGGTCGGCCTGCTGGCGCTGATCATCGATTGGCTCGGCAGGCTGGTCGAACTTGCCGCGACTCCGCGAGGTATCTCATGAGGGCGCTACGGGCCGGATCGATTGCGCTGCTGGTGGTCTCGCTGCTGGCCGGATGCGGTCTGGTGAGTTCGTCCGGCACCTTCCACGCCGCGAAACTGGTGGACGGCGGGCAACCGCTGGACGGCGCGAAACTGGTCGTGACATCCAAGAGCTTCACCGAGGGTGTACTGCTGGGCAAGATCACCGCGACCTACCTGGCCGCCGCCGGAGCCGATGTCACCGATCTGACCGGTGCGCCCGGCTCCGCCTCGTCACGGCAGGCCCAGCTCAACGGGGACGCCGATATCCTCTGGGAGTACACCGGCACCGGCTGGGTCAACTACCACAACGAGACCGAGACAATCGTCGACCCGCACGAGCTGTGGCAGCGGGTGCACGATATCGAGCGCCGGGACAACAATCTGGAATGGCTCCCGCCCTCGAACTTCAACGACACCTACGCTTTCGCCGCCGGCCCGACCGCGCAACGCCTGAAGGTAAAGACGCTCTCGGACGTGGCCGCGCTACCGGTCACCGATCGCACCTTCTGCGTCGATGACGAGTTCTTCAGCCGCTCCGACGGTTTCATTCCCATGCTGGCGAAATACGGTATCCCCTACAACGATTCGAACGGCGTACCGTCCGGCAACGTCACCCGCATGGACGCGGGCGTGGTCTACCCCGCCACCGCCAAGAGCGCGCCCTGCAACTTCGGCATGGTCTACACCACCGACGGCCGCGTGAAGAACCTGAATCTCACTGTGCTGGACGACGATAAGAAGTTCTTCCTGCCCTACAGCGGCACCGCCGTGGTGCGCGGCGCGATCATCGACAGGTATCCGCAGATCCGCACGCTGCTCGGCACCATCTCCGAACGCCTGACCGATCAGCTCATGCAGGACCTCAACGGCCGGGTCGACATCGACGGGCAGGACCCGTCCGATGTCGCATACGACTGGCTGAAAAGCGAAAAGCTGGTCCAATAGCGGGAATCACAGCTGCGGCCTGCGATCCGCGCGATGCGACAGTCGCTCGGTGAACGTCTCCGCCCACGCCGCCGCCTCCGTCCCGTCATCGACCGCCGCGCCGCGCCGCCGCGCCCGCACCTGCCCCAATCGCTGCCGCCGGTGCCCGCTTCCGGGCTGCGCCTGCATAGCGAGAATCCGCACGCACCAGGAGACATAGGCCTCCACCCCCATCCCCGCCGCCTCCGCGGCAGCGACCAGCGCACGCCAGTCGTCATCCCCCACAGTCACCGAAATGTCCCTACTAGCCATACCGATCCACGCTATCCCTCGAATCTCTCGATTCTCATCAGACTCCATCCAGCACGCCGGTGAGGCCTTGCTAACGCAGTCGTTACGCACTGTAGCCATACCGAAACGCCTGGTACATAGCGTATACAGGCATGTCGACACCATTGCGGGCCCGAACCAACGGGGCGGGCGGCCATTTGCGCGACACCGTGTACGCCACGTTGCGCGACGAACTCATGAACGGTCAGATCAAGTTCAGCCAGCGCCTGACCGAACCGAAAGTCTCTGCCCGCTTCGGGATTTCGCGGACTCCGGCGCGCGAGGCGCTGGCCATGCTGTGCTCGGACGGTCTGTTGCATCGGGAGGAGATCGGGTTCAGCCCGGTGCGGCCCAGCATTCCCAAGGTGCGCGACCTCTATGAGTTGCGGATTGCGTTGGAGCTGAGCGGAATTCAGCGCGCGATGGACAATGCCGATATTCGGCACGACCACGAGCTGCTGCGGCTCGAACGTGAGCACTGGCTGGCGCTGCGGGCCGATCCGCCCGCGCAGGAGCCGGGTTTCGTGGTGGTGGACGAGGGCTTCCACATCGCCCTGCTGACCGCGTCCGGCAACGGTGAGCTGGTGCGTGCGCTGATCGCGGTCAATGCCCGCATCCGGCACGTGCGCATGTACGACTTCATGGTCAACAACCGGGTCGAGGTGACCATCGCCGAACACCTCGCGATTCTGGATGCCGTTCTCGCCGACGATCTTCCGCTGGCCTACGACCTACTGCACCGGCATATCGGTGAATCCCTCGACGTCGTGGTCGAACGGGTCACCCGCGCCATCGTCGCCATGTCCATGGCCATTGAACAGGAGTAATCGGTGAGTTCGAGTTTCGACACCGTACTGATCGCCAATCGCGGTGAGATCGCCTGTCGCGTACTGCGCAGCGCCCGCGAGCTGGGGCTGAAAACGGTCGCGGTGTACTCCGACGCGGACCTCGGGGCCGCGCACGTCCGCATGGCCGACGCCGCAATCCGGCTCGGACCGGGTCCGGCCGCACAATCCTACCTGCGGGCCGATGCGGTCATCGAGGCGGCACTGGCCTCGGGCGCGGGAGCCATCCACCCCGGATACGGATTCCTCTCCGAGAACGCCGAATTCGCCACCGCGGCAGCGGCGGCCGGACTGATCTTCGTCGGTCCGACTCCCGAACAACTACGGGTGTTCGGCGATAAACACACCGCCCGCGAGGCCGCCCGCGCCGTCGGCGTACCGCTGGTGCCGGGCAGCGGCATCCTCGAATCGGTCGATCACGCTGTGGCGGAAGCCGATCGGGTCGGCTATCCGGTAATGGTGAAAGCCGTCGGCGGGGGCGGCGGCATCGGTATGCAGGCGTGTGCCGACGCCGATGAGGTCCGGGCGGCCTTCGCGCGGGTGCGGCGGCTGGCGGTGGCGAACTTCTCCTCCGCCGGGGTGTTCCTGGAGCGATTCATCAGGCGCGCCAGGCATATCGAGGTGCAGGTCTTCGGTGACGGTGAAGGCCGGGTGGTCAGTCTGGGCACCCGCGACTGTTCACTCCAGCGCCGCAATCAGAAGGTGATCGAGGAAGCGCCCGCCCCGGGCCTGCCGGACGACCTCACCGAACAATTGCTCGCGACCTCGCGCGCGCTGGCGAGTTCGGTGCGCTATCGCTCGGCGGGCACCGTCGAATTCGTGTACGACACCGAGCGTAGCGAGGCGTCGTTCCTGGAGATGAATACCCGTCTCCAGGTGGAACATCCGGTCACCGAGGCGATCACCGGCGTCGATCTGGTGGAGTGGATGCTGCGCTTGGCGGGTGGCGACGACACCGTGCTCGACGGTGTGCCAGATGGCGGCCCCGCGCTCGACGGCTGGGCGGTGGAGGCCCGCGTCTACGCCGAGGATCCCGGACACGACTACCGTCCGAGCGCCGGATTGGTCACCGCGACAAGGTTTCCCGCCGACGCCCGGGTCGACACCTGGATCGGGACCGGCACCGAGGTCAGCGCGTTCTACGATCCGCTGCTGGCCAAGGTCATCACGCACGGCACGAATCGCGATGAGGCGTTCGGGAAGCTGAGCGCGGCACTCGCGGACACCGGCGTCTACGGTGTGCAGACCAATCTGCCGCAGTTGCGGGCGGCCGCGGTCGCGCCGGTGGTGCTGGCCGCCGACCACAGCACCGGCACGCTGGCCGAACTGTCGTGGTCCAGCCGCCGGGTGGATGTGCTGCGGGCGGGCACCATGACCACGGTGCAGGACCATCCCGGCAGAATCGGACTGTGGGAGGTGGGAATTCCGCCGTCCGGACCGATGGACGATCTCTCGTTCACCCTGGCGAATACCGCCGTGGGCAATCCCGTGGGCGCGCCCGGTCTGGAATGCACGTTGCAGGGACCGCGACTGCGGTTCTCCGGTGCGGCGCTCATCTGTGTCACCGGAGCGCCGACCCTGGTGACCGTGGACGGCGCACCCGTGCCGATGTGGGAACCGGTGAGCATCGCCGCCGGATCTGTGCTCGATATCGGCACGCCGTCGGACGCGGGACTGCGCACCTACCTGGCCATCCGGGGCGGAATCGACGCGCCGCTGTACCACGGCAGCGCGTCGACCTTCACCCTCGGCGGCTTCGGCGGCGTCACCGGTAAGGCCGTCGCCGACGGCGATGTACTGGGAATTGCTGCGGCGCAACATGATACGGCGAGCGACCCCGGGCCGGTGCCGGTCGAGCAGCGGCCGCTGTTCACGCATGACTGGCAGCTGGCCGTCGGTGAGGGGCCACAGACCGCACCCGCATATTTCACCGATGCCGATATGACCCAGTTCTACGAGCAGGCCTGGCGGGTCGGCAGCCATGCCAATCGCACCGGCATCCGGCTGGAGGGACCGCGCCCGGAATTCTCCCGCACCGACGGCGGCGACGCCGGGCTGCATCCGTCGAACCTGCACGACAATCCGTACAGCGTTGGCGCGCTGAATGTTTCGGGCGACACCCCGATCCTGCTCGGGCCCGACGGACCCAGCCTGGGCGGCTTCGCGTGCCCGCTCACCGTGGTGTCGGCGCATCGCTGGAAGCTGGGCCAGGTGCGGCCCGGCGATACCATCGCATTCCTGCCCGTCACCGACGAGACCGCCACCGAGCTGCGCGCCTCGACCGCCGCCCGCGCCACCGGCGTGCTCACCGATTCCGGTGCGGCACTGCGTGATCGCGGTATTCTCGGCGGCATCGAGGCCGACGCCGACCGTCCGGCGGTGCGCTATCTGCGCGGTGGCGATGACAATATCCTGGTCGAATACGGCGAGATGGTGCTGGATCTCGGGCTGCGCATGCGGGTGCACGCCCTCGCGCAGGCGCTCGCGGCCGCCGCACCGCCCGGCATCATCGATGTCACGCCCGGGGTGCGGGCACTGCACATCCACTTCGATCCCGCTGCGCTGCCGCAGTTTCGGCTACTCGGCCTGCTCACCGAACTCGAGGAACAACTGCCCGCGACCGGTGATCTGGTCGTGCCCAGCCGCACCATTCGGCTGCCGCTGTCCTTCGACGATCCATCCATCGCCGAGGCGATCGACCGCTACCGCAGCGGGATTCGCGATACCGCGCCGTGGCTGCCGTCCAATGTCGAGTTCATTCGCCGCATCAACGGGCTGGACAGCGTGGAGGAGGTCCGCCGCACCGTCTTCGACGCCGAATACCTGGTGCTCGGGCTCGGCGACGTGTATCTCGGTGCACCCCTGGCGGTTCCACTGGACCCGAGGCATCGGCTGGTCACCACCAAATACAATCCGGCGCGCACCTGGACGCCCTCGGACGCGGTGGGCATCGGCGGTAAATACCTGTGCGTGTACGGGATGGAATCCCCCGGTGGCTATCAGCTGATCGGGCGCACCATCCCGATCTGGTCCAGCTATCGACAGCACGCGCCGTTCGAGGACGGCACGCCCTGGCTGTTCCGGTTCTTCGACCGCATCGTCTGGGAGCCGGTCACCCCCGAACAGCTTCTGGACCACCGGGCGGCGGCCCGCTCGGGGCGCTTCGACGCCGAGGTCACCGAGGGCGTCTTCGCGCTCGCCGAACACCGGAAGATGCTGCGCGACAACGCCACCGATATCGCCGAGTTCGAGACCCGGCAGAGCGCGGCGTTCGAGGCCGAGAAGCGCGCCTGGCACGCCGCCGGTGAATTCGACCGCACCGTGGCCGCCCCGCCCCCGGTCGAGGACCACGGCGATCCGCTCGCCGATCTGCCACCCGATGCCACCGTGGTTACCGCACCCATGGTCGGCAATGTCTGGCGCGTCGATATCGAACCCGGCGCGCGATTGACCGCGGGTGATCCCGTGGCGGTCCTCGAGGCGATGAAACTCGAACTGCCCGTGCCCAGTCCGGCCACCGGCACCGTGCTGCGGGTGCTCGTCACCCCCGGCGCCACCGTGGAACCCGGAACCCCACTAGCCGTGATCGGAGTGACCGAATGAACGCACCCCAGACCGAGGCCACCATCCCCTCGCCCACCGCACGCGTCGCCGCGGCCTTTGCGCGCATAGCCGCGGCCGATCGGCCCGAAGTGTGGATCACCTTGCGCGAGTTCGACGATGTGCACGCCGAGGCGGCGGCGATCGAACAGCGCCTCGCCGACGGTGCGACGCTGCCGCTGGCGGGAATGCTCGTCGCGGTCAAGGACAATGTGGACGTCGCGGGTCTGCCGACCACCGCCGGCTGCCCCGAATACGCCTACTCCCCTGCCGAAACCGCTTCCGCCATAGCGCGTTTGGTCGCGGCGGGGGCGATCATGCTCGGTAAGACCAATCTCGACCAGTTCGCCACCGGGCTGGTCGGGACGCGTAGCCCCCACGGTGCGGTTCGCAACGCGCATCATCCCGAGCTGATCTCGGGCGGCTCCAGTTCCGGATCCGCGGTCGCGGTCGCACTCGGTATCGCCGATATCGGAATCGGCACGGACACAGCCGGTTCCGGGCGGGTACCGGCCGCATTCCACGACCTCGTCGGCATCAAAGCCACGCTCGGGATCATCCCCGCGCACGGGGTGGTCCCGGCCTGCGCGGACTACGATGCCGTTACCGTCTTCGCCGCCACCCTGGACCTGGCCACCCGGGCGGCGGCGGTCATGGCGGGTGCGGAGCGGCGTGATCCGCGCAGTCGAAGCTGGCCCGCCGATGTGCGATTCGCGGCTCCCCAGGTGCCGCGACTGGCCGTCCCCGTACCCGCGAACCTCGATGCGCTCAGCCCCGAATACCGGGAGGCCTTCGACAGGTCGGTGTGCACCGCGCTCGAGGCCGGATGCAAGATCGAGGCGGTCGATATCGCGCCGCTGCTCGAGGCCGCGCTGCTGCTCTACGATGGTGCGATCGTCGCCGAACGCTACGCCGCCGTCGGCGCATTCCTCGATACCGCGCCGGCCGGAGCCGATCCGACCGTGGCGGCAATCATTTCGGCCGCGGCCGCAACGACCGGCCCGGGTTTCGCCGACGATCTGAACACCCTCGCGCACGCCCGCGCCTTCGCGGCGGAACTGCTCGAGCCTTTCGACGCCCTGCTGCTGCCGACCACCACCGAGCATCCCACCCTCGCGGCGGTCCGGGCCGATCCGATCGGAATCAACCGGCGGCTGGGCACATTCACCAATTTCTGCAATCTGGTGGATCTGGCCGCGGTGGCGATTCCGGGGGCCGCGACCGCCACGGGATACCCGTTCGGGGTGATGATCGTCGTGCCCGCCTTCGCCGATCAGGTCGCCGTCGATATCGCGGCGCGACTGCAAAACATCGACACCGCACCGCTTCTCGTCGATCGCGGCGTCGATCTCGCCGTCTTCGGGGCGCATCTGCGCGATCAGCCGCTGCACTGGCAGCTGGAGGAACTCGGCGCGCGGTTCGCCGGAGCCATTCGCACCACCGACGCGTACCGGCTCACGGCCATGGCCACCACGCCGCCGAAGCCCGGCGTGGTGCGCACCGAACCCGGTGCGGGAGCGCCTATTCCGGGCGAGCTGTACCGGCTGTCCGAGGCCGCGCTCGGCCGCTTCCTGGCCGCGCTGCCCGCCCCGATGGCGCTCACCGCGATCGAACTGGAGGACGGCCGTGGCGTCATAGGTTTCACCGCGACCCATGACGCCACCGCCACCGCCGTCGACATCACCGAATACGGTGGCTGGCGAGCGTATTTGAGCGCTCGATAGTCGGCCGCGACGGGCCGGAGACGCTGCGCCGGATCAGAGCAGTCGCCAGTCCTCCAGCCCGTCGTACAGCGGCACCTCGCGCGCCAGCTTGGTGACCCGGTCACGCAGCGCCTCGATATCGGAGCCGCCCGCCAGCGCGGTGGCGATGATATCGGCGACCTCGGTGAACTCGGCATCGCCGAATCCGCGGGTGGCCAGCGCGGCGGTGCCGATGCGCAGGCCCGAGGTGACCATGGGCGGGCGCGGATCGAACGGAACGGCATTGCGGTTCACCGTGATTCCGATCTCGTGCAGCAGATCCTCACCCTGCTGGCCGTCGAGCTGGGAGTCCCGCAGATCGACCAGCACCAGGTGCACATCGGTACCGCCGGTGAGCACGCTGATGCCCTGGGCCGCGACATCGCTGCCGGTGAGCCGCTCGGCGAGAATCTTCGCACCCGAGAGCGTGCGCTCCTGCCGGTCCCGGAACTCCGCACCCGCCGCGATCTTGAACGACACCGCCTTGGCCGCGATGGCGTGCATGAGCGGCCCGCCCTGCTGCCCCGGGAACACCGCCGAATTCAGCTTCTTGGCGAATTCCTGCTTGGCCAGGATCAAGCCCGAACGCGGACCGCCCAGGGTCTTGTGCACGGTCGAGGAGACGATATCGGCGTGCGGCACCGGCGAGGGATGCAATCCCGCGGCGACCAGTCCGGCGAAGTGCGCCATATCGACCCACAGGTACGCGCCGACCTCATCGGCGATCTCACGGAAGGCCGCGAAATCCTGCTGCCGGGGATAGGCCGACCAGCCCGCCACGATCACCTTCGGCGAGGTGTTGCGTGCGATCTTGCGCACCTCGTCCATATCGATGCGATGGTCCCGCTTGCTCACGCCGTAGGCGCTCACCCGATACAGCTTGCCGGAGAAGTTCAATCGCATACCGTGCGTCAGATGCCCGCCGTGCGCCAGATCCAGGCCGAGCAACCGCTCCCCCGGATTCATCAGTGCCATCAGCACCGCGGCATTGGCCTGCGCACCCGAATGCGGTTGCACATTCGCGAATTCCGCGCCGAACAGCTCCTTGGCGCGTTCGCGGGCCAGGGTTTCCACCACATCGACGTGTTCACAGCCGCCGTAGTAGCGGCGGCCGGGATAGCCCTCGGCGTATTTGTTGGTCAGCACACTGCCCTGGGCCTGCAATACCGCGCGCGGCACGAAGTTCTCCGAGGCGATCATCTCGAGGGTGTCGCGTTCGCGGGCCAGCTCGCCCGCCATGGCGGCGGCCAGCTCCGGATCGAGCTCACCGAGCGGCTGGGTATTGACCGAGGCGGTGCGGGGATGGGAAGCAACCACTGGCGTACTCCGTTGGCTAGCAAGGGGATAGCCGACGCCCTCGGGCACGCACACCGGCGACGGTCCGGCTCCCGCACGCGGGCGGCCCGGAGGTCGGTGCTGCGCCCAGTCCACGAGGCGGCGACCGCCGGATACGGCGCATCCGGCACAGCGGGCAGGTCTTCGGACTCACAGGCACCGGCCCTGATTCGGCCGACCTACCGGCCGTCGCTTCCCGGGCTGTCGGTAGCCCAGTGCGTGTGACGGCGTTCGTTCCTGCTCACCGCTGCGGGACAGTCCCGGATTCCCACCGGGTTCCCTCTTCGCCCGCAGGCTCGTCACCGTGCGGGGCTTCGACGCCGGGGATCGATCCGGGGGCTCCCGATATCGCGATCACCGGCGAACCAGCTGCGTACGAAGCATACGATGCGCGCGCGGCCGGGCGCGATCCGGTCAGTCGCGCAGGAAGCGCACGGAAGTATCGCCCGCGGCCGTGGTTTCGACGCGGCAGCGGACCCGATAGACCTCGGCGATGAGGTCCTCGGTCAGCACCTGGGCCGGGGTGCCGGTCGCCACCACGCGCCCCTGCCGCAGCACCACCAGCACATCGCAGAACATGGCCGCGAGGTTCAGATCGTGCAGCGCCAGGATCGCGGTCACCGGCAGTGCGCGAACCAGGGTCAGGATCTCCAGCTGATGGGCGATATCGAGATGATTGGTCGGCTCGTCGAGCAGCAGTTCGCGGGGCTCCTGCGCCAGTGCGCTCGCGATCAGCGCGCGCTGACGCTCACCGCCGGAGAGCGTATGCCAGCGCTGGGATGCCTTGTCCGCCAAGCCCGCCGCGGTGAGCGCGGCATCGATGGCCGCGGTGTCCGCGCCCGGATCGCCGCCGAACCAGCCACGATGCGGGATCCGGCCGAGCCGCACCACATCGTGCACGGTGAGATCGAGATCGGTATCGGCGTGCTGGCCGACCAGCGCGATCCGGCGCGCGAGCTGCCGCCGCGGAATCGATTGCAGGTCATCGTCATCGAGCCGGACGCGGCCGGAGTCGGCGCGGTCCAGGCCCGACATGAGCCGCAGTAGTGAGGATTTGCCCGAGCCATTGGGGCCGAGCAGGCCCACCGTGGTACCCGGTTCGGGGTCGAGGGTGACGCCGTCCAGCACCAGACGACCCGAGCGGGTCCAGCAGACCTCGAGTGCGCGCAGGGTCATGCCGGCTGCCTGCGCCGCCGGGCCAGCAGTACCGCGAAGGCGGGCACGCCGAGCAGTGCGGTGACCACGCCGACCGGAATCTCCCTGGCGCCGAACGCGCTGCGCGCGAAGGTATCGGCCCACACCATGAAGACCGCGCCGATCACAACCGTCACCGGCAGCAACCGGGAATGACCGGGGCCGACCAGGAAGCGGGCGATATGCGGCAGCACCAGGCCCACGAAACCGATCGCTCCGGCCGCGCTCACCAGCGCCGCCGTCACCAGCGCGGTGACCAGCAGCAGCACCATCCGGGTGCGGCCCACCGCGACACCGAGCGCGGCGGCGGCATCGGATCCGAAGGCGAACGCGTCCAGAGCCGGTGCGTACCACAGGCATACGAGGCCGCCGAGCCCGAATACCGTGGCCGCCAACGCCACATCGGTCCAGGTAGCACCCGACAGCGAACCCAGCAGCCAGAACAGCACGCCGCGGGTCTGTTCGGCATTGGCCGAGGACAGCACGATCAGCGAGGTCAATGCCGAAAACAATTGGGTGCAGGCCACACCCGCGAGCACCACCCGGTCCGGGGTGCCGCCCGCACCGTAGGCCAGCGCCAGCATCACCGCGAAGGACAGCACCGCGCCCAGGAACGCACCGCCGGACAGCGTCAGTACCCCGGCCCCGACGCCGAGCACCGCCACCAGCACCGCGCCGGTGGACGCACCGGAGGACACACCCAGGACGAACGGATCGGCGAGCGGATTGCGCAGCAGCGATTGCAGAATCGCGCCGCAGAGCGCGAGCCCGGCCCCGCACAGCGCCGCCAGCAGGGCGCGCGGCAGCCGCAGCTGCCAGACGATGCCGTCGGCCAGACGACCGGCCGAGAACGTGCCCAGCCCGAGATGCCGGCCGATGATGCCGTACACCTCGCGCAGTGAGACGTTCGCCGGGCCGATGGACACCGTCACGGCGATCGAGACAACCAGCAGTGCAACCGAACCCAGGCAGATCGCGGTGGCGCGCCGGGCCGGGGTCAACGCGCCGTGGCCAGACCGGTCGCCAGCTTCTCGATGGCGTCGATCTCGCGAATGCCCGGATCCAGTTCCGAACCGGTCATCACCACGTAGTGCTTACCCTGCACCGCGCGCATTCGATTGGTGGCCGGATTCGATTCCAGGAAGGCGATTTTCGTGGTCAGCGCATCACCCTCGATGCGTTTGCGGCTCAGGTCCGCGAGCACCAGTACATCGGGATCGCTCGCGACGACCGCCTCCCAATTGATCTCGGGCCAGTCCTCGCGCTGATCGACGAAGACATTGCGCGCGCCGACCTCCTTGGCGTAAAGGCCCGGGGCGGAACAGCATCCGGCCATATAGGGGGTTTTGACGCCGGAGAACCAGAAGGCGACGGTCGGCTCGGAACCATCGCGCGATCCCGTCGCGGCGCGCAACCGGCCGCGCAGCTGATCGACCAGCTGCGCGCCCCGCTCCTGCACATCGAAGATCCGAGCCAGTTCGGTGATCTCCTGGAACAGCGTGTCGATGCCGAGCGGCGCTGTGCGGGTGACGGTTTCACCGTCGACCTTCGCGCCGGTGCAGACCGCCGGTGACTGATAGGTGGGAATGCCCAGCTGTGCGAACCGCGATCGTTCGGCCACCACGGCCGAGGTGAAGGTGTGCGCGCTGGCCGAGGTCACCAGATCGGGCTCCTTGGCCAGCACCGCCTCGAAGGACGGATCGTTATCGGCCAGCCGGGGCACCTTGGCGTTATCGGCCGCCAGTGCCGGGAGCACCGGATCGAACCAGGTCGAGGTGCCGACCATGCGATCGGCCAGGCCCAGCGACAGCAGGACCTCGGTGGAGGCCTGATACAGCGCCGCGGCGCGCGTGGGCGCCTTGTCGAAGGTGACCTTGACGCCGCAGTTGTCGAGGGTGAACGGATAGCCGGTGCGCCCGGGACGGTCCGGGGAGCCGCCGTCCCCGGCCGTCGTCGCATCCGAGGAAGTACCGCAGCCGGTGATACCGGCAACGAGACAGCCAATCATTCCGAACACAGCCAGAAGCCGCATCGATCGCGTCGTCTTCATGAAATGCACCGTACCAATCGGAATCTTATGGAAACTCCGGCGCGGTATGCGAGCGGAGCGAATATTCAGCGACCGAACAGGTTTCGATGTCATGCGCTCAGCGGCGCGGCGGTGACGTGATAGCCGAGGTTGTTCAGCACCTCGCGCGTCGCCTTGGCGAAATTGAGGGTGATGAAATGCAGGCAGGGCGCGCCCTCGTCGATGAGCCGCTGCGCGATCTCGGTGGCGATCTCGATGCCCGCCGCGCGCACGGCGGCCCGATCCTCCTCCGGACCGGTGCCCGCGGCGCGGCGCAGACGCTCGGAGATCGCGGCCGGGAGCGCGCGGCCGCTGAGCTCTTCCGCGCGCGCGACCGTGCGCAGCGAGGTGATCGGCATCAGTTCGGGGATAATGGGTTTCGCGCCCTGCACCGGGTCGAAGGCGGCCATGCGATCACGCAAGCGCAGGTAGTGCTCGGGATCGAAGAACATCTGAGTGATCGAATAGTCCGCTCCGGCACGGAGTTTCGCGGCCAGGAAGGCGGAGTCGGTCTCCAGGTCCGGGGAACGGTGATGGCCCTGCGGGAACGAGGCGACACCGACATTGAAATCGCCGAGATCGCGCACCAGGCGCACCAATTCCTCGGCGTACTCCAGACCCTCCGGATGCTTGCGCCAGTCGCCGAGCGGATCACCCGGCGGATCTCCGCGCAGCACAAGGATATTGCGGATTCCGCAGTCGGCGTAGGAGCCGACCAGCGCCCGCAGTTCGGCCACGCTGTGGCCCACCGCGGTCAGATGCGCGACCGGGAGCAGCGTGGTCTCCTGCGCCAGCTGGCCGGTGATGCGGGCGGTGCGGTCCTTGGTGGAACCGCCCGCCCCGTACGTCATCGATACGAACGCCGGGTGCATGCGTTCGAATTCGCGTGCGGCGCGCCACAATCGCGCCTCACCGGCGGCATCGCGCGGCGGATTGAACTCCACCGAGAACGGCACCCGCGACCCGGAATGGGCGCGCAGGCTCTGCACGACGGTGGAAGTGTTGTCGGCGTTCGACATCGAGGAGCTCCATGTTCAGCGGCGATGAGCCGCCGCCCGGCGCGAGCGCACGCTGATGGAGCCCGCGGAGCGTATCCGCGCCCCGGTCCTTCGGCGTACCGCCCAATCCACGAGGCGACGACCGCCGGATACGGTGTATCCGGCGCAACGGGCAGGTCTTCGGACTCGTGGGCGACGGCCCGCACCGGGCCGACCCCGGTGCACACGACCGGGGCGCTACCTATCGGCCGTCGCTTCCCAGGCATGCGCCCAGTGCTTCCACGGCCTTCGTTCCCACTCACCGCTGCGGGACAGTCCCGGAATTCCACCGGGTTCCCTCTCACCCGGCCGCGCGAGCGCGAACCGAGCTCGACGCCATCGAGTGGATCAGGGGCTCCTCAATACCCTCTCCGGCGAACCAGCTGCGATGGCGAATACTAGCGAAGTCCGGCAGCGTCTCCAACCGACGGGTTGCGATCACGCACCGATGGCGCTCGCACAGCGAAACTCACATCGCGTCCAGTCTGTTTAATGGGCAATATGGGAGCTATGCCTTATTCGAACCCGATCAGTGCCTGGAAGTCCCTCCGCGAAGGAAATGAGCGTTTCGTCAACGGTGAACTGCAGCACCCCAGCCAGGGGGCCGCGGATCGCGCCAAGCTCGCGGGCGGGCAGCAGCCCTCGGCGATCCTGTTCGGCTGCGGTGACTCCCGCGTCGCCGCGGAGATCATCTTCGACCGCGGCCTCGGCGATATGTTCGTGGTCCGGACCGCGGGCCACGTGGTGGACAGCTCGGTCCTGGGTTCCATCGAATACGGCACCGAGGTGCTCAATGTGCCGCTGATCGTGGTCCTGGGCCACGACAGCTGCGGTGCGGTGCGAGCCACCATCAACGCGCTCGACAACGGTGAGGTGCCCGGCGGATTCATCCGCAGCGTGGTGGAGCGGGTCACCCCGTCCATCCTGCTCGGCCGGCGCGAGGGTCTGACCACCGTCGACGAACTCGAGGGACGGCACGTCGAGGAGACCGCGCGCCAGCTCATGCAGCGCTCGACCGCCATCTCCCAGCGGGTCATGGCGGGTGAGCTCGCCATCGCGTGCGTCACCTACAACCTCGCCGACGGCCAGGCGAAACTGAACAGCGTCTTCGGCAATATCGGCGAACACGCCTGATCGACCTATTGGTTCGGTCGTCCCGCGACGGCGTTGTAGATGCCGTCGCGCAGGCGATCGAACCATTGCACGTCGGCTTCGCGATGCTCGGCCCTGCGCGCCTTCGCCGATCCGGCGGCGTATCGCCAACGCGCCCACGGTGATTGCGGACGGGCCAGGCGAATCGCGCCGACCACGCCCAGGATCGGAATGAACAGCGCGAACAAACCGGTCCAGGCCTTGCCCTTGGCCATGGTCACCAGCGCGAGCGAGCCGTGCAGCAGCACCACCCCGACCACGACCTGCCAACCGCGGAAATTATCGGTGATGCCCAGCGGGGTGGCTCCCAGCAGCATGAGCGCGCACACCGCGATTCCGATGACCACCGCGTCCACCGAAACCCGGCCCTGCTCGGACCAATAGACGTCCTTCAGATCCAGGATCAACGCGAACTCGTCGAGCACCAGCGCGGTGCCCACCCCGAATAATCCCGCGAACAACTCCGGCCACGGCGAATGCTCCCCGATCGGGCTGAATACCCCGAATCCGGCCGCGATCATGAAGATCACCCCGAACACCATGTGGTGAATATGTTTGCCACCCGGCGTGATATTGCCCGGCCACCACGACACCCCGGCACGAATCATGCGCACGCTGAACCGGATGAACACGAAGGTGATCACGAACATCACCAGCAGAATCGCCAACGGCAACTTGCCCGGCAGCACGATCATCCGATCGAACCAGCCACCCGAAGCGGCGAGCGGCACTTCCACGGGAACGCGTCGCACGCCACCTCCTGGATCAGGCATTTCGCTCGCACCCGGAGCCAACAATAGCGATCTCGGCGACCGAGACGCGGCATTCGGGGTGGCGGGAGCCGAGGAGGGTTCGGTGATGCCGCCGGGCAGGGGGACGATTCCGGCGGCATCAGCGTGAGCGGTGGGTACGCCCTCGGTTGCAGCGAGGGCCACCACTCAGGAGGCGGGTATACACCCGGGATCCGGACCGATCAGAGACTATGGCCGGAAACCCTTCGCGCGCTTGATGATTGCTGACAGCGGAATGACGGGCGGGTGAATAGTGAGAACTAGTCGTATAGGCGGGTGAGGTTCGCGTGCTGGAACTTGCGCTCCATCGCCACCCAGACTTCGCGGAGGGTGCGGGCCTGCGGGATCTCATCGGGGGTGATGTAGATGCCGAACGTGGTCTCCAGTTCGGCTATCAATTCCGGGGAGTGGATGGGGGTCCTCCTTATTTGCGCGGGAGAGCGCCGTCCATGCCGCCGACGTCGGAGATCTTCCAGCCGGAGTTGGTGTCGATGGTGACGCTGTAGGTGACCGTGGTGAGGCCGCCGTCCGGGGATTGGGCGCTGGTGGAGTTCACGTTCACGAAGACGTTCACCTTGTAGATGCCGCCGGAGTTCGAGGCGACCTTGGCCGCGATCGGGGAGGCGGTCGAGGTCCATTTCAGGGGGACCAGGATCTCCTGGAGTTTGGGGGCGGTGGCGTCGAATTTGTTCGCCAGGACGGGGGTGGTGTTCGCCTTCAGTTTGGCGAACCAGGAGTTCACGTCCTTGTAGTCGATGGTGGCCGCGCCTACCGCGTAATCGGTGGCGACCTGTTCGGCGTGCTCGTTCGCGGCCGCGGTGGCGGTGTTGTCGCTCAGGTCACCGCGCGCGGAAATCCACAGTGCCGCAAACACTCCGGCGATGATCACCAGTGTCGCGAGCACCGCGGCGGTGATCATGGTGGACAGCGGGACCGCGATGGTCCGGGCAGGCCGCGCGCCGGTGGCGGCGGGCTCGGTGGTCTTCTCCTCGATGTTCTCGTCGATCAGGGTCGCCATCTGTACTCACACTCCATGTCTGGTTACTTCACGTTGATTCGCAGCCGCAGCGCACCGTCATCGCCGACCGAGGCGAGCGCCTGTGCGAGCAGACTGCTGATGTCGACCTGCGGAATGGTCGAGATGCCGGTCTGTGCCAGCGGTTGCAGGACCGGGAGCAGCTTTTGCAGATCGGGTCCGACGGTGCGGACCCAATCGGCCAGTTTCTGCAGGAACGGCGCGAGGCCATTGCCTTCGGCGTACATCTGCGGACCCGGGGCGATCTTGACCAGATCCCCGAACGCCGCCGCGATCCTGTCCACGCCGTCACCGAAATCCACCCACTGCGGATTGCCCGCCGAGATCGCCGGGGCCGCCCAATCCATATCTCCCGCAAGCGATTGCAGGTTCGTCATGACCGCACCCAGCTGCGGCGAACGGCTGATCATGCTGGCGGCCAGCAGATCACTCGCCCGCGCCAAGCCCGGCACCGCGCCTTCGGTCCCGGTCAGCGCCCTGTCGAAGGTCTCGATGAGCGGCTTGATGGATTCGGGATCGAGTTGATTCAGGAATTTCACGACCAGCTGCGCGACCTCCGGAATCGAGGTGGGCATGCGGATCTTCTCGGTGGCCACGGTCTGCCCCGATCGCAGATACGGTCCCGCACCGGTATTGGGCACGAATTCGATATAGGGCTCGCCGATCGCGGACAGATTCTCGATGACCACGCGTGAATCGACCGGAATCCGGTAGGTGTCATCGACGCGGAAGTTCACCTCGACACCCGCCGCGGTGGTGTCCACCGAGGTCACATCGCCGACCCGAACTCCGCTGAGCAGCACCGGAGATCGCACCCCGATACTGCCGGAATTGGTCAGCACCATCCGCGCGGTGGTGTAGTCCACGAAGGTGTCCAGCCGCACCACCCCATAGGCCAGATACACCGCGCCCAGGATCGATACGATCGCGATGGACAGCAGCGATACCGCTCCCCCGGCCTTCATCGCACCGCGCCGATCATGCGCAGCGTATCGACGATCCGGTTCACCTGATCGTCCTTGGCCACCGCGTCCGGCCCGCTCACCGTGGCAGCGGTGATATTCACCTTCGGGCCGCGCTCGACGAACGGAATGATCTTGTCGCGCAGCAGCGCGATCAGCTTGTTCAAATTCGACGGCGCGGTCAGGTCCAAGGGACGGCCCGTGAACGCCAGCGGCAGAAAGGCTTTCGCGGCGGCATCGGCGGAATCGACCAGCGGGGCCGCCCACACCAGCGCGTGCCCGACCACGCCCAGCTGACCGAGTACGCCCACCACCCCGACCACCGAGGACACCGCGGCCGAGGTCTGCGTGACACCGTAATCGGTGAGCAGCTCCTTGATGACCGGTGCGTCGGCGGCCACCGCGCTCGCATCGGCCCCGATCCCGTTCAGGAACGAATCCACCTGTGCGAGATTGTTTCCCAGATCGACGTAGTCGGCGTGCAGCACATCGGCGATGCGCGCGGTCTCCTTGGGATCGGCGGGCAGCACCCCGTTGAGCTTGTTGACCGCGTCCTGCATCCGGCCGATGGCACCGCCCTGAATGAACGTCGCCAGCCCCGCCATGGTGTCTTCCAACTGCACCGGCGGCTTGGTCTGGGTGAGCGGGATCGTGCCGCCCGCGGGGATTTTCGCGCCGGTCGAATTCGGCGGGGTGGTCAGCGCGATGTGAATGTCACCGAGCACGGTGTTCTGCCGCAGCTCACCGATGGTGGTCACCGGCAACTGCACCGAATCCAGGATGTCGACATCGACGATGACGTAGCCGCCCTTTCCTGGCGGCGCGGCCGGATCGACCACGCGTACATCGGCCACCGTGCCCACCCGCGCACCGTTGGCCATCACCTTGGCGCGCGCCGGAAGATTCAGGGCGCTCGTGAATTCCATCTGGATGCGATGGGTCGGACCCGATACCTCCGCACCGGGCACCGGCACCGACGCCGGATCGAAACCGCAGCCGCCCGAGGCGGCCAGCACCGCGGCAGCGATCGGGACGATCAGCAGGACTCGCAGCGGGACAACGTAATTCGATCGCTTCATGAGGCACCGACGATTCCGAGTATCAGTTGCGGGAGTTGGATATCGGCCAGTCCATTGGCTGCGCCCGCGCAGCGACCCGGCGCCACCGCGTTCACCGCCGCGCACACCGCCTCGGCATCGGGCCGGGCCACCGCCACGCGCGGCGGTGCGTAATCGAGCCCGATCGCACCGGTCTGCGGATCGACCGCGCGTGCGAAAGCGCCGGTGATGGTGGGGACCATCCGGATGATCTGTTCCAGCGTGCCGACATTCGCCCCGATCATCCGCACCAGCGGCACCGCCGAGTCGAGCAGTTTCAGCACGGGATCGCCCGCGAGCGTGGTGATGTCGTTGAGCAGCGGCAGTGCGCGCTGAAAGCCCTCGATGACCTCGACGACCTGGGTGAACAGTTCATTGTTGACCTGATCGAGCACCCCGCCGAACCGGGTGAGCATGGATTTGATGTCACCCCAGTGCGCCGCAACGCTTTCCGACAGGGTCGCCAGTGCGTCGATGACCGAGCCGAGCCTGCCGATCGCCGCATCGGGGGCGTTCAAAGCCGTCCCCAGTTTGGTGATGATCTGGTTGATCTGATCGCCGGTGCCCGCGGTGGCACTGTTCAACGCCTTCAGGCCATTGCCCAGTGCGTCCTGCCGCGCGGGGTCCGATCCCAGCGTCCGGTTGGACAGCGTCGCCATCGCGTCGAGCATTTCGGTCATGCTCTTGGGCGTCAGGGTTTTCGAGATGCATGTCCCCGATTCCCAACGTGCACTTGTCTTTCCGGCGCTGATGAGTGCCAGATCGCGATCCGCGACCAGAGTGTTGGACAGCGTGGTGGCCGCGGTGTCCGCCGCCAGCGGATAGCGCGCGTCCACCTCGAAGTCCACCCGGACCCGCGCGCCGCCGGGCTGTAGTTTGGTCACCTGACCGACCGGCACGCCGCGCATGGTCACCCGATTGCCGGTGTACAGCCCGATGGTGTCGGGCATATCCGCGCAGTAGCTGTTCATCTTCTTCGCCGGATCCAGCGCGACGAAATACGCTGCGAGAGCGACGATCACCACCGCGACGACACCGGAGATCGTCATGAATCCGCGCGAGCCGAGCATGCGATACAGCATCAGCACGCCTTTCCCGCGACCGGAATGCACAGCTGCGGCGCGGTCACCACGGCGGCCGACTGATCGACGCCGATACCGCCGTCGGGCAGGATCAGCTGACCGAGTCGTTTGCCGAGGTCCTGAACCGAATCGACCAGCGAGCCCAATTTGCCGCCGAGCCTTTCCAATTCGGGAATGGCGGCGACGAGCTGGGTGAGCACCGGTCGCAGACTGGACTCCCAGGCCGGTTGCAGCGCGGCGATGCGATCGACGATGCGGACCAGGGTTTTGACCGTCTCGCGCACCTCGACCCGATAGTTGGTCAGGGTGGTCTCCAGCAGGTTGGTCGTCCGAATAAACTGTCCCAGCACCGATTTCGCGGTATTGATCGCGCCGATGTACTCATCGGCGACCGCCAGCGCGCTGGAGACATCGGCGTTCTGCTTGTTCAGGATGTCCACCAGGCTCTCGACGCCGCCGAGCAGTTGGCGCAACGCATCGGGATTGGCGGTGATCGACTGTTCCAGGGCCGAGAAGTTCTTGCGCCAGGCGTCCCCGTCCAGCTTGCTCACCGGTTCGGTGGCATCCTGGAATGAGCGAATCAGGTTGTAGGGCAGCCGAACCCGATCGGCGGCGATATGCCCCGAGCCGAGCGGACGGGAACCGGCGGGGAACAGCGCCACATAGTGGCCACCGGCCAGGGTGAGCATCCGAATATCCAGGGTCGTCTCACTGCCGACGAAGACATCGGTGTCGACGGTGAAGTTCATCAGCACCCGATCGGGCCGCAGATCCAGCGATTTCACGGTGCCCACCGGGATACCGGCCAGGCGCACGTCGTCGCCGGGCTTCACCGATTGCGCCTCCTCCAGCTCGGCGGTGAAAGTGTTCTTGCCCAGAGGCATTACGTAGGTGGCGCCGGCTATACCGCCCGCGATGAGCACCGCGACGGTGGCCAGCACCCCGTAGCGCAGCTCGCGCCGGTGCGTCGCCTGTTCGGTGCGCGAGCGCTGTTCGAACAGCACCCGCAACCGCTGCCGCCAGGTCGGTTTCACTGTTTGCATATGGCGACCTTCTGCCCCGCGATCAGCACCGAAAACACCTGCGGCACTTCGGCATTACCCCGCGAACAGGACAGCTCCACCGCTGATCCGGTCGGCGGGACGAGCGCGTCGAGCGATTGCAGCAATCCGGGCAGCCGGCCGAGCACATCGACCGCGTCCTGCGGATTCGGGAACAGGGTGCGAATGAGACCGTCGATATCCGGATTCGCCTTCGGTGTCAGGCCGAGCCGATCCAGCAGGCTGTCCACCGGATTCAGCAGCGGCGGGGCGGTCAGCGCGAAATCGACCAGCCCGTCGATATTGGTTTGCAGTGAGCCGAACACGTCGGAGATGCTGCGCAGCAGGGTGACCAGATGCGGTGACTGGCCGCCGATCTGATCGGAGATATGCGCGAGATTGCCCACCAGCGTGGAGATCACGGTCTGCCGGTTGGTCACGTAAGAGCTCAGCTTGCCGATGGAATCGAGCGCGGAGCCCACCCGGGTGCCGTCCCCCTCGATCACCGCGAGCATGTTCTCGGCGAATTGATTGAGCGCGTCCGGCGACAGCGTCGCGAGCACCGGCTGCAAACCGTTGAACAGCGCGGTGATATCGAACGACGGGATGGTCCGATCGGTGCCGATGGTGACACCCGCCGCCAGCCGGTTCGTCGGCGCGGGCGGCTGCTGGACGTCGATATAGCGCTGCCCGGTCAGATTCTGATAGCGAATCGCCAGTTTGCTGGTGTCGTACAGCGGGCGCGAGGCCAGCACCGAGATCTGCACCTTGGCCCGATTACCTTCCAGCGCAATGCTGTTCACCTTGCCGACCTGCACGCCGTACATGCGCACGTCATCACCGGTCTTGAGGCCGTTGGCATCGGTGAACAGCACCGCGTGCGTCTCGGTCGCACCGTCGACCGGACGTTTGATCGCCGAGATCACCACGCCCAGAACCACGATCATCGCCACCGCGAACGCCAGTGTGCGCCAGGCCGCGCCCGTCACCGATTTCATCGACCCGCTCCCGCCGGGGCGGACAGACCGAACAGCGGCACCGCGAGCGCGGGCACACCGCGCAGATCCACCGACAGGTCCAGCACCGGACCGTTCGGGGTGTCCGGCATGGCGGTGCGCAGCCGATCCAGCAGTGCGCTCACATCCTGGCCGGAACGCGTTGGCGCGGGCACCATTTGGGCCAGGGCCCGAAGCAGCGGGATGAGCATATCGGTGTATCCGGAGAGCTGATCGCGGGCGGCGTCACCGATCGCGCGCACCGCCGGGAGCACGTCCTGGACCACCACGTTCACACCCGAATCGAAGAGCTCCCGGTCCGTGCGCAGCACCGGGATGGAGTAGATCCGCTGCAGCAGTTGCACGGTCGCGTCGACGAAGCCCGCACCGCTGTCCAGCGTCGTACCGAAATTGCCGAGCACGGTGGACATCGGCATCGTCTGCTTATCGGCGACCGTCCGGGCGGTCACGACCATTGCCTGCAACAGCGGGGTGAAGGCGTCCAGATCGGTGGTCATCCGGCTGAGCATGACCGTCACCTGCGGGGTCAGCACGGTATCGCCGACCTGGGACAGGGTGCGCAGCAGCGAGCCCATCGTCGCGTCGTACACATCCTTGGCGCGCGGACCGGTCAGATCGATCAGGGCGTCATCGCGCAGGGGTGCGCCGCCGGAGCCGCGCTTCAATTCGAGTTCGCTGATGCCGAACAGGTTGGCGGGCGCGTAGTCCAGGCGCAGGCTGTCATCGATGCCGAAGAGCCGGGAACGGTCCAGCCGCAGGGCGATTCGCTGGGTGCCGTCCGCGGCCGGCTCGATGGCCGACACCGCGCCCACCCGCACCCCGTCCAGGCGCACCTCGGTGCCCGCCTCGATTCCGTCGCCGATCTGCTCGGTCAGCAGCGAGACGCGCAGCCGCGAGTCGGCGCGCACCCCGGCGACCACCGTCGCGATCAGCGCGGCGGTGACCACCACCGCGAGCGCTATCGCGCCCACCGCCAGCGAACGCTTCTCATCGATGGCAACGCCCGGTAATCCGTATGCAGGCATCCCCTACCCCGTGAAACTGATCGGTGAGTTGAATCCCCACAGCACGATGCTCAGCACCATGTCCGCGGCGATCACCGCGACGAAACTGGCGCGCACCGCATGCCCGGAGGCGATACCGACCCCCTCGGGTCCGCCGGTGGCGAAAAAGCCCTTGTAGCTGTGGATCAGGATCACCAGCACGCTGAACACCATCACCTTGATCACCGCGGCGATCACGTCGAAGCCGCTCACGAACTGGAAGAAATAGTGGTCGTACACCCCGGCCGCCTGCCCGTGCAGCACGGTGATGAGCACCCGGCACGAGGCGTAGCTCAGGATCAGCGCCATCAGGAAGGTCGGCACGATCGCAATGGCCCCCGCCACCACGCGGGTGGTGACCACGAACGGAATCGAGCGCAGACCCAGCGCCTCGATGGCGTCGATCTCCTCCGATATGCGCATGGAACCGATTTCGGCGGTCATGCGGCAACCCGCCTGTGCCGCAAAGCCGATGGCCGCGGCGATGGGGGCCATCTCCCGGGTGGTGGCGAAGGCGGACACCACGCCGGTGATCGGTCCCATACCGATCATGTCCAGCGTCACAAAGGATTCGATGCCCACCGACGCACCCATGGCCAGGCCGAGGATGATCAGCATCGGCACGGTGCCGCCGCCCACGATGAGCGAACCGCGACCCCAGGTCATATCGGTGATGGTGCGAATGGTCTGGGCGCGATAGTGGGTGAGCGCCAAGGGAATCGCGCGCAACACCTCCCACGCGAAACCGAGCGCGAACCCGGACGTGCGCACCGGATCCAGCAGCCGATGCCTGCGCTGATACCCGCGATAGGCCCAGCCCAAGCCCCTCGGCGCGAACGATGACGCCGTCATCACGCGATCCTGGTCGGCAGGAACATCGACACCACCTGTGTCATAGCGAGATTCACCAGCACGATCGACACCACCGAGATCACCACCGCGGCATTGACGCCATCGGCCACCCCGCGCGGACCGCCCTTGGCCTCGAGTCCGCGCTGACACGCGATGACCACGACCAGGAAACCGAAGATGATCGATTTGGCCAGGGACACCCAGACATCGGCGACCGTCGCGAAGGAACCGAAGGTCGCCCAGTAGCTGCCGGGCGTCACGCCCAGGCTCGCGATGGCCATCACATAGCCGGTCAGAATGCCGACGAAGATAATCAGAATATTGAGCAGCGGTGCGACGATCACCATGGCGACCATGCGCGGAATCACCAGGCGGTGAATGGGATCGATGCCCATCGTCTTGAGCGCCTCGATCTCCTCGCGAATCGTGCGCGCCCCCAGATCCGCGGCAATGGCCGATGCCCCCGCACCGCCCAGCAGGAACCCGGTCGCCATCGGAGCGCCCTGTTTGATGACGCCGAGCCCGCCGCCCGCGCCCAGCATCGAATCCGCGCCCAGCTGATGGATGAGATTGCCGACCTGCACCGAGACGATGACGCCGAACGGAATGGCCATCAGAATCGCGGGAATGGTGGTGACCGTCAGCAATGCCCAGCATTGCAGAATCATTTCGCGCCATTGGAACTTGCGACGGGTGACATCGGTGGCCGCGCCGATAATCGACTCCACGCCGATCTGCACGGATCGGCCGAATGTTCGCATGCTCGCGATCACCGTGCCGGAGAAATTCTCCTTCACGATATTCAGCGCAGGGACCACCGAAATCAAAATACCGCCTGTCATTGCGCGTGCCGGATACACAGACACGTCACCCACCCCGGACCGTCATCTGTTGTTTACAACCGCATCGATCGACTGCCAAGTCTCGCGGACGCCGGTCCGGCGGTCACTGCACGCCGCGAAGAAGATCAGGGGGATCTTTTGTCTCACAAGACAAAATGGATCCGCGGTGTTTTTTCGGGGTATTGGATCTGACACGATGGAATCGACCTATAGGTCCTCGAATTGAGCTATGTCGCGCCGCTGTTGTCGGCCGTTTAATTTCCACGGAGGTTCGTTATGGGCATCGCCGATGATGTCGTCACACGCGGAAGCAAACCGCTACTGCCCTCCGCCGACCCCTTCTATCTACCGCCGGATGATTCCGCGAACGCCGTGCCGGGAACCGTACTGCGCTCTCGCACAGTCGAAATCGCGCAATTCGGCTTGATCCCGCAGCAGGTGACCGCCTGGCAGCTGCTGTACCGCAGCAACGATCTGAACGGTGCGCCGGAGACCGCGGTCACCACGGTCTTCCTGCCGTACGGGTCCGATCCCGCCGAACCGCGGCCGCTGCTGGCATTCCAATGCGCCATCGACGCGGTCAGCGAACATTGCTTCCCGTCCTACGCCCTGCGCCGCCGCGCCCGGGCGCTCGGATCGCTGTCCCAGCTCGAATGGCTGTTCGTGGCAGGCGCTCTCGCGCGCGGCTGGGCCGTGACCATGGCCGACCACGAAGGTATGCGCGGCGCGTTCGGCGCACCCCGGGAACCCGGCTACCGGGTGCTCGACGGCATTCGCGCCACCCTGGGATTCGATCGACTGGGGCTGCCGCCGCAGACACCCGTGGTGCTGTGGGGCTACTCCGGCGGCGGGATGGCGAGTTCGTGGGCGGCGGAAATGGCCCCGATCTACAGTCCGGAGCTGAATATCGCCGGAGCCGCGCTCGGTTCGCCGGTGGGCGATTTCCGCGCCGCCGTAATGCGATTGAACGGCGGCTGGTTCGCCGGGCTCGCCCTGATGGTCATCGCCGGACTGGTTCCGCTGTATCCGGCGCTGGGGGCGGTGGTCGACGAACAGACCACCCCCGAGGGGCTGCGTCACCTCGATCGCGCGGCGAGGATGAATCCGCTCGCGATCGTCATGCGATTCGCCCGCCACAGCGTCGACAGATACCTGCGCACCGATACGCTGGCCAACCTGCTCGCCCGACCCGCGATGCAGGAGATGCTCGACGATGTGCGCCTCGGAATGCACACTCCCGCTTGCCCATTGCTCGTCGTACAGGCGGTGCACGACCAGATCATCCATGTCGACGATGTCGACGGGCAGGTCGAGCGGTATCTGGCGGGCGGAGCGCGAGTGACCTACCTGCGCGACCGGCTCAGCGAACACGGCTCACTGATGCCGCTGTCCACCCCGCTGGTCTTGGACTGGCTCGCCGCCCGGATAGCAGGCCTGCCGGTCGAGGAATCGAGCACGAAAACCGTGTGGACCGTGGTTACTTCGACTCCCGGGCCGCGTGGCCAGCTCGCGAGCGCGGCCACCCTCCTGCGCGTGCTGCTGGGACGGCCGCTGCGCGCCCGGGTGCGGCGTAACGCGTTGCGCGGCAGCGATATCGGTGGACAGCGCGCGGCGTGATCGATCGTGGCCGCGAACTTCATCGCGGCCCTCGGCCCGGATCGACTATTCCGGCGCGGCTTCCGCACCGATCCGGAATTTGGCCCGATCGATGCGATGGATCACCACCGCCGCCGCGTGCAATCGAAATCCATTCGGCTGCAATGGATCCACGCCGGTCAACTCGGCGACGCGGCGCAGCCGGTAGCTGAAGGTATTGGGATGGATGAACATCTTGTCCGCCGCGGCTTTACGATCCGCTCCGCCGTACTGGACGTGCATTTCCAATGTCTCGATCAGGTGCGGGTGTTCACGCAGCGGAATGAGCAGTGCCGCAATCCGTTCCCGCGCCGGACCGGGACGGGTGATCTGCTGTTCCAGCAGAAAATCGTCCGGATGATAGAGCCCGGCGGGACGGCCCAGCAGTTGCGCGAGTTCGGCGACCTGACGGCAGGAATCACCGGCCGCCGCGAGTTCCGCGCGGCCGATATCGCGGCAGAGCGCCGCATGGGTGTCCACGTGAAATCGACGCTCCAGCATGGAAATAAGCTGCTCGACCGCATCACCCGACTGATCGGCGTCCAAGGTGTCGGCGGCGAACAGCACAATCCCGGCGGTTCCGTCGAACGTATTCAGAACCGGCCCGCCCGCGAAATGATCGAACGCCTGTTGCGCGAGCCGCAATCTGCGCCGCGCACCCAGCTGCGCACCCGGACCGGACAGGCCATCGATCGACCGGATATGCAGTGCCACAACGTGATAGCGATCAGCCGGGGTGATATCCGCCCGCACGGCGAGGTCATCGACGGGATCGCCTTTCAGGAGCGCGGCGCACAATGCCCGCCGCGCCAGCACATCCCCCGAATACGTCAATTGTTCACTGTCGATATAGGTTTCGGCGAGCACGGAACTGACCTCACCCGTGTACGCGAAAAGGTGCTCGGTGAACGCGGCGAGATCGGCCGCATCGGCCGGTTCCGCCGCCGCGGCCACCAGCGACCACAGATGTCCGGCACCGCTGTGCAGCGCCGACATCAGCAGTGAGAGCCCGATGCGATTACCGGCCGCATGCCGCTCCCCGACCGGAATCAGGATGCGCGCGATCTCCTCCCGGGAAATCGATCTGGACTCCTCCAGCGCGCGTAGATAACCCGTACAGCAGGCATAGATCGCGGGCCGCACATCCGCGGCGAAATAGCCTTCGGTCGCCGCGGCGTGCACCGGCATGGCGTCCACGCAGACATCACGCACCTCGAGCGCGATCTCCGGAATGCGCGGGATCAGCCGCGCGACTATGGGCGCGTGCGCCGCCAATCGCGGCGGAGCGATCGTCATCGGCAACCACCCCGAGAAGTCATGCGGATGCGGGCGCGGGCGGCATCGCCCGCATCGTTCGCCAGGTCAACTGCATAATCTCGAACTCCTCGTCTGGATCGACCCACCCCGGTCCAGCGGTCGCACCGCCCGTTGAAAACACTAACGTACCCCACTTGCCCGCACTATCCGTGTGGGCCAGTTCACGCCTTACCGCGACCACATCGCCACGCCCGGCGATTCCGCGCCGCCACGTTGCTATCGTGACCGGGTGAACGCGCCCGCCACCCCCGAGCGACTGCCGCGCGGCCCGCACCGGCTGACGCGTGCCGAAGTCGCCGATTCGCAGCTGGCGCGGCTGTATCTCGCCATCATCGACGCGGTGGCCGAACACGGATACAACGCGGTCAGCGTCGCCGATCTGGTGGCGCGCGCCAAGATCTCCCGGCGCACCTTCTACGAACTCTTCGATTCGAAGGAGGCCTGCTTCGCCGCGGCCTTCGAAGTGCTGATCGAGATCGCCACCACCCGGCTCGACACCGCCATTGCGGCTGCGGGGCAACTGGATTGGCGGCAACTGGTGCGCACCGCACTCGCCGCCTACCTGCGGATCCTGGCCGAGGACCCGGCCGCCGCCCGCGCCCTGCACATCGAAGCCCTCGCGGCCGGACCGGCTTTCACCGAATACCGCAGACGCCTGATGTCCGTGTTCGCCGGACGCATGCGCGCGGCCCGCGAACTCGCCGTCGCACAGGGCGAACTCACCGGGCAGCTGCCCGACGCGGTCATCGAACTCCTCATGGGCGGTATCGACGACCGCATCCGCGAATGCCTGCAATCGCGTGACGCGGCCGCCCTGCCCGATATCGAACCCACCCTGTCCTACGCCGCCCTCACCCTGCTCGGCAGCAGCACCGACGACATCGCGGACTGATCGACCCCTCGCCAAGGTGGGATCGCGCGGCATCCCGACCGTAAACATACGATACGGTATCGTACAGTTGATGTCTCGGTCAATGGATCGATACCGTCGGCCAACTCCCCGAGGCAGCCATTCCGCGGTCCGCTGAATCGACGGACAGAGGTGATCCTCGATCGGGGTGGAGTAATTGCAGAAGTGCCCGAGCATGATTTGCCGCAAATCAGCAGCAAATTATGCTCGGGCACTTCGTCTTTCGGGCTCGCTATTTGGCGGGCGCCGGGGTGAAGGGTTCGTTGATCGTGGTGAAGTACTGCACGGCGGCGGCGATGGCCACCGGCGCGGTCACCAGGATCATGCCCGCGATCGCGCCGAGCGCGCCCATGGCCGCGGCCCCCGCGAGGCAGCCGACCACCGCGCCGGGGAGGAAGAAGAACAGGCCGCCGATAATGCCGGTGGCCAGGGACGCGCCGGTGCCGACCGCGAGACCGCCGAGCGCGCAACCGACCGCGCCGCCGCCGATGCCGCCGACCAGGGTGCCGATGGTCGCGCCGACACTGATGGTGTCCTTCATGCGATTCCACGCGGCCTGCTCCCGGTCATACGGGGTCTTCCACGGCGCGGTGTCCTGATAGGGCAGCGCGACGGGACGGTAGGACGCGTGCTGGAGATCGAACAGCGGGGTCAGGGTGGCGGTGTTGTCGCGGATCGCGGCGGCGATCGGGAAGACGAAATCGTCCACGCGGAAGGACAATTCGGTGCCGGCCACGACCGCGCCGCCGGGCGCCTTGATCTCGAAGCGGCCGTCCTCGACATCGAGCGATCCGATATCGGTGGAGATGATCGCGGAACTGTCGGTGGCGGACGCGGTGTAGTGGATCGCGTCCGCCGCGTCGGCGATCGGATCGGCGTGTGCCACCGCCGCGGTAATCATCGATACCGCCGATACCAGTGCGGCAACCGCGGCGAACCTGGTCTTGATCATTGCCCTACCTCTAACTTCAGCTTGCAGATAAAGAACCAATCGCCGGGTTAGCTATTGATAAGCAAACTGTAAGTTTGAGATCACGGGCAGGCAACGGATGTAGACCCTTAAGTGACTCGATACACAGCACAAATCACCAGGTCAATCTGGAATTCACCGGGCGTTCATGCATATACCGCATAACAGACAGATTACGGTCCCGGAGCCCGGTCTCACGCAGCGCCGCCGCGAGGCGAGGCGCCTCCGGCTGAGCCGATGCGGATGCTGGACCCTCGCGGCAACCGAGACAGCACTCCCCCGGGCCCGCGCCGCGAAGGACGCGCACAGACGAAACATTGCCTATCCAGCCGCTATTCGAAGCAGGTCATCGAATTGATGGAAATCCAGGGAAAACCTCCGACAACGACAACGTAACGCAATTGCATTTGCGCCTGCGTAACGTTGCCGATATCTCCGGCAGATGCGATGCCACCATTACAGGTGGCGACAGGGAGCCGATTCACGACATCGGAAGCGCCGACCAATCCACCCTGACGTGTTCGATGAAAACCAGCCCTGAACTGGCAATACATGCGAACGAACCGCATCGGACCGAAAAATCTACGCCGAAGACTTTGTGAAATTAACTTTCCAGAGTGAATATTTAATAGCGGATAACTACATACCGATCCGAGCCCGAGGGGTCCATCGATACCAAACCGTTATTTCCGATTTCGGCCGCCTCCAGATGAGAACAGGTTACATTTTAGATCCCTTACGGTGCGACTCGGATTCCAGGTCGCATCGATGCTTCGCGTATTTGGAGATAGTCATGAGATCAATCGCATCCGTGCTGCTTCGTGCCGGTGTTGTAACTCCGATGGCGCTTGCCACCGTCTTCTGTTTGGCGGCTCCCGCGAATGCGGCGTCGGTCAGCCTGAACTGGAGTTGTCAGGGCACCATCTTCGGTATCGGGCAGACCTCGAGCATGAGCACCTCGGTCGACGGGACCGCGCCGGCCACCGCCGCCTCCGGGTCCGCGGTGGCCATCACCCTCACCCCGGGTGTGTCATCGGTGCCGAGTTCGGCCTCCGGGTTCAGCGTGACGAATATCAGCAACCTCAAGATGACGTTCCCGACCCCGGCGAATTCGACACTGGTCTCGGCCACCGCGTCGGGCGGCACCGTGGCGGGCACGGTCAGCACCTCGGGCGGCAATGTCGTGCTCACCGTGCCGGGCCCGATCGCGGGCGGCACCAGCTTCACCCCGCCGGCGGTGACCATCAATGTCACGGCCGGTACCCCGGGAACGCCGATCACCAGCAAGTACGCGGGAACCAGTTATGCCAATCCGGGTATGACGATGACGACCAAGGTGGCGTTCGTCGGCAATGTCGCGACCGCGTGCTACCCGAACCCGTCCCCGACACTGACCAGCACCGCCGTCAGCTGATCCGAGCGGGATGAGAATATGCCGGGACTGGGCTGTTGAAGCCAGCCCAGTCCCGGCATTGGTGCACACTATCGTATCGGCCATCGCGTCGCAGGCATGGCCGATGAGTTCCGTTGAGAGGTTTCATGTTTCAAGTGTTCGAGGTTGGGAGCCCGTGCGTCCGATGTCAACCGAACCCGATCGGATCGCGGTAGAGCTCAGACGAGCTCTCGAGTTCTACCACGGAACACTCGAAGACCTGTCCCGCGAACTGATCCGACTGCTGGGCGTCAACGAAACCGACCGGCGCGCACTGGAAATCGTCCTGCTCGGCGACGGCAAATCCACCACACCCGGCATGCTCGCCGAACGCCTCGGCCTGACCGCCGCGGGCGCCACGATAATGCTCAACCGCCTGGAGAAGCAGGGCTATATCGCCCGCTCCCTGCACCCCACCGACCGCCGCCGCGTCATCGTGGTGGCCACGGATCTGGCCGCCCGCCGAGTGCAGGAACTGATCTCATCGCTGGTCGACGAGGGCTACAAGATGATGCTCAACTGGTACGACCCCGCCGAACTGGAAATGATCGCGACCTTCCTCAACCGCGCGGGCGAACTACAGCGCGTCCACCGCCAGCGCCTGCGCGATATCGACCCGTATCCCCGCAACTGAACCCACCGGTCCCCGCGACCGAGCGATTCCGACACACGCTAATTCCCGTGCAGCCAACGCTCTTTCAGCATCAGATGGTTATCCCACCAGGCCTGGACCAGCGCCGGATCCGAACCGGCGGGCGGCGGCGGAGATTCGCCGGGGAACAGCCAGTTCGCATCCGGCGCACCGACCGTGGTGGGGGTGGCCAGGCCATTCGCGGTGGTCGGATCGATGGTGGCCGGATCGATGGTGGTGGTCGGATCCACGGTGCCGGTCGCGGCGGAATCGGTGGTGGGCGCCGGACGGGCATGCCGCGGCGGCGCGGTCGCGATCGGCGCGGGCACATCGGTGGCCGAATCGGGCGAAGGGATCGTCGCGATCGGTTCCGGCACAGGCGTTTCGGTCGTGGTCGGCATGGCGTTCCCCGTGCCCGCGGGTTCCAGATGGACCTGGGCCACCGGCGTGGAGTGCTCCCGAATCTGCACGACCGTGACACCGACGGCGGCCAGTGTGGCCGCGACGGCGGCGGCCCCGAGCAATACCCGGCCCGCCCGTCGATTCCCCTCGGGCGCATCGGCATCCAGCTCACGCAGCTGCTCCGCCGCCACCAGTGCGGCACCCCGGGCCACCGCGTTCGCGGCATCGGGCGCGATGGCGACGGGTGTGGCGAAGCCGAGCCGCACCGCATCGGCGACGGCCGCGTCATTCGCCACCGCACCGCAGATGAGAATCGCGTCGGGCCGGACCCCACTGGCATCGGAGATCGGCCGGATGCGCTCGATCGCCTCCTGCGTGCTGTGCGCGCCGACGACGCCGATGGGCCAGGAATCCGCCGCGAATATCCGGGTGCGCCCGGGGCCCACCAGCACGAACGCGGTGTGATTGTCCAGCAGTTCGAGCACCATCAGATTCCCGGTGCCCGCCGCTTCCCGCGCCAGCGCCAGCAGCGCGGCCTTGATCGAGACATGCGAGGCGCGTTGCCATTTCCCGCCCGCCAGCGCCGAGACCGTGGCTCGCCGCTCAGTCGCGGATCGATACACGACCGCCACATCGCCGAGCTCCGGTGCCTCCCGCTCCAGCGCGTCCAGCACCCGGAGGGTGACGGTGTCCACCGGTTCATCCTGAATCGGATATTCCAGCGCGGGTGAATCCCGCTGCCTGTCCGTCGAATCCGGCAGCAGCACCCCGCGCACCACCGACCGCTCCGCTGAAATCCCGCCGAAAACCCGCATCCGATCAACCTCTGTTCGAAAACACTTCTTCAGCGGTTCGTTATGCCGCACCACAAGGATTGGTCGAAAGACCAACTTTTCCGATCCGCGTTCCGGGCAGACGGCGGCTGCTTCGGTTGTTATCGTGAACCGGTGGAGCCATCGAAGATCGTGATCATCGGCGGTGGTTTCGCGGGTGTCGAATGCGCCCGGTACCTCGAACGCCACCTCCGGCCCGAGGAAGCGTTCATCCAGCTCATCACCCCAGTCGCCGGGTTACTCTATCTGCCGCTGCTACCGCAGGTGGCCTCGGGCGTGCTCAATCCGCGATCGGTTTCGGTATCGCTGCGAAGGGTGTTGCGCCGCACCGAGGTTGTGCCCGGCACCGCCATCGGGGTGGAACCGGCAGCGCGGCAGGTCATCGTGCAGCGGCCGACGGGCGGGGAATTCGCGCTCGCCTACGACCATCTCGTGCTCGTGCCCGGCAGCATCACCCGCGTGCTCGATGTCCCGGGCCTGGACAAGCACGGGTTCGGCATGAAAACCCTCGCCGAGGCCATGCACCTGCGCGATCACGTACTGCGGCAGTTGGATATCGCCGCCGTGCGCGGTGAGGAGGACGAGGACCGGGAACGGCTCAACTTCGTCACCATCGGCGCGGGCTACGCGGGCACCGAGACCACCGCGGTGCTCAACAAGGTCACCCAGGCGGCCGCGCGCCGCTATTTCCCGCGCCTGAACCCGGATATGGTGCGCTGGCATCTGGTCACCCACGGCGATCGCATCATGCCCGAACTCGGGGAGCGGCTCGGCCGGGAGACCAAACGCATTCTGGCCGAACGCGGTATCGAGTTGATCTCCGGCGCGTCCGCGAAAGAGGTCACCGCGAACGGTGTCACCCTCACCAACGGACGGCACATTCGCACGCGCACCCTGGTGTGGACGGCGGGCGTCGCGCCGAGCCCATTGGCCGGACATCTGGGCGCGGCCACCGAGAAGGGCCGCATCGTCGCCGCGCCCGATCTCACGGTGCCGGGCCTGAACGGCGTGTGGGCGTGCGGCGACGCGGCCGCGGTTCCCAATCTGGCCGAGGGCGACGGTAAATCCTGCGCGCCCACCGCACAGCACGCCATTCGCCAGGGTCGGCACCTGGCCAAGAATCTGCTCGCGACCCTGCGCGGCGGACCGGTCGAACCGTACCGGCATCCCGATCTCGGCATGGTGGTCGACCTCGGCGGCCGTGACGCCGTCGCCCGGCCGTTGAAGATCGGATTGCGCGGTATCCCGGCGCAATTCGCGGCCCGCGGCTACCACCTGATGGCGCTGCGCACGGTCGTGGCCCGCGCCCGGGTCGCCTTCGACTGGACCGTGCACGGCCTCAGCGGTGACGATTTCCTGCGCATCGGCTACGGCGACTACGCCGCGCACACCATCGGCGGCTTCGAACAGACCAGTTGCTATCTGCCTGCCGCCGAGGTGCCGGTGGTGCTGAAGGCGATCTCGGACACCGACTGATCACGCTAGCGCCGCCGCGGCCAGACCCCGGCCGCGTCGACCTCCAGGGTGTCCGACAGCGGAACTCGGGATTGGTTGTGCGGCAACGGTTCGGTCAACGCCGTCCCGGCCAGGGATGCGAAATACGGGAGTATGCGCAGTAGTCGGGCCGTCCAGCCGCGGCGGATCGTCACACGCCCTCCCCCGATAACCGGGTGTGCCGCCGCATCGCGGTGGACACGTGGCGGGCGACGCCCTCGATGGTGGGGTGATCCCACATGACCACGGTCGCGATCGGAAAGCGCAGCCAGTCGGCGAGATCGGTGGCGATCTCCACGGCCTCGGCGGAGTTCAGGCCGAACTCCGCGAAGGGGGCACGGATGTCGATCTCCGCGGGGTTCAGGTCGAAGCGGGCGGACAACCGGGCTTTGAGCCAGGCTTCGATATCGGCGTGGTCCAGCCCGTCCGTCGCCGGATCCGCCAGCCACCATTCGTGGACCACGTCGAATTCGTTGGACAGCAACATCTTCCGGGTCTCGCCGCGACGAATCTTACCGCTCGACGTCTTCGGTATCAGGCCGGGGCGAATCAGCACGATGGCATAGAGCGGCAGCGCGTGTTCGGTGGCGATCGCCCGCCGGATGGCCGCGACGGCGGCGGTGAGATCACCGGTGAAATCGGGGCGCACCTCCTGCACGATGACCAGATGATCGCCCTCGCTCTCCGCGCGGGTGCCGATATCGACGGCCGCGACGCATCCCGGACGCAACGCCGGATGGCATTCCTCGGCGCTGCGCTCGAGATCCTGCGGATAGGTGTTCTGGCCGCGAATGATGATGACGTCCTTACGCCGTCCGGTGACGAAAAGCTGTCCGTCATAGGCGAATCCGAGATCACCCGTGCGCAGGAACGGACCGCTGCCGTCGGACAGCGTCGCCCCGAAGGTTTCCACGCTGTCCACCGGCCGATCCCAGTAGCCGATGCCGACGCTGCCGCCCGCGACCCAGATCTCCCCCACCCGCCCGGCGGCGCATTCGGCGCCGGACTCCTCGTCCACGACGAGGACATGCTGCCCCGCGACGGCCCGGCCCGCGCTCACCAGCGCCAGCCCGTTGCCCCGCTCCCGGGACGGCACGGCCACGCCGCCGCCGAGCGAGCGCGCGTCGAACCGCTCGACCTGCGGAGCATCGCCCACCGGACCGGTGGTCAGCACCAGCCCTTCGGCGAGACCGTACAGATTCAGATGGGCCGAACTGCGAAATCCCGCCGACGCGAACACCTTGTCGAAGCGGTCCAGGGTGGCCGCCCGCACCGGTTCGGCGGCATTGATCGCCACCTGCCAGCAGCTCAGATCCAGCTGTTCGACCTCCTGCCGGGTGGTGCGGCGGGCACACAGGTCGTAGGCGAAATTCGGGCCCGCGGTCGCCCGCACCCGGTACCGCGATATCGCCTCGACCCAGCGCGCGGGCCGGCGCAGGAAATCCAGCGGCGACATCATGATGATCGGATTGCGGCCGTACACCGGTTGCAGCAGACCGAAGAACAGTCCGAGGTCGTGATACTGCGGCAGCCAGCTCAGGATCGGCGCACCCGGTTCGACGAGCCGGGCGAATACCGAACCGCAGTGCAGCAGATTGCCGTGCGTGACCATGACCCCCTTGGGCGCCGACGTCGAGCCGGAGGTGTATTGCAGGAAAGCCACACTGTCACAGGTCAATTCGGGCTGCACCCAGTCCACCGCCCGCTCATCCGGCACCTGTTCGGTGACGATCCAGGTCAGCGGCGCGAGCGCGGGTTCGACGGCGATGAAGGTATCCAGGCGCGCGTGCACCCCCGCGGCGGTGAGCGCGACCTCGATGCCGGCGTCCGCGATGATGGCGCGCAGCTGCGATACCGAGCGATTGAGTTCGGGCGGGTAGGCGGGCACCGCGAGCACACCCGCGTACAGGCAGGCGAAAAACGCTACGACGTAATCGATTCCGGCCGGGAAGACGAGCAGTACGCGACTACCCTCGAGTCCGCGCGCCTGTAACTCCGCCGCGATCGCACGGGCACGCAGATCCAATTGCGCCCAGCTCAAACATGATTCGCGGGTTTCACCGTCGAGCAGGTAGGTGTACAGCGTCTCGTCGCCATGGACCCGCGCGCCCGAGCGCACCAGGTCGATGTAGGAAATCATGGTCTCTCACTTCGATTCTGCGCCGGATCACCCGTGGCGCGACAGGTTCTTCGCGGCTTCCTGGCCGGAACGGAAGCACGCCTCCAGTGGCGCTCCCTTGACGTAGTCACCGGCCAGTTCGAGGCCGTGCACCCGGCCCACCTCGGTGCGCACCTTCGACAGGAAGCCGCCGTAGAACGGCAGATACGCGCAGTAGGCGGCATCCCAGATGTGCGTCACCGCATGCACCCGGTTCAGCGAGCCCTCGATCTTCAGCAGGCCCTTGATGAGCTCCTCGGCCTCGTCGAGCCAGGACGCGAGGCCCGCCTCGGTCGGCATGGGCCGGGCCGCACGACCACTGAAGGTGTATCGCACGATATTCAGATCATTGACGCCGTAGACGCCCGCATTGCTGCATCGGCCGCCGTCCAGGGCGATGGCGCGCACCACCTGATCGAAGACCGGGCGATCGTATTCGACCACCGCGACCGCGGCCGGGAAGTATCTGACCTCGGCCAATAGCTCGCTCAGGTCGGGCAGGCTCGATTTCACGATATCGGCGGCGGCATAGGCGGGCGCGGCCAGCACGACACCGTCGTACGAAAGCACCTCCGGCGCTTTGCCATTCCCCGCGAGCTGGACGCCGGTCACCCGCCCGTCCTCGATGACCAGCGATTCGACCGTCGAATTCGGCCGCACCGTAACCAGTTTCGCGAATTCGGTGAGCGCGGGCTGAATGCCGTCGGTCAGCTGGTCGAAAGTGCTGGCCAGGCTCAGGTTCACATTGAAGTTGCCCAGGTACATCTCATCGGGTTCGGCGCCGTTGAGCCGCACCGTCAGCGGCCGGAACATATTGTTCACCAGCGATCCGCCGAAGTACGCGGTGAGCGGCTTGTGATCGCGGCGCGCCCCGATGCGCGAGAACGTCTCACCGCCCAGGAACCGATTGCTCTCATCGCGTTTGATGGTGATCATCAGGACCAGCAGCTTCAGCAGATCCAGCGGCGCACCGAGTTTGGTGAATTTGCGGATCAGGTCGAACCGGCTGTTCTTGCTGTCGAAGGTGACGAGTTCGCCGTTGATCAGGCGGGAGGTGTTGACGCCGAAGTACTCGAATTTGTCCGCCCGCATCGCGGCCAGGAAGCCGCGCAGTTCGGTATAGGTGCGGCTGATGTTCTTGCCGCCCATCATGACCGGGCGATCACCGAGCGTATCGACGCCGAAACGCCCGCCCAGCACCGGGTTTCGTTCCAGCAGGTCGACCTCGTGACCGGCCAGGTGCAGTTGGTAGGCCGCGCCGATACCGGCGACGCCGCCACCGACCACCGCGAATCTCTTACCGCTGTTGTTTGCCGAACGATCCATTGTGGTGACTCCTCTGTGTGGTCAGGCGGTGGCCGGGTAGGGCGCGAGTTCGATACGGCACTGGGCGATTCGCGCGCCGAACTGGTGCAGGTCGAGTTCGACCACGGCTCCCCCGGTATCGGGATCGCGCTCGGCCGCGGCAGTGAAATCGATGAGCCCGCCGAGTTCGGCGAATCCGGTGAAGGTGGTGGCACAGCCGGTGACGGCGGCGATCGGGGAATCCAGCGCGCCCGCCGCCACCGCCGCCACGATGGCGGCCTGTCGGCAGCCCTCGATCAGCAGCGGTCCGGGGACGTGATCGTAGGGATGGTCGAAGAAGGAGGGGTGACGTTGATCGATGATCAGCGGGATCCGGGGCTCATCGCCCGGTATCGGTTCTCCCACAACGACATTGCGCGGGTCGCGTCTGCCGACCGCGGCGGGCGCGATGGGTTCCACCGCCGCGCCCGCGGATTCATCGTTCATGGGCCGACCGGCCTGCTGTAGCTCGCGAATCTCCCGGTAGGTATCCGCCGGAAACTGAATCCCGCCGCCCCGCAGGGTCAGCGCCCGCACGCCGCCGATGCTGAGCTGGGCCTCGAAGAAGGTGCCCGCCGAGTCGCCGAAGGTACCGGCCAGCCCGGCGCTCGCCCGCACGATGCCTTCCAGCGGAACATTCGCGGCATCGCGGTAGGCGCTCAGGTCTTCGACCTCGAACTCCAATTGCTGGAGACTGGCGGGGGTTCCGGCCGGGACGTTCAGATACCGGTGTCCCACCACGATCATCGCCTGCCGGATGGCCTCCACGGTGGACAGCGGATCGTGGTAGTCCACCAGCCGGTCGAAATACAGCGAATGGGCGCGCGGAATCTGAATGGCGGCCAGGAATCCGTCGATATCGGCCGGTGCGGTGTCGGCGACGAATACCTCACCCAGCGCGCGGCGATGTGCCAGCGCGCACGGCACCGTCTGCTCGAAGCTCAGGCCGGTCGCGGTCGTCGGGGTCATCGCGCCACCTCCTGCAGCGCGGGGGCGGCGATACCGGTGATCAGGCGGGCGGCACCGCGAATGGTCGGCGCGTCGATCAGACTGCCCAGCGAGATCGAGGTTCCGGCAACATGATTGAGCCGACTGCGTAGCTCCAGCAGCGATAGCGAGGTCAACCCGACTTCGAACAGGATGCGGTCGGCGTCGAAATCGGTGTCCTGATCGATCAGGATCTCCTGGATCTGGGCGCGCACCACCGTCATCGCGTAGTCGAGCCGTTCGGATTCGGCCAGCGCGGCCAGGGTGTCCCGGAACTCCTGTGCCGGATCGGGTCCCGAATCGGCTTCGGCCCGCTGTTCGGTGTAGCCAACAGCGGCCACCTCGGCCCCGATCCAGTAGTGGCGATGTTGGAACGCGTAGGTGGGCAGATCGATCGCCACCGCCTCGCGGCCCGCGTACACCTCGGCCCAGTCCAACGGTGTGCCCGCGGCCCAGGCGGCGGCGATGGCCCGCAATAGACTTCGGGCCTCCGGCTGCCCCTTGCGCAGGGTGGCGATCGTGATTCGCCCGCCGTCCGGGAGGCATTCCTGAGCCATCCCGGACAGCACCTCGCCGGGGCCGATCTCCAGGAACGTGGATACCCCGGCACCGGTGAGGAATTCGACGCCGTCATGGAATCGCACGGCCTGTCGCGCCTGGCTGACCCAGTAGTCGGGCGAGCACAGCTGTTCGGCCGTCGCGATTCGCCCGGTCACATTGGACACCAGCGGAATCGATGACGGTCGCGGATAGACCGCGGCCACCACCGCCCGGTACTGGTCGAGGATCTCGTCCAGATGCGGTGAATGGAAGGCTCTTTCGACCTGGAGTCGTTTGGTGCGCCGCCCGCGTTCGCGCCAGTGCTTGGCCAGTGCGGTCACCGCGTCCGCGTCGCCCGCCAGCACGGTCGCATTGGGACCGTTGCTCGCCGCGATGGACACCGCGGATTCCTGTCCCGCAATGGATTCCGCGACCTCGAGGTAGGACGCGCGCACCGACATCATGACGCCGGGGCGCAACCGCTGCATCAGTCTGCCGCGCGCGGCCACCACCGCGGCGGCGTCCGCGCGGTCGAAGACGCCGCCGAAGTGCGCGGCGGCCAACTCACCGATCGAGTGCCCGAGGATGAAATCCGGTGCCACTCCCCAGGATTGCAGCAGGCGCAGCAGTGCCACCTCGATCGTGAACAGTGCGGGCTGGGTGTATTCGGTGCGGTCCAATAGCTCGGGCCCCGCCCCGCCGGTCCCGAAAACGACCTCGCGCAGCGGGCGGTCCAGATGCGGATCGAATGCCGCGCACAGGTCGTCGAATTCCGCGGCGAACCTCGGAAACGCCCGGTACAGCTCATGGCCCATGCCCAGCACCTGGCTGCCCTGGCCGGGCAACAGCATCGCGGTCTTACCCGCCGCCGCGCGCCCGGTGATCGCCGCCGACGCGAAGGTCCCCTCGGCCAGCATCGCGAGCCCCGCCACCAGTTCGGCCCGGCTGCCCACCACCAGGGCGGCTCGATGGTCGAATGCGGCGCGCGTGGTCGCCGTGGACAGTCCGATATCGACGACGCCGGTCCCCGGATCGCCTTCGCAGGCGGCGAGCAGCTGCCGTGCCTGACCGCGCAAGGCCGGCCCGGTCTTCCCGGACAGCACGCACACCGACAGCTCATCGGATCGATCCGGCTGAACCGCAACCGATTCGGTGAGATCGGGATCATATTCCACGATCACGTGCGCATTGGTGCCGCTGATACCGAACGAGGAGATACCCGCCCGGCGCGGACGGCCGTGCTCGGGCCACGGCTGTGCGTCGGTGACCAGCCGAATATGCCCGGCCGACCAATCGACATGCGGTGACGGCTCATCGACGTGCAAGGTCGGCGGCACCGTCCCGTACCGCATCGCCAGCAGCATCTTGATCAACCCGGCCATGCCCGCCGCCGATTGGGTATGCCCGATATTGGATTTGATCGATCCGAGCAGCAGCGGATGCTCGGCGGGCCGCCGCCCATAGGTGGCCAGCAGCGCCTGCGCCTCGATGGGATCACCGAGCACCGTCCCGGTGCCGTGTCCCTCGACCACATCCACCTCGGTGGCCGTCAGGCCCGCATCGGCCAGCGCCTGCCGGATAACCCGCTGCTGGGCCAGACCGTTCGGCGCGGTCAGGCCGTTCGAGGTGCCGTCCTGATTGATCGCGCTGCCCCTGATCACCCCGGCGATCGGGTGACCGTTGCGCCGGGCGTCCGAAAGCCGCTCCAGCACAACGAGTCCGGCCCCTTCGGACCAGGACGTGCCATCGGCCGCCGCGGCATAGGACTTGCAGCGGGCATCTCGCGCCAGACCGCGCTGGGCCGAGAAGAACACGTAGCCCAGCGGCGACATCGTCACCGTCACCCCGCCCGCCAGCGCCAGCGCGCATTCCCCGGATCGCAGCGATCGAGCGGCCTGGTGCAGGGCGACCAGCGAGGATGAGCACGCGGTGTCGATCGAGACCGCCGGTCCCTGCAATCCGAGGAAATACGCGATCCGGCCGGAGGCGACCGCGGGCATATTGCCGGTCAGCAGATAGCTTTCCGCGCCGGCCAGCTCCGGGCCCGCGCTCAGCAGGGATCGATAGCCCATATCGTTGATCCCCAGGAACACCCCGGTATCGCTGCCCCGCAACGACTGCGGGTTGATGCGCGCGCGTTCGAGCGCCTCCCAGGCCAGTTCGAGCACCAGGCGCTGCTGCGGATCCATCGCCAGCGCCTCACGCGCCGATATCCCGAAGAATCCGGCATCGAATTCGCCTGCGCCATCGAGGAATCCGCCCTCGCGGACATACGACTTTCCCGGAATACCGGGTTCGGGATCATATATGGCGTCCAGCGGCCAACCGCGATCGGCCGGAAAGTCCTCGATCACATCGCTTTTCGAAGAGACCACCCGCCACAGGTCCTCGGGTGCGGCGATCCCGCCCGGAAACCGGCACGCCATGCCCACGATCACGATCGGATCCTCGTCGAGGTCCACGGGCGCGAGCGATAGCTCGGAAGACTCTGCGGCCGTGCCGGTTTCGATACACGTGCGCACGTGTCCGGCCAATTGGCCGACCGTCGGGTGGTCGAAGATCACCGCGGCGGGCAGTGCGATACCGGTCTCGGCCGCGACCCGGTCGCGCAGTTCCACCGCCGTCCGGGAGTCCAACCCCAGGTCCTCGAAACGCGTTGCGGGATCGATGTTTTCCGGCGCGAAGTCGCCGAGCACCCGATCCACCTGACGCCGGATCATGTCCGTGAGCAGCCGATCCTGCTCGTCCAGGTAGCGGCGGCGCAGCTCGCCGAGCGCGCCGCCCACCGAATCCCGCGAGCGAACGGACCCCGGCGCACTGTTCAGATCATCCTGCGACATTCGGCAAACCTCGTATCCTTCGAAACCGGTCGCGCCGCGCTACCGCGCGTTATCGACCGACCGGCTTGTTGCCATCACATTGCCTACCTTAGGGTGGCCCATGCGACGCGAGCCCATTGTCCGGTAATTGCCTGGACATAGCCGAAAACATTCCCGAATACCGCCCCGAACAGCGTGCCGGTCGATTACCGGCCAATTACCGGGGCACGGCTAAAATCAATCGCGATCCAGAATTGAGGCGCCCGACTGCCTTTAAAGATATCGGGGCTCGATTCATCGTGACGACAGTTTCGAGGTTGTGATGGTTTCGCAGAAAGAAATCGAATCGATCGAGATCCCGGGCAACTTTGCCGATATCATTCGCGAGCGAGCGCGAACGCGGCCGAATGATATCGCCATCGTGTGCGGGGAGCGATCGATCGACTTCGCCGCACTGGACCGGAGTTCGGGCCGCGCGGCGAACGCGCTGCGGGCGATGGGTCTGCGCAAGGGCGATCGCATGGCCTACGTGGGCAAGGACTCCGAACACCTCTACGAACTGCTGATCGCCGCGGCCAAGAGCGGCACCGTGCTCATCCCGGTCAACCGGGTGCTGACCGCGACCGAGATCGCGCACATCCTGCGCGATTCCGGCGCCAAGCTGCTGTTCGTCGACGATGCCGCCGCCGAGGTGGTGGCCAAGGCGCAGTCGGACGCGGGCACCCAGACACCGGTGGTGCGCATCGAAGGGCCGGGCGGGTTCACCGAATGGCTTGACGGCCATGACGATTCCGGCCCGGAAGCCGAGATCGGCCCGGACGATCCGTTCATCCAGATGTACACCAGCGGCACCACCGGCCTGTCCAAGGGCGTGGTGATCGGTCAGCGCAGCATCTACGCCGCGCGCGCCGCGCTGGTCTCGCCGGAAGTGGATTGGTTCGACGTCCAGGAGAACGACTGCCTGCTGGTGGCCATCCCGAGCTTCCATATCGCCGGTCTGGCCTGGGTGATGCAGGGCCTGTTCGCCGGCGTCCCGAGCATTCTCATGCCCGAGTTCGCCCCGGGCCTGGCCATGGAGCTCATCCTCACCAGGCATGTCACCGCGTTCGTCGGGGTGCCGGTGATGTTCGCGCTGGTGCTGGCCGAACCCGCGGCGACCAAGGACGCGTTCGAACATCTGCGGTTGGCGGCCTACGGCGGATCGCCCATTCCCGAGACCCTGCTCGCCGCCTGCATGGAACGCTTCGACTGCGGCTTCGTGCAGTTCTACGGCATGACCGAAACCGGTTCCGTCATAAGCTTTCTGCCGCCCTCGGAGCATGTGGTCGGCAATCCGCGACTGCGCTCGGCCGGGTATCCGTGCCCGGGGTTCGAGATATCGGTGGTCGACAGCGCGGGTGAGCCGGCGCCGCAGGGCGAGATCGGCGAGGTGCTGATTCGCAGCCGCGCCACCATGATCGGCTATTGGAATCAGCCCGATACCACCGCGCGCACGGTGGTCGACGGCTGGCTGCGCACCGGCGACGCGGGCTGGCTCGATCCCGAGGGCTATCTGTACCTGTGCGACCGGATCAAGGACATGATCATCGTCGGTGGTGAGAACGTCTATCCCGCCGAGGTCGAGAACGTCATCAACGATCACCCCGCGGTGCGCGAGGCCGCGGTCATCGGCGTCCCGGACGATCGCTGGGGCGAGGTGGTGCACGCCTTCGTCGCCGTGCACGCCGGGCACCAGCTCACCGGCCGGGAACTGGCGCAGTTCCTGCGCGGCAAGATCGCGCAGTTCAAACTGCCCCGCAATTTCGAATTCATCGATTACATTCCGCGGAATGCGACCGGAAAGATTCTGCACCGGCAACTCCGGGAGAAGTTCTGGAAGGGCCGGGAGCGCGCAATTAATTGACCGAAAGTAAATAGTTCGGGGGCCGCGTGCCGGGGCGAACATCATTGTTCGGTATCCCAAGGCACGCGGCCCCGATATTGGAACATCTAACAATGATCGCGCATCGCGTATCAGGCGATGCGAAATATCGCGCACGACATTATAAGATCCTGCTTGGGTTACAAGGACGTGGCTCCGACCCGGTTTCAGCCAGGCGTGATTTCGCTTCGAAATTACACTCGTGGCGCAAGGCGAGAGGCGACGGTTGTGGAATTTCGCATTCTTGGTGAATTGGACGTCCTGGACAGCGGCAGGCAAATCCGGTTGGGTGGCGTGACCCCGCGAGCGGTACTCGGATACCTGCTGCTGCACAACAATCAAGTCGTACCGGCCAGCCAACTGCGCGACGCGCTGTGGAACTACGATCCACCGGCGACCTCCCGCAAGATCGTGCAGAACGCGGTGTCCGCGATCCGCAAGGCGCTCACCCCGCGCGACAACGCCGACGGCACCGTACTGCTGACCCAGGAGCCGGGATATCTGCTGCGGGTCGATCCCGATGCGGTCGACCTCTGCCTGTTCCGGCAACTCGTACAGCGCGGCAACGCCGAACTTCATTCCGGCTCAGCGGAATTCGCGCGCGTACTGTTCCGGCAGGCGGTCGGGCTGTGGCGCGGGCAGGCCATGGCCGATCTGGCCGAGAGCGGAATCCGCTGGAGCGAGCTGACCGCCATCGATGATGAGCGACTCAATGCCTACGAGGCCTGTTTCGAAGCCGAACTCGCCAGCGGGCGACATCGCGAGATCACGCCCGAACTCAAGGTTTTGACCGCGGCCGCCCCGATGCGCGAGACGTTCTGCAAGCAGTACATGCTCGCGCTGTACCGATCCGGTCGCCAGGTGGACGCGCTGGAGGCGTACCAGCGCGCCCGCGGCGCGCTCGTCGACCGGCTCGGCATCGAACCCCAGATGGATCTGCAACGACTGCATCAGCGAATACTGTCGCAGGATCCGGGGCTCGAATTCGTCTGCAGCTCAGACCCTTCGGGTCCGTGGCGGCACATCGCGACCCGGTAGCAGGCTCACCAGCTTCGCCAGCGGAATCATCAGCCGCTGCCACTGCTCATCGGACAGGAACGGTGGCGTATCCAGATTCTGATATCTGGTGGTCGCCACCGTTTGCGATTCGGTGTACTTGAGCAGACCCTCGACACCGTTGCGGCGGCCGATACCGGACGCGCCGACCCCGCCCATCGGCGCGCCCATACTGCCGAAGGAGGGCACATAGCCCTCGTCTACGTTCACCGAACCGGTGCCGAGCCGCCGGGCGATCTCCTCGCCCTCCCGCTTCGACGCCGCCCACACGCTGCTGTTGAGGCCGTATTCGGAATCGTTGGCCCGGGCTACCGCCTCATCGATCGAATCGACCGGGTAGATCGCGACCAGCGGGCCGAAGGTTTCCGCTCGCGCGCAATCCATTTCATCGGTGACACCGGTGAGCACGGTCGGCTCGAAGAACAGCGGACCGAGGTCGGGGCGCGCGTTGCCACCGGCGAGCACCGTCGCGCCCTTGGATTTCGCGTCCGCGATGGCCTTGGCGACGCGCTCGAGCTGATCGGCGGAGATCAGACTGCCCATCGTGGTCGAGAAGTCGTATGCGGCACCGAGTTTCATCCGCCGGGTGGCGGCGACGAAGGCGTCGGTGAACCGATCGGCAATGGCGCGGTCGACGTAGATTCGTTCCACGGACAGGCACAGCTGCCCGGCATTGTCGAAGCAGGCTCGCAGCGCCGCCTCGGCGACCGTATCCACATCCGCGCCGGCGGTGACGATCATCGGGTTCTTACCGCCGAGCTCGGCGGAGAATCCGATCAGGCGGCCCGCGCAGCGCTGCGCCAGGATCCGGCCGGTGGCGGTGGAACCGGTGAACATCAGATAGTCGCAGCTGTCGGCGATTCGAGTGCCGACGACCGTGCCCTCCCCCGGCACCACCGCGAGCAGATCGCGGGGCAGCCCGGCGCGGTAGAGCAATTCGGCGTTCGCCAGCAGGGAGAACGGTGTGCGGCCATCGGGTTTCAGCACCGCGGCATTGCCCGCCAGCAATGCGGGCACCGCGTCGCCGATGGAGAGCAGCATCGGGTAGTTCCACGGCGAGATGAATCCGACCACACCCTTGGGGCGTTGGTAGACAACGGTTTTCACGAGCATCGGGAACAGTCCGGGTACCCGGTACGGCCGCAGCAGTCGCGCTGCGACCCGCGCGTAGAACTGCGTGGCCAGTGCCAGGCCGAGCACTTCCGCATTGGCCACGGCGCGGGCCTTACCGGACTCGGCCTGTAGCAGGTCCATCAGGAATTCACGGTTGTCGAAGATCAGGCTGCGGTACCGCTCGAACACCGCCGCCCGCTCCCGGACGCCGCGCGCTGCCCATTCCCGCTGTGCCACACGCGCTTTGGCGAATGCCGCGTCCACGTCGGCGACGGTTCCCACCGGGATGTCGCCGAGCCGATTGCCCGTGAATACTTCGGTGATCTCCCGGGTCGGCCGGGCGGCCGGTTCGGTGAGGGCGGCGAGTTCGCGAAGTCGATCGAAGGTATGAGATTCTGGAACGGGCATTGCCGCACTCCTGACGTCGAACTGTGTAACCGATAAAGTATCCCAAAAATGTGATACGCCACCATGACTCGGAAACTGCCCGGTAATCGCCGAGAAATTCCGACGCCATTTCGGCGATCATTTTTCCGATTACCGGCCGATTCCCGCTCGGTTCCCGAAACCCATTACCGCACAGTACCTTTGACCGTACTCGAGCGGCCGGGAGTCATTTATGGTGAAAAGTGGACCGAATAGCGGCAACTGGGCGGTGATCACCGGCGCTTCGTCGGGAATCGGTGCGGCACTGGCCTGTCAACTGGCCGAACGCGGGTACGCGACCATGCTGGTGGCGCGCCGGGCCGATCGACTGGAGGCGTTGGCGAGCCGGATACGCGGCGAATACGGTACGAAGGCCGAGGTCATCCCCTGCGATCTGGCCGACGCCGCGCACCGCGAACAGTTGTGTGCCGAGCTGGCCACGCGCGAGGTGGCAGTGCTGTGCAATAACGCCGGATTCGCGGTCTGCGGCGAGGTGGCGAGCACGGATCCGCAAGCGCAACGGGCCATGCTGCTGGTCAATATCATTGCGGTACAGCAGCTTACAACTGCGGTATTACCCGCAATGCTGGCTCGCCGCGAGGGCGCGATTCTATTCACCGGATCCATCTCCGGTGTGCAACCGGTGCCGACGGCCGCCGCGTATGCCGCCAGCAAGGCCTTCGTGAACAACTTCGCGGAGGCGTTGCACGTCGAGCTGCACGGCACTGGAGTGAACTGCACGCTTTTATCGCCGGGCCCGGTGCGCACGGAGTTCTACCGGGTGGGCGGGGTATCCGCGGAACGCGAGAATTCCTATACCGCGATATCCACCGACCAGGTGGCTCGCGCCGGACTGACCGCCCTGTTCGCGCGGCGGCGCGCCGTGACACCGGGACGCACCGCACGACTACAGGCCTGGGGCGGACGCACCATCCCGCGCCCACTGCTCTTCCCCGCACTGCGGCACCTGGTACTGCCGTGGCTGCGCTCGGGACTGGCCGATTCCGTATACCGCTGAGGAGCGCACACCATGCCGAACAACAAAGCACAGCGACTCCTGCGCGCCGCCGAGAAAGTCTCGGGCCGTCCGCTACGGCTACGACTTCGCCTGTGGGACAACAGCACCGCGGGAACCGAAGGCTCCGTCGTCGTACTGCGCGATCCGAAGGCACTGCGCCGCATACTGTTCCGGCCGAACGATCTCGGCGTCGCGCGCGCCTATATCGCCGGTGATCTCGAAGTCGAGGGCAGCCTGGTCGATTTCATGCGCGAATTCATGCTGGCCGCCGACACCACATTCGACGATATCCTGGCTCGCCGGATCCGGCCCCTCGCCGCCCGAGCGGTCGCCGCGGCCGGCACCACCGGGTGGTTACTCCGCAACGGCCTGCTCGGTCTGCCGGTGCCGCCGCCCGCGTCCGAGGTCCGGCGCACCACCTCGCGCGGCGCCGAAGCCGTCCGCCATCACTACGACCTGAGCGACGAGTTCTATCGGCTCATGCTCGGACCGACCATGGTGTACTCCTGCGCGGTCTGGAAGAACCCCGCCCAGCCCATCGATCTGGAGGAAGCGCAGATCGCCAAGCTGGACCGGATCTGTCAGCGCCTGGAACTGCAACCGGGTATGCGAGTGCTCGATATCGGTTGCGGCTGGGGCGCATTGGCCGTGCACGCCGCCAAACACTATGGCGTGGAGGTGGTCGGGGTCACCCTGGCCCGCAATCAGGTCGCCCATGCTCAGCGGTGGGCCGAGGAGTCCGGGGTCGGCGATCGCACCGAGTTCCGCCTCTGTGATTTCCGGGATGTCACCGACGGTCCCTTCGACGCGGTCTCCAGCATCGAGATGACCTTCCACCTCGACACCCGGGGTCGCGCCCAGCACGCTCGCGCCCTGCACGACCTGGTCCGCCCGGGCGGGCGGATCTTCTGCCACGAGATCACCGCGTCCGCCAGAGGGCGGCTGTTCCAACGCGGTTCCGGCTTCATCACCGCGTATATCTTCCCCGAGATCGATGTCCCGACCCGCGACTCGGCCATCAGCACCCTCGAATCGGCCGGGTTCGAGATCGCCACCGTGGAGAACCTTCGCACCCACTTCACCGCCAGTCACCTGGCCTGGCTCCGCAATATCGAGGACAACTGGGACGAGATGGTCACCATTGTCGGCGAACAACGCGCCCGCGCCTGGCGGCTGTTCGCCGCCACCTCCGTGGTCAGCTGCGATATCGACAATATCGGCATCACCCACACCGTCGCGCACCGTCGCGCCTGATTCGAGCCGGGATCTTTTGTAACACTCGTTAAAGTACGTGCTACTGTTCCGGACATGCCTCGCCCCAAGGGATTCGACACCGATCATGTGATCGACGCCGCCATGTCGGCGTTCTGGAACAAGGGCTACGCGGCCACCTCCGCCCAGGATCTGGTGGAGTCCACCGGGCTGGGGCGAGGCAGCCTGTATCACTCCTTCAGCGGCAAACACCAGCTGTTCATGGAGGCATTGCGCCGCTACGAGAGCGAATGGACCGCGCGCCAGGTCGAATTGCTCGGCGGGGACGGACCCGTGCGCGGACGCATTCGCACCGTGCTGATGACGGTCGTCGACGAGGAATCCGGCGTCGTTCCGGCGAATCGGGGCTGCCTGGCGGTCAATTCCATCGTCGAACTCGGCGGCAGCGATCCGGAGGCCACCGCCCAGGTGCGCCGCATCTTCGATCGAATGCAGGACGCCTTCCAGGAAGCGCTCGAACGGGCGCGGCGCGACGATGAGATCAGCGCGAATCGCGATCCGCGCGCACTGGCGGCGTATCTGCTCACCGTCATGTACGGGCTGCGGGTGCTCGGTAAGACCGCGGATCGCGAGACCATGATCGGCACCGTCGAGACCGCGCTGGCATCGCTCTAGCGGGTGCGAATCCCGCTCTCTTGAAAGAACTTTCACCTCGGTGGCCTTGCGCTACCCGCATAGTGGAACGATCAGTACAAATCAGTGAGGAAATCTTGATGACAGCGCAATCCCCGACCGCTGCCGTTCTCGGCACCGGCATCATCGGTGCGCCGGTGGCCCGAAATCTGCGGCAGGCCTTCACCGTTCGCGTGTGGAACCGGACCCGCGCCGGTGCCGAGCCCCTGGCCGAAGACGGAATTCACGTGGCGGACACCGCGGCCGAGGCGGTATCCGGTGCCCAGGTCATCGTCACCGTGCTCACCGACGCGACAGCGGTACGGCAGGTGATCGACGCCGCCGCGCCCGCACCGGGCACGGTGTGGATCCAACTGAGCACGGTCGGCGACACCGATATGGACGAGTTGGCCGCCTTCGCCACATCGCGCGGGCTGGTCTTCTACGACGCGCCGGTGCTGGGCACCAAACGGCCCGCCGAACTCGGCCAATTGGTTGTCCTGGCCGCCGGGCCCGATAGCCAACGGGACACGGCCGCATCGGTTTTCGATGCGATCGGCGGTCGTACCCTCTGGATCGGCGAACTGCCCGGTGCGGCGACCCGACTCAAGCTCGCGGTGAACAGCCTGGTGTTCGCGCTCACCCACGGTATCGCCGAAAGCCTTTCACTCGCCCGGGCGCTGGGGCTGGACCCGAAGCTGGTCGTCGAAGCGGTGTCGGGCGGACCGCTGGACAGCGGTTTCCTCCAGTCGAAGGCGGGCGCGACACTGCTCGGCGATTTCTCCGCGGCGTTCTCGATTGCCAACGCGGTCAAGGACTCTCAGCTCATTGTCGACGCTGCCGCGCGCGCCGGAATCGCGGTCGATGTCAGCGCGGCCGGACTGGAACGGTTCCGCCGGGTCGCCGAGGCGGGGCATGCCGCCGCCGATATGGCCGCCTCCATCCTGGGTGGCCGGGTGGCAGAGCGATGACCAGCGCCACGGCTGCCACGACCGCCCCGAGCCGTCTGCCCGTGGGCAAACTGCTCGCCTTCACCACGGCCGGATTCCTGGCCATCATCACCGAAACCATGCCCGCCGGACTCCTGCCGCATATCGCCGACGGACTCCGCGTATCCGAATCCCAGGCCGGTCAACTCGTCACCCTCTACGCACTGGGTTCGGTGGCCGCCGCCATCCCGGTGATCACCGCCACCCGTGGAATCCGCCGTCGCCCACTGCTTTCGGCCGCGGTGGCGAGCATGGTTGTCTGCAATGCCGTGACCGCCGCATCGTCCAATTACGCGCTCACACTGTCCGCGCGCTTCGCGGCGGGCATGGCGGCCGGGGTGATCTGGGGACTGCTCGCCGGATACGCGCGCCGCCTGGTGCCCGAACACGCGCAGGGCCGTGCGCTGGCGGTGGTCGGCGTCGGACAGCCGATCGCCCTGGCCCTGGGCGTGCCGTTGGGCACCTGGCTGGGTGGGCTCATGGATTGGCGCGCCGCGTTCTGGATCACCTCGGCGCTCGCGGCGGCGCTACTGGTGTGGATTCGCGCGGCGGTGCCCGATCAGCCGGGCCAGGACGTCCGCGATCGCCTGGCTCTGCGACAGGTTTTCACCATCCCCGGTGTACGCCCGGTACTCGCCGTTGTTCTGCTCTGGATCCTGGCGCACAACGTGTTCTACACCTACATATCGGCATTCCTGGCCCGCTCCGGTCTGCAACAGCGCACCGATCTCATGCTGCTCATCTTCGGCGCGGCGGCCATCGCGGGTATCTGGGCCACCGGCACGCTGGTCGACACCCGGCTGCGGGCGACGATGCTCGTCAGCCTCGGGGTGTTCGCCCTCGCCACCGGCGTGCTCGCCGTCGCGGGTACCGCACCGGTGGTCGCGATCATCGGAATCATCGCCTGGGGCTTGGCTTTCGGCGGTGCACCCACGCTGTTGCAGGCGGCGATCGGGAAAGCGGCGGGCGCCGAGGCCGATGTCGCGCAATCGATGTTGGTGACGGTGTTCAACCTCGCGGTCGCGGGCGGCGGGTTGCTCGGAGGAATCCTGTTGCAGGGCAATGGAACCCAGTCGCTGCCCGGCGCGGCCGCGGTCATCGCACTCGCGGCACTGGCGGTGGCCGCGACCCGGTGACGGTGGATCAGTGGTGCTGAACCGGTGACCAGAAAGGGCTTGCGCGATGTTGGCCACGTCGCGCGAGACCCGGCACAATGCCCACATGATCACCGTTGACTCCGTCTACCTCGATGGGCGGTCGCTGCCCGGTCTCCAGGCGACGAATTCGACCCGCGACCAGCGCGCACCGGGGGCGTTCGCGTGGATCGGGGTGCGGGATCTCGACGATGACGATCTGGCCCGGCTGCACGACGCGGTCGGGCTGGATCCGGTCCCGCTTACGAAAGCTCATCGGTCGCTGCAACGGCCCGGGGTGGAAGTCCACGGCGAGACCGTGATCGTCGCGATGACCACGGGCCACTACAACCCGGCGGACACCTCCATCGACGTCGCGGACGTATTGGTCGCCGTCGGAAGGGATTTCATCGTCACCATCGGCGGCGACCTCACTCCCCCGCCCACCGAGCCCGGTGCCGACTCCGAACTCGCCGGCGGCCCGCTCGCCGCGTTCCGCGTCGTCCTGGACCTCATCATCGATGATTACCTGACCCTGCTCGATCACCTCGACCGCGAGATCAAACAGGTTGAACGAGAAGTCTTCTCGACCAACGGCGAGAATCCGGTCGAACAGATCTACCGCCTGCGCCGCCTCCTGATGGAATTCGAGCAAACCACCTCCCCCCTCGTCGACGAACCACTCGAACGCCTGGTCCGCCGCCGCCTGCCCGCCTGGATCGCCGAGGACCCCTACGGCGTGAACGTAGGCGAACAGGCACTGCGCGAAATCGACCGGCAATTCCGCCATATCGACAACCGCGTCACCGCCCGCCGCGAACTCCTCGACGGCGTCCTCAACGCCAACCTCACCCAGGTGGGCATCCGCCAGAACGAGGACATGCGAAAAATCTCCGCCTGGGTGGCCACCGCGGCGGCCCCCACCCTCGTCGCCGGCATCTACGGCATGAACTTCCAGCACATGCCCGAACTCTCCTGGTCCCACGGCTACCCCGCCGCACTGGGCGTGATGATCACCCTGGCAGCCCTGGTCCAAGCTCTCTTCCGCCGCAAAGGCTGGCTCTGACGCCTACCGACCGCCCGCGTTGCGATTACGCACTGCCACTGTCGATCTCGCTTTCGGGCTATAAAGACTCGGCACGACAATATTCTTTTGTCAGGTGTACCGAATCATGGGCATCCGCGCCGCCGAGGTAAAGGGGGTGCCGGGCTTTATGGTTAGATCAAGATCCAATCACGATCGCGACAGCCGGAACCGCAACCGTCATTGCCCGCAGCGCAACGGCCGTCGTGAAGCACGATAAGCAAGGATCCAGTGTCACAACCGTTCGACTCCGGCGCCGCCAACGCGGGCCGGGAACTCAGCTCGATCGACCCTGTCCTCTGGCCGGAACGCATTCGGCGCCAGGTCATGGGCGGCTACCTGCAGCGACGCCGCACCGAGCTCGGGCTCACCCAGGCTTTTGTCGCCGCTCGGCTGCAGACCAAGGAAGAAACCTACTCGCGCTGGGAACGCGGAACTCGATTCCCCGACACCGCGACTCTCGAGCAGATCTTCGATGTGCTGGAACTTCCGTTCTGGGCAATGCGCAAAATCCAATCATTGGTATTCACCAGAGCCCATCGATTACGTCTCGGTGAATGGCCACCCACACTGACCGAAGACGACTTCGATCATTTGGAAGCAATAGACGCCCCGGCATATCTGCATCTGATGCCGCAATACGACATGGTTGCGCGAAACTACCGGGCGGCGGAGATACTGCCCGACTTCGCCCCCGCGCCGTTCACCGCGGACCGGCCGGTCAATGTCATCGCATGGCAACTGCGGGCAATGACCGACGGTGACCGACGGATCGTCAATATCGAAGACGTCCTGTCCCGCCTGGTCTGGCTGCTCAAGACAATGGGACTCGGGATCGTGGAGCCGACCCGGATGGCGCAGATCCGCAGTGAATGCGTCGCCATCAACCGCGAGCTGTTCGAAGACCTCTGGCGCACCGGCGTTTCCGAGGAGAAGATCTACGACCCCGAGGTCATCATGCTCGATCCCGGCACCGGGAAACCTCGCCACTTCACCATGCGGTGCAAACACGACATACACCCGCCGAAGGAGTACGAGACCTACGTCATGGCCGAGGTCGGTCTCGCCCGAGGAGTCGGCGTCGACCGCGACCGCCGCGGCCTCGGCTGGAACGTTCCGCCCGCCGAGATCCCCGACAACGTGATCAGCCTGCACTCGCGCGCGCAGGAGACGCTGCGCGGATGGTGACCACCGCCGCATACCGGCCATCGCCCGCCTGACCTACCCCGACAACATATCCACACGAGCGCGGCGCATCTCCGCCTCGGCATATACGGTCAAAGTTGTTGCCCTACAGTATTTCCAGCGCCTGCACAGCCCAAACACAACGGGCCGTACGACCGCTGGCGAGAGGTTGATTCCCGCGTGACGAGCACAAACGACGATCACAGCGCAGGCCCATGCCCCGCGTGGTGCGTCCAAGCAGGCAAAATCGACGCGGAACCGCACGTGCACACCGGATTCCGATCCACAGTCACCGCCACCTTCTCCCAAGACCTGTCGATGTACCTCACCACCGCCGACGGCATCGACCAACTCCAAATCTCCTTCGGCGGCTACTACGCCGCAGGCATGACCATCGCCCAAGCCGAACGCTTCTCCCGCGACCTCGCCCGCCTGGTCGAACAAGCCCGCTCCGCCAACACCCATCGCCCCGAACAGTAGGTCGCAACCGAAATCGCCGACGGCTGCCAGCGACACCACTTCACCTGGCTCCCATGCCAAACGTCCTTGCAGGAAAGCGTTTTCAGGGACGACCGCACGCGGAGACTTAATGTTCGACAACGACGTCGCCCACGCGGCCACGATCAACCTCCCCGGTCGCACCAGATGAGGCGCGGCTGAAGCGCACTCATCGCGCCGCTCGACCAGTTGACGTGGTCGCCGAACTCGGCCACGAACATCTCCGCCGACACAACCTCCGGCATACCGGGCCCACTTGGTTGGCCGATCCACAGGTCACCAAGCTCTACCTACACCCGAATGCGGCAGCGTTCCAGAACGCCGGGAACCTACTGTCACTGCACCTGGAAGCGCCGAACGGCCATCAAATGGCCACCATCTCCGGCTGGTCAAGTAAAGGAAAACCCCCTCCGACCGAGGTCGGAGGGGATTTCATATGTCGGGCTGACAGGATTTGAACCTGCGACCACTTGACCCCCAGTCAAGTGCGCTACCAAGCTGCGCCACAGCCCGTGGTACTTCTTGCACTCCGCTGCGCTTCGTGCTCGATGAGATTACATCAGGACCCCCCTGTTCCTCCAAATCGGCTGGTGCCGGGCGATTCGGGCGGGGTGGGGGGTGGGTTTGGTTGGGGGTGAATCGTGGTCTGGGGCAAGGGGTATACGGGTGGGGTCAGGGGGTGCAGATTGCGGTGTTGAAGGCTTGTTGGAGGGCGGTGGTGGCGGCGGGGGTGTCGGAGCGTTGGTTGGCCATGAGGGTTACGGCTCGGCCGTTGCCGGTGATGCCGTCGGAGGTTTTGAAGCCGGGGATGGAGCCGCCGTGGCCCCAGACCTGTTTGTCGCAGGGGACGGTGAGGTTGGCCAGGCCCAGGGCGTAGTTGATGCCGGCGGGGCGGTTGGTGAGGGGTTTGGGGTCTTTTTGCATTTCGGTCAATTGGGTGGGGGCGAGGAGTTTTTCGAAGAGCAGGGCGGTGAAGAAGCGGTTGAGGTCGGCGCCGGTGGAGACCATGGCGCCCGCCGAGGATGCCCAGGAGGTATCGAGGCGGGTCAGGTCTACCCGGTGACCGTCCGCGGCTTCGTAGCCCTGGGGGTGGGGGTCGCGGAGGTCTACCTCGCCGGGGGCGGGGATGTAGGTGGCTTTCAGACCGAGGGGGGTGATGATGCGGCGGGTGACCTCGTCGGAATAGGGGTTGCCGGTGATCTTCTCTATCAGCATTCCGACTATCAGATAGTTGGTGTTGCTGTATTCGGCTTTCTCGCCGGGCGGGAAATGCGCGGGCATGGTGGTCAGGGCGGCATGGACCAGGTCGGCGGGGTTGAAGTGCTGGGTGAGCATGGTTTCGTAGTCGCCGTCCAGCTGCGGCATTTCCAGGTATTCGGGGAGGCCGCTGGTGTGCTGCATGAGGTTTCGGACGGTGATGCGATTTCCGTCGATGCCGTCGCCCTGAACCACGCCGGGGAGGTAGCGCTCGATGGGGGCGTCGAGGTCCACTTTGCCTTCGGCCACCAATTGCATCACCACGGTGGCGACGAAAGTCTTGGTATTGCTGCCGATTCGGACGCGGGCATCGGCGGGGAACGGTGCGCCGGTGTCGGCGTTTCCGACGCCGGAGGCAGCGGTCCATTCCTGGCCGTTCTCGGTGACCACCACGCGGACCCCGGCGATGCCCGCGGCGACCACGGCGTCGAGCGCGCGTTGCACCTCGGCGCGGCTCGAATCCGAGAGGGGTTGGGGCGCAGCGGGTTCCGCGCCGGAGGTGCATGCGGCCAGCGCGCATGCCAGGGCTACGCCGCCCACCAGGATTCGACTCGCTCGCAGCTTCGACGTCATGGATCGAGGGTCACACGGCGGGGGTGGCGGGCACATCGGCCGCAAGTCCTATGCGCACCCCGAAACTCCCCCGACGACCCCTACCTATCGAGGGGACGGCGGGAGTCCAGGCGGGCGCGGTCGGCGGCGGCGCGGCCCGCATCCCAGCCCTCGGCACTGCGAATGGCGATGCCGCGGTTACGGGCTTGCGGGAACAACGCGTCGAAGGCGGTGTCGACGACGAGTTGGTGCGAGGCCAGAACCGGTAGGAGACGTTCCGGCGCAACGGATTCCGCGATGGTGGCGGCGGTCGCCGCAGCCAGGCGTTCACCGATCCGGGTGGCGTAGGCGACCAGGAACGCCTTGCGGAACACCCGCCTGCGGGCCGCATCGGTTGCGGCGTTCCCGCTGGCGATCATCGCCCGGGTGGCCTGCACCAGCAGCGAGGTGGAGAGCAGTTCGACGGCGTCGAGATCGCCCTCATCGCCGACGATGGTCACGAAGCCCCATTCCGCGAAGAAGATGGCGCGACTGCGATTGGCATTGGCCACCACGTCGATGAGCAGGGCTTTGGCGTCCGTATACGGCGTATCGAGCCAGATTCGACGGGCTCCGGGGAGATCGGGTACGGCGGTATCGGCGTCGACCAGCACGCGATCGAGCGCGTATTTGGTCATCAATTCCTGCGCCTTGGCCGAAAGCGCTTCGGCCTCTTCGGGAAACGAGGTCGACTCGGCTTTGGCGAGCAGACCGCGAACCCGCCCGAGCACCTTTTCGTCGACGTGGTGCGGGATATCGGCGGTCGGGCGGGCGGTGCCGGGCAATGGCCGGATGAGTTCCATTTTCGGCAGCAGCATCAATAGCGCCAGCGCCTCGATGACCGCGGTGAGGGCCTCCGCCGGGGTCAGCATGTGTTTTGCCGCCCATTGGGACAGATGCGGCGAGGCATCCGTCCACCAGACTTCCGCGTTCAATTCACGAAGTTGAGTGAGCCAGGTTTCGTCGACGGTGACGGGCGCGAAGGGCCGAATATAGGCGGCCACCGCATCGGTGATGAAACCGATGGCGAAGGGATCGAGCCGTCGTTGCGCCGATTGCGCGACGTCCGCGGGCAGCCAGCCGTTCTCGAAGACCCTGGCCAGAACGCGCTGACCTGCCAGTTGTGTACCGTGCTCGACCTCTGGGCGCAGCGATCCGTCCCCCGCGAACAGCGTGCCGAAGCGTTTGGCGACCGCCACGTCTCCGCGCGCGGTTTTGCTCTGCGCTCCGCTCTGCGCCGATTGCATCGCGGCGGTCATGAGCGCATTACCGAATTCCGCGACAGTCGGTTGCCTGTCCTCGGGCACACCCACCGATGCCCAGAATTCGGCATCGCTCTGCTGCGCCCGCTGCTTGGCCGCGCGATGTTTGCGATTCGGTTTAGCCATGGTCGCCGGCCCGCGCGTGGATCCCTGTCACCCGCCGACCCTATTTCACGAGGTTCCGGGGGCGTCGCGGGGCCGCAGTGGCCGGACCATCGGACCGATCGGCCATACTCGATTGGTGGCGGCCACCTTTCCCAGGGGCCGACCGGTGAAAGGAACTCGCCGTGGCGAACAATGAACTGACAGTTGCGATTCTGGGTCCGGGTGGCGTGGGTGGACTGCTCGCGGCACTGCTGGCCCGAGCCGGCAATCGGGTGATCTGCCTGGCCGGAGCGAAAACGGCGGAGAGCCTGCGCGACAATGGAATCCAGGTCCGCAGTGCGCAATTCGGCGATTTCACGGCGCGGGTGGAGGCGGATACCGAGCTGCGCGAGCCCGTGGACGCCTGCCTCATAGCGGTGAAACACACGAGCTTGGACGCGGCCTTGGATCGCATCCCGCCCGAGGCACTCGGCGACGGACTCCTCGTTCCCCTGTTGAACGGCGTCGAACATCCGGCACTGCTGCGCAACCTCTATCGCCCGGATCGAGTGTCCCCCGGCATAATTCGAGTCGAATCGACCCGCGTGGCGCCCGGGGTGATCGAGCATGCGAGCCCGTTCGCCGAGATCGATCTGACCGATGAGACGGTCCCGGACGCGCGAGTGAAACCGCTGGCCGATGCGCTCGCCACCGCTGGACCCGCGGTGCGAATTCTCGGCGACGAGGCCGCCGCGCTCTGGGCGAAAATGTCCTTCCTGGCCCCGTTCGCCCTGCTCACCACCAGATACGCGGTCCCACTCGGCGATATCAGAACGCGGCACGCCGATGAGCTGACGGCCCTGGTCGCGGAAACGGTGACCGTCGCCCGCGCGCACGCCGCGCCCATCGACGCAACCCAGGTCCTGGCCCGCTACAACGCTTTCCCACCGCAGGCCAAATCCTCCATGCAGCGCGACGCCGAAGCGGGCCACCCGATCGAACTGGACGCGATCGGCGGCGCACTGCTCCGCGCGGCGCACAACCTCGATATTCCGGTCCCAGTGGCCACCCGCCTTGTCCAAGAATTACGAGCCACACACGGTTGATCCGGCAGGGACATCAACGGGTATGACCCAGGTCATATTGATACCCCCAGGGGGTATGCGCTTATAGTCGTCGGCAGCGGAGGTTCCGCTGTGACGGGGCAGCCCGTGGAGCGCAAGGAGAACGGCTATGAGCAGCGACGCGAACGGCAGCAGCTACACGGTTTCCGGGATCACGTGTGGCGGGTGCGTCGGGAAGGTCGAGGCCGCGGTGGGGAAACTCGCCGGGGTCGACGGCGTTCGGATCGAGCTTGCCACCGGGCGGATGGATGTTTTCGGGGCGGGCGACGACGCATTGATTCAAGCCACTGTCGAGCAGCTGGGCTACCGGATAGCCAAAGGCTGAAGTGAAGTCCGCGTCATCGGGATCGGCCCGGTGACGCGGACGGGAGGACCGTTCGATGATCACCATGCTGCTCCGGAACCGGGACTATCTGCGGCTGTTCACGGCGCAGGTCTCGGCGCTGTTCGGGACCGGATTGACCACTGTCGCACTGGGATTGCTCGCCTACGAGTTGGCGGGCGCGGATGCGGCGGCCGTGCTCGGCACGGCGCTCACCATCAAGATGTTCGTCTACGTCACGGTCGCGCCGGTGGTGGCGGCCTATGCCGATCGGCTGCCGCGCAGGCTGTTTCTGTTCGGGCTCAATGTGATTCGCGCGGTGGTGGTGCTGGCGCTGCCGTTCATCGATCAGGTGTGGCAGATTTACGCGCTGATAGCGGTATTGCAGACCGCCTCCGCGGCTTTCACACCCACCTATCAGGCGATCATCCCCGATATCCTGCCCGATGAGCGGGAGTACACCCGCGCGCTGTCGGCGGCACAGTTGGCCGCGACCATGGAGACGCTGCTCAGTCCCATGCTGGCCGCCGCGACGCTGCTGTTGATCAGCTTCCATTGGCTGTTCATCGGCACCGCAATCGGATTCGTGATTTCGGCGGGCCTGGTGCTCGGCACGCGCATCCCGGATGTCCGAGCCACCTCGGCGGGCGATTTCCGGCAGCGACTCACCGTCGGCATGCGAATCTTCGCGGCGACTCCGCGACTGCGCGGACTGCTCGGGTTGAATCTCGTTGTCGTGGCGGCGGGTTCGGTGATCATGGTGAATACCGTCAACTACGTCCGCGATACGCTCGGCGGTACCCAGACCGGTGTGGCGATGCTGTTGGCCGCCAATGGTTTCGGGACGATGCTGATCGCACTGGCCCTCCCCCGCCTGCTGGACAGGATCGACGCACGGCCCGTCATGCTGACCGGAGCCGCGACGCTGTTCACCGCTCTCGCGGCGGCAATCGCACTGTCCCTGGCGGACTCGGGCGACTGGCGTTGGGTCGCGGCACTGACGGTGTGGGCCGTCACCGGCGCCGGCACCGCCGCGATACTCACCCCGACCGGACGGGTGCTGCGCGCCTCGGCCCGGCCCGCCGACCGGCCCGCGCTATTCGCGGCGCAGTTCTCGCTCTCGCACCTGGCGTGGCTGCTCACCTATCCGATCGCCGGATGGCTCACCACCGCAGCCGGTTTCACCATCACCTGGATAACCCTGGCGGGTCTCGCCGCGACGGGAATCGTGGTGGCACTGCGGATGTGGCCGCGGCATGATCCGGCGGAGCTCACCCACCTGCACGAGGTGGGGACCATCGCCCCGGCTCGACTGGCCGATGCCATCCGAATCACCGATCGCCTGTACGAGCACACGCACGCCTACGTCATCGATGCCGAGCACCCGCGCTGGCCGAGCACCGATCATCGGCAACCGGTGCTGGCCGCATGAGAGGACAGTCGCACACCGGCAGCCCGGCAATGGCCACGGCCGCCGGTGTGAACTGGCCTTTCGGGCGCGATTTCACCCGCCGAGTGTGAGGCGGGCGAAACCGCCACTGCGGAACGCTGACACGAGAGCTCCAGCCACCGAGCTCGTACCGACCGCCCACCTCGACGTTCGGAGGCATCGTGCCAGCCCACCATCCGCAATCGCTCCGCCTCGCGCCGCCGCCGGACAACTCGCGATCACTACCGCGCGAAACCCCACAACCGCTCTATCCCCGATCGCCGCGCACCAGCTCACAACCGCAGCGAGCCTCCCAGGCACACGACAACACGCCGACGCTTCGTGCTCCAGCGCCGCGCGGCAACCCGCAGTCGCGGCCGCGCGCACGCGATGGTGCGCAATCGCTGCTTCTGCCGCGAGGAGTCGACTATGCGCAGCCATCGGAGTCGTATGCCCTCGATCGCGCGGAGCCGCCCCGCTTCGGGGATACGTTGCGTCAATTGCGGGTGTCCCGGCGTATTTCCCGGGAGTCGCTGGCTGTCACCAGCGGTGTGAGTGTCAGTTATCTGTCGCATCTCGAGCGTGGGCGGCGGGATCGGCCCGGGGCGGCGGTGCTCGCCGCACTGCTTGCTTCGCTGGATCGGGTGCGGTTGGTCAGTCCGGCGGAGCGCCGGCTGTGTTTCGATCTGGCCGGGGTGAGTATGAATGGCGCTCCGTCGCCGCGTCAGTTGCGCGAGGCCATTTCCGGTGCGGCGCATCGGAGGATGATGCGGCGGGAGGGGTTGTCCGCGTATATCGATGCCCGGCTGCATGTGCTGGCCTGCAATGCGACATTCGCGGCGGCGCATCCCGGCGTCCTCGAATCCCGCAGCCTGCTGCACTGGTACCTGGAGACCGACCGCTCGAAGGAGTCGATCGGGAACCGTGATGAGGCGCTCGCTCTCCTGATGGGCTGGTTACGCGGTATGGCCGGTGCGCTGCATCGTCCGGACGCGTTCGTGGACCTGCTCGCCGATCTGGGCAGGTTCCCCGAGTTCGAGCGCGGCTGGGCCGAGGCCGAACCGTTCTACTTCGAGGATCCGAAAATGTTGCGGCTGCGCGATTCCGGGACCGGGGTGGAATCCATCGTCTCGATTCAGGCATTCGGTGTGGGTTCGGTGCGTTTTCCCGGCTGGATCCGGTACCTGGACGGCGGTCCGGCGGATCCCCGCGACACGCGGTGATCTCCTTGCGGATTCGGGCACGGGCGGGGCGTCGGTTCGCTTAGCGTGAGGCGGTTGCCGTCGAGAGAGGTCACTGATGCGAACCGGGATGCTGAGTGTTGCGGAGCTGGTGGGGCAGGTCGAGGCGGGGGCGATCGACACCGTGCTGGTGGCCATGACCGATATGCAGGGGCGGTTGCAGGGAAAGCGTTGTTCCGCACGGTATTTCGTGGAGGAGGTGCTCGATCAGGCCACCGAGGCGTGCAATTATCTGCTGGCCGTGGATGTGGAGATGAACACGGTCGACGGGTACGCCATGTCCTCATGGGACACCGGGTACGGGGATTTCGTGCTGCGGCCGGATCTGTCGACGCTGCGGCTGGTGCCGTGGTTGCCGGGGACCGCGCTGGTGCTCTGCGATGTGGAGCAGGTGGATTCGGGCGGGCAGCCGGTGGCGGCCTCGCCGCGCCAGGTCTTGCGGGCGCAGCTGGATCGGCTGGCCGAACACGGGCTGTACGCCTATGCCGGAACCGAGCTCGAATTCCTGGTGTTCGACGACAGTTACGAGGCGGCGTTCCGGGGCGGATACCGGGAGCTGACGCCCGCGAATCAGTACAACGTCGACTATTCGATGCTCGGGACGGCTCGGATCGAACCGCTGCTGCGGCGAATTCGCAATGAAATGTCCGGGGCCGGAATGTATGTCGAGTCCGCCAAGGGCGAATGCAATCCCGGCCAGCACGAGATTGCGTTCCGCTACGACGAGGCACTTGTCACCTGCGATAACCACAGCATCTACAAGACCGGGGCCAAGGAGATCGCCGCACAGGAGGGGCGCAGCCTCACCTTCATGGCGAAATACAATGAGCGTGAAGGCAATTCGTGCCACATCCACCTGAGTCTGCGGGACGGCTCGGGTAAGCCGGTATTCGCCGGAGACGAGACCGACGGCGGCTCACCGCTCATGCGCCAGTTCCTGGCGGGCCAGCTCGAATGCCTCCGCGAGTTCACCTATTTGCTCGCCCCAAATATCAACTCGTACAAGCGATTTCAAGCGGGCAGCTTCGCTCCGACGGCGGTCGCGTGGGGCCGCGACAATCGCACCTGTGCGCTGCGCGTGGTCGGGCACGGCCCCGCGCTGCGGTTCGAGAACCGGGTGCCGGGCGGGGACGTGAACCCCTACCTCGCTGTCGCGGCCACCATCGCCGCCGGATTGCACGGCATCGAACAGCAGCTACCCCTGGAACCGGAGTTCCAAGGCAATGCCTACGTGTCGCAGCGGCCCCGGGTACCGCATACGCTGCGGGATGCCGCACGCCTGTTCGGCGAGAGCAAGATCGCGCAGCGGGCGTTCGGCGAGGATGTGGTGCGGCACTACCGGAATGCGGCGCAGGTCGAATTGGACGCCTTCGACGCCGCGGTGACCGATTGGGAGCGGGTGCGTGGATTCGAACGACTCTGAAGGGCTCTCCAGCGCGAGCGGCACGAGCGGCTCCGCGCAGTCCCGGCGGCCCCTGATCGGTCTGCCCACCTATTCCGAGCGCACGCGATTCGGACATTGGGATGTCGATGCCGCGGTGCTGTCGCGAACCTATGTCGATATGACCGAGCGGGCGGGCGGCATACCGGTGTTGCTGCCGCCCAGCGGAACCGCGCGGCCGGAGTTGATCGAGCGACTGGACGGGCTGGTGCTCACCGGCGGAGCCGATATCGATCCCGAGCGGTACGACGCCGCGCCGCACGATGCGACGCGGGGGCTGCGACGGGATCGGGACGCGTCCGAGTTCGAACTGTTCGAGCTGGCCAGGGCGGTCGGCATGCCGGTACTGGCGGTGTGCCGCGGACTGCAATTGGTGAATGTCGCGCTGGGCGGCACACTGCACCAGCATCTTCCGGATGTGCTCGGGCATACCGATCACGCCCGCACGCCGGGCGTTTTCGGGGTGACCACGGTGCGGACCACCCCCGGCTCGCAGGTGGCCACCATCGCCGGGGCGGAGGTGAAGGTGCACTGTCATCACCATCAGGCGATCGACGTGCTCGCGGACGGTCTCACCGCCACCGCGCATGCCGCCGACGGCACCATCGAGGCGGTGGAGACCAGCGGTGCGCCGTTTCTGGTGGGCGTGCAATGGCATCCGGAGGAGAACTCCGCCGACGACCGCCTCATGCGGGCGCTGGTGGCACAGGCGACACGCTATGGAAGGGAGCGCAATCGGTGACAACGACCCAGGTGATCAACCCCGCGACCGAATCGGTGGTGGCGACGGTGGAGGCGGCCGATCTGGCCGCCACGGACGCCGCGATCGAACGGGCGCAACGGGCGCTGCCGGGCTGGCGGGATATCGCGCCGGGTGATCGCGCGCGCCTGCTGCGCCGGTTCGCCGAGGCGATCGACGCCGATCTGGAGAACCTGGCGCAGCTAGAGGTGCGCAATGCCGGTCACACCATCGGCAATGCGCGCTGGGAGGCGGGCAATGCCCGCGATGTGCTGCACTACAGCGCGGGATTGCCGGAACGCCTGCTGGGCAATCAGATTCCGGTCGCCGGCGGCGTGGACATCACCTTCCACGAACCGCTCGGCGTGGTCGGCATCATCGTGCCGTGGAATTTCCCGATGCCGATCGCGGCCTGGGGTTTCGGTCCGGCGCTCGCGGCGGGCAATACCGTGGTGCTCAAACCGGCCGAACTCACCCCGCTGACCGCCATTCGCATCGGCGAGCTGGCGACGCAGGCGGGCTTGCCGGACAACGTCTTTCAGGTGATTCCGGGTAAGGGCTCGGTCGTGGGCGCGCGTTTCGTCACCCATCCCGCGGTGCGCAAGGTGGTGTTCACCGGTTCCACCGAGGTGGGCAGGGGCATCATGGCCGGTTGCGCCGAGCAGGTGAAGCGCGTGACGCTCGAATTGGGCGGTAAGAGCGCCAATATCGTGTTCGCCGACTCCGATCTGGAGAAGGCGGCCGCCACCGCACCCTACGGTGTCTTCGACAATGCCGGTCAGGACTGCTGCGCGCGATCCCGAATTCTGGTGCAGCGCAGTGTCTTCGACCGCTTCCTGGAGCTGCTGGAACCGGCGGTGCAGGGTGTGCGGGTCGGCGATCCCGCCGATGCGGCCACCGAGATGGGTCCGCTCATCTCGGCCGCGCATCGCGAGCGGGTCGCCGGATTCCTGGAGCCCTCCACCAAGATCGCCTTCACCGGCACCCGCGTCGAGGGTCCCGGATTCTGGTTCCCGCCAACGGTTGTGCTGCCCTCCTCCCCCGATGACCGCCTCCTCACCGAGGAGGTATTCGGCCCGGTGGTGGCGGTGCTGCCGTTCGAGGACGAGGCCGATGCCCTGCGCATCGCCAATGATTCCGAATACGGCCTGTCCGGCTCCATCTGGACCTCCGATGTGGGCCGCGCCTTGCGGGTGGCCCGGGGTGTCGAGGCCGGGAACCTGTCGGTGAATTCGCATTCCTCCGTGCGGTATTGGACGCCGTTCGGCGGATACAAGCAGTCCGGTCTGGGCCGTGAGCTCGGCCCGGATGCCGCCCGCGCCTTCACCGAGATCAAGAACGTCTTCATCGCCACCGACAATTAAGGAGATACGTTGCAGCGCTTACAGGATCGCGTCGCGGTCGTCACGGGCGGCGGCAGTGGCATCGGGCTCGCCACGGTCAAGCGGTTCGCCCGGGAGGGCGCGAAAGTCGTTGTCGCGGATATCGACGCCACTTCCGGGCAGGCCGCGGCCTCGGAGGTCGACGGGCTGTACGTGAAGGTCGACGTCACCGATGAGGAACAGGTGCGGGCGCTGTTCCAGACGGCGGTGGACACCTACGGCGGACTCGATATCGCCTTCAACAACGCGGGAATCTCACCGCCGGAGGATGATTCGATTCTCACCACCGGATTGGAGGCGTGGAAGCGGGTGCAGGAGGTCAATCTGACCTCGGTGTACCTGTGCAGCAAGTACGCGATTCAGCACATGCTGGAGCGCGGTAAGGGTTCGGTCATCAATACCGCCTCGTTCGTGGCGGTGATGGGCGCGGCGACCTCGCAGATCTCGTACACCGCCTCCAAGGGCGGCGTGCTGTCGATGAGCCGTGAACTCGGAGTGCAGTTCGCGCGCGACAACATTCGCGTCAACGCGCTGTGCCCGGGACCGGTGAACACCCCGCTGTTGCAGGAGTTGTTCGCCAAGGATCCCGAGCGCGCGGCCCGCCGCCTGGTGCACATTCCGGCCGGGCGTTTCGCCGAGCCGGAGGAGATCGCCGCCGCCGTGGCATTCCTCGCCAGCGACGATTCCTCCTTCATCACCGCATCGCAGTTCCTGGTCGACGGCGGTATCTCCGGCGCGTATGTGACGCCGCTGTAGTGAGATTCAGGAGCCGACGGGGGCCTGCGCCCCCGGCGGCTCCTCGACGGTCCGCTTGGGCCCGGTGAACCAGCGCCGGGCCGAGGCGAACCACCAGATGGCGATCGCGCCGACCACGCCGACCAGTGCGATCGGGGCGTAATTCACCGAGTTCCAAGTGAATTCGGCATTCCAGGGATAGCCGCGATCATCCATCGGCAGGATGAACAGCAGGCTGATGAATACGATCCAGATCAGCGCGATGATCCCGACCGGGCGATACCAGCGGCCGAGTTGCCAAGGCCCGGTGTGGAATCGACTGCCGTTCAGCAGCCGCAACAGGATCGGAATGCCGTAGGCGATATAGAGCCCGATGGTGGCGACCGAGGTGGCCGCCGCATACGCGGTGGGAGCGTTCTCGGCGGGCACCAGCATCGACGGAATCAGCAGGATGAACGCGAATACCGAGACGAACAGCACCGCGTTCACCGGCACCTTGCGCGCCGACAGCTTGGACCACAGCGCCGAACCCGGCACCGCGCCGTCCCGCGAGAACGCGAACAGCATGCGCGAGGCCGCCGTCACCGAGGCGTAGCCGCAGAACAATTGGGCGATGGCGGCGATGATCAGCAGCAGTCCGGACCAGAACGAGCTGAGCGAGTTCTCCAGGATGTAGATCACCGGATAGCCGCTGTTCTTGGTCGGATCCAGCGCGTCATCCAGGTTGGGAATCGCGAAGGTCACCGCCATGATCAGCAGATAACCGGCGACCGCGGACACGATGATGGTGTTGATGATCCCCTTGGCCGCCATCCGCGAGGCGTCATGGGTCTCCTCCGACATATGCGCCGAGGCGTCATAGCCGGTGAAGGTGTACTGCGCGTGCAGCAGACCGAGCAGGAAGCTGAACGCGACCCCGCCGAAGCCGACCGAACTGTTGTCCACGGTCTGGGTGAAGACGAACCCCACGCTCTGATGGTGTTCCGCGCCGATGCCGAGCACCAGTACGAAGATCGCCACACCGCCGACATGCCACCAGGCGGAGATATTGTTGATGACCGCCGACAGATGCGGGCCGATGGCATTCAGCACCGCGTGCAGCACCAGAATTCCGGCGAACACCAAAAAGATTGCGGTGCGGTCGGTTCCGATATCGAGTCCGATCACATTGAGCACCACGGTGGTGAAAATGGCCGCGCCGTAATCGATTGCGGCGGTGACGGCGATCTGTCCGATGAGGTTGAACCATCCGGTGAACCACCCCCAGATCGGCCCGCCCAATTCCGAGGCCCACCAGTACAGTCCGCCGGAAGTCGGGTAGGCCGAGGCCAATTCGGCCATCGCCAGGCCCACGAACAGCACCATCACCGATACCAGCGGCCAGCCCCACGCCATGGTGATGGGTCCGCCGTTGGAGAGCCCGATGCCGTAGCTGGCGAGCCCGCCGGTCAGGATCGAGACAATGGTGAAACTGATGGCGAAGTTCGAGAATCCGGACCACGATCGGGCCAGTTCCTGTTTATAGCCGAGTTCGGCCAGCCGTCGTTCGTCATCGGACTGGGATTGTTCAACGCTCATGCAGACTCCCGCGTGAAAACGCCGCCCTCACACGGCGTTTGCCAGGAGCTCAGTGTGAAGTAAACATGCGTCAACCACACCGCGAATGTGTAAATCGACAGTTACCCATCGATTCGGCCGGCCGCGAACTTGGCGGCGATATCCTGTGCGGTCACCCTGGCGAGTTCGATGAAGAACGGCACGCGTTCGGGAATCATGAGCGTGACGGGTCCGCGCAGGCCCAGGGCGAATCGGCAGCGATCGTGCGCGTCGAGGATGGGCAGGCCGATGGTGCGGAAGCCCGGATCGAGTTCCTCGTCGTTGTAGGCGTAACCGCGATCGCGGGTGACGGTGAGTTCGCGGCGCAGTTCGGCCGGACCGGAGACGGAGCGATCGGTGCCCTCTTCATAAGGCAGGTCACGCAATTCGTCATCGGTGGCATCGGACCAGGCCAGCAGCGCCTTGCCGAGGGCGCTGGCGTGCAGGGGCAGGCGCACACCCTGGAGTTCGTGACCGTCGGATTCACGCCAGCGGCTGGTGCCCAGCAGCACGGCGTGAATACCGTGCCGGGTGGCGACCGAGGCGCTGGCCCCGGTGGTGTTGGCGAGCTGTTCCAGCGCGGGCTCGGCCAGGTAGATGCGGTGTTGCCGGTACGCGATCTGACCGTATTCGGCCAGTGCGCCGCCCATGCGATAGCGGCTCGATTCCGGATCCTTCTCCAGGAATCCGGCCTGCACCAGCGCGGTGAGCAGGCGATGCGTGGTGCTCACCGCCAGGCCCTGCTGCCGTGCGACATCGGAGACGCCCCGCTCCTCACCGCCCCGGAAACAGTCCAGGACGGATAGGGCGCGGGCGACGGTCTGTACGCCGGAAGCTTCCACGGTGCGACGCTAACACAGCCGCACCGCCGGAGCTTTCCGCTATGTGGAAAGTATTTCCGTAGCAGCCGAACTCGATCTGTCAAGCTTTCCGATCCACGGAAAGCATTACCTGGTCGCGGACCGCTCCCCTCCCTACTGTCCGGAGGCATTGATCGACAATCCGGAACAGGAGTCTCCACGATGTCCCGTAGGCGAGCCCTCATGCGTATCGCACTCGCGATCGTTCCCATCGCCGCACTCGTCGCAGGATGCGGTTCCGACTCCGGCGGCGGTGACAAACCGTCGATCGTGCTCAAGGTGGTCGACCCGGGCAATGAGGGGCCGATCGCGGTCGGCAAGCGCGACGGCACCTTCGACGCGGCACTGGCACCGCTCGGCGCGAAGATCGAATGGGTCAACACCACACCGGGTTTCAGCTCCATGCTGAAGCTGTTCAACACCAAGGAGCTCGACGTGTCGGGCGCGGCGTTCAGCCCGGTGGTGGGCGCGCTGTCCAAGGACGTCGGCGTGCGGATCGTGGCGGTGCAGGATCCGGCCGGTAAGGATCAGAGCGGCATCATCGCCTCCCCCGGTTCGGGCATCCGCTCGGTCGCGGATCTGGTGGGCAAGCGGGTCGCGGTGAATCCGGCGGCCAAGGGCGAGTACATCCTGCTCAAAGCCCTTGCGCAGGCGGGTATTCCGGCCGACAAGGTGACCCGGGTGCCGTTGCAGCAGAAGGATGCCGCCTCGGCGTTCGCCACCGGCAAGGTCGATGCCTGGGCTTCGTTCCTGATTCCGTACCAGGAGGCCAAGGCCAATGGCGGCATCGAGATCGCGACCGAGCAGAGCATCGGGTCGAAGGACAATAGCGTCGTCGTATTCCGCACCGAGGTGCTGGACAAGCATCCCGCCATCGCGGCCAAGTATCTCGAAGTGCTCCAGGGGCTGACGGCCAAACAGCACGCCGCTCCCGCCGATTTCGAGAATGTCTTCGAAACCACCGGTCCGCGTGCGCTTTCCGGAGCGCGACTGAGCGATGCCATCCGGGTCGGCGGTGAGGCCACGGTGCCGCGCCTGCCGTCCGCGACCGATGCGACCGATCTCGCCGATGTGGTGAACGTGTTCTTCGACAACGGCGTGATCACCCGCAAGATCACCGCGGCCGATATCTTCTACGACCTGAAGTCCAAGCTGAACCAGGATCAGTTGACGGCCATCAAGGCGGGCAGCTGATATGGCGGTGATCACCGCGGCTCCGGCCGCAGCGGTCCGGAAGGAGCCGGTACTCGCACCGCCGCGCAGCCGGGTCGAACGACGCAGGCCCGCTTGGCTTTCGGTGCCGCTGCGATTCCTGCTGCCCGCGCTGATCTTCGCCGCCTGGTGGATCGGGTCCGCGACCGGGGCGATCGAACCGCAGGTCATCGCCGGACCGCCGAAGGTGTGGAGCGCGTTCACCGAACTCGCGTCCAGCGGTCAGCTGGCGGACTTCGCCTGGGCCTCGTTCGTGCGCGCCGCCGCCGGGGTCGGGCTCGGCGTGGGTGCGGGGCTGATCCTCGGCCTGGCCGCCGGATTGTCCAGTCTCGGCGAGGAAGTGGTCGATTCGACCATGCAGATCGTGCGGGCGGTGCCGTTCCTGGCGCTGGCCCCGCTGTTCATCGCCTGGTTCGGTATCGACGAGCTGTACAAGGTGCTGTTGATCGCGGTGGCGACCGTCGCGCCGATGTACGCCTACACCTATCTCGGGGTCCGCAATGTGGATCGCAAAATGGTCGAGGCGGCACGGAGTTTCGGATTGCGCGGGCCGCGCCTGGTGCTCGAGGTGATTCTGCCGTCGGCGCTGCCGGGCATCCTGATGGCGTTGCGAGTGTGCCTGTCCATCAGCATCACCGGGCTCATCGCGGCCGAACAGGTCGGCACGCGTGAGGGTGTCGGATATCTGGTCTCGCTGGCGCAGGAATACAACCGCACCGACTACATGGTGTTGTGCGTGGTGCTGTACGCGGTGCTGGGTCTGATATTCGACGGTGCGGTGCGGATCGTGGAGAAGCTCGCCATGCCGTGGCGCAAGCAGGTGGCGATCCGATGAGCACCGCGGTATCGATCACCGGACTGCGGAAGTCGTTCGGCGACAAGACCGTTCTCGACGGCGTGGATCTCACCATCGAGCGCGGTGAGTTCACGGTGCTGCTCGGGCCGAGCGGTACCGGTAAGACCACGCTGCTGCGCTTGCTCACCGGGCTCGAAGCGCCCGATGCCGGACGGGTGCTGGTGCCATCGCGCCGCACCACCGTCTATCAGGAGCCCCGGCTCATTCCGTCCAAGCGGGTGCTGGCCAATGTGATTGTCGGGCAGCGGCGTTCGCGGGAGAACCGGGACGCCGGACTGCGCGCGCTGGCCGAGGTGAACCTGGACGGCAAGGCCAGGCAGTGGCCCGCGACGCTCTCCGGCGGCGAGGCGCAGCGCGCGGCACTGGCCCGCGCGCTGGTGCGCGAACCCGAATTGCTGTTGCTGGATGAGCCTTTCGCGGCGCTGGACGCGCTCACCCGGTTGCAGATGCAGGATCTGGTGGGCGATCTGGTGGCCCGGCATCGTCCCGCCGTGCTCATGGTGACCCATGACGTGGACGAGGCCATCCGGCTCGCCGATCGGGTGCTGATTCTCGATCGGGGCCGATTCGCCGTCGACACCGTCATCGACCTGCCGCGTCCCCGCGATCGCGCGGACGCCGAAACCCTGCGGCTGCGAGCCGAATTCCTCGATCACCTCGGTGTGCGGCCGACCGCCGCGCACTGACCCTCTCTTCAGGAGCGATCATGACCGAAACACTCTGGTACACCCGCTGCCCGGTCCCGACCGCCAGCGGCCTCGCGCACAGCCTGGGCTGGCTCGGCGATACCGCCGCCGCCTCCGGACTGGAATTCGGCGTATTGCAGGACGCCGGACCGGAATTGGCCGGACATCACTTCCTGCACGATCTGTCCGGGCTGGTGCGCGAGGGCGGCAATGTGCCCGCCATCGCGGCTCGCGCGCAGGGTTCGCCGACCCGGTTGATCGGGTTGACCTGGATCGACGAGTCGCAGGCCATTCTGGTCGGACCGGATTCCGAGGTTGCCGGACCCGCGCAATTGGCGGGGTTGCGGCTCGGCATTCCGGCGTGGGCGCAGGATCAGGCGCGGAGCTTTCCGCGTGCCATGGCACTGCACGGCTTCGCCAGCGCGCTGCGGCTGGCCGGGCTGACCCTGGCGGACGCCATCGTCACCGAGGTCACCGTCGAGCGGAATCCGCAGGTGCGCACCGCGGTTCGGGAATCGCGCCGCGATGTCACCTGGGGCGTCGAGGAACTGCTGCGCGGTGAGGTGGACGCCATCTACGTCAAGGGCGCGCGGGCGCAGGAGGTCGCACGGGAACACGGTTTGCGGGTCGCGGTCGATCTGGACGCCACCGAGAGCAAGCGGCTGCGGGTCAACAACGGCACGCCGCGGCCCATCACCGTGCATGCCGATCTGCTGGAATCACGGCCCGAAGTGGTGATCGGGTTCCTGGCGCAGAGCCTGCGCGCGGCCGATTGGGCGGCCGGGAATCTGGACGGCGTGCGCGAGGTCCTGCAGCGCGAAACACTCTCCGGGCCGCTGGGTGTCGCCGCCGCGTACGGTGAGGACTTCCATCGCGGACTGCATCCGTCGCTATCGGATGAGCGCCTGGAGCTGATCGGGATCCAGAAGCAGTTCCTGTACACGCACGGCTTCCTGGCGGCTGATTTCGATCTCGAAAGCTGGGTCGCGCGCGAGCCTTTGGAGCGGGCTCGGGAACTGGTGGCCTCGGGGCAGGTGCCCGCATGACCGAATTCCTGTGGCGGTTGCCCAGTCGGGGTGATGGCAGGCATGTGCGGCCGGAGACGCGGCATCGCGGGGGTTTCGGCGGGCCGCCGCCGCGCACCCCGGCCACCGATGTGCGACCGGGTAGGTTCGGGCCGTTCGACGACCTGCATCAGATCATCGATGCCGCCGAGCTTTCCGGACTGGACGGGGTGCTGGCACCCTACGATCCCGCCGGCGAGGAATCGTGGATCGTGGCGGGCGGAGCGCTGCGCGCCACCCGGTACGGCCGCGTCGTGGTCGAATTCCAGCCCGCGTTCGGCACTCCGGTGTACGCGGCGAAGATATCGGCCACGCTGCAACAGCTTTCGCACGGGCGACTGGGCTGGCGGCTGGCGGTCGACACGGACGCCGACGACGCCCGCACCCGGGGCGACCGCGTGGCGGGCGAGGATCGCTACGCCCGGGCCGCCGAATTCCTGACCGTCGCACGCGGGGTGTGGAATGAGACACCGGTCCCCGGTGCGGGATTCAAGGGCACCGGATTCGAATTCGACGGCGAGTACTACGACGTGATCGACGGCGGATTCCGGGGCATTCTCTCCGGACTGCCGTTCCCCACCGTGTACCTGTCCGGGACTTCCGCACCCGCGCTGGAGCTTTCGGCTCGGCACGGCGACGTGCACCTGTTCACCGAAACACCCGAGGGCATCGACGCCGCCATCGCCGAGTTGGGCGAGCGGGCTGCCGTGGCCGGGCGAAGCGTGCGAGCGGGACTCGAGATACCGATCATCGCCCGGGAGACCGAGGAGGAGGCGTGGGCGCGGGTACACCGGCAGTGGCATGAGGTGCAGGACGAAACCCCCTCCGGCGCTTTGACTCTCGACGGCAACCGCTGGGCCGGATTCGGCGAGCTGGGCTATGCGCAGCCGATCGGCCTGGTCGGCAGTTACGAGCAGGTGGCCGAACGACTTTCGGCGTATCGCGACGCCGGGATCGACAGCTTCGTTCTCGTCGGCCATCCGCAGATCGAGGAACTGCATCGCACCGGCGAACATCTGCTGCATCTGGTGGATCCGGCCGGGCGCACTCTGGTTCAGGAGGCCACGGCATGACCATCGACACCTACTGGCGGATCGGCATGGAAGGCGATCACGCGTCGCTGCGCACGCCGCGCCGCTACAACCGCGGGCATGCGGGCGGATACGGTCCGGGCAATATCGCACCGGGCATTCGCGGCGGGGAGCTCGACGGGTACGCCTACATCGACCATATCGCCGCTGTCGCAAAGGCTTCCGAGGCCGCCGGATTCCTGGGCGGACTGCTGCCCTCGTTCCCGGTCACCGATGATCCGTGGGCGGTGGCGGCCGCACTGGCCCGCGAGACCACCACCTATCGGTTCATGGTGGCGTTCCAGCCGGGCTTCTTGCATCCGGTGCAGGCGGCTCGCATGTCGGCGAGCCTGCAACGCGCGACCGGCGGGCGGCTGGTCTACAACATCATCAGCGGCGGCGGCGGACCCGCCCAATTGTGGTGGGGCGACAAGGTGTCGCACGACGATCGGTACGCGCGCACCAGTGAGTTCCTGGACGTGCTGCGCGGGGTGTGGGACGGTGCGCCCTTCGACTACGACGGACGGTTCTTCCAGACCGAAAACGCCGCGCTGGCACCGGGATTGGCGGGCCAGCCGTTTCCGGAGGTGTACTTCTCCGGCTCATCGGGTGCGGCCGTACAGGCGGCGGGACGGCACGCGGGCTACTACCTGTCCTGGCTCGAGCCCTATGCCGATCTGCGCGCGAAATTCGACGGCGTGCGCGCGCACTCCGAAATCACCGGCCGCACCCCGAAGTTCGCGGTGCGCATCGATATCGTCGCCCGGCATACCGAGGAAGCCGCCTGGGCCGAGATCGAGAAGGGCTGGGCCTTCGTCGACCGCGATGCCGCCAACCGCGCCGCCCAGGGTGATTCCGTCGGCGCGGCTCGCATCAAGGGCTGGGTTCCCGAAACCATCACCGGCTACCGCGATCTCGAAGTCCAGCCCAACGTCTGGTGCGGTTTCAGCCTCATTCGCGGCGGCCCGGCCTTCGGCCTGGTCGGCAGCTACGAACAGATCGCCGAGCGCCTCGACGAACTCGTCGACCTCGGCGTCGACGCCTTCATCCTCGCGGGCAACCCGCACCTGGAAGAGGCCTACCGCGTCGGCGAGGAGGTCCTGCCGCTGCTGGGCCGATCCCGCCTCACCGCACCCGATTCCACCCCCGCACTCTCACTCGCGCACTGATCCCGGTCGCGACCCCTACCCGAGGAGTATTCATGTCCCTGCGTGTCGGCTACTTCCCGCACAACAACTCGCTGTTCGTGCTGCGGCATCGCGGCATCCTGGAAACCCGTCTGCCCGATGTGGAATGGGTGGATCTGCGCACGCTGCCGCGTTCGGAGCGGGTCGATCCGAAGACGGGTCTGCCCTCGCTGCACTCGGATTGGCTGTTCACCGAGGGCGGCTACGACTTCATCGGCACCGGTTTCACCCCGCCGGTGACCGGTCTGGCCAATGGTCGCGATCTGGTCTACGTGGGCATCTCGGGCCCGCGCATCGAGAACGGCCGCCTGGTCACCAAGGCCGACAGCGGAATTCGCACCGTCGCGGATCTCAAGGGTAAGCGCGTCGGTATCGCGCACGGGTCCTGGCAGACCACCCTGCTGCTGTTCGCCCTGGAGAAGGCGGGCCTGACCTGGTCCGATATCGAACCCGTCGACACCGACGTCCGCGATGGCGGCGACGCCCTGCTCGCCGGTGACCTCGATGCCTGGACCGGGGCCTACCCCGGCCTGACCGCCGTCGAGGCCGCGGTGGAACTGCACACCCTGGTCGATACCGAATCGGTCTTCAGCCACCCGTCCCTGTGGTTCACCCGCCGCGATATCGCCGAGAACCACCGCCCGGAACTGGAGGCCATCATCGCCTCCCTCCAGGAATCCGACGCCTGGATCACCGCCAATCCCCGTGCGGCGGCCCAGTATTTCGTCGATGACATCATCGCCGCGGGCGGCACCGCCGACCTCGATGCCTGGGAAGCGGCCCTGCGCGGCCGTCCCTTCGGCGTCAACGCGGTCACCGAGGAATTCCTCGACGAGCAGCAGCACGCCGCGGACCTGCTGGCCGCCAACGGCCTACTCCCCCGCACCGTCCAGGTCCGCGATGCGGTGGTGCCGTGGATCAACCAGGCGGTCGAGGAGACCAAGTCCGGCACGACTGTCTGAGTCCACGGCGTGGCATAGGCGATCTTCGCCGTATCCACCCCGGCAACACCGCGCCGATCGTACGATCGGCGGACGGACCGGACGTCCGTTCAGGTCAATGTTGCCGGGGTGATCGCCTATGCCGACCGTGGTATTGGAAGCCGAAGGGCTGGTCAAACGGTACGGCGGCGTGGAAGCGTTGCGGGGGGCCAATTTTCAGGTGTCCGCCGGAGAGGTCGTCGCGCTCATCGGAGATAACGGGGCCGGGAAATCGACCCTGGTGAAATGCCTTTCGGGAGCCGAGCAGCCCGATGCGGGGCGGATACTGCTCGATGGCGAGCCGGTGCGAATGGCATCGCCGACGGCCGCACGGCGGCTCGGGGTGGAGACCGTGTACCAGGATCTGGCGGTCGCGCCCGATCTGGATCCGGCGGCGAATCTCTTTCTGGGGCGGGAACTTTTGCGGCGCGGGCTCCCGGGCAGGCTCGGCATGCTCGATCGCAGGCGAATGAGAAGCCAAGCGGCCGAACACTTTCAGCGACTCGGGGTGGTGTTGCCGCGCGCGGATGTGCCGATCGGCGCGCTGTCGGGCGGACAGCGTCAGACCGTGGCGGTGGCGCGGGCGGTGCTGTGGGCCAGCAAGGTCGTCTTCATGGATGAGCCGACCGCCGCGCTCGGTGTGGTGCAGCGTGAGCGGGTGCTCGAAGTCATTCGGCGCGTGCGGGATCAGGGTATCGCCGTGGTGCTGATCAGCCACAATATGCCCGAGGTGCGTGCGGTCGCCGATCGCGTCGAGGTGCTGCGGCTGGGGCGGCGAGTGGCGCGCTTCGGCTCCGATGCCACGCTGGAGCAACTGGTCGGGGCCATGACCGGTGCGCTGTCGCCCGAGGACGCGGCATGAGCGAGGAGACCGCCGAACTGCCCGCGCCGACCCGGTGGCAGCGGCTGGCCGGTGCGAGCACGCTGTGGATCGGGATCGTGCTGGTGGTGCTGTACATCGCGTTCAGCATCACCAGTCCGAACGCGTTTCCGACGCGGTTCACCTTGCAGACGCTGCTGATCGAAACCTCTGTGCTGCTGGTGCTTTCGATCGGTATGACGTTCGTGATCGTCACCGCCGGAATCGATCTGTCGGTCGGCATGGTGCTGATCTTCTCCGGGGTGCTCGCCGCGAAAACCATGGAGCGGCTGAGCCCGAACGGGGATGCCACCCATGCCGGATGGGGACTCATCCTGCTGGGACTGCTGATATCCATTGCGGGCGGGGCGCTTTGGGGACTGATCAACGGATTCCTGGTGGCCAAGGCCAAGATTCCGCCCCTGATCGTCACCCTTGGTTCCTTCGGAGCGGCACTGGGTTCGGCACAGCTGATCACCGGCGGTGTCGATACCCGCACCGTCCCCGGAAAGCTGCGCGATTCACTGGGTTTCGGCACCGTACTGGGCGGCATCCCGGATCTGGTACTGGTCGCCGCCGTGGTCACGGTGCTCGGGGCGTGGCTGCTGCACACCACCCGATTCGGGCGGCACACCTATGCGATCGGCTCCAATGCCGAGGCGGCCCGGCGCTCGGGCATCAATGTCACCCGGCATCTGATCCTGGTGTATCTCATGGCCGGAATGCTCTCGGGCCTGGCCGGTTTCATGAATCTCGCATACTTCGGCACCACCACCATCGCGGGCCACGGCACCGACAATCTCGATGCCATCGCCGGTGTCGTGATCGGCGGTACCAGCCTGTTCGGCGGGGTGGGATCGGTACTCGGCACCGTGATCGGGGTCTTCATCCCCTCGGTGCTGCGCAAAGGCTTCGTCATCGCGGGTGTGCCGGTGTTCTGGCAGCCCATCGCGGTGAGCGTCGTGCTCGTGGCGGCGGTGTGGTTCGACCAGTACCGCAGGCGGTCACGGGACCGGTAACAACCCAATTCGAAGGTGAGGGCCCGATGATGAGGACCGGACGAACGGCCGTGCTGGCCGGGGTGGTGGTGACGGTGGCGGCGCTGGTGACGGGTTGCGGTGGCTCGGTGAGCAATTCGGGCAGCGGCGACGCCAAGAAGCTGGTGCTCATCCCCGGCGTGGCCAACGAACCCTTCTACATCTCCATGCAGTGCGGTGCGCAGGCCGAGGCGAAACAGCTCGGCTACACCCTGGACACCCAGGCCCCCACCCAATTCGACGCCGCCCAGCAGACCCCCATAGTCACCGGCGTCATCGCCAACAAGCCCGGTGCGATCCTCATCGCACCCACCCACGCACAGGCCATGGCCAGCCCGATCAAACAGGCCAGGGACGCGGGCATCAAGGTCATCGAGGTCGACACCGCCCTGGAGGACACGTCGATAGCCCTGTCATCCATCGCCTCCGACAATGTCAAAGGCGGCCAGCTCGCGGCCCAGACCCTGGCGAAACTGGTGGGCGACAAGGGTTCCGTCCTGGTGATCAACACCAAGGCGGGCACCTCCACCACCGATCAGCGCGCCCAGGGCTTCGAAGCTGAACTGAAGTCCCATCCCGGCATGTCCTCCCTCGGCGTCCAGTACAACAACAACGAAGCCGCCACCGCCGCTTCGATAGTCACCGCCACCCTGGCCGCCCACCCCGACCTGGCGGGCATCTTCGCCACCAACCTCAGCTCCGCCGAAGGCGCCGCCACCGGCCTGCGCAACGCCGGAAAACTGGGCCAGGTCAAAGTGGTCGGTTTCGACGCCAGCCCCAAACAGGTCCAGGACCTGAAGGACGGCACCGTCCAGGCCCTGATCGCCCAAAACCCCGGCGATATCGGCAAACAGGGCGTCGACCAGGCCGCCGCCGCCCTCGAGGGCAAACCCGTCACCCGCAACATCCAAACCGGCATGATCGCCCTGACCCAGGACAACCTCTCCAGCAACGACCAGTACTTCTACAAGGCCAAGTGCTGATACAGATCAATACAATTCGTTGGCAGCCGCAAGCAGACCCGATCATCGCGTCTCCAAGCCGACGTCGAGATCAACAGCGCCGATTTCGTAACGAGTTCTTTCAGGACACTGGCCACGAGGGATAATGGCTCCCTCACCACGGACTGTCGATCTCTCGCGTCAACTTCTTGTCAACCCTCAGAAACACCGAAGTTGGCACGCAATGGCATTGGAACGGACTTGGCCTAGTCGGACGATTTTGGAATGACTCGCCTAACGTTCTCCGATCGCCTGAACCAGATGGCTTCCGACAAGTATGCAGATTTGCGTCCCGCCCAGCGTTACGTATTGGAGCGGTTCGCGGATCTGAATCATGATCATGTGCGGGACATCGGGGTGGAACTCCCGACTGGAGAAGGCAAGACCCTGATCGCATTGCTGATCGCGGACTGGGCGCTCGACGAAGGAATGTCGATCGCCTATCTGACAGGCACCAAGCAACTCGCCGTGCAGGTCCAGAGCGAAGCAGCGGCACTTCCAGGAATAGACGCCCATCGGTTCGAAGCCGGTCGTTACCCTGGCGCACAAGTCGATGACTACCACCAGGCACAAGCAATCGGAGTGATGAACTACTGGGTATATTTCAACGCCAGCCCAAAGATCGAACCAGCCGACCTGATCATTTTCGATGATGCTCACCTGGCTGAACAGCCGCTCGCAAACTTGTTCACGCTCCGGATTCCACGCACTGCCGGAGGTGGAACCGATCTATATCAGAACCTCTGCGACCTTGTTCTTCAGCAGACTCCCGGGGCGTATCCGACTCTCCAAGCCTTGCGGGACGGCACCGCACCCACGAGCAGCCCACCCGAATTGATCGCATTCAACGACTGGTGCGCTATTGCACCGAGTGCAATCGAAACAATCGATCATTCATCGGTTGTGGCCTCGAGAGCTCCCGGCTTCTACGCCTGGCAGAAGATCCGGACCAGCGTCCGGCAGTGTGGCGTACTGGTGGGTCCTGCCGGAATAGAGATCCGGCCTTATCACCCGCCGACACAAACTGTTCCTGGCTATTCGAGATCCTCGATTCGAATCTACCTCTCCGCAACTCTCGGACAACCGGGCGACCTACAGCGCCGACTCGGAGTGCGATCGGTTGAGACAATCGAAACGCCCGAAAAGCTGCGAACAGCTTCCACCGGACGACGGCTGTTCTTGATTAACCCGTACGTGAACGAACCCACGGAGCCCGACGCTCTCCAGTTTGCTCTCGATCAAGCGCAGGCAGCACGCGATGACGGCCCGGGTCGTGTCGCTTGGCTGTGCGCGAGCAATCACGAGGCAGACCTGCTTGAAATTCACCTCCGGGAACGAGATTTCGACACATTCCGACTGGGCTCCGGTGACGACGCGGAACTGGACACCTGGCGCGAATCGACTGGCGGACATCTTATTGCGGCAGGCAGATTCGATGGCATGGACTTTCCCGATGAAGTCTGTCGGCTGGTAGTGATTCCGAGTGTTCCCGCCGCCTCGACCGAATTTGAAAGGTTCGTAGTGGCGTATCTCAGCGATGCGACTTTCATGCGACACCGTGTCGGGCAGCGAATCACTCAGGCACTCGGACGCGCCAATCGGACGAAGAACGATTCGGCCATGTACCTCGGACTAGATCCGGGATTTACGAGCACTCTCGCCGAGAGCGCAGTCCGATCCTCCCTCGGGTCCGATGTTCAGCCGGTCGTTCGTTCGGCGCTGGAGCTGCACGAAACGGGCACCGAGAGGGTCCTCGCCTCAGCCTCCGAGTTCTGGAAGACTCATCGCACCGTCGCCGCATCCGACGTGAAACAAGCTGGCTCCCAGCGAAACCGCCCAGGCCGCACCCATCGAAATCCACGTGCAGACAGCTCGAACGATGAGGTTGAGGCAATAACCTGTATGTGGATCGGCGATCTGCGCCAGGCCGCGGCTCATGCAGGCGCCGCAGCAGAGTCGTTGGCGTCGCATCATGAATCGGAGCACAGCGCCTTCTGGAGCTATGTTCGGGCTCAGGCGTTGTACCTCAGCGGTGGTGACCAGGCCGAGCAAGCAGCGAGCGAAGCATTGGCCCAGGCTGTCGCAGCGGCCCCGCGCACCGCGTGGTTCGTGCGGCTCGAGCGCACCGCTGATGAGTTGGCGGGCCGAACCCTGACGCCTACCTCCAACGACGCGCTCTTTCTGGAATGGGACCAGTGGATTAGAGATTCTCGACCCGAAAAGCTTCGGAACCAGATAGCTCGAGCGCAGGGCAAGCTTTCCGGTACACACGATGAACGGGCAGAAGCCCTGGAGGTCTTGGCGGCACTGTGTGGCGTAACCGGCAGCAGGCCATCCGGTCGAAGTGCGAGCGATGCTTTGTGGGTATGGGCGACTCCCAGAAAAGGACATCGCAGAGTCTGGGAGATCAAGACCGGCACAGGACCAGATTCGGTACCCCGAGACGATGTCAATCAGCTCCTTGGGCAGGTCAAGGAAGAGGAGAAGAAGTATCCCACCGCCAAAGTAATCGGATGCCTGTTGACCGTCCAGGAAACAGTATCGCCGGACGCCGCAGCCGCCGCGAGTGCGGATATCGCACTACTTCATATCGATGCGGCTGAAGCCCTGTTTGGCGAGATGGCGACTCGTTTCACCACATATCTGGCCACTTTCGGGTCAGGCACAGCTGCGGAGCGCGGTGCAGCACGCGTGACCGTTGAGAAGCAGCTTCCATCCGGCGATTGGCTGTCGCGACTACTTTCACCCAGCAATGGCAAATTGATTCGGAACCAGGCCGTACTCAAAATATTTCGCGGTTAGCCCGGGTAAGCAAGGCGAGTTGCCGGTTCGGCTATCACCACAGGTCGTCGAAGAGGTCGCCTGCTACATCGCCGATGAGGTCGGCGGCGAGGATGCCGCCGCCGACGCCGAGGGCGATTTCGGCTGCGCCGGTGAGGAAGTCGGTGGGGCCGGAGGTGCGCTGGGATGGGTGGGGGCGCTGGGCGGCGGCGAGTTGTTGCTGGAGGTGTAGGACCTGCTGTTGGAGTTGGGCGTTGCGGTGCTGGAGCGATTCGATCAGGTGCTGGGTCTGGGTGGCGTTCATGGTGTTCTCCCTTGTGTCGCGGGCTCTTTCGGCCCGATGGGGAGAACGATGCCGGGGTGCGCTGATAGCGGGCTGACAGTCGGCTGACAGGGTGGGTTCACGGATTTGTAACAGGTTCTAGTTATGGTTTCGGGGTGATCTTCCGACGTGATCGTTCCGGACTGTCCACACTGCCGCGCGATGTGCGCGCGGATCAGTATCCGATGCCTACCGTGCCGCAGGGGTGGTACGCGGTGCTGCGGAGTTCGCGGCTGAAAAGCGGAGAGGTGGTGAGCCTGCACTACTTCGGGCGGGCGCTGGTCGCTTTCCGGGGACGGGATGGGGCGGCGACCGTGCGGGATGCGCACTGTCCGCATTACGGGGCGCATCTGGGAGCGGGCGGGAAGGTGGTGGACGGGCGGCTGGAGTGCCCGTTCCACGGGTGGCAGTTCGAGAGTGACGGGTCCTGTGCCGCAGCGCCTTTCGCGGCTCGGCCGCCCCGGGTGACGCTCACCGGGTTGCCGGTGCGGGAGCACAGCGGGCTGATTTTCGTTTACACCGGGGCGGACGAACCGGCATGGGAGGTGCCGGAGATTCCGGAGGCCGTCGATCGCGGGTACGCGCGACCCATCGATGACATGTTGACGGCGCGGATTCACGTGCAGGAGATGCGCGAGAACATCGTCGACGAATCGCATTTCCACCATATCCACGGGCAGAGCGAGCCGCCGGTGCAGGAGCTCATCCCGAATGGGCCGTTCGCCGAAATACACAGCCGGTTCCGCAAATCCGTACTGGGCTACTGGGTCGACAACAGTTTCGACGTATTCATGTACGGCCCGGGCGTCATGGTGGTGCGGACGGGCGGGCCGCTGATCACCATGACCGCCATCGCGCTCACCACGCCGATCGATGACACCAGTAGCGAACTGCGGATGCTGTACTACATTCGCCGACCCCGAATCCCGCTCGCCACAACGGTATTGAAGCTCGCGTTCCGCATGGTCGCGCTCGGCGAAGTACGGGAGGAGCTCGATATCTGGGATCACAAGATCCATCGAGCCCGTCCCGTACTGCTACCGCACGAGAAGGGCATCAAGTCGCTGCGCCGCTGGTACGCGCAGTTCTATCCGGCGGGATCAGGCGTTGGGCAGCACCAGGATCGGCTTGATGGTGGTACCGATCTCGGCATCGTGCATGGCGGTGTTCACCTCGGCGAAGGGATAGTGCCGGGAGATGCGCTCGATGGGGAACTTGCCCGCGCGATGCCATTCGATGAGCTGGGGGATGAACTGCTGCGGGTCGGCGCCGCCTTCGATACAACCGCGGACGGCCTTGCCATTGCCGGTGAGATGACCGATCTCGAAATCCATGCTGGCCTCGCCCAGGCCGACCACGACCAGGGTGCCGCGCGGAGCCAGCGCCAGTAGGGCATTGGCGATGACCGGATTGGCGGCGGTGGTGTCCAGCGCGAAGGTCGCACCGCCACCGGTGGCGGCGTGCACCTGGGCCACGACATCCTCGGCCGCGCCGTCGATCAGCGTGGTCGCACCGAGTTCCTTTGCCAGCGTGAGCCTTTCGGCAGACAGGTCGACGGCGACGATATTCTCCACCCCCAGCGCGCGAGCGGCCAGCAGCGCGGACATGCCGACACCGCCGACGCCGAAGATGACGATCGACTCGTGCGGGGCCGGGCGCATCACATTGGCGACCGCGCCCGCACCGGTCTGCACACCGCAGCCGAACGGCGCGCACGCCACCAGATCCACCTCGTCGTCGACCACGACCACGCTGGTGCGCAGGACCAGCGCATGCGTGGCGAAACTGGACTGGCCGAAGAACGCGCCCATGACCCGCTCACCGTTGACGCTCAGCGGCGAGGTGAAGTCCGAGCGACCACCGGAGGTGTTCAGGATGATGAAGTTCTCGCAGTAGCACGGCGCACCGGTGGTGCACTGGCTACAGGTGCCGCAGCTGCTGTAGGTCAGCAGCACGTGATCGCCGGGCTTCACGTCGGTGACCTCGGAGCCGACCCGCTCGACGATGCCCGAGCCCTCATGGCCCAGCACGATGGGCAACTCCGCCGGGAAGACGCTCTTGGTGACCAGGTCGGTATGGCAGACACCGGTCGCGACAATGCGCACCAGGACCTCATTCGCGCGGGGTTCCTCCAGCGTGAGGGTTTCGAGCGCGAGCGGAACCTGCGCTCCGCGCGCGACCGCGGCAGTGATGTCCATCCGGACAACTCCTTCCCAAGTTCGGCGAAGGGAATCTCACGCCGATCCCCGCCACCCTAGGGCGCGGCGGCACACAAATCTAGAACAGGTTCCACTGACAGGGGCAGGGGCTTGCCCTGCCCGTTCCCACCGGACCGGTGATACGCGGACGCTCGATACCTCATACTCGTCTCACCCCCTGCGTCGCATCTGAAGGACTCCCGATGGATCTCGCGGCTCCCATCTGCATCGTCGGCGCGGGACAGAGCGGCATCATGGCGGCCGCCGAACTCCGCGATCTCGGGTACACGAATATCGATATCCTGGAGGCCGGGACACAGCTCGGCGGTTACTGCCAGACCGCCGAAATCGACGGTGAGACATACGATTTCCAGGCACACCTGGTCATTCAGCAGAGTTTCGGCGCGGACTTCGCCGATACCGCCATCCATCGGCTGCTCACCCGTCATCCGGTCGATATGCAAACCGAGGCACTGTTTTTCCTGTCCCGGGACGACTCCGGCAAGCCGCGGATGGCGCCACCGCCGCATTTCGTACCGCTGTTCGCGCAGCTGAGCCCGGAGCAGGCCGCCGACCAGCTGGCCGAGGCGTGGACCATCATCGAGCGCGCGCTCCGGGACAAGCGCGGCCCCGGTCTGAACGGGCTGGCCTTCGATCGGGTGCCCGGTGAGACCTGGGAGACCTATCGCGCGCGGCACGCGCCGCTGATCGGCGAAGTGCTACAGGGCATCACGCTGTACGCCAATATGCGACGGCCCCTCCAGCCCGCCGAGACCGTCATCAATATCAACGCCCACATCTCCGGCCATGTGTCGCAGCTGGCGAAGATGATCCTGTCGCTGTATCCGGCGCAACGCACGGAATTGCTCGCCCGACTGCCGGAATCACTACTGGCACAGATGAGTTCGAAGCGTCCGGTCACGCTGAGCATGCGGCACGGGTTCATCAGCCTGCTGCGGCGCATAGTCGCGGACCGCGCGCTGAACGTTCGGCTGGACGCACGGGTGACCGCGATCGAACCCCTTGCCCCGGAACGTATCCGGGTCGCCTACGACAGCGACGGCGCACAGCGCGACGCCGAATACGCCCGCGTGATCATCACCGCGCGCCCGGCACAGATCCGGGATATCTTCCCCGGCGGTGACATTCACGAGCTGTTCGCCGAACGCGATTGCCCCCGAACCTGGACCCGCAGTTACCTCATCAAGGCCACCGGCGAACTGATCAGCTTCCCGCGCAAACCGAACGCACCCGAGCCCCTGGGCTTCTGGGTCATCGACCCCTACGGCAGCTACTCCGACACCGATCCAGAACAGGCCCTGCACCGCATCACCGCCGTCAACAAACAGCACCCCGGCCCGTACTGGGTCTGCTTCAGCAATTCGGATCTGTCCCTCTCCGATGCGGCCGCCTGGTCCCTGGCCAAGGAGAGCCTGTTCCTGTTCGAGGACCCGGAACTCATCACCGAAACCATCGCCGAATGGCCCGCCTACCCCAGCGCGGCCGCGATCCGCGACGGCTGGTTCGACCGCGTCGCGAATCTCCAGGGCCGCCACGGCATCTACTTCACCGGCGAGATCCTGTCCGGCCCCACCGCCGAATGCATCAGCGCCTTCGCCCACGATGTGATCCCCGACTGGTTCGCCCGCTGCGACGGCACCGAATCCACCGCATAATCGGGGCGTGTCCGACTCCCCCGGTCCCGGCCGTTTCCGCGCACCCGGCCTGCTCGTGCTCTCGGCGCTGCTCGCGGTCGCGGCCTGGGTACTGATGCGCCAGGCCACCTATTCACTGCACGCCGTCGAGTGGAGCTGCGACGGCGAAGGATGCAGCACCGACGACCCGCGCATCATGCTGCTCCTCGGCGGTATCGCGACCGGTGTCGTCCTGGTCTATGCGGGCTGGTCGATCCTGCGCGGACTCAGCTTCGGAATCGCGTTGAGCGTCTGCGCGTTCGCTGCGGTCGACGGCTGGCGCGCCGCCACCGCCGACGGACTACAGAGCGCCTCGGACTACTCCGGCTGGACCATCGCGAGCACCGTACTGGCCTGGATCGGCGTCGCGGTGACGGTCCTGGCCCTGCGCTATGAGTTGAAGATGAGCGGCCTGATCCCGCGCCTGCTCGGGCGACCCTGCGCCCCCGCACGATTGAGCGACTTCGAAGTGGTGGACGATATCGGCACCGCCCTGCTGAGCTTCACCGACAGCGAGGGATTCGCCTGTTCCGCCCGCGTCAACGCCACTCGGGACTGGCTGGAGCTACCCGTGCGCGCCCTATACGTACGGGACGATCCCACCCGCACCCGCCTCGTGCTGCCCTGGTACCGGCCCTCCGGCACGCCGGACCCCGATCCGGATGACAGTGTGGTCGAACGGTTGGAACGCCTTGCCGCCCTGCACAATCGGGGCGAGCTCAGCGATACCGAATACGAGCGCGCGAAGGCGCGAATCCTCGGGAGCCACTGAACTCGCCGCGTTACGCGAAGCGATAGGGGGTCAGGTACTCCGGAATGACGACCTTGCTGTTCGGGCTGGCGGTATGTATCGCCGATACGAAGGCATCGCGACGGGCGAGGTCCTTCGCGCCGATCGGGGGCGGGTTTTGCAGCGGGGATTCGAAATCGTCCCAGTGCACCGGAATCACCGTGGCCGGATTGCCGAGGGTCGCGAGCAGACGCGGCAGGTACGCGTAGGTGGTGTCGGCGGAGTTGACCGCGATCATGGCGATGTCGGGACGAATGCCTTCGAGGTTGTGGGCGGCGAAATCGCTTGCGCCCATGAAGAACACGCTGGGGCCGTCCTTGACCGACAGGTGGAAGGTGAGGGTGTCGCCCTCGGGCAGGTCCGCGATGGTGGCCGGGCGCTCGGGCGGGGTGGGCCGAACGCCGGGGAAGGTGACGCCGTAGGACGCGGTGCGACTGTGCAGTGAACTGATGACTTCCATTGTGTGCGTGCCGAAGTCGAGGATCTCACCGCCCTTGACGGTGCTCAGCTGGGTGGCGGGGACGCCCATGGATTGGGCGATATTGCAGGTGGTGAGGGTGCCGTGCACGCGAGCGCCGGTGGTCGTGGCGATATGCGGGACATCGTTGAAATGGTCCCAGTGCGTATGGGTTACGAAGATGCGCTTCGGTGCGCCGATATGCGGATCGATGGCGGCCGGGTCGACCCGCAGCGGGGTCGCGGTGTCGAACGCGCCGGTGGTCAGGCCGACCGGGTAGCGGGTCAGGTACGGGTCGATCAGCAGGGTCTCGCCGGCCAGGTCGACGCGCCAGCCGGAGACGCCGAGCCATTGCAATTCGATTGCGGCGGAGTCCTTTCGCCGATCGGGTGCGCTGTCACGCCTGGTCAGGGCGAACGCGCCCGTGGTTCCGGCGGCGGTGAGACCGACTCCGGCGGTGGCCGCGCCGCGCAGGAACCGGCGGCGGTCGATACGGGATGTCATAGCGATGACGAAAGCAGCCCGAACCCGCCGGTGTCCAAGATCAAAAGACCGATCAAGCCATATGCGAACTCATATCAGAGCTGGTCCGCAGGCTTTCCACGGCGGCGCGGGCGGCGCGACTCATGGCCAGATCGACGTCGAGGCGACGGCTGCCGAGCCCCTCGGTGTGCGCGAAGATCGCCACCGCGTACCGGCCGCCGTCCGGATATTCGATGACGCCCGCCTCCATGTGCAGACCGGGTAGCGTGCCCGTCTTGGATGAGACCCGCACATCGTCCGGGAAGCCCGCCGCCAGCCGGGTCCAGAACAGTTGCCGCCCCAGCAGATCCCGGGTCGCGGCGCAGGCGGCGGGCGAACCGGCGCGATCCTGCCAGATCAGCGTCAGCAGCGAGGTGATGTCGCGCGGTGTACTCGAGGTGGTGTGCTCCGGATCGAAGACCCGCATGGCGGCGATCCGCTCGCGCGTCAAAGTCGGGTAGACGCGGGCGAATTCGGCCCCGTCGGCCGCACCGGCGTCGGCGAGCATGGATTCCAGCAGCTGTCTGGGGCCGCCGATCACCCGGGTGTGGTCGAGCCCGAGTTCGGCGGCGAGCAGGCCGGGGGTGTCCGTGCCGATCCGGCGCAGCAGCAGATCCGCGGCGGTGTTATCGCTGACCGACATGGCGAAGTGGGCCAGATCACGCAGCGACAGTTCGATATCGTCGGCGCAGCCCGCGGTCCCCCAGCCGCCGAGCCGATCCTCGGCCCGCACCAGCACCCGTTCGGCCGGGTCCACCTGGCCCGCGTCCACCTGCCGGCAGAACTCCAGCACCAGCAGGATCTTGAAGATCGAGGCGATCACCACCCGCTCGTCCGCGCCCACCGCGACCTCGCGGCCGGTATCGATATCGATGGCATGCAACCGGCCCCGCACCGGGACCGCCGCGAAGATCTCTTCCAGCACCGGACCACGGTAGCCGGATCCCCGATTCATACCCGATGGCATATCGTTGCCGGGTGGATTTGGCCCGGCACCTGCGCTACTTCCTGGTTGTGGCGCAGGAACTGCATTTCGGCCGGGCGGCCGAACTGCTCGGTATGGCGCAACCGCCGCTGAGCCAATCGGTACAGCGATTGGAACGCGAACTCGGCGTGACACTGTTCGATCGCTCCCGCCGACAGGTCGAGCTGACCGCCGCCGGCACCCTGCTAATCGATCAGGCGCGGCGGGTGCTCGCCGCCGAGGAGCGATTGCGCACCGTCATGCGCAAGGCGGGTGACGGCGATCTCGGTACCCTGCGCGCCGGCGTCCCGCCGGATCTGCCCGCCACCCTGTTGCACGCGCTGCTGACCCGGATCGAGACCGAAATACCCGGTCTCACAGTCGATTTGCTGGAACTCACCACCGCCGAACAACTCCGGGTGCTCGATACCTCGAACCTGGACGTGGGTCTGGTGGATCATCCGGTCGCCCAGCTCGAGCTGGCACACGGGCCGATCGTGAATCTCGAACTCGGCGTGGTGCTGCCGCGCACCGCCGCCTCGGCCCGGTCCTCGGAGATCGACCTCGCGGACCTGACCGGACACGATCTGGTGCTCTTCCCCCGCGCCGCCGCGCCCGACTGGCACGATCGGCTCCTCGATCAGTGCCGGGCAGCGGGATTCGTGCCCGCCCGCATCCGGCATGCCCGCAATCCGGAATTCCTGCTGGGCTTGGTGCTGGCGGGGCACGGGATCGCACTGGAACAGGAGAGCACCGCCCGCCGGGAACCGCGGGTGGCCTGGCGTCCGATTGCCGGACGCCCGCTGCACCGCCGGCTCGCGGCGGTCTGGCCGGTCACCGGCGCCCACCCCGCCGCACCCCGTTTCGCCCAGCTCACCGCGGAGGTCCTTACCGCCGACGGCGCCCGATCGGCATTGGCCACACCGGGCGGTGCCGGGCCGTGGTCGGTCGTCTATACGCCGCGACCACGCGACTGATCACTGCCGGGAGAACAGGCCCCGGCTGCCGCCGCCCGGGTTCGCGCACGAGCAGCGCTGTGCGACAGGCACATCGCCGAGTACTTCCTCGACATGCTCGCCGCAGCCCTGGAAGGAGGGCTTACCGCAGGCCTGACAGACGATTCGCTGGCACACATGATCTCCTATGGCGTCGTGAAATTGGCCGAAATACCTAGAAGGGGTATTCCACAGCAGTCTACGGTCAGTGCCCGACAGGAAATCGGGTGCTCCCGGTGTCGCTGCCCGGAATGACCGGTAGTACAAGGGCCGAGGGATGCTGGGCATCGTGATAGATGGTCTGCGTGGCGAGCTGTGCATTCGCGCTCAGACCGAAGGGTTCCCCGGTGTTCGGATTCGGCGCGTACTGCGGAAAATCGCTGCTGGAAACCTCGACGCGAAGGCGATAACCAGCTTTGACCAGGTATGACGTCGGCCAGATGGCGATCTTGTACTCGTAGGCGCGACCGGGTTCGATCGGCGAGGGATGCTCGAGCGAATCGCGGAAGGCGGCCCGGATGATGCCGTTGTTGAGATTCATCGTGCTGCCGTCCGGGGCCAGCGCGACCAGCTTGGCGGTGAAGTCGGTATCGGGTGCGGTGGACGCCGCCCACAGTTTCAGCTGGATCGGGCCGGTGATCTCGGTATCGGCGGTCATCGGATCGGTGGTGTAGGTGAGCACATCCGCGCGCTGCTCCACCGCGAACTGATCCACCGGTCCCTGCGGGCCGGTGCCCGCACCACAGCAGGAATGCCCGCCCGCGCTCGGCACCGGGTTGGCCGGGTCGTAGTCGTAGACATCCGGCGGCTGTGCGTCTTTGGGCGCATCGGTCCCCAAATGCCCGGCACGGCCCTGGATTCCATTGCCGCCCACACCCGAGAGGTAGTAGGTGGTCCACCGCGTATCGGGTAGCGGCCACGCGGTGGCGCTCTTCCAGCGGTTCGCGCCCATCAGAAAGTAGTCGACGATGGGATGCCCGGATACGTTGCCGCCCTTACCCTTCAGGAATTCATCGAACCAGGCGAGCATGAGTTCGTTGACGGGGCTGTCCCCCACCGCCCCCGTGGCGGTCATCAGCGGTGTGCCGATGCCGGAACCCGTTCTGCCCCAGCCGACGTGGTCCCACGGCCCGATCACCAGACGCTGATTCGCCCGCGCCTCGGGGGTACCGCCGTTGGCGGCCATCCCGGTGAAGTTCTCCACCCCGCCCGCGAGGAAGGCGTCGTACCAACCCTCGATATCGAGCACCGGAACCTTCACCCGGGCGTAGCGGTCGCGAATGCTCCACTGTTTCCAGTAGTCGTCGCGGGTGGAGTGCCGGAGCCAATCGAAGTACCACGGGGCGACCGCCGGATTCTCCGGATGCATTGGCGGAAACTGCTGATAGGGCCGGAATCCCAGCCAGCGCGTGTAATTCGCGACGTCGGAACGCAATTGCTTGGCGGTGCCGGTATCGCCGCGATTGAGCGCAGCGCTGGTGGCGATGGTCCCCATGGCCCAAGGTTCGACGAAGCCGAGCCGGAACGCACCGCCCTCGTAGTTCCAGCCGTCGTAGTAGTCCGCGGAGGTATTGGCGGGCACTATCGTGGTCAGATGCGGTGGCGCGCCGACGGCCGCGAGCCATTGCGTGGCACCGACATACGAGGATCCGTACATCCCCACCTTGCCATTGGATCCGGCGAGCCCGGCCGCCCATTCGACGGAGTCGTAACCGTCGTCGATATCGTTCGCGAACTCGGTGAAGGTGCCCGCGGATTCTCCCTGGCCCCGAATATCCTGCACGACAACGAGATAGCACTGCGAGGCGAACCAATCCGGCGTCTGATAGCGGAACGGCTGGATCTGCGCTTCGGCCTTGCCGTACTGGGTCCGCATGAGAATCACCGGCACCTGTTCGGCCGTACGGGGCCGGTACACATCGGCTTTGAGCACGACACCGTCGCGCATGGCGGCTGGGACGTTCTCCTGCTTCTCGACCGCGCACGAGCCGCGACCGCCGGTCGGCGGCCAATGTGCCGCCGCCGGTGCGGGATCCCCCGAGGACTCGGCACCGCATCCCGTGGCGATCAAGGCCGTCGCCGAGAGCAGCGCGCCCCACCGCACCATGCGCAAACGACCGAAGCGGCTCCGCGTCATCGCTCGACCGTACACCCGGACGTCGATCACGAATCCGCGTTTGCGCAGTTCAAGGCGAGAAATGGCACCGGCGCAAGCGAATTGGGCGGTTCCTGTCACTCGACAGAAACGTCCGGCAATCCAGAAGTTACCAGGGGCAGCACAAGCGATACGCGCACGTCATCGAAATGGTCGGCGACACCGAAAAACTATCGATTGACAGGTTGATCGGTAGGAGCGTTCATGGGAACTGCATTGCTGGACACCGAGGTGTCCGAGGTCGGCACTGTCGAGGAGTTGCGCGTGACGTTCCGTCGCGGCGGGCGCGAGGTCTTCGCATTGCGCGGGGTGTCGCTGGGCGTACGGCGCGGCGAGATTCTCGGTCTCGTCGGCGAATCCGGTTCCGGGAAGAGCGTTCTCGGCTATTCGCTACTGGGTCTGCTGCCCGCCGGGACCCGCGTGGAAGGTTCGATCACGGTCGCCGGGGCCGATATGGTCACCGGCGACGAGCGCACCCTGCGCAAGGTGCGGCGGCTGGATCTCGGTGCGGTATTCCAGGATCCGATGACCTCGCTGAATCCGACCATGCGCATCGGCGCACAGGTCGTCGAGGCCGCCGGGAGCGAAACCGAAGCGATACGACTGCTCACCGCGGTGGGTATCCCCGAACCCGCGCGGCGGATGCGCAGCTACCCCCATGAACTGTCCGGCGGATTGCGCCAGCGCGTCATGATCGCCATGGCGATCGCGGGCAATCCGGAATTGATCATCGCCGACGAACCGACGACCGCTTTGGATGTCACCGTGCAGGCGCAGGTGCTGGCGCTGCTGCGTGGCATTCGCGAGGAACTCGGCTGCGGGATTCTGCTGATCACCCACGATCTCGGGGTGGCGGCGCAGATCTCGGACCGCCTCGCGGTGCTGTACGCCGGGCGCATCGCCGAAATCGGCCCCACCGCACAGGTGCTCGGCGACCCGGCGCACCCCTACACTCGCGGTCTGCTCCGGTCCCGTCTCACCCTGACCACCCCGCTCGGCGAACGTCTCGCGGCACTGCCCGGCGAAGTGCCGAGTCCCGCCCAACCCCTTCCCGGCTGTGCCTTCGCGCCCCGCTGCGAGCAGGCCGTCGCGCGATGCTCGAGCGCTCCCCCGGAACCGGCCGAGATCGCGGTCGAACGGGTATCGGCGTGCATCCTGCCCGTGGACAAGGACGATGGAGAGAGCACCGCGGCGAAGGCGCGATCGGTCGACGCATCACCGAATGACGCTGCGCCGCAGTCGATAACGATGGCCGAGGCCGAGGCCGCACCGGCCGTGGTACTGCGCGATGTGAGCAAGACGTTCGCCGTCGGCGGGTTGCGCAATCGCGCGACATTGCATGCGCTGCGCCGGGTTTCGCTGACCGTCGAGCGCGGTGAGGCGGTCGCGCTGGTCGGGGAGAGCGGATGCGGCAAGTCCACGCTGCTGCGCGTGATCGCGGGTTTGGAGCAGGCCGGCGGCGGGACCGTGCAAGCCGGGGCAGGCTCGGACGAGCGGCCGCAGATGGTGTTCCAGGATGCGGGGGCCTCGCTGACGCCGTGGATGTCGGTGGGCGAGTTGATCTCCGAGCGACTGTTGCGGTCGGGGTTGTCGCGAAGCGAGCGCAAGGCCGCGGTCGAGACCGCGCTGGGGCGGGTCGGGCTGGTGCCCGAGATCGCGAAGGCGCGGGCGCGGCAGCTGTCCGGCGGTCAGCGCCAACGGGTTTCGCTGGCGCGGGCGACCGTGGTGCCGCCGTCGATCCTGCTCTGTGATGAGCCGACCAGCGCGCTGGATGTCTCGCTCGCGGCGTCGGTGATCAACCTCATCGGTGAGCTGCGCCGGAGTCTGGGCATGTCGGTCGTCTTCGTCACGCACGATCTGGCGGTCGCCCGGGTGGTGGCCGATCGGATCGCGGTCATGTATCTGGGCAGGATCGTCGAAATCGGCACCGCCGACGAGGTTCTCGGCAATCCGGTGCACCCCTACACCCGCGCGCTCATCGATGCCATTCCGGATCCCGCGCGCGCACCCGTCGCGCCCCGGGGTGAGCCCGCGAGCCCGCTCGCTCCCCCATCGGGGTGTGCGTTCCATCCGCGCTGCCCGGTCGCGGTGGACGCCTGCGCCGATACGCGCCTGGATGTCCGGCTCGAGGGCATTCCCGGCGGTACGCATCAGGTGGCGTGTATCGAACAGAAGGTGAGCTGAGATGACCGTCGCCCTGCCCGCGCTCACCAGGTGGCGCGGTACCCGAATCACGGTGGCGCCCCGCGCTTTTCCCGGTGGCTGGAACGGCGCGGGTGTGGCCCTGCTCGGTGTGGTGACGCTGGTCGCGCTCGCCGTGCCGGTACTCGCGCCCTACGATCCGCTACTGCCGGTGGGCATGCCGCTGCAATCGCCCGGGCACGGTGGCTTCCTGCTCGGCACCGACAATATCGGCCGCGATCTGCTGAGCCGGGTGCTCTACGGTATGCGTGCCAGCTGGTTCGCCGCGCTCGCGGTGGTGGCGAGCGGACTGGCCATCGGCGGTCTGATCGGCTTGATCGCGGGCACGGTCGGCGGCTGGATCGACAACCTGCTCATGCGGATCACCGATGCCTTTCTGGCCCTGCCCGCTCCGGTGCTGGCCATCGCGGTGGTCGCCGCGCTCGGTCCCGGATTCACGCACACCCTGATCGCGGTCTCGATCGTGTGGTGGCCGTTCTACGCGCGGCTGGTGCGCGGTGAGATCGCCGCGCTGGCCGCCCGGCCGCACGTGGAGGCCGCGAAACTCAGTGGGGTGCGCCCGATTCGGCTGGCGCTGCGGCATCTGCTGCCCGGTGCGACACCGGGTGCGCTGGTGGCGGCGAGCCTGGACCTGGGCACGCTCATCCTCACCCTGGCCTCGCTGTCCTTCCTGGGGCTCGGACAGCCCGCCCCCGCACCGGAACTCGGTGCGGACGCGGCCCGCAATCTCAGTTACTTCCTGCAGCAGTGGTGGATTCCGGTCATGCCGGGTCTCGGTGTGGCGGTGCTGGCGCTGATCGGGACCGTCGCCGGTGACTGCCTGCGCAATATCACGAGTAGGGACCGCTGACATGCGTGCATTCATCATCTCCCGGCTCGCCGCCATGGTGGCCATCCTCATTGCCCTGACCGGCGTCATGTTCGTACTGCAACGCATTTCGCCGCTCGACCCCGTGCACGCGCAGCTGGGCAGTTCGGCATCGCAGGCCGCCATCGCGGCGCGACGGCATGAGCTCGGCCTGGATCAGCCGGTGCCGGTGCAGTTCTGGCACTACCTCACCGCGGCGGCGCACGGCGATTTCGGCACCTCGTATCGCACCCGCCGCCCGGTGAGCACCGATCTGCTGCATTTCGTGCCCGCGACACTGGAACTCGCGCTGTGCGCCCTGGTGATCGCGCTGGTGCTGGCGGCGCTGCTGGCCTTCGCCACCACGCTGCGCTGGCCCGGTGCGGGCGTGCTGCGGGCGGTGCTGTTCGCCGGTGCGTCGGTGCCGATGTTCCTGCTCGGCATTCTCGGGTTGATCGTGTTCTATCAGCGCCTGGGCTGGGTGCCCGCAAATGGGCGCTCCTCGATCTCCGGAGCGCCAAGCGGCCCAACGGGTTTGCTCACCGTGGACGGTCTGCTGGCCGGGCGCTTCGATGTGGTCACCGACGCGTTCAGCCATCTCATCCTGCCCGCGACCGTCATCGCGCTCGGACCGGCGGTGGCGATCGGGCGGGTGCTGCGGTCGAGTCTGCTCACCGATATCGACAGCGATTACGCGCGCACCGCCAAGGCCAAGGGGCTGAGCCCGGCTCGCATCCTGCTGCGGCATGTGCTGCGCAATTGCGTCGGCGCGGCCCTTTCCATGACGGGATTGCAAGTGGGACTGATGTTCTCGGGCGTGCTGGTGGTCGAGCAGGTCTTCGGCTGGCCCGGTATCGGCCAGTACGTCGCGCAGAGCATTCCGGTCGCCGACTTCCCCGCCATCGCCGGGGTGACGCTGCTGCTCGGCGCGGTCTACGTCGTCATCAATACCGTCGTCGACCTGCTCCAGGCCGCCGCCGACCCACGCCTCGTCACCGCCTGACCTTTTCCGAAGTTCGAATCTAAGGAACCGCCCTATGCTCCACACCGCTCGAAGGCTCTTGGCCGCAACCGCTTTCGCCTCCGCCACGCTGCTCGCGCTCACCGCGTGCGGTTCCGCCGATCAGACGCCCAATGCCGCACCGACCGATAAGGTGCTGCACCTGTCGTTCCTCCAGGATCCGGGTCAGCCGCCGGACCCGGACGTCTACTACGCCGGTCAGGGATTGCTGCTGACCACCAATCTGTATGAGGGACTGCTGCAATACGCCCCGGGCACCGAGAAGGCCGAGCTACAGCCGCTGCTGGCCACCGCGTGGACGGCGTCGCCGGATAACAAGGTGTTCACCTTCACGCTGCGCCAGGGCGTGAAATTCCATGACGGCACGCCCTTCACCTCGGCCGCCATCAAGACCTCGTTCGATCGCCGGCTGGCGGTGAATCAGGGTCCGGCGTACATGGTCTCGGACATCGAATCGGTTACCACACAGGGTGATTACGCCGCGACGATCACGCTCAAGGCACCCAACGCGGTATTCCTGGACTATCTCGCCTCGCCGTACGGGCCGCGCATGCTCAGCCCCACCGGACTGGCCGCCAATGCCGGAACCGATAACACCCAGACCTATCTGACCACCCACGATCTCGGCACCGGCCCGTACACGCTCACCGACGCGCAGGTCGGATCCCACTACGCGCTGGCGGCTTTCGGCGATTACTGGGGCAGCAAACCGTACTTCACGACCGTCGATCTGCCGGTGATCACCGATACCTCCTCGCAGCAGCTGCAATTCAACAACGGCCAGCTGGCGGCGGTGCTGCACGATCTGCCGTCCTCGGCGGTCTCGTCGTACATCGGCAATGCCAAGTTCGCGAATTACTCACTGCCGACCATGATGTCGAACTACTTCTACGTGAACCCACACAAGGGGATGTTCACTTCGCAGCCCGCGCGGGCGGCCTTGAACCAGGCCATCGACCTCCAGCAGATCGTGCAGCAGACCTATTTCGGGCGCGGCAAGGTCGGCGCACAGGTGTATCCGCCGAATATGATGGCCGCCGATTACGCGAAACAGACTGTCACCCATGACACTTCGGCACTTCAGAAGATCGTGTCGGGTCTGCCCGCCGATCAGAAGACCGTCACCGTCGGCTACGACTCCAGCAATCCCGATAATCAGCTCGTCGGCAATCTGATCCAGACCCAGCTGGCCACCGTCGGCATCACCGCCAAGGTGCAGGGCTATCCCACCTCGCAGATCTACGGCTGGGTCGGCAGCACACCGGCCGACGCACCGGAAATGCTGTTGCTCGCGGGCTGGCCGGACGCACCATCCCCGTACACCTGGGGACATATCAATTTCGATCCCGACGGCGGCCTGAACTACCTCAACTGCTCGTCCTCCGATGTCACCTCATCGCTGGCCACCGGACGCGAATCCGGTGCGGCGGAAGTGTTCTCACGGGCCGCGGCGCAGGCGTCGGCCACCGGCTGCTGGCTCAATATCGCCGATGTCAACGATTTCATGGTCGCGCAGCCCTGGCTCAAGGGCGTCGCGGAATCCCATGCGGTGACCGAGCCGAATTCACTGCGCCTGGCCGGATTGTCGGTGGGGTGAGCCATGACGGGTGTACGCCGCATCGTCCTGCTCACCCTGGGCTGGGAGGAACTGCCCAAGGCCATTTCGGTACACGGGGCTCCGGCGCATGAGCGACTCCGGGAACCCACGCCCGGTGTCATGTTGCAGACCGACGGCGGCTGGGTGCTGCTCGATACCGGATTCAATACCGCGCTGATCCGCGATCCGGCGCTGTACCGGCGGTTCTATCCGAGCGTGGAATACATTCCGGTCCTGCCGGGTCCGGGTGAGCCGATCGAGGAATCGTTGCACGACATCGGAATCGATATCGATGACATTCACGCCGTCGCGGTCAGCCATCTGCATCACGATCACGCGGGCGGATTGAAACTGTTCGCGGGCAAGGTACCGGTGCACGCCCAGCGCATCGAGCTGGAGTACGGGCTGTCCAATCATCCCGAGCCCGAACATCATGCGATGGCGCGGGTCGACTTCGACGATCCGCGCATCGACTGGCGGCTCGCGGACGGTGAGGCGGTGATCGCACCCGGTATCACCGCCATACCGACCTACGGGCATACCCCCGGGCACCAGAGTTTCATGGTCGAACTGGATCGCACCGTGGGCGGCGGCGGATTCGTATTCGCCTTCGACGCGGCCGATCTCACCGAGAACATCGACCATGAACTGGCCATCGGCGGATTCGTCGGGGTCGATCCGGAAGACACCGTCGAGCCGATCCGGCGGCTCAAGAAACTCGCGTACGAGAAGAACTATCCGCTCATTCCCGGGCACGATCCCCATGCCTGGCCGCACTGGACCCAGCACTTCCACGAACGGTTCCCGGCATGAACGCGCACGAGACCGATACGCCGGTGCGGATGGCGGACTGCGCCGGACTGTGGGAGCGCACACTGCTGGTCGATCCCGACGGGTCACAGGACATCACCACCGATGTGCGCTGGCTGCAAGGCATTACGCGCTTCGTGGACCTGCGCAGGCCGATGCCCCGGCCGGATTTCACCGGCGTGCGCTGTGCGGCGGACCTCACCGATCAGCAGCGCGCCTGGATGCGCATGCAGGACGGGTTCGCCGGACAGCTCACCCAGTACGCCGACGTGTTCCATTGGCGGCGCGGTATCGAATTGCAGCCGCCCGGACCGCATCCGGATGAAGGCCGGATGAGTTACGCGGCCGACGTGCTGGTCGAAGTCGGCGTGCACGCCGACTATTTCGAGCACTGGATCCGGGATCGGCCCGGAAAGAACTGCTGGGCCATGGAATTGCGGTCCGGTGACGGCGGACGCGCGCTGCTGCTGCGGGTCGACCGGCTGTTCGGCTGGGCGATGCGCACGGGTACCGGGGCCGTGGAACTCTCGCTCGGCTCGATCGAGGGCCGCGAATGGCTCATCACCGATTCCGCGCTGCCCTATCGAGAGCAGCAGCGATTGGCCCCGCGCTGGATCGGCGATTCCCGAATTCACCTGCACACCAATGACATCGACGATCACGGCGCGCTCCGCACCCGGGAGTGGCTGATCGGCCATACGGAAGGAAATGTGACGCTATGAGCAAGGTAACCTCGTTCACCTCGGTTCCGGTCATCGATGTGACCGGACTGCGTTCGGCCGATCCGGCCGAACGGCGCGCGGTCGCCGATGAGATCGGCCGGGCCGCACGCGAAGTCGGGTTCTTCTACATCAGCGGCTCCGGGGTCGATCCCGCCCTGTTCGACGGGCTGCTCGCCGCCACCGAACGGTTCTTCGCGCTACCGCTCGAGGAGAAGATGCGCTCCTATATCGGGCTCTCGGACTGCCATCGCGGCTATGTCCCCACCGGGGAGGAGGGATTCGACGGCGGCACACCGGATTTGAAGGAGGCCTTCGATACCGCGCTCGATCTGCCCGCGGACGATCCGGATCATCTGGCGGGCAATCCCATGCTCGGCCCCAATGTCTGGCCCGCGCTACCGGGTTTCGCCGATACCGTGACCACCTACTATCAGGCCGTGCTCGATCTGGGCAGGCAGCTGCTGTGGGCATTCGCGGTCACCCTCGGCGAGGATCCGGACACGTTCCTGCGCTATGCCACCAAGACGCCCAGTCAGCTGCGCCTGATCCACTACCCCTATGACGAGCGGGCCGAGGACGCCATGGGCATCGGCGCGCACAGCGATTTCGAATGCTTCACGCTGCTCAAACCGACCGCACCGGGACTCGAGGTGATGAACGGCGCGGGCGACTGGATCGATGTGCCGCCGATTCCGGATACCTTCGTCATCAATATCGGTGACATGCTCGAACTCTGGACCAATGGCGAATTCGTCGCCACCACGCATCGGGTGCGCAAGGTGAAACAGGAGCGGTATTCGTTCCCGCTGTTCTTCAATGTCGACTATCACACGGTGGTCGAACCGCTGCCGCAATTCACCTCGCCCGATCAGCCGCGACGCGCACCGCTGCGGGCGGGTGAACATCTCTTCGCGCAGACCGCCCAGCTGTTCCGATATCTGCGCATCCGTTTGGAATCCGGTGACCTGGTCCTGCCGGACGGCTCGCTGCCGGTGGGTTCATTCGGACAGGAGGCGCGTCAGCGGGCCTGACCGTGACGGCGGGCGGCCAGCGGGACGCCCGCCCCGTGCAGCAGAATGCTGCCGAGCACCGTGAACACCAGGGTCAGCAGGACCAGATCGGCCGCCTCACCGGTCAATCCATTGAAGGCGAGCAGGCCGAACACGATCGAGGTGGTGCCGCGCGGGCCGAGCGCGGCCAACAGCCAGCGGTCGCGCATGGAGAAGCGCGAGCCGATCATGGCCAGATAGGTGGGCACGATGCGCACCACGGTCAGGGCGGCGACCGCGAAAAGCACCGCGCGCCATTCATGTCCCTCGGCGAGCGAGAAGACCGCGACGCTGCCGAAGACGAACCACATGGCGGTGGTCAGCAGGAAGCCGATATCGTCGATCAATTCCAATTCGCGATGGAAGCTCGTCGAATGCCGGAAGAAATTGAGCGTGAGACCGCAGACGAAGGCGGCGACGAAACCATTGCCGCCGAACCCGACCGCCACCGCATAGGTGAGAATCGGCGCGGCCACCATGGCCATTCTCTTGGATTGATGGCTCATCAGGTCGTGTTGCTCGGCCGCTTTGGTCGCCGCGGACAGCGCCCAGCCCACCGCGATGCCGACCGCGATCGCCTTCACCGCCGAGGGCAGCGCATCGCCGAGCGCGTCCATGGGTGTGGTGGCATGCGAGGCGTCACCGGCCAGCGCGAGCGCGAAAATGAAGATGGGCGAGACGATTCCGTCGTTGTAGCCGCCCTCCACATTGAGCACCTCGCGCACCCGCAGCGGAATCCGCCTGTCCCGCAGAATGAACGCCGCGGGCGCGAAATCGATCGGCACCACCACGCAGGCAATGACCAGCAATACCGCCCAGGACAGTCCCGGCAACAGCCAGGCCCCGAACAGCACCGATAGCCCCAGCCCCAGCGGCAGGCCGATCAGCAGCATGCGGAACACCGCGCGCGGCTGCGGCCCGAACAGTCCGCCGCGCACCTCGGTGGCATCGACGAACAGCAGCACCGCCAGCACGATCTCCGCCGCATGCTGTGCGACCTTGGTATTGAGCGTCTCGCCGAGCGTGTTCCGGGTACCGAACCCCACCACGATCCCGGCCACCACCATCGCCAGCGGCGCGGTGATCTGCCACCGCTCCAACCGGGCGGCCAGCAGCGACCACAGCGCCACCGCCCCCGCCATAACGATCAGCGCCTGCGTCACCCGCGCATCCTCCCAGCCCGCCAGCCATTTCCCACCGCAATACCCTAGCAACGCGAACTGGACAGTCTGCGCAGGCGTAATGGCGCGGGCGCGCACGGATACACCCGCGCCGCCGGGTGGAATCAGGGGTGCGCGCGGAGCCAGAGACGGCTGGCGTCGTCGTCGATCGTCGACAGCAGGAGTCCGGCTGGGAGCGTGGCCATTTGGACGCGCGTCGCGGGAATCGGGAGCGGAATGTCCTGCCAGTCGGCACAATTCGGATCGACCGAGAGCAGGTGCGCCGCGCCGTCGAGTCTGACGATCGCCAGGGTTCGGGAATCCTCGGCGATGACTTTCAGGGTGTCGATAATTCCGGCAGCCGGACCGGGGACCGCCGGCGTGGCGTCGTTCGGCCAGCACAGGACGGTGGGCGATGCCGAGGTGGATTGACCGAAGACGGTGCAGCGGTCCGGGTTACAGCCCGCCCGGGTGGCGAGGGCCGACGTGCCCGGCAGGGCGATGCGCCGCCAGGTGAAACCGTCCGGGGAGGTCCACTCCAGCGGCAACTGGGTGCGATCGCGCTGGGTTTGGCCGACGATCACGAAGCCGGGCGGACCGGTGGTGATGGCCGCGGCCCCGGTCAGTTCGCCGGGTACCGAGGACAGCGCGGGATCGTCCGCGTGCCGCTCCCAATTCGCACCGTCGACCGAGGTCCAGGTGGCAGCGCCGTACCTGCCGTCCGGCCCGTCCCACCCGCCGATCAGCACGGTGACACCGGCGAGCCCGGCGGCGGCCGTCACCGCCAGCGCGTGCGGACCGCCGAACAACTCGAAGGCCTGCGGATGCTCGACCAGTTCGGCGGGGTGATCCGGCGTCTCGGGCTTGTCACCGCTCCAGATCGTCATGCGCGGATTGCCGTGCGCGCCACCGAAAGCCTGACCCAGCACAACGGTCCGCTCCCCCACGCCCGCCGAGATCAGTTCCGCCAGAAACCCGTACGGACTCTCCGGACGTGCCGGGATGGATGTCCACCGCGTGCCATCCGCCGACAGCCAGGCCGCCGGAGCCCGATCCGTGCCGGATGGCACCGACCCGAGCGCCAGCACCCCGTCACGGACCGGGATCAGCTCCAGCACCCGCGCGCCCGCCACGGGTGCGGACAGCTCTCGCCACCCCGAATGCGTTGCGGCCCTTGCGCATCCGGCAACCAGCGCGAGAACCGCCAGCAGGGCGAACGACCACCTCATCAACCCACTCTGGCAGACCCGGGCGAGTGCGGCGCGAGATTCGACGCACGCCGAGGATGTGGATCCCGGCCAAGAGCATGCCGGGATGACGGGGGGCCGCTGCACTGCGCGCCGGCGAATTGCGCTCAGCGCAGGGCGGCGCGGGCGCCCGCGGCTTCCAGTTTGACGCGGGCGGTTTCGGCGGTGTCGCGGGAGACGCCTTCCAGCACCGGTTTCGGGGCGGATTCGACCAGATCCTTGGCTTCCTTCAGGCCGAGGCCGGAGACGAGTTCGCGGACCGCCTTGATCACCTGGATCTTCTTATCGCCGAAGGATTCCAGGATGAGATCGAATTCGGTTTGCTCCTCGGCGGTTTCGGGCTCGGCGACCGCGCCATTGGGCGGCGGGGCATAGGCCGCGGCGGCGGCGGTGACGCCGAATTCGTCCTCGAAGGCTTTGACGAAACCGGAGAGTTCCAGCAGCGTCATACCTTTGAAGACTTCGAGCAGTTCGTCAACGGTCATCTTGGCCATGATGGACCCCCTTGCAGCGCTGACCAGGCGATACATTCATCATATGCGCGGGATCCGCGCGGGGCGATCAGTTTTGCGGGGCCGCGAAGGTCGCGAGGAAGTCACGCTCGGCCGCCGTCAAGGCCCGGGTTGCGCCGTCCGATACCGTCACGAGCGTGGAAGTCGCTGCGAGATAGAGGGATTCGGCATCACGCACCTCGTGTGCCAGGGTGAACGAACTGGTCCCGATTCGGTCCACCACGGTGGTGACGGTGACCGGATCGGTACGAAAGACCAGCGGCGTGCGATAGCTCAGGCGCTGCCCGGCGACCACGACTCGCCATGGCGTATCCGGGGATTCGTGACCGGCGAGCAGATCGGTGCGCGCCTCGTCCAGATACTGGGCGAAGATGACGTTGTTGACATGCTGTAGCGCGTCCATATCGGTGCGGCGCAATTGAATGGCGTAGCTGTGCATCACAGACCCAACTCCTCGAGCATGCCGCGTTCGGTATCGCCGAGTTTGCGCGAGCGCTGCGACTCGCTGTCGAAGGCGACCATGGTGCAGGTCGCGGTGGAGTAGACCACCTCGTCATCGCGGATCTCCTGCGCCAGGGTGAACGAGGAACCGCCCACCTTGGTCACCCAGGTTTCCACCCGCACCGGATGCGAGCGATACCGCAGCGGAGTCAGGTAGTCGATATCCATCTGCGCGACCACGCTGGATCCGCGGAATCCGCGCGACCCGAACAGGTCGATGCGGGTTTCCTCCAGATAGCGCAGGTGCGCGGCATTGCTGACGTGCCCGTCCGCGTCCATATCGGACCAGCGCAGGGGGCAGAGGAACTGGTGTCGGGCCACCCGCCATTCATATCAAGCCGCGCCGCGAGCGCTCCGACCGGCAGTCGATGGCCGAATCTGCAAGAGTCGTGTCATTGACGCCATCGGGCGCAGACCGCAGGCTGAAGGCATGCGGGTGGTGCTGATGGTGGTGTACGACGGGTTCCAGCTGCTGGATCTGGCCGGGCCCGCCGATGTGTTCACCGGTGCGGCCGCGCTCGGGGCCGCGCGCGGCTACCGGGTGGAGGTCGCCGCGGTGCGGCCCGGTCCGGTGCGCTCGGGCAGCGGGGTGACGGTGACCGCCGAGCACGCGCTGGCCGACTGGTCCGAGCCGATCGACACGCTGATCGTCGCCGGCGGGCTGGGGTTCTGGGACGCCAGCGCCGATGCCGAGTTGATCGCGGGCATCGAGCACGCGGCCGGATACGCCGAGCGGATCGGCTCGGTGTGCTCGGGGGCGTTCCTGCTCGCGCGCACCGGGCTGCTGGACGGCCGTCGGGTCACCACGCATTGGGCGGCGGGTGAGCTCCTCGGGCGGGAATTCCCCGCTGTGACAACCGAACCCGATCTGATCTATGTGCGCGACGGGCCGATCTGGACCTCGGCGGGCGTCACCGCCGGAATCGATCTGGCACTGGCCATCGTGACCGCCGATCACGGACCGGAGCTGGCGCGCGAGGTGGCGCGCTGGCTGGTGGTGTACCTGCATCGCCCCGGCGGGCAGAGCCAATTCAGCACGCCCGTGGCCGCGAATCCACCCAAGCGCAATTCGCTTCGGCTGCTTCAGGTCTGGCTGGAGGAGAACCTGGGGTCCGACCTGTCGCTGCCCGCGCTGGCCGAGCGCACGGGGATGAGCACCCGGCACTTCTCCCGGGTCTTCGCCGTCGAGACGGGCACCACCCCGGCCCGCTATGTCGAACAGGTGCGCATCGGGGCGGCGCGGCGACTACTGGAGAACACCGATCAGCCCATGGACCGGGTCGCGGCCGCCGTCGGGCTGGGCAGTCCCGAAACCCTCTACCGAATCTTCCACCGCCACTTGGGCATTCCGCCGGGCGAGTATCGCGCCCGGTTCACCCGCGTATGACCGAACACCGAAAGTGAGAGTTCCGCATGACTTTTCAGATCGCCATCGTGCTGTACCCGGGCATGACCGTGCTCGACGCCATCGGCCCGTACGAGGTGCTGCGCTCACTGCCCGACAGCGAATTGCGTTTCGTCTCCAATGAAGTCGGGCCGATCGTCTCGGACTCGGGCGTGCTGGTGCTGGGCGCGACGCACACCTTCGCCGAGACGCCCAGCCCGGATCTGGTGCTGGTGGGCGGTTCCGAGGCCGCCACCACCGAGGCCATGGCCAATCGCGAACTCATCGACTGGCTGCGCGCGGTACACCCGAATACCCAGTGGACCACCTCGGTCTGCACCGGATCGCTGGTGCTGGCCGCCGCCGATATCCTGCGCGGACATCCCGCCACCTCGCACTGGTCGGCCCAGCCCATGCTGGCCGCCTTCGGCGCGGAATCCCGCCCGCACGACCGCATCGTGCGCAGCGGCAAGATCGTCACCGCCGCGGGCGTCTCGGCCGGAATCGATCTGGGCCTGTGGCTGGTCGGCGAGATCGCGGGCACCGAAGCGGCCCAAATGGTCCAGCTCGGCATCGAATACGATCCGCACCCGCCATTCGACACCGGCCACCCGGACAAGGCCCCCGCCGACCTGCTCCGCAAAACCCGCCTCGAAATGACAAAACGCGCCGCCAAACCCCGCATCCCCCTCGACCTCGCCACCACCTTCTGGCACCTGACCCTGAACCGGGTGCGCGAGCGCAGCGCCGCCAAGCGCTGAACCCGATGCCGCGCCGCGCTCGAACGGGTTGTCAGGGCGTTCGGCGGAAACGCGGGAGCCCGGAGTCGAATTGGCTTAGCGCGCGGTGGGATTGGCGTAGCGTCGGTGTGGTGGGCGAGTTGCTCGACGATAAGTTCTTCGCTGATCCGCACGAGTATTACCGGCGGTGGCGGGCGGCCGGGCCGGTGCACCGGGTCGACTTCGGGGATGGGCTGGATCGGTGGCTCATTCTCGGGTACGAGCAGGGGCGGGCGGCGCTGGCGGATTCCCGGCTGCGTAAGGACATCGACCTGTTCGAGCAGGTGCTGGCGCGCAAACGCGGTGTGCCACGGGTGAATCCGCGGCCTCGGGAAGCGCTGCGGCATATGCTCAATTCCGATCCGCCGGACCATACCCGGCTGCGCAAGGCGGTGGCGCGGGCGTTCACCGCGCGGCGGGTGGCGCTGCTGGAACCGGTCATCGAGCGCACCACGCACGAACTCCTCGACGCCATGGGCGAATTCGAGCGGGTCGACCTATTGGCGGCCTTCGCGGTAGCGCTGCCGGTCACGGTGATCTGCCATCTGCTCGATGTCTCCATCGACGACCACGACGCCTTCCGGACCTGGACCAGGGCACTGGTGGGCACCGACGATCCGGAGACCGATCGCGCCCGCGCCCACCACGATATGGTGCGATTCCTGCGAAATATGCTGCGGGAAAAGCGCGTACACCCGGGCGATGATCTGCTTTCGCAGCTGATCATCGACGATGAGGCGCGGCTGGACGATCAGGAATTGGTGGGCATGGCCCTGCTGCTCCTGGTCGCCGGGCACGAGACCACCGTGAATCTCATCGGCAACGGCGTGCTCGCGCTGCTGCGCGACCGGCCGTGGCTGGCGCGGCTGCACGCCGATCCCGGCTTGATTCCCGGCGCGGTCGAGGAATTCCTGCGCCTCGACGGCCCGGTCGATCTGGCCACGCCGCGCTTCACCGTCGAACCGATCACCGTCGGCGATACCGTGATTCCGGCCGGGGAAGTGGTGTACGTGGCGCTCGCGGCGGGCAACCGCGATCCGGCGCACTATGCCGATCCCGATAATCCGCACCCCGACGGCGAACACAATGCCCACCTGGCCTTCGGGCACGGTATGCACTTCTGCGTCGGCGCTCCGCTGGCCCGCCTGGAAGCCAGGATCGCGTTCGGCGCACTGCTGCGGCGCTTTCCGGATATGCGCCTGGCCGTGCCCGAATCGGAGCTGCGCTGGTATCCGAACCCGGTCATTCGGGGCCTGACCGAACTCCCGGTCCGTTTGCGGCCCGAACCACATTGACATCAGAGCCATCCGGACCCGGGGTCGGCTCCGAAGAGGGGTAGCCAGCGGTTCGCGGCACGCCGAGCTTCCGCTCATGCCCGGGGGTCACGCGCAGTCGTGGCAGTCTTCCCCATGCTCCGACGACCGTGGGCATCGACAGATCTGGGAGGGTCATATGGCAAAGATGGGTAGGCGAAAGCGCTCGCGGCTCAACACACAGGCGTTCCTGGCCAGTGGCGGCGTATCGAAGAAGCAGCAGGAAGCGGCCGAGCGCGCGATGCGGACCGAGACCGCGGCCGCGCAGGCCGAGTCCGCCGCACCGGCAGCAAAGGCCACCGCGGCGCAGGCCACGACGAAGCCCGCCGCGGATGCTGCGGCGAAGCCGGCAGCGGCGAAGCCCGCCGCGGCGCAGTCGGCCGATGGCCCCGACCTCGCCGCCCTTGCCGATCGAGTCAAGGCCCGCCGCAAGGAAATGGGCTGGACCCAGGGCGATGTCGCCAAGAAGGGCGGACCCGCCGCGGGCATGATCAGCCAGATCGAGCGCAGCCTGGTCGAGGATCCCGCCGCCGAGGTGCTGACCAAACTCGACGCCGGACTGGAGTGGCCCGCGAACACCGCCGAGGCCATCCTCGCCGGCCGCGTCCCCGTCGGCGCGTAAACCCTTCCGTCATCCCGGCATGTTTTTGGCCGGGATCCACCGCCGCAATGCGTCACGGGTGTGGATCCCCGCCAAAAGCGCGCCGGGATGACGAGCGCGGGTCAGCCGTCATTCGTGCGGCGTAGCTCGGCCAGGATTCGGAGCGTCGGAATGCGGCCCGCCTCGGTGTGACTGAGCATGGCGTACTCGGCCAGCCGCTCATCCCCCGAGGTGATCGCCCGGATGAGATGGCGGTGATCATCGAGCTGTTCGGCCGCGTCCCGTTCGGTGGTGATGAAGAACAGCCATGCCATGCGCGCCAGAATCGCCCGCATCAACTGCGTGAGCAGCGTATTGCCCGCCAACTCGACGATGGCGCCGTGCAGGTCCGCATTGGTCTCGGCAATGCGCAGCGCGTCCCCGGAGGCGATGGCCGCGTGCGAATTCGACAGCGCGGTCTGTAGCGGGGCGCTGTCCGCCCCCTGCCGAATACGGGCGGCCGCGAGCCGGGCGGCCAACGGCTCCAAGCCGATTCGCACATCGAACAATTCCTCGACGGCCGTGCGGTCCCAGGACTGCACGACGGCGCTACGACGCGGCTGGGCGGTGACGATCCCGTCGAACTCCAAGAGCGTCAGTGCCTCCCGCACCGGCAGGCGCGAAACACCGAGCAGCTCGGCCAGTCTGGCCTCGGGCAGCTTCTGCCCTTCGGAATAGACCCCGGTGATAATGCTGCGCCGCAGGTCGTCGTAGATGCGGCGGGTCTGGGAGGTGTCATCGACGATCAACTCTGACGTACTCGCGTTTCGAGGCACCCGCCCAGTCTACGAACAAGTTTCGGTATACCGATATATCTCTTCCGAAACATGAACAACACTCTCAGGAAACCGAGGTCGGTGATTCTGTATACCGAACACCGGAATCCGAGGAGAAACGCTTGGCCGCCTATCTGCTGCGCCGCCTGCTTCAGGCGGTGATCACCGTCTTCGTCGTCATCACCCTGGCCTTCGGGCTCGGACGCCTCACCGGCAGTCCGGCGGCGACGCTGCTGCCGGAGACCGCGAGCCAGGCCGATGTGGCGGCGCTCAACGCGAAACTCGGCTTCGACAAACCACTGCTCACCCAGTACCTGGACTATCTGGGCGGTGTGGTCACCGGGGATTTCGGTGACTCCTATCGCCAGGCCGGCACCTCGTCGATGACGATCGTGCTGCAAAGACTGCCCGCCTCACTGCAATTGGGCACCGCGGGCTTCCTGCTCGGCGTCGCGCTCGCGCTGTTCGCGGTGCTGGCCGTGCATCTGAGCGGATTCTGGTCGCTGCGCGGGGTGCTGCTCGGCCTGGGCGCGGGGCGACTCGCGGTGCCGGACTTCCTGTTCGGACTGCTGCTGGTGCTGGTGTTCTCGGTGACGCTGGGCTGGCTGCCCTCGCTGGCGGGGGCGAATCCGCTCTCGATCGTCATGCCCGCGGTGACCATCGCGACCGCGCAGTTCGTGGTTTACGCACGGCTGCTGGACAATTCGCTGAGCACCGAGAGTTCGCAGGACTATGTGCGCACCGCGTACGCCCGCGGGGAACGCCGCTCGACGGTCATCGTGCGCGAGATCCTGCCCAATGCGCTGCTGCCGGTGCTCACCGTCTCCGGTATCAATTTCGGCACCCTGCTCGGCGGCCTGGTGATCGTCGAAACCGTCTTCGCCTGGCCGGGTTTGGGCCAGTTGATGCTCGGTTCGGTGTTCAGTCGCGATTTCCCGGTGGTCCAGTCCGGACTCGTCGTGATCGCCGCCATTTTCGTCCTGGTCAATCTGGCCGTCGACCTGCTGTACGGCTTCGTCGATCCGAGAGCGAGAGTTCGATGACCCCTGTTCCGCCGCGCCCGTCCCCCGCGTCCTCGATGCGCCGACTGTCGGCGCGAAACATATTGGCGCTCACCGGAATAGCCATGATTATCGCGGTCGTGCTGTTCTCCCTGCTGTATCCGCTGACCTCGGGATACAGCCCCTACGCCCAGGAGCTCTCGGCCTCGTTCACCCGGCCGTTCACCACCGCGCACTATCCGCTCGGCACCGATTCGCTGGGCCGCGATCTGGCCAGCAGGCTCGCGCTGGCCGGGCGGATCACCCTCGCACTGGTGGTGGTGATCGTGCTGGTGAACGCCGTGATAGGCGTGGTGATCGGCACGGTCTCGGGCTACTTCCGGGGTCCGTTGGACAGCCTGCTCATGGGCTATGCCGATGTGCAGCTGGCGGTTCCGATGTCTCTGGTGATCATGGCGCTGTCCGCGGTGCGCGGACCCAGCGTCATGCTCATGGCGACGATTCTGGGACTCACGTTCTGGGTCGGGTACGCCCGGGTCAGCAGATCCGTCGCATTGGGTTTGGCCGCAAGGGATTTCGTCATCGCGCCGCGACTGCTCGGCGCGCGATCTACCTGGGTCATGCGCAAACACGTTGTGCCGCATGTGCTCACGCCCGTCGGGATTCTGGCCACCGCCGACCTCGGCAATGTGATGATCATGATCTCGTCGTTCGACTATCTCGGGCTGGGTGTGCAACCACCCACGCCGAGCTGGGGCCTGATGATCACCGACGGGCAGAAGTACGTGCGGCAGGCACCGTATCTGACCATCGTCCCGGCCGTCGCCCTGCTTCTGGTGATCGGCGGAACCCTGCTGGTGAGTCAGCGATTCACCGGCGACCGACAGGGACTGCGCCGCACCACGCGGGCCGGGCGGCGACAGGCGGTGACGGCATGAACACCCCGCTGCTCGAAGTCACCGATCTGACGGTCGGCTACCTGACCCCCGAGGGCGAACGCGTGGTGCTCGTCGATTCGGTGTCGCTCCGCCTGGAACCGGGCGAAGTCCTCTGTCTGGTAGGCGAATCCGGCTCCGGCAAGTCGGTCACCATGCTCGCCGTCCTCGGCCTGCTCACCCCGCCGCTGACGGTGTTCTCCGGCAGTGTCCGATTCCGCGGCCGCGAACTGGTCGGCGCGGATGACGAAACCCTGCGGCGACTGCGCGGGGCCGAACTCGGCATGATCTTCCAGGATCCGATGACCTCGCTCAATCCGGTGCGCCGGGTCGGCGTGCAGATCGAGCGGGCGCTCGCCCTCCACCAGCGCCTGGATCGCGCGGCCCGGCGGCGGCGCGTGGTGGAACTGCTTGCGGCGGTGGGTATTCCGCAGCCCGAGGAACGGTCCCGCGCGTACCCGCACGAATGGTCCGGCGGTATGCGCCAGCGCGCGGTGATCGCCATGGCGATGGCGAACGATCCGGCGGTGCTCATCGCCGACGAACCCACCACCGCACTCGATGTGACCGTGCAGGCCCAGCTCATGCAGGTGCTCGCCGACGTGCGCGCCCGCACCGGAGCGGCCATGGTGCTCATCACCCACGATCTCGGGCTGGTCGCCCAGCACGCGGACCGCGTCGCCATCATGTACGCGGGCCGAGTCGTCGAAACCGGCACGGTCTGGCGGATATTCGATGATCCGGCACATCCGTACACCCGCGGGCTGCACCGCAGTCTGCTCGGCGGTGACGGCGAACCGGACGGCCGCGCCTACGCCATCCCCGGATCGCCGCCCGCGCCGACCCAGCGGCCGACCGGGTGCGGCTTCGCCCCGCGCTGCGAATTCCCCGGCAAGACAGCGGATTGCGGCATCACCGCGCCCGCATCGATCGCACTGGACACCGATCACGCGCTCGCCTGCCCGCCCACCCTGGCGGCGATGCGCGACACCGCACCGACCAGACGGCAGGAAGCCTCATGAACGTCATTCACGTGGAGGACCTGCGGGTGTCCTTCACCAGCCGTCGCGGACTGCGCGCCAAGCGCACGCTGCGGGCGCTGGACGGGATCTCGTTCAGCGTGCGACGCGGTGAAACCTTCGGGCTGGTGGGCGAATCCGGCGGCGGGAAGTCGACCCTGGTGCGCACGCTGTTCGGAATCAACACCCCGGATTCGGGGAGTATTCGGATCCTCGGACAGGATCTGGGCGCGCTGCGGCCGAAAGCGCGGCGGGCGCTGCGCAATCGGGTGCAGCTGGTGTTCCAGGATCCGTACTCATCGCTGGATCCGCGCATGACCGCGCACGACATCATCGCCGAACCACTGCGCATCGCGGGCGGCTACCGCCGCGAACGCGTCCTGGAATTGCTGGCCCAGGTCGGCCTCGGCGCGGACGCGCTGGAGCGGCGTCCGGCCGCGTTCTCCGGCGGGCAGCGGCAGCGCCTGGGCATCGCCCGGGCATTGGCGCTCGACCCCGAGGTGCTGGTGCTGGACGAACCGGTGTCGGCGCTGGACGCCTCGGTGCAGGCCCAGGTCATCAATCTGCTCCAGGATCTGCAGCAGCGGCTCGGACTGTCTTATCTGTTCATCGCGCACGACCTTTCGGTGGTGCGGCATCTGGCGGACCGGGTGGCGGTCATGCATCTGGGCAAACTCGTCGAGATCGGCGCGACCGAGGACGTTTTCACCGCACCCCGCCATCCGTACACCCGCGCACTCATCGCCGCCGCCCCGATCCCCGATCCACGCGCTCGCGGGCGCGGGACCGCGGCGCTGCTGCGCGGTGAACTCCCCGATGCGGCGAACCCGCCCAGCGGCTGCACCTTCCGCACGCGCTGCCCGATCGCGAAACCCGAATGCGCGCAGCGTGTTCCGACCCTCGAATCCCGAGATCCGAACGGCCATGCGGTGGCCTGTCTCTTCCCCCTGTGAAAATGAAGGAAAGCAATGAGATCCAACCTCTCCACCGTGCTGGCCGGGCTGACCGTGCTGGCCGCCGGTTCGCTGGTTTTGAGCGGCTGCTCCCCCGCCGGTATCTCCGGTAATTCGTCGAACGCCATCGTCGTAGGCGCGGTCGCCGAACCCGAGCATGTGCCGGACCCGATCATGGATGGCTCGCTCGCCGGATACAACTACTACTTCGCCGAATTCGAGCAGCTGGCCCGCTTCGACGCGGACGGCAGGATCAACCCCTTGCTGGCCACCGCGTGGGAACACAACGCCGATTTCACGCAGTGGACCTTCACCATTCGCGAGGACGCGAAATTCCAGAACGGCGCACCGGTGAAAGCCTCGGACGTGGCGTTCACCTACAACACCATCAAGGCGAACCCGACCGGTGATCCGGCCTCGTACATGGAGATGTTCGAGCACGCCGTCGTCGGACCGCCGAACACCGTGGTGTTCACCCTGAACGCCGCGTACTCGGCCTGGCCGACCATTGTCACCGGTGTGTCGATCGTGCCCGAGGACGTCTACACCAAACTCGGCTCGGCCGGATTCGCCGCAGCCCCCGTGGGTTCCGGGCCGTTCATGTTCGATCACTACACGCGCGGCGTCGAATACGTGCTGAAGCGCAATCCGAACTACTGGGGTAAGGCCACCGAGGTCGAGAAGATCACCTTCAAAACCGTCGGCGATGCCGATGCCCGCCTCAATGGCGTGCAGTCCGGCAGCCTCGATGTCGCGCTCATCGCGCCGAATCAGGTGTCGGCGGTCTCGGGTTCGGCCAATGTGACTGTGAAAGCCAATGTGTCGAACGGCGTCACCTTCCTGGGCATGAACTCCGCCGCCGGGCCGCTGGCGGATCAGAAGGTGCGCGCGGCGATCGCGCTGGCCATCGATCGCACCGCCATTGTGAAGAATGTGCTCGCCGGTAAGGCGACGGTGGACAATCAGCTCATCGCCAAGAATGTCGGCGGCTTCGATCCCGCCTATCCGCAGGCGGTTTACGATCCGGTCAAGGCCAAACAGCTGCTCGCGGAATCCGGGTACAAGGGCCAGGCCATTCCTTTCCAGTACGCCACGAACGGGCGCATTCCACTGAGTTCGGAAATCGCGCAGGCGATTCAGGGGGATCTGGCCAAGGTCGGTATCAATATCACCCTGAACGGCACCGATCAGGGCAGCTTCTCGCAGATCATCTACGGCACCAAATCCGCGACCGGGCTGTATCTGAACACCTACGCGCCCTCCACCATGGACGGCGACGCGCCGGTGTCGTCCATGTTCGGCGGTCAGCAGAACGATTACGCCATGCAGCCGGTCACCAAGGCCCTGGTCGCCAAGACCCGGACGGTCGGCGGACAGGATCGAATCACTGCGTACAGCAACTTGTTCCGCCATAACGACGGTCAGGCGCTGCTGATCGGGCTGTACACGCCCGACACCAGCTATGCGGTCCGGCCCGGCCTGAATTGGACACCGCGCGCCGACGGCATGATCACCCTCGACGCGGTCACCTTCCCGAAGAGCTGACCACCTCTCACCCGATGCCGAGCGCGAAGAAGGAAGTATGAGCGGCAAGCTCCACCTCACCAATGTGCGCCCGTGGGGCGGCGATCCCGTCGATATCGCCATCGAGAAGGGCGCGATAGCAGCGGTTTCCGCCGTGGGCACGGTCGCCGCCCCGGCCGGTCCGGTACTGGACGGTGCCGGTCGGCTCATTCTTCCCGCGCTCTCGGATGTGCATCTGCACCTCGACTCCAGCTGTCTCGGTTTACCTTTCCGCGCCTATACCGGCGAACCGGGGCGCTGGGGCCGCATCATGAACGACCGGGCGAACTGGCGGTCGGCCGAACGCTCGGTCGCCGAACGCGCGACGTTCACCCTCGCCACGGCGATCGCCAACGGCGCCACCAGGATTCGCACGCACGCGCAGGTGGACGCCGATTCGAAACTGACCAAGTTCGACGGCGTGCTGGCGGCGCGGGAACGCTACGCCGACGCCGCCGATGTGCAGATCGTGGCCTTCCCGCAGGTCGGAATTCTGCTGGAGCCGGGGGTTTTCGATCTGTTGGACGCGGCGCTGCGCGGCGGCGCGGATCTCATCGGCGGTATCGACCCGTGCGAGATCGACCGCGATCCCGTGCGACATCTGGACGCGGTATTCGAACTCGCCGAACGGCATCAGGTCGGGGCGGACATCCATCTGCACGAGGCCGGTGAGCTCGGATTGTTCACCCTGTCGCTGATCCTGGAACGGGTCGAGGCGCTCGGAATGCAAGGGCGCGTGACGATTTCACACGCCCGCGCGCTGGCGAGCGGACTGCGGGGCGTACCCGCGACCATCGAACGGCTGGCCGCGAATCGGGTGGATATCACCCATGCCGCCGGGGGTAGCGGCTGGGAGCTGCCGCTGCTCGACCTGGCCGCCGCCGGGGTGCGCGTCGGGGTCGGGATGGACGGCCAGCGCGACTACTGGTCGCCGTACGGCAATGGCGACATGCTCGATCGCGCATGGCAATTGGCGTTCGTCCAGAGGTATTCCAGTGATCCGCAGGTGGAACACGCGCTGGCGGTGGCGACCTGGGGTGGGGCAAGCATTCTGGATCACGAGCTGCCGGTACTGGATCGGCTCGGATTGCATCCGGGCTTCACATCGGGCGATCCTGCCGAATTCGTGCTCATGGATGCGGTTAGTCCCACGGCCGCGGTAATGGATCGGCCCGCCGAGCGGACCGTCATCCATCAGGGCGCGGTGGTCTCGGTGGACACCGCACTGGACGGCTTCGAGATCCCCGGCCACTGGGGACGGGCGAGACAGTGACTGTGCGCCAATGCATTCGGGCGAGATATCTACTCGCTCACGACGAAGGCTCGCATGTACTGATCGAGCACGGCGAGGTCGTGGTGGACGGCTCGCGGATCATTTTCGCCGGACCGCGCGGGACCGGTCCGGTCGTCGAGACGGTCATCGAACTCGGTGACGTACTGCTCATGCCCGGGCTCATCGACCTCGACGCGCTCACCGATATCGACCACACCATCATCGATTCCTGGCAGTCACCCGAACTCGGGCTCGGTCTCCAGTGGTCGCGGGAGTACGCCGAACAGCGGCGGCGAGCGGTGTTCGACACGGAAGAGCGGGCCTTCATTCGCGCATACGGCTTCGTGCACCTGCTGCGGCACGGGGTGACCACGGCCATGCCGATCGCCTCGGAGGTGCACAGCGACTGGGCCGAGACCTACGAGGACGCCATCGCCATGGCCGAGGCGGCGCAGCGGCTCGGGCTGCGGGTGTATCTCGGGCCGAGTTATCGCTCGGGCGTCAATGTGGTCGACGCGGACGGCAGCCGCTCCGTCTACTGGAACGAGGCGCTGGGCAGCGCCGGATTCGACGGCGCCGCAAGGTTTCTGGAGTGGGCGCGAGCGCGGGATTCCGATCTCGTGCACGGCGCGCTGCTGCCCTGCCGAATCGAGACGCTCAGCGCGGACCTCATGCGGCGCACCGCGAAACTCGCCGCGGAATCCGGTGTGCTGGTGCGACTGCACGCACTACAGGGGCTGTGGGAGCGACGACTCGTCGCGGCGGAGTTCGGCGCGCCCCCGCTGGAGGTGCTGGCGCGGACCGGACTGCTCGGGCCGAATCTGCTGATACCGCACGGCATTTACATCGATTCGAATCCCTTCGTCGACGCGGACACCGATACCGACCTCGCCACCCTGGCGGCCTCGGGAGCGACGGTCATCCACTGTCCGCTCACCATGGCCAGGCACGGTGCGGCACTGGACAGCTTCGCGCGCTATCGATCGGCGGGGGTGGCCCTCGCGCTCGGAACCGATTCCTTCCCACCGGATCTGGTGCGCGGCATCGACACCGGCGTCACCGTCGCCAAGATCCTGGCGCACCGCACCGATGCGATCGGCTACGCGGACTATGTCACCGCGGCCACCCTCGGCGGCGCGACCGCACTGGACCGCGCCGATCTCGGCCGCATCGAGGCGGGCGCGACCGCCGATCTGGTGGCCTTCCGGCTGGGCGACCCGCTCGACGGAGTGCTGGACGATCCCATCCGCACCCTCTGTATGAACAGCACGGCCCGCGCGGCGACCTTCTCCATGATCGCGGGCCGCATCGTCATGCGTGATGGGCGAATACCGGGTACCGACCTGACGGCCATGACCCGTCGCGCCCAGCAGTTGTTCGATCGGATGAAGGACGCCTATTCCGAACGAGATTACCTGCGCCGCAGCACAGCTGACCTGTTCCCGGCGTCCTTCCCGGGGCCACGACAGGGCGATTAGGACGCCGGGGCGGGCGGGGTGTTCAGCTCATTGAAGAATTGGAACAGCGCCACGGCCGCGACCGGGCCGCCGATGAAAATGGTGCCCGCGACCACGCCGATGGCGGCCAGCGCCGCACCGGTGACCAGGCAGCCGCCGATGAAACCGGGGATGGCCAGGGTGCCGATGGTGATGGCGGCCGCGCCCGCGCCGACCGCCGCGCCACCCGCGATACAGCCGATGCCGGCGCCGATCACGGTGCCGATGAGGCTGCCGATCGCGACGCCGACCGACACCTCATTGGTCAGGTTGCTCAGCGCCTGATTGAAGTTCGCGTTCGCGGTCGCGTCGATCTGCTTGACGGCCGGGGCATTCGGGACGACCGGGGTGGCGGCCGCCGGATCGGTGATCGGGGTCAGCGTGGCGGTGGTGCCGTCGATGCGGGCGGTGATCGGGAAGAGCGCACCGTCGCGCTGGTAGCCCAGGGGCACGGTCGCGACGGTCTTACCGGCCGCGTCGACGATCTGGAACTGATTGTCCTTCGCGGACAGTGACCCCGCGTCGGTCGTGATGACCACCGAATGGTCGACCACGCTCGCCCGGTAGTGGATACCCGGCGCGATATCGGTGCCGACCGCGCTGTTGCCCGCGGGCTGCGCGGAGGCCACATTCGCGGTGACGGAGGTGACGGAGACGGCGGCGACGGCAATGGCCGCGGTCGCGACAATGGAACGGAACTTCATCAGGGATCTTTCCAGGTTCGGCGAATTCGCATATGCGCGCCGGGAATTCGAAAGCGCGACAACCGCGCCGGGCGCTCATCATGTGCCCCGAATTCCAGCGCTGTCAATCCGGTACCGGGAATAGTGACGCGCACCGCATCGATAGACTTCATGCACTGCGAAGCGGCAGGTCAGGGACGAATTGCGGTGAACCGTAAAGGATTCGGTGCACGCCGTAAAAGTTCCGTACAGAATGCCGGACCGGACCCGTCCGAGATTGACTCACCGGCCGTACACGATGAATCCTTGGAAACTCATTTCAAGGAGATGGTGATAATGGTCAACGCACGTTCCCGTGCACTGGCGATGTTTGTCCACCTGGGTGAATCGGCCCGGCGGATGAAGGCGCGGCACACACTTACCGCCGACGAGCGGCACAATCTGCGCGCCGGTTGTCACCATGCCGCGGTGCATACCGCCGCATTGGGCGGGCATTCGTACCTCTAGCGGAACTACTCCGGCCGCCCCGGCTCCGCCGCACCGAATCGCCCTGTCGCCAGGGCGGTTTCGCGGTGGCGGTCCGGGAATCCGGGACCGAGCGAGACCGAGACGTCGGCGTGGCGCAGGGGTTCACGGCAGTGCGCGCAGACCACTTCGGCGTGGGTGTCGTGATCGCAGGTGGTGTGGTGCAGCACGATCGGGGGGCCTTCGGGGGCAAGGTGGCGGTCACCCCACGCCATCATGGCCGCGATGACGGGGAAGAAATCGCGGCCCTGATCGGTGAGGTGGTATTCGAACCGCGGTGGGCGCTCCTGGTAGCGCACGCGCTCCAGCAGGCCCTCGTCCACCAGGCGGGTCAGCCGCTGGGTGAGCACATTGCGGCTCAGACCCAGAATGCGCTCGAATTCGTCGAAACGCTTCGCGCCGTAGAAGGCCTCGCGCAGCACGAGCGGCGTCCACCAGTCACCGATCAGGTCCACCGTGCGCGCCACCGTGCACGGCCAATTGGCGAACGTCGTCCGTTTCATGCGTCCACGGTATCCAAGCGGGCCGGGACATACTTGTGCCACGGGGTGCCGACCCATTCGTCGCGGGAATCGAATTCGGTGAGTTCATTGGGCGCGGCTCCGGTGGTGACCTGCGCGCCGGTGGCATCGGTGACCGACAGCCCGAAACCATTGGGCAGGGACAGGTGGCCCGGGCGCATGCGATCGGTGGGCTCGACCGGCACCTCGACACTGCCGCGCCGGGTGGTGACGCGGATCAGGTCACCGGCGGCGACGCCGAGCCGGTCGGCGTCGGACTGGCTCATGCGCAGCGTGCCGCCGCCATCGCGCTTGCGCCACAGCGGATCCCGGACAATGGTGTTGGCGGTGAAGGCGCGGCGTTCGCCGGCGGACAGCACGAACGGCCACTGACCGTCGGCATCGTCGAGGTCGGGCAGAGTGGCCACGACATTCAGCAGATCCGCGAGGTTCAGCTGGATCTTGCTGTCGCGCAGCCGGTTCCAGGTCTCCTCGTAATCGTCCTCGGTGATGACGATGCCGTGCTTACCGGTGAGGATGGCCTCGAACAAGCGCTCGCCAGCCGCCAATCCCGTGCCGTATCCGGCGCGTTCGACGCTCGCGGGGAACTTGCGCGCGCAGTTGTAGGCCGCCGCCCACAGCAGCGCCGCCGCGTCCGCGCCATCGGGCAGGGTCGGTCCCAGCGTTCGATACAGCAGTACCGGAGCGAGTTTCGACTTGTTCCGGTCGGCGAGAATGCCCAGGAAGGCCATGGCGAACGCCTCACGGCCCTGCGCGAGGGCCGCGCGCAGCGGGCGGTAGTCGTCCTCGGTGAGCGCACCGGACGCCTCGACCAGCCGGGCGTGGATCTCGGGTTCGGCCAGTACGCCCTCGGGCGCGGGCAGCAGCGGGTGCCGCAGGTGGAAGATATTGCGCGGGAAGTCGAAATTGAAGAACGTCGCCTCGTACTTCTCGAACTGGGTGGCGGCGGGCAGCACATAGTCGGCTAGCCGGGCGGTCTCGGTCATGGCGACATCGACCACCACCACCAGTTCGAGCGATTCCAGCGCCGCGCGCATGCGGGCCGAATCCGCCAGGGAGTGTACGGGATTGCTGCTCTCGATGAACATGGCGCGATAGCGGTCCGGATGATCGGTGAGGATCTCCTCGGTGATCACATTGCACGGCACCAGACCGCTGATGATCGGTGCGCCCGCCACCGGACTGCGCGGCCCCTCCCCCGCCGGATGCCCGCGATCATGGCCGATGGCGGCCATGCCGGTGAACGCGTACTGGGTGCCGGGCTTGCCGACATTGCCGGTGAGCAGCCACACCAGCTTCTCCACGTAGCTGACGACGGTGGAGTACCGGTTCATCTGCACGCCGAGATCCTCCAGCGCCGCCACCGATGTCGCGCGGGCCAGCCGATGCGTGGCCGCCACCACCAGGTCGAGTTCGACATCGGCTATGGCGCAGTACTTCTCGATCGGCACCGCGCGCAGCACCGCCACCACCTCATCCAGGCCGAGTGCGTGTTCGGCCAGCCAGGCGGTGTCGATGAGGTTGTCGCGCACCAGGATCGCCGCCATGGCCGAGAGCAGGTATACATCGGTGCCCGGGCGCAGCTGCAAATGGAAATCGGCCAGTTCGGCGGTCTCGGTGCGCACCGGATCGAGCACGATCATGGATCGCTCCGGATCGCGGCCGATCTCCTTGAGCACCGTGCGGGCGCGCGGAAACCCGTGCGACTGATAGGGATTCTTGCCGATGAAGAACGCCACCTCGGCATGTTCGACGTCGGCGCGCATGGGATAGCCGGTCATGCGCGCGCCCACCCAGAAGTCGCCGGTCTTCTCCTGCGCCAGTGCGCTGGAGCGGTACTTCATACCGAACGCGGCCATGGTGGCCGGCGCGTAGGCCCCGCCCAGGTGATTGCCCTGGCCGCCACCGCCGTAGTAGAAGATCGACTCCCCGCCGTATCGCAGCCCGATCTCCTGCAACCGTGCGGTGATCTCGGAAATCGCGGTATCCCAGTCGATTTCCTCGAATTCGCCGTCGGGGCGGCGGCGCAGCGGCGACGTCACCCGGCCGGTGCGGCCGTTCTGATAGTGATCAAGGCGCAGCGCCTTGTTGCAGGTGTAGCCCGCCGAGGCGGGGTGCAGCTTATCGCCGCGGATCTTCTCGAAGGACCGGCCGTCCGGCCCGAGCAGCACCTGAATGCCGCAATTGCACTCGCACAGGATGCATGCCGTGGGCTGCCAGTCCGTCATTCGGCCAGCGTAGGTGAGTTAGTTCACTTGCGCTACCCACTCCGGGAAAGTCGCGGGCCGGACGGGGGGAATTCGTCGATCTCAGCTCCGCGGGTACGGCCAGGACCAGTTCGCGACCTCGGGAATGTCCTCACCGTGTTCGCGGGTCCAGGCGCGGGCGGTCCAGCGCGCGTCGACCATTTCCTGACGCAGTCCGGCGGCCTGCGCCTGTAGTCCGGGCACCCGGTCGATGACATCCATGACCAGGTGGTAGCGGTCCATGTCATTGAGCATGACCATGTCGAAAGGTGTTGTGGTGGTGCCTTTTTCCTTGTAGCCGCGCACGTGCAGGCCCGAATGGTTGGCGCGCCGGTAGGTCAGGCGGTGGATCAGCCAGGGGTACCCGTGGAAGGCGAAGATGACCGGGCGGTCGGTGGTGAACATGGTGTCGAAGAGGCTGTCCGGCAGCCCGTGCGGATGCTCGTCCTGCGGTTGCAGGCGCATCAGGTCGACGATGTTGATGACGCGAATCCGCAAGTCCGGCAGTCGTTCCCGCAGGATCGCGGCCGCCGCCAGGGTCTCCAGCGTCGGCACATCGCCCGCGCAGGCCAGCACCACATCCGGGGTGGTGCCGAGATCGTCGTTATGACCCGCCCACTCCCAGATGCCCGCGCCGCGCGCACAGTGCACCGTGGCCTCCGGCACCGAAAGCCAGTCCGGCTGCGGCTGTTTGCCCGCGACCACCACGTTCACGTAGTGCCGCGAGCGCAGGCAGTGATCGTAGGTGGAGAGCAGGGTATTGGCGTCCGGCGGCAGGTACACCCGCACGATCTCGGGCGATTTGTTCAGCACCACGTCCAGGAATCCGGGGTCCTGATGGGTGAAGCCATTGTGGTCCTGCCGCCAAACATGCGACGACAGCAGATAATTCAGGCTCGGGATGGGCCGCCGCCACGGCACCGCGGCGCTGGCGTCGAGCCATTTGGCGTGCTGGTTGAACATGGCGTCGACAATGTGGATGAACGCCTCGTAGCAGGTGAAGACGCCATGCCTGCCGGTGAGCAGATAGCCCTCCAGCAGGCCCTCGCACATATGCTCGGACAGCACCTCGATGACCCGGCCGGCGCGATCCAATTTCACGTCGTACTCACCGATTTCGGCCTGCCAGTCCCGGCCGGTCACGGTGAGGATGTCCTGGAGCCGATTGCTGGCGAGCTCATCGGGGGCGAAGGTGAGGAAATTGTGCGGATTGGCCGCGGTGACATCGCGCAGCCAGGTGCCCAGCACCTGGGTCGCCTCATGTTTGGTGGCACCGGGCGACGGAACGTCCACGCCGTAGTCGCGCCAATCCGGCAGCGCCAGATCGCGCACCAGGGTGCCGCCATTGGCGACCGGGTTCGCGCTCATCCGGCGGTCCCCCGCCGGAATCAGCCGCAGCAGCTCCTCGACCGGGCGGCCGGAGTCGTCGAACAGCTCCCGCGGCCGATAGGACTCGAGCCACTTCTCCAGTACCGCACGGTGTTTCGCATCGGTGCGGGCGGCGGGCAGCGGCACCTGATGCGCCCGGAAGGTGCCCTCCACCGGTTCGCCGTCGACGATCGGCGGACAGGTCCAGCCCTTCGGGGTGCGCATGACGATCATCGGCCAGATCGGACGGGTCGGATCGCCGGTACGCGCGATCTGCTGGATCTCGGCGATCCGGTCCATGCAGTCGTCCATCGCGGCCGCCATATCCTGATGCACCGCGGCCGGATCGTCGCCGGAGACGATGATCGGCTCATAGCCGTAACCGCGCAGCAGCGATATCAACTCCGATTCCGGAATGCGCGCCAGGATGGTCGGATTCGCGATCTTGTATTCGTTCAGGGCCAGAATCGGCAGCACCGCACCGTCGCGCGCCGGATTGAGGAACTTGTTCGCATGCCAGCTGCCCGCGAGCGGTCCGGTCTCGGCCTCGCCGTCGCCGATCACGCAGAAGACGGTCAGACTCGGATTGTCCAGCGCCGCACCGAAAGCGTGCAGTAGCGAGTACCCGAGCTCACCGCCCTCGTGGAACGAACCCGGCGTCTCGGGCGCGCAATGGCTGGGCACGCCGCCGGGAAAGGAGAACTGCGCGAACAGCGCCCGCATACCCTCGGCATCGCGCGGAATGCCGCTGTACAGCTCGGAGTACGTGCCCTCCAGCCAGGCGCACGCGTTCGGCCCCGGCCCGCCGTGCCCCGGCCCGGCCACGAAGACCGCGTTCAGATCCCGGGCCAGAATGGCCCGATTGGCATGCGCCCACACCAGATTCAGTCCGGGCACGGTACCGAAATGCCCGAGCAGCCGCGGCTTGATCTGTTCGGCTTCCAGCGGCTCGCGCAGCAGCGGATTGGCCATCAGATAGATCTGCCCCACCGCCAGATAGTTCGCCGCCCGCCACCAGGCATCGATGAGGCGCAATTCGTCGCGCTCGAGCGGTCCGGAACTGTCATCGAGCCGATAGGGCTCCGGCGCGACGGTCGCACCACCCGGCCCACCGATATTATCGGCCGAAGTGTCATCATTCGCGCTGGTCAACTGCGTCATGCGCCGAACTCCTCACGCTTGCGGGGTATCGCCTGGGCGGACCTTTCGGGCGGAGATGCCACGCCCAGGCTACCCGCTCCCCCGATCGGTAACCGGACATAGCCGACGCGGCCGTCACGATGTCGCGGGTGGTCGCGATCGCGCCGCGCCCACCCGCGCCGACATCGCGTTCAGAGTTGCTCCCTACCCGTGAAGGCCAGGAGTCGCCGGTGTGCGGGGGCAACCGCCGCGAGTTCGACGGCCGGGCCGAACATGCCGGGTTGGCGGAAGGCATCGAAATCATTGTCGCGCAGGATTTCCAGCAGATCGGTGGCTGCCCGCTGATCGATGAGATCCTCCCGGTCGATGGCGACCGCGAGATCCATGCCGTGCACCAGGACCTCGGTCAGATGGATCATGGCCGCCAGGGTTCCGGGGACCGGGCCGAAGCCCAGCCGCACCGTGCCGGTCAGGGCGTCCGGGCGGTGCCAGGCGGCGCGGTCCAGGGTGGCGGCGGTGCGGTAGGCGGCGTGGTGATCGGCGGCGAGCCAGTCCGATTCGTGTTCACCGCCGGGATCGGTGGCGGTGAGTTCGGCGGCGAAGATGCGCATGCCGCCGACCAGGTGGTTGAGTTCGGTTCGGACATCCCACTTTTCGCAGAGGGTGGGCGCGGGCAGCCGGTCGGCGGGGATCGCGTCCACGATGCGGCCGGTCGCGGTGATGGCGGCGTCGATGTGGTCGACGATGCTGGTCATGGTGTGCTCCAGGAACTTTCGGAGGTGGCGAACTCAGGCGAAGACGTCGTCGAGCCAGTCGTAGACGCGGGCGTAGGCCAGGCGCTGCGCACCGGATTGGCAATGCGCGTCCGCGCCTTCGGCTTCGGTGAACTTCACCAGCGTCTTGGGGCAGGTGAGGTGCTCGTACAGCAGTTCGGGCTGCCCCTGGAAGAAGCCGTCGTCCACACCGTCACAGACCAGGGTCGGGCAGGTGATGCGTTCGGCGATGCCGTCGCGCACGTGGTAATCCAGGTAGGCGGCGCAGAATTCGCGGGCGGTGGTGCTGCCGAAGGTGAACTTGCCCTGATCGACGGCCCAGCGCAGCATCGGGCTGTGCCGGACGGCCTCGTCGAGCATGGCGTCGAATTCCGGATCCGCGTCGGCGCGCAGGCGACGCTCGACCTCGGCGCGCTCACCGGGCAGGTTCGCGGTGGAGATATCGCCCAGGTCGTAGACGCCGTCCACGGTGATCAGGGCCGACACGCGCGGTTCGAAAGCGGCCGCGCGCGGGGTCAGCACCCCGCCCATGCTGTTGCCGAACAACGCCAGGCGAGCGGGATCGACCTCGGGGCGGGTGAGCGCGTAATCGATGACCGGGCCGACCACGTTCTCCCAATCCGGGCGGAAGAACAGGCCGCGGCGGTGCACCGCGCCGGGCTGCCCCGGGCCGTCGTAGACCAGCACGTTGTATCCGCGTTCCACCGCGGCGGCCGCACCGCTGAAGTACATCTCCTCGGCCGAGCCGTCGAAACCATTGCACATCAGCACGGTCGGGCGCGGGGTGCCGGAATCGTCGACGCGATAGAAGTAGCCGGGCAAAGTGGTGCCCTCGTAGGGGATTTCGATCGGCTCGATCGGATGCACCGCCAATTCCGCTGCCGCGCGGAAGCATTCGACCTGCCGGTCGTAGGCGTGGATGACGCGCGCGTCGGCCGGATCGCCGTGCAGGAAGAACTCGGCGTTGCGGTAGTAGTTCGAGGCCCGCAGGAACCCGTCCCGGGCGCTGACCCGATGCCCGCCGGACAACGATGACACCGCCTGGGCCGCGACCCGATCCGCGGTGGTCAGCCATTCGTCGTGCCAGCTGTCGTAGTCACCGGCCTTGATGCGGTGGGTGGTCGCGACGGTCTCGCCGAAATCGGCCCCGCCGTAGGTGATGTGGCCCAGGGTGCGCAGCGTCTCGTACCAGAACTGGGTGTCCTCGGGGAAGAAGACCGGTTGCATGATGACTCCTAAAGCAGTTCGTAGCGGCGTTAAGAACAACCGTAGAAGCATGCCGAACTAAACGCAACCCCCAACTGCGTTAGAGTGTGGTCATGGAACCGGAGAAGACTCGACGGCCCGGCGGGCGCAGCGCCCGGGTGCGCACCGCCGTCCACCAGGCGGTGACCGAACTCGCCGCCGAGCGCGGCTACGGCAATTTCACGGTCGGCGAGGTGGCGGCCCGCGCCGGGGTCGCCGATACCAGCATCTATCGCCGCTGGGGCACCTTGGAAGCGCTCAGCGCGGACGCGGCCATCGGCTGGCTCACCGAGCATTCACCGATTCCCGATACCGGCAGCCTGAGTACTGACCTGCGCGGTTTCGCGGCGAAGGTCGCCGCCGATGTGTCCGGTCCCGGTGGACTCGGAGTGCTGCGGCTGGCGATGGCGCTGACCAATGCCGGGGAAACCGGTCAGCAGGCCCGAAATCAGTTCCTCATGGCGCGTTTCGAGCAATTGCGCACCATGGTGGATCGTGCGATCGCACGGGGTGAGCGCGCACCGGATCCGATGGACATCGTGGACCACATACTGGCCCCGATCTATGTCCGGACCCTGTTCGGCATGGGACCGCTGGAACCCGGATACACGAACGGATTGGCCGACCGCCTGGTCGACCAATCCGGGTGAATCACAGGGGAATTCAGGCTGGGCAGCCGTCCTTGATCCAGGCCTCGAAGGCATCCACGTGGTCGGCGGGCCACGCGCCGTCACACGGCATCGAACCCTGCCGCAGGCGAGTGAGAATCCCCTCCGCGTGCTGGGTCACGTCATCATGCGACCACAGATCGAACACCCAGCTCATGGACTTGCGATCCATTTCCCGGAACAGCGGCTTGATGTGCTCGGCGAATCCGATCGGCTCACCCGCGGCCGGCAGCGCCGCCGCCTGCTCGGCCTTGGGCGCGAGTGCCGAAATACGTGCTCCCGGAGTCGCATTGCACACCCACCACCAGCGCGGCACCGGCATATGCGGCGGCGGATTCGCACCCGGCTGCGAATTCTCCACCGCGATACGCGAACCCCATTCGACATAGGCGGCGAAGGCGGCGCGGAATTCCGGATCGCGCGGCAGGCCCGCGTCATCGGCGGCCCGCGAGATCAACTGGGCCCAGCGGGCGCGCCACTGTTCGGTCAGCGCCTTCCCCGCATGCTCGGCGACCATATGGTCATAGCCGCCGTACTGCTCGGTGTAAAGCGCCGGACCACCGAAGGTTTCGGTGAGCCAGGCCGCGACCCGCTCCGGATGATCGGGGGACATGCGAGCGAACAGCGGGGCCAGCAGATCGTCCTGCGCCACGTACTTGCCGTAGAAGATCTTGGTCATTCGGGTGAGCGCGGGCAGCCCGCCCGCCCACTCGAACAGCGTCGGCTCCTCGGACAGCGGCGGATCGCGGAACTCGACGTAGTAGTGCATACCGCTGCAGAACGGCTTGTTGCGGGACTGCCCACAGCGGCACAGGCTGTAGTGCTCGCGGCTGTCATCGCTGTCGAGCGGTACGCCGCCGATGACCCGGTACGGACCGTCCTTGGACACCTCGATGGCCGGATCCCGTTGCGGGAAAACAACTTGCGGACTGTCCAGCGCACCGGACGGGCAGGCGCGCACCGCCGCGCTGATCTCATCGGCGCGCGCACCGCTGGGGGCGACAAAGGGCTCCTGGGTGGCACGAAACGCGGTCGGCACCCGATCGGTGCAGAAGCCCGAATGCGCGCAGATACCGCGATTGTCGGTGACGGTCATCCCGACCCCGCGATAGGTGTCGAGCCGATCGGGCACCCGCTCGGGATCCTTCGCGCCGGTGAATCCGATCCGGGCATGGCTGCCATCGCACAGCGGCTTCATTTCCGAAGCGCCGCAACGGCACAGCGCCATCTGCGGGAAGGTGCGCACGGGTTCGCCGAGCCAATTGGTGAGCTGTTCCGGATTGGTCACCAGATACGGCCCGTCCGGCGACACGTCGATCCGGGTCGGCGAAACACCCTGAATCTCGGTGAGTTCGGCGACCCGCGCGGTCAAAGTCTGTTCGTCCGAGGCGAATACGCATGCCAGATGCTGGAGCGCGGCCACCGCCTCCAGCAATTCGGGTTCATCGTTGCCCACGCGCAGGCGGGTGGCGTCCTTGGCCAGCTCCCACAGCCGCGACTCCGGCTCGCCCGGCTCGGGTTCGCCTGTGGCGGAATCGGTTTCACCGACCACGGCGAGCAGCGGGCGGATCACCGAATCGGCCAGCGGGGTCGCGCCCTCGACTAGCTCGGCATCGAGACGACGGGCGCGCGCCAGCAGTGTTCGGAGTTCGTTCTGGATGGCGGTGGTCAAGGCGGCCCTTCCCTCGGCGCGAACGGATATCCACTTCGAAGGATGGTCCACTTCCGGGCTCGGGAACAACGACCGTTCGCTCAACGCTTACGTAGTGCCACTCAGGAAACGAGCGAAGGATCATGGAGCTCTACGAAATCGAGGGATTCCTCGCGGTCGCGGAACACCTGCATTTCGGGCGCGCCGCCGAACAGCTACACGTCTCCCCCAGCCGGGTCAGCCAGACCATCGGACAGCTCGAGCGCCGGGTGGGCGCCCAACTGTTCCGGCGCACCACCCGGCGGGTCGCCCTCACCCGCATAGGCGAGCAACTGCTGAGCGATCTACGACCGGGACACGAACAGATCCAGCAGGCCATCCGCCGCGCCATCGGCGCGGGCCGGGGCTTCGCGGGCACACTCACGGTGGGATTCATCGGCGCGGCCGCCGGACAGCTGTGTCACACCACCGCCGCGAGCTTTCGCACCGATCACCCCGAGACCGAACTGCATATTCGCGATGCCCAGCTCGCCGACGGATTGCGCTGGTTCACCAGCGGTTTCGACATGGTGCTGGTGAGCCGGCCGATCGAGGATCCGGGGCTGGTGCACGGTCCGGTGCTCATTACCGAACCGCGCGTGCTGGCGGTATCCACGACGCATCCGCTGGCGAGCCGGGACAAGATCGAACCGGAAGACCTGGCGGAGGTGACGCTGCTGGACGTGCCCGATACCGTGCCGCGCTCCTGGGTCGAGGACCATATTCCGGCCGAAACCCCTGCCGGGCGGCCAATTCCACGGGGCAGACTCGCGCACACCTTCCAGGAGGTGCTGGCCAGTATCGGCGCGGGCGAGGGCGCGTTCATCTGCGGCGCGCAGGTGGATCGGTTCTATCGGCGACCCGATATCGCGTTCGTGCCGATCATCGAAACCCCGCCCATGCACTGGGGTTTCACCTGGCGCGCCTGCGATGAGACCGCGCGCATCCGCGCCTTCGACGCGGGTGCGCACGCGATCGCATCGGGAAATATCAAGCGCGCCAACGAGATGTGAACGATTTGCGCGCGGGCAGCTCATCGCCGCGCTCGCGCACCCGCTCGGCGAGTTCGGCGCCGCGATCCTTCACCACCTCGCCCAGATCCGCGCCCCGGTCCTTCACGACCTCGGCCAGCGTCGCACCGCGATCCTTGACCACCTCCGAGAGCACCGCGGCACGCTCGCGGGCCGTCTCGGCCAATTGCGGACCGCGGTCCTTCAGCACATCGGCGAGCTCCGCGCCGCGATCCTTGACCACCTCGGAGAGTTCGGCGGCGCGCTCGCGGGCCGTCTCGGCCAGCTGCGGGCCGTGATCCTTGGCGAATTCGGCCAGGTGCGAGCCCTGCACCTGGGCCAGTTCGGCCAGATGCGCACCGGATTCCTGCGCGCGCTCGGCGAGCTGGGAGCCATGGGTCTGCGCGGCGTCGGCCAGCCCGGCCGTCCCGGCGGCCGCCCGTCCGGCCAGCTTCTTCCACCCGGGTGTGCCCCGCCCGCCGACATCACCCGAGGCGATGAGCAGACCACCCAGCAGGCTCACATCCTTCAGGAACCCCACCCGCTTGGCCGACCGCAGCGCCGGATCGGTCTCGGCCCAGAAGTCCTGTTCGGTGAGGGTCGCGGGAATCACGGTGGCCGCGAGCACGGCCGCGGCCAGTCGGGGCACCCGCCCGAAGGCCAGCAGCGCGCCACCGCCCACCTGCACCATGGCATTGATCCGCACCGCGCGTTCGGGGTCCGGCAGGCGATCGGCATAGCGTTCGGGCAATGCGCGCTGCGCCTGTTGCACCCGCACGGTGGCGGCCTTGGCGCGGTGCTGCGGATTGGCCAGGGTGTCCAATCCGTCGGCAATGAAGGCTGTCGCCAGGAGCGGGCGGGCAAGTCGTCGCATCAACATGTGAGGGGGTTCCTTCCAGGTCGCCGTTATTCCGGCGATACCCGGATCGAGCCTGCTAAACCCCCGGTGAATCGCCTGTTACGGGAATCTCGGTTTGCGGGCGGGCGCGCGGGGTACCCGAAGGGAAGGTTGATAACACAGCCGATCCAGGCGCGTCGCGCGTTCCACGCGGCCGTGCCAGCGCGACAGCCGACTTCCCCGCTGCGACGCAGTGCAGCCGACCTCCCCCGCGAGAGGCCGCGAGCGAATCGGCGGAAGTCGGAGTGCAACCGATGACCGAGAACAGCTACGACAATATCGAGGCGGCCTTCGAAGAGCTCGCCATCGCCGTAGAGAATTCCGATCCCAAACAAGAAATGTTGCGCGAGCGCATTATTCAGCGCTGCCTGCCACTCGCCGACCATATCGCGCGCCGATTCGCCGGGCGCGGTGAGGGTTTCGACGATCTGCAACAGGTGGCACGGGTGGGTCTGGTACAGGCCGTCGGCCGCTATGACGTCTCGCGCGGCTCCACCTTCCTGTCCTTCGCCATCCCCACCATCATGGGCGAGGTCCGGCGGCACTTCCGCGACTACACCTGGTCGGTGCGAGTTCCCCGGCGCACCAAGGAGATTCAGCTCCAGATCGGTGGAGCGGTGGAGCGGCTCGCACAGCGCCTGGGCCGGATGCCCAAGGCCCGCGAAATCGCCGCCGAACTCGGCGTCGACCTGCTCGAGGTCACCCAGGCCCTGGTCGCCGCCAATGCCTACCAGACCTCCTCACTGGACGCCTACACCAGCGACGACGGCGAGAACTCCCCCATCCCGCCCGCCGAAACCCTGGGCGGCGAGGATCCCGACTACGAACTCATCGAACAGCGCATGGCCGTCCGTCCGCACCTGATCGAACTCGGTGATCGCGAACGCGACATCCTCACCATGCGCTACTTCGAATCCAAAACCCAGAAACAGATCGCCGACAGCCTGGGCATCTCCCAGATGCACGTCTCCCGCATCCTCACCCGCACCCTCACTCAACTACGCGAGAGCGCCCTGGCCGACTGACCTCAGCGCGTTCCCACCCGCTCGAGCAGCCCGCGCAGGGTAGTGCGCTCGGCCGCGGACAACGCGGCGAACGATTCGGCCAGTACGGCGTCCGCGACCCGGTTGGCCGCGGCCAGCGTGTGCTCACCCGCCGGGGTCAGCCGATGCTCGATGGCCCGGCCGCGGCCGGGCGCACGCTCGATCAAGCCGCGAGCCAGTAGGCGATTGGCCAGGGTGCCGAAGGACTGTTCGCTCTGAAATGTCTCCTCGGCCAGCGCCCGCGCGGTGGAACCGGGCATGCGGTCGATCGCGCGCAGGGCATCCCACTGCGCGAGCGTGCTGCCCACCCCCGTCAGGGCATTGTCCAGGGCGCGATGGTGGCGATACTGGGCTTGTTTGATCGCCCGCCCCAGGGCTTGCAGATCAGGCATGGACAGCATGCTATCAGTTGACTAAGGTTGTTTATATCAACATGTTTAGTCAGCGAACGGGGATGACGGTCATGGACGAAATAGGCAGTGGCCCGGCCACTCTCGTACTGCACGGTGGCGCGGGACCGTTCAGCGTGGCGACTCTCGCCCACCAGCTCGGGCGCTCCCGCCGGGTGCTCACGCCCACCCATCCCGGCTGGAACGGCACCCCGCGACCGGCGGAGATCGACAGCATCGCCGATCTCGCCGCCGCCTACCTGCGCCTGCTCGGCGAGCGGGGACTGCGCGATGTGCTGGTGGTCGGATCCTCCATCGGCGGCTGGATCGCCGCCGAGATGGCCGCCCGGGACGAGGCGGAGCTGATCGGTGGGCTGATCCTCATCGACGCCACCGGCATATGGGTTGACGCGGAACCGATTCCGGATTTCTTCGCCCTCGACGCGCGGGCGATCGCCGAGCACTCCTATCACGATCCGGATCGGTTCCATCAGGACCCGACCACCGTGCCCGCCGCGCAAACCGCTGTGCGACAGGGGAATATGGCCGCGCTACGACATTTCGCGGGCGAGCCCTACATGCACGATCCGAGCCTGATCGATCGCCTCGCGGCGGTGCGGATCCCCGCGCTGCTGCTGTGGGGCGCGAGCGATCGGATCGTCACGCCCGCCTACGGTGCCGCGTACGCCGCCGCGTTCGGTGCTGCCCGCCTCGAAATCATCGGCGAGGCAGGGCATCTGCCGCAGCTCGAACAGCCCGAGGCGACCTTCGCGCGCATCGATGCCTATATCGACGAACTGGATCAGGCGCGGGCTCGGTAGGCCGCGACGGCGGTGGCGGTCTCCTCGGTCACCAGGTCGGCGTTGATCATGGCTCCGGCCATGGCTCCGGCCGCGGCGGAGGCTCCGACCTGGGCGGACATATCGGTGACATTGCCCGCGACCCAGACGCCGGGGATTTCGGTGCGGCCGGTGGGGTCGGTGGCGGGGATGTGCTCGCCCATGCCCGAGGGATGGTCGACGGCCTTCAGGCCAAGGGGTGCAAGGAAACTCGCTCGGGCCACCATGCGGGTGGCCACGGCCACCGCCGTGCGCGGGACCACGGTGCCGTCGGCCAGGCGTACGCCGACGATGTTCCCATCGGTGATCTCCAGCGCCGCCACGTCACCGGTCACCACCGGAATGCCCCGTGCCGCAAGCTGTTCGGCCTGTTCGGCCGTGGGCGGGACGTGATGGGCGAAATAGGTGATGTCCGGGCTCCACTGCCGGAACAGCAGCGCCTGATGCACCGACATGGGGCCGCTGCCCATGATGCCGATGGCCCGATCGCGCACCTCCCAGCCGTGGCAGTACGGACAGTGGATCACGTTGTGGCCCCACTGTTCTCGCAGTCCCGCGATATCCGGGAGCTCATCGACCAGGCCGGTGGTCACCAGCAGTCGGCGGGCGCGCACGGTTCGGCCGTCGGCCAATTCGACCGTGAAGCCCGGGACACCGGTTTCCACCACAGCGGCGGCGGAACTGCCGTCCGCAGCGGCCGAATCGCTGTCGCGGGTCGCGGCGACCACGGTGCCCGCGATGATCTGCCCGCCGTAGCCGCGTACTTCCGCGCGGCCGCGCTCGACCAATTCGGCCGGGGACATGCCCTCGCGGGCCAGTAGCCCGTGCACCCCGTCGGCGGGGGCGTTGCGCGGTTCGCCCGCATCGATCACCAGCACCGAGCGGCGAGCCCGCGCGAGCATGAGCGCGCCGTTCAATCCGGCCGCGCCGCCGCCGATCACCACCGTGTCATAGCTGTCCGCCAGCTGATCCGTCATCACGACCTCCTCGTTCGTCTGCTTCGACAATGCGAGAACACCCACAAATCTGGCAAGTAATGTTGCCGATACGGCAAAATCGAAGCATGGACTCCGAACTCGATCAGGCCCTGGACGCGGTCGGCCCGCGCCTGCGGGAGCTACGCCGCAAGCGTGACACCACCCTCGCGGAACTGTCCGCGAGCACCGGAATCTCGGTGAGCACGCTGTCCCGGCTGGAATCCGGGGCCCGGCGCCCCACCCTGGAACTGCTGCTTCCCCTCGCCAAGGCGCACGGGGTGACGCTGGACGAACTGGTGGACGCGCCCGCCACCGGCGATCCGCGCATCCATCTGCGCCCGGTCTCCATGAACGGGATGACCATGGTCCCGCTCACCCGGCGCGCGGGCGGCATCCAGGCCTACAAGCTGGTGATTCCGGGCGGCAGCCGCCAGGAACCGGATCCGCGCACGCACGAGGGCTACGAATGGATGTACATCCTCAACGGCCGGCTGCGCGTGGTGCTGGGCAACCACGATTTCGTCATGTCACCCGGCGAGGCGGCCGAATTCGACACCCGCGAACCGCACTGGTTCGGTTCGGCCGACGGCAATCCGGTCGAATTCCTCAGCCTCTTCGGCAAACAGGGCGAACGCGCACACCTGCGCGCCCGCCCCAAACCCAAGGATCAATGACCGGCGTGCGCATGTTCGGCGCACAGGCAGCCGATCCCGTTCTCGATCCATTCGCGACCGGCCCACTCCGGATGCCGCGCAAGCACTATCGCCCGCACCTCCGCGATGATCGTCTCCTGGCTCACGGCGCTGTCACGGCGCACCCGGGTCTCCTCGCGCAGCAGTCGCAGATAGTCGCGCACATCGGCGAGTAGCTCGGCGCCGCCGATCGCACCGTGCCCCGGCACCACCGTGCCCGGCCGTTCGGCGAGGAGCCGTTCCATGACCTCGAGCCAGCCGATCCCCGAGACATCGGTGTCGTACGGCGGGAACCACGGGAAGATGGCGAACTGACCCGCCTCCACCAGATCACCGGTGAAAAGCACGTCCGCGTCCGGGATTTCGATCACCTGATCGCCCAGACTGTGCCCGCGGCCGGTGGCCCGCAAGCGCACCAGCCGACCGCCCAGGTCCAGCTCGTACTCACTCTCGTAGACCAGATCCGGCGCGACGAGCCGCACATCGTCGAGCCGTCGCGCCACCGAATCGCCCAGGCCCCGGAACATTTCGAGATATGCCGCGCCCTTGCGCTCCAGATCCAGGGCCTGCGCCCGATTGATCAGATAGGTCGCCGCATCCGCGAACACCTCCGCACCGAAGGCGTGCTCGGGATGGAAATGCGTTGTGGTCAAATACAATCGGCGTCCGGCGGCGTAGTCGGCCGCGAATTCCAGCACCGCTTCCGCATTGCGCGGACCCATACCTGTATCGACCACCAGCACCGCCTCGCGGCCGCCGATCACCCCGATATTGGGCACCAGCGCCGCACCCCGATTCTCGATCACCACCAGATCGCGGGAGACTTCGCGCGCCTGCCCGGTTCGCACCTCGGGATCCGGGATCGGCTGTTCGGGCGTCACCGCTGCGGTCATCATGCACTCCTGTCCTCGACTGCCTCCAGTCCACCGACGGCGCCGCGCACCGTCCAACACCCGTTCCGGCCGCCCGATACCCCACGGGTATCGTTGCCGCTGATGGACTTACGCACGCTGCGCTATTTCGTGGCGGTAGCCGAGGAGCTGCATTTCGGCCGGGCCGCCGCCCGCCTGCACATGTCCCAGCCGCCACTGAGCCGCGCCATTCGGCACTTGGAAACCGAACTCGGCAGCGTACTGCTGCTGCGCTCCCCCGCCGGGGTCACGCTGACCGCCGCCGGTGCGGCGCTCTACGACGAGGCGCGCGCACTGCTGGCGCAGGCCGAACAGGCTCGCGCCAAGGTGCGCGCCATCGCCGAATCGGCCTCGCTCACCCTGGGCACGCTCGGTGACAGCGCCGAACAGGCGGGCGCGGATCTGGTCACGGAATTCCGGCGTGTGCATCCCGATATCCGGGTGCGCGTGCGCGAATTCGATTTCACCGATCCGACCGCGGGGCTCAAAGCCGGGCTGACCGATCTGGCGCTCACCCGAACTCCGTTCGAGCACAATGGAATCGCGGTGCATCCACTGCGCGCGGATCCGATCGGGGTGATTGTGCGCGATGACGATCCGCTCGCCGGGCGCGACCGGATCGAACTTCGTGAACTCGCGGACCGGCAGTGGTTCCGGTTACCCGAGGGCACCGATCCGGTGTGGCAGGCGTATTGGACCCGGCCCGAACTGGGGCACGGTGACGGTCCGGTGGTGCGTACCGTGCACGAATGCATGCAGGCCGTGCTCTGGAACGGGTCGATCGGTCTCGCACCGCTGGCGCACGCGCTGCCGCGGGGATTGCGGGCGGTGCCGATCGGCGATGCCCCGCCGAGCCACCTGGTGGTGGCGTGGCCTCGGGCCGATACGAATCCGCTCATCGAGTCGTTCCGGCGCATTGCCGCCGAGCTGTATCGAATCGGCTGATCACCCCCGGCTAGCAACCAAGCACTTGCTTGTTTTGTCGCGGTGGACTACGAATGAGGTGGTATCGACCTGTTCAAAGTCGTCGCGCCCGAGTGCGCGACACGCACCGAAGGAAGTGAATGGACGACTTCGGTCACCGGCCCGGGGCAGCACTCGTACTGGGCGCCAGCGGCGGACTCGGCCTCGCCGTCGCGCACATGCTCATCGAGCGCGGCAGTCATGTGGGGCTGACCTACTTCCGCTCGGCGGGCAAACTCGATCCGCTGTTCACCTTCGCCAAGGAGCGCGAGCGACGCGCACGGTCCTGGCGACTCGATCTCACCGACGCCGATCGCGCCGCCGAGGTCACCGCGCAGGTGGCTGCCGAATTCGGTGGCATCCACACCCTGGTCTACGCCGCCGGACCGCATATCCCGATGCGGCATCTGAGCCGAATCTCCCCGGCGGACTTCCGATCTCAGCTCATCGACGACGCCGGCGGATTCTTCAACGCCGTACACGCCGCGCTCCCGCATCTGCGCGAGACCCAAGGCAATATCGTCGCCATCAGCACCGCCGCCACCGCGCGCTTCCCCATCCGCGATGGCCTCTCCAGCGGGCCGAAAGCCGCTGTGGAGGCACTGGTTCGGGGCATCGCCGCCGAAGAGGGCCGGTTCGGGATTCGCGCCAACTGCGTCGGACCGGGCATGACCACCGACGGTATGGCGGATCGGCTGATCAGCTCGGGTGAACTCGACGAGCACGCGCTGGAGATCACCCGGGCCAATATTCCATTGCGCCGCTTCGGAAATGCCGAGGACATCGCCGAAGCGGTGTGCTTCCTGGCCTCGGACCGCGCCGACTTCATCAGCGGGCAGAAACTCGATATCGACGGCGGCTACGGGGTGTAGCTCACCGATCCGAGACGTTGATCCCGATGGTGTGCGCGAAGATCGGGGCCAGATCCATCAGCTGCAAGCTGGTGATCGTGGCCCCGCGCAGCGATTCCACCCCCTCGTAGACGCCGATCGAGCGCGCGGTGCGCAGATCCACCTTGGACAGGGTGGCCTTGCGCATGGACAGCGCCTCGATCTCGGTGCCCGGAAAGGTGACCGAGGTCAGCTTCGCCTCGCCGATATCCACGTGGCGCAGTACACAATCGGTGAACGACACCTCGTTCAGATGCGCGCCGCGCAGGTTCACCGAATCGAATTTGCAGTTGTAGAACTTGACCCGGCGCAGCCGCGCCCCGAACGCCTCCACCCCCGACCACGCGTTCATCACCAATTCCGCGTCCATCCACGAGGTTTCGGACAGATCGGCGCGAGTCCACTGGGTGCCCTGAATCCACACATCGTTGAACCTGGTGTGCCGCAACGAACCACCGGTGATGGCACCGCCGGTGATGGCGCATTCGGTGAGCTGCGCGCCGCGCACCTCGGCGTCCTCGAGCCGCATCCCCTCGAAGAGGGCGCAATCGTATTCACCCTCCATGGTGATCTCGTCACGCTCCTGAAGGAAACGCGCGAACGACAGATCGGCCAAATCCCGCGGCATCGAAGATCCTCACCTCTGCTCGGCAACCAGTGCCGTCGACCGTAGCCGAAGCCGCCGACAGGCCGATGCGGGGCGTAGGCTGCCAGAAAGGCACGACCCGAGATTCACTTCCTCGCACCGAGAGGTTCGACCGTGACGAAAATCGGAGTCACCGGAGCGACCGGCAAGCTCGGCACCCTCGTCGCCCAGCGCCTCGCCGCAGCGGGGGCCGACCTGCGCCTGATCGCCCGCAAACCCGGTAAACAGCTGCCCATTCCCGACGCCGAGGTGCGCTTCGCCCCCTACGGTGACGGGCCCAGATTCGAGCTCGCGACCAGCGGGGTGGAAACGCTGCTGCTGGTCTCGGCCATGGAGAGCGATCTGCGCGTGGCCGAGCACACCACCGCCATCGAGGCCGCCGTGGCGGCCGGGGTGCGGCGCATCGTCTACATCTCGTTCCAGGGCGCCGCGCCCGAGGCCACGTTCACCTTCGCGCGCGATCACTGGTACACCGAACAGCAGATCCGCCAGACCGAACTGGCCTTCACGGTATTGCGGGACAACAACTATCAGATCCATCTGCCCGCACTCGCCGATCCGGAGACCGGGGTGATCCGCGGACCCGCCGGTGACGGCCGGGTCGCGGCGGTGGCGCACGAGGACATCGCCGATGTGGCCACCGCGGTGCTGCTCGATGATCAGTTGCTGCACAACGAGATACGCGATGTCACCGGGCCGGAGGCGCTGAACCTGGACGAGGTCGCCGCCATCCTGAGCAAGCACACCGATCGCGATATCACCTATAAACCCGAATCGATACCCGAGGCCTACGAGAGTCGATCGAAATACGGTGCGCCGGACTGGATGGTCGCCGGTTGGGTGACCTCGTATCAGGCCATCGCCACCGGTGAACTCGCGACGGTATCCAGTACCGTGGAGGCGATCACCGGCCATCCGCCCATCGCCTTCGACCGCTACCTCACCACCCATCCCGAAGTGCTGGACCGCCTGCGGAACCGAACCTGAGGTCAGTGCGCCGCGATGGCGGTGAGCAGATCGCGCACCACCGCCATCAGCGCGGCCGGGGACGGATCCTTGTGCAGCGCAACCAGATCATCCTGTAGGCGCTGCGGTAAGGCCGGGTCCGACTGATCGGCCAGCGCCTGCCACACCTCGCGCACCTGCCCCTCGCTCAACTGTGCCAGCGGCGCCACCACGTCCTCGATCTGCGCTCCGTCCAACCGCGGATCCGCCGCGGCCACCCGCACCCGCGCGGCGACAGTAGGAGGCAAATGACCGGCGACAACCTGCAGCAGTGTCTTCACCCACCCGAGCGTATGTGCCGATCCGACACCCCACCCCGCTTTCGCCGTTCCCACCATCGGTGCAACATTTTCGCTGCGGTATTGGAATATTCGCGATTCGACGCGTAGCGTTCCGCGCAGGCGAAAGCACCACCGACCCGAGGACGATGCGACGATGAGCCAGGCGTTCGACGCTTGGAAGCGGACCATTACGCGCGGGGCGAGCACCCGCGCCATCGCGGAACGCTTGGACAGCAATGGGCCGCGCATCAAGCGGCATCTGGAGGAATCGGATCCGCCGGTGGCGGACACCGTGATCGAACTCGCGCGCGCCTACGGCGCCAACCCCGTCGAGGGCCTCATCGCCGCGGGTCTGCTGAACCGCAGCGATGTCGACCACGCCGCCACCCGGGACGCGCTCAGCGCGGTGCCCATGCTGCAACTGCTCGAGGAGGCGGTGGCCCGCGAACGCCAGGCCGTGGACCGCCGCGCCCCCGAACCGGAGCGGCACACCGACGATACGCACGGCCGCCGCATCAAACGACGACGCATCGGAGAGGGAATGCTGTGATGGTGCCCGTCCTGCTGGTGACCGCGGGCATCATCGGCACGGTCGCGGTCGCCCTGCGACTCACGCTGTGGCGCAGCCAACCTCGATCGCGGCCACTCACGGTGGCACTGGCCTTGCTGATGGCAGCGGCCATTCTCACCCAGCCCGCGATCATCAGCAACGAATGGGTCGACCAGGCCACCCCGGACAGCGTCCGACTCGCCAACGCGGGCAACCTCATCGGCGATCTGGTCGCCCTCGCCGCGGCCTGCTGTCTGGTACTGACCGTCGGGCAGGCCTGGGGCCGAAGGCAATTGACGCGCTGGACCGGACTGGTCTTCGGTATCGCGAGCGTGGCGCTGATCGTCCTCTACGCCGTCTCCGAAGCCCATGTCACGCCCACCATGTACGTGGGCCGATTGCGCGGCCTGGCAATGACATACATCTACATCACCGCCACGGCCCTGCTGGTGGCGAATCTCGCGGTGCTGGCGTCGGTGCTGTACTCGTTCTCCGCGTCCACCCGCGACACCCGAATCGCCCTGCTTCCCATGGCGATCGGCGCGGCCATCGGCACCCTGCTGGTGCTGCTGTTGATCGTGGAGAGCATCTGGCCCAACAGCTTCGGCGACTGGTATCTCGAATACGCCTGGCCCACGGCCGCTCTCATGGTCATCGCCTACGCCGTCTCCGGCATACTCGGGTATCGCCGGCTGCGGCGTACGGGCACCACCGCGGACGCCGCGGTCTGATCGCCCCTCACGTGCTGCTGCCCCGGCTCGCGATCCACTCGTTGCCGCGGACGACGGCCTGATCCAGGGGCGCGAGCAGCACATTCGAGGCGGGGATGATGTCGTCCGGGCCGAGCACCTCGCGCAGACCGGTGCGTTCCAGGGCCTGCGCCAGCGCGGGCCGAACACCGGCGAGGATCAATTGGCCACCCTGATCGTGCAACGTGCCCGCGTAGCGGCGGAACAGTTTCAGCATGGCCGAGGAGGGGATATCGGGTGCCGAGCGCAGCACCAGGACCAGGACCGCGTCGCGCGCACCCGTGAGATCGGGGAGTCCGGCCTCCAGGCGCGGTAGTTCGGCGAAGAAGCTGGAACCGTCGTAATTCAGGACCGTCACCTCCCCCGGCGGCAGTGTCGACGGCACCCGCGTCGTACTCCAGGTGCCCGTCGAATCCCGGTGCAGCGCGGTCAGTTCGGTGCCGCGGGTGGCCTGCACGCAGTACAGCAGCAGCGACAGCATCGCACCGATCACGATCGCCTGCTGCAACGGCAACTGCGTGGTGGCGGCGAAGGTCGCGATCATGGCGGCCGTGGACAGCTTCGAGGTGCGCCACACCATGACGATATCGGCGCGCTTACCCCAGATCAGCTCACCGCCCACCACCAGGATCAGCCCGCCGATCACCGGCACCGGAATCCGTTCGGCCAGACCGGCACAGGTCAGCACCACCACCGCCAGGAAGACGCCCGAGATGATGCCCGCCCAGCGGGTGCGCGCGCCCACACTGGCCGCCACACCCGTACGCGAGAGCGAACCGCCCGCGGGCAGCGCCTGGAACAGGCCACCGCCGATATTGGCCACACCCTGGGAAATGAAGTCCCCGTTCATATTCGAACGGGACCCATCCGGATTCGGCATGGACGGCGCGACACCGGCGGCCTGCGCCAGCGCGACCAGCGCCACCGAGAACGCCCCGGGCAGCAGCTGCGGCACCGCATCGAGATTCGGCAGCGACAGCCCCGGCAGCGCGGCGGGAATCTCCGCGATGCCGCGCACCAGATCCACATCCACCCCGAACACCGCGACCCCGACACTGACCACCACCATGGCGACCAGCAGCGCCAGCGATTCGAGTTTGGGCACCAGCCGCGCCAGCGCCCACACCACGATGGTGGCGATCGCGACCAGCGTCGTGGTGGTGTGCCAGTGCGAGATTCCGGTGATCCAGTGCCATACCTGCACGAGTTTGTTGTGGCCGGCCGGTTTGTACTCGGTGGCGTCCTCGAACACGCCGGTGATGATCGAGAGCGCGATACCGGTGGAGAAGCCGATCATCACCGCGTTCGAGACGAAGCTCAGCACCACCCCGAGCCGCAGCAGACCCATGATCACCATCACCAGGCCCACCAGAATCGCCAGTGCCGCAACGTTTCCCATATCGTGCGGATCCAATCCGGCATCGGCGAGCACCGATTGACCGGTCAGCGCGATGGCACTGGTGAGCGTGGTGACCATGAGCACCGTGGACGCGGTCAGCGAACCGAAGATCGGCGGCATCACCCCGGCGTAGAGCCCGGCCACCGGATTGAATCCGGCGATCGAGGCATAGGCCATTCCCTCCGGAATGCTGAACAATCCGGTCGCCATGCCCGCGGTGACATCGGCGGCGGTGGGTTTGCCGATCCTGGTCCGAGCGCGCCCCAGCCAATTCGCCGCCCTGCCCGGTGCGCTCACCCGGCGCACCCGATATCGAGCCCGTGCGCATCCATGCTGTCTCCTGCCGATTCGACTGGAACATCTCTAACCGGTGCTGCCCCGGTCCGAACTCACACGTCCCGGGTGAAATCGCACGCGCGGCCCCGATACCGGGGCATCGATCAGGAGGAAACGCTGGCCGGGGTGCGGGAGATACGCCCGCCCAGGCGCTCGTTCACCGCGAACCCGTGTTTGCGGCACCAGGCCGCCAGCATCGGGACGGCCGAATCGTCATCGCGATAGGTGGGCACCAGCTGACCGACCACGGTCAGATGATGAGCGTCCGCGGCCCGGCAGAGCTGTTGCAGCACAGCACTTCCCAGCCCGGTCCCGCGCAACTCCGGATTGACCGTGATGTTGTCGAGCTTGATGGTGTCGGCATACACGTCGAACACCACATCGACGAGATCGTCACTGCGGCGCAGGGATTCGATATCGGCGGGCAGCGGGCGCAGCACCCCGGGCAGATGGTCCGCGAGCCGTCCGCGCGCCGCCTCATCGGGGGCGGCACGGGTCAGCGCGACCAGCTGCTCGGTCAGATCGGCCACCGCCACCCGATCGCCCAGCGCCGCCAGCGGACGGGTCTGTTCGGCCAGCGCGGCCAGCACGCGCAGCTGACGAGTCCAGTGCGGATCGGTGGTCTCGTATTCGGTGATCAGATCGGCCAGGGTGAACTCCAGGCCGAACGAGCTGCCACGGCTGCGGATATATCCACCGGACAGCACGCCCCAGCGGCGGTCGTCCGCGCCGACGCCGTGCTGGGCCAGCTCGCGCAGCAGCACATCGCGACGACCGGTGGCATTGGCGATGCTGGAGCCGGGCAGCCGATGCAACCAGCGCCGCCACCCGGTGAGATTGGCCCGAATCCGGCTGCCCGCGACATCACCGCTGGCCGCCAAGTAGTTGCACAACGCTTGCTGTCTTCGCTCCAGCAGCTCATGCGCCCGCTCGAAACCCGGTGCTTCCGGAAGCGATCTGCCCTCACTCATATCAAACAAGCTAGCGTTCGACACCTGAGTCGCAGGTAATCGGCACGCTCCAGATCGGTCGCAATCCTTCGGCGGCGCATGATGCGGCTACCTCCGCACGGTTTGCTGATAGTTCCAACCCGGCTGTGACGGGGCATCGGACAGCGCCTGCACCCGATCGATCAACGCGTGCTCGTAGCGGCGAGCCTGCCGCCGATCCATTCGGGTCGCCGCCCGCAGGCCCGCGCGGGCGCGACGGCGACTGCGCCGGGTGAGCAGCGACGCCAACTGCTGTTCGGTGCCCAGTGTGCGCGCCGACGGCTGAGCGATGCTGGTGCGCAACCATTTCCGCTCGGTACCCAGCACCCAGCGGTAGGCCAGGCCGAAGATCAGCAGATCGATGACCACCGGGAAGAAGAGCATCAGCACGCCCGGACCGTTCGGGCGCGGCGCGTCGAAGACGAAATGCATGGTCACCGCCATGGCGTAGAACAGCGCGAAGAAGCCGACCCGCCAACCCCATGAGCGATCGATGCGCAGCAGCAGCACCACGATGCCGACACCCACCAGCGCCGACATCGCCCAGTGCGAGGTGAACGCGGTGATCAGCCGCAAAACCGCCACGATCAGCACATCCGCGATGGGATCCTGCGGCGCGCCCAGCGCGGTCTGCACGCTGTACAGGCAATCCTCGGAGATCTGCGCGCCCAATCCGACGAAACCGCCGATGAGCAGACCGTCCATGGGCCGGCGCAGCCGCGCCCGGAACAGCACCGCCACGATCGCGATACCGATGGCCTTGATGAACTCCTCATCGATGGGCGCGGCGATCGCGGCCTGCCAATCGCTCCCGAATTGATCGCCGCCGAGTTTCGTAACCACTTGCGTCACATGATCATTCGCCCACAGTGCCAGGCCCGGCCAGACCGTCGCGCCCCAGATGAAACCCATCAGAATCGGCGCGATCAATCGTCGCCGCGCTCGAAAAGGGTCCAGCTCGAACAACACCCAGCCGAAGAACACCAGCGTCAGCGCGGTCACCGGGAGCGCGGCCAGCGCCTGCGCCCCGCCGAACCACACCATGCCCGCCGCCTGCGCCAGGAATATCAGCGGACCGGCGGCGACCACCACGCAGTAGACCCAGAACAGCGCGGATCGGGGCTGGAACCAGCCCGGCGCGGTCATACCTCCACCGCCCTGCTCGATGCCAGCACCGCGAGAATCATGGCCCGGCCCGCCTCCCGGGTCGGCCCCGTGACGGTGATGGTCACCGCGATATCACCGGAATTGGCGACCGCGCACACACCGCCCGCCGTATCGGGCAGCACACACATCAGGCCGTGGAACGAACCCGCCTCGATGGCATTGCCGTCGAAACGCACCTGCTGCCCGGACGCGCGCAGCGGCAGCAGCAGTCGCGGTGCGGCGGTATCGAAATCGGTGATGCCGTCCACCACCGAGACACCCAGCCGCTGCTCACCGATATCGGAATCGAAGATCGCGGCGGATTGATCACCGGTGGCGATGCGGCGCATGGCCTCCGGGACCGCGAAGGTGACACCGTTGGATGGATCCTCGGTGCCGTGCACCGCGCCGATACCGCTCGCGGTCAGCGTGACCTCGGTACCCGCCGCGACCGCGGTCTCCCGGGTGGGCACCGCGGCGTCCAGCAGCGGTGGCACCACGGCTATCACGGCGAGGGCGGCCACCGCCGCCAGCGCCGGTCCCACCGAATGAATCAGGCGCGCCATGACTTCCAGCCTCCCGGTCCGTGTGGCGGGCCCGCAACGGGTGACCGCCACACATATCGGATCAGCGGACGGACAGCCGCCCACCATGCAATAGCCGAGAGTTAACCACAATTCACGATGGGAGACCGCCGCGCACGCCGCGACCGGTTACAGCAGATTCGCCAGACCCGAGAGCGGACCGGGAAGCGCGGCCACGTGGTTCTTCAGACCGGTCGCCACCGGATTCGGGGTCGCCGCGCGCAGCCGATCCAGTTCCGTCTGCATGGTGCCGACGGTCTGCTCGTAGAGACGATCCACCAGTTCGGTGTCCTCCGGATCACCGGGCTGGGTGGACCAGTCCAGGGCGGGCAGGAAGCTCACGTCCACGTGCGAGGGCAGCGGAATCTGCGGCAGAATCGGCGCGATGCCGAACGGCAGGCCGACGGTGTACGGAAACACCTTGGCGCGCACCAGTTTATCCAGGCCGAGCAGGCGCGCGGTGCGCTCACCGCGGCTCACGATGAAGATGGAATCGTGACCGCCGTTGGCGACCGCCGGAATCACCGGCACGCCCAATTTCAGTGCGAGCCTGATGAATCCCTTGCGCCCGGCGAAATCGACCTTGCCGCGATCGGTCCACGGGCGGCACGCCTCCCAGTCACCACCCGGGTAGACCATCACCGCGCCGCCGTCCTTGAGGCCCGCGGTCGCCGCCTCCTGCGACGCCGGGATGACGCCGAAATCGCGCAGGCTGTCACCGAGACCCGGTGCGCGCAAAAGGATTTCATGCGCCACGCCGTAGGTGGGCTCATTCGGGCGACGATCCATCGCCGCCATGAAGGTGATCCACACCTCGGGCGCCCAATAGATGGACGAGTGATTGCCGATCACCAGCGCCGGCCCCGCCGCCGGTAGGTTATCCACGCCCGTCACCCGCGGCGTGAAGTAATTCGTATAGGCCCGAGCCAGGGGAAGCAGTGGGTGGTTCGGGTTCGGAAGTACCGGTGTGTTGTTCATGGAATGTCCTGTCGTATCGCCTTGCCGATGACGGGCGGCACGTGACGACACACGCCGACGTTTCAATTACTCAACGTCGAGCCGAAATGTATTGCCCCCGGACAACATCCCCATTGATAGTCCTGACGGCCGCGTCCAGCGCGGTCCGGATTGGCAGTGCGCGTGTCGCTGCGTTGCGACCGATGCCCGTCACCGTCCTCCTGCCCTTCCGAGGTTAGCAAGCCAAGCAATTGCTTGTTAGGAAGTGTGCGAAACCCAACATCCGCAGCATGATTCGGGTGTGAGCGGGAATGCCGACATAAGATGGCAGGCCCGGGACACATAGTTAGATGCGCATATCCGGGTAGTCGAATATTGCGGGGATCCGGGCGCTCCCGGACCCCCCTGCGATCGGAATCAGTTCAGGCCGCGACGGCGGTACAGCGTGCCTGCCGCCAGGTATCCGACCAAACCTATTGCGGCGCACCAGATCAGCGCGGTCACCGGGCTGTGGCCGACCGGCGTTCCCATCAGCAGACCGCGCACGGTCTCGGTGATCGGGGTGATGGGCTGATGTTCGGCGAAGCCTTGCAACCAGCCGGGCAGTGTATGCACCGGCACGAAAGCGCTACTCACGTAAGGCAGGAACATGAAGCTGAAGGTGAAACCATTGGCCGCCTCCGGATTCGGGGCGAGCAGCCCCAGTGCGGCAGCCAGCCAGGACAGCGCGAGAATGAATACCGCGAGCATTCCGAGCACGCCCAGCCAGCGAATGGGATCGGCCGTGGGCCGGAAACCGAGCGCCACCGCCACCAGAATCACCAGGCCGGTGGTGATCATATTGCGCAGTACGCTCTCGGCCACATGGCCGGTGAGCACCGATGATCGCGAAATCGCCATGGTGCGAAACCGATCGATAATGCCGGAGTGCATATCGGTGGACACCGCCACGGCGGTGCCGCCCGCACCGAAACCCGCACAGAGCAGAATGATTCCGGGGACCACGTAGTCGATATACGCGCCGCCCACGTTCAGCGCGCCGCCGAAAACGTAGACGAACATCAGCAAGATCATCAGCGGAATGACGATCGTCATCAGCAGGGTGTCGGGACTGCGCAGGGTATGCCGGAAACTGCGGCCGACCATCGTGCCCGAATCCTGGGCCGCGCGAACCAGAGTGCTCACGATTGTGCGCCTTTCGAGGAGTCACCGGTCAGCGCGAAGAAAACATCGTCGAGATCCGGTGTGTGAATGGACAATTGGCCGATGGACAGGTCATGGTCGTCGAAATGCTCCAGCAGCCTGCGGATATCGCCGACGCTGCCGTCCGAGGGCACCGACAGCACCAACTGCTCCATATCCGCCTGCGCGGACCGCACCACGCGGGCGGCGGCCGCCAAGCCGTGTTCATCGGCGAAACTCAGCCGGACGTGGCCGCCGGGGGCCAGCTTCTTCAATTCGCCCGCGGTGCCCTCGGCCACGATGCGGCCGTCGTCCAGGACCGCGATGCGGTCGGCGAGTTGATCGGCCTCCTCCAGGTACTGCGTGGTGAGGAAGATCGTCACGCCGTCATTCACCAAACCTCTTATCACGGACCATAATTCGCGCCGACTGCGCGGATCCAAACCGGTCGTGGGCTCATCGAGGAAGACGATGCGCGGATCGCCCATCAGGCTCATCGCCAGATCCAGGCGGCGCACCATACCGCCGGAGTAGGAACCGGTGCGCTTACCCGCCGCCTCGGTCAGATCGAACTGTTTCAGCAAACGCGTTGTGCGCCTGGCGGTTTCCGCGGCACCGAGGTGTAGCAACTTGCCCACCAGGCGCAGATTCTCCGCACCCGTCAGCACCGGGTCGACCGCCGAATTCTGACCGGTGACACCGATGATGCCGCGCACGGCATCCGCCTCGCGGACCGGATCGTGCCCGCCCACCAGCATTCGCCCGGCGTCCGGGCGGCCCAGGGTGACGAGCAGCCGGACCACGGTGGTCTTGCCCGCGCCATTCGGTCCGAGTAGTGAAAAGACTGTTCCGGCAGGCACATTCAGATCGATGCCGCGCAACACCCGATGGTCGCCGAAGGATTTGGTCAGCCCGGACACCTCGATGGCGGGACTGTCACTGACTGTCATGGGGAACCCCCGAATCGTAAACTGCGTATGGTCTACACTATGTATATAGGCTACACAGTTTCCCGAATGGCGCAAGATGTACGGGAGCGCGAGAACGGGAGGGTCGAATGGATCGGCACGACGAAGGCGTCCTGCCTAAATCGGTCAAACTGCTGTGGAACATGGAGGATCCCGGCACCCGCGGCCCCAAACGCGGACTGAGCCTGGACCAGATCGTCGACGCCGCCGTCGCCATCGGCGATGCCGAGGGCTATGCCGCCATCTCGATGGGCCGCATCGCCAAGGAGCTCGGCTTCACGCCCATGTCCCTCTACCGGTACGTGGACAGCAAAGACACCCTGATCGAGATCCTGCACGACCGCATCATCGGACCCCCGCCCCAGCTGCCCGCCGACGCCGGTTGGCGCGCCAACCTACGGGCCTGGGCTTGGGCCGAATTCCACGCCATCCGCAATCGCGAATGGTGGATGGACATCCCCGTGACCGGTCCCCCGCTGGGCCCGAACAATATGGACTGGCTCGAAACCGGCATGGCCGCCGTCACCGCCCTGCCCATCCCCGAACCCCAACGCCTGCAACTGGTGACGAACCTGTCCTTCTTCGTCGTCGGCCGCGCCCGCTTCCTGCGCGACACCATGCGCCACGTCGACGACGACAAGAACTACAGCGCCATCCTCGCCGCCGTCCTGGACCCCACCCGCTACCCCGCCGTCACCAGCGCGGTCACCAACAACGCCTTCGAAGACGACGACATGCAATGGGACGAAGGCGATTTCGGCTTCGCCCTGGACCGCCTACTGGACGGCTACGAGGTCTACATCGCCAACTACTCCAAACGAGACCGCTGATACTCCAACATTTTTCGTGGATGAGCGACCCGGAACGCCTCGATGACGGACCGGGCCTGACCTTCGAGATCTTCCACTTCGGCATGCAGTCCGTAACCGAATTGATCGCTGTACTCACCCGAATCGTCGAGCAGCCAGATCCTCGCCACGTCGTACTCGCCGAGTACCGCGCCGATCCAGTCCACCGAACAATTCCAGCGGCCCAGGATGGTCGGATCCTCGAGCACCGCGGCGTTGACCAGCCGGGCCAGCGTGCGCGCGGGCCACTCCCAGCCGTGATCGGCCTCGGCTCGCGCTATCTCCCGGTCGTATTCCGGTGCCGCGAAACGGAATTCCTCGGCCAACCCCGCACCGGACTGCCGTTCCCAATCCCGCCAGACCACCTCATCGCCCTCACGCACGATGGTGACATACAGTCCCCCACAGCATCCTTCGGTGCACCACGCCTCCGCCAGCCGCACCCGGCGGGGCTCCTCCGTGGCACGCAGCTCACCCCGGAGCAGTAGTTTCTCGGGCGGCTCCGCCGCACCTTGATGAAACAGGTCGGCAATGATCGGGCGGCCGTCGATCAGCACCCGGGTCTCCACTCCCCCGAAAACACCCGAGCGCGGGGGAATCGGCAGCGTGATACGAATCTCGAAGCGGCGCAATGGGTTACCGATAGCACCGGCCATCGTGCCGTCATGCCCGATCGCCAGCACGGCGCGGGCCCAGCGCGCCCGCCATCCCGAATAGGAAGTCTCCGAACCCGCGTCCCGTTCGGCTTCGTCCAGGGTCCGCGTCCACGCCGGGGAGCGAAGCACCACCAGCAAACGCTCCAGTATCTCCTCGCGTTCACCCCGCGCCCAGTCGAGACAGGCGGAGGCCCCGGTACGCAACTCCTCGACAACAGCGGCCAGTTCCGCGCAACGCTCCGATGTCGGTGCCATCCAGGTGGTTTCGGCCGCGATCAGCGCAAACACCCGCCGCGCGTCACGATAGCGGTCGATCACCGTCCCGTAATCATCATGCCTGGTCATCCGCAGCATCAGCCCGATCGCCTGATCCCGCAACCGATCATCGCGATCAACCGCGACCAGCGCATCGGCCAGGCGGGTGACCTCGGCGATCCGCAGGGCGAATTCATTGCCCCCGGGACCGAAGTCGGACAGCGCATTACGCAGCAGCCAGCGCCGCGCCATCGGATCGGCCCGGTCGACAAGTGCGCGGATCACATATCCCCGCCGTTCCGCCCCGGCGCGCTCGGCCAGCCACACCAGATCCGCCGTCGTCCCGGTGATCCCGGCAATCGTCCGCACCACCGACTCGGTGAAATCAGGCAGCAGCCCCATCATCCGAAGAACCGGAATATCCGCGCGCCGCGCCGTGGCCTCCAGTAGCAGTAACCCCACCAGCACTGCCCGCCGATCGGTTCCGTTGCGCACCAGCCACATCCCGGCCCGCCGCAGCCGTTCCGGTGCCGGGTCGACACCATCGGGCAGGGGAAACAGCGCCGCCCCCTCGACCCGCCCGATCGAGGAAAGCCCCGGCCGGCTCAACTCGGCATGCAACCGCTCCGGAGCATCATCGCCCGCCGTGAAATACGCCGCCAACAGCCCGGCAATAACGTCCTTCGGATCGGTATAGGGCGCACGTGACTCCCGCCGTGCCACGGCATCATCCGGAAGCGGTTGTCCGCCATACGGCAGAGCCCGATCGGGAAACCGCGAATACAACCCATTGACGTGTTCGAACAGTGAATCCGGGTGCCCGGGCGTCCCGCGCCCGCCAACTGCACTCACCGGAAGAAGATGAACTCGATTCTCTTGATCACACCTCCACGATACCCCGCACATCCGACCGGGCAATACGGGGTCAGCCGATGCGGTAGAGCCAGAGGCGGGGGTTGGTGGGGTTGCCGGTGGGGGTCCAGCCGTAGGTTTGGGCTATGCCTTCGCCGGAGTAGGCGGTGAGGTAGGTGAGTAGGTCGGGGTGGGTGGTGTGGCCGGAGGCTATGGCGTGCAGGACTATTGCGGTGAGGTCGTAGGACTCGGCGGAGTAGGTGCCGGGGGGTGAGCCGGTGAGGGTGCGGTAGGCGGTGGCGAAATCGGTGGGGGCGGGGGCGCAGGGGCAGGAGAGGGTGGCGCCCGCGGCGGCGGTGCCCGCGCGGTCCACGAAGGCGGGGTCGTTGCTGCCGTCGCCGGAATAGAAGGGGACGGTGATGCCCGCGGTGTGGAGGAGCGGGAGCAGGGTGGCGGATTCGGTGTAGTAGCCCGCGTAGAAGAGGGCGTCGGGGCCCGCGGTGGCGATCTTGGTTACGGCGGCGTTGAAATCGCCGTGCGGGTCGAGGGCGAAGGAGCAGTTGGTGTCGGCGGCCGCGCCTAGGCCGGTGGTGACGGCCTTGCCTAGGGCGACGCCGTAATCGCTGGTGTCCCAGACCACGCAGACACCGTGGTGACCGGCGGTACCCGCGAGATAGCGGCCCATGGTGACGCCCGAGAAGTCGTCATCGGCGAGGCCGCGGAAGAAGGTGCGCCAACCATTCTGGGAGAGTTGGGAATTGGTGGCGGACGGGGTGAGGAACGGGAGACCGGCGGCGCTGAAGATCGCGCCGGTCGCCTTGGTCTCACCGGAGAATGCCGGGCCGATCAACGCGGCGATCGAGGGGTCGGCGGTGATCTTCGGGGCGAGTTGGGCTGCGGTTTGCGGATTTCCGGCGGTGTCGAACTCCTTCACCGTGATCGCGCAGCCCGGATTCTTACGGGTGAACTGATCGACGGCCAGGCGTACGCCGCCGAGCACATTGCGGCCCAGCGCGGCATTCGGGCCGGTGAGCGCACCGGCCATGGCGATACTGGTCGGCTGACAGGTCGCACCACCGTCCCCGGCCGGGTCCAAGGGAGTATCGACGGCGCTCGCCGGATTGCCGTCCCCGTCCACTCGCATCAGGGGTTGGATACCGCCGCCCGGGGTGATCGTCATCTCCCCGCCTCCGGCCGGAATGGCCGCGCCCGCCGAAGAATTGGACGACCCCTTGTCAGCGGACTTCGAATCCCTTGTAGCCCAGATGATTCCGAAGGACAACGCCAGCAGCACCACGACCGCCGCCGCACCGATAGCGACCCATTTCCCCCGGCGCGGTGGTGAAGTAGCCGGGACCGGATTCGGATCGATCATCGTCGGGGGCGTAGTGACCGGGTTCGATGCGATAATCGTTGGGGGCGCGGTGGTTTCGTATCGCGGTGCGGACACCATGGTCGGTGGCACGCCGGTGAGGGCGCGGGTCGCGGCGGCGGCGAAATCACGGCAGGTGTCGAAACGTTCGGCCGGATTCTTGGCCAGGGCGCGGTCGAAGACCGCGTCGAGCGAGGTGGGCAGACCGCCACGGCGGGAACTGATCGGCGGGGGCTGGAAATGCAGATGACCCGCGACTATCGCGGCGGCCGTACCGGATTGGAACGGCGTCGCACCGGACAGTAGCCAGTACAGGCTGCACGCGAGCGAGTATTGATCCGACCGCTGGTCCAGCGACATACCCGACAGCTGTTCGGGCGAGGCGTAAGCCAGTGTGGCGGTGAGTGTTCCGGTGCGGGTCAGATGCGCGGTGTCATCGCGCAGGCGGCCGATGCCGAAGTCGGTGAGCAGCACCCGCTCCTCATGACCCAGGGTCGGCCGGGCCAGCATGATGTTGGCGGGCTTCACATCTCGATGCAGCACCCCGACGGTATGCGCGTAGTCCAGGGCCTTGGCGGTCTCCCCCACGATGCGAATCGCATGCGGCGGCGGCAACTCCGGCGGTAGCAGCGCGGCGGCATCGGAGCCGTCGATGAACTGCATGGCGATCCACAGTCGCCCGTTCTCGACCCCGCGATCGGACACCGTGACGATATTCGGGTGATCGAGCCGGGCGATCAATTCCGCCTCGCGCTCGAACCGGGCGCGAATCTCGGCGTCCCCCGCGAACTCCGGGCTCAGCACCTTCAACGCGACCATGCGGGGCAGGCGCGGATGCCGGGCCAGATACACCGAACCCATCCCGCCGCTGCCCAGCAGCCGTTCGACCTGGTATCCCGCGAAAATCTCACCCGCACGCATCGCCCGGTCCCCTCGGCAGCTACAGATTCCCTGGAACCGTACACCGGACGGACGCGACAGGCCCCCGGTTCAGCACCGGGGGCCTGTCCGAGCGAACCACCGCTCGCGAATTACTTCTTGCGCTCGCGCTTCTCGCGCACGCGCACGTTCACCTGCACCGGCGAACCGTCGAACCCGAACTCCTCACGCAGCTTGCGCTCCAGGAACCGGCGGTAACCGGCCTCGAGGAAGCCCGTGGTGAAGAGCACGAACGTCGGCGGACGCGTGGACGCCTGGGTCGCGAACATGACGCGCGGCAGTCGCCCGCCACGCATCGGCGGCGGGGTCGCGGCCACGACCTCCTTGAGCCAATTGTTCAGGCGGCCCGTGGAAATGCGCTTATCCCACGATTCCAGCGCGGTCTCCATCGCCGGAACCAGCTTCTGCACCGCACGACCGGTATGGGCGGAGATATTCACCCGCTGCGCCCAGCGCACCTGCACCATCTCGCGGTCGATCTCCCGCTCGAGCTGCTCGCGGCGATCCTCGTCGACCAGATCCCACTTGTTGTAGGCGATCACCAGTGCGCGACCGGTTTCGGCCACCATGGAGATCACGCGCAGATCCTGTTCGGTGATCGGCTGCGAGGCGTCGATCAGCATGACCGCCACCTCGGCGGCCTCGATCGCCGACCGGGTGCGCAGCGAGGCGTAGAACTCGGTACCGCTGGCATTGGCGACCTTGCGGCGCAAACCCGCGGTATCGACGAAACGCCAAGGCTTACCGCCCAATTCGACCAGCGAATCGACCGGGTCGACGGTGGTGCCCGCGACATCGTGCACCACCGAGCGCTCTACGCCCGACAGCTTGTTGATCAGCGAGGATTTGCCGACATTCGGCTTGCCGACCAGCGCCACGCGACGCGGACCGCCCTGCAAACCGCTGCCCTCGCGCGGGGTTTCGGGCAGCACCGCCAGAATATCGTCCAGCAGATCACCGGTACCGCGACCGTGCGCGGCCGAAACCAGTTTGGGCTCACCGAGACCCATCGACCACAGCGCGGCGGCGTCGGCCTCGAGCTTCTGATTGTCGACCTTGTTGGCGACCAGGATCACCGGGGTCTTGGAGCGGCGCAACACCTTTGCCACCGCTTCATCGGTCGCGGTCGCGCCGACCACGGCATCCACCACCACCACGATCGCGTCCGCGGTCTGCATGGCGATCTCGGCCTGACGGGCCACCGACTGCTGCAGACCCTTGGCGTCGGGCTCCCAGCCGCCGGTGTCCTGCACCAGGAAACGCCGTCCGGCCCAGGTGGCCTCGTACGAAATGCGGTCGCGGGTAACGCCCGGAACATCCTCGACCACCGCTTCGCGGCGGCCCAGAATACGGTTCACCAGCGTGGATTTACCCACGTTCGGCCGGCCGACCACGGCCAGCGTCGGCATGGGTACATGCTCGGCGTCCTGCTCGCCCTCGAATTCGGCGATATCCCAATCGGCTTCGTCCGACCAGATGCCATCACCGGCGAAGGTGTCCTGCGTCACTGCGCGCCTCCTGCCGAAATCTGCTGTCCGACAACGCGGTACAGCTCGTCGATAACCTCGTCCATATTCAGCTCGCTGGTGTCGACCAGCACCGCGTCCTCGGCCGGACGCAGCGGCGACACCTTGCGGGTGGAATCGAGGTTGTCGCGGCGCTGCACATCGGCCAGCACCGCCTCGAAATCATCACCGCGACCCTCCGCGATGTTCTGCACATTGCGGCGCGAGGCACGGGCCTCGGCGGACGCGGTCAAATAAATCTTCACATCGGCATCGGTCAGCACGACGGTGCCGATATCGCGGCCCTCCACCACGATTCGGCCCGCGGCGGCGGCGATCTCGCGCTGCAACGCCACCAGCTGATCGCGCACCTCGGACACCGCCGACACAGCGGACACGGCCTTGGTCACCGCATTGCCGCGGATCTCCCCCGACACATCCTCACCGTCGAGCAGAATCACCTCGCGGCTCGGATCGGTGCCGATGGTCAACGGCAATTCCTTGACCGCGGCGACGATCGCATCCGCGTCATCGAGATCGACACCGCTGCGCAGCACGCGCAGCGTCGCCACCCGATACATGGCGCCGGTATCGAGATACCGGGCCTCGAGCCGGGTCGCCAGCTTGCGCGACACACTCGACTTGCCGGTGCCGGACGGGCCGTCCATGGCCACGACCAGCGGCGCGACGCCGGTGAGTCCGCTGAGCCGATCTTTCACAGTTCCCACACCGTTCACAACGACACCGCCTCGTAGAGCTTCCCGATTTCGTCACGACCAAGAACACGCAGCGCACCCGGGCGCTGATCACCCAGCGCCACCGGACCCACATGGGTACGCACCAGCGCGGTCACCGGATGGCCGACCTCGGCCAGCAGGCGGCGCACAATGTGCTTGCGACCCTCGTGCAGCACGATCTTCACCAGCGATTTGCCCTGGCCGACCTCGAGCACCTGGAACTTGTCGGCCTTGGCCGGACCGTCCTCCAGCTCGACGCCGTCGCGCAGCAGCTTGCTGACATTGCGCTGATTGACCTCACCGTTGACCGTGGCCAGGTAGGTCTTGGACACCTCGTACGACGGATGCATCAGGCGGTGCGCCAGATCGCCGTCATTGGTGAGCAGCAGCAGACCCTCGGTATCGGCGTCCAGGCGGCCGACGTGGAACAGGCGCTGCCCGGCCGCGATCCGCTCGGCGACGATATCGCCGACGCACGGGCGGCCCATCTCGTCGGACATGGTGGATTGCCAGCCCTTGGGCTTGTTCAGGGCCAGGTACACCTGCTCGTCACGAACGACGACACGCACACCATCGACACGAACGACCGCGTTCTCCGGATCGATGCGCAGGCCCTGCTCGGTCACGATGCGACCGTCGACCTCGATACGACCGGCCTCGATCATGTCCTCGGCCACGCGCCGCGAGGCGACACCGGCCTTGGCGAGCACCTTCTGCAGGCGCTCACCCTCGCCCCACGGAAGCTTCTTCCGGGTGTCGCGGTTCTCCTCCTCGACATGCTGATGCCGGGCGGGCTTGGCATTGCTCAACATCACCGGCAGTGCGGGCGACGGGCGATGCACCTTCTTCTTCGGCGCGGGAGAGGTGCTCGGCGCGAGCGGGCGACCGCCGCCTATGCGACCGCGCGCGGCATTGCGATCCTGACCGAAACCGGTGCGATCGGCGCCGAAACCGGTGCGGCCCTGCGCACCTCGCGAATCGCCGGTGCGCGGAGCGCCGCCCCGGGGAGCCGAACCGCCGCGCGCGGACGGGGCCGCGCCACGCGAATCACCGAAAGAGCCACCGCCACTGCGGGATCCACCACGAGAGTCGTAGGAACCCGAGCCGCCACGCGCACCACCGTACGAACCGGAGCCACCGCGCGAATCACCACGCGCACCGCCGAAGCCGGAACCGCCACGCGAATCACCGCGCGCGCCACCGCCATACGAACCGGAACCGCCACGCGAATCACCACGCGAGCCACCGCCATACGAACCCGAGCCACCGCGCGAATCACCACGCGCGCCACCGTACGAACCGGAGCCGCCACGGGAATCCCCGCGCGAACCGCCGCCGTACGAACCCGAGCCACCGCGGGAGTCGCCGCGCGACCCGCCGTAGCCACTACCACCGCGCGAATCACCGCGCGCGCCTTCATAGGATCCGCGAGAGGAGTCTCCGCGTGATCCACCACGCGGGGCCGAGCCGCCGCGCGAACTGCCATATGAATCGCCGTCACGCGAGGCCCCGGACCTGTCGGTCCGGCCTCGGGCGGCCTGCGAACCGCCCCGGGGCGATTCGAAATTACGTTTACTACGGTCCGGTGTGCCATCTCGGCGAGCGGGAGTATTCACGTTGTCCTATTTCAATCCTCGGTGCCGAGGTCGATATTCGACTCGGCTGGTTTTTTCAGCCTGGTGAACCGTGGGTCCGTATCCAGGCTCTCGTTGATCTCGTCGATCAGGTCGACGCCCGGGAGCAGCGGCGCCAACGGCGGCAAATCCGCCAGGGACGCGAGTCCGATCCGTTCCAGGAACAGTTCGGTCGTGACGTACAAAGTGCCGTTGGTCTCCGGGTCCGTTCCGGCCTCCGCGACCAGCCCCCGCGCCAGCAGGGTCCTGATCACGCCGTCGATATTCACGCCGCGCACCGCACTCACACGGGCCCGGGTAACCGGTTGACGATAGGCGATAACCGCCAGGGTTTCCAAGGCAGCGCGAGTGAGCTTCGAACGTGCGCCGTCCAACAGCATACGTTCCACATAGGGCGCGAATTCCTGCCGCGTGTAGTAACGCCACCCATCCCCCACGAACCTGAGATCCATGCCACTGCGCCGATCGGACAATTCGGCCGACATCTCCCGCAGCGCCGTCTCCACCCGCAACGCCGTCGCGTTCACCGCGCTCGCCAGCAAATCCACCGGCGCCGGCGCGTCCACCACCAGCAACATCGCCTCCAGCGCCCCCCGAAACTCGACCTCGTCCAACGTTTCCGAGTCGAGCGGATCCACCTCGTCCCCGAACTCGAGACTCGTCTGCCACGCCTCCCCGAACGACCCGTCCGCCACCCCATCGGACTCCACGGTGGTCCCATCCACATCCGACACGGCCACATCGGCCTCCCGCACCACACCCCCGGTGTCGTGGGCAATGTCACCTAGGACGTCGCTCTCACCACCCGGCTCCGGGGTCGCGTCATCCAGGTTCCGCACTGCCTCGGTCACCCGTAGTCCTCCTCTATGGTTACCGGTTCGGGTCGGTCGTTCGGCTCGCCCACGTAGCTCACCGAGAGCGGGCCGAGTGGATCGGACTGATCGAACTCGATCGTTTTGCCGCGGTAGAGCTCCAGCAGGGCCAGGAAGCGGGCGACGATTTGCACCGCTACCTCGCAGTCGTGGCAGATCTCCGCGAAGGTGGTCCAGCCGCCTATGCCGCGGGCCTTGAGCATTTCCAGTACCAGGGCGGCCTGTTCGGCCACCGAGATGGAGTGGTTGTGCAGATGGTCCAGGCCCACTTTGGGGATCGGGCGGGGGCGGAACGCGGCCGCGGCGACCTCCGCGAAACCCGCGGCATCGACTCCCAGCGTAACGTCCGGCAACAGCTCCAGGTAGCGCTCTTCCAGCGAGACCGCGCGCGGATAGCGTTGGAGCGCAGCCGCCTCCAACTCGCCCAGCAACTCCGCCACCTGTTTGAAGGCGCGGTACTGGAGCAGGCGGGCGAACAGCAGGTCGCGGGCCGAGAGCAGTTCCAGGTCTTCCTCATCGGAGACCTCGCCCGAGGGCAGCAGGCGCGCGGCCTTGAGATCGAGCAGGGTCGCGGCCACGACCAGGAATTCGGTGGTCTGATCCAGGATCTTGTCCGCGCGCAGACCGTGTTCGGTGGACATGCTGGCGGTCAAAGCCTTGGTGTAGGCGATGAATTCGTCGGTCACCTTGTGCAGGGCGACCTCGGTGACATCGAGCCGGCGCGAGCTGATCAGCTGCAACAGCAGATCGAACGGGCCCTGGAAGTTGCTCAGCTGGAGGTGAAATCCGGTCTTCTTGTCCGAATTGACCGGTTCTGCGGGCTCTTCGGCCGACGCGACCATATCCGCGACCACTCCCGAATCCACGACCACTCCCGAATCCACGGCAATGTCCGAATCCTCGGCGGAGACGATATCCGCGACAATGCCACCCACGGCATCGGGACCCTCGGACAGCGGTGTGTTCACGTCCACCGGGTCGGTTGCGGGCGCGGGTTCGAACGCATCGCTCAACGGCCCGACCGGAGGATGACTTCCCGCGCCATGGCCCGATACGCTTCCGCGCCACCGGATTTGGGCGCCCAGGTGGTGATCGGCTCACCCGCGACGCTGGCGTCGGGGAAGCGCACGGTACGCGAGATCACCGTGTCGTAGACCAGGTCGCCGAAGACCTCGACCACACGCGTCATCACCTGCCGGGAATGCAGGAGGCGGGCATCGAACATGGTGACAACGATGCCGTACAGGGCCAGTTCCGGATTCAACCGGTCCCGCACCTTCTCCACCGTGTCATTGAGCAGCGCCAGGCCACGTAGCGAGAAGTATTCGCACTCCATCGGAATGATCACACCGTCCGCGCAGGCCAGCGCGTTCACGGTGAGCAGACCCAGGGACGGCTGGCAATCGATGAGGATGTAGTCGTAGCGGCTGCGCAGCGGCGCCAGCGCCCGCCCGAGCGTGTGCTCGCGACCCACCTCGTTGACGAGCTGGATCTCCGCCGCCGAGAGATCGATATTGCTGGGCAGCAGGTCCATATTCTCGACCTTGGTGTTCATCAGCACCTGATCGACGCTGACCTTGCCCGGACCGACCAGCAGATTGTGCACGGTCTGATCCAGATCATGGTGCGCCACACCCAATCCGGCCGAGAGCGCGCCCTGCGGATCCAGATCCACCAGCAGCACCTTGCGGCCGTACTCGGCCAGTGCCGCACCGAGATTGATGGTGGAGGTGGTCTTACCGACCCCGCCCTTCTGATTGCACATGGCGACAATCAGCGCGTCCCCGGTGTGATCGGGTGCGGGCGGCTCCGCGATCTCACGCAAAGGACGTCCGGTCGGACCGAGTTCCGCGCTGCTGGCGACATCCGGCGCCTCCCACAGGGTTTGCGCGGCGGTTTCGATCCGCTGGCCCGCACCACCGGCTTTCGTCACGTCCGCTGCTCCTTCGACGTTCCTGCCCTTGCCCCGCCCCGCCCGAAGTGCCGGTGGGCGGCGCGCCCGGCCGCGTGTGCGGACCGGTATCCAACAGACGCTACCGTCTGTCGCTCCCGGACCCACGTTCGGACACGCACCCTAAACCTGCACTTCAGACAGGGAAAAAGCCGTCCAGTCCTGCGCTGACGCTGGTCGGGGCCGCTTTCCTGTTGTAGCCCTTCGGGATTGACCCATTCTGCGGCCAGACACCGGCATCGGCAGGGTTACGCCCGAATCCGAGCCGAACGGGGTGAAAACATGCGGTGAAGCCTCCCCGGCCCACGACCGATTCGTCACGGCTGGGCACATCGATGTCCATCCTGCCCGGGAACACGCGTCAGGGACGCGCCCGGACGGCCTAGCGGGCGCGCGGATGAGCGGTGGCCCACACCTCGTGCAGCGTGCCGACGGTGACCAAGGTGTAGATCTGCGTGGTCGTCACCGAGGCGTGGCCCAGCAGTTCCTGCACGACACGGACATCCGCGCCACCGTCCAGCAGGTGGGTGGCGAAGGAATGGCGCAGCGTATGCGGGGACACGTGCGCGGCGATACCCGCCCGCTCGGCGGCGGAATGCAGTATCTGCCAAGCTGTTTGGCGCGATAGTCGGCCGCCGCGATGGTTCAGGAACAGCGCGGGATTGCCCTTGCCGCGCACCGCGAGCGCCGGGCGGCCCCGAACCAGATAGTTGTCCACGGCGGCCAAGGCGGGGCGGCCGATGGGGACCACGCGCTGCTTACCGCCCTTGCCGCGCAACAGCACCGCGCGTTCGGCGGCGTCGATATCGTCGACATCCAGCCCGACCATCTCCGAGATGCGCGCGCCGGTGGAGTACAGCAGTTCCAGCAGCGCCCGATCGCGCAGACCGCGCGGAGCCTCGGCGCTCTCCCCGCCCGTGGCATCGAGCAGGCGCGAAATCTGGTCGTACGGCAGCGCTTTGGGTAATCGCCGCGCCGGCGAGGGCGGTTTGACCGGATGCGCCACATCCGCCTCGATAATGCCCTCCGCCGCCGAGAACCGGTGCAGCCCGCGCACCGCCACCAGCGCCCGCGAGGCCGAACTCGCCGCCAGCGCCGGATGATCGGCATCCCCCGACCGCATGGACACCATGAAATCGGCGATATCCTGCTCGGAAACCCGCGCCAGGGTATCGATTCCGCGCCCCTCCAGAAACCCGCGGTACCGCACCAGATCCCGCCGATACGCCGACAGCGTATTGCGCGCCGCACCCCGCTCGACCGTCAAATGGTCGAGGTAGGCGTCGATCTCGCGGCTCAGCACGCAGACATCATGGCAGCAGCCACCGACAGTCAGCCGCACCACGACAAATCCGGCGCGGCCCGGCGCACAGGCCTCCGCCATGAGGCGCGCGAACACCCCACCCTGGCAGACACCTTCCGCCATGAGGCGCGTAAACCCCCGCGCCGACAGACGACTTCCGTCATCCCGGCGCGTTTTTGGCCGGGATCCACACAATTGGCTGATGCGCTGCCGGTGTGGATCCCGGCCAAAAGCATGCCGGGATGACGAGGGCGGCTCCGCCGGGCAGTCTTGCCGCGAGCGATTAGCTCTGGGCCGCTTTGCGTTCCAGGAAGGCGGTGGGCAGGCCCGGCCAGGGGGCGTCGGCGGGGCGGAGTTCGGCTCCGGTGGCGCGGGCGGTCATCAGGGCTGTCACGCCGGCTACGGCGGTGGCGTTGGTGATCTCACCGGCGAGGGCGGCGCGGACGGCTTCGGCGAGGGGGACGCGCAGGAGTTGGATGTCCGCCTCTTCCAATTCGGGTTCGGGGCGGTCGGTTTCGTAGAGGCCGGAGGCCAGGTAGATGCGCAGCGCCTCATCGGTGAAACCGGGCGAGAGCGCGATATCGACCAGCACCGACCATTCCCGCGCGGCCAGCCCGGTTTCCTCGGCCAGCTCACGCTTGGCGGCCTCGAGGGGATCCTCGCCCTGCTTGTCCAGCAGTCCGGCGGGCAACTCCAGCAGCCGCCGCCCCACCGGATGCCGATACTGGTTGATCAGCACCACATTGTCGTCCTCGTCCACCGCCGCGACGGCGACCGCGGCGTGGTGTTCGATCACCTCGCGTTCGGCGACCTTCCCGCCGGGCATGACGACCTGATCCAGCCGCAGCGCCAGAATCGCCCCCGAGTACACGGTGCGGCTCGAGACGGTATCGAATTCATGTGTTCCGGGCGCGGATTCAGCCATGGGGCAACCTTATCTGTCGATCGGACCGCGAAACGCCGACGACCCGGCGGAAATGGGTTCCCACCATCGGGAACCCGCTCCGCCGGGCCGTATTTCGACGTACGAACGTCAGCTGGTCACTTTCTCGCCCTCGGCGGCTTCCGGAATCTCCACCGGAAGCTGTTCGGCGAGCTTGTAATCCAGCGCCGCCGCGATGAGCGCCGCGAACAGCGGATGCGGGCGCGTCGGCCGCGACTTGAGCTCCGGATGCGCCTGCGTGGCGACGAAGAACGGATGCTTGTCCGCCGGTAGCTCGACGAACTCCACCAGGTTGCCGTCCGGCGAGGTGCCGCTGAACTTCAGTCCGCTCTTGGCGATCTTGTCGCGGAAGGAGTTGTTCACCTCGTAACGATGCCGGTGCCGCTCGGACACCTCGGTGGCACCGTACGCCTGCGCCACCACCGAACCGGCCTCGAGCACCGCCGGGTACGCACCCAGACGCATGGTGCCGCCCAGATCGGCCTCACCGGCCACGGCCTGCTGCTGATCGGCCATGGTCGAGATGACCGGGTACTTCACATCGGGCTCGAACTCGGTCGAGTTGGCATCGGTCAGACCCACCGACCGCGCCGCCTCGATCACCATGCACTGCATGCCAAGGCACAGGCCGAGGGTCGGAATGCCGTGGGTGCGCGCGTAATTGATCGCACCCACCTTGCCCTCGATACCGCGGATGCCGAACCCGCCCGGAATGAGCACCGCGTCGACATCGGCCAGATGCGCTTGCGCACCGGCCGGGGTCTCGCACTCATCGGACTGCACCCAGCGGATATTCACCTTCGCCTTGGCGGCGAAACCGCCCGCACGCAACGCCTCGGTGACCGAGAGGTACGCGTCCGGCAGATCGACGTACTTGCCGACCAGCGCCACGGTGACCTGCTCGCGCGGGTTGTGTACCCGATCCAGCAGCCCGCCCCAGACGGTCCAGTCCACATCGCGGAACGGCAGCCCGAGACGGCGCACCACGTACGCGTCCAGGCCCTCGCGGTGCAGCACCTTGGGGATGTCGTAGATCGACGGCGCGTCCGGGGTGGAAATGCAGGCGTCCACCTCGACATCGCACATGAGCGCGATCTTGTTCTTGAGCGGCTGCGGCACCTCGCGGTCGCAACGCAGGATCAGCGCATCGGGCTGGATACCGATATTGCGCAGCGCCGCCACCGAATGCTGAGTCGGCTTGGTCTTCAGCTCGCCCGAGGGACCCAGGTAGGGCACCAGCGAAACGTGCAGGAAGAAGCAGTTGTCCCGGCCCACATCGTGCCGGATCTGCCGTGCCGCCTCGAGGAACGGCTGCGATTCGATATCGCCGACCGTGCCACCGATTTCGGTGATGACCACGTCCGGAACCTGACCGTGTAGATCGGGTGCGGACATGGCCAGAATGCGATTCTTGATCTCATCGGTGATGTGCGGGATGACCTGCACCGTGTCACCGAGGTATTCGCCGCGCCGCTCCTTGGCGATGACGGTCGAATAGATCTGCCCCGTGGTGACATTCGCGTCCTGCGACAGATCGCGATCGAGGAAGCGTTCGTAATGACCCACGTCGAGGTCCGTCTCCGCGCCGTCCTCGGTCACGAACACCTCACCGTGCTGGAAAGGGTTCATGGTGCCGGGATCGACGTTCAGGTACGGATCCAACTTCTGCATCGTCACGCGCAGACCGCGTGACGTAAGCAGCTGACCGAGGCTGGAGGCGGTCAGACCCTTACCGAGTGAAGAGGCAACGCCACCGCTGACGAAGATGTGTTTCGTGGCCGCGCGCGCCGGAATCCGTGATTGACCCACGGGACTTCACGGTAACACGTCTTGCGGATGCCGATCGAATGCCACGCGCGCTCGCCGGTCGCGTTCGCATCCGCTTGCCCGGCGGTAGCGCCGATATCGCCCGCGCTGCTCGCGAATCGGTCAGCGCGGCATGGCGACGACTGTGAGCGAGGTCGCCCTGGCACCGGTGCCGTATCGCCCGGTACCACCGTTCAGCTGCTCGGTGAGGCCGAGCACGGTGGTGATGCGGCCGATGGCGTGATCCACGTTGTCGACGGTGGTGATGGTCGCCAAGGGGGCTTCATCGCGTGCCACGGCAATGGGTCCGGGGCCTTCGGCGGCACCGTAGCGACCCGCGAGCACCACACCCGCACTGTGCGCCCGCAAACCACCGGCGAACCTGGCGACGATGGTGCCGCGATTGTTCTCATCCGCGCGAGCGCCGTCCCCGGTGACCACCACGGCCAATTGCGCGGGATGCACCTCTCCGAAGGTCAGGAAGCCGCCGCCGCGCAGGGTCTCGAGCGCCAGCCCGCGTTCCTGGTCGGTACCGCGCGGCTGATTGCTCACCGGATCGGTGAGCAGCACCTGGCCGAGCAGATCCCCGCCGAGACTGCCCTGATCGGCGGCGTCGATCTGCAATTTCGCGCCCGCCGGAACGACATTGGTGAGCGCGGTGCGCAGGCGATCGCCCTCGGCGGAGTCGGTGAACGCGCCGGTGAGCGCGACCCGGCCGGTGACGGTGGCCCCGGCGGCGGTCAGCGAATTGGCGACGGCATCCGCATCGGCGTTGTCGGCGTCGGGGGTGGTGAATACCAGCACCGATTTACTGCCGAGGCTGCCCGCGAGCACCTTGGCCGCCGAACCGGTCAGGAAATCATCCGCGGCCTTCAATTGCTCTGTGAGCCTGGCGTTCTCGGAACTCAGCGCATCGGCGCGCTGTTTGTCCGCGGAGCCGGGAAAGAAGCCGTCGCTGTGCGTGCGGGTGCCGAGCACCACGCCGAGCGCCAGCGCCAGGAAGACGGCCGCGATCGAAACCGCGTGGTGCCGAAAGGAAATCATGCGTCCCCTATTTCACGTGGCGATCGAGCTGGGCCTGTATCCAGTGACCGCCGCGATGCCAGGTGTCCGCGATCCAGTCGGTGACCTCACCGCCCATATGCGTGGCCAGCACCGCCACGATCAACGCGACCAGCGCGGCCAGCACCACCAGTGCGACGGCCCAGCCCGAACCGCGGTGCCGGTACAGCGCCGCAACGGCTTTCGCGTCCATCAGCTTGGTGCCGATCTTCAACCGGGTCAGAAAGGTGGCCGGGTTGGAATCGCGGCGGCCGCGATCGAAGAACTCGTCGAGCGAGACGGCCGCACCGGCGGTGACGATCAGGCTCGCGCCGTGATGGTCGGCCAGCAGCAGTGCCAGATCGGCGGCCGCGCCGGAGGACGGGAAGGTGGTCGCGCCGATACCCAGATCCTGGATGCGCTCCAAACCCTTTGCGTGCCCGTCGGTATCGGCGGGCAGGATCACCTCGGCCCCGCATTTGAGCGTGGTGGCGGTGATCTCCTCCGGATCGCCGACGATCAGATCGGGGCGATATCCATTGCGGGTCAAGGTATCCGCACCGCGACCGACGCCGATGAGCACCGGCGCGTACTCCTTGATGAACGGTTTGATGCGCTTGAGATCCTCGGCGTGATCGGGTCCGTCGCCCACCACCACGACGTGGCGCTTCTTCATGTCCAGCGCGACCTCGGGCACCCCGATGCCGTCGATGAGCAGTGAGCTCTCGGTGCGAATGAACTCGATCGTGTTGCCCGCGAACGCTTCCAGATGATCGGCCAGGCCGTTGCGGGCCTCGATCATGCGCTCGGCGATCGAGGCCTCGGTGAGCTCGATGCCCTCGATCAGCGCCTCGGGCTCCTTCTTGACCGCCCGGTCGGCGAAGATGACGCTGCCGTCGATGCGAACCTTCGCGCCGTCCTTGATCTTGGTGAAGACATCGTTGCTGAGCGCGTCGATGAGCAGAATCCCATTGGCCACCAAGACTTCCGGGCCCAAGTTAGGATAGCGACCGGAGATCGAGGGTGAGGCGTTGACGACCGCCGCGACCCCGGCCTCGACGAGCCGGTCGGCGGTGAGCCGATCCAGGTCCATCTCGTCCAGAACGGCCACGTCACCGGGTCCGATGCGTTGCAGCAGACGCCTGGTATTGCGGTCGACCCGGGCCATCCCGGAGATCCCGGGCAGCGTTTCGGTGTTACGCGACAGCAGGGCCAGCATCTTCATAACGATCGATCATTACCGCAAACCCTCAACCTTTGGTGGAGGCGCGCCGGTCCGCGAGTGGATTGTCCCAGTCAGAAGTGTGTCCTTACCAACGGGTAAGTATATGCTCCGGACAACGGTTCGAGAGGAGACCCACCGTTATGGCCAGCACCACCGTTGATACTGTCCTGCCCGCTTCGCGCGACCGCGTCTACCAGCTCTTCGCTGATCGCGATGCCCTCAGCTCCTATCTGCCGATTCAGATCTCGCTCAAGAAGCCGGGCATCGGCAGCCCGTCCGGCGTCGGCGCGCAGTACCTGCTCGGACTCGCCGGACTCGGCATCACCGAGGAGACCACCGAACTCGTCCCCGGCGAGCGCATGGTCTACCGGGTCGTCAAGGGCGCGCCGGTGAAGCGGCACGTCGGCACCATCACCTTCGCCGATGCCCCCGGCGGCACCCGCGTCGTCTACACGATGGAATCGGACCCCAGCCTGCCCGTGCCCGCCAAGGTGCTCGAAGCCGGTCTCAAGAGCCTGATCAACGTGTTCCTCGGTGGCGTCCGCAAGGCCGTCAAGTAGTCACACACGTACGGCGAACGGCCCGCGGAGTCGCTCCGCGGGCCGTTCTCGTTCCGAAAGCCGTTCGGCCGGAACTACTTCGGCTGAATGTAGTAGGAACCGTAGGAACCGACGCAGTCGTAGTCGTTCCATTCCCCGTTGTCCATACCGCGGTTACCGCGGCCCAGGCATTCGGCCAGGCTTTCGAACGGGCCCCGCGAATTCTGGCCCGGCTGGGCCACCTGGCCGCTGCCGGAATCGAACGGGCCGGCGGTCGCGGTGGCGGCGGCCCCGGTGACGAGAGCACCGGCGCAGAGTGCGGCGGCGGCGAGTCTGGTGATGTGCGACATGGTCGAATCTTTCTGTAGGGCTGGAAGTTTCATTACTGGGCGGGTGCGAGCTGCTGCATGATGGCCGCCACATCGAGCCAGACGTTCTCGCGGCTCATGCGACCGTCCTTGAACTCGCAGACATGCAGAATCCGGAAATCGATCTGCTTGTTGCCGCCGGGAATCCCCATGAACGAGCCGGGAACCCGGCCGTACCAATGGGATTCGTCGACCATGAAGTCGTCGCCGTAGTAGCGGCGCACGTTTTCGAACTTGTCCTCGTCGAGCTGATCGAAAAGATCCTGGTAGCGCTGCCCGATCGCCTCCCTGTCGTGCAGCACCCCGCTCGGATCGCCGACCACGTCATGTTCCACGCCCGGTGCGAGCGTTTCCATGATCGCGGGGACGTTCTTCGCCGCCTCCGCGTTCGCGTGCCGAGTGAAGAGCGCGTCCATCTCATCCCGATTCATAACCGGTCCCTCCTGTTTGTGAGATTCTGCTATCTTCGTGAGATGAGTTTCTCACGTCAAGAGAAATTTCTCACGACTGGACGACAAAATCAGAAAATGCGAACCCGCGAGGCACTGATCGACGCGGCGATCACCCTTGCCAAGGAGGGCAGACAACCGACCATCGCCGAGGTGGCCGAGGCCGCGCGGGTCTCCCCCGCCACCGCCTACCGGTACTTCCCCAACCCGCAATCACTGTGGGCCGATATGGCCAGCCAGCAGCAGACGCGCCGCCAGGACTTCTTCCGGGTCCTGGACGAACTCGAGGGCGGCCCGTCCGAACGCATCGGCGCCATGGTGCGGCGCACCGCCGAAATGCAGTTCACCGACGAAGCGCTCTGGCGCAATATCCTGCGCGCCACCCTGGAACGCTGGTTCGAACAGCGCGATCTGCCCGAGGCCGAACGCGTCCCGGTGCGCGGCAACACCCGGCTCGCCCTGGCCCGCGCCGCCCTGGAACCGCTGAACGATCGGCTCACCCCCGAACAGATGGATCGCCTCGTCAACGCGGTCGGCCTGGTCTTCGGCGTGGAGGCCATCGTCAGCACCCGGGACACCTGCGGCCTGGACGCCGAGGCCGCGACCGACCTCATGGTCTGGTCGGCCCAGGCCCTGGTCCAGCAGGCCCTGGCCGAAGCCGAAGGTCAAGCCCCCCAGCCCGATTGAACACAAAGGTCCGGCGGAGCACGAGGGGTGCTCCGCCGGACCGAGATTCGACTCAGCTTGCGGCGGTGACCTTTTCGGCGTCAGCCGTGGTCAGCAGCTCCCACGCGTGGGCGCGGCCGGTTTCGGTGTCGTCCAGGCCCGCGAGCATGCGGGCGAGTTCGACCACGCGCTCATCACGGGTCAGCGCGCGGACACCGGATTTCACGCCCTTGCCGTCATCGACCTTGTCGACCACCAGGTGGGTGTCGGCGAAGGCCGCGACCTGGGCGAGGTGGGTGACCACGATGACCTGGTGGGTGCGCGCCAATCGGGCCAGGCGACGGCCGATTTCGACCGCGGCGCGACCACCGACACCGGCGTCGACCTCATCGAAAACCATGGTGGTGCCGTGTTCGGAGCTGGCCAGCACCACTTCCAGCGCGAGCATGATGCGCGAGAGCTCACCGCCGGAAGCGCTGCGGCTCAACGGCAGCGGCTGTGCGCCCGAATGCGCGGCGAGCCGGAACTCCACCTCGTCCACACCGGTGGAACCGGCATGCAGTTCCTGACCGTCGACCAGCAGCGGTGCGGAATCCTGCACCCCCGCGGGCATCGGCCGCACACCGACCTCGAGCTTGGCGCGGCCCATGGCCAGACCGCCGAGTTCGGTACTGACGGCGCCGGCGAGCTTGCCCGCCGCCTTGGAACGGGCGACCGTGAGTTTGCGCGCGGCCTCGCGCACCTTCTCCGCCGCCGTCTCGACCTCCGCGGCCAGCGCCGCGAGGGCCTCCTCGGAGACATCCAGGGATTCCAGCCGGGTGCGGGACTGATCCGCCCACGCGATGACCCCGTCGATATCGGGCGCGTATTTCCTGGTGAGGGACTTCAATTCGGCCTGGCGGGTGAGCATGGAATCCAGCGCGCCCGGATCGGACGGCAGATCCGACAGATACGAACTGAGCTCGGTGGCCAGATCCACCACCACCGAAATCGCTTCGCCCAGACGGGGAGCCAGTGCGGTCAGCGCGGGGTCCTCGGCCGTATCCAGCCGAGCGCGCGCACCGCCGAGCAGTTCCAGCGCACCCGATCCTTCGCCCGGGGTGTCGGAGGGACCGGCGAGCGCGTCATGCGCGGCGGAGGCGGCCTCACGCAGCGAATCCAGATCCGAGAGCCTGCGCACCTCGGCGACCAGGCGCTCATCCTCACCGGGTTCCGGTGCGATGGCGTCGATTTCGTTCAAAGACTGGGTCAGGTGATCGGCCTCGAGGGCCAATTCGCGACTGCGCGCGGTGCGTTCGAGCAACTGATTGCGCGCCTCGAGCCAACTCTTGCGCGCCTTCTGATATTTGGTGAGCAGCGCCGCCACACCGTCACCGGCGAACTGGTCCAGCGCGTGCAACTGCTGATCCGGCCGCTGCAACCGCAACTGATCGTTCTGGCCGTGCACGGTGAGCAACGGTGTCGTGAAATCCGACAGCACCGAGGCGGGCACGCTGCGCCCGCCCAGATGCGCGCGCGAGCGGCCGTCACTGCCGACGGTGCGCACGGCGATGACACTGCCGTCGTCATCGTGTTCGGCGCCGGAGGCTTCCATCACCTCCTTGACCTCGGAGACCGCCCCCTCGTGGACCGCGTCCACGGTGAAGCGTCCCTCCACCAGTGCGCGGGACGCACCGAGCCGCACCCGGCCCGCATCGGCGCGGGCGCCGCTGAGCAGGTGCAGGCTCGTGACCACCATGGTCTTGCCCGCACCGGTCTCACCGGTCAAAACGGTCAAACCTTCATGGAATTGCGCGGTGGCGGTGGAAATTACGCCCAGCCCGTCAATCCTGATCTCTGTCAGCACTCGTGCTCTCCGTCCGTCGGCCTCGCCAGCCTGTCACGGGTAACTGGAACTTGCGCACCATCCGGTCTGCGAAGGGTGCGGAATCCAAGCGCACCCAGCGCACCGGTTCGGCCCCGCGGACCGCCTCGACCCGGCCGCCCCGCGGCAATGCGAGGGTGCGTCGGCCGTCCAGGAAAACTATTGCATCATGGCCCGTCGCAACGGTTTCCACCGCTATGCGCGACTCCGGGCTGGTGACCAGGGGCCGCGCGAACAGCGCGTGCGCGTTGCTCGGAATCACCAGCAGCGCTTCGAGTTCGGGCCACACCACCGGACCACCCGCCGAGAAGGCGTATGCCGTCGAACCGGTCGGGGTGGCGATCAGCACACCATCGCAGCCGAAGGAGGAGACCGGTCGCCCGTCCACCTCCAGCACCACTTCGAGAACGCCCATGCGCGCGGCGTTTTCGATACTGGCCTCGTTCAACGCCCAGCCGCTCTCGACGATCTCATCCTCGACGCGCACCCGGACATCGATGGTCATCCGGGTTTCGAGGGTGTAGTCGCCGCGCACCACCTGCGATAGCGCCTCGTCGAGATGTTCCGCCTCGGCCTCGGTGAGAAAACCGATGCGGCCCAGGTTGATTCCCAGCACCGGCACCGAGGCATCGCGCGCCAGCTCGGCGGCGCGCAGGAACGTGCCGTCACCGCCCAATGCCAGCACCATCTCGCAGCCGACCGCCGCGTCCGGACCGTGCGCCATCACGCGCACCGGATACCCGTCCGCCGCACCGGCATCGTCGAGATCGAAACGCGTGCTGTAGGCCTCGTCCTCCAGCACCCGCAGGCAGATGCCCGCCTCGGCGAAGATCTTGGCCACCCGATGCGCGGTCTCGGTGATCTCGGACCGGCCGGGATGCGCGACCAGCAGGATCTCCCGTGCGGCGCCCCGCGAATTCACTGTGGTCCCTCCTGAACCGCCCGATCGATCAATGCCGCCACCCGAGCCTGTTCCTCCGCACTGTATGCGGCGGGGACAGAGCTCGCAGCGGACACCGTATCGCCCGGCACCGACAAACTGTCATCGACGGCGCGAACGCCATCGGACTTCGCGGTGTCTTCCTGCGCGGCGGCCGATTCCGCCACTTGCTTGCGCAACCACAGGAAGTACTCGACATTCCCGGACGGACCGGGCAGCGGGCTCGCCGTCACGCCCATGGTGCGCAGGCCAAGCTTGGCCGCGGCGGCCGCCACCTCGCGCACCGTCTCCGCGCGCAACGCCGGATCCCGCACCACGCCACCGGATCCGAGCCGATCCTTACCGACCTCGAACTGCGGCTTCACCATGGGCAGCAGATCCGCCCCGGGCGCACAGCAGGCCGCGAGCGCGGGCAACACCAGTGCGAGTGAGATGAACGACAGATCCGCGACCACCACATCGACTGTGCCGCCGATGAGTTCGGGGGTCAGCGCGCGAACATTGGTGCGGTCGTGCACTTTTACCCGGTCGTCGTTCTGCAGACGCCAAATCAGCTGTCCGTAGCCGACATCCGCGGCAACGACTTCCTTCGCGCCCTTGGACAGCAGCACATCGGTGAAACCGCCGGTCGACGCGCCCGCGTCCAGACAGCGCTTACCGTCCACGGAAACGCCTTCGGCTTCGAACGCCGCCAGCGCGCCGAGTAACTTGTGCGCGCCACGCGAGGCCCACTGCACCTCATCGGGCTCATCGCGAACCAGCAGCGCGGCCGCGGTCTCCACCCCCGTCGCCGGTTTGGTGGCCACACTTCCATTGATCAGGACGCGGCCCGCGCTGATCAGCTCGACCGCGTGTTCCCGCGATCGCGCCAATCCGCGGCGAACCAATTCCGCGTCCACCCGTGCGCGCCTGGCCACCTCAGATCTTGTCCACCGTTGCGAGTGCGTGCACCAGCACATCGTGCGCCTGCTCCAGAATCCTGGCGCGCCGCACCAGATCCGTGCCGTCGGACGCCGAATCCCGCGCCCCCGCCGACAATTCGGCCAGCAGCGCGTCCACCTCCGCGCGCACCCGCACCGGATCGGCGAATTCCTGATTCGCACCCGCCATATGCTGGCCCGGCAGCGGCATCCCCGGACGGGGAGCCGGCGCGGGCTGCTGCGGATTAGACGTGGGCATACTCATCGTGGCGTCAACGCTACCCGAACTCGCATTCGAACAGTATCCAGCCCACGAGGTTCACCCGGTGTGTCCGATCGCCCTCGGCGAGCGCGCGGGTCCGGAAAATCGGTGGACCCGGCTGGCAGAATCGGGCAAATGGACCGCAACTTCGAGGAACTTATCGCGGAGGCCGATTCGGTGTCCGTCGCCGGATGGGACTTCTCCTGGCTGGCGGGGCGGGCGACCGAGGAGCGGCCGTCCTGGGGGTATCAACGCCAGCAGGCGCAGCGGCTGACCACGGCGCGGGCGGCGCTGGATATTCAAACCGGGGGCGGCGAGGTGCTGGCGGAGGCGGAGCATTTCCCGCGCACCATGGTCGCCACCGAATCGTGGCCGCCGAATCTGGCCAAGGCGACACGACTGCTGCATCCGCGCGGGGCGGTGGTGGTCGCCGATCCCGATGAGCCGCCGCTGCCGTTCGCCGACGAGGCGTTCGATCTGGTGACCAGCAGGCATCCGGCCACCATCTGGTGGGAGGAGATCGCGCGGGTGCTGGAACCGGGCGGGGTGTATTTCGCCCAGCATGTCGGGCCGGCCAGCGTCTTCGAGGTCGTCGAATACTTCCTCGGACCGCAGCCCGAGGCGCGCAAGGGGCGCGATCCGGAGCTCGAGTCCGCCGGGGCACGCGCCGCCGGACTGGAGATCGTGCAGGCGCGCACCGAACGACTTCCCATGCGGTTCAACGATATCGGCGCGGTGGTGTACTTCCTGCGCAAGGTGATCTGGATGGTGCCGGGATTCACGGTGGACCAGTATCGGGATCGGCTGCGCGAACTGCACGAGCAGATCACCGAGCAGGGACCGTTCGAGGCGTACTCCGCGCGCACCCTGTTCGAAGCCCGAAAGCCCAACTGAGTCTTCGGGATTCGACCAGGGTGACAGCCCACGGGTGTGGATCCCGGCCGAAAGCACGCCGGGATGACGGGGCTGGGTCGGTTCGGGCGCGATGGATCAGTCCGTCGCGGCGGGTGGGGTCGCGATGGCGATGGCGCGGCCGGGATGCTTGGCGAGCAGGGCGGCGATCACCTCGGTGATGTCGCCCTCGCCCGGGATGACCGGGGCGGCGTCGGCGATCGGATGGTTCAGGGCGTCAAGGGTTTCGGCGATGTACGTGGGCAGGTGCTCGACGGGCTGGGTGCGCAGATCCTCGAGGGTGCTCACGCCGGTCAGCACCATGAACGATTCGAGGCCGACGCAGTGCGCGCCGTCGATATCGGTGTCGAGGCGATCACCGACCACCAGGGCGTCGCGGGTTCCGGCGCGCACCAGCGCGTCTTCCAGCAGGGGCGCATAGGGTTTGCCCGCCACGAGCGGTTCCCGTGCCGAAGCGGTGCGCAGCGCGGCGACCATGGAACCGTTGCCGGGTGCGAGGCCACGCTCGTTCGGGAGCGTCGCATCGGTATTCGAGGCGACCCAGAGCGCACCGGCACGCAGGGCGTAGGCGGCCTCGGCCAGATCCGCCCAGGCGGTCTGCGGCGAATGGCCCTGCACGACCGCGGCGGGCGCGACGCCGTTGAAGCGGCGGATCGGCGCCAAGCCAACGGCATTCACCTCGGCGACCAGATCATCGGTGCCGACGACCAGCACCGTCGAGCCGGGCTCCAACCGCTTGGCGAGCATATGGGCGGCTGCCTGCGCGCTGGTGACAACCTCGTCTTCCGCCGCGCGATAACCCAATTCGCGCAGATGCTCGGCCACGACCGGGGCCGAACGGCTGGCATTGTTGGTGACGTAGACCAGCTGCTGGTCGCCCGCGACCGAAAGCGCTTCCGGCGCACCGGGAATCACCTCCGGTCCGCGATACAGGGTGCCGTCCAGATCCAGTAGCAGTGCGCCGAATCGATCCCGAAGCCGCATATCGCCGCCCTCTCCCAAGTTTCGGCCTACAGGTCGGCCGCCCCCATTCGGGGACGGCCAGCCTACTAGGCCGATGTCACAGCCTGTCTTCGCGCGGCAACCGATATCGACCGGGTGCCGCGTTCATCCTGTCGAATCGCTACTGCTCGTCGTCGTCCGCGGCCGAATCCTCGGATCGCACAGTGGACTTGGTGGCGGCCGGCTTCGAGGACTCGGCGGCGGGCTTGCCCGCGCTCACCTCGTCATCGTCCGCGTCGTCGGCGTCGTTGTCATCCTCGTCGTCGACATCGGCGTCGTCTTCGTCGTCGAGATCCTCGTCGTCGGCGTCTTCGTCGTCCTCGGTGCCGTCCTCGACCTGGGCGGTCCAGTCCGGCTCGTCATCGGAATCGTCTTCGTCAGCCACTGCGACGGCGTCCGCGGTCCAGCTATTGCCCGAACCGCCCTCGGCCAGGTCCGTGGCGCGGTCCTCGGCGTCGGTCTCACCTTCGGCGTCGGCGGACGCCGCGTTCATGAACCAGGTCAGCGATTCCTCACGACGACCCGCGGCCAGCAGCGCCTCGGCATAGGCGTAGAACAGCCGGGCCGATGCGGAACCGGTTCGCGCCGGATCCAATTCGGGCGTTTGCAGGGTGACCACGGCCTGGTCGTACTGACCCAGATCCATGCGCGCACCCGCCACCACGATGCGCAGCTCGGTGGCCTCATCGCCCTTGAGCAAGCGGGCCTCATCGCTACGGCCCAATTCGATGGCCCGCTCGGGACGACCCAGACCGCGCTCACAGTCGGCCATCACCGCGAGCAGTCCGGAACCACCGGACATGCGGCGCGCGGTACGCAGCTCGGACAGCGCCTCGGCCCACTCACCCGCGTGATAGGCCGCGACACCGGCGGTTTCGCGCACGACGGCGATACGACCGGCCCGCTGCCGGGCGGCGCGGGCATGCGCCAGCGCCAGCTCGGGATCCTCGTCCAGCAGCTGGGCGACCATGATCAGGTGCCGCGCAACGGATTCGGCATTGCTCTTGTCCAGGCTCAGCAGATCGCGGCGCACGGCCGGATCGAGATCGGCGGCCTGCACGTCATCGGGGAGTTCCGGCTCATCCGGGCGGCCCTCACGACGCTCGCCACCCCGGGCGCCGGGACCACGCGCGCCCTCGCCACCGCGGCGACGATCCGAATCCCCGCCGGGGAACGACCGCTCGGAACGCTCCGGACGCTCGGTGCGCTCGAACCGCTCCGGCTTCTCCGCACCCTCGGCGCGGGGCGAACGCTCGGGCTTCTCGAAACGCTCGGACTTGCCGAACCGCTCCGAACGATCCCGATCCGGGCGATCACCACGATCGGGACGATCGCCGCGATCCCGGTTGAACCCGCCACCGGAATTGCCGCGATCACCGAAACTGCTGCGCCCGAAGCTCTTTCGATCATCCCGGTCGCCACCGCGGTTATCCCGATCGCGATTGAAGCCACCGCGCTCACCACCGCCGTCACGGTTGAACCCGCCGCGACCGGCACCGTCACGGTCCCGGTTGAACCCGCCGCGCTCACCACCACGGCTGTCGCCACCGCGATTGAAGCCACCACGGCTATCGCCACGGCTGTCCCCACCACGGTTATCCGAACCACGGTTGAAGCCACCGCGCTCACCACCGCGATTGTCCCGATCGCGGTTGAATCCACCGCGTTCGCCATCACGGTTGTCGCGGTTGAACCCGCCGCGCTCACCGCCGCGGCTATCGCCACCACGATTGAAACCACCACGGCTATCGCCACGGCTGTCCCCACCACGATTGAAGCCACCGCCACGGCTGTCGCCGCCCCGGCTGAAGCCGCCGCGATCGTTGTCGCGACGCTCGCCACCGCGATTATCGCCGCCACGGCTGTCGGAGCCGCGATTGAAGCCGCCCCGCTCACCGTCACGGTTATCGCGGTTGAAGCCGCCCCGGCCGCCGCTGTCGCCACCGCGGTTGAAACCGCCGCGCTCGCCGCCACGGTTGTCACTGCCGCGATTGAATCCGCCGCGATCGCCTTCCCGACGCTCGCCGCCACGGTATCCACCGCGATCGTTGTCGCGGCCCTCGCCACGATTGAATCCGCCCCGGCTGTCACCGCCACCGCGGTTGTAGCCGCCGCGGCTATCGCCGCCGCCTCGGCTGTCGCTGTCACGGTTGAAGCCGCCGCGCCCACCGGAATTGCTGTCATTGTCGCGGCGGAATCCGCCACGATCGTTGTCCCGGCCGCCGGAGCCGCCACGGCTGCCGCCGGAATCGCGGTTGTAGCCGCCGCGCTCGCCGTCCCCGCGGCCCGCGTTATCGCGACCACCGCGGTTGAATCCGCCCTCCGGACGATCGGATCCGCCACTACGGCGGAAAGGTTTGCGGCCGTCGTTGTGCTCCGCCACGGTGGTCCCTCTCTATAGTTTGCCTGCGGTACCCGGCCGCGGCGCTGGCGCGCGTGACGGTCGGCGGGACGTTCCCACCACCACAAATTCAATCACGCACCGCTGAGCGTCCAAGCGGCACCGGGTCGTAAAACGCCGAAAGGGGACCCAGCGAGTGGGTCCCCTTTCGTGAAGGATGTTCCGGCGGTGTCCTACTCTCCCACACCCTGTCGAGTGCAGTACCATCGGCGCAGGTGGCCTTAGCTTCCGGGTTCGGAATGGGACCGGGCGTTTCCCCACCGCTATAGCCGCCGTAACTCTATGAAACTAAGGGGGTTCGGGGGTCTAACCCCCGAAACTCCCCACACGCGTGGAGGGCGTGAACCCTCAACACGGTGTGTGTTGTTTCAGATACCGCACAGTGGACGCGTAGCTTCTTTGTTGGTAAGTCCTCGGCCTATTAGTACCGGTCACCTGCATGCGTTACCGCA